>NZ_CP049298.1:1200000-2400000 GCF_011058315.1 Chryseobacterium sp. POL2 | reverse complement strand
ATGCTGTCCGAGCAAGAAGAAAATAATAATGAACCTAAAAATAGTGATAATATAATTTTATTTTTCATTGTAATCGTTGTTAGAGTTTTAATTAAAAATCAATCGTTGCACCCACCATAAATTGTCTCATCAATGGCATTGTTTGATCGTATAATCCCATACCTCCAATGGTTCCCATGTGATTGCTATTAGATTCTGGATCGAAAGGCAAGTTTTTATCAAATGCAAATGTTAATAAGTTAACACCTCTTACATAAAGGTACACATTATTAATACCATCAATCTTCATTTGATCTTTAGTTAGTTTATAGCCAAGTTCCGCACTCTTTAGCTTGATATTATCTCCTTTATATAGATATCTTGTAGAGTGATACATCGGCACCGCGTTACCCGCTCTATATTGAGGCCTATCCGCATTTGTATTAGTTGGCGTCCAGCTATTTAACACATCTACAACCTTATTATCTTTCACACCTTGACCATCATTATCAAAATATCTTCCCCAAAGATCATACACATAGAAATCTCCTTGGTAAGTGAATAATAAGCTTAATGTTAAATTTTTATAACTAAATGTATTTGTTAATCCTGCAGTATGCGCTGGTAATGCATTTTTACCTGTAAAGTCTCTTAATACTGAAGCGCTCGTACCAGAACCGTTACTTAACTGCGTATGGGTAGCATCAGTATACCATAATGCATCTCCATTAGACTTATCAACACCTGCATAATGTGACAAGAACCACTCTGTTGGATTATGCCCTACAACATATCTTTTAAATCCATCTACACCGACATAAGGTCCTAAAATCTTAGTAACAACTGATTTGTTATAACCATAGTTAGCATTAATTGTCCAGTTGAAATCTCCTTTCTTGAACACATCATAAGAGATTGTTGATTCAATACCTTTTGACTCATGCCCTAGCGCATTTCCTACTAAGTTACCAAAACCTGTAGAAGGTGCATTAGGCACTTGTGTTGTTAGCTGTTCTGTTACAATATTTTTGTAAACATCTAAAGATATTTTCAATCTATTCTGAACCAAACCAAGGTCTAAACCGATGTTATATTTTTTAGATTTTTCCCAACCTAAATCTTCATTTCCAGGATTGTTAATAGCCATCCCGTTTTCTAGCATATAATTGGCAACACCTAAAGTTGGACGAGAAAGATATTGGATAGCTCCTATGTTCCCCACTTCACCATAACTCGCTCTTACTTTTAACTCATTAAAATAATTTCCAATGTTTCCTAATTTATGAAGATTAACATTAGCTCCAGTAGCCCAGAAATTACCTTCTTTTCTATCATCTCCAAAGTGTGAATATTTATCTCTTCTGAATGATCCCATTACATTGAACAAATCTTTGTAACCATAAGAAGCTCTTCCAATAAGACCAATCAAATGACTTTGTTCATTATAAGACCAAGCCATGTATGGTGTTGGTCCCCACTGCAAGTTATTCTGCTCATAGTGTCCACTTGCAAAACCTGTAGAAGCAGATTGAGAACGTTTTGTCCACAATTGCGTATATTCTGTCCCTGCAGATAAATTAATTTTATGGTCGTCATTAATTGTCCAATCGTAGTGTAAGAAGTTTGACCAGTTCAATGTAGTATAGCTAAAATCACTCTGCAAAGCTAACCCCATAATACCTTGTGTTGGGTTGTTACCATCACCAAAATCTGGGTTACGATATTCTGACTCATCATAGTAATTGTAGTCCATTCCCAAATTAGTAGAGAATCTCAAATTACTCATAATGCTATAATCCAAACCAAAAGACGAAAGTATCTTTGTAACCGCTGACTTTCTTCTGTTAATATTCTGAATAGCTACAGGGTTAAAATCTTCACCTGCAGAAGTAACGATATCAAGATTATAAGAACCATCTTTATTATAAATAGGACTCGTAGGAGAAGCAAATCTAGAACTCAATACAGGGTTTGCAAAATAACCATAATCTAATGGTCCCCACTGTGTTCCTCTAGATACGATATTAGAAAATGCTACATTAATTTTATCTGACAGCTTAGCATTCAATTTTACAGTTGCATTAATTCTTCTATATAATGCATCACGAATTATACCTTCTTGTTCCGTAGAACCAACCGAAGCATAACCTTTGATTTTTTCATTCCCGAAAGAGTAATTAAGACCATATTTGTACAAACCTGTTGAAGAGCGTCTTGTTGCTTTTTCCCAATCCGTATCTACAGTACCATCCCAATTTCTTAAAATTGCATTTGCACTATTAGTAGCAGCTTCCAAAGACTCTCCGTTCCCCATATAACCCATTACCAAAGACTGCATCTGTTGTGAAGCATTCATAAAACTATACTTCTCGTAGGCAGCAGTTCCCATACCATACTCCATATTAAGAGTTAGCTTACCTCTACCACCTTTACCAGATTTGGTTTTAATAATGATAACACCAGAAGCCCCTCTAGATCCATAAAGTGATGTTGTTGCACCATCTTTCAAAACCTCTACTGACTCTATATCTGAAGGATCCACTAATGACAAACCATTGGAAGAGGTTGCAACACCAGCTTGATCTCCAACTGTAACCGGAACACCATCAATAATATAAAGTGGTTGATTATCCCCACTAAGACTACTGATACCCCGGATAAGCACTTTTGCATTTGACCCTGGCTGTCCGCTATTAGAACTAATAACAGCTCCCGAAACTTGCCCTGCAATGGCTAAATCAACAGATATCGCAACAGGCTTTTCTAAGGCTTTAGCAGAAACTAATGAATAAGAACCTACTTTTTGTTCTTGGGTCTCTTTGATACCATACGTACCTAAAATAACTACCTCCTCAATAGCATTAGTTATCGTATCGGATTTTTTTTGTTGTGAAAACATTGAGGCCCCCATAAAGAAAATAGCCCCAGCGCTTAAAACTCGTAGTTTCACGTTCATATTAACACTAATTTGATATTATAAGCTACAAATATGTTAATTTTTTCCTAATACACCAAATTAATTTTAAAACTTTCTTAAACATTTATTAAAATCAAAAAGAAAACAACATTATATCACGTCTTATTTTACAAGTTAATTCTTAAATTAAAACGATTATTAATAAAAATAAAATAGGCCGCTAATGATCTTAGCAGCCTATTATTCATTGAATAGTATTTTTTATTTCAGTTTCTTCTTCACGGAGATTTCTTCGTACACTTCTAAAATGTCGCCAACCTCAATGTCGTTGTAACCTTTTAAATTAAGACCACACTCATAGCCCTTGGTAACTTCTTTAACATCGTCTTTGAAACGTTTTAAGCTTTCTAGCTCGCCATCGAATTTCACGATACCATCTCTAAGAAGTCTAACTTTTGAGTTACGGGTTACTTTTCCTGTAAGAACCATACAACCCGCAATAGTACCAACTTTAGAAATCTTGAACACTTCGCGAATCTCTACGTTACCAATTACTTGTTCTTTAATCTCTGGAGAAAGCATGCCTTCCATCGCTTCTTTCACTTCATCGATAGCAGCATAGATAATAGAATATGTTCTAATTTCTACCTCTTCTTTATCTGCAATATCTTTTGCATTAACACTTGCTCTTACATTAAATCCGATAACAATCGCATCCGATGCGGCGGCTAATAAGACATCACTTTCTGTAATCTGACCAACGCCTTTATGTAATATATTAACCTGTATCTCAGCTGTAGACAATCTCTGTAATTGATCTGACAATGCTTCAACAGAACCATCCACGTCACCTTTAAGAATAATATTAAGCTCTTTGAAATCCCCTAGTGCAATACGACGCCCAATCTCATCCAATGTAAGATGTTTCTTAGTACGAAGTGTTTGCTCTCTTTGAAGTTGCTCACGTTTGTTTGCAATATTTTTAGCTTCTTTTTCGTCTTCGTAAACTCGGAATTTATCACCCGCCGTTGGCGCACCGTCTAAACCTAAAATAGTTACCGGAATAGAAGGCCCTGCACTTGGCATGGGTTTTCCACGCTCATCCAACATGGCTTTAATCTTACCATGGTTTTTACCCGCAACGATATAATCTCCTACTTTTAAAGTCCCGTTCTGAACCAACATTGTTGACACATAACCACGGCCTTTATCTAATGCAGCTTCGATTACAACACCGTTTGCTGAACGATCAGGATTAGCTTTTAGCTCTAACATTTCCGCTTGAAGTAATACTTTCTCAAGCAACAAATCTACGTTGTTACCAAACTTAGCAGAAATCTCTTGCGATTGTACATTTCCTCCCCATTCTTCTACAAGAATATTCATCCCTGAAAGTTGTTGACGGATATTATCTGGATTAGCGTTTGGTTTATCTACTTTGTTAATTGCAATAATCATAGGTACGCCAGCTGCTTGCGCATGGGCAATAGCCTCTTTGGTCTGTGGCATGACATCGTCATCTGCTGCAATTACGATAATTACAATATCAGTAACCTGAGCACCACGCGCTCTCATCGCTGTAAAGGCTTCGTGACCAGGTGTATCTAAGAAGGTAATCTTCTGACCATTCTCTAGTTTAACATTATACGCACCGATATGCTGAGTGATTCCTCCCGATTCACCTGCTATAACATTTGCTTTACGAACGTAGTCAAGCAAAGATGTTTTACCATGGTCAACGTGTCCCATTACGGTTACAATTGGCGCTCTTGTTGACAAATCCTCTTCGGAATCTGCAACTTCATCTTCGATTGATTCCTCAAGATCAGCATCAGAGAATTCAATTTTATAACCGAATTCATCGGCAACCAATGTTAAAGTATCCGCTTCCAAACGCTGGTTCATCGTTACCATAACTCCTAACGAGAAACAGGCAGAGATAACCTCTGTTGGACTAACGTCCATAAGACTGGCTAACTCGTTAACCGTAATAAACTCTGTTACTTTAAGCGTTGTATCTTGTGCTTCACGTTCTTGTTGAAGTTCATCTTGCTCTCTTCTCCAATTACGTTTATCTTTTCTGTGTTTAGCTCCTTTATTTTTACCGCCTTTGTTGGTCAGTTTTTCTAAAGTCTCTTTAATTTGATTTTTAACTTGTTCATCTGTCAACTCAACAGGCATCACTCTTTGTCCGCCTCTATTGTTGCCTCCACGATTTCCACCTTGGCCACCACGGTTATTGTTGCCACCACGGTTTCCACCTTGGTTGTTGCCACCTTGACCACCTCGGTTATTATTGTTACCAAATCTGTTGCCACCTTGGTTGTTACCGCCTTGTCCTCCTGCGTTATTATTATTTCCGCCTTGTTGGTTGTTGGCTCCTGGCTGACCTGGTTTTTCAATTCTTTTTCTTTTCTTCTTAGCAGCGTTTGGTCCGCCAGCATTAGAAGATTTTGGTTTTGTTGCGAATTGTGATAGGTCAATTTTCTCTTTCAAGATTTTGGGACCATCTAGTTTTTGATAAACCGTTTCGATTTTATCAGGTTCTGAAGATGTTATTGCCGGTTCTTCTGTTTTTTCAGATTTTGCAGGTGCTTCAACTTTTGGTTGTGTTGCAGGTTTAGCTTCAATTGGCTTTTCAACTTTTGGCTTCACTTCTTCAGTTTTTGATGGTGCTTCTTCAGCTTTTGGTTTTTTAGAAACTTCTTTTTTGGCAGCTTTTGGCCTTGTTTCAAACTGCGACAAATCAATTTTATCGACAATTTTAAGTTCTGGTTTCTCTTCTTTTTTGTCCTCTTGCTTCGCAGGCACAGCATCTTCCACAACTGGCTTAGCCACCTCTTCTACTGGTTTTTGTGCATCAAGATCTATTTTACCCAAAATTTTAGTTTCGGGTACGCTAGCTTTGGCTCTTATAACCTCAGGTTTTGCTTCTTGAATTTCCAGTTTTTCGTCTGGAACTTTAGAAATCACCACCTCATGAGAAGCTTTTCTTTGTTCGCCATCTTTGCGAAACTCAGCTTCTAATGCAGAAAATGCCTGTTCTTCTAATAGAGCGTTGGGATTACTGTCAACCTCAATACCCTTACCTTGTAGATATTCTACAGCACGTGGTATTGAAATGTTAAGTTCTTTAACCGCTTTATTTAATCTAATTTTTGGCATATTTAAATTTACTTCTTTATTTTAGTTGTCGTAGCAAAGGTACTACTATTTTAACTTTACTTTTTAATAGGATATTTCAAAGACTAATTTTGAGAATTAATCTTCTAGTTCTGCTCTCAAAATTTCTTTAACTTCTTGGATGGTTTCTTCTTCCAAATCAACAAGATTAAGCAAGGCTTCTGTATCTTTATCTAAAACACTTCTAGCGGTTTCTAATCCTACTTTTTTGAATTCTGCAATCACCCAATCTTCAATCTCGTCAGTAAACTCTGTCAACTCTACATCGTCGTCTTCTTGTTTTTCTCTGTAAACATCAATTTCAAAATCTGTCAACCAAGAGGCTAGTTTAATATTCTGTCCTTGTTTACCAATGACTTTAGAAATCTCCTCAACGGGCGTATACACCAATGCATAGTTGGCTTCCTCGTTGATTTCTACTTTATTAATAATGATATTTCCTAAAGCTCTTTTAACAAGAATTTCCGGATTTTTTGACCATTGAATTACGTCGATATTCTCATTGCGCAATTCTCTAACCACACCATGTATTCTTGAACCTTTTACCCCTACACAAGCTCCTACTGGATCAATTCTGTCATCGTATGCGTCAACCGCGATTTTCGCTTTTTCACCTGGAATTCTCACTACTTTCTTAAGTATGATGGTTCCGTCTTGGATTTCAGGAATTTCTAATTCTAATAATTGCTCTAAAAACTTCGGTGAAGTTCTTGAAATGATAATCTGTGGTTTTGCCCCTCTAAAGTCAACACTTTCAACAATTGCACGAACATTGTCACCTTTTTTGAAGAAGTCAGATGGGATTTGGTTTTCTTTTGGCAGGATAAACTCGTTACCTTCATCATCCAACATGATAACATGTTTGTGACGAATATGGTGAACTTCTCCAACTACCAATTGTCCAATCCTGTCGCGGAATTGCTCGTACAAAGCTGCATTAAAATGCTCCTGAATTTTAGTTGCTAAAATCTGCTTAAGCGTCAAGATGTTTCTACGGCCTAATTTAGCCACAGGAATTTCTTGTGTATATTCTTCACCAACTTCAAAAGTTGAGTCAATTTTTCTAACTTCAGAAATTTCGATTTCTAAGTCATCATCTTCTGACATCTCATCTTCAACAATTCTCTTATTCAAGAAAATTTGAAAATCGCCTTTATCAGGGTTAACAATAACATCAAAATGATCGTCAGAATCATATCTTTTTCTCAAAAGTGTTTTAAGAGAATCTTCTATGATTGCCATCAAATCAATTTTGCTAATATTTTTTACTTCTTTAAAATCGCCAAATGCTTCAATTAAAGCTAAATTATCCATTGATTAATATTTTTCTTTATTAAAATTTAATTACCACCAAAGCCTTTTTGATATCAGCAAGGCTTATTACTTTTTCTTCTTCGACATCTTCTTTACCTTTTCCAATAAGTTTTGGACGGCGATATCTCAACATCAAAGTGATTGACTCATCATCAACCATTATCAACTCTCCTTGGATTTTTTCATCTGTAGTCAGAAGAACATCCAATTCTCTTCCTAGATTTTTTCTGAATTGTCTCACCAAAGTCAATGGCTCCGACAAGCCTGGAGACATCACCTGAAGCCCAAAATCATGCTCTTCGCGATCAAGATTAAACTCGACAGCGCGACTAACATCCAAGCAATCTTGTAAATTAACCCCTTGATCTCCATCGATAATAATTGTTATTTGGTCATCTGCCGAAATCTTAAGATCAACCAAAAACAAATCCTCTCTCTCCTCTAAATAAGAAGCCACCAAAGCTTCTACTTTCTCTCTAAAACTCATATTTTCTCATGAATTACATCTACGAAAAAAGGCTCTCTCTCGAAGGCCTTTTCATTCTGTTCCGTAAATCTTCTGCAAATGTAAGTCTTTTTTTAAAAAAATCCAAATTATATTGAATTTTAAGGCTTTACATCAACAAGCTTCTTAACATTTAACAAAAAAATTAAACTGTACTAAAATCACGAAAAAGACTAAAGTCATTATAAATATGTTAAAAAAAATTATCTTTGTACAAAATTTAAAAACTCAAACATTGAATATTACCATTGTAGGAACTGGTTATGTAGGATTAGTAACTGGTACAACCTTAGCAGAATTGGGAAATTCTGTATATTGTGTAGACATTGATGAAAAAAAAGTTGAAGACATGAAACAAGGTATCGTCCCAATATACGAGCCAAACCTTGAGGAAATGTTTCTTCGAAATATACAAGCCAATCGTTTATTTTTCACGACCAATCTTAAAGAAGCTTTAGACAAAAGTGAAGTTATCTACTTGGCACTTCCAACACCGCCAGGAGAAGATGGATCAGCAGATTTGTCATACGTTCTAAAAGTCGCTAATGACATTGGCAAAATGATGACCGACTATAAAGTTGTGGTTAACAAATCAACTGTCCCAGTAGGCACAGCGGATAAAGTGGGGGCAGTTATCAAATCGAAAACAGATATTCCGTTTGACGTTGTATCCAATCCAGAATTTTTGAGAGAAGGTTTTGCGGTTGAAGACTCTATGAATCCTGCTAGAGTTGTTGTAGGTTGCAGTTCTGAGAGAGCAAAAAACATTATGGCACAAATCTATCAGCCATTTACCAATACGGGAATTCCAATAATTTTCATGGATGAAAAATCATCAGAACTCACAAAATATGCAGCTAATTCTTTCTTGGCTGTAAAAATTACTTTTATGAACGAAATCGCAAATTATTGCGAATTGGTAGGTGCCGATGTTGACAAAGTGAGATTGGGCATGGGAAGCGATGATCGTATTGGTCACCGGTTTTTGTTCCCGGGCATTGGTTATGGAGGCTCATGCTTTCCGAAAGATGTAAAAGCTTTAATAAAATCTGGAAAAGATGAAAATTTTAACTTCAAAATTTTAGAATCTACAGAAGCAGTTAACAATGCTCAAAAAGTTATTTTAACAAGCGATATCGAGAAATATTTTAATGACCTTAGTGGTAAAAAAATTGCGCTTTGGGGTTTGGCATTTAAAGCAAATACAGACGATATCCGAGAAGCTTCATCTTTGGACAACATCAAAATCCTTCTTGATAAAGGCGCAAAAATCATAGCTTATGATAAAATTGCGGAGTCTAATGTTCGCAAAGTTATCGGTGATAAAATCGAATACGCGACAGACATGTATTCCGCATTAGAAGATGCTGACTGTCTGTTAATCGCAACGGAATGGCCCGAGTTTAAAAATCCAAATTTTGAACTTATGGCATCCAAAATGAAAAACAAAATCATCTTTGACGGTCGTAATATGTTCCCTCTAGAAGTTCCAGAACAACACGGATTTTTTTATAAATCAATCGGTAGAAAAACCGTAAAAAACTAATATGAAAAACATTATCATAACAGGTGGCGCAGGTTTTATCGGATCTCATGTTGTAAGAGAATTTGTTAAGAACCTTCCCAACACCAAAATTATCAATCTAGATGCCCTAACTTATGCTGGAAATCTAGAAAATTTAAAAGATATCGAGAATGAAGCTAATTACATTTTCGAAAAAGCTGATATAACAAAACCTGAAGAACTTAGAAAAGTTTTTGAAAAGCATAATCCTGACGCCGTCATACATCTAGCGGCGGAATCTCATGTCGACAGAAGCATTACCGATCCTAATGCTTTTATCAACACCAACGTGAATGGTACAGCTAACCTGTTAAATTTGGCTAAAGAATTTTGGGCACTAAATCCTGACCATCAACATGGTAATTTCCCTGATGAAACGAGAACCAATCTGTTCTATCATGTTTCTACAGACGAAGTCTATGGTGCGCTAGGAGAAACAGGTTTCTTCACCGAGGAAACTTCTTATGATCCAAAATCACCCTACTCTGCAAGCAAAGCGGCTTCCGATCATTTGGTAAGAGCCTATGGGAACACGTATGGCATGCCATTTATCGTTTCTAATTGTTCGAATAATTATGGGCCAAATCATTTTCCAGAAAAACTGATTCCACTTTGCATCTCTAACATACTGAACGAAAAACCTTTACCAATATATGGCGACGGAAAATACACAAGAGATTGGCTATATGTTATCGATCATGCAAAAGCAATTTTCCAGATTTTTCATGAAGCCAAAACTGGTGAAACCTACAACATTGGCGGTTGGAACGAGTGGCAAAACATCGACCTTGTAAAAGAACTCATCAAGCAAGTTGACGAAAAAACAGGCAAATCTGTTGGTTTTTCAGAAAAGCTCATTACGTTTGTGAAAGACAGACCAGGACATGACAAACGCTATGCAATAGACGCGACAAAACTTAACAAAGATCTAGGCTGGAAACCATCTGTAACATTTGAAGAAGGCCTTTCCAAAACAATCGACTGGTTTTTATCAAATAAAGAATGGCTCGAGCATGTGACCTCTGGAGACTATCAAAAATATTACGAAAAGCAATATAACTAATAACCGAATAATAAGCTTTGAGACACCTTGAAGCTTATTTCACTATAATCACAAAATATGAAAGGAATCATTCTCGCTGGAGGATCAGGCACAAGATTATACCCATTAACAATCGCGGTCAGCAAGCAACTAATGCCTGTATATGATAAACCCATGATTTATTTCCCGATTTCCACACTGTTATTAGCTGGAATTCGTGAGATTTTAATTATCACTACGCCTCATGATCAGGAAGCTTTCCAAAGACTTCTTGGAGACGGCTCTCAAATAGGTTGTCGTTTTGAGTACAAAATACAGCCATCTCCAGACGGATTAGCACAAGCATTTATCCTTGGAGAAGACTTTATTGGAGACGATTCTGTTGCATTGGTTTTGGGAGATAACATATTTTATGGTACAGGCCTACCTCAACTTTTGGAAAGCAAAACAAAGCTTAAAGGCGGTTGTGTATTTGCTTATCAAGTATCTGACCCTGAACGTTATGGCGTTGTAGAATTTGATAAAAACAACAATGCGCTTTCCATTGAAGAAAAACCCACAACACCTAAATCTAATTTTGCGGTGCCTGGTTTATATTTTTATGACAACTCTGTTGTAGAATATGCAAAAAATCTAAAACCATCCTCAAGAGGCGAATTAGAAATTACCGATATTAATAAAATATACCTGGAAAAAGGGGAGCTAGAAGTTGGCGTGATGAGTCGCGGAACAGCGTGGCTTGATACAGGAACTTTTGACTCTTTACACGAAGCATCAGAATTTGTACGTGTTCTTGAAAAAAGACAAGGTTTCAAAATATCTTGTATCGAAGAAATTGCTTACCGCAAAGGATTCATTAACGAAGAACAACTTTTAAAATCCGCAGAAAAATATGGTAAAAGTGGCTATGGTAGCTATTTGAAAAACTTAGTCAAATAAAACACATGAACAACACAATTGATGATAATAAAAAATGGTCTCAAGTAATTGAAGCCAAACATTCTCTATTTTCTTTAAACTTAAAAGAAGTTTGGAATTATCGAGACTTGGTCTATATGTTGGTCAAGAGAGATTTCGTTACTTCTTTTAAACAAACTATTTTAGGCCCTTTGTGGTTTTTTATAAACCCTATCTTCACAACCATCATGTATGTGATTGTTTTTGGTAACATTGCTAATTTATCTACAGATGGTGCTCCGAAAATCCCTTTTTATCTATCTGGAGTTATCCTTTGGAATTATTTTTCGTCTTGTCTTAATAACACGTCCAATGTATTCCGAGGTAACGCTTCAATATTTGGAAAGGTCTATTTTCCAAGATTGGTTATGCCTTTGGCTATTGTAACATCCAACTTGATGCAATTTGCGGTACAATTCCTTTTATTTGTTGGCTTTCTTTTGTATTATTTTATAGTAGACAAAAATGTGCATCCTAATTTATGGATATTAGCAACACCTTTTTTAATTATTTTAATGGCAGCATTTGCTATGGGAACAGGTATGATCTTTTCGTCTATGACAACAAAATATAAAGATTTATCGATGTTATTAGGTTTTGGCGTCTCTTTGTATATGTATATAACACCTGTTGTCTATCCCGTATCTTCAATACCCGAAAATTACAGATGGATTGCGGACTACAACCCATTAACCGGAATTTTTGAGTGCTTCAAATATGCTTACCTTGGTGTGGGTGATTTTAACATTGGTATGTTGCTCTACTCCACTATTTTCATATTTATTGTATTATTGATTGGCACATTCATTTTCAATAAAGTTGAAAAATCGTTCATGGATACTGTTTAATTTTTTTAAGAATTTATTTATGTCAAAAAATATTGTTTTAGATGTCGAAAATGTTTCGAAACAGTATCGACTTGGTGAAGTGGGAACTGGATCATTACAACATGATATTGTAAGATGGTGGGCCAATATTAGAGGACAGGAAGATCCTTATCTAAAAATTGGAGAGACTAATGATAGAACTCAAAAAGGTGCATCAGATTATGTGTGGGCACTTAAAGATATTAATTTCCAAATAGAACAAGGGCAGGCTGTTGGGATTATTGGGCGTAATGGAGCAGGTAAATCAACCTTATTGAAATTGCTTTCTCGTGTAACAAAACCAACAACAGGTTCTATCAAATACAAAGGACGTATTGCTTCGTTGTTAGAAGTTGGCACTGGTTTTCATCCCGAAATGACAGGTCGCGAAAATATTTATTTGAACGGTGCTATTCTTGGAATGACACGTAAAGAAATCACACGTAAGTTTGATGAAATCGTAGATTTCGCAGGAGTAGAACGTTATATCGACACACCTGTCAAACGTTATTCTTCTGGTATGTATGTTCGCTTAGCTTTTGCTGTTGCCGCACATTTAGAATCGGAAATCTTAATCGTTGATGAGGTTTTAGCAGTGGGCGATGCCGAGTTCCAGAAGAAATGTCTTGGCAAAATGAATGATGTATCAAAAGGTGAAGGAAGAACTGTACTTTTTGTAAGTCATAACATTGGCGCGGTAAAAAGTTTATGCGATTCTGGTGTCTATATGAAAAATGGAACTTTGGAATATGTTGGAGAAATAGAAGATACCATTTCTCGTTACTTATCTGACACTGCTGGTAACTACGAGGAAGCAATACAATCTAGAAAAGATAAAATAGGAAATAAACAAGTCGAGGTAACCGATATTATTTTTTATAACAATCTTGGGCAACCAACATCCGAAATATTATCTGGAGATGCTCTTAAAATTAAATTTACGATTGAAAATCATGCTAATATTGACTTTAACAATCTAATCATTGCATGTGGATTTTCAGATAAGTATGAAAATAAAATTGTCACATGGGTTTCAGATGAAATGCGTTTTGAAATTAAAAGTAATAAAGAAATCATACTTGATATTCCAAAATTCAATCTAAGAGCTGAAAATTATTTTTTCTCATATCAAATTTCTCACAAGACAACCAGTCCTAAAGATTTTTGTGATGTTCTTGTTAATGCCAAAGTTCTATCTGTTATTGAATCCGACTTTTTTAATAGTGGTCGAAAAATAAGACCCGGAAACTCTCTATTATTGGATGCTAACTTCTATTAATTATGATACCTGTAACTAGACCCTTTTTACCTCCACAAGAAGAATACCAAAATTTTATTAAAGGTATTTGGAATAGACAATGGTTAACTAATATGGGACCTTTAGCGAGTCAACTGGAAATGAACTTGAAGGATTATCTTAAAGTTAATCACCTATTATTTGTAACAAATGGTACTATCGCTTTGCAGATGGCGATAAAAGCACTTAATCTAAAGGGGGAAATTATAACAACACCCTTTTCATTTGTAGCTACAACCTCTACTATTGTATGGGAAGGTTGTACGCCAGTCTTTGTTGATATAGATGAAGAAACATTATGTATAGATGCTTCAAAAATTGAAGCTGCTATAACTAAAGATACACAAGCTATTTTGGCAACTCATGTTTATGGAAATCCTTGTGACGTAATAGCTATTGAAAAAATAGCAAAAAAACATAATTTGAAAGTTATCTATGATGCTGCACACGCATTTGGTGTAGAAGTTAATGGAAAATCCATATTCGAATTTGGTGATATTTCTACTTGTAGCCTTCATGCAACTAAATTGTATCATAGTATTGAGGGAGGATTAATCACTACATCAAATCCCGATCTATTAAAAAAACTAGCATCTATTCGAAACTTTGGAATTTCTGGTTTTGATTCGTTTTCTGAATTAGGGATTAATGGTAAAAATTCAGAATTTCATGCAGCTATGGGTATTGTTAATTTAAATCATATTGATGAGATTAAAAATAAGCGTCAGCAAATAGCCAATAGATATGACGAAAAATTAAAAGGATTTAACCATTATAGACCTAAATGGTATGCAAACTCTGCCAATAATAATTCTTATTACCCAATTATTATTGAAAGTGAAGAATTGTTACTAAAATGTAAAGAGGTTTTACAATTAAATGAAATAGGAACTCGTCGCTACTTTTACCCTAGTTTAGCATCAGCATTACCTTATTTAGAACCTACTGAAATGCCAATTACAGACAATATTTCAAAACGAGTATTATGCTTACCAATGTATCATGATTTAACATTAGAAGAGGTAGATCATATTTGTAGATTAATGTTGAGAACTCAAAACAATTAATTATGTTAATAGTTGGAGCAAAGGGTTTTGCAAAAGAGGTATTAGAAATTTGCCATCAAAATAATGATCTCGAAAATCTATCTTTTTATGATGATGTGAATGTAGATATTGATGATGTATTATATAACCAATTCCCTGTTTTAAAAAGTATAAAAGATGCTGAAAATTATTTTAAAACTAAAGATAATCGATTTACAATTGGAATAGGAAACCCATCATTAAGAAAGATGTTGGTCGAAAAATTTGAAGCAATAGGAGGAGTAAATACAACAATAATTGCAACAAATTCTAGTATTGGAAATTATGGGAATAAGATAGCTGTTGGTTGTAATATCATGCAAAAAGTAGTTATTACAAATGATGTAATAGTCGGCAAATCAGTTATTATTAATCAACTTTCATCTATAGGTCATGATGTAATTATAGGTGATTATGTTGAGATCTGTCCTTCTGTATCTATTTCAGGTAATTGTATCATAGGAGAAAACAGTTTTATAGGAACAAACTCTACTATACTTCCCAATATTCAAATAGGTAAAAATGTAATAATTGGCGCAGGTTCTGTCATCACAAAAGATGTTCCTGATAATTGTACAGTTGTGGGAATACCTGCAAAAATTATAAAGCAAAACTAATGAGAATACTACAGCTATTTATTGATGATAAGTTTGTAGATTCTGCGATACAAAAATTAAGTCATAAAGACAATGTTATCAATATTGTTATTTCAAATAATGACAAATTAAATTATGTAAAGTCTAACAATGTCATTCATTATTCTACTGAAGTCATAGAGAATAAATTTTCAGAAATAACAGCCTCTTTTGATGTTATTTTCTTTCATAGTTTACCACATATTTTTAGGAATTTAATTATCCAACATAAAAAAAAACTTATTTATTGTTGGTTTTTATGGGGTTATGAATACTATAGTGAATGGAAAATAGAAGCCTTGAATTTATATGAAAAAGATGAGTCAAAATTAAATTTAAATAATATCAAAGATAAACTCATATATAATAATATATCCTTCAAAATACTAGGAAACAATATTTTAAAAAAATATTATAAATCAGAATTACTAGAAGCGGTCAAAAAAATAGACTATTTTGCTCCTGTATTACCTAATGAATATTCTAAAATTAAAAAATTAAATTCTGACATAAAATATTTACCATATACATATGGTTATTTAGAAATGTATATTGGCAGTAATATGGATATTGATTTATCAAATAAAAAGGATATTTTATTAGGTAACTCTGCAGACCCTTCCAATAATCATATCTCAATAATAGACAAATTAAGTAAAATTAACTTGGAGGACAGAAAAGTTGTTGTTCCTCTCAGCTACTCTGGGAACGAAGAATACAAAAAAAAGATAATTGATTATGGACACAAAATGCTCGGTAAAAATTTCTTAGCCTTAGTAGACTTTATGCCGATGGAAGATTATAATAATATTATCTTTAATTGTGGTTACGTAATTTTTAACCATATTAGACAACAGGCTATAGGTAATTTAATAGTTATGGGATACTTAGGAGCAAAAATATTTTTAAATAGCAAAAGCGTTACATCAGAATTTTTACGAGATAATAGTGTCATATTTACACCTACTTCAAAAATAGATTTTAAAGAATTAAACACAAAAATGAATCTTGAAGATATTATGTATAATAAAAATTTCATTTTTAATTATTTTTCAAAAACAACTGTAGAAGCTAGGACTAAAGAATTATTTAATTTGATAAAATCAGCTAAAGAACAGTAATAAAACTTAAGGAAAATGACGAAAACTAAAATTTAGAATTAACATCATATTGTCCCTCTCTCATATGGTAATCAAGAATATGTCAAAAAGATTTTAAAATCAAACCCTTTAAACCCTGAACCTTAGCAACATACCACAGACTTTTTAAAATTAGAAGATTATAACATTTTGCTTAATTCGATAAAGATTGCTATTTTTAATAATCGTCGACGGCAAGCTGTAGGCAATATAATTACTTTAATTTATTTCGGGGCCAAAGTATTTTTAAGTGAAAAAAATACATTTTATCAATATTTAAAAAAAATAGGTATTATTGTATATAGCTACGAAAAAGACCTCAATAACGCTTCTATTAACAATATACACAACCATCAAGAAATAGAATATAATAGAAATATTCTTTACAAAGAGCTTAACAAAAAAACACTTCAAGAACAATTAAAATTATCTATAGAAAACTTACATCATGTATAATCCGCTTGTTTCTATCATCATCCCCGTATACAATCGAGCCAATCTTATAGGCGAAACCTTGGATTCTATTATCGCTCAAACCTATCAAAATTGGGAATGTATTATCGTGGATGACGGAAGCACGGACAATACGCCTGAAGTTTTAGAAAGCTACATGAAAAAGGATAGTAGAATTTCTTATTATAGCAGACCTGACCATCTAGTGAAAAGCGGGAATAGTTGTAGAAATCATGGATTCGAGCTTTCAAAAGGAGAATTAGTTGTTTTTTTTGATAGTGATGATATTATGCTAAACGATTTTTTATCTTCTAGAATACCTTTGTTCAAAAAAGAAACACAAATTGTCTTTGCAAAACATGACTATGTCGATGACGAGCTCAACTTTACAAGAACATCTTCTTTTGAACGAAAAAACTCTCTGGTAAACGATTACATCTTTTGGCGATTTCCAATATTAACACCAAGTTCTTTAATTAAAAAAGATTTTCTGAAGGATAAAGAACTTTTTGACCCCAATATTAAGCGAGGTCAAGAGACCAATTTTTATCTTAACATTTTACCAAATCTTAAAGAACATGAAATTGGATTTGTAAACAAATCTATTTTTTTGTACCGGCTACACGACAACTCTATCACCAAAAAAGCGCAAAATTATAATCCAGATTACATTCCATCTCAGCTGCATATAAGAAACAAAGCGCTACATATTGGCATACAGACAAAAGATAAAGATTTAGTAGAGAATTCTTATGAGCATCTAATTCTTATATTACTAAAAATTATTAAAAATCAAGATACTGTTAATTTAAAAATTTTCATCAATAATTATTTAAAAAAACTTCATATATTAACTAAACTACAAAAAATTGAAATTAAAAACTTCTCGAAAATATTAATTTCAATAGGTTTGACTCCAAAAAAAATGGAATATCGTTGGATTAATTTTATCAAAAAATGATTACCATCTTCACGCCAACCTACAACCGCGCTTACATTCTTCCGACATTGTATCAATCCTTGTTGGAGCAGTCACACAAAGATTTTGAGTGGTTAATTGTCGATGACGGAAGTACAGATAATACGGCGCAATTGGTACAACAATTTCAAGAAAAGGCAGATTTTCCGATTCGTTATTATCATCAAGTAAACAATGGTAAACATATTGCGATTAATCATGGATTAGAAAAAGCCAAAGGCGAACTGTTCTTCATTGTGGACAGCGACGATTTCTTATCAAATGATGCCATTGATAGACTTACTGCTAAATATGGCCATATAAAAGACAACAAAAACGTCGCCGGAATTGCCATTGGCTGTCGTTCTATAAAAGACAAAAGCAAAATTATCTACTCAAAAAACCTTCCGCAGCACGAGATTCTTTTAACCCATAACGAACTCGTTTACCAGTTAGGAATAAAAGGAGATTTTGCTACAGCTTTCAAAACCGAGATTCAGAAACAATATCCTTATCCACATTTTGAAGGAGAAAAATTTTTCAGAGAATCCTACGTCTATCGTCAAATTGGTGAAAAATATAAAACCCTGTATATTGATGATCCCATCTATTTTGCGGATTATCTTGAAGACGGCTTAACTGCAAAATCTTGGCAGTTATTAAAGAAATCACCGAAAGGCGCCTCATTATTTTTCAAAGCATTAAGCAAGGAAAAAATCCCTTTCATAGCTAAATTGAGTGCTCTTAACGCGTATTGGGATTTCCAAATCAATGACATCAAATCAACATGGACTGAGAAATTAAAAGACATTTCGATTCCGTTATCCATAATTGTTTTAATCAATAAAAAATTAAAATTTTATAAATTATAAATTGTTTTAATATTTTTAAACATTATTAAAGACTAAAACTGTAAAAACCAATCTCAAAAAAAACACACAACATTGAAAATCACCTATCTCTATCCTTCTTTGCATTATCCAGGTGGCATTTCCCGCATCCTTACCCTCAAGATGAATTATCTTGCAGATGTACTGGGACATGAGGTTAGCATCGTTACCTATTCACAATTTGACAAAGGTTTCTTTTTTCAACTTTCGGAGAATGTTAAACAATTACATCTCGACATAAGACGCAATACTGTTTTTAATGGAAATTTTCTATCAAAAAAAAACCAAGAAAGACAATTTTTAAAACAGTACAAATCCAGTCTGGAATTATTTTTAAAACAGAATCCTCAAGATATTCTTATTACAACAACTTTTGGTTTAGAATATAAGTTTCTGTACAAACTAAAAGATAAAAGCAAAAAAATTGGTGAGTTTCATTTCGCTTTTAACAAATCGCCACTTTCAACACTTAAAACATTAAAAGACGTCAAACACCCGAAAGATATTCTGGATGTTATGGCGCGTCGCACTTATATTAAAAGCATTCGTGGTCTTGATCATTTTGTGTTGCTAACCAAAAGAGATCTACAATCTTGGAAAAAATTATTTCCAAACACGAGCTATATTTCCAATCCAATTTCTTTGTCAACCGATAAGACAAGTTCTTGTATATCGAAAACCGTGTTGGCTGTTGGACGATTTCATTATCAAAAAGGATTCGATTATCTCATAGACGTTTGGCGCCTAGTTGCACAAAAACATCCAGACTGGCAACTAAGAATTGTTGGCAATGGCGAAGAAGAAAACAAAGTTAGAAATCTGATAAAAAAATATAATTTAGAAGATTCCATCACAATTATTCCACCTTCTCTACAAGTCGATTTAGAATATCTTAACAGTAGTATTTACGTAATGACATCTCGATTCGAAGGTTTGCCTTTGGTCCTTATAGAAGCCATGCATTTTGGGTTGCCTTTGGTGTCTTTCGATTGCGAGTGTGGCCCAAGTGATCTTATCGAAGATGGTATCAATGGCTACTTGAGCCAAGTTGGTGATACTTCTACACTTGCAGACCATATCAATCATTTAATCGAAAATCCTAGTTTACGAAAACAAATGGGAGATGCAAGCCGTGAGAAATCTTTTAATTATCAAGTAAAACCTATTTTAGAACAATGGGACAATTTATTCAAATCCTTAATTAATAAAACAAAATGATTCCAAAAATTATTCATTATTGCTGGTTTGGTGGTAAACCAAAATCAGAACTTGCAAACAACTGTATAGCAACCTGGAAAAAATATCTTCCTGATTACCAATTTATGGAATGGAATGAGGAAACTTTTGATGTTAATATAAACCCATTTGTAAAGGGAGCGTTTGAAAAAAAGGACTGGGTATTTGTTGCCGATTACGCCAGAGTATGGGCTATTAACAAATACGGAGGCATCAATCTAGACACAGATATGGAAGTGCGAAAATCTTTAAATGAAGTTTTAGATTCTCGTTGTATTTGTGGTTTTGAAATGATCAGAAAACCGTTTTCCGCATTTTTTGGTGCAGAAGCTAATCATCCTTTTGTTAATGATATGCAAGTATTTTATGACCAACAAGATGAATATAAATTAGTAATCAGTACAGAAACTTTTAATAAATTTCTTATCGAAAAATATGGAGCTAAGCCTAACTTAGACGAAATACAGCATTTAAAAGAAGGTATTACACTATACCCTTCCAACTATTTTTCGGCAAATATTCCTGTTAATTTTGTAGTGCATCACTACGAAGGCAACTGGATTAAAGAGCACAAGCACTTCTATTCACAATTTGTAAATTCTTACAGTATTGTCAAACAATTTGTTGAAAACAAAAATGCTAAAGAAACTATAAAGCACCTAATTCACCATCACAAAATATATACACCTGACCAGATTTTAGATCAAATACCGCTCACTTATATTGTTGAATATGTTAAAAATAAATTATTAAAGCGTTTAAAACTTAAAAAATAAATTAAAATATTAATCCATTTTTATCTCTTTCTAAAAAGCAGAATGTAAATTTGCAACACAATATAAGCTAAAAGAAAGTATTAATGAATTTTAAACCTCAACTACAATATAAAAACATCCTCATCACTGGAGGTGCAGGATTTATAGGTTCCAACTTATGCGAAGTCTTGTTAGAAAATGACGTGTATGTTACTTGCCTTGACAATTTTTCTACGGGTCGTCGCGAAAATTTGGAAGCCATAAAAAATCATCCCAATTTCAAACTGATTGAAGGTGATATCCGCGATTTAGAAACCTGTAAAAAAGCCTGTGAAGGTCAAGAATTCGTTTTGCATCAGGCGGCGTTGGGATCGGTGCCTCGATCAATCAACGATCCTATTACAAGCAACGATGTCAATGTTGGTGGCTTTCTTAACATTTTGGTTGCTGCAAGAGACGCTGGTGTTAAACGTATGGTATATGCCGCGAGTTCTTCAACTTATGGCGATTCGGAGGCACTTCCAAAAATTGAAGAACGCATCGGAAAACCACTTTCACCTTATGCCATTACCAAATATGTGAACGAATTGTACGCGGACGTTTTCAAAAAAACTTACGATTTTGACACCATTGGCTTACGATATTTCAATGTATTCGGGAGAAAACAAAATCCAGGAGGCGCATACGCAGCGGTTATTCCGAAATTTGTGATGCAGTTTATGAATCACGAATCACCCACCATCAACGGTGGCGGCGAATATTCTCGCGACTTCACCTACATCGACAATGTTATCCAAATGAATTTGCTGGCCGTAACTTCCGACAATCAAGAAGCTTACAATCAAGTTTATAATGTTGCTTTTGGAGAACGAACAACACTTAACGATTTAGTAAAATATCTTAAAGATTATTTGTCTGAGTTTGATTCTAAAATTGGAGAAGTAGAAGTCATCCACGGTGACTACAGAAAAGGCGATGTTCCGCACTCGCTAGCAAGCATCGACAAAGCTAAAAATTTACTAAATTACCAACCTCAATTTTCTATGAAAGACGGGCTGAAAGAAGCTGTAAAATGGTATTGGGAAAATTTAAAATAAAACAATGAATCACAAAATAAGTATTATCGGACTCGGTTATGTGGGGTTACCTTTAGCAAGATTATTTGCAACCAAGTTTCCTGTTGTCGGATTCGACATCAACCAAGCAAGAATTTCGGAACTTCGCCAAGGTATTGATTCGACTTTAGAAGTAGATAACGACGTCCTAAAAAATGCGAGCATAGACCACAAGCCTACTTCCGCAGAAAAAGGTTTGTACTGTTCTAACGAATTAAATGACATTGCAGACTCTAACATCTACATCGTCACAGTGCCAACGCCTGTTGACAAAAACAACCGCCCAGATTTAACACCGCTTTACAAAGCCAGCGAAACCGTCGCAAAAGTTTTGAAAAAAGGCGACATCGTCATCTATGAATCTACTGTTTATCCTGGCGTGACCGAGGAAGAATGCATTCCTGTTTTAGAGAAAAATTCTGGATTAAAATTTAACCAAGATTTCTATGCGGGCTATTCTCCAGAACGCATTAATCCTGGTGATAAAGAACATACGGTTGAAAAAATATTAAAAGTGACTTCTGGTTCTACACCCGAAATTGGAAAAACGGTCGATGAACTTTATAAATCAGTGATCACTGCTGGAACCCACTTGGCACCAACGATTAAAGTAGCTGAAGCGGCAAAGGTTATCGAAAATTCACAACGTGACATTAACATTGCATTTGTCAACGAGTTAGCAAAAATATTTAATTTGATGGACATCGATACGCACGATGTTTTGGCTGCTGCGGGTACAAAATGGAATTTCCTTCCTTTCAAACCGGGATTGGTTGGTGGACACTGCATCGGTGTTGACCCTTATTATTTGGCACAAAAAGCACAAGAATTTGGTTATCACCCAGAGATTATATTGGCAGGCCGCCGTATGAACGACTCTATGGGACATTATGTGGCAAGTGAAGTCGTAAAGCAAATGCTTAAAAAAGATATCAAAGTTAATCAGTCCAACGTATTGGTTTTAGGATTTACTTTTAAAGAAAACTGTCCCGATGTTCGTAATACGAAAGTAGTAGATGTGATCAAAAATCTTGAAGATTATAACATTAAAGTCAACACCTACGATCCTTGGGCAAATTCCGAAGAAGTCAAACACGAATATGCTATTGAGACATTTTCAACACTTCCGAATCAGAAATACGATGCTGTGGTATTGGCTGTTTCTCATAATGAATTCGAAGCGCTAGATCTCAACACCTTATTAAAGCCAAACGCTGTGATATATGATGTTAAAGGCAAACTAGAGCCCGCAGAAAATATTAAAAGACTATAAACAAAACAGACTCAATATTGAGTCTGTTTTTTGTTTTAACTTCCGAATCTCTTACGGAATATTTTGTAACCTAAATTTGTCGGTAAAGACATTAAGAGGCTTTCTTTCTTCTCTTTTTTGGAAAATGTCGAGGAAAAATAATCACCTATCCCCAAACCTTTAAGCTTCGAATAGGCTGAATAACTACGTTTCCAAAGTTCTTCATTTTTTTGAGCTTTCCAATTCATCAACAAAGTCATCGTTTTAAAATTAAGCAAATACTTAAGAATCTGTTCTTTTCTTTCTTTATCTTTTTCTTTTAAATAATACGAATTTATTTTGTTGGCTATCGTAATCCAATTGTCAAAATGGACTTTTTTCCGATTATGAATCACCGAATTGGAATGTAGAAAATAATTATAAGTTTTTTTCCTCAAAAAAGCGACATGTTGTAGTTTCAGCGCCATTTCAAAAGTATGCAAAGCATCTTGCGCATAAAGTCCCTTGGTAAAATATAGTTGATGGTCTTTAAGAAAATCCAAGCGAATTAATTTGTTCCAGCTGGAGACCAAAAATCCACCATCGACTAGACTTTTAAGAATTATTTTGTTCCCAACCAATGCGTCTTCTTTTTCTTTTAGATTAAAAATATCGACTTCTGTATTTTCTGGAAGCTTAATGACTCTCACTTCTCCCATGACCATTTCAGCATTAGTAGCCTCAGCTTTTTCCACCAAATCAGCAATCGCGGTAGCTTCCAAAGTATCATCGCTATCAAGGAAAAATATATATTGGCCCGATGCTTCATCTATACCTTTGTTGCGAACAACAGACAGTCCAGAGTTTTCTTCTAAATCGATTAACTTCCAGCCAGCTAAGGCGTTTTCTTTTATAAAATCATTAACTAAAATAGCGCTGTTATCGGGCGTACAATCGTTGATAAGAAGCACTTCAACATTTGGATAAGTTTGGGAAATTACCGACTCTAAGGTTTTGATAATAAAATCTTCACATTTAAAAATCGGGATAGAAATGGTTACTTTTTTTTCAGTCATGTTTTTCAATATTTGCAAAATTATCATTTTATTTTTGGAAATCTGTATCTTTGCTTAACACGAAACCATAATGATGATTTTCTTTAAAAATTTAATTTTTGAATTTTCAAATTTCAGCACGTCGACAAGATTTCTGTTAAATGTATAACCTCCAACAATCTTAAAGTTTAACCAACTTAAAATGAACAACATAGACACTACCCCAACTATTTCTGTAGTGATGTCGGCTTACAACGCAGAAGAATATCTTGAGGAAGCAATAACGTCAATTCTCAATCAAACATTTTCTGATTTTGAATTTATTATTATCGAAGATTGCTCTACGGACAAGACTTTAATTATCTTGGAATCTTATGCCAAAAATGATCCCCGAATAAAAATCATTAAAAAAGAACAAAATAAAGGCACAGCCGGTTTTATAGAAAATCTCAATATTGGCTTGAAAACGGCCAAAGGAAAATATATTGCCCGAATGGATGCCGATGATATTTCGTTTCTAACACGGTTTGAAAAACAAGTTAATTTTTTAGAAAATAATCCTGAGATAGACATTGTTGGCGCAAGCATCGAACTGGTTGACGAAAATACAAAACCTATAGAAACCTGGCAAGCGATAGAACATCATGTTGATATTGTAAAACGGATGCCGAAGAAAATTTCGTTGTATCATCCTGTGATTATGTTTCGCAAAGAATCCGTCGAAAGTTACCGCGAAAAAGCTTTTTTTTGTGAAGATTATGACTTGTATTTCAATATGATTGTCGCTGGAAAAAAGCTTGCCAATCTTCCTGAAGTTTTGTTGAAATATCGCATTTTAAAAACCTCTATTTCACGAAAAAAATCAAAGTTTACGAGATGGTTATTTGTTGAAAAAATAAGAAGCTTTTACAAAGAACATGTTAGAACGGGCGCTGACACGTATCAACAATTTGATCCGGATAATTTTTTGAAAGTTTTGGATCTGGATTTTAAAAATGATAAAGCAGATTTGCTTTTTGCATTAAGATGTTCCATTTCATTTAACACTAAAGAAGAAACTGAGATTTTGTATAAAAAGATAGGTTTACAATATCCTAAAACCAATTTGCTCGGCTATCATATAATTGACAAATTAGCTTTTAAAATTAAAAAACATTTGATAAAACTAATAGGCTAAAATGACGGACATTATCATAAAATCCTTTAACAGACCGCATTATCTCGACCGTTGTTTGTCTTCTATCCAACAAAATGTTACGGGAAAATACATTATCAATGTTTTGGATGACGGGACGCCAGATGTTTATTTACAGAAAATACAGCAAAAATTTCCAGAAATAAAGCTTCTTAAATCCTCTCAATACAAGTCTAAAGTTGACGCTATTCAGCAAAATTTAGAAACAGGCGCAACAATAGATGGCTTTGCTATTCCTACTGAACTTTGGTATAACAGCGTAAAGTCCTCCTCAGATTATGTTTTGGTCATAGAAGATGATGTTTGGTTTTCATCTGACGTCGATCTTGATGTGTTGGTCGATGATATGAAGACGTATCAAATTCCCCTTTTAAGACTTGGCTGGCTTGGAAACTATACTGAAAATCAATATTGCGAAATCAAAGCTTTGGCCGCAAATATTACATCTGTAATCCCAAAAAAACTCTTTACATCGAATAAATTCATCATGGATTTGTTCTTTTATAATCGTTTTAAATTTTTCACAATACTTTATAAACTTGGTTTAACTGATAATTACGCCAAACAAAAATATTGGAGTATTAATTCCATATTGATGGGATTGTATCGAAAAGATTATTGGCTGGCCATCTGGAAAGATGCCCACGGAAAAGTTGATGAAAAGCAACAATTGCGAAATGCAGCCAGTTGGTATCATCATAATAAAAAAGCAGTTTTTGCAAGAACCAATCAAGAAGTTTTAAAAACAACTTTCAAATCGTCAGCCACAGGATCTTATCATAAATACGCAGATCAATTTGATGTTAACCGAATGAATTTTATATTTAATGAAGCTTGGTTAAATAATGATTTTGACGCCATGGAGAACTATCCGAGAGATTTTTCTGATGATTATATAATGTATTTTTTAGATAAAGCCAATCATCCTGCCGCACAGTCTACAGAGTGGAAAAAATGGGCAAATCAATTTAAACAACAATATCGAGATATCGGTGCGAAAGTGGATTAATTTTATATTTTCAGTTGCTTTTGTAGAGCATTATACAGTACGAAAAGAATATAGCTTAGTCCAAATAATAGCGGAATATAATACATAACCTGAGACATCGAAAAGTCTGAGAAAATTGGCAAAAATCTAAAACGGCCGTTCACCACAAATAAAATCATCGAAATTTCTCCAGTAAAAATTATAATCTTTTTTAATACTGTTGGACTTGCTTTTTCCAACCAATTAAAAGCTTGGATTAACAATATGCTGATTGCTAAAAAGCTTAATGGAAAGATGATTTCAAAAAACTGAGAAAATATGAAAACAATTCCTGCGGCAATAACGATCCATTTATCAAATGTTTTAATTTTAAAATGTGCCATAGCAATTCCCAAAAACACTTCGGGCAAATGCCCAAAAACACTTCCCAATATAGTAAAATGTGTTCCTAAAGTAAAATAATAAATGGGGTAGATAATGACATAAGATCCTAGAAAAACCAGCCAAACTTTTTCTTTTTGGAAACGAGTTATGATTTTATAACATACTGGAAATATAGTATAAAGTTGTATAACTAAAGCAAAAAACCAAAACGGACCCGTAAACATCCCATACAAATACCAATCTGAAAAACTACTAATCGTAGAGCCTAGTAGAAAGCTTTTCTTAGCGATATCATAAAGCGACATTGGATTGCCTACAAGCCACGAAAGAACAATGCAAAAAGCGATACCAAAAAACATTAAAAAGTAAATCTTCTTTAGCCTGCGCAAAACAAATTGTGTAACACTTTGACTACTCTTACTAAACTGAATACTTAATCCATAAGCGCTAAAGAGAATGAAAATCTGCACGCCATAATGCCCAAGGAATCCGAATACTGAACCTATCCAATTATTAAAATCAAAACTCACCAAATGTTTAGTAAACAATTTAACATTAACAGCAGAAAAACCAGCTTCATTTTCCAAAGCAAATTCTGGTAACGAATGAAAATAATTGTGAAAAACAATCATTAAAATCCCAATACCTTTAAAGAAGTTGGTTTCAATTTTACTATATAAACCTTGCATATTATTTTTTGAGTTCGTTAAAAGGAATTACTTTCCCATTTTTAAGAAATTTTGCTTGATCATTTTTATTTGACTTGCTATTCTGCAATCCCATAAGTTCCAATACCAAATCATAAACAATCGTTGATGATGTCTGTCTAGTCTCAACCCCTGGTTTTCGCAATGCTTCTGGAACCTTACTGCCATACCAAACAAAAAGAGGAATCATGTTCGCTTCTTGCGATGGTGCGTGGAAAAACTTTTCGTTCGTATAGGCTTGTCCATGATCCGAATAATAAAGTACTGCACTATTAGTATCTCTAAGATCTTCAAAAACTTGTCCAAGCAAATAGTCGGTATAAGCAATGGAATTATCATATTCGTCCAAGCTATTTTGATTTTTAAAAATAGTATGTGTTTTTGGATAATTATTTTTTGCATCGGCGTGCGATCCTAACAAATGTAGAACAATAAGCTGTTTTTCTTTATTTTTTATTAATTTTTTAAATTCTGGAAGCAGGTAGCCATCATGGCTATCTTCGGTCTTTATTAGCTGATGGGCATTGTAGGCTAATATATGCTCGGGCTCGGACTTGGATCCAGTTATCCAATAAGTTTTTCGATTAAAATGTCTTCCTACATTAATGATATTATCTGCTATATCCCCAAAATTGTTTTGTGCATAAGTATCCATACTAATACTGCTTAAGCTGAGAGGTACAGCTTGGAATGTGACAAAAGCAGGCGAAACCGCATCCGTATAAAGAAACATATTTGATTTTTCTTTATCTTCAAAGGGCGTTGTTTTTCTCCCATAGCCATAGAGCGACATATTTTGCTTTCGAGCAGATTCTCCAACGACAACAACAACTTTATCAATTGCATCATAATTTATCGTTTTAGATATTAAGGAAAAATCTGGCTTATATTTTTTAACAGCCTGTATATCATTCAAATAGTTAATCCCTTGATAAAATGAAGGAAATGTTTGAAAAACAAATTTTGGCTCTACATAATGAACGCCATAACCAGGATGGGTAATTCTATACGCCTCTATATCCCTCTTTTCTTTAAAAGTCCAACATATTGGAATTACAATCCAAAGTATCGAAACAACATAAGCTAAAGTATTGATTTTAATAACCTGACTTAATTTCTCTATAAAAACACTAAAAAAAACAATATATATTAAACTGAAAAAAATAGGAATATAAAAAGTAGAAGAGATATTACTAGCTTCCTTATATGATGTTGACATTATGCTATATGCCATTTCCCTATTAAATATTTCTTTATAAACATAAAATACACTTGTGGAAATCAACACGTTAACAAACATTAACACCACAAAAACATAAGCAACATATTTTAGATATTTACTTTTTTTTATTAATAGCGCTAGGAAAAAACTAAAAGAGGCAAAACCCAATGCATAATCAACACTATGTCGCGTAATCTGTATATTATTATGCCAAGGATAAGAATTGGTTTTTATGTTTAGGAATAAATAAATTGCCAATAACACCAGAAACAAACCTGCTATAAGACAATAATTTAATCTTTTTCTTTTCATTAATGTTTATTTAGAGGCAAATATAAAATTTTTATTATACTTGTTAACAGCTTTGCATAACATCCCATTTATAAAAATATAGATTCTAAAAGTCAAGACACTGATTTCCAAACATCCAAAGCCTTTAATCATAAAATCTATTGCAAGTATTTTATAAACTCCGAAGGCGAGCTCCCGACATAAGCTTTAAAAACCGTGGCAAATTTCGAATGTGACGAAAAACCAGCTTCTTCGGCCAAGACGTTTATTTTGTAATGTCTATAAGTTGGGTTGTCATTCAGCTTTCTAACGATATAATCTATTCTCAAATCATTGATGTACTTATTAAAATCCTTGCCTTTATGTTTTTTAATAATATAAGACAGATACTTGGTATTAGTTTCTATAGCTGCTGCTACATAGGGTAAAGACACTTTTCGCTCGAGATAATGTTTTTCTTTTTCGAAATCGCTAAGTTTTTCCAAAAGTTTCTCTTCGGCTTCAGGAGGCATTAGTGCAATTTCTTCTTCTTTGTCGGCTATTTTTTCTATTATCGTGCTAACGGAAACGTCATTTTTATTGTCATGATGTTGCTCTTCGAGTTGTTTTAAAATGCTTTTTATTTTCTGAATCTGTTTTTGCTTTTTCTTTTTGTAATACAAGAAAAAAACAACTACCAAAACAATTAAACCCACAGACAACAAGGCGTAGATAAGACTTTGTTTTTCTGCTTTATCCTTATATTGTTTCTCTTGTTTTATGATGGTACTACTTAACGCGCTTCTATCATTTTTGTTGATGCTGTCATTTAGAGCGGTGAACAGTTCAAAGTATTTTTTGGAGTCTTCTGTCTTTTGCAATTCCAAATAGGATTTTGAGAGGCTTTCAAAAAGAACTTTCCTAAGCTGCGGAAAACTTGCTTTTTTCTCCATAGCAAGTCCAAGTTCTGCATATTCTACGGCTTTTTCATAATCTTTTTGTTCACTATAAAAATAACCTAACTCATTTAGTAAAACCACTTTTTCTACCAAGGGTACTGGTTGGGTATTATGAATTTTGTAAGCTTTTTGATAATAGGTTCCCGCCAATTGTTGATTGCCAGACTTCAGATACTCATTAGCCAAAATCATGTAAGAATAAGCTATCAGACTGTATTTTTTAGAAATATAAAGATTATCTGTTTCTGTTATTTTATCTGCTGCCGCTATACTTTTTTCTATACTCGCAAAAATCGAATCTTGAGGAGCACCACTTTTTATAAAAAGACTCGCCAGGTTACCATAAATAACGCCTAGAGCATGTTGTTTGCCATTGCCTGGTTCTATTTTATTCGCATATTCTAAAGCTGAAGCATATACATCTTTGGCTTTTTTTAAGACGCCCAACTCCGAATATGCGCAAGCTTTAAGCCTGTATATGTGCGACATTTTTTCATAATCTTTGATCTCTTCGCCAACTTTTAGAAAGCCGTCATCCAGATTGATAACTTTATCATAATCCGAACTATTAAAATAAATAATAGCAAGCGTATGCCCTACCCGCGTCACAGCATGCTGATAGCCAATAGCTTTACCTTCTTTATGGATTTGATTCAGAATCGGAATCGCTTTCTCTGGATTATCAGAAGTCACATAATGAAGCGCCTTTTCAAAATCTTTATTGATTTTTTCCATACCAATACTTTGTTGCCCAGACACCACAACAAAGCAAAACATAAAACAAAGTTTATATAAATGATACACAATTGAATTCTTATTTAGAATAACACCCACTTACGACCTATTACAATTAACAAAACACCAAAAATTTTCATTCTTTATTAAAAAAAATATCAAAAAATTAAATATTAAATCCTGATATAACAATCTCATAAAGCTAGTCTAAAAATAGATAAAACAAATGTAAAAGTCAAGATATACCTTGATATTCTTCAAAAAAAAGTCGAATCCCGTATGAAATTAAGTCAAAAACAAGCTCTTTTTAATACAAAAGAATCATTTCAGGCTGTATATACTTCATACATCGCACTCATAAAAAACATTTAACAAAGAAAACAACATCTTGATTATCAGTACATAAATCGAAAAATCGTTTTTAAATTACAGAAAACGGATAGGTGAAAACTTTTTATTCTTATGTAATTTTCATTAATTGCCGATAATTATTGAACTAAAAATTAAAAACACAATATTTTTATCACAATTTATAACCAAATCAACAAAAACAATCTATTCTAAATAATAAATAACAGCTTAAAAAAATCAAAAACGATATACAACTCTAATACTCTAAATAAACAATGAGAAAAAATTCCTATTTAAAAACACTTGCTATTTGCTCCGCACTATTGACAAGCAGCTATGCATTTTCGCAAGAGGTTATCTACCAACAAAATTTTGATGGTAACAATGGAAACTTTACAAATACAATCGTATCCGCAACAACGCCTATCAACGGTTGGCTGGCTAGCTCAACAGCAACCCAATATGGCAATTACCGACACCTTTGGAATTGGTCAGACGACGCGAGTGGAGGCAACGATATTGTAATGCCTATTTCTGGAAAATCTCTGGGCATGGGCTTCTTCAATGCCAACAGTCCTAATGTAGCTCATCAGGCATTCAGAACTTGGGATGGCGAAGAGCCATCAGCAGGCGCTTTCTATACAACACGTTGGGCACATGTTGGCGTATCCACTGCTGGTTACGAAAATATAACAGTAGAATTCAAATGGCGATGCGTAGGAGAAGTTGAAGACGATATTGTGTACGATTATGGCACCATCAACACGTCTATCAATGGTGGATCAACTTGGCTGATGGACGAGTCTGGAGGACAAGGCGGACAGACCAGCGAGCATGGTACATTTGGAGGTGGTCTCTATTATGGAAACGCAGAAGTAAAAACAACAACCTTAACTTTACCCGCTAACCGAGCAGATCAACCTAACTTCCGACTAGCATTTCGTATGGTGGTGGATGAAGGATATGGAAGTGGTGGCGGATTTATCATAGACGATATTATCATTAGAGGTACAAAAATCCCAACTGCCGGAACATTAGAAGTGAATAAGAACAAGCTAAATGCTTACAAAGACGGTGAAAACTTTGTGGTAAAAACCAATGCTTCTAACATTAAAGAAATCAATCTGTATGACATGAGTGGCAAACTTGTCACAAATCTTTCTGATAACAACAACAACAAAGAAGTTCGAATCAACGCCAATCCTTTAGCAAAAGGCATTTATATCTTAAAAGCCAAATTAGAAAACGGCGAAGAACTAAGCCAAAAAATTAAAAACTAACTATACTTTTCTATATGAAAGAATCCCTGAATACAAATTTTCGGGATTCTTTCTTTTCTATTGATGATGCCATTTTAAGACAGCATCACGATCCACGTACTCTAAAAACACAAATCCTTAGGCCATGTCGAATATTCTATCTTCTAAAATCCTAAAAAAAACACTTATTGCTTTTGTTTTGTTACTCTCACTTTCTAGTTGGGGGCAAAACAAAAACGAACAAGTACTTTCTCAAGCCTTGACCAATTCTTCCACAGAGATGAAAACCTCAGACAAACATCCCTTGGAAATGATGAAAGGGAAAATAGAAGATATTTCTAAAAGAACTGCAGACGCTAAACATTTCAAAAACAAAGATGGATCCTATACAGCCGTTATTGGTGCTGGCGCAATGCATTACCAAAAAAATGGCAAGTGGGAAGACATTGACACTAAAATCAAGAAAAACAATTCGCAAGACTTTCCTTTTGCAAACACCTCCAATCTTATGGAATCCCACTTCGGTGCGTCCTCAAATAAAGGAATTATCTCTAAAACTAAAGAAGGCGAAGTAAAAGAATTTCTAAACGGTAAAATGTATTGGGAAGCAAATGGCAACGCAGTAAATACCCAAGAAGCCGCCGATGTAAAAGCCACAGTTGACGGCGATAAAATCTACTACCACAATTTATTTGGGAAAATTTCTGCGGAGTATATTGTTAAAACCGGACAAAGAAAACTAAATTACATTATTCCCTCAAAAGCAGATTTAGGAAATGTACCTGCAGGAGCAGAATATCTTGTTTTTGAAGAAGAAATCATTTTACCTAAAAATTTCAACATCGTAAATGGAATTAAGAAATACAATAAATTAAAAAAAGAATACCAAACAATTCCTGGGATATATGTACTTAACACTAATGAGGAAGCCATAATGGAGTATTCTGCACCAGAAATAATAGAAAATTATAATTCTGAAGTCGCAGGTTTACCCTCCCAATTATCTCCCGAAATAAGTTTCGAAAAAATAGGAAATATCTTTATATTATATACAAAAGTAAAAGCAGATTGGATTCTCGCCAATGAGAGGATTTTTCCAATTGCAATTGACCCAACAGCAACTGCTTATCCTTTTACAACTAATTTTTCAACTGGACAAACATATAATTCTAATGGCGGTAACGGAAATATTGCTGCAGGTTATAGTGGTGGTTGGTATAGAGGCTGGGCAACTTTTAATCTAACCTCACTCCCTTCGTTATCTAATGTCACGGCAGTTAATGTATCATTATACATAAGTAATAAAGGTGGATCGATGGGACCTTATGTAAGTGAATCAAATACAAATAGTATTAATATAGGACATACTAGTTATGATCTCTCAAGATTAGTATGGTTAAATAATTACGCAAACCTTTATACTGCAATTACAGATCCTGGAAACACAAGAGGAGCGTATAATTATATGCCAAATCAAAATATTGGAACTTGGGCAAATGTAAGTTTAAACCCTGGAACTACAACAGCAGCCTTATCAGAGGTTGAAAAAAAATCTGGAAACAATATGGCATTTTTTCCTGTTAGTTTTAGCCCAGGATGGGGAAGCGGAACAACTACAAAATTTTATGTTATTGCTGGATATGCTGATGCTAATAAACCTTATTTAACAATAACCTATAATGCAGTTGACAAGTATAAACATTCAGCTCACACTTATGCAAATGCAGCGGCATATAAAGATATAGGATATATACAAATTGGTAACGTAACTCTTGGTAGCATTAATAATACAACAGCAATTACCTCTACAAGTGCAAATAATAATGCTGATCTTATCTATAGAAATACTCCAACTGGATATAATAGGTACAATCTCAGTACTAACGTAAATTCTGGCAATTCTTATACTTTAAATGCAACATACCGTGATATTGGCTCGCCATACAATAGTGGTAAAGTAGCTGTTTGGGTCGACTGGAATGAGGATGGAGATTTTGCTGATGCAAATGAGTATATTGGCGTTTCTGCAAACACAACATCAGGAAACCAAGTACTAGCATTTAACATTTCCGTTCCTTCTGGAACTTCGGCGGGAACAAAAAGGTTAAGGGTACGCTCTGCTTATGATGATCAGAGTATTACTTCTGCAAATTATGATACAACTTTTGAATATGGAGAAACTGAGGATTATGACCTCGTTGTTTTAGGAGATCCTACCCTCACTGTTTCCAATGCATACATAGGAGCATCACATGCAGATGGAAACTACACCATTGCCAACAACACCTCTGTTACTGCAACTTCAGGGACAAGAGCTGGTTATAATGTTACCGGTTGGACAGGAACGGGAAGTGTACCAGCTACAGGAACTGGTGACACAGCAAACTTTACCATTACACAAAACTCTAGCATTTCTTGGATTTGGGAGCAATTAGCGGTTAAAAATCTACAATTCCACAACTACGGCGGTACAGAGCCATTAGCTTTCAACAACAGTAGAATAGACACCACTACACCAAAGTTTAGATTAAGCCATCAAGCAGAAGAAGCCAACGAGTATCAAATAGAAATCAATAGCAATCCAACATTCGCTGGTGGGACAAATTGGGGGCAAAATTTCACAGGAACATTCAATACCAATACAGAGAATAACTTCACATTCACGAATGCATTTTCGCCCTCTAATAATACAACCTATTATGTAAGGGCAAGAGCTAAAGCTTCAGTTAATAACGAATGGAGCGACTGGACAACCGAAGCCTACAGTTTCACTTACCAAACGCCAAAAACCAATCCAGATTGGTTCCAAACCACACAAGCACAATTCCAAAGCAATAGCCTTTCTGGAGTTATAGCCGATGCAAGTCATGATGTAATTACCGCATCAGGAGGAAATCGAGTGGTGAATGGAGATTTTTCAAACGGCACGAATGACTGGACAGTAACAGGAACAAGTGGACAAGGAAAAACAGCAAGTATAGTAAACACTCCTGAATCATCTTTTCCTGGGAATTGGTTAAGATTAGGTTCTAACTTTGGCTATTCAGGGAGTGGGACTATTGTTGTTTCTCAACAAATAGATTTGACCAATGTTTCTCAAATCACCTTTAATGCGGGTAATTATTATTCTGTTGGAGGTCCTTTTGATGCAAACCCTAATTCAAAAGCTGAATTTAAGATTGGTGGAACCTTAACCGATACTTCTGGAACTCTTGAGGCCACAATAACTCAACAAGGTTCAGGACAAGGATATTCTTATCATAGACAAGACAAAACAGTAGATGTTAGCAGCTATACAGGCGTTCATGTCATTAAGTTTGTGATGACTTACAATGCTAACTGGCATGGAAACGGAACTCTTTATTACTTCTTTGCAGATGTCAAAGCAGAATCTCCACCCGCTGGCACCATCACTTCCACGCCGATACATTTGGCATCGGTTCAGGAAGCAACGGCTTATCAAGGCATTACATGGAACCAAAGCTTGGGCGGTGGCACTTTAGCACTCAAAGTTCAAAGTTCTACAGATGGCGTTAACTTTTCCGATATTGCTGGTTATACCAATATTACAGAAAGTGGTGATGGCGAAAAGTTCTTCGATCTATCTGGGCTCACACCAGCTCCGCCAAACCTTCGCCTTGTTGGTACGCTAGATGGACAAAATGTAAAAATGCACGACTGGGCTGTAGCTTTCGTTAAAGAATTGCCATGCGACAAAACCTGGACAGGTACAAGTTCTACCGATTGGCACACACCTGACAACTGGTTACCAATTGGCGTCCCAACAAATAAAAACTGCGTCAAGATTCCAAACACTTTTAACAAGCCTGTCGTATCTAGTCTTGCAACAGCATTTGCACAAAGCTTAGAACTTCAAGAATTTGCCAATTTAAAAATTCTCTCTGGCGCTAGTATTAGCATAAAAAACGAAATCACAAATCATGGTGACGAAAGCAACTTCGTGATAGAAGACATTGGAAGCTTGGTGCAGGAAGAAAATCTTAGCAATACAGGAAAAATAACCTATAACAGAAATACAGCACAAGCTTGGGCTAAAGACTTTATCTATCTGGGTTCACCCGTTAGCAACGCTCAGTTCTCTCAAATTAGTAATGAGCCAGGCAAAAACTTTGGTGCGTTTTACCATTGGCTTTCAAGCCCAACACCTGGCGAAGCTGGAAAATGGAGCTCTGCTATTGCTGGCAACTCTGTCAACACCATGACTGCAGCACAAGGTTATATAGCTAGAGTTCCGAATAACTGGAATGCAGCCACGATTTATAAAATGAATTTCAAAGGCATTCCGAACAATGGTGATATTACAATTCCTTTTAAAACAGGAGCCAGACAGGATGTCGTTTCTACAAACGATGTCAACGAAGCCTACCAAGACAAATGGGTATTGTTGGCCAATCCTTATCCATCTGCCATTGATGCTTTAGAAATGTTAAACTTACAAAGCAACAAAGATTTACTTTTTGATTCTGGCAATCCTAGCAATCCATACAATAGTGACGGTGCTCTATATTTTTGGAACCACAAAGATGGGACAGGCGCTATGCAAAACCCGTTCTACAACAATGGCACCAATTACAGCTCCGACCCTAGCAACCATTATATTTTAAAAAACTTCACAGGAACAACACCTATAGAAACACCAATTAACAATAGTCCTTCTGGAAACTGGAATGGCAAGATACCTGCCGCCCAAGCTTTCTTCATAAGAGGGAAAGAAAATGCAGATGGTCATTTTAGCTTCACCAACAGCATGCGTGTAACAGGGGAAAATGACTCTTATTATAAAAACAATGAGAAACATAGATTCTGGCTGGATCTCACCAAAAAAGACAATAACAAATCTGCGCAAACACTTATTGGATATGTCGATGGTGCAAGCAATGGATTAGACTTCATGTATGATGGCTTATCCATGGACAACGATCTCGATATCTACACCAACATTATGGGCAAAAATCTTTCTATACAAGGGCGAAGCTTACCATTCGACAGCCAAGATATTGTGACATTGGGCTATACTGCACCGCAAACTGGCGCCTATCGCATTGGACTTTTCCAAACCGAAGGTCTATTCGCGCCACACGGCATTCAGACTATTTATTTAAAAGATAAAAGCAATGGCATCATACATAATCTAATCGATGCACCTTACGAATTCGTGACCGATACAGGGCGCTACAATGATCGTTTTGAAATCGTCTATGAGAAGACAACATTAACCACAGAAAACATACAAAAAACACAGTTAAACATCATATATGACGATTTACAAAAACGTTGGCTGATCCTATCACCACAACACAAGATTTTAAAAATTGAAATTTATGACTTATCTGGAAAACTCATTTGGATAAAAAAAGCGCTTAATACCACCGCGTTCTCAATTCCGTACCGTCATGTCAACCAAAAAACAGCTTTAATAAAAGTCCATACGGATAATGTTGAGGTCGTTACCAAAAAAATCATCAATCCTTAATACGCTGATATGAATTTTAAAAATATTTACAAATTAGTTTTAATAATATTAATTACTGCAAATATTAACGCTAAAGCCGATGACAGCTATTTAAGAAACCCTGCATGGCAGGAAGACAACAACGTTTTCTCGAAAACCAATGAAGCCAAAGACAACACCAATATTTTTCAGAATGAAGCCTCTTATTCTGAAGACGACGTCATCTATGAGAAAAGTGGTCCTCCCGCGCCTCCCGATGTGCCCATTAACCAATACATCACAGGTTTGTTAATTACAACTGCAATTGTAGCATGGCGGTTTGGCAAGCGCTATCAAAATGAATCTCAATAAATTTATAAAAACCTTAAGAGCCTAAAACCAATTCAGATCTTAAGGTTTTTTCAATATTAAAACCAAGCTAAGACTGAATTCTTATCTTTGTAAAAACTAACACAAAAGATGGGAAAAACAAAAGTTCTGTTTCGGATTCGTTCACTAGAAATGGGCGGTGTCAACAAGGTATTGATTGATATTTTAAATCATATTTCCAAAGAAAAGCTTGACATTACGGTGATGGTGAACTTATACCAAGGTGAACTGCGTGCCGATATTCCCAAAGACATCCATCTTATAAAAATCGCGAGAGGTAAAGAAGATTTCTCCAAAAACAAATGGATTCACAAGTTGCAGTTAGCAGCACGACGTTTGAAGCTCACGCTACTCGACCAACTTCCTAAATTAATGCGGTTTTATTACAAAAAAGATTATGATATAGAAATCGCTTTTGGAAAGTCAGAACTCAATATGGTCAAAAATTCGCCACAGAAAAAATCCAAGAAAATCGCTTGGGTGCATTGGGAATTTAGCCATGAAGCGATATTAAACAAGTCTGAGCAAAATATAAAAACCTTGCAGGATTTTGACCAAGTCATATTTTGTTCCGCCAATGTAAGAGCACAAGTAAAAACTTTATACGGCGTGACTTTTCCGAATTCTGAAATCATACCCAACGTCGTTCATCCAGAAGAAGTTTATGAAAAAAGTTTAGAAAAGATTGATTTCGAAAAATCAGCAGATGTTGTCAGCTTTTCATCGGTAGGCAGAATAAAAAATGGAAAAGGTTATCCACTTTTATTCAGAGTTCACCAGCGATTGATGCAGGAAGGCTTGCAACATCGCATCATCATCATCGGCAATGGCGACCGTTATAACGACTTGCGCGAAAGTGCAAAACATCTAGGTTACGACAAAAGCTTCCTACTATTAGGAAACCAAAACAATCCTTTTCCTTATATAAAAAATTCGGATTGTTTTATCTTGCCCACTCAAAGCGAAGCTTATCCATTATCTGTTAAAGAAGCTTTGGTGCTGGGTATTCCTGTTTTGGCTACCGACACAGGCGGCGTTAACGAAATTGTTACCGATAACTACGATGGCTTGCTTTTACAATATAATGAGGACACAATTTATCAAAAAATGAAAATGTTGATAACGACACCTTCTTTATTACAAACGCTGAGTAATAATGCCCAAAAAGCCAATTCCAAATTTGAGACAGACGCCGTTTATAAAAAGATTGAACACATCTTTACCAATAACAACACCAATGGATAAAAAAATTACGATAATCACCCCTTCCTACAACCGTGCCCATAGCCTTTCCCGTGTTTACGAATCTTTGAAGAAACAAAGTTTTAAAGATTTCAAATGGATTATCATGGACGATGGCTCAACAGACGACACCAAAACTTTGGTTACTGAATTTCAGAACGAAAACTGTTTCGAAATCGACTATTTTTGGAATGAGAATCAGCATAAATTCATTACTGTTTTTGAAGGTGTTAAAAAAGTGACTTCGCCTTATTTTATGATAATGGATTCGGATGACTCTTATCCAGAAGATTCGCTTAACACACTTTTTCATGAATCTGAAAACATTAAAAACCAAGATGAATACATTGGAGTAATCGGAAATTCTGTCGATGAACATGGAAAAATTGTTGGTAATATTTTCCCCGTAGAATTTGATGGTTCTATCTTCGAGATGCGTTATAAATACAAAGTAAGAGGTGATAAATTTGGAATTTTCTTTACTAAAACTTATCAAAATTTATTAAAAGACTTTGATTATTCTATATACCAAGGCAAAGGCTATATTCCGCAGTCGGTATTTTTCAACACCTATGATGCGGCTGGTTTCAAAACGAGGTTTATTAACAAAGTTGTTCGTTGCTATCACTTGGATGAAAGCGATCAAGACTCGGTTAGCAACACCCGATGGACAGGCAAAAACACTTTTGGATTGATGGAAGGTTATCGGTCGTTCCTCAACGCTTATGGAAAACAACTTTGGCATTATCCCAAAACTTTAGTGAGAAATTTGGTGGGTTATCAAGTATATTCGATCATTAATAAGAAAAGTTTAAAAGAGATTAATCTGGGGCTTAACGACTTCAAAATACTATCGCTTGTTATGTATCCTTTCGCATTAATTTACAGAAAAATTCAATAATTAAAAAAATGCTAAAAAACCACCAAATTAATATTGATAATGTAATATTAACTATAATACTATCGCTCTTTAGTATTTTGTTCACCATGAATATTGGTTTTTTGTTGGGGAGCAGTATTAAAAATCCAATATTATATGTATTCGCAATTTTATTAAGCATTATTATTTTAAAACTTTTTAGAATAAAACTTTTAGAAATATTTTTTTGCTTTTTATTAGCGGCTATTTCGTTAATATTTTCCTCTTTTTTCTATGACCTTTCCAATGATGGAACATGGTATCATCAAAATACAATAATTGCATTAAAAAATGGCTGGAATCCTATCTACGAAAAATACACTCTGCTGGATGCCCAATTATATGTACAACATTATGCGAAAGGACACGAAATAATCTCAGCAGCAATCTATTTTCTATCTAATAATATTGAGCTAGGCAAATCTATTAATTTGCTAATCATTTTCGCTTGTCTTCTTTTTTCTTATAGACTATTAGGCGATTACTTTCCAAAAAAGAAAGCTGCACTGTATGCTGTTTTAATTACACTCAACCCCGTAAGTATCACGCAAATATTCACCTATTATATTGACGGATTCTTCTACAACACACTGGTTATCATTATCATTGCAACAATTTTATACATTAAATCTTTTAATCCTAAATATGCAGCGATTTTAATAATGTCATTATGCATTTTTGGCACTTTAAAATTTACGTCAATCCCTGTTATTGCAGTTCTTTTCATCGTTGTTTTAGGTTATGCTTTCATGGAAAATAAGATTAAAAACATTGTCACTTTCAAAAATTTTTCTCTCACAGTAATACCTATATTAATACTAAGTGTACATCCTTATTTTACTAATATAAAAGATGGTAAATCTATTTTTTATCCGGCATTTGATAAAAATTCTAATGTTCTTAATGTACATTTAACGAAAAGCATACAAGAGAAAAATAGAATTACAAAACTGGGCATTTCTCTTTTTTCTAAGACTGGAATTCCAGAAAAAACCATAAAATCAGGATTAAAAATACCTTATACTTTCAACATATCAGAAGTAAAAAAACTAAGTAGCCCTACAATTGTGCTAGGTGGCTTTGGGATTTTTTTTAGTGCTTTTTTTATTAATAGTATTATTATTTTAATTGCTTGTTTGTTTTTAAAGATTAAAACAAAAACTGCATCCATCATTTTACTCATTCTGGCTTCATTCGTATTTTATTCACTAATATTTCCTGAACCATGGTTAGCTCGTATTCTCCCTCAGTTTTACCTGATTCCCATTTTAATACTATTATATTATGAATCTTCTTATACGAAAATTAAATGGCTATCTTATTTAAAACACATAACTTTAGTCTGTTTAGTAACAAATTTTGTTCTTTTCATTATGGTCAGTTTTTTCTTCAACACTTTATACTCTCTTAAAACTCATTTTATGATTTCAGAACTAAAGAAGCATGATGCTGTATATTGCGTTCAAGAGTTTGGATACAAAAGCAATCTTCAAAGACTCCAAGACAATAATATAAGATATAAATTATGTAATTTGGATAATGAACAAGAAAAAAACTTGATCTATTTCGAACCTAAAAACACCAAAATAAGCACCAGAGTAAAAGCAAAAATCAATTATAATAATCAGCCAAAAATATTAAACTTACTTGATCAAATTTTTATAAAAATCCAATAGAAAAACACTTAAGTTAACAGCATAAACCTGCAAAATTTTTGGTTCTGGATAAAACATCTTTTATTGAAAATTTAATTTCTAAATAATACCTAAACAACTGATGACAAAAAAGAAAATCCTTATTCGTATAGGCTCTTTACGGCATGGTGGCGCAGAAAAGGTATTAATTACTTTTCTGAAAAACCTTCCTGCTGACAAGTACGAAGTGGACCTTTTACTCAACTTATATTCTGGAAAATACATTCCCGAAATTCCCGATTGGGTCAATGTCATGTACCTCAACCGTGGCGAGATGATTACAACCAATCGCCCCAAAGACATTCCTAAAAAGGCATACAGAGTTGTTTATCAACAATTATTAAAAAAATATCCCAAAATACTTTATAAAAGAAAACTTAAAAACAAAAAATACGACATCGAGTTTGCTGCCATTCATGGTTTTATGGATGAGATACTCAACAGTCCTTTGAAGTCCTCAAAAAAATTGATGTGGATACATAACGACCTCACAAAAGTCGAAGGCTATACCACAGAAAAAATAAAGCGATTTTTCCGTTATGACAAAATCATGGTAATCTCAGAACACATTCAAAAGACCTTCGAAAAACTTGCAAACAACGAGGCGGAAAAATCTAAAATTGTTAGAATCTATAATCCTCTAGATACCGAAGAGATTTTAACAAAATCAGAAAAAGCATTAGATTCAGATTTATTTGATGATGAAATCCCGAGTTTTGTTTCCGTCGGAACAGTGTTTCCCCAAAAAGGATTCGACAGATTATTGAAAGTTCACAAACAACTTTTGGACGAAGGTTTTCTGCACAAAGTCATTATTATTGGCGATGGCTATGATTTTGAAAATATTAAAAATTTAAAATCAGAATTAAAACTTGACAAAACTGCCAGCATGATTGGTTTCACAGACAATCCTTATCCCTATTTTAAAAAAGCAGATTTTTTTGTGCTGAGTTCCCGTTACGAAGGTTTCCCAACCGTTCTTTTTGAAGCTATGACCTTAACCAAAAACATCATCGCAACAGATGTTTCTGGCGTTAAAGAAATGCTGAAAAATGGAGAACTTGGACTTATTGTCGAGAACTCCGAAAAAGGAATTTATACTGGCATGAAACAAGCCTTGACCGATGCCAAAAGCTTTGAGCTTTATCAGCAAAAACTCAACAGCTACGAAATGCCATTTAATTTAAAAAATTCGGTAAAATCTATTACCGACATCATCGATAATCTTTAACTTTGCAATATGTCTTACTCCACGATTCAAAAAGATTTTTACAGAGAAAGCGGGCAATACTTATCTCATTTTCAGATAATTAAAAAATGTTTTAGCCCAAATTTGCATTATATCTATTGGTTTCGAAATGCACAAAAACATCCAAAAAATTCTTTCGTAGGCAAGCTTTATCGTTTAATTTTAAGGCATTATCAAATTAAATACGGCTTCCAAATTTATCCAGAAACCCAGATTGGCGAAGGCCTTTATCTAGGACATTGGGGACATTTGGTAATCAACCCAAAAGTGGTGATTGGCAAAAATTGCAATATTGCACAAGGCGTTACCATTGCACAAGCCAATCGTGGAAAATATGAAGGTTACCCAAATATCGGTGACGAAGTTTGGATTGGTCCCAATGCCGTTATTGTCGGCGGAATTAAAATTGGGAAAAATGTTCTTATCGCCCCAAATGCTTATGTCAACATGGATGTTCCTGATAATGCTATTGTTATCGGCAATCCAGCACAAATTATTTTAAAAGAAAATGCCACAGAAGGCTACATTAATAATAAAGTAAAATATTAAACTTTGTTAATATTTTTCACTTTTTAATCAAAAAAAATTACTTTTGCAATGTTATTGATTCAGTCTATCGAATTTTAGCATTTAATAGTTAAAGCAATTTTAACCTTAAATATTTTTTTATTATGCAAGATTCATACAACAAAGTTTTTGAAAACAACCGTCAATGGGTAGAAGAAATGAAAGCTACAAAAGCTGATTTTTTCAAAAACTTAGCCGAAGGTCAGAACCCAGAATTTCTATACATCGGATGCTCCGACAGTAGAGTTCCTGCAGAAGACCTTATGGGATTGAAACCTGGTGAAATTTTCGTTCACAGAAATATTGCTAACGTTGTTAACAATATCGATATGAATGTGAATTCTGTAATTGAGTATGCAGTAAGCCACCTACAAGTAAAACACATCGTTGTATGTGGACATTACGGATGCGGAGGTATTAATGCAGCGATGCAAGCTAAAGATCTTGGGCTGCTTAACCCTTGGCTGAGAAGCATTCGTGATGTATATCGCATGCACCAAGAAGAACTAGACGCTATTACAGATCAACACCAGAAGTTCGACAGATTGGTAGAGCTTAATGTACAAGAGCAATGCATCAATGTTGTAAAAGCTGCAGCCGTACAAAAAGGATTTGTCCAAAATGGTTACCCCGTTGTACATGGATGGGTTTTCGACTTGAAAACCGGCACACTAAAGGATTTGAATATTGACTTTGAAGGTATCCTTCACAATATTCAGAAAATTTATGATTTGACAGAATCTACTTGGTCTGTTCCTAAAATGGAAAAATAACCATTGTAGAAACTGGATTTAAAGCAATCTTATGAAGTATTTGAGCATTTTAGTATTAGCCATCTTTATGAATTTCACAGCCTTACCGAGTATGGCTGCGATCTTCGGTTGGGATTTGCCTACTACTAATGTCTCAATTGCTGAGGAAGAAGTAAAAACAGGCTCGTCATCTTTCAACGAGAAAGTCACTTCGAATCCACTTTCGATTCATGACTTTGTTAAGTTTTTCGAATCCGATTTGCAAAACAAATCTTTCGACCTTATCAATGATGGCGCAAGCATTTCTCCGTATATTCCTATATTTTCGCCACCTCCGAATCGTATTTAATTTTAATCATTGTTTCTTCTTAAAATATTAAGAGGCGCATTCTTTATAGCTATTAAAATTAAATATTTCAACGATAAAGTCTCATCAATCATGCTATGGGACTATATAATTATACTTTTTCGGACGATGAAAAAAGCAAAAAATTTCATGGGCTTATTCAAGGAGAATTTCCCATCAGGACTGGTCGTATTCTTAGTTGCGCTGCCATTATGTCTTGGTATCGCGCTAGCATCTGGCGCACCACCATTAGCTGGAATTATTTCAGGAATTATTGGTGGATTGGTTGTTGGCTACCTTAGCAATTCACACATTTCAGTATCTGGTCCCGCCGCAGGACTTACAGCTATCATCTTAGCAGCTATTGCGGATCTTGGCTCTTTTGAACTCTTTCTAACCGCTGGAATTATCGCTGGAATCCTGCAGCTGGCATTAGGATTTTTACGTGCAGGCAGTATCTCCAACTATTTCCCGAACAACGTGATTGAAGGCATGTTGGCTGGTATCGGCGTAATTATTATCATGAAGCAAATTCCGTTGGCGTTAGGCTACAATTCTAATATTGCAAGCGAATCATTATTTGAAAACGGATTTAATCTCAACTTTTTCAGTAGTTTATCATCGGCTATCCATCCAGGCGCAGTCGTTATAACTTTGGCATCAATAGCAATTCTTTTAATGTGGGACAAAGTAAAAGTTTTAAAGAAACTAAAACTTCTTCCAGGAGCATTGGTAGCTGTTATTGCGGGTATTATTTTAAATCAAATTTTCTTGGCAAGCGGAAGTTCTTTAGCCATTTCAAAAGAGAATTTGGTGAGTTTACCAGTTCCCAAAAGCGCAGACGATTTCAAAGCGATGATTACCTTCCCAGCTTTTGAAGGATTTCTTAATTACAAAGTTTGGATTGTTGGCGCAACGATTGCCATAGTGGCTTCTATAGAAACACTTTTGTGTATTGAAGCTTCAGATAGACTTGATTCTAAAAGAAGAATCACTGATACCAATCTAGAACTACGGGCGCAAGGTATTGGTAATATTCTCAGTTCTATTATTGGAGGACTTCCGATGACATCTGTAGTTGTAAGAAGTTCTGCCAATGCTAATGCTGGCGCAACCAACAAAATATCGAGCATGATCCATGGTGCGATGTTATTAATTTGTGTGTTGAGCATTCCGTTTTTATTAAATATGATTCCGTTGGCAACTTTGGCAGCAGTACTCATTTTAATTGGATTCAAATTAGCAAGTCCGAAAAACATCATGCATTTTTGGCATAAAGGAAGATATCAGTTTATTCCTTTTATTGCGACCATTATCGCCATTGTATCAACAGATTTGTTAAAAGGTGTTGGTATTGGCTTGGCAATTTCTATTATTTATGTTTTGCAAGGAAATATGAAACGTGCGTATTACCTAAGTCGTGAAAACTTAAATGATGCTGACGAAATTAACATTAAACTGGCCGAAGAAGTTTCATTTCTAAACAAAGCGGCGATAAAGAAAACTTTGAAAAATGTAAAACCTAAATCAAAAGTAGTTATTGATGCCCGAAGTACGTCTTATATAACTACCGATGTTTTAGAAATGATACAAGATTTCGCCAATGTGAGAGCTGATGAGGAAGATATCGAAGTTCAACTTATTGGCTTCAAAACCTCTTATCGCGATTACGAAAACGATGAAGACTCGCATGTCATCATTGAGCACAGACGTGCAATATAAAAGCTGAACCTTTTTTCCACTTATATTTTCAAGACAAAGGCTATCTCTATTAGATAGCCTTTGTTATTTTATTATTTACTTCATGGAAAGAATCTCGCTTGGTAACATTTCGGAATTCTTTAACCATTGCGAACTGCTGAGATAATTCTGGTCTGGATAATAAATGAACAAGCAGGTTTTATCTTTAATCTTATCGATAATCGGCGCAGCCAAATCTCTGGAAACCGCGGGACAACCCCAACTTCTTCCTAATCTTTTTTGGTTTTTAATAAAATCCTCACTTACATAATCTGCACCATGCATCACGATTGCACGCTTCATCGCTGCATCATTATAACCTTTGTCCATCCCGATTAATCTTAAAGAATAACCATTTCCACCGTTATAAGTTGATTCGGTAATATAAAATCCCAAACTCGATTGGTGCGAACTTTCGGTATTAGAAAAACGCGTTGCAAACTCTTCACCCGTAGCTTTGCCGTGCGCCACCAAGGTATTAAACACCACAGTTTTGGAGTCCATATCAATCACCCAAAGTCTTTTCTTGGTAGATGACAAACTGAAATCACAAACACTCAAGAGTTTGGCATCGTCATCTAGGGCACCGGATTTTTTTAAATTTTGAAAACCTCTGAAAGCTTTGTCAAAAACATCAAAATCCAAAACATCATTACCTTCAAACGAAATCGAATTATAAATCGATTCTGCTGTCATGCTTTTGGATTCTGCCCGATCTAGCTTGATCATTTTGCTTGTTTCTGGACTTGTTTCTTTTTTAATATTAATAATTTTGTTGGAATAAAACGATGTTCCTAGTAAGAACACCGAACAAAGAAAAATTGGAAGTTTCTTCATAAATACATCTTTACATTTGCGGTGCAAAATTACAACTAAAAGACAATCAACGAATTAAAAATTTTAGAGTTTAACTAAACTTTAATAATCTTTAACTAAAACGAATTTTATAAATAAATATTTTTACTAAATTTGTATGCGCAATAATCAAAACTAAATGTTTAGAAAGTTTTTATTTATCACAAGTCTGTTTTGTTTGGGGAGCATGGTTTTCCCAATGCAGGTTATAGAGCTTTCTATTTTCCAGGACGCTTGTTGCGAGATGACAACCACCAATGCGGACTGTTGCGAAAAAACAGATTCTACATCTTGCCACAATTCTGAACAAAATTCTAAAAATTCTAAAGACGACTGTCAAGATCATTGCCAACAATGTCATACATGCCATGGTTGCTTTATGCCCATCTTTTATGCCCCTGAATCTAACAAAAATTCGTTAACTAATTTCAACACAAATCAGAAAGCATTTGCACATTCTGACCACTTTTTCAATAATAGCTTTTTCAACATCTGGCAACCGCCTAAAATCTCTTAATTATTTTAACATTTACCAGAGAAATACTTCTCAAAATCAATGAATTATAATTAAGAATCAATTATTATGAAATCTATTTTAAAGAGTGGACTACTCTTTTTAGCTGTATTTTTATTTTCAAACTTCTCAGCACAATCCAAAACAGAAAATCTTCGTGTAGAAGGTAACTGCGGTATGTGTAAAGAAAACATCGAAACCGCTGCAAAAGCTGATAAACATGTTGAATCTGCAAAATGGGACAAAAAAACAAAAATGTTGACAGTAACTTATGATGCAGGATTAACCTCTACGAAAAACATTTTGCAACACATTGCTAAAGTTGGTTACGACAATCTTGCCTTTCATGCTTCGGACAAATCTTATAGAAATTTGGAAACTTGTTGCCAATACAAGCGTCCAGACAATTCGTCCAAAATGCGCGCTAACTGCGATCCTAATCAAGTTTGTGAATTAAAATAATCCGATAACTACTTCAACATGAATTTTTTAAATAAAAGTCTTCTCACTTTTGTTATGCTTTTTATTTCCATAACAATTTGGGCACAAGACACACTGAAAACCGAATCTTTCTACGTTAGAGGGAATTGTATGTCCTGTAAAATCCGTATCGAAAAAGCGGCAAACGACATGGGAACCAACCACGCAGATTGGAAAGCCGAGGAACAAAAAATCTATATTACTTATGACTCCGCCAAAACAACAGCGGATAAAATTTTAAAACATATTGCGAATGTCGGTCATGACAACGAAAAATACACAACAGAAAACAAAGTCTATGACAAACTTCCCAAATGTTGTCTATACGACCGTAATTTTAAATGGGGCGAAAAAAATCCTTTAGTTCACATGGACGAAGAAGAAGAACAAACGCCTAAGACCAATACAAAAGATGAACACGCTGGGCATAATCACACAAAAGACCCAAATCAGATAGAAGGTGTTACGGTGACAAAAACAAAGGAAGCAACAGCACTTAGCAAAAAGGAAGTTGGACTTACCTTCAACATCGATTCTAAAGAGTTACTAAAAGCAGCTTGTTGTAATCTATCCGAAAGTTTTGAAACCAATGCGACTGTGGACGTTTCGTTCAGCAATGCCGTTACAGGAACCAAACAGCTTAAAATGTTAGGTCTCGACCAAAAATACACGAGCCTTACCAAGGAACTCCTTCCCGAAATTCGTGGACTGGCATCTGCTTATGGTCTTAATTTTATTCCAGGAAAATGGATTGGCGGTATCCAATTGACAAAAGGAGGAAGCACCGTCGTGAATGGCTACGAAAGTATTACGGGACAAATTAACACCGAGTTACTAAAATCCCACGATGAAAAAAGCGAAACAGAAATTAATCTTTTCGCGGATTTTGAAGGCCGAACAGAAGCCAATATCACGCACACATCGGCATTGTCTGACCATTGGACACAAAGTATTTTGCTACATGGCAACGCCACTTTGGGAAATACAGACATGAACAAAGATGGCTTTCTGGATCGCCCAAAAGGCACCCAGCTTAATACGACTTATCTTTTGAATTACAACGACCTCGACCATTCTGGAATTGCTTCTCATTTTGGTCTTAATTTTTTACAAGATTCCAGAACAGGAGGACAAGTCGGCTACAACAAACGTCTTTCTCAAAAAGAACAAGATCTTTATGGTGTTGGGATTGATATTTCCAGATTTCAAGTTTGGAACAAAACAGGTTATGTTTTTAAAGGAAAACCTTACCAAAGTTTGGGTTGGATGAATCAGTTTACCTACCATCAACAAGACAGCTTCTTTGGGTTTAGAAACTATTTCGGAAAGCAATCGACGTTTTATTCCAACTTAATTTTTGAAAGTATTCTTGGAAATACCAACCATAAATACAAAGTGGGCGCAAGTTTCTTACTCGATAATTACAACGAAGATTATTTAAACCAAAATATAGAGCGTCAAGAGTCTGTACCAGGACTTTTTGCAGAATACACTTTGACTGGTGCTAAATATACTTTGGTTGCTGGTGCGCGCGTGGATTTTCATAATTTGGTTGGAACACAATTTACCCCAAGACTTAATTTTAAATACGATATCGCACCAAAAACGATTTTGAGATTATCGGCAGGAAGAGGATTCCGCACAGCGAATGTCTTTGCAGAAAACCAACAATATTTTGCATCAAACCGTCAAATCGAAATTCTTGACAACGGCGGAGAAATTTATGGTCTAAAACCTGAGATCGCTTGGAATTATGGCGTAAGCTTACAACAAGAGTTCCGTTTGTTTAACAGAAAATCTACCATCATCGCAGATTTCTTCAAAACCGATTTTCAAGACCAAGTTGTCGTCGACCTTGACCAATCCAGCAACAAAATTTTGTTTTATAATCTCGACGGGAAATCGTTTGCCAACAGCTTCCAAACGCAATGGGATTTTAGCCCAGCCAAAAATCTCGATTTTCGTCTAGCATACAAATATTATGATGTGGCGACAGATTATCTCAGTGGTTTGAAAAAAGTGCCTTTCATGGCAAAACATAGAGGATTTTTCAATGCTGGCTATTCTACCAACAAAACAGACAAAGGTGACTTTTGGAATTTTGATGCGACATTTAATTATGTAGGAAAACAAAGACTTCCAAATATGAGAACGAATCATGCAGCACATCATTTGGGTGATTATTCTGATCCTTACTCTACGCTAAATGCGCAGATTTCTAAGAATTTCACGGACAAAATTAGACTGTATGTAGGTGGCGAAAACTTAACCAACTACAAACAACACAATGCTATTCTTGATGCTCAAAATCCTTTTGGAAATAATTTTGACGGCGGAATGGTATATGCACCAATCATGGGAATCAACATGTATGTCGGCGTTGATTTTAAATTTTAATTTCATTAAAACCTAATAAAAAAGCTGCTTCTTTTCGGAGCAGCTTTTATTTTTTAACTTTAATCTTTTTCAAAATCCAAACTTATAGAATTCATGCAATAACGCATTCCCGTGGGTTCTGGACCATCGTTAAAAACATGACCAAGATGTGAGTCGCAACGCTTGCACAAAACCTCGATTCGCTCCATACCATGAGAAGAGTCGCGTTTGTACACAACACCTTCTTTATCGGCTTCAAAAAAACTTGGCCATCCACAAGAACTTGCAAATTTGGAAGTCGAACGAAACAGATGATTACCACAAACCGCGCAGTAATAGTCGCCCATCGTGTCAAAATCGTTATACTTCCCAGTGAAAGGACGTTCGGTTGCTGCTTCTCTTGCTACAGCATACAAATCTGAAGGAAGTATGTTTTTCCATTCTTCATTAGAAACATTAAGTTTTGCACGATCGGTTCGAGAAAAGTAAGGATTATGTTGTTCCATTTTAGTTGTTTTTATAGGTTGTTGCGTTTGAGAACAGCTTCCCAAAGTCATCATTATCAAAAGTACGAATAGACTTTTCATAATACAAATTTACACAAAAGCGCTAAAGCCTGTAATAGCGCGTCCAACAATTAACGAATTAATCTCTTTTGTTCCTTCATAAGAATAGATCGCTTCAGCATCCGCTACAAAACGGGCGACATTATGTTCGAGAAGTATACCGTTGCCACCCATCACTTCACGAGCGCGACTTACAATATCGCGCATCCTCATCGTACAAAAAACTTTTGCCAAGGATGCGTGTTCGTCTTTTAAAATTCCTTCATCTTGCATTTCGGAAAGTCTAAAAACCATCGTTTGCATTGCGGTCAAATTCGATAACATTTCAACAAGATGCCCTTGTATCATTTGAAAACTTGCAATGGGTTTACCAAATTGTTTTCGTTCTCGCGTATAGTGGAGTGCGTTTTCGTAAGCGCCACGTGACAAGCCTACAGCCATCCAGGCAACGCCCGCTCTTGTCATTTGCAAAACCTTTGCCGTGTCTTTGAAAGAATTGGCATGTTCTAATTTATTATCATCTGTAACAAAGCAATCTTTCATCGTGATTAATCCATTCTGAACGATGCGTAGTGCCATTTTTCCTTTAATTTTTTCAACAGAAAATCCAGGATTATCTTTTTCCACGATAAAACCTTTGACCTCATCGTCATCAAGATCGCGTGCCCAAATGATGATAACATCCGCAAAAGTGGCATTGCCAATCCATTTTTTTTGTCCATTAAGAATCCAGCCGCCTTCTACTTTTTTACAAGTCGTCGTCAAACCGCCCGCAGCACCAGAGCCAACCTCTGGTTCGGTCAATCCAAAAGCTCCAATTTTATCAAAATTCTGCATGGCAGGAAGCCATTTTTCTTTTTGAGCTTCGGATCCACACATATAGATCGATCCCATTGACAAGCCCGACTGCACGCCAAAAAATGTGGCAATAGAAGCATCTACCCTCGCCATTTCCATAGCCAAAACGCCTTCCATCACAAACGGCAAATTGGGGCAACCATAAGCATCATAAGTAACGCCACAAATATTAAGTTGTCGAAATTTCTCTATCAACTGAAACGGAAATTCATCATGAAGCCAATAATCGTTAACCAAAGGTTTTACTTCTTGTTCCATAAAAGCACGAACCTTCAACTGAATTTCTCGATGCTCTGGACTCAAAGTATGATTGACGTCATAAAAATCACCATCTATTTCGGGAAGTTGACGTTCTTTTTTATTAGAATCCATCATTTTCATCATAGACTGAAGTTGTTTTTCATTAAGCTGAGAAACATTTGCAACCAATTTTGGAAGATCTACTTTGGAAGAAATCGCTGCAATCTTATCAAAATCCAAATGACTAAAAAGTTGGATGATATTTTTGATTTTTGAAAAACTAAAAGACATAAGTATGATTTTGCTAAAATTGGAACAAATTTTATTCCTAAAACACAATCTAATTAGATTTTTATTATTAAATTGCAAAAATAAATATCGCAGACCAACTAAAATATAATAGCGTTAGCATTTATCTTAAAGAACCTAATATTAGCATTGCCCAAATCCCAATTTCTAATGTCAAAAACTTTGACAATCAATACAAAAACAATTTTGGATTCGAACTAAAAAACGCTCTTGTAGAGGGCTTTTATAGGATACAAAAGATTATTGTATTCTTAGTTTCTATTTGGCCATTTTTATCAATTATTGCCGCAATATTTTATTTAAATAAAAGAAAAAATTGGTTTACAAAGCTTTCTAAAACTGAAAAATATTAAAAAATACCCGTCTATTGTGATGGATACTTTAATTAAAATAAACATGAAAAACCAAGACCTCCATCCCACGAATTTTCAGTAAATTTGCAGATTAAACATTGGTGAATTATGCTTCCAAAAATTAATCCGTCACAAACATTGGCTTGGAAAGCTCTAGATGAGCATTTTGCAAATAATGATTTCGACCTGAGAACATTGTTTCGGTACAATCCCAATCGTTTCAAGGATTTTTCTATTGAAACTGACGATTTACTTTTCGATTTTTCCAAAAACTTGATTGATTCTAAAACTTTAGAATTGTTATTAAATCTTGCTGAAGAAACGAATTTAAAAGAAGCTATTCATCAAATGTTTTCTGGTCAAAAAATTAATGAAACCGAAAACAGAGCCGTTCTCCATACCGCGTTACGCGACTTTTCCGAAACGCCAATTTGGGTAGATGGCAAGAATATCAAACCTGATATCCAAGAGGTTTTAAAACAAATGAAAGTTTTTTCAGAATCGGTTATTTCTGGTGAGCACAAAGGTTTTACAGGTCAAGAAATTACAGATATTGTTAACATTGGCATTGGCGGGTCAGACCTTGGACCGGTTATGGTTTGCTCAGCTTTAAAACATTACAAAACACGTCTGGATGTTCATTTTGTATCGAATGTCGATGGCAATCATTTGGCGGAAGTTGTTAAAAATCTTAATCCTGAAACAACGCTTTTTATCATTGCTTCCAAAACCTTTACAACTCAGGAAACGATGACCAATGCGGAATCTGCAAAGGATTGGTTTTTGAAATCTGGCGCCAATCAAAACGACGTTGCAAAACATTTTGTCGCGCTGTCCACAAATGCTGAAAAAGTTAGAGATTTCGGAATTTTAGAAGAAAATACTTTTGAATTTTGGGATTGGGTTGGTGGCCGTTATTCTTTATGGAGCGCTATTGGACTTAGCATTGTTTTAGCAGTTGGATACGAGAATTTTGAAGAATTATTGAAAGGTGCGGAAGCGACAGACATCCATTTCAAAACTAAAAACTTTAACGAAAACATCCCTGTTTTGATGGGACTTTTAGGGATTTGGTATCGCAATTTTTTTGCCGCTAGCACTTATGCCATTTTGCCTTACTCTCAATATTTAGATCGTTTTCCTGCTTATTTGCAACAAGGCGACATGGAAAGCAACGGAAAATCTGTTGACCGAAACGGCAATTTTGTGGAATATGAAACTGGCCCGATTATTTGGGGAGAACCAGGGACCAATGGGCAACACGCCTTTTATCAACTTATTCACCAAGGTACAGAATTAGTCCCTTCGGATTTTATTGCATTCGCAAAATCTTGTAATCCAATGTCAGACCATCAAGATAAACTATTGGCGAATTTTTTTGCACAAACTGAAGCTTTAGCTTTTGGGAAAACAGAGGAAGAAGTTTTAGCAGAATTAGAACAAGAAGGCAAATCGGAAGAAGAAATAGATTTGTTATTAAATTATAAAATATTCGTTGGAAATACACCAACTAATTCCATACTCATCAAAGAGTTAAACCCAAGAAGTCTTGGCCAGCTTATAGCGCTTTATGAACACAAAATTTTTGTGCAGGGCATTATTTGGAACATTTTCAGTTTTGACCAGTTTGGGGTAGAATTAGGAAAAGTTTTAGCTAATAAAATTTTACCAGAACTTAAAAACAACAAGCTAATCACAAGCCACGATTCGTCAACGAATGCTTTGATTAATTACTATAAAACTAATAAATGATTAAACGAAATCTTTTTTACAAACTTTCGCCACGATATAGATTTATCGCACGGAAGCTTTATTATGCTCCTATAGACTTCTTGGAAGGCATTTCTGGTAAACGTGAAAAATACATCCCTAAAAAAGGCGATATCTATACCGGACCCGGCGATTTTAAAAAAATAGGCGAACAACATTTATATTTATTGCAAAAATATGCACAGTTGCAACCTACGGACAGAATTTTGGACATTGGCAGTGGTATGGGACGAACGGCTGTTCCTTTAACAAAATTTCTTACAAAAGGTGCAAAATACGAGGGTTTTGATGTGGTCGAAAAAGGTGTGAATTGGTGTAATAAAACAATAAAATCGGACTTCCCGAATTTTAATTTTAAATTCATCCCATTAAACAATGATTTGTACAACGAGCACAAAGACACTGCAGACAAATTTGTTTTCCCTTATGATAATAACTCATTTGAAAAAGCATTTTTATTCTCTGTTTTCACCCACATGCGTGTTGAAGAAATTAAAAACTACATCTTCGAAATTGAGCGTGTCTTGACTTCTGGCGGTAGATGTTTAGCAACATTTTTCATTTATGATAAAAAAGATGATTTAAGCAATTTTCCTGGCTTCAAATTCCCATATGAAAAAGACGGATATAGACTTTTAGATGAAAAAGTACAAGGGGCGAATATCGCATTAGAATACTCTTTTTTAGAAAAAATAATTACAGATGCCGGTTTAGAATTAGAACATTATATTATGGGCTTCTGGAGAGATTTTAACCTAGATAGAAAAGAAAGAGACTTCCAAGATGTGATTGTCTTAAGAAAGAAATAAATCAAATAGTAATAAAAAGTAAAAAGAAAGAAAATGGCGCAAATCCTAGATGGACTAAAAGTCTCGAAAGAAATCAAAAATGAAATTCGTGAGGAAGTTGAAAGAATCCTTGCGAACAACAGACGCCCACCACATTTGGTTGCAATTCTTGTGGGGAACAATGGTGCGAGCAAAGCTTATGTTAACAGCAAAGTTAAAGATTGTGAGGAAGTTGGCTTTACTTCTGGTTTAATCAAATTTCCAAGCACAGTTTCGGAAGCAGAACTACTAGAAAAAATAGACGAGCTTAACAAATCAAAAAAAGTAGATGGCTTCATCGTACAACTGCCTCTTCCTAAACAAATCGACCAAGAAAAAATTATCATGGCGATTGACCCCAGAAAGGATGTAGATGGTTTTCATCCTGAAAACTTCGGCAAAATGGCTTTAGAAATGGACACCTTTTTGCCCGCGACCCCTTTCGGAATTTTGACTCTGTTGGAACGTTACAATATTGAAACAAAAGCAAAAAACTGTGTAATTATCGGCAGAAGCCGTATCGTAGGAAAACCCATGAGTATCTTGATGGGGCGCAAGGATTTCCCTGGCAACTCAACAGTTACATTAACACATTCCTATACAGAACATATCGAAGAATATACAAAAAAAGCAGACATCGTCATCACCGCTTTGGGAGATCCTAACTTTTTGAAAGGCGACATGATCAAAGATGGTGCTGTTATCATTGACGTAGGTATCACTCGAGTGGATGACAACTCAGAAAAAGGTTACCACCTTGCCGGTGATGTTGATTTTGAAAGTTGTGCCGAAAAAGCAAGCTGGATAACTCCCGTGCCAGGCGGCGTTGGCCCAATGACAAGAGCGATGTTAATGAAAAACACGATTATCGCTTACAAAACTTCAGTTTATAATGACTAAAGAACAAGAAGATTTATTACTAAAAGAAGGAAAAATGCTCCCTGTGATGGAGCATTTTTACACCATTCAGGGTGAAGGATTTCATGCTGGAAAAGCTGCATATTTTATAAGGCTAGGAGGTTGCGACGTAGGCTGCCATTGGTGCGATGTTAAAGAAAGTTGGGACCCGACGCTGCATCCATTGATGTCGACAGAAGAAATTGCTAAAACTGCCGCCAAATATTGTAACACAATTGTATTAACTGGTGGCGAACCGCTTATGTGGAATTTAGAAATTTTAACATCAAAACTAAAATCGCTAGGCTGCACAATCCATATCGAAACATCAGGCGCATATCCAATGTCTGGACAATTGGATTGGATTACACTTTCCCCAAAGAAAACAGGCTTACCATTAGACGAAATTTACAAAGTCGCTCACGAACTTAAAGTGATTATTTTTAATAATAATGATTTCAAATTTGCGGAAGAACAAGCTGCAAAAGTTAACAATAATTGTGAATTATTCTTACAAAGCGAATGGAGCAAAAGAGATACTAATTATCAGAAAATCACAGACTTTATTCTAAAAAATCCAAATTGGCGCTCATCAATTCAAACACATAAATACTTAAATATTCCTTAAAATATTTATATTAGCTGTCTGAAATTAATGTAGATGCAAAAACTTCGATACTCTCGATACTTCAAAAGCATAATGATTCTGCTGGATATGATTCTTGTAGGATCTATTTTTGTAATCTTTTATTATCGGAATTTTGAGTGGAAATACGACTCTAATGAAATTGAGCAGAATCTGCTTTCAATAGCTTTGTTGTGCTTTTTTTGGATTTTATTAAGCGGCAGAACCAAACTGTACCATGTCCCAAGAAGCTTAACTTTCACCAATTATCTGGAGCGCATCATTGTCCATATTTTCATTTTCTTTTTGGGCGTCATACTTCTGGGAAAAGTTAGTAACAACGATTTCTTAAAAACCGAACGATTCTACCTTGCAGGATTCATGTTGTTGGTGATGATTCCTTTTAAAAGTTTGATTTTTTCACTTTTAAAATACATCCGAACCTTAGGAAAAAACCACCGTAACATAATGTTCATCGGCGAAAATACTTCAACAGAAATCCTTAGAGAAATCATCAAAACACGTCCAGATTATGGTTATAAAATTTATGAATATCCAACCTCAGAGATAGATATTGAAAAACTGATTACTTTTTGGAAAAAGGAAGGAATCCATACTATTTTTATCCCATCAGAAAATTGCATAAATCCAGAACTGGAGCGTAAAATTTTCCATGAAGCAGAAGCTAATAAAGTCATCATTTCTTTAGTACCCAACATCGTTCAGAATAATTTTTTCGAATACGATATTAATTATATTGTTACCCTTCCAGTTTTAACACCAACTAAATATCCTCTGGATTATTTCACAAATGCGATATTAAAACGCGCTTTTGACTTGTTATTTTCCGTTGTTATCTTGGTTGGAATTTGTTCATGGTTATTTCCAATTATTGCCATTTTAATTAAAATCGACAGCAAAGGCCCTGTTTTTTTTAAGCAAAAAAGATATGGTTTTCATGAGCAGGTTTTCAATTGTTGGAAATTCCGAACCATGGTTAACAATAGTGATTCTACGACAAAAACCACAGAAGTTGGCGATAAAAGAATCACCAAACTCGGAAAATTTCTAAGAAAATCCAGCATAGACGAGTTGCCTCAGTTTATCAATGTTTTTAAAGGAGAAATGTCTGTCATCGGACCGCGTCCACACATGCTTTTGGTCGATGAGTTTTATAAACCAAAAATCAGCCGCTATGCGATAAGAAGTCAGGTAAAACCAGGTATTACGGGGCTTGCGCAGGTAAATGGTCTGCGTGGTGACGACGGCGATATGAATATCAAAATGAAGAAAAGGGCGCTTGCCGACGCATTTTATGTCAAAAATTGGAGTTTTAGCTTGGATTTTGTAATCATTCTCAAAACCATATACTTGGTAATTGTTGGCGATAAAAATGCACGATAATCTCTACAAAAAGATTAATTTTACAAAATGTTTAAAAGATTATTTAAGGCAATAGGCGAATATGTTCTCTTATTAGGAAAAGTAATTAGCAAACCGCAAAAAACGCAGGTTTTCATGAAGCTACTCATGAGAGAGATCTACGACCTAGGCGTTAATTCGTTTGGATTGGTACTGTTCACTTCGTTCTTTGTAGGAGCGGTAGTTGCTATACAGATGTTCAACAACTTCTCGGCTTCCAGCTTTCCTATTCCTTTATCTTTTATTGGATACGCAACAAAAGTTGTTTTAATTTTAGAATTTTCCCCAACTATTATCTCGGTAATCCTTGCTGGAAAAGTAGGTTCTTACATTGCATCAAGTATAGGAACCATGCGTGTTACCGAACAAATTGATGCTTTGGATATTATGGGTGTTAATTCTCCTAATTTTTTAATTCTTCCAAAAATTTTTGCAAGTGTTATTTTCAATCCACTTCTTATTGCAATTAGTATAGTTGTGGGTATTTGGGGTGGTCATATTGCTGGTATCGCTACGAAAAACTGGACAGAAGCAGATTATATTACAGGAATCCAGATGTATATGCCTTCCTTTTTCATTTGGTATGCTTTTCTGAAAACCGCAGTTTTTGCATTCCTTATTGCGACCATTCCCGCATATTTTGGCTATAATGTAAAAGGCGGCTCTTTGGAAGTTGGGCGCGCCAGTACGCAGGCTGTAGTCTGGACGATTGTATCCATTATTATCGCCGATTTATTATTAACCCAAATGCTCTTAAGCTAATGATAGAAGTTAAAGATTTAAAAAAGAGCTTCGATGGGACAGAAGTTCTGAAAGGCATTTCAGCAAATTTTGAAACAGGAAAAGTTAACTTAATCATTGGACAAAGTGGTTCTGGAAAAACTGTTTTTCTAAAAAGTCTTCTCAATGTTTATCAACCAACAAGCGGATCTATATTATTCGATGGTAGAGATATTGCCGAAATGACACGCGACGACAGACAAACTTTGCGTGCAGAAATCGGAACTGTTTTCCAGGGAAGTGCACTATTCGACTCGATGACGGTTGAAGAAAACATTCAGTTTCCTTTGGATATGTTTACCAACATGACATTCCGAGAGAAAAAGAGAAAAGTAATAGAAGTTATTGGTCGTGTTAATTTGCAAAATGCTAACAGAAAATTCCCTTCCGAAATTTCTGGTGGTATGCAAAAACGTGTTGCCATCGCCAGAGCTATCGTTAACAATCCTAAGTATCTTTTTTGTGATGAGCCTAACTCAGGACTCGATCCTTATACATCAAATGTTATTGATGATCTTTTGATGGAAATTACAAAAGAATATAACACGACAACCATCATTAACACCCACGACATGAACTCGGTAATGACAATTGGCGAAAAAATATTGTATCTTCGCCTAGGTGTCAAAGAGTGGGAAGGTAACAAAGACCAACTCTCGACGGCAAAAAATAAAAACCTTATTGACTTCGTTTATTCATCAGAACTATTCAAGCAATTAAGACAGTTTATGTTGGAAAGTGACCAAACAAGCTTAACGTAAATTTATATAACATGAAAAAATTAATCACCGCGATGGCAATGTTTGCAAGTGTAGCAGCATTCTCGCAAATCACATTCGGAGCAAGAGCTAACCTATTATTCAACACATCATCTGCAAAATGGTCAGATTTTAAAAACACGGTTTCAGACTTAGCAGAATCAAAAGGTAAAAGCAATACTGGTTTTAACTTCGGTTTGTCAGCAAAAATCAATCTTCCAGTAACATCTTTGTATGTTATGCCAGAGATCTATTACACGACAATCAAAAATACGGTAGAATTTACAGATGCTGGAAAATCTGTGGAATTGGAAGCGAAAAACGAAAGAATCGACATTCCTGTTTTGCTAGGTTACAACCTAATGGGCGAAACATTGAGTGCTTTTGTAGGCCCCGTTTTCAGTTACAACATGTCAAAAGATAACAAGTTCCAAAACTTTACAGAATCAGAAACTAAAGATTTCGGTGTTGGTTATCAATTTGGAGCAAATGTAACGCTTAAGAAATTCGTTATCAATGCAAGATACGAAGGCGCGTTCTCGAAAGATGAAAGAAAATTCATCAACACTGTTGCTGGTAGCGAAGCAGAAATTAATTACGATAACAGACCTAGCTTCTTTATTCTAGGTTTAGGTTACAATTTCTAAGAAAGACATTTTCTTTAAAATATTAAGAGCAGAATTACATAAAATTCTGCTCTTTGTTTTCTGTAGAAGCCTGTTGTTGAGCTTCTTGCTGTTTTGTTAAAACTTGTTGTTGTTTTTCAAATTCAAGTTTTTCTTTTTGTAATTGTTTGAAGGCTTTGCGGCGTTCTTCATCTTTCATCGCACTGCCTTTACTCACATAGCCAACAATCCCCCCGATAATCAATCCTATCCCAATGCCAGCCATGATGCCCATAAAGTGTGAAAGCTTCATTTCTTCCATAGAAAAATTGGTGGTTGCATAAAATAATAAAATTGCGAGCCCCAATAATACCAAACCTATTAATGTCAAACTTCTCATAATTCTTAATGTTTATTTGTGTTTTCGAAAAGCAAATTTAAGTATGCTATTTCGCAATCGTAAATTTATTTAAATTTTTAAATATGAAATTTAATAAAATAAAGTTTTAAAATACTTTTTAAATTTGATGTTTAATCGGTTTTAAAACCCCAAATCAGGCCTCAATGAAACATATTCTTTCAGTGGTATTTTTAATATCGAACTTGTATTTTTCCCAATCCTACAAAACACCTTTTGAACAAGGCAATGGTAACCAGACCACTACTTTTCACGCCATGCGAGCTTATTACCAACAACTTGCAAAATATTTTCAAAACCGATATTATATTACGACACTTACGAACCTAGCAAATATGTGAAAATCCCGACATACTATGTTATTCCGCAATCCGAATACCGCGTTATTGAATTATTAAAATTAAACGACGTCAAAATGTCGACCATCAAAAAAGATTCTGTAATTAATGTAGAATCTTATCGCATTTTGGATTTTCAAACGGTGAAGAATCCTTACGAAGGTCATTATCTACATTACAAAACTGTTGTCGGTCGGGCGCAGGAGCAACATCTTTTCTGCGCTGGCGACATTTTGGTACATCTTAACCAAGACGCGATGAAGTTTTTGTTGGAAACTTTAGAACCTGAAGCTGTGGATTCTTACTTCAACTGGAATTTTTTTGATGCGATTCTTGGACAAAAAGAATATTATTCGGCCTATGTTTTTGAAGACACTGCCGCAGATCTTTTGAAAAATGACAAAGCCTTGAAAACGGCTTTCGAACTAGAAAAAGCTAAGGATCCAATATTCGCTGAAGATGGAAGTGCGCAATTGGATTGGATTTACAAAAACTCGCCTTATTATGAGAAAAGCCATCGCCTATACCCTATTTTTAGGATTAATTAAGTATTTTTGAGAAAATTTGATCTAATACAATTTTCGCGTGAGCGATGGAAGTGGAAATCCTTTTTTGTTGGGCATTGAGCGGAGCCGAAATGCCCAACAAAAAAAGATTGAAACGGACGTAGCGACCCGAGTGAGGAACTGTAGCGCCAGCGGAAGTTACCGAGCGAAGGGACACGCCCAAAACTTTAAGTTATGAAAAAACTGAATCTAACATTCTTTTTTATCCTTTGTTCGCTTCTGCTTTCGGCACAAAAAGAAGCTTATTATCAGCAATATGCGAAGTACAAAATGGACATCGATGTGGACGCCACCAACTTCACATACCAAGGAAAACAAACTTTACAATACACCAACAATTCGCCAGATGATCTGGATGTGGTGTATTTTCACTTATATTGGAATGCCTTCAAACCTGGATCGATGATGGACCAACGTGTCCAAAATCAAGGATCAAATGCCGATGGCAGACTTTCTGCAAAAACTGCTAATGGTGTTGTAAGCCGTTTGGCGGGTATTCCGCAAAATGAAGAAGGTCGTCAAAATATCCATTGGATTAAACTAAATGGCAAAGATTTGAAATTCGAAATTCAGGAAACGATTATGAAAGTTTATCTTCCTGAAAAGATTAAATCTAAAACAACTGCGACTTTCACGATGGAATGGGATGCGAATATCCCAATGCAAATTCGTAGAGCTGGGCGCAACAACCGTGAAGGTGTGGACATGACCATGACACAATGGTACCCAAAAATCGCAGAATACGACTATGACGGTTGGGCAACTTTTGATTATATAGGAAGAGAATTCCATGCACCGTTTTCTGATTTTGATATTAATATTAAAATTGATAAAGACTACATCATCGGCGCGGGAGGAACCTTAGAAAACCCTAATGAGGTTAAAGCTTATGTGAGCAATCCTTCTTTAAAACCAGATACCAACAACAAAGTGACGTGGCGATGGACTGCGAAAAACATGTTGGATTTCGCGTGGGCAGCGGACAGAGATTATATTGTTGACAGTTTCCCGATTTTGGATGGTCCAAAAATATATTTGGTGTATCAAAAATCTGAAAAAACTAAATACTGGGAGGAATCAAAACCTTACATTACCAAATTTTTCCAAATTATGAACAACAAATTTGGTCGCTACAAATGGCCTTCTTATTCCTTCGTACAAGGCGGCGATGGCGGCATGGAATATGGGATGACTACCATGATTTTGGGCGAGGCTAAATCTCTGCAAGGTCTTTGTGGGCTGATGTTTCATGAGGGCGCACACTCTTGGTTCCAACAGATGTTAGCAACTAACGAAAGCGAAAAACCTTGGCTAGACGAAGGTTTTACAAGTTATGCCGAGAATTTTGTAATGAACCAATTATTCCCTCCAAAATCGCCTCAGCCTAATCCTTTCGTTGAAAGTATTTCGCGTTATGCTGACTTTGTAAAAACAGGAAAGGAAGAACCTGCCGTTTGGTTCGCAGACCATCATGACAATGGCACAGCTTACTCCTACGCATCTTATGTAAAAGGTGAATTATTTTTGGTACAATTAGGATACATCATGGGAGAAGATAATCTTAACAAAGTGATGCTTCGCTATTATGACGAGTGGGCAATGAAACATCCTACAGAGCGTGATTTTATGCATATTGCTCAACAAGTTTCTGGTATGGATCTTAAATGGTTTTACAACTATTGGATCAACACAACTAAAACAATAGATTACGCCATTAAAAACGTAAAATACGATACAAACAGCACAACGATTACTTTGGTTAACAAAGGGACGATGCCAATGCCTATCGATTTCAGTATTTTAACAAAGGATAAAAAAATTGTTAATTATAACATTCCGTTGAATATGACGCATACTTGGAAAAAAGCTGATATCTACGGACCTATCCAAAGTTTGAACTATTGGCCTTGGACACAGCAGGAATATACTTTCACAATTCCTTTTGGAAAATCTCAAATTGCTGCATTAGGTATAGATTTCAGTCAACGTTTGGCAGACATCAATCCAGAAGACAATTATCTGGAGGTTAAATAATTTAAATCAAAATTTAAGACAAAACGAATAGCCAAAAAAATGAATTCAATTGTAATAAATATTGGAAATACCAACATCCGATTTGGATTATTTGATGATGATAACTGCGATATTTCTTGGGTAATTAATACCAAGCCTTATCGCACCAGAGATGAGATGTACGCCCAATTTTTGATGTTGTATCAGACTTATAAAATTGAACCTGAAAAGATCGACAAAATCATCATTGGCTCTGTGGTTCCACAATTGACTTTGGACATTTCTAGTGCTGTTGAAAAAATACACGGAAAGAAGCCTATTTTGGTAGATCGCAAAACGCCTTCTGGCTTGCAGGCAAAATCAAAACAAATGGGAACAGATATCTACGCCAACCTTGTTGCAGCGCATAATCTTTATCCTAACAGAAAAAAAATCGTTTTGGATTTTGGTACAGCTTTGACAGCGAGTTGCGTTGCCGAAAACGGAGAAACCATTGGTGTTATCATTGCGCCCGGCATTATAACCTCACTCAATTCTTTAATTAATCAAACCGCTCAACTTCCAGAAATAGAACTTAAAAAACCAAAATCTGTTCTTGGACTCGATACAGTTACTTGTATGCAAAGTGGTATGGTGTATGGCTTTTTAGGAATGGTAGAAGGTTTTATTGACCGTATCAATGACGAAGTTAACGACGATTGTTTTGTGGTAGCCACAGGCGGCGTGAGCCACATCTACAAACCTCTGACGGAAAAAATACATATTGCAGATCGACTTCATACACTTAAAGGTTTATATTTCCTCGGAAAAGATTTATAAAACAAAACCACTTCTTTTTTGAAGTGGTTTTTTATTTAATTTTCTAAAATTCATCGTTTCGATTTAAAAAAATCTTTGACAATCTGCGAACACTCTTGTTCTAAAACACCTGTTACAACCTCCGTTTTGGGATGTAAGGATAAACCTTTGTTGATATAACCGCGACGCTCATCGCGTGCGCCGATAACAACTTTGGAAATCTGAGCCCAAGTCAACGCGCCAGCACACATCACACAAGGCTCTATCGTCACATAAAGTGTACAGTTTTGAAGATACTTTCCACCAAGAAAACTCGCTGCCGAGGTTATCGCCTGCATTTCGGCATGCGCTGTAACATCATTCAGCGCTTCTGTCAAATTATGCGAACGAGCGATAATTCTGTCGTTGGAAACAATGATACAGCCAATAGGCACCTCATCTCTGTCCAGAGCATTTTGCGCCTCTTGAAAAGCCATCTTCATAAAATATTCGTCTGTGAACATATTTAGTTTTTAGCAATTGTAATAGGAATGGAATAATACGATCGAACGGGCGTGCCGTTAATCTGCGCTGGAGAAAATTTTTCTGGTAGAAGATACAAAACAATTTCGCTTTGACGATTGAGACTAGCGCTGTCGCCACTGGCTTTGACTTGACTAACACTTCCATCGCGTTCTACAACGAACCTAACTTTTGTTGTCAAGTTAGCCAACTCTTCTGTATTGATATTTTCAGTATAAATGTTTTCTGAAATAAAATTTCTAATCGCTGTAATTCCACCAGGATATTTCGCTTCTGCATCACCTATTGATGTACCTATTTTGGAGTCTATACTATTTCTAGGTAAAACTTTAGAAAGATCTTCAAGATTTTTAACCTTTACCAAAACACCAACCAAGGCAGCATTCTCAACGCTATCTAGTTTTTTCATGAAATAGCTTTTTTGTTGATCCACAAAATCAGCCAAACCATTTTTCGCAAATTCGCTTTGTCTTTTATTAAACTCAGTTTCCAGCATCAATCGATGTTGTTGGAATTTTTCTTTCATTTGTCTAAATTCAGGATTTACCTGACTTTTCATCAATAAAGCGCTGAAAGAAAACACGACAAAAAAGAAAATTTTGTACATCACACAAATTCTAATATTGTAAAAATACAGAATCGAAAGTTAATATAACACGAAATTTAAAATTTGATAAAACTAATTGCAACTTCATAAATTTCGTTTGTGATTAACTTGTTAAAAACTTTAAGAAGACTCTCTTTTTTTAGATCAAAATTCTTTCTAGCTTTGATAAAAATTTGGTGATGTTTGCGCTTATTGACTGTAATAATTTCTTCGTTAGTTGCGAGCGCTCTTTGGATGCGACTTTGCAAGAAAAACCTGTTGTAGTACTTTCCAACAACGATGGATGTGTTATTTCCAGAAGCAACGAGGCCAAAGCCCTAGGCATTCCGATGGGTGCGCCAGCCTATCAATTCAAGGCGCTTTTTCACCACCATCATGTAACAGTTTTGTCCGCCAAATTTGAACTTTACAATTACAAAAGTCAGGGCGTTATCGATATTTCTAAATCTTATGCGCCAGAGCACGAAGTCTATAGTATCGATGAGTTATTTTTGGATTTTCATGGTTTTAAATATGTTAAGCTTCAAACTTATGCTACAGAAATCCGAAATCGTGTACAACGAGAAATGGACATTCCTGTAAGTATCGGCATTGCTCCTACAAAAACACTTTGTAAGGTCGCTAACCGGATTGTTAAAAAATTTCCAAATCAATTTCCAGATGGCGTTTATATTTTAGATTCAAAAGAAAAAATAGAAAAAGCGCTGAAGTGGCTTTCTATCGAAGATGTTTGGGGAATTGGGCGGCGCTATGCTAACAAAATGAAAGATGCTGGCGTCTATAAAGCTTACGACCTTTTACAAAAACCGGAAATCTGGGTTCGGAAAATCATGGGCATTCACGGCGCAAGAATGCTGAATGAATTAAAAGGTATTCCACAACTTGACCTCGAAAAAGCATCTGATAAAAAATCGATTACGGTATCTCGTAGCTTTATGGAAATGATTACAGAAAAAGACGCTTTGCGCGAACGCATCGAAACTTTCGCTTTGTATTGCGCTGAAAAACTTCGTAAACAAAATTCTTGTTGTAAAAGTCTAAGCATCTATATTGGCACCAACAGATTTCGAAAAGATTTGCCAGCATACAATGGCTTTTTGTCTATCAATCTTGATAACCCGACCAACTCGTCTATCGTTTTGGCAAGGGCGGCTTCTCAACTTTTTGAGCAGGTTTTCGTAGAAGGCTTTTCTTATAAAAAAGCTGGCGTTTTCGTATCAAACTTCGTTCCTGAAAACGCTAGAATTACTAGCCTGTTTGAAGATGATGTCCAAAACAAACACCTTCCAATAATGCGCGCCATGGACAAGCTAAACCGAAAATATGGCAAAGACAAAATACGTCTTGGAAGTATGACTGGCGAAAATACCTATGGCAGAAAAATCATGTCAGAAGCCTATGAACACTTCCTCAAAAACAACACCCTTCCAGAAGCTAATTTTAGATTCTTTTCGTAAATGTGTAACGTCCTGAAAAAATGATACAGGATTAGACCAATAAAATTTTATTTTAAACAGTACATATATTCGTATTTGTACTGTTTTTCTTTTTGTAAGATTTTGGTATTAATTCTTGTTGTTGGTGCATTTGCATCGGCGTTAAATAATGGTTTGACAAGTGTGGTCTGAACTCATTATAAACTTTTACAGTTTGTTTAACCAAAATCTTTCTTGTATTCAAATCTACATTAAATTTATCAATATCATATTCCTGTTTTAAAATTCCATTGATTCTTTCGGCTATGGCATTCTCATAAGGATCTGATTCTTGTGTCATACTACAACGGATTTTATGCTTTTTCAATAGCTTTTTATAATCATCGGAACAATATTGTAAACCTCTGTCTGAGTGATGAATAAGACTCTTCGGGTTTTCTTTTTTTAATGCCATTTTTAGAGCATTTAAACAAGATGCTGTAGCCAAAGAATCCGACACATCAAAGCCTACGATTTTCTTAGAATAAGCATCGGTTATCAAGCTTAAATAGGCTGGGTTTTCTCTGTTTCCCAAGTAGGTGATATCCGATACCCAAACATTATTAGGCTTTTTGTATTGATAATCTTTAATCAAATTTTTATGTTTTTTAAAACGATGATACGAATTGGTCGTTTTGTGATAACTTCTTTTGGGAATGGTTAACAAATGGTTAGCCCTTAAGAAGTCAAAGAATTTGTCTCTGCCAATTCTTAAATTTTCAAGTTTCTCTTTCAAAAGAAAATACAGTTTCTTTCCACCCATTTTTGGATGAATCATTCGCAGCTCTGCTACCCAATCCACAACCTGCTGTGCATTTTGTTGCCGCTTTGCTCTTCGCTTTAAATGACGATAATAAACCTGTCGGTCAACCCCGAACAATTCACAGGAGAAACTTATGGTTTCTTTTTGTTCCTTTCGGAAAGATTCGATAGTTCGGGTGGTGAGTTTTTTCGTATATCAATTTGATATTCCTCTTCGGCAAGGTTAATCATCATATCGAAAATAATGGCTTTTTTATCAGCCACATAAGCCTGTTTCTCAAGGAAAGCCTTCTGCTTTTGCAAAAGCTTTACTTGGGCTTCAAGCTCCATGATCTTTTGTTCTGGTGACTTTGGCATATTTGAAGGTGTTTGGTTCTCCCAATCAAAGGTACCAAATTTTCTGAGCCAACTCACAACTGTGCTTCGAGCTTGGATGCCATACTTACGGCAAGCGCCCACAGTAGATAACTCCCCACACTCGATTTCTTTTACAACACTCAACTTAAAAGACATACTGTAATCTCGCTGAGTGCGTTTGACATAATTGTTTCTTTCTTCCATAATAACGATTATTTTTTTTGTATCGCTATTTCAGGACGTTACAATGTTTAAATAAAAAACGCCAACTTTATTTAAGTTGGCGTTTTTTATATTTTTAAAATTAATCGTTCAGCTTCAATACAGCCATAAATGCAGATTGAGGAACTTCTACACGACCAATTTGTTTCATTTTCTTCTTCCCTTCTTTTTGTTTTTCAAGAAGTTTACGTTTTCTGGAGATGTCGCCACCATAACACTTTGCGGTAACGTCTTTTCTTAGCGCTTTAATGGTCTCTCTAGCGATAATTTTCGCTCCCAAAGCGGCCTGAACAGCAATGTCAAACTGTTGTCTTGGAATCAACTCACGCAATTTTTCGCACATTCTTTTTCCAATGTAATAAGCATTGGAATCGTGAATTAATGAAGATAAAGCATCTACCATATCACCATTAATAAGGATGTCCATTTTCACTAATTTAGAAGCACGGAATCCGATTGGATGATAATCGAAAGAGGCATATCCTTTAGAAATTGATTTTAAACGATCGTAGAAATCGAAAACAACTTCCGCCAATGGCATATTGAAAATTAATTCTACTCTGTCTGCGGTTAAATAACTTTGGTTGACAATTTCGCCACGTTTTTCAATACAAAGCGTCATTACAGCACCTACAAAATCTGATTTTGTGATGATAGAAGCTTTAATATAAGGTTCTTCCACGCGATCCATCGTCATGGGATCCATCATTTCTGACGGGTTGTTAATCAAGATCGGAACTTCTGGTTCTTTCTTTGTATATCCATAGTAAGATACGTTGGGAACGGTGGTAATAACATTCATGTTAAACTCTCTATCCAAACGCTCTTGCACAATTTCCATATGAAGCATTCCTAAGAATCCGCAACGGAAACCAAATCCTAAAGCTGCAGAACTTTCTGGCTCGAAAACCAAAGAAGCATCATTCAATCGAAGTTTTTCTAATGAAAATCTCAATTCTTCAAAATCTTCAGATTCAATAGGGTAAATACCTGCGAAAACCATTGGTTTTACTTCTTCGAAACCGTCGATTGCTGCCAATGCTGGATTATCTGTTGCGGTAATGGTGTCGCCCACTTTTACTTCGCGAGCATCTTTAATCCCGGAAATAATATAACCAACATCTCCTGTTTTAATTTCTTGTTTTGGAAGTTGCTTAAGTTTCAAAGTTCCCACTTCATCGGCATCATAGGTTTTTCCTGTTGCCATGAATTTTACTTTTTGGCCTTTTTTGATGCTTCCGTTTACGACTTTAAAATAAGCTTCAATTCCTCGGAAAGGATTATAAACAGAGTCAAAAATCAAAGCTTGAAGCGGTGCATCGGGTTCACCCACTGGAGCTGGAATTCTTTCTACGATTTGCTCTAAAAGATTGTGGACCCCATCACCTGTTTTTCCTGAAACTCTTAAAACATCCTCATATTCGCAACCGATAAGATTCATAATTTCATCGGTCACTTCTTCAGGATTAGCCGAAGGAAGGTCTATTTTATTAAGAATCGGAATAATCGTAAGGTCGTTTTCTAACGCCAAATAAAGGTTGGAAATGGTTTGCGCCTGAATACTTTGAGCTGCATCTACAATGAGCAAAGCACCTTCACAAGCGGCAATAGAACGAGAAACTTCGTAAGAAAAATCTACGTGTCCTGGTGTGTCAATAAGGTTAAGAACAAATTTTTCACCTTTATACTCATAGTCCATTTGGATGGCGTGAGATTTAATGGTGATACCGCGTTCTTTTTCCAAATCCATGTCATCCAAAGTCTGAGATTGAAGCTCTCTTTGGGTAACGGTATTGGTATATTCTAAAAGTCTGTCTGCCAAAGTACTTTTACCGTGATCGATATGTGCAATGATGCAGAAGTTTCTTATATTTTTCATGTATAACTCTTGTAATTTGCAAAGATAAAAAAAGAGACTTAAAAAGCCCCTTTTTTCTGTAAATCAGATGAAATCTTATTGATTAAAGCTATATGTACCCATAAAAGGGTCAATGTAAACATTATTTTTATCGGCAGCCTGGGCTTTATCATTTTTTACGTCATTGCTAATAACTTCAACAGTTGCAGCAACAGTATAGCCAATAATCCCAAATCCTACAAAAAACCAAGGCGAAACTTTGAATTCTTCTGGATATAAAATACCTCGGTTTGCATACAAATAGAAGCCATTATCATCTTTTTGTAGTTCTTTAAAACCTAACGCAGTATTCTTGAAGGCCTTAGCATCTTTTACAAAAGCAAATATTTTTCGCGCAGGGATTTTATCTTTTGTAATAGGATTAACAGCCTTTGTAAATTCTTCATCTTCCATTAACATTTGATAACCTTCTTTAGGCTCTTGTTGAAAAAAACTTTTAAAATCAGTGTAAACACCATCTTTAAGATCTGCATTGGCAAGTGCTGGAATTTGCGGATACATGATTGTTTCATAGTTTTTTAGTTGGTCAAAAGGAATTAAGGTTTCCCTAGGTTTTGCGCTATAAGAGTCTGACAGTAATTTTTGTAAAATTTTTGCAATGTTTTCAACAAAAGAATTTGGTAATCCCGAAACAACTTTAGAGTCCAAACCTAAGACATCATCAAAACGACTCAGAAAATAATATCCTTCTGACGTTTTAAGAAAAGTTGACATCTTAATATCTAGATTACAATAGATTGTATTGTCTCTCATAGTATTTTTGATGTTAAAATCCTCAATAAGCATCACAATATCATTGATCCCTTCTTTTTTATTTTGTTTGCGATACCAGTTTTCGATGTCATTTTTTGCATTATTTGTAGGAAAAGAAAAAGCATAATAATTTCCACGATATACAATTTTCCCTATTTCTTCCTCCGCGCGGAGGTCTATAACTTCAAGGCTTTTTGTTTTTCTAGAAAAATCTTGAATAGGATAATTAAGTTTTATGCTTTTGGTTTTATTATAGTTTTGAGAAATTACAAAGCTTGGAATAAGCATCAGAACTAATAGCAGGTTAGTAAGTCTTTTCATATTGAAGTAAATTGTTGCTCGTAAAAATACATTTTTCTTCCATATAAAACTTTCTACCGAAAACCTCATCGCGGCCGGGATGGAAAGGGCGCGAGCGCAGCGAGCGGTCTGAGCAAACGCATGGCAAAACGCAAAGGCTTGCAAAGACGAAACCCCTGCACAGCCCGAAATGTCCGCCCAAATTTCAATCATTTAATAAAACAATGTTAAAGATTTATAAAATTGACTGTATTATTCGGAGACTCGCACAATTATTGATTAAATTTGGGAATTAAGAACATTAACAATAAAAAACAATTATTATGGCTTTTGAATTACCTAAATTAGGTTATGCGTATGATGCTCTAGAACCGAACATCGATGCAAGAACAATGGAAATCCACTATACTAAACACCACCAAGCTTATGTTGACAATCTTAACAAAGCTATCGAAGGGACAGAACTAGAAGGTAAAACGATTGAAGAAGTTTGCAAAATTGGGACTGATAAGCCTGCTGTAAGAAATAATGGCGGTGGACATTTTAACCATACTTTGTTCTGGGAAATTCTGACACCGGGTGGAAGCAAAGAGCCTGTAGGAAAAGTAAAAGAAGAAATTGAAAAATATGGTGGTTTTGAAAAATTCAAAACTGATTTTTCTGAAGCGGCTAAAACTAGATTTGGATCTGGATGGGCTTGGCTATGTAAAAAGGAGGACGGAAGTGTTGCGGTATGCTCAACACCTAACCAAGATAACCCACTAATGCCAGTGGCAGATTGCAAAGGGACTCCAATTCTTGGTCTTGACGTTTGGGAACACGCTTATTATTTGAACTATCAAAACAGAAGACCTGACTATGTAGGTTCTTTCTTTGATGTTATCAACTGGGATAAAGTGGAAGAACTTTATAACAAATAGGCTACAAACAATCTCTCTTATAAAGAAGGAAGTTATCTCTCGGGCTAACTTCCTTTTTTATTTGTAATTTTTATTTTCCGTTGTAGGCGGTCATCGTGTTGCCCACGCCAGCAAAAACAAATGATAAACAGGCATTTGCAAACTTGTCCAATCGTTCTTGTAGTTTTTCATTTTCTTCGTCGGACCATTTTCCTAAGACATAATCAACTTGTTGGCCATCTTTAAATTCTGCTGAAATCCCAAAACGGAGTCTTGTATAATTGCCCGTTTTAAGAACTTCTTCAATATTGCGTAGCCCATTGTGTCCGCCTGCTCCGCCCTTCATTTTCATTCTTAAAGTTCCGAATGGCAAGGCCAAATCATCAGTAACAATCAATATATTTTCTAAAGGAATGTTTTCTTTTTGCATCCAAAACCGGACGGCATTTCCACTCAAATTCATGTAAGTATCCGGTTTTAAGACAAAGACTTTTCGGCCTTTATGTTTTCCTTCTGCTAATAATCCAAAGTTGCTTGATTTGAAAGGTGCTTCAATTTTTTCAGCGATTTTTTCAGCAACTTTAAACCCGACATTATGCCGGGTTTCTGTATATTCGTCACCTTTGTTGCCTAATCCGACAATAAGATATTTCATAATTTAATAATATTGAAATGTAATTTTTCCGCCGTCACTTCTTGTTCCAGAAACTGGGTAACCGTCCGCGTTATACTCATAATTTACACTAATCGTCATAGTTTGTCCCATAACAACAGATTTTAATGTTCTGTAATTATTCTTTGACAGAACTGCAATGGGAGAAGATCCAAACATAAAATTCAGAGAAAAAACTTTAAAAGCTTCTGGGAAAGCTGCAAATGGATTTTTCTTGTCATCATAGTTAGAGGGTGTATTTTCAGTTACGATAGGAATTCCCATGGAAGTCATCGTGATATTAAATTTATTAATATTTCCCGAAGCAAAACCAATTAGCGTTTCAAGTTTTCCGATTTCAGTTGTTCCTGCTTGATATGTTGTTTTCACATTAGAAATACCACTTGCTGAATAAGAAAAAATGGTATTAGCAACATGGACTTGTTCGCCCCCCGAAGTCGCGACACCTGTACAAGAAACTAATTTATCACCTGTATAATTAAGATCAAATTTTGTATCTAGTTTTTCGCCTTCTTCGATTTGATTTAAGGTAACTTTAGTCAACACATCGCCATCATAAACTAAGGTATAAGTTGCATCGTCGCCTTCTGTAGATTTTGCTGTAACACCCACAAGTTTGCTGCCATTGTAGGTATATTCAGTGGTCATAGTTTCGCCATCCACATTGGTATCAACAATTTTTTTGATTTTCTTCACTGCGGTTTCGTTATCCCCTCCAGTATCGGGAAGTTCGGTTCCGTCATAGTCAACACCAACCAACAAATCGCCATTTATATCTCTCGACGTATCGCAGGCATTCATCACCAAAGCCGCTCCGAGAACGAATAAAATTTTGAAATTAAATTTCATCATCTTTTAAATTTTTACAAAAGTAGTTTATTTCAATTAATATTAACTTGCCAAAATCTTCTCTAATAAAACATTAACGGCGTCCACATTATTAATATTGTCAATACGCATCATCAGTTGACTTCCCTCCTTCCCTGCTTTTTCTTTGAGTTGTGCTTCGGCGGGATTTTGCTGGAGATAAGCTATCACTTTCCGGAATTTTTCTGTTTGATAAAACTTATCTTGTGGATTACTCGGGAAATAGCCTAAGAACGTGTGTTTTTTCATAGCAATTTTATCAAATCCAATATCCGCAGCCAACCATTTCAGGCTGACATTTTTCAGCAAGTTAATGGCTTCTTTTGGAAGATTTCCGAAACGGTCAATCAATTCGTTTTCGAATTTATTTAAATCTTTTTCGTTATCAATATCTGCTAATTTTTGGTAAAGCGACAGCCTTTCTTCTGTGCTCGACACATAATCGTCTGGCAACATGAGGTCTAGATCTGTTTCAATATTAACATCTTTCGTAGTTTTAATCAGTTTTTGACGTTCTTCTTCATTCTCAAATAATTTTTCGAATTCTTCATCATCTTTTAATTCTTCAAGTGCTTCTTGCATGATTTTTTGATAGGCTTCAAACCCCATTTCGTTGATAAATCCACTTTGCTCGCCACCTAACAAATCTCCAGCGCCACGAATTTCCAAATCCTTCATCGCAATCTGAAAACCACTTCCTAAATCTGAAAACTGCTCTATCGCTTCAAGACGTTTTCTAGCATCCGAAGTCATCATATCCATCGGCGGTGTTACAAGATAGCAAAAAGCTTTTCTATTACTACGTCCGACACGTCCACGCATCTGGTGCAAATCCGCCATCCCGAAACGCTGCGCATCATTTATGAAAATCGTATTAGCATTCGGAACATCCACGCCACTTTCAACAATGGTTGTAGATACCAATACATCGTATTTGCCTTCCATAAAATCCAAAACATTTTCTTCTAACTTCTTGCCATCCATTTGGCCATGTCCTGTAATAACACGTGCATCTGGCACCAATCTTTGGATAAGTCCGGCAATGTCTTTTAAGTTTTCGATTCTGTTGTTAATAAAATAAACTTGCCCGTCACGTTGCAACTCATAAGAAACAGCATCACGAATGACTTCTTCATCAAAACCTATCATCTGCGTATCAACAGGTTGACGATTGGGCGGTGGCGTTTTGATGACCGATAAATCGCGCGCAGCCATCAAAGAAAACTGTAATGTTCTAGGTATAGGCGTTGCGGTCAAGGTCAAAGTATCTATATCGCTTTTCAACGTTTTTAATTTATCTTTTACAGAAACACCAAACTTATGTTCTTCATCAATAATTAATAAACCTAAATCCTTGAACTTGACATTTTTACCAACCAACTGATGTGTTCCGATAACAATATCAATTTTACCATCTTCTAAGCCTTGTAAGGTTTCGGATTTTTGTTTTGCCGTTCGGAACCTATTGAGATACGACACGTTAACAGGAAAGTCTTTAAGTCTTTCTTTAAAGCTTCGGTAATGTTGAAAAGCCAAAATAGTCGTAGGTACCAAAATCGCAACTTGCTTTCCATCTGTCGCTGCTTTGAAAGCCGCACGGATCGCAACCTCGGTCTTACCAAAACCTACATCACCACAAATTAACCTATCCATCACCGTTTCGGCTTCCATATCGTGTTTGACATCAATGGTCGCTTTTTCCTGGTCGGGTGTATCTTCATACAGAAAGCTAGCTTCTAACTCATTTTGCAAATAAGAATCTGGCGAAAATGCAAATCCTCTAGCCATTTTTCTTTGAGCATAAAGCTTAATCAAATCAAATGCAATCTGCTTAACCTTAGCTTTCGTTTTCTGTTTTAAAGACTTCCATGCGGGCGAACCGAGTTTGCTGAGAACAATCTCGCGACCGTCTGGTCCGTTATATTTTGAAATTTTGTGAAGTGAATGAATACTTACATAAAGCAAATCTCCATTTTTATAACTTAGCTTAAAACACTCCTGAACTTTGCCATCATTATTCACTTTTACCAATCCCATGAATTTGCCAATCCCATGATCGATATGCGTAATGAAATCTCCAATCTTTAAAGATGTTAAATCCTTGAGTGTCAACTGTTCACTTTTAGCAAATGCATTCTTTGCTTTAAACCGTTGATAACGATCAAAAATCTGATGATCTGTATAAACCGAAATTTTATTTTTACTATCTACGAAACCTTCATGCAGCTCTGACAAAAATCCTTTATAAGGCACTTCTTTTTCTAATTCTTCAAAAATAGATTCGAGTCTTTCTTTTTGTTTTTCAGTAGAAAAAGAAATCCAAGTATCGTAGCCTTCGGCCTGTTTTTCCATAAGATCTTCGATGAGCAATTCGAAGTTTTTATGAAATGTTGGTTGCTGGGTTTGGAACGCGTCAACTTGGAAAAAATCAGCACCATCAAGCTTTAATGTGTCCAAAGTAAAATCCACCATCGGACGATCTTTCAAAGCTTTAGAAAAATCTTCGGGAGAAACAAAAAGTTCTTTTGGCGATTGATGTTTAATATCTTTACTCAAAGTTTCAAACTTAGCTTCTGCTTTTTCGTAAAAATTCTTAACCTGAATTAATGACATGAAAGCATTTTTTGCTAATACAAAACAATCTCGAGGAAGCAACTCAAACAAAGAAACTTTAGTTCCAGCAACACTATAATTCATGTTCGAAACCAATTGAAAATCTGTAACTTTACCAATAGAAAGTTGCGTTTCTATATCAAAAGTTTTGATACTTTCCACCTCGTTACCAAAAAAAGTTATTCTGAAAGGTTTTTCATTAGCAAAAGAAAACACATCGACAATTCCACCTCGAACAGAAAACTCGCCTGGCTCGGACACAAAATCGGTTTGATTAAACTGATAGTGATTGAGCAACTCATCGACAAAATCGAAATCCAGTTGATCGCCAACTTTTATATGATGTGAAATCGCTTTGAAGTCTTCTTTCTTCAAGACTTTCTCCGACAGCGCTCCAGAATAAGCAACAATAATTTTAGACTTCTTGCTAGAATTCAGTCGGTTAAGCACTTCGGTCCGGAGCACAAGATTGGCATTCTGCGTTTTTTCGATTTGATAAGGATCGAGATGCGTGGCTGGAAAATACAATACGTTTTCTTTTCCGACTAAATCTTCCAACTCAGCATTCGCGTAAAGCGCTTCTTCTTTATCATTGAAAATAAAAAGAATACTTTTCTTCTGAGTGACAAACAATTCCGCTGCAAAAATAGAAGCAGAAGATCCTGCCGATCCTTTTACAGAAATATGTTGATGTTGTTGCAGCGCGTCGAAAATGGATTTTCCAAATTCGTTTTTTAAAAGATCTGGCAACAAATATTGTTGAATGGTTTTTAACGACATAAAATAACAAAAGGTCTGAAAGCGACATAACGATTCCAGAACTTTTCCGAAATCGTATATTAACAATGCAAATATACAAAAAGACTTTTTTTCGTTATATTTACTCTTCCATAATAAACTAAAATCATGTTAAAGACTTTCTGGTTTTTAGGCATTTCGTTAGCCTTCATCACTTTTGCAAATTCCTGCAAAAGCAGTGGCGACTCGGACTTATTTCGCGCTTATGTTGAAGGCAAGATGATCCCTGGCACCAATCCTGATCTCATGATTTCGCCAATACATCTCGTTAGCAACAATAGAATTATTGGAGAAACCTTCCCAAAAGACAATGGACAATTTGTTATTGCAGGACCCTATAGCTCTGGCGAATACAAACTTCAATTCAAGTCAAAGATTAAGCATTTCTCGTCTAGCAATCCACATTGCAAAATTGCTTCGGATTCATTAAGCATCCTTATACCTTCTGGAGAAACTTATCTTATTTTTGAAGAAATAAAATTTAAATAATGTCAAAATTCTGGATAATCCTCTTTGTTGTTCCGTGTTTGGTTTTGTCACAATCTCGAAAGAAAAAACCGATTATTGAAGAAATTAAATTCTCTATTGAACCGAATGTCCGTGTCATGAAAGCTATCGGTGACAATGCTATGAACAAAGCTCTATCTCCTTTTGTAGGTTTTGGTATTGGCGGAACACTCGACTTTTATAAAGGCTTTGGCCTAACCGCGGAATACAATTATCTAACGGCCAATCTTGACAAAGACAACCAAGGCGGTCTTTTTGGATACATGTCGGCTGCTACAATGCATAATTTTGAGTTTTCTGGCGTTTACAAACACAACATTGGCGAAGATGTTGACTTGGAAGCACTTGCTGGTGCTAGTATTTACAGAATTACATCAAAATTCATTGACAAAGGTGGAAATTTTAATGAAGGAAATGCAGGATTCCATATTGGTGGAAAAATACTTTACACCTTGGATCGAGAAGGTGTGCAGCAGGTTTTGTGTGGGACCAAACTCAATTATTACACCGCCAGTATTCGCAATCAAAATCCTAAAATAGAAGAGTTCTACTCAAAAGCTTGGTTTTTAAATATCAGTCTAGCTTACCGAATTAATTTTTAATATTCGTTTTAATATTTTTTTAATCTTTAATAATTTATAGTTAAAATCGCTATATTGGTTTTTAAAGATTAAATTTTCATATACTTTTACATCACAATTCACAATAACACAGAAATGAAAAATATTCTAACAGCTTTGATGTTAAGTTTAGGTTTAGGACTTGCAACGGCACAAAGCACACAACCCGTTACAACAAAAGCGGCTCCCGTAACTGTTAAAAAAACTGAAGTTAAAAAAGTTACAAAAACCAGCAGTGACAAAGCGGTCGTAACGGATACAAAGACAAAAACTGTAAAACTAAAAAAAGACGGCACACCCGACAAACGCTACAAGCAAAATCAGCATCTTAAAAAAGATGGAACGCCTGATAAGCGTTACAAAGAGAACAAATAATTTTTCATAACTTTTATTTTTAGCGCGAACCTTGTTTCAAAAATTTTGAAGCAAGGTTTTTTTGCGCATAATATTTGCTATCAATTTGTTAACATTAAAAATATAAGCTATGATATACGAATTTCCTATGACCACCCTTAGCGAACTTATGAGTCAACTTGCCGAAAATGGCATAGATACAGAAGTTCGGATGAATGAAAACAAGGTTTTCGAATTGCAAGATTCTGGCAAAACATATACAAACCCAACTGACCTCGTGATTATCCGAGCCTATCGTTTTGAAGGAGAAAGCAACCCATCGGACAGCGCGGCACTTTATGTGTTAAAAGATAAAGATGGACAAATTTCCTATCTAATAGAAGCTTACGGTGCAGACAGCAACTATGAAGGTCCAGAATTTGATGATTTCCTAAAAGCAATGCCTTTTGAAGAAAATTCACAATTTAAATTAAGTAAATAAAACCATGCGGGTTCAAAAAAAATTTTGAACCCGCATGGTTTTATAAGTTTTGTAGTAGAAACAAAATCCACAATTATTTAATGTCCAGTTCTATAACATAACCTTCATGTCCACGAACATTCATAAAATAATCGCCCTCGAATTGAAGATATTGACCTTTAATACCTTTTAGAATTCCACTATATTCCGGATGTTTATCCAAAGTGAAAACATTGACTTTTTCTGGTGCTTGATAAGGATAATCTAGTCGCACAACTTGTTCATCAACGCTTGCAAATTGCTTAAAATCCTTTGGAAAATATTCTGCTATTTTATGTCTAAAATCTTTTAGGTCCAGGTCGCTTTCCAACTCGTCCATCAACATTTTTCTAAAATTTGTTTTGTCGGCGACATGATTTTTAAGTTCAACCTCTATCATACCAGCTTCGTAACGATTTTCGGTTCTTGCAATTGGAAGTGCAAAAGTTGCGCCCTGATCGATCCATCGCGTTGGTATTTGCGTCTCGCGTGTCACCCCAACTTTAACATCGCCCGTGTAAGACAAATAGACTATATGAGGCACCAACTGGATAGATTTTTCCACCTCGAGATCACGTTCTGCAACGCCCAGATGCGCCGTCGACAGTTCTGGACGGATAATAGTATCGCTCGCATACGGACTTTCGAAAAAGCATTTTTTACAAAATCCCATTCGGTAAATTTTTTCGTCACTGTCGCAGTTCACACATTGGTATCCGATATGTTTTATACGAAGTTCGCGCCCGAAAAGTTGATTCATGGAAATTAAATCATGATTCAGGTTCAAAAAATATTGTATAGGTTCTGCCAACTGCGAACTCATTTTTAGAATTTGTCCAGAAAATATCATTTCAAAATTTTAGACTTTAAAATTAGGCTTTTATCCATAATCCATCACAAAATAAATCCTTAAAAAAAATAAAATACTGAAACCCAATCTTTTATTAAAAATGTCTATATTTTAGTACATTTGCGAAAAACAAAGACTAAAAACACAAATATGCGATATCTGGTAACGGGTGGTTCGGGCTTTATTGGTTCTCATCTTGTAGAACAACTTCTTAAAAATGGACATTCTGTCATCAACATAGATAATTTTGATGATTTTTACGATTATAAAATTAAAATTGAAAATACGCTTGATAGTACAAATCAACCGACTGACTTTAATTTTAAAGAAAAAAATGAGGACATTCAAAAACTCCAAAGCATTACCAACAACGATCAATACAAATTGTATTATCAAGATATTCGGGATTTAGAAACATTAGAAAAAATTTTTGAAGAGAATAATATCGATCTTATTATACATTTGGCGGCTTTGGCAGGTGTTCGCCCATCTATCGAACGACCTCTGGATTATGAGTCGGTTAATATCCGTGGTACAATGAATCTTTGGGAACTTTGCAAAAAACACGGTATCAAAAAATTTGTTTGCGCCTCGTCCTCCTCCGTCTATGGGAACAATGAAAAAACACCTTTTTCTGAAACCGACAATGTTGACAAGCCGATTTCACCCTATGCCGCCACCAAAAAATGTTGCGAAATATTAGGCCACGTGTACCATCATCTTTATAATATTGACATGATACAGCTTCGGTTTTTCACGGTTTATGGCCCCAAGCAACGTCCAGACTTGGCAATTCATAAATTTACAAAACTAATTTCTGAAGAGAAAGAACTTCCTTTTTACGGCGATGGAAGCACCGCGCGTGACTACACTTATATAGATGATATTATCGATGGGATTATAAAATCCATAACATACCTGGAAAAACACGATAATATATATGAAATCATCAACCTTGGCGAAAGTGAAGTTATCAACCTTAAAGAAATGCTCCAGACTATTGAGAATACTCTTTCAAAAAAAGCACATCTTAAAAATCTGCCAATGCAACCAGGGGATGTCACAAAAACAAATGCCAACATCACAAAAGCTATGACAATAATTGACTATAAACCAAGCACAAACTTCCAAAATGGCATAAAAAAATTTGTGGAATGGTTTTTGAGAAAAGCATAGCAAGTTGGGAGAAAACCTTATAAACACAATAGTTTCGTGAAATTATTGATACATTTATTTAAATAAAATTTTGAATTGTTTTGAAATTTATTTGAAAACCAACGATAAAATTGATATTATATAACCTATTTTTTTACTTTTGCAAAAAATTAAATTATGTACTGGACTTTAGAATTAGCTTCTTACCTAAGCGACGCACCTTGGCCAATGACCAAGGCAGAACTTATTGACTACGCCATCAGAACTGGTGCACCAATGGAAGTTGTAGAAAACTTACAAGCCATCGAAGACGAAGGAGAAGTGTATGAAAGTATCGAAGAAGTATGGTCTGACTATCCCTCAGACGAAGACTTCCTTTGGAACGAAGACGAATATTAATATAAATAATATGCCTCAACTTGTCTTGAGGCTTCACTGAATTATTAACGAAGAAAATTTTTAGGTTTTCTTTAAATTAAGGATGATTCCTGACGAAAAAATCAACAGACAATGAGTTTTTTAAATAGTGTTCTTAAAAGTTTTTTGGGTGACAAAAACGCAAAGGATTTAAAAGAAGTAAAAAAAGTTGTTAATAAGATCAAAGCTGTAGAGCCTAACATTCAGCAACTAACAGATGATGGACTGAGAGAGAAAACAGAAGAATTTAGATCTAAGATCAAAACAGCGACAGCTTCTATAACAGAACAAATAAATGCTGTACAAGAGCAAATAAAAACGACTGAAAATGTTGATGAAAAAGAAGCGCTTTTTGGAAAAATAGAAAGTCTTAAAAAAGACTCTTACCAAGTTGAAGAGAAAATTCTTAGCGAAATTCTACCAGAAGCATTTGCTTTAGTTAAGGAAACTTCTCGACGTCTAGCCCAGAACGGATCAATTCGTGTTACTGCCACAGACTGGGACAAAGAGTTGGCAGCTACTAGAGATTTCGTAGAACTAGAAGGAGATATCGCCGTTTGGAAAAACCAATGGGATGCGGCAGGTACTGCAGTAACTTGGGATATGGTACATTACGACACACAGTTTATTGGTGGTGTTGTACTCCACAGTGGCAAAATTGCCGAAATGGCAACTGGTGAAGGTAAAACCCTTGTAGGAACGCTTCCTATTTTCCTTAACGCATTACCAGGACGTGGTGTTCACGTTGTAACGGTTAACGACTATCTTGCAAAACGTGACTCGGCTTGGATGGGACCATTATACATGTTCCATGGCATGAGTATCGATTGTATTGACAACCACCAACCGAACTCAGATGCGAGAAGAAAGGCCTATCAATCAAGTATTACTTATGGTACTAATAACGAATTCGGATTTGACTACCTAAGAGATAACATGGTAACTTCTCCATCAGAATTGGTACAAGGTGAGCTTAACTTCGCAATCGTCGATGAGGTGGATTCTGTTTTAATTGATGATGCAAGAACACCTTTAATTATTTCCGGACCAGTTCCTCAAGGTGATAGACAAGAATTTGATGTTCTGAAACCTTCGATTGACCGTATCGTTGATATACAAAAAAAAACCATCACTTCTATTTTCAATGAAGCTAAAAAATTAATAGCAAACGGAAATACTAAAGAAGGTGGTTTCAAATTATTACAAGCATACAGAGGGCTTCCTAAGTCAAGACCTTTAATCAAATTTTTATCAGAGAGTGGCAACAAAGCATTATTACAAAAAGTTGAAGGGCAATATATGCAGGACAACAACCGTGATATGCCAATCGTTGATAAAGATCTTTATTTCGTAATTGACGAAAAAAATAATCAAATCGACTTAACAGACAAAGGTATCGAGTATATGTCAGCTGGTAACGAAGACCCTAACTTCTTTGTATTACAAGACATCGGTACAGAAATCGCTGAGTTGGAAAACCAAAATCTATCCAAGGAAGAAGAATTTGCTAAAAAAGATGAATTATTCCGAGATTTCGCTGTAAAATCCGAACGTATCCACACGCTTAACCAACTATTGAAAGCATACACGCTTTTTGAAAAAGATGACGAATATGTTGTTATCGATGGCGAAGTCAAAATCGTTGATGAGCAGACGGGACGTATCATGGACGGTCGTCGTTACTCTGACGGACTTCACCAAGCTATCGAAGCTAAAGAAAATGTAAAAATCGAAGCGGCAACGCAGACTTTTGCAACGGTAACGCTTCAGAACTATTTCCGTATGTACAACAAGTTGGCGGGGATGACAGGTACAGCAGAAACTGAAGCTGGCGAATTCTGGCAAATCTACAAATTGGATGTTGTGGTTATCCCAACCAATAGACCAATCCAAAGACACGATAAACATGACTTGGTGTACAAAACCAATCGTGAAAAATACAATGCAGTTATCGAAGAAGTAGAGAAACTTACCTCAGCAGGCAGACCAGTTCTTGTGGGGACAACTTCTGTTGAAATTTCTCAATTGCTTTCTAGAGCATTACAACTGAGAAAAATCCCTCACCAAGTTCTTAATGCGAAACTTCACAAAAAAGAAGCAGAAATCGTTGCCGAAGCAGGCCGTCCAGGTGTTGTAACCATTGCAACCAATATGGCAGGTCGTGGTACCGATATCAAATTAATTCCAGAAGTTAAAGAAGCTGGAGGTTTAGCCATCATCGGTACAGAAAGACACGACTCTAGACGTGTTGACAGACAGTTAAGAGGTCGTGCTGGTCGTCAAGGAGACCCAGGTTCTTCACAGTTCTATGTATCTTTAGAAGACAACCTTATGCGTCTTTTTGGTTCTGAAAGAATCGCAAAAATGATGGACAGAATGGGACATAAAGAAGGTGAAGTTATTCAACACTCTATGATTTCCAAATCCATCGAAAGAGCTCAGAAAAAAGTAGAAGAGAATAACTTTGGTATCCGTAAAAAGTTGCTAGAATACGATGACGTTATGAACAAACAACGTGACGTTATCTACAAAAGAAGAAAGAACGCTTTGTTCGGTGACCACCTCAAGTACGACATCGTTAATATGATTTACGACACAGCGGCATCCATTGTTTCTTCAACCAAAACAGCTGGAAGCTTCAAAGATTTTGAATTTGATTTAATTAAATATTTTACAATGGAATCGCCAGTTTCTGCAGCACAATTTAGCAGCATGCAGGAAAAAGAATTGGTAGACATTGTTTTCAAAAGCGCACAAGAAGATTACAAAATGAAGTTGCAACTTCTTAAAGAAAAAGCCAATCCAATCATCGAAAATGTGTTCCTTAACCAAGGCAGCATGTTCAAAATGATCCAAGTGCCTTTCTCTGACGGAACCAAAACAACAACCATTGTAACCGATCTTCAGCAAGCTTACGAAACAAAATGTGAAAGCCTTATCACCGATTTCGAAAAGAACATATCTTTAGCAATCATCGATGAAAACTGGAAAACACATCTTCGTGAAATGGACGACCTTAGAAGATCTTCCCAAGGTGCAGTTTACGAGCAAAAAGACCCACTTGTAATCTATAAGCAAGAATCTTTCTATCTTTTCAGCGAGATGGTAGACAAGGTTAACAAAGAGATAATCTCTTTCTTATACAAAGGAGAAATCCCTGCATAAGATTTTTAAAATAAACGAAAACCGAAGATAATTACATCTTCGGTTTTTTTGTTAAATAAACAAAAGTCAAATGGATTTAATCTAAGTTTTCACTAATTTTATCATTCGATTAAAACAAAATGGCATTATTAGATTTATCCAACGAGCTAGCCTTAGGCATTGATATCGGAGGAACCAATACCAAATTTGGAATTGTCAACCACCGTGGCGAAATCCTTGAAAAAGGCACTATGAAAACAACTGGCTACGACACGGTTATAGATTTCATCGATACGCTTTACAATAACATCCAAATATTATTGCAGAAGCTACCTGATATTTCTGTAGTAGGAATTGGGATCGGGGCGCCCAATGCCAATTATTACAAAGGCACAATAGAGCACGCGCCCAATCTTAGTTGGAAAGGTGTTATTCCGTTTTCCAAATTAATAACAGAAAAATTTGGAAAAGATTGTCGTATTACGAATGACGCCAATGCCGCAGCTTTGGGCGAGTTGATGTATGGCGCCGCGCGTGGCATGAAGGATTTTATTATGATAACTCTAGGTACAGGCGTGGGAAGTGGTATTATTTCTAATGGACAACTTATTTATGGGCACGATGGTTTCGCAGGAGAACTGGGACATTGCATTGTAAAACCAGGCGGAAGAAAACATTGGAGCACAGGATCCGAAGGTTCTTTGGAAGCCTATGCCTCTGCAACGGGAATTAGTATTACAGCAAAAAAACTTCGTGCAGAATTTCCAAACTCGTTGTTAAACAACTTTCCTGAGGAAGTTATCAATGCGCAAACAGTCTACGAATGTGCCGAAAAAGGCGACGAAATTGCAATTGAAGTCTTCCGCTATACAGGCCAAATATTAGGACAAGCTTTAGCTAATTTTGTCATGTTCTCATCGCCAGAAGCCATTCTGTTATTTGGTGGCGTTATCAAAGCTGGCGATTATATTTTAAAACCAACCAAGTTACACATGGAAAAAAATCTCCTTCCTATTTTCCGTGATAAAGTAACACTCGTAACCAGCGAACTCAACGAAGCTGATGCTGCCATCTTAGGAGCAAGTGCCTTAGTTTGGGAAAAATAATTTTAAAAATGAAAAATCTAGTTTTAATACTATTAGCCATGTTAGCCCTTGTTAAATGCACTGGCCAAGATTCTAAAATTAAACTACGAGAAACTAAATTTAAAAATAATCAAAAAATGGAATTAGCAACAATTGGAGGTGGCTGTTTTTGGTGTGTCGAAAGCTGTTTCACTATGTTAAAAGGTGTCGAAAGTGTAACCTCGGGTTATTCTGGCGGTCACAAAGATTATCCAACTTACGAAGAAGTATGTACAGGCAACACGGGCCATGCGGAAGTGGTACAAATTAAGTTTGATCCTTCTGTTATTTCGTTCTCACAACTTTTGGAGGTATTTTGGTTTTTGCACGATCCGACGACGCTCAACAGACAAGGCAACGACATCGGTACGCAATACCGGTCTTCTATATTTTATCATTCAGAAACTCAAAAGTCTGAAGCAGAAGCATCTTTAAAAGTGTCTGAAGCGCGTCAACAATGGCCAGGGAAATATGTTACAGAGATTGTTCCTTTTGTGAAATTTTGGCCAGCAGAAGCTTATCACCAAGGTTATTATAAAACCAATCCCACGCAGCCTTATTGCAGTGCGGTAGTTGGTCCGAAAATCCAAAAGTTCAAAAAACATTTTGGTGAACTTAATATGCTAAAAGCAGAATAAGCAAATTTGCGGTTCTGGAATAATCCGATGCGGTTTTTATAAGAAGTCATCAGGTTATTTGGTTTAATACCGCGGTTAATCAACTTATAATTTAATATTTTTAAGCACAAATTTTAGCTTTTAAAAGCATAAAATATAGGTCGGAAACCACAAAATCGGGCTTGTCTTAATACAACTATTCATTCCAGGACAGGGAGCTAGGACCTTATAACCTCAACCCAGTATTTTTTTGAAGATGAAAGTTCTTAAAGTGTCTTTAGAAATATGCAAAATTGTGATAACAAGGGCGCGAAGCTTTAGCTTCGCGCCCTTGTTATGTTTTCAAAATCAATTTTAAAACAAAATTAATTTACTTCCAAGTTTGGTTATTCTTATTCGTCGAGCGTTTAACACCATTATCAATATTATACGCCAATCCAATTCCCAAAGTTTGTTTTAACTGTGTTTTTTTGATTTGATTATGGTCATACAACAAATCCAAAGTCACTTGCGTCGAGATGTACTTATTGACTTTCATATTCAGAATTCCGCCGTAAGATAATACGAGGCGTTCTGGGTGATCTAGATAATTTGAAAATACAGAGGCCGAATTCATCAGGCTTATATTTTCCATAATTTTCAATTTGTACTGCGCTACTCCTAGGAAACCGAACTGAAATAGTGATGAGTCGCCGTCATGTTTCAGACCATAGTTTCCTGCAAATTGCAAATCTTTATCGCCAACAAAAGTCCATCTTGCATTAGCAGGGCGCAGGGTCATGGTAAAGTTGTCGCTTGGTTTATATGTGAAGCCCGCACCTACGCTGACATAACCTGGCGCCATAAAATTTGAAATTTTCTTAGCATCAGGATTATTACCATCTTCGTAACCTGCTGCAAATTGTGTTAACAAACTCGCACCAACAGAAGCATACCAATTGCCCGAAATTTTGCGACCATAATTGGTTGACAGGTTAATATTATCTTGGGTTTTACGATTTCCGAGGCCTTCTGTATTGTTCATTCCATAACCCATAATAATGACATTTTCCCAAAGATCTTTATCTTTTTCGTAGGTCATATTGTAATTAAGACCTGCTAACCAACCGATGTTGTTAGCACCTCCACCAACCCAGTTAGAGAAAGCAGATTGGTTAAGCATTAGGGTATTTTGACCTAGAATAGACCACGCTTTTGTGGAATCAGAAACTACAGCCTTTTCTTGAGCACTAATAAGTCCTGTGGCAAAAATTGAAGCAAAAATAAATTTTTTCATATTTGTAATTATTTAATAAACGGATTTATGATTTTGTTGCTTTTATCGCGCTCCAATTTGAATCCAAAATTGTAAGTCAAACCAACGCCAAGAGTCTGTTTGGTTTGTAAACCAGCGATCTGGTCATGGTCATATACCATATCAAAGGTGACAACGGTGGTAATAAATTTATTAAACTTCATATTTAAAGTCGCAGAATAAGCGATATCGACACGTTCAAAATGCTCCAAATAGTTTGAGAAAACATTTAACTTATTAAGAAGTGTCATATCCTTTATAATATTAATGCGGTAGGTAGCATTTATCATAGCACCAAGCTCTCCACGCATACTTTGCCCATCTCGCTCTAGACCGAACTTTCCGGCATGTTGTAGGTGTGGATCAAGCACAAAAGTAAATTTGCCGTTAATAGGTCGCATCACCAACTGAAAATTATCATTCGGATTATAAGAAATACCGAGACCTAAGTTAAGATAAGCAGGCGCCATAAACCTTGAGACACGATCGTTATACGTAGGATCTGGCGTGGAGGAGTAATTGTATCCCGCGCCAAATTGTGACAAAAACTGAAATCCTGTTGATAAATAATAATTAGACCCCAACTCATACCCATAGTTGGAAGAAAGATTGATATAATCTTCCGTCTTTCTGGTGGATTGACCTGTAGAAGACACAAATCCGTAAGCCAATTGAACATTATTTTCTAAAAAATGTTTGCCGCTTTTGTAATTAAAATTATAATTAACCTTGCCAATAACACCAATATTGTCATTACCTCCCGAATACCAATTGGAAAATGAAGATTGGTTGAATACCAAACTGTTTTGTCCAAAGACGAACCAACGGCGTGCCTCCACCGTATTCAACATACTATAGGGCGTTATCGGCATATCTTGCACAGACAGCTGCGGTAACTTGTCAAAAATAACAGAGTCATTTTTTTTCTTGAGTTTAATATTCGATATTTTCTCTGTGTCAATACTATCCAATACGGTATTAGCATTGGTCCATTGGTTCTGAGATATAGAGTCAATTATCTTATTAAGATCTGGTCTTTTCTGAGAAAATAATATTACATTTAATCCTATAAAAATTATTGAAAGTAATTTCTTCATTGCATGCATCAATCTAACAATCCACAAAATTAATACAAAATAAATAATTTCGTTTTTAAAGCTCGAAAATATAAGCTTCAATATTATGGACAGAATTTCCTGATTCTTTTTTTTGGCAACCAATTTGACAATCCAAAAGCATGTTAGCAAAAAGTATTAACCGAAACGCATTCGTCATTCCCATTATCATGTTATCCCTAATGTGGTTGGGCTATATGTTACAAAGCTTAGGTTTTTTCAGCAATTGTTTTGGTGCTATTATTCCGCTATATCCAGACGGATTATTGGGCATTATCACATCACCATTTTTGCATGGTAGCCTAGAACATATTTTTGGAAATAGTGTTCCGATAGCCATTTTATTGTTTTTGTTATATCAATTTTATCCAACAATTGCTAACAAAATTTTAATTACAGGTTGGATAAGTGCTGGACTATTGGTTTGGCTATTACCGCCCATCGATATTTTTACTGGCCAATGGAACTACAGTTGCATCATCGGCGCCAGCGGCATTGTCTATGTTTTAGCTTTCTTTTTATTCTTCAGTGGCATTTTCCGTTGGGAAAGAACTTTAATAACCATTTCACTTCTTGTTGCTTTATATTACGGAAGTTTGGTTTGGGGTATGTTACCAGAAGAATTATTTAGTAACTTACAAGAGCCAAGTAGGATATCTTGGCAGTCGCACCTTGCCGGTGGGTTAGTCGGCATTATCATGGCTTTTTTGTTCAGAAATATTGGAATGAAAAAGAAAAAATACATTTGGGAATTTCCCAATTATTATAGCGAAAAAGATGATAAACTGTGGCAAGAATATAAAGAAAATCATCCTGACGACTTTCTAGAACTTCCACAAAAACCTAAAGATAACATATGGGATCATCTTGACGAAATAAGAAAAAAAGAAATGCAGTAGCTTTAATTCTAAAAATCAAATATGAAAACCGAACATCTATATGCCATTGCCCTACAAAATTGCCATCAACTTGGAAATCTTAATTATCGCAAATTGGTAGAGGAATTCGGTTCTGCAGAACAAGTTTGGAATCTTCCCAAATCCACACTAAAACAAATATTCGGCATTGGTAACAAACGTACAGAAGAAATAGGCAACCAAAAACATCTCGATTTCGCCACCAAAGAGCTTGAGTTTTGTGAACAAAATAATATTACAGCACTAACTATTCAAGATGCAGATTATCCATTTTTATTAAAAGAATGTCCCGATGCGCCGAGTATTTTGTTTGTTAAAGGCCAACTTCCACAAGCTAAATACATCAGCATTGTCGGGACACGCAACATGACAAGCTACGGAAAACAATTTATTAATGACTTTCTAACGGAACTTCCATCTAGCCAAATGGCGACCGTTAGCGGTTTAGCCTATGGCGTTGATGCCCATGTTCATGAAAAATCTTTAGCGCTTAACATTCCGACACTTGCTGTTTTAGCACATGGTTTACACATGATTTATCCTTCAAAACATCAAGTTCTTGCCAACCGAATTATCGAAAATGGCGGTGCTATCATTTCAGAATACACGTCGAAATCCAAACCAGATCGCGAAAACTTTCTGCAACGGAATCGGATTATTGCAGGATTTTCTCAGCAAACCATCATTGTAGAATCCGCTTTTGGCGGTGGGTCGATGAATACTGCCAACTTTGCAAATGACTACAACCGCGATGTCTACGCACTTTCTGGAAAATTAAATGACAAATACAGCCAAGGCTGTAATCTTTTGATTTCTCAAAACAAAGCCCAAATTATACATTCGGTGGCAGATTTAGTACAAAATTGTAGTCCAAATCAATCTAATACTACAAATCTTTTCACTCAAATTATTCCGATGAACATCAACAATCCAATTCATCAGAATATTTATAATTTTATTCATGACAAAATGAGTATTTCGTTTGACGATTTGCTTTCAGAAACACAAAAAAACCCACAAGAACTTTTATCAATCTTATTGGAAATGGAGCTTTTAGGATATATTAAATCACATTCTGGTAAAAATTACACCAGTATAACTTAGTAACAAATTGTTAACTTGACAACAAAATTTTAATTTTAGTTCTAAATTTTTAAAAAGAAAAGCATTTTATGAAAACATTAAGAAAAATTTTAGTTTAAGCTCAAAATCATAAAAAAAATCCAATAAAAGTTTTGCTTTTTTGAAAATAAAATTAAATTTGTTACATAACAATACAGCTTTATGGAGCAACACGAAATCGACCAACAGATCAAGGATTTTATCGCCAAAATTGAGGCTAAAAATCCAAACGAACCCGAATTTATCCAAGCGGTAAAAGAAGTTGCAATAACGGTAATTCCTTTCATTGCAACCAAGCCACAATACCACGGTATGAAGCTGTTAGAAAGGATGGCAGAGCCAGAGCGCGCCATTATTTTCCGTGTACCATGGGTAGATGACAATGGAGAAATCCAAGTTAATAGAGGTTTCCGAATCCAGATGAATTCTGCTATTGGACCATACAAAGGTGGAATTAGATTTCATCCGACGGTTAATCTAAGTGTCCTTAAGTTTTTAGCTTTCGAGCAAGTTTTCAAAAACTCCTTGACAACCCTGCCAATGGGCGGAGGAAAAGGAGGTTCCGACTTCGATCCACAAGGGAAATCTGATATGGAAGTGATGCGTTTTTGTCAATCCTTCATGACCGAATTATGTAAGCATATTGGCCCTGAAACCGACGTGCCTGCTGGTGATATTGGTGTTGGTGCACGAGAAATTGGTTATCTTTTTGGACAGTATAAACGTATTAGAAACGAATTCACAGGTGTATTAACTGGTAAAGGTTTGGCATATGGAGGATCTTTGATTCGTCCTGAAGCAACAGGTTTCGGTGTTGTATATTTTACCGAGCAAATGCTTAAAACCATCAACCAAGATCTTAAAGGAAAAACGGTTTGCGTTTCTGGATTCGGAAATGTATCATGGGGCGTTATCAAAAAGATTGACGAGCTTGGCGGAAAAACAGTTACCATCTCTGGACCAGACGGCTATATTTATGACGAAGAAGGTATTTCTGGTGAAAAAATAGATTATTTATTAGCGCTAAGAGCTTCTGGAAATAACCGCGCAGAAGATTATCTCAAAAAATATCCTAAAGCAAAATTCTTCGCAGGAAAGCGTCCTTGGGAAGTAAAGTGTGATGTTGCCATCCCTGCTGCCACTCAAAATGAATTGGATCTTGAAGATGCAAAAAAACTTGTCGCAAACGGCTGTATGTGCGTCACCGAAGCGGCAAATATGCCATCAACTTTGGAGGCTATTAATTATTTCTTAGAGAGTAAAGTATTGTTTTCTCCAGGAAAAGCGTCTAATGCTGGAGGTGTTGCCACTTCTGGTTTAGAAATGACACAAAACTCTATCCGTCTTAACTGGACTTCAGAAGAAGTTGATGCACGTCTTAAGGAAATCATGATTGGTATTCACAAAGCTTGTCGAGATTATGGTAAAGAAGCTGATGGCTACGTCAATTACGTAAAAGGTGCAAACATTGCTGGTTTCGTAAAAGTTGCCGAGGCAATGCTAGCTCAAGGAGTCGTTTAACCTCAGTTTTTAAAACATAAAAATAGCAACTCCCAATTAAAATTAATTGGGAGTTGCTATTTTATCAATCTTTAATCTTATTTTTTCGGTAAACCTCTTTTCAAAGCGATGTTCGCTCTTTCCACAGCTTTTTTCTCTTTCCAAGTCATGTATTTTACTTTGAAATTTTTCTTCATAAAATTGTCAAAACTTCTTTGTACAGTAAGATTCCAAAGGCTGTGCGCTTTCACCCCCCAACTTTTATCCCAAGCTCTTAAAGAAATGGAGAAACTGCCATCTAGATATTTCATCCAATGCCACCAACCTGTCGGCATAAACAATGTGTCACCATGCTCAAGATAACATTCTATGCCTTCTACACCGTCTAGTGCTGGGAAGTTTTTGAAATCTGGATTTTCGATATCATAATCTTCCAAGGCGTAAGTCGCATATGGAATTTGATACAATCTATCTTTCCACTTGTAATCGAAAAGCAAGATGTGCTTTCTTCCATTAAAATGCGTGTGGAAGATATGCGCCATATCGATATCATAATGTAAAAAAGTTACAGAACCTTTTCCTCCAAAAAACATGTTGGGGTATTTATCCAAAAATCCTCCCATTAGATCTTTTGGAAAAACATAATCATCTAATAATTTTGGCGCGTGTTTTATTGGGTCAAATAAGAAAATTCTTAAATCTGTTGGCTCTTTTTCGATAAGGTCAATGTAGTCCCCAAATTTCATATTGGCGGCCGAAGCGTTAATTGGCGCAGCAGGATCTGCTTTGGAACTGTCATACAAAGGTACGTCAACATCGCCAACGGCTTGCTTCATATAATCCATCGTCCATTTTTTGTATGCGGCCCAATTTTTTGCCATATTCTTAATAACCACAGGCTTACGCGGTTTCAAATATTTTTCTTCAAAGTCTTCTTTTGTAATGTCTTCAACAACATCAATTGGTTTCAGAATGATTCCCATGTCACTTAACTATTATGTTACAAAATTATTAATTTTTTATGGAGTGAGCTCAAAAATATATTTGTAAAAAAAATCAATACGTATTATTTTTTCTATCATCAGAAAAAACGGAGTCATTTATTTCAACTTCTTTACTTTTAACTTTTAGCAAAAAATTTGTCAAAGATTTTGTAACATTTTTTTAATTCATCTACTAATTGTTTAGTGATACATTTTTTATATGAAAAATCTACTTAGTTTAATTTTAGTTTTTAGTTGTACATCTTTAGTTTTAGCACAAAAAACAATTAGCGGTACCATTACAGATTCTAGCGGTAAAGCTTTGCCAAGCGCAAGTGTAACCATTGAGGAACCTGGAAAAAATGCAATTCTGGCATTTGCTATTTCTAATGCAAAAGGCGATTACAAAATTGTTTTTAATTCTTCGGAAAGCAATGTAATTTTAAAAGTAAAGGCTTTTAATCAAAAATCTGTCAACAAAACAGTTAACAATGCCGACCAAACTCAAAACTTTTCTTTATCTAGTGAAACAACAGAAATTGAAGAAGTAAAAATTAAAACCAAATTAATCACCAAAAAAGGCGATACCATATCTTACGATATCAAAGCTTTTGAAAATAAATCCGACAGGAGTCTTGCGGATGTTCTGAAAAAAATGCCCGGTATAGAGGTTAACAAAGATGGAAGCGTACTTTATCAAGGTGAGCCAATTAACAAATTCTATGTTAACGGTAAAGACCTTATGGAAGGCGGCTATGGGACAATTAATAACTCGTTGCCAAAAGATGCTGTCGCAAGAGTTGAAGTCTTAGAAAACCATCAACCAGTAAAAATATTAGAAGACAAAGTCCCATCAGAAAACGCTGCACTTAATATTAAACTAAAAAAATCGGTGACTATGACAGGCCGCGGTGAAGTTGGCGCAGGTTTCAGTCCTCTTTTGTGGAATGTTAAGTTAACACCCATGTTTTTTGGACAAAAAAACCAATGGGTAGTCAACTACAAAGCCAACAACAATGGGGAAACTGTCGAGAAAGAAGGCAACATGCTATCCTTCGGAAGTCGTTGGGAAGGCCGACGCTCGCAAGCCTCTCCGAAATCTTGGACTAATATAGAAACTGCAGGAACGCCAAATATTGGTGAAAAAAGATATCTTCTGAACAATGTTCATTTCTTCTCTGCAAATCTTTTGACAAGCCCTTTCAAAAATAAAGAATGGGAACTAAAGGCAAACGCATCTTATACCAACAACAGCATCAAACGTGAAGATTACCAAGTTAAAGTCTATGAAGTTGGCTCGCCATCGGTAGAAATGGGTGGTACATTTACGTCAAGCACCAACAATCGTTTTTATGACAATGTTGCAAAAGGTGAATTGATTTTTACGAAAAATGCTAAAAAAGGCTTTTTTAAAAACACGACAACTTGGAACAGCTTCTGGAACACAGACCGCGCAACGGTTGATAACTATCTTCCGCCTTTGAAAAACACATCATCACCCATTCATAAATATGCTAACGAATCTTTAGACTCTCCTACTGGGACTTTCCAAAACTCTTTGAGCACAATTATCCCTTGGAAAGAAAAGCTTTTCAATGTGATGAGTTATGTTAAATATCAAAAAGACAAACAAAACATGAGCGTTGTAGCGGGCGATTATCTTAAAGATTTTGGATTCGGGGATTATGACAAAATCACACAATATGCTACTTCCAAAACGATTGAAGTTGACCATTCGGCATCGGTTGGATTCAGTTACAAAAAATGGACTTTCACGCCGGAAGTTGGTTTGAATATGAACTTCAACACGTTGACTTCAGCGATTAATGGGCAACTTGGCGGAAGAAATGAATTTCTAGGAAACGACATGAGTAATGATATGGAGTGGAACGAAATCCAACCTTACACACAAATTGGGGTTAATTTTAAATCTCAAAATTTCAATTTTAATTTGACTTTACCGCTTAATTTTTATGGAATCACTTATCGTGACAACATTAGAAACAAATATTTGGACCAGTCAAAAACTGTTTTCGAGCCTAGCTTATTTGCGAATTATGAGTTTGCATCCTTCTTCAAAATTTGGGGATTTGCCAATCAAAACTATAATTTTGGAAACTTCGGATTTTTGTACGGTGGTAAAATGTTAACCAGCCCAACCAGTCTTAATGTTCGCTATTCTGATGACATCAAAATGCCTGAGTATCTTACAAGAACTTTAGGCTCTCGTTTGGAGTACCGAAATCCGTTGAACAATTTATTCTTCAATGTTCGATATAATTATTCCAACAATGAGAAAAATTTGATAGAATCTTATATTACCAATGGTTTTGCATCGGAACTTAAAATTATTTCTCAAGAAAACACAACCAAAAGCCAAACAGAAGGTGCCGAAATTGGAAAATATTTCCCAAAATTCAAATCGAATATATCGGTATCTGCGAGCAATACAGATTCTAACGCGTTCTCTTATTTTAATAGCGATTTTAGAGAATCTACCAACAACAGACAATCCATGGGTATCAAATTTAACAATGCGTATTTCTCATGGTTAAGTGTGGATTATAATATTAATCTTAACTGGAATAAAAACACTAACAAATCGACAAATACAATGGTGAAAACTAGCGGTTGGAATCATAATCTAAGCACCTACATCTACCCTTCCGAAAATCATACATTTGGATTTTTCTGGTACGATTTGACAACAAAAGCGAATGGACAAAATTTTAGAAACTCATTTTTTGATGTATCTTACCAATACACTTGGGTGAAAAAGAAAATCGATTTTGAACTTAAATGGCTTAACATCGCTGACCGAAAAATCTATGAAACGGTTAACGTAGATGTTGCTCAACAATTGATTACCACCAACCAAATGTACATAAGACCTAGTCAGTTTATGTTTACAGTAAAATTCAATTTTAAATAAAACTTTTTAAAAAAATAAAATATTTCGCTGAAAGATTGCGGAATATTTTTTACATTCGTATCACTAATTTCTTAGTCATGAAAAACATCCACATCTTATTTTTATTCTTTGCCACCATAATGTATGGGCAAGGGACACGCATTGCTTACGATTATCAATTCGTTCCAAACATCAATCAAAAAGACAGCATCAAAAAAGAAATCGTCTTTCTTGACATTCGAAAAGATGGCAGCAAGTTTTATAGCCAGAAACAATTTTTGTCCGACTCGCTCCGTGATGATTATTTCAAAAAAATGCGTGCATCTGGAAGTATCAACATCAACTTTCGCGGGACAAATCCCGGCTTGGTAAAATATCAGGTCACCAAATCTTATCCTAATTTTGATATCGTTCTTAAAATGCCAATTAATAGAAACAATTACGCTATAAAGAATGAAAAACCTATTGTTTGGAAAATAGATTCTGAAACAAAAAAAATTGACAAATTCACTGTTCAAAAAGCAACAACGGATTTCGGTGGAAGAAGTTGGACGGCTTGGTTCACCCAAGAGCTTCCTTTCCAAGATGGGCCTTATAAATTCTCTGGGCTTCCAGGATTAATATTAGAAATGGAAGACGCGACCAAAACGCATATTTATAAATTTTCGGGCATTAAAAAATTCGATGACGTCGAAATTAAAGAAAGTGCAGACAACACGACTTCTAGCAGAACGATGGTCATCATCGGAGGTAGCAATGACAAATCCATAGATGTTAATGAAGCGAAATTCTTACAACTTTGGAAAGAATATAAAAATGATCCTGTTAAAGATATGCGCCAAACGTTGGGACAAGGCAATGTTAAGATGAAACTTAATATTAATGGAAAGGAAATTAGCGATCCTAATGAAATCATCCGCAGTATGGAAAAAACCCAGCGCGAAAACATCAAAAATAATAACAATCCGATAGAGCCGAGTTTGTTCCCTTAAGCTAAAACATTTATATTCGCCAATATTTACTATTTTTATAATCCCTTACTAAAAGGGATTTTTTTATAAAATGAGTTATTTAGAAAAACTAAAAAATATCCGCGCTTTCGTGTTTGACGTCGATGGCGTATTCACAGATGGTAGCGTTTACCTTTTGCCAGACAAAAGCATGGCACGTGTCATGAATGTTCTCGATGGCTATGCTGTAGTAAAAGCCATAAAAGCAGGTTACAAAATCGCAGTTATTACAGGCGGCGACGATCCTATGGTTCGCAACAGGATAGAATATTTGGGCATCAAAGATTATTATCCCAAATCGGCACATAAGCTGTCAGATTACGCAGATTTTAAACTAAAATATCTCATAGATGACGACAAAGTTCTTATGATGGGCGACGACATTCCAGATATTGGAATCATGAAGCAAGTTGCTATTGCTGCAGCGCCCGCCAATGCCGTTCCCGAAGTTAAAGAAATTGCCAATTACATTTCTCCTATAGAAGGAGGCAAAGGCGCCGTACGTGATGTCATAGAACAGGTTATGAAAATACAAAATCGTTGGCATCTCGATGATGACACCAAATCCACTTAAGATGAAATTGTTACTAGCCTCGGCATCTCCTAGACGTCAAGAATTGTTAAAATCTATAGGTTTTCCTTTTGAAGTTGTGAAAATAAATTGTGACGAATCTTATTCGGAAACTTTAAACACCAAAGATATTGCAGCCTATGTTGCCAAAACAAAAGCTGAAGCCTATCTGGAATTAAAAGATGACGAAATATTATTAACTTCTGATACCATCGTTGCGTTGGACAATGAGATTTTATTAAAACCAAAGTCCGAAGAAAAAGCTTTTGAAATGTTATCAAAACTTTCAGGAAAAACGCATCAGGTATATACCGCGATATGCATTAAAACCACTTCGGAAACTATTGTAGAAACCGATTGTGCTGATGTTAGCTTTCACGAAATATCTGAAGAGGAAATTAGTTTTTACATTAAAAACTTCAAACCATTTGATAAAGCGGGAAGCTATGGCATACAAGAGTGGATGGGTATGGCAAAAATTGCCGAGATCAAAGGAAGCTATTACAGCATTATGGGATTGCCGACACATTGGGTTTATCAATATTTATCAAAATACTTTCCTGTGAGTTGATTTGTTAATTTAACACCGATTCTTAAAAAGAAAAACATTATTTTTACAAAAATTAATATTTTAAATAATAAATTGCCCTTTAGCAAGTTATCTACTTAAATGAGAAAATTCGCCCTAATTATACTTTCTATCTTTGCTGTTGCCTCTTGTAATCCTCGTAAAAAGAAAACGAAGAGTGGCCCCATGAACCGTTTCTCGACCTATTACAATACCATGTTTAATAGTAAGGAAGCCTTCAACACAGAAATGCAAAACCGTACAAAAAGTTTCAAAGACAACTTTTACGAACCCTATATTCCCATTTTAACAACCGAAGATATTGCCTCGGAAGTTACCAGTTTTGGTGCAGGAAATCCAATGAGCGACTTGGGCACCGCTAAAGGTCCAGGCTCACCCAATGCCAATTCCAACTCTGGTTTCAGCAGTACGACCACAAGGCCAAACTCTACAAAAGGTGCAACAATTCTACAAATTGCTGAAGCCAAAGCGATAAAAACGATTTCTAAAAACTCGGTATTGGTAAATGGTGTTGAGAAGAATTCTTATATGTTCGACGCTTATATGTTGTTGACAAAATCTAGATTGTATCAAAACAAATATCTTGAGGCTTTGGACACTTTAGGTTATATTTTTAACAATATGCCAAAACACAAACGCATTAATACAGCAAGAATTTATCAGGCTCAACTGTATGCAAAACTTAAAGATTATCAAAAAGCCGATAAACTATTTGCGGAACTTAAAGAGGAAAAACTTAACAAAGAAGAAAAAAGAACTTTAAGCATCTTCTATTCGGAAATGTTACTAAAATGGGGCAAAAAAAATGATGCGATTAAAGAATTAGAAGAAGCATTCGAGTACAATAAAACACGTAAAATTAAAAGTAGAATCGCTTATTTGCGAGGCCAAATCTTGTCGGAACTGGGACAAAAACAAGACGCAAGAGATTCTTTTACAACTGCTTACAAATATGCATACGATTATGAATTTGAAGTGAAAACGCAAATCCAAATCGCTAAAACTTTTGACACTTCTAATGACAGCTATGCCGATGCAATGGCTTATTTAGAAAAGATTTCTAAAAAAGGAACTTATGCCTCTCGTAAAAACGAATTGTATTACGCCATGGGACTTTTGGCTCAGAATGCGAAACAAGGAAAAGACGCAGACTCTTTGTTTAGAAAATCGATTTCAGAAAAAGTATCCGATCCACAAATCCGAGGTCTAGCATTCTCACAAATTGGAAAAAAATATTTTGAAGAAGATGATTACTTAACAGCGGGCGCTTACTACGACAGTGCATTGGCGGTAATGACATACGCTCCAGAAAAACAACGTTTGACAGAGCTAACCACCAACATCAAAAAGCTGTCAAAAAACTACTATTTGATCAAGAAAAACGATAGTATTCTTGCGTTGACTAACATGACAAAAGAACAACAAGACGCTTATTTCACAAAACATATCGACAAACTAAAAGCAAAAGAAGCTGCAGAAGAGCTCGAAAGAAAAAGAGCAGAACGTTCCAAAGGTTTTGACACGGGCGATTATAATGCTAATTCGATGTTTGCCAATTCTGGCGGCGGAACCTTCGGAGACATCAACATGGGCGGCGAAAACAAGAGCACATTTTATTTTGCTAATACCAACAATATTCCGCGAGGAGAAAATAACTTTAAACAAATTTGGGGCAACAGAACACTAGCTGACAATTGGCGTTATTCTGCAAAATCTCAAACGATTGAAGATCTTAAAAATGATGCTTTGGGAATTAGCGCAGCACCAGATCCACGCCGTTTTGAACCAAGTTTCTACACCGAAAAAATCCCGACCAAAACATCCGAAATTGCTAAGCTTAAAAAAGATAGAGATACAGCAAGTCTAGGTCTGGGAATAATGTTTGAAAACTTCTTCGGAAATTCTAAATTAGCAACCAAAACGCTTTACGACCTTGTTGATTCTAAAACCGATGAAGACACAGAACTGAAAGCCCTTTATCAAGCTTTTGTAATTAATTATGAAAAAAATCCACAAGCAGCTGAACGTGCTAAGAATTTAATTTTAGAAAAATATCCATATACTTCTTACGCCGAATTTGTGAAAAACCCGAGGGACAAAAATTTTAATAAATCGTCAGAAGAAGTTCAAAAATTGTACGAAGAAGCCTACCAACTTCATATAGATGGGAAATACCAAGCTTCTACAAACCTCATCCACAAAGCCATTGAAGACAATAAAAAGGACGCTTTGATTCCGAAGTTTTATTTACTAAATGCTTACAATGCAGGAAAATCTGCGGGCAAAGAAATCATGATTCTTCAGCTAGAGCAAATCGTTCTGAATTATGCCAAAACACCTGAAGGAATAAAAGCTAAAGAACTTTTGAAACATCTGAAAAGCGATGTCAAATTGGAACTTACAGACGGTGAGGGTAAAGCTTTAGCACCGACCAATCCGGAAACAACGCCAACGGACAACAACGAATTATTAGATCAGGGTAAAAAAGAAAATCAACCGCGACGACCTGTTCGTCCAGGAAAAAATAATAACATTGAGGCTTCGCCAAAAATGCGACAAATACAAGCTCAGCCTGCAACAGAGAGCATACAAATGCAACTGTAAAAAAGAAATAGAAAAGCTGCCTAAATTTATTAGACAGCTTTTTTTATATTGCTGATTGTTCAGTTGGAAGTGAGGTTTCCAAAGCTTTTTGCTTTTCTTTATCTTTTGTTTTTTGCTTTTCTTCAGCTTTCTTTTTTTCGAGTTCCTTTTTTTCGAGTTCTTTTATTTGAGCTTCGAGTACTTTCTTTTTAGCTTCTTTTGCACTATCTTTTACCTTGATAACTTTTGGAAGCATATTCGCTGGTGTTGCTCCAGGCGCGAAAGAGTCGATTGCGGTTGTATCATAATCCAAAACTTCGGGCTTCTCCGACATTGTTGTTTCTGGAGCTTTTTTTGAACAAGAAGCGGCGATTAAGAATATTAGCAACATTAGATTTTTCATAAGCTATCCTGAAATTTAAAACTGGCTAAAACTGGAAAATGATCCGAAACATGAACACTTCTATCCACTTTATAATTTAAAGTTTTTATAGATTTTGACGTGAAGATATGATCAATTTTTATTGGAAATTTAAACTCATGAAAGCTTGTCCCGCTGCCGATTCCTGCTTCTAGGAAAGAATCTTTCAGGTTTTTGGAAGCGGTATAATATTCATAAGAGTTAGGCACCGCATTAAAATCACCTACAAACACGACCGGATGAGGCGAATTATCTACATAAGCCATTGTATTCTGCATTTGTATTTGATGTTCTTTAAAAATAGGCAACATCTTTCTAACCAAACTTTTGGCTTTAGCTTCGTTTTCGTCCATCGAACGTGTTGGTCGCACCATTTGTTTATCGATTTGGAAAGGCTCCATATAGATATTCACAAAACGAATCGTCTTAGATCCGATTTTAATATCCGCATAAAAACTATTGCCAATATCGACTTGGGTTTTAATATCCTCAAATTTTTCTATTGGAAATTTCGAATAACATCTTATTTGTGAAAATTGGTCGACTTTATATGGATAATTAGGAAGATTAAGTTCTAATGATGCTTCTTGCAAAAAGACAAGATCTACGTCTTTCTCGTTGATATAACGTTCCACATCTTCTTTTCCCATGGTTCCGTTTTTGATGTTGAAAGTCATCATGCTAAAGTCAGACTTGTCTTTTTTCTCTGGGGAATAGTTGATCCAACGGCGTGTTGGCGTGATAAAAAATATGGAAATCACTAAAAATAAAATCGCTCTTTTTTTAAATAAAATAATCCAATAAATGCATAATAAAACATTCAGAATCATTAAAACCGGAAAGCCCAAAGAGAGAAGATTTAATAATGATAATTGGCTAGGCGAAATGTAAGCATTGGCAAGACATGCCAATAACATCAGCGTTATCAGTAAATGCAATAAACTTAAAATGAAATTAAAAAACTTCATTAACCGCCAATATAATTATTGTTTTTTTTCCAATGTCTGATATAAAGGTAGCCTACAATAGCACCGCCAATGTGGGCAAAGTGCGCGACATTATCCCAACTGAATTGTCCAATTCCTAAAAATATAGAACCCAAAATAATAATTGGCAAAAGATACTTAGCTTTAATAGGCGCTGGAATAAACATGAACATGAGTTTGGCATTTGGAAACAAAGTAGAAAAAGCCGCAACAACTCCGAATATCGCACCCGATGCACCTACCATAGGCGTTCTTAACAAATTGAATAAACTTTGGGCTTTTTCCAGAACACTTGGATTATTGGAGCTAATTGGCATTTCTCCAACATAGCCCAATGTTGCATACTTATAGACTTCGTTGATGTTATAGTCATTGTCTTTCAAAAATTGGGTAATCTGGAAAGCCTCAACCATGTTAATAATATTATACAACGCAAATCCACCTAGACCAGCTAAGAAATACAAAATTGTAAATTTTTTCCCACCCAAAACTTGTTCCAAAACAGGTCCAAAACTTAACAAGGTTAACATATTAAAAGCAATATGCATAATCCCGCCATGCATAAACATGTGTGTGATAATTTGCCAAGATCTGAAATTGGGAGACAATGGAAAATAACCAGCTAGCCAATTTCCAATTTGTAATCCGTAATTGCCAGCAAGCGATACAAGCACAAAAACTACAACATTGATAATGATAATATTTTTGGTTATCGGGGTAATATTCTGAAACATAAATTAAAATTTATTTTTAAAATCATCAAACGGAATTTCCTCAAAACATTTCTTTCCTGTAACGGTATATTGTGGAAATCCTAGCTCGATAAAATCTTTTATAAGCTGTTCTACTTCGGTTTTGTATATAAAATCAAACTTCGATTTGCTATGGACTTTTAACCATTGATCTTGGTAAAAATTCATAAACTCATCTTCGGTTCGGTATTCTAAAATTTCAAATATTTTTTCTAAAAATCCTACAACAGCAGATTCTTTCAAACCTTCTGGCACTGCATTAATTCTCAAAACATTCTCTTGTGCAAGAATCATGTCAAAACCTAAAGCTGGCAAATATTTTTTAATGGATTTATATTTATTTTTTTCGATTTCGTTGAGATGATATTCAATGGAAAAAAGCAAATGTTGCCCATTTTTGTTAGGTTTAAATTCTTTTTGTTGCGATTGCAAAATCACCCGATGAATACGTCCCAAATCCAGCATAAAAGTTTTTCCTTCTTTATTGAAAAGCCAATAGGCATTCGGAAGTCGGAAAAGATCTTCTTCCAAGTCATCATCATCGTCCTCAAAAAGATTAATTTTCGAAGGTTCCGCGCTTGGTATTGCCGCATTGTACATTTCGGAAAGATTAAGACTTTCTATTGTCGAAGGCTTCTCGGATGTGAAAGGATTAAAACTTCTGTCAACCTTTACATTTTTGGAAAAAGAAGAACTTCCAGATTCAAGATTCGCTTTACTCGGTTGTGCCTGGAAAAAAGCGTCCATCGCAGGATCTCTGTCAAAATCTAAACTTGGCGCAATATTATAAATCCCTAAAGCTTTTTTAATTGTTGATCTCAGCAACGCAAAAATCAATGCTTCGTCCTCAAATTTCACTTCCGTTTTTTGGGGATGAATATTAACGTCAATTTTCTCAGGATCAAGCTCTAAAAACAAGAAAAAGCTCGGAATATAACCAGGCTGCAAAAGGCCTTCAAAAGCTTCCTGTACCGCTTTGCTGAGATAAGGACTTCTGAAGTATCTTCCGTTGACAAAGAAAAATTGTTCGCCTCTGGTTTTTTTGGCACCTTCGGGTTTTGCCACAAATCCGTTAAGCCTTACCCAGCCAAGGTCTTCTTTTATGGGAATTAAAAGTGGTTGTATTTTTCTTCCAAAAACTTCCACGATACGCTGCATTTGCCCGCCTTTTCGCAAACGAAAAATAGGCTCGTCATTATGGAACATTTCGAATTCTACATTTTCATGCGCTAAAGCAACGCGCTGAAATTCGTCAATAATATGACGGAATTCTATATTATCATTTTTCAAAAACTTGCGTCTAGCAGGAACATTGAAAAACAAATTTTTAATTAAAAAATTAGACCCTTCCGCAGTCTGTATCGGCTCTTGAAATTGTAGTTCGCCGCCTTCAATATAGATATTTGTTCCTACGGCTGTATCTTTTTGTTTGGTTCGGAGCTCTACTTGCGCCACGGCAGCAATCGATGCCAAAGCCTCTCCACGAAAACCTTTGGTAGCGATTTTAAAAATATCTTCGGTACTTCTTATTTTTGAAGTAGCATGTCTTTCGAACGCCAATCTGGCATCGGTATCGGACATTCCACCGCCATTGTCAACAACTTGGATCAGATTTTTTCCTGCATCGCGAACAATTAATTCGATTTTGCTAGCGCCAGCATCTATAGCATTCTCCATCAATTCTTTAACAATAGACGCAGGCCGTTGCACCACTTCTCCGGCGGCAATCTGGTTAGCAACGTGATCTGGCAAAAGTTGAATTATGTCTGACATTCTAAAAAATTAACTCCCAAAATTACGGATAAGATTCGAGGCTCAAAAATTAAATGTTTGTGAAATAATCTTAATAAAAGCCAATTCTGTTGTATATTGTTGGCTAAAATTAGTCGTATTTTAATTTTTAATATATAGCATTTTTAATGAAAAGAGATTTATATATTGATTTTGCAAAAGGTTTTGCAACGCTTTCTGTTATTTTTATCCATACGGTATTTTGGTCGGGTCAGTTTTATGTACCAACAGAAGTTCGTGTGATGTCGTTGTTTTTTGATGTAATCTTGTTTTATGCCTTGAGTGGAATAACTTCTGGCGCCAATATCGAAAAGACCTTTTACAGACTGCTGAAGTTGCAAGTTACTTACATGATTTTTGTGACTTTTCTGTTCTTTATGGATTATTTCTTTAAAGTTTTTGGGCTCACATTTTTCTCAATGGACTGGCTAAAAGATTTTTATTCAACCTTTGGAGGAAAGTATGTTCCACAGAATATTTCTAGCGATCCACAATGGCAGAATTTGGGCAATTGGTATCTTCACCAATATACGAATGCAGACACTTTCCCCGTGGTAATGGGAAGTTTTTGGTATCTTAAAGTTTATTATATCCTCACTGTTTTTGGCGTTTTAATTTTAAAGTTCTTTCCAAAACATATCAACTGGTTTATCGCGCTTTGTGTTGTTTTAACACTGATTTTCAATTTATTCCCTCAATATTATCCTAGTGGACAAGTTGGTTATGTGGCATTTTATCTTGCGGTGTTTTTAATCGCGCACCAGATGCGTGGAAAAAAAATCCCAACGAAAATGATTCCTGTGCTTTATGGCATCGTCGCTTTAGCTTTGGTAGGAATGTTTTCTTACTACGGAACTGAGATTTTTTATAAACTGAATAAAAATAAATTCCCGCCGAAATTGCCTTATATTATTTGGACAATGTTTGCAGTTGTAACTTTATTCGTTGGATATAACCGATTGAAAATCAACAAACAAAACTTCTTAACCTACATTGGAAACAACGCTATTTTCTTTTATTTTTCACAAGGAATCAGTTCGTCTTTAATTTACTTTTTAGTCGTTCCTTTAAAAGAAGATCTTAATTGGGTTTTGTTATTAATTCTAGTTTACGCAGTTAATATCGGTCTAGCTGTTGTCATTGCTGAAATTCTAAAAAAAGTAGATAATCTCGGCTGGAAAATACTTGGTATTTTAAGAAAAAAAACCGCTTCTAATTAAGAAGCGGTCATATTTTTTTTTAAAATTAAACTAATTTTTGCTTCCACCGCCTCGCATAATTAATGCTATGATAATGATAAGAACCACACCACCTATTATAAGGTAAGTAGGATTAGTGTACCATTCTGTAGTTGTTGTTTTGTGTGTATTAACATCGACGGTAAGGTCAGCGCCTTTGTCTTGTGCAAAAATTAATCCTGTTGATAAAAATGATAAAAGCATAATAAATACACTTCTTAATCGGTTTGATAGGTTAGTTGCCATAGTTTGAAAATTTTGTGAAGTTGATATTTGTTTTAAATTTCAATTCACAGATTCACAATAATTATACCAAATAATATTAAAATTTTATTTTATGGTGTTTGTTAATTAAAACTGTTTAATCACTGGCTTTTCAAAATGATATCGAGGTGTAATTATTTCCTTGCTCGGTTTCATGTCAAACCAAGGATTTCCGTTTTTTGATAAAATATGTATTGATTGTGCAGGTGTATATCCTTCTATCAAAGCATATCGTTTTTCGTTTCCTTTCTCGATTTTATCAACAATCATCACGACGTGGCCTGGACTTCCTGGCGTTATAATAAGATCACCAATGTTAAATTCTGTTTTGTTTTTGCTTTCTTTGAGATCCCGTGCGAGGGAAATTGTACCAGCATAAGTATAAATAATGTCTAGATATTGTCTGAAATCTTGATAAGAATTAATAGAATTCGGAGCTGCTCTTTTACTAAAATCTACGTTGTTTCCAGAAACAATGGGGCGAAGACCATCAGCATATTCATTCCAAGAAAATTGATGTCCGCTTGTGAATTTGAAATGAATAGCATTGTATTTTTCATTTTTAAAAAGGTATTCTGCACGCAGCCTTATCAAAGCATCTGCACATTGTTGAAGATCTTTTGAGCCAACATCATAAGTCAATATTCCGACGTGATGTTTCTGGTCCGATATTTCTGTTCCATCATATTTTAATATAGGTTTTCCGAATTCTTGTAGATTTAAATTTTGTAAAAAAGATTCCCAAGAATTGAGCTTGGTTTCAACACGTTGATATCCAGGCATAGGAATTAACCTGTCTTTGAGAATGTTAAACTTCGCATTAACAAATTTTGTTTCTACATGTTCTTTATTTTTGGAGCTGATAATATTTGTTTCAAATACTGATTTTTCTGATTTATTACAATTAAAAAATAGAATTAATATTAAAAAACGATAAATGGATTTCATATAATAAGGTTTGTAATAAAATTAACAATTAAGTTTTAAAATTCTTATTTTTACGAAAAAAATTGAAATGTTTAGGTTAAAGCTACTTACGGATCCCCGTTGGGCAAATATCGCAGAAAGCAATTTAGAGGAAATATTAACCGACCACGCTTGGTGTGAGCAAAAAGCAGCAACCAATGCGATTGGGCTTATCACCATGTTGCCAGAATATCCCGAGATTGTAACAGAGCTATTGGCCATTGCACAGGAAGAGTTGGATCATTTTGATCAAGTACACGAGATTATTAAAGAACGTGGTGGTGTATTGGGAAGACAGCGCAAAGATGATTATGTTAATGACCTTCTCAAGTTTGTCGTGCAAGGAAGTCGCGAAGATCTTATCGTTGACAAAATGCTCTTCGCAGCTATGATAGAAGCCAGAAGTTGTGAACGTTTCAAAGTTTTAACAGAAAATATTAAAGACGAAAAGCTAAAGAAATTTTATCACGATTTGATGATTTCGGAAGCCAATCACTATACAACTTTTATAGGTTTTGCAAGACAACTAGGCGATCCTGAAAAAGTAAACCAACGCTGGGAAGAATGGCTAGACTACGAGTCCAGCATTATCCGTTCTTATGGCAACAAAGAAACAATCCACGGTTAATATATGAAGAAAGGCATCAACGATTATTTGGCGTTAGCATTCCGTAATTTTTTACAAGGCTTGGTTATTATTGGACCTTTAGCGATTACGGCATGGATAATTTGGTATATTGTTTTTAGTATCGACAATATTATCCCATCGGTTTCAGAGAAATTTCCAGGATTGGTTTTTGTTGTGGTTATCGCCGCAACAACGCTTATTGGTTATTTCGGAAACAAATTTATCCTAGGCAGAATTATCGTTGACAGTGTTGATTATATCTTAGAACATACGCCAGGCATAAAATTTATCTACACTTCTCTGAAAGACGTCATGGGCTCTTTCGTAGGCGATAAAAAGAAATTTAACATTCCTGTTTGGGTAAAAACCAATGAAAATCCAGAAGTATGGCGCATCGGATTTTTAACACAAAATGACATGTCAGCCGTTAATATGGATGGCATGATTGCCGTTTATCTCCCACATTCTTATGCCGTTTCGGGTTGGGTTATCGTAACTAAATTTAATAACATAAAAGAAGTGGAAGGCATGAACGCTGCCGAAGCGATGAAATTTGCTGTAAGTGGAGGCGTTGCTGGATTCCATAGTGATGATAACGTTTTCAAAGCACCAGAATGATGCTTGATTTTTAGAAATGAAAAACATTTCAGGTTAAAAACACATTTGACTTAGAAACATTCAAACTTTAAAAATCAACAAATATTATACATGAAATTACCTTATGCAGAGCCATTTAGAATTAAAATGGTTGAAAACATTGAGCAATCAACCCCAGAACAAAGAGAACAATGGCTGAAAGAAGCGGATTATAATTTGTTCAATCTAAAATCTTCACAAGTTTTCATAGACCTTTTAACAGACAGCGGAACAGGTGCAATGTCCGATCAACAATGGGCTGCGCTGATGACGGGTGACGAAAGCTATGCAGGATCCCGCTCCTTCCAAGAATTACAACAAACCGTAGAACGTATCACAGGATTCCCTTATCTATTGCCAACGCACCAAGGTCGTGCTGCAGAAAATGTATTGTTTTCGGTATTGGTGAAAGAAGGTGATGTTGTCCCTGGAAATTCGCATTTTGACACAACAAAAGGCCACATCGAGTTCCGAAAAGCGCATGCAATTGACTGCACCATTGAAGAGGCTTTTGATATTAACGACCTCTACCCCTTCAAAGGAAATATTGATTTAAACAAACTAGAAGAAGTTTATAAATCTCATCCCAAAGAGCAAATTCCGTTTTGTTTGGTAACAATTACGTGTAATTCTTCGGGAGGTCAACCTGTTTCTTTAGAAAATATAAAAGCGGTAAAAGCTTTGTCCGACAAATATGGCATTCCTGTTTATTTCGACTCAGCGCGATTTGCAGAAAACGCTTATTTCATTCAACAACGAGAAGAAGGTCAACAAGATAGAAGCATCAAAGAAATTTGTAAAGAAATTTTCTCTTATGGCGAAGGCATGACAATGTCGTCCAAAAAAGACGGTTTGGTTAACATCGGAGGATTTATCGCGCTTAACAATCAAGAGGTATTTGAGAAAGCTTCTAACTTCACCATTATCTATGAAGGCTTCATCACCTATGGCGGCATGGCAGGTAGAGATATGGCGGCTTTGGCAGTAGGTCTGGACGAAGCAACTGAAAAAGCCTATCTGGAAAGTAGAATTTCCCAAATCGAATATCTTGGAAACAAATTAATCAAATATGGCGTTCCTGTACAAAAACCAATTGGTGGACATGCTGTTTTTATTGATGCTTTAACCTTTCTTCCAAATATTTCGCGAGAAGAATTCCCAGCACAAACTTTAGCCATTGAACTTTACAAAGAAGCGGGCGTACGTGGTGTAGAAATCGGGACTTTATTAGCTGACCGCGATCCAGAAACGCGCGAAAACCGCTATCCAAAATTAGAACTTTTGCGTCTTGCAATCCCTAGAAGAACCTATACTAACAATCATATGGATTACATCGCAGCTGCAGTAAAAAATGTCTATGAAAGACGAAATGACATTACTAAAGGTTATAAAATTGTAAAAGAATCGCCTATTTTAAGACACTTCACCGTGAAGTTAAATAAGGCCTAGAAAATCAAAAACGGCACTCAGATTGAGTGTCGTTTTTTTGCTATTCCATTTTTTAGAAAATTAAGTATAGCATCATCTATCAATATGGTCAAACTTTAGTTTAAAAAAATAACAAAGAACTCTCAATTTTGGGAGTTCTTTGTTTTTATAATGTATAAGAAATTTTACATTCCTTCTTCTTCGCCTTTCATTTTTTCAGCATTTTCCGCCATGATAACAGCATCAATCATTTCACCAATATCACCATTCATGTAAGCATCAAGGTTATAGATTGATTTATTAATTCTGTGATCTGTTACTCGACCTTGCGGGTAATTGTAGGTTTTAATCTTTGCCGAACGATCACCCGTAGAGACCATAGATTTTCTTTGTGCCGCAATATCTCCCTGAACTTTTTGTAACTCAATATCATAGAGTTTTGTACGAAGCATTTCCATCGCCAACTCACGGTTAGCTAACTGAGAACGTGCTTGCTGGCATACCACCACCATTCCGGAAGGTTTGTGCGTCAACTGCACTTTTGTTTCTACTTTGTTAACATTCTGTCCACCTGCACCTCCAGAACGAGATGTTTGCATTTCTATATCGGCAGGGTTAAGTTCAAAATCAACTTCTTCAGCTTCTGGCAAAACTGCAACTGTAATCGCAGAAGTATGTACACGTCCTTGAGATTCTGTTTCTGGAACTCGTTGTACACGATGAACACCAGACTCAAACTTCATGACACCGTACACGCCATCGCCCTCTACTTTCATGATTAATTCTTTGTAACCTTTGGCTGCTTCGTTGCTATCCGTTACTTCGTGACGCCAACCTTTTGTTTTGAAATACATCGTGTACATTCTATAAATGTCTTCCACAAAGATAGCTGCTTCGTCACCTCCAGTACCAGCGCGTAGTTCCACGATAACATTTTTGTCATCTGCAGGATCTTTAGGAATCAAAAGCACTTTCAGTTCTTCTTCCAAGCCTGGAATTTTATCGATGGCTTCTTGCTTTTCCATTTTAGCCAAGTCCACCAAGTCTTTATCAGAACCATCAGCGATAATTTCGTCCGACTCTTCAATCGCATCCAAAGCGCCTTTGTATTGGTTGTAGACAACTACAATCTTTCCCAAATCGCTATATTCTTTGTTAAGAGTAGAATATCTTTTTTGGTCGTTGATGACATCGGGTTGGATAATCAAGTCAGCAACTTCGTTATATCGTTGTTTTATCGCTTCCAGTTTCGGAATGAGAGATTTTGACATCGTTTTATTTTAAGTATGCAAAAATACAAAATTTCAGGGAATTATTTTTTGGCTGTGCCCCTTTGTTTTGCCTTGGCTAAAAGCTTTGCAAAAACATGCGGGTCGGTCTTCGTGCAGTCGCTGTTTTCGTTGGCTTCGGCTCCGCCCAGCCATCGCAAAACGAGCTCCAACAATGCACTGCGCCCTCACAGATGATTAGGTATATTTAGAAAACTATTTAGCCTTACCTATTTTTCCCAAATGTGTATTTTGGAAGCTGTCTTCATATTTTAAACCATAGCCAACAATCCTATCAAATGCAGAATGCGCTAACATTATTGTAGCAATCATTTCCAGATAAGGTAATTTTAAATATATCGCGCCCAAATATAGAAGTATCGCTGTACCAAAATGATGGAAAAGATTATAACAAAAAGCACCAAATCTCGTATTTACCAAATATCCCAACATCGAAATATCTGGAACAAAAAACAATCCCAAAAACCACCACCAAGAAAACTCTGTATGGGAGAATCCATATAACGACAAAATAAAAAGGGTAAAATATTCTAGCTTCAATATTATTTTCATAGATAATAAGTCAGCATTTTAAAGAGAAAAGTTACAAAACAAAAAAGCTTTCTGGAAAAATCCAAAAAGCTTTTCAATATATGTTGTTTCGCTTTGAGTGCAATTCTCAAAACAGAAAATTGCCAACTATTAGTGGTGATGATTGTCTGCTGGCTTTTCGCCTGCAGGTCTTTGGTAGATAACTTCTACACCTTCTTGTTCGTACAATTTTTGGTATCTTACTTTTTCAGGATCAAAGTTTTTATTGATTTTTCCAAAGTATTCTGCAACCCCTTCTGTCAACCAAAGTGGAACGATATAGGTTGCGAACATAAAAATACACCAAAAGCCAGCCAAGAACATTACAATAAAATAGATTGTCCAAAGGTACTGGTAAAACGGCCAAAATGCTGATAACATCATTTTCTTAAATATTTAACGCAAAAATAGAACATTTTTTCTATTTCAACAAAAGTTTTAACTATGATTTTTTCCAAGAAAGAAGAATTGCAAGTAATGACAAACTTAACATCTTTTTTTAGAATCTTGAAAGACACAAATAACTAAGTAAATAAAGGATATCAACTGAATATGTTAAAAAGTCTTAAACAAAATAAAATCGCAAAACCCTATTATAAGCGTTTTGCGATTTGTTTTTGATTAACATTCTTAATAAAAATGTTAAATAGTGTTAAATAAAGTCTTCCTTATTTACAATCGGAAAGTCCTTTTATAGGTATTCTTTAAATTTGCCTTGCATTTGAACAAAAAAGAAACCTGTTTAACACGTTTAAATAAATATATATGAAGAAAAGAGTTCTGTTTTATATCCTAGCTGTAGTTACAACATTCTCCCTACAATCATGTGTATCCAACTACGTTGTATCTCAACCAAATATATACAAAACTGATGCCAAAGTTACACCTGTTATAGCCAAAGCTGAAAACGCGGACAAACTACAAGCTAAGAGAATGTTAGCATCTCTTAACAACGCATCTAATTCTATCAAGGCTTCAATGATTGCAGAAGCTATCAAACACGAAAAAACAATCGACAATATTTTAGACGAAGCAAGTACTTACCTTGGAACACCTTACAGATATGGTGGAACAACAAGAAGTGGGATCGACTGTTCTGCTTTTGTACTTTCAGTTTTCGGTGCAGTGGCGGGTGTTAATTTACCAAGAGTTGCGGCAGATCAATCTCAAGAAGGTGAAGCGGTAGATAAAACTGAACTAAAAAAAGGAGATTTGGTATTTTTCTCACATGGTAGAGGCCGTATCTCTCACGTAGGAATTGTTGAAGAAGTTAATGAAGAAGGCGATGTTAAATTCATCCATTCGGCGACATCGAAAGGCGTAATGGTATCTTCTCTCAACGACAGATATTGGGGTCCAAGATATCGTTTTGCTAAAAGAATTATTAAAGAAAACAGTTTAGTATTAAATCAAACGAACTAATTCAGAAAAATATAAAATTAAAAAGCTTCCCATTTTGGAAGCTTTTTTTATATTTATTTCTATTGTAAAAGTTGTGCAATCTTACGTTTTGTCTCATCTGTATTAAGTTGCTGAATCAGCATTAATAATTCTGGATATTGCCTCAAACCTTCCCACGTGGATGCCAATGCTGTTATGTTTTTAATCCCTTGTTCCAGACTTTGCATAAAATGCTTTTTTCGTTGAATTAAACCACGGAATCCATAAGCGCCTAAAACTTGCAAATAACGCATCATTATAATAGGCTTAATAGAAGCTTGTAAACTTTCAATATCCTTTTCCTTTTGCCATAATGATAAATAATAATTTATCATCTCGCTTTTGAAATCATCGGAAAAATTAGCTTTCGCTTGATAAAGAAACGAAACAACATCGTACATCAACGGGCCAAACATCGCGCCTTGATAGTCAATAAAACTGATATTATTGTTGTCATCAACCATGATATTTCGCGATTGAAAGTCGCGAATCATTAAACCTTTAGGGCTTAACACATGGATTTGCAAGACGATGGATTGAAACTCTTTTAATAGTTTTGACTTATGATATGGCATCTCAAGAATATCGATCAAAAAATTCTTGAAATAATACAAATCGTGTGTGATGGCCAATTCGTCATAAGCTTCATAATCAAAGGTTTTTGTATAATCGATTTTTGAGGCGGTTTTCTGCTGTAACTCAAACAAATCCTTCAGCGTTTTCTTGGCAAGCCTTTTTATTCTATCATCATTTTTATCGGATGAAATAACTTCAGAAAGCGTTTGACTACCCAGAAATTCCTGAATATAAATCTGTCTTGTTGGATCTACACTAAAAATCTTTGGTGTGTTGAGTCTCAACTCTGAAAAAACTTCCGAGAAGTAAAAAAAAACTTCATTTTCTCTTAGATTATCATTGTCTGTAATAATGTATTTTTTATCGTTACAACTTCCAATATAATTTTTTCGGGACGATCCACTTTGTGGCAAATTGACGATTTCGACAGCCTCGGTTTTACAAAAATTACTGAAGAATTCTTTAATCTTAGATTCCATAACAACAAATTTAATCAATTGTCTTTTAAGAATCATGTCCTTCACAAAACTTGCTAATTATTTATGTATTTTTGTGTTATGCTAAACGATTTAAAACCTGTTCTTAGAATTTTGCTCCGCTTTGTGGGCATCTACTTGATTTTGGTTTTTTTATATCAAATGTATCTCAATCAATATGACACAGAGATTATTGATCCTTTTTCTCGTTGGGTTGCTGGACAAGCCAACTGGCTACAAAATGTATGCGGATTTTCCTCCACGCTACAAGATGGCATCGGGAAGGAAGGCATTCGTTTTATTGTTCGGGGCGAATATTTGACCAGAATGGTGGAAGGTTGCAATGCTATTTCGGTGATGATTATGTTTGTAGCCTTCATATTTGCATTTTATAAAGGTGCCAAAACTTTTCTTTTTGTAGTTGCAGGTTTGGTGGCTTTACACCTTATGAACTTCGGGAGAATTGCCTCGCTAAACATGGTAATTGCAGATTATCCAGATTATGGAAAAATGTTTCACGATTATGTTTTTCCTGGAATTATCTATGGAACTGTGATTATCTTATGGATTGTTTGGATTAAATTTTTTGCTTTAAAACAGAATGATGAAAGCGCATAATTACCTATTCGTCATTCTTGGAATTTTTGGACTAATTGGTGTTCGTTTTTTGGAAGACACGATATTTTATGACCCTTTTCTAGCTTACTTTAAAGGAGAAAATGACACGACGCCGTTTCCAGAATTCGAAAGTGCCAAACTAATTTTAAGTTATTTATTTCGATTTGGACTTAACTTAATATTTTCACTTTTAATTATTCAACATCTTTTCAGGAATAAGCCATGGACAATTCAGGCGATGGTTTTGATTGTATTGGTATTTGCAATTGTTTTCCCAATTTATTTATATTGCATTTATACCAATTTTGAAATTGGCGAATTATTCAGTTTTTATATGCGACGTTTTGTCATTCAGCCGATGACACTTTTTTTGATTGTGCCCATATTTTATTACCGAAAATATTTACAAAAGATTTAATTATTCCTGTCGTGTTTATCGGCTTGTGTAATTGCTTGAGATGTCCATTCGATACGCTTTAGGAAAGGAAATTCGCGCACGGGACAATTTTGGATTTGGCAGATTTCACAAGATTTTGGTTTGCAATCGTCCATGTGAAAATTAAACTCAACTTGCCGATTAGAATTTTTAGCCAAAAGAATAATCACCTTTTCCATTTCCTGGTGTGCTTCCCGTAGAGAGTAATAGTAAGGCAAAGTGATATGCGCATCGATATGCAAATTGGCACCAAACTGCTGAATCTTCATATTATGAATATCTATCCAGTCGATTTCACGGTTATTTTCGAGGATTTTAGCTATTTTTTCGACCAAGTCTAAATCCTGCTCATCCATAATTCCACTTAAGGATTTTCGCACGATTTTGTAACCAACAACAATAATATAAGAACCGAACAAAATCGCAACTACGGCGTCCAACCAAAATAATTTGGTTATATAAACAATGATTAAACTGATGACAACGCCACCTGTAGTAATCGTATCGCTCATCAAATGTTTGCCCGAACTTTGTAGCACCAAAGATTTTTCTTTTAAACCTTTTTGAAGTGAGATGTAACCCATGACATAGTTGATGACCGCAGTTGCTGCGACAATTGCCATTCCCCAATCTAACTTGCTCGGCACATTTTGACTCAATAATGAATTGACCGCTTGAACGATAATGACAATACCAGCAAAAATGATAAGTGTACCTTCCACACCTGAGGTGATAAACTCAACTTTTCCGTGGCCATAAGGATGATCTTCATCTTTTGGTTTTGCCGCAACATATAGCGAATAAAGTCCCATAAATGCAGCAATAATATTGACAATGCTCTCCATAGCATCTGAAAATACAGCATCCGAATTGGTGAGTCGCCATGCGATGAGTTTCGCAATAAATAAAACAATCCCTGCAATCGCAACATTACGTTGAAACTTGAAATTTTGCTTTTCTATTTTTTGTCCGTTAGGCGTCATAAGTTTGAAAAATGAATAATCTTTTGTTTGGCTATTCTAATAATTAAAAAAAGCTCACTTTGTTGTGAGCTTTTTGTTTTACACTAAATTTTGTTTTAAAAGGTATTCTGCGATTTGTACAGCATTGGTTGCGGCACCTTTTCTAAGGTTGTCTGCGACAATCCAACAATTGAGTGTTTTTGGTTGAGAAGCATCTCTACGGACTCTTCCTACAAAAACATCATCTTTACCTTCGGCCATCAAAGGCATTGGATAAATTTTGTTTTGCACATCGTCAAGAACTGTAACACCAGGCGTTTCGGAAAGTATTTTTCTAAGCTCGTCTAAATCAAATTCGTTTTCAAATTCGATATTAACGCTTTCTGAATGTCCTCCTTGCACCGGCACTCGCACCGCTGTTGCTGTTAAACTAAATGTATCGTCTCCTAAGATTTTTTTAGGCTCTTTCATTAATTTAATTTCTTCTTTGGTATAATCATCATCCGCAAAAACATCGCAATGTGGCAAGGCGTTTTTGAAGATTTGATAAGGATATACCATTTCTACAGATGCGTTACCATTAACTTCTGCGTTCAATTGATCAACAGCTGCTTTTCCTGTACCGGTTACCGATTGATAAGTTGATACTACTACGCGTTTGATATCGTATTTCTGATTAAGTGGATGGAGTACCATTACCAACTGGATTGTGGAGCAGTTGGGGTTAGCTATGATTTTGTCTTCTTTTGTTAAAACCTCAGCATTAATTTCTGGAACTACTAATTTTTTTGTGGGATCCATTCTCCAAGCTGATGAATTATCGATAACAAAAATTCCTGCTTCCTCAAATTTGGGAGCCCATTCTAAAGACGTATCGCCACCCGCAGAAAATATTGCAATAGAAGGTTTTTTATCAATAGCGGTTTGCATAGATACAACTTCATAATCTGTACCTTTGTATTTGACCTTGCTACCAATTGACCTTTCTGAAGCCACTGGAATTAGCTCGGTTACAGGAAAATTTCTTTCCTCTAGTACTTTCAACATCACTTGTCCTACCATTCCGGTAGCACCAACAACTGCTATTTTCATTAAAAAAATTCTATTTGTTTGTTTTATAAAGTTTTAATTAAGCTCCGAAAACTTTTGCCCAAGGGAAGGCAAATGCGAATAATGCGATTGCCAATACACCCATGAAAACTACTTTTAAAGTAATGGTCTCCGCAGTTTTTACTTTTTTATTAATAATAGTCATTAAGATAACCGCTATCAACATTGAGAAAGGGTGTTCTACATACTGAAATCTTAAGTCTGAGTTTTTCATTACTGCACCCATGTCCAATCCGTTTGAGAATGTTACGCCTAACATGACAAGCCCTACTAACAATTGGATATGGAAGAAAATCATTGTAAACAATGTTGTTTTCTTTAAAAAGTTATTGACTTTGCCACTGTAGCCGAACATTGTCATCAATAAGGCTACTAAGAATAGGGCAACTAGCAAAAGTTCTAGGTAAGCAAAACCTTTGTGTGCATTTAATAAAATGTTGTAAAATTCCATGTTTCTTTTTTTAGGTTAACAAAGATAACAAAAATCCCGACCATTGGCCGGGATTTGAGTATCTATTGATGGTAATTTTCTTAAAATCTATAAGAAACAGTTGCTGACCATGTTCTCCCGAATCCGAAATATACTTGGTTGGCAGTATCAATACCTTTATAAGTTTTACCTGTTGCATTAGAATCTCCTGCGAAGATAGATGTCTTACCGTCAGAGATATAATAAGTATCAAATAAATTATAAACGTTACCTGTCAAAGTTAAACGATGTCCATTCAACAAATTAAAGGTATAAGAAACACCTGCATCGAATAGGTTATAACTTGGTAATTCTAACGCGCCTTTACTATTTGGATTTGATGCTTTTGTAATATCGAAAACTGAATAATATCTGTCGTAGTAATTCCAATTAGCAAAAATATTGAAAGCCTTAACTGGCTTAAGAGTAAATCCTAATGAAGCTGTTGTTTGGGCTGCATCAGAAACTTTGATTTTATCGATATACAATGTTTTCGAAGCTTGTCCATCTTGTGGTGTAAACGGGCTATTGTTTTCATCAAATGTGGAACCCATAGCATCTCCTTTATAGAACCAATCTCCCATAGAGAACATTGCATTGAATTCTAAATAATCAACAGGCTTATAGGATAACTCTACTTCCGCACCCATGTGAACCTCTTTTACACCTTCAATGTTAGCATAGATGTTTCTTGTGTCAACACCATTTTGGTCTTTCATTGTCAGACCTGTAATTCTGGTGAATCTATCTTTCCATTCAGTATAGTAAACATTAACATTAGCTCTTAATTGAGAACTTCTGAAACCATATCCTAATTCGGCAGATGAAATTTTTTCATTCATCAATCTTGGGTTAATTACCTGTTGAGAGTTAGGAAAAACTGCGTAATTATTTGGCTGCTTTGAGTAGTAACCTAAGTTAGCAAAAACATTATGATTTTCGTTAATGTTAAAATTGATTCCTCCTTTTGCATTATAACCCCAAATGCCCTCGAAGCCAGTTTTCGTATTAACTGTTTGACCTTGTTGTACTGTTACACCATCAATAATCCAATTGTCAATTCTTTGGAACTGTTGATTAGAAACTGATCCTTGTACAAATGCTGAAATAACCTCATTAGAATATTCTAATTGCCCAAAAGCACCTAACCACATAACCTCACCATCGAAGTTTCTACTTGCAATTTGAGATTTGTCTTTAATTGCTTTATCAAATGGATTAACAGAATTTTTGGGTGCGTAAGATTGTGTTACTGTGTAATAAGGCTTTTGATTTAGATCATTTGTTTCTCTGTATTGAGAGTTACCCCAAAAAATCAGAAATCACACCTGGGTGGTATCCATAATAGTATCTTCCATCAAGCCCTCCTGAAAAGCTCCAATTGCTATTAAATTTATGCTGGAAGTTCGTTAAAAAACCGTACCAGTCATGTGAGTTAACGTGCGTTCTTCTAACAAGACCATTGCTTCTTGTTGCAATTCCTGGTGTAGGATTAGCCAAAGCAACACCGTTTTTATCTTTAAAGTCTGCAATAACAGCTCCTTGGTTCCATGCATAGATATCATCAAATCTTAACTGACCATCTTGAGTTTTTGGCAATGAGTTAATATTAACTCCATTGATGTTACCAAGAACACCTGTTCCTCCACCTCTACCCCAAGAGGCATAAAGCACAGTTGATAATTTTGATTTTTCATTTATTTTCCAATCCCAGTTAACAGACATTAAAGGCTTACTGTAAAAGTTAACGGATTGTGACATAAGCTCTCCATTAAGATATCCCCAGTTAGAATTATATCTTCTGTTTGGTTTATCTTCGCTGCCATATTTTTGTAGCACATCAATTCTTGATTGGTAATTTTGATTATGCCATTGAGGAGCTCCTGTGAAAGTAAACTGAAAATCGTGTTTTTCATTTGGTTGATAACCCAAAGCAAAATAATAATTATAAGCTTCGAAATCTGAACCATCAACATAAGTTGCGCCAGCCGTTCTTGCCATTAAGAAAGATGAAGACCATCCTTTTGCTGATTTACCTGTATTGTATGAAAATAAACTTTTTAAATAACCATCGTTACCCAAGCCTATTGTAACATTACCTTCTCTTTTTTTATCTGCCGCTCTTGTCAATACGTTGATAGTACCTCCAACAGATGCAATAGCAAGCTTGGAAGAACCTAAACCTCTTTGGATTTGCATTGCTGAAGTTACGTCAGATAGTCCTGCCCAGTTTGACCAATATACTGCACCTGATTCCATATCGTTAACAGGCACACCATTTACCATTACAGCAATATTGTTCATGTCAAAACCACGCACATTAACACGTGCATCTCCAAAACCACCACCACCTTTTGTAGTATAGATAGATGGTGTTGATTTTAAGATTTCAGGAAACTCTTGATTCCCTAGTCTTTCTACGATTTGTCCTTCTTTGATTGTTGACACTGCGACAGGTGTTTTTCTGTCTTTTGCGATGTCAGCAACACTCATGATAACTACTTCATCGATATCATTAGATTTAATTGTATCGAGAGGTTTTTGTTGAGCAAAGTAAATGCTTGCTGTTGATAGTGTTAAAACGATTGATAATGATCGTCTTCTGAGATTGCTTTTCATTTTTTGTCTATTACTATATTTATTTGACTGGACAAATTTCCGAAATAAAAGTTAACTAGCTTTTAACAAAGAATTAACATTTGTCATTTTATAAAAAAATTAATATTCCGTTAACATTATGTTAAATTTGAATTAAAACTACTATTCTACAGCTTTCAAACTTAGGTCAATATTTTTTGCCGAATGTGTTAATGCTCCAGCCGAGATGTAGGTTACGCCAGTAGCAGCAATGTTTTTGAGCTGGTCTCTTGTAATTCCTCCAGAGGCTTCGGACTCACATTTTCCATTGATAAGTTGCACTGCTTCTGCCATGGTTTTCACATCCATGTTGTCGAGCATAATCCTATCAACATCTGCCTCAATAGCCTCTTCAACCTCTTTTAGATTACGGGTTTCGACTTCTATTTTCAGTTTTAATTTATTTTTTTCAAGATAGTCTTTAGCCATTTTCACAGCATTGGTAATACTACCGTTATAATCAATATGGTTGTCTTTTAGCATGATCATATCATATAATCCGTAACGATGGTTGGTTCCGCCGCCAATAGCAACTGCCCATTTTTCACAAATTCTAAAATTAGGCGTGGTCTTTCGAGTGTCCAAAAGCTTGGTTTTTGTACCAACCAATCTTTGGTCCCATTCGTGGGTTAAAGTAGCAATACCACTCATACGTTGCATACAATTGAGAACCAATCGTTCAGCAGACAAAATAGACTGCGCTTTTCCTCGAACCAAAAATGCGATTTCTCCAACTTTTGCCTGTTCACCATCCTTAATAAAAACATCAACTTCCAGATCTTTGTCAACATAATTAAAAATCTCCAAAGCCATGTCAACACCCGCCAAAATGCAGTCTTCTTTTACTAAAAGTTTGGCTTGTTGCACTAAGTCTTTGGGAATGGTCGACAATGTAGAAACATCTCCTGTATGGATATCTTCCAAAATTGCCGCTTTTATAAATGTATGTAAGGCTTTATTGGTTATATAGGCTGGTTTTGTCATGCTAAATTGTTGATTTATTTTTAGTTAAATAATTTATATAAAGTTAAAATATCAATTCAAATCTTTATTATAAAAAGCCCCTTTGTTGACTTTCATTTCTAAAGATTGATTAATGATAAGTCCAGAAACACTTACCAGATTTCGAAGTTCTGATAATTGTGGTGAAAGTATAGAATAGTTGTACAATTCGTTAACCGCCTCGGAAATATCTTGGTGTTTTTTTTGTGCTATTTTAAGACGCTCATTACTTCTAACGATACTCACCAAATCGCTCATCATCTCCTGTAGTTGTTTTCTAAGATAACTTACCAGAACCATTTCGTCCATAATCTTCATGCCTTCTTCATTCCATTCTGGAATCGCTTTAAGATCATCAAAATTAAAATTATTCTCTTGCAAAAGTTCCATTGATTTTATTGCGGCATTATGCCCAAAAATCAAACCTTCCAATAAAGAATTAGACGCTAGTCTGTTAGCACCATGAAGTCCAGAATTGGTACATTCGCCGACAGAAAAAAGATTCTTAATAGAAGATTGTCCATCTTTATCAATGTTAATGCCGCCCATCAAATAATGTGCTGCAGGGACAACAGGTATCAACTGTTTGAAAGGATCAATACCTTCGCTAAGACATTTATTATAGATATTCGGGAAATGCTTTACAAATTTTTCTTTATCCATTTCGCGACAATCCAGACCAACATATTCGTCACCACTTGTTTTCATCTCATTATCGATGGCACGTGCGACAATATCTCGTGACGCCAGTTCTTCGCGCGAATCATATTTTTGCATGAAAGATTTGCCTTGTTTGGTACGAAGTTTTGCACCATCGCCGCGCACCGCTTCCGAGATTAAAAACAGCATCCCATCCAACTTCGAATACAATGCCGTAGGATGAAATTGATAATATTGCATATTGCTAACCTTACCAAAAGCACGTGCCACAAAGGCAATACCATCTCCCGTTGCAATTATTGGATTTGTTGTGTTTTTATAAACGTGTCCAGCGCCTCCTGTTGCAACTAAAGTTATTTTGGCCGTAATTTTTTTGATGCGCTTTTGCTTTTCGTCCAAAATATAGGCGCCATAACAATGGATATTATCTGGATCCAAATCTTTTCCAGGTACGTGATGCTGGGTTAACAAGTCAATAACATAATGATATGGAAGAATTTCTATATTCGGAGAATTGCGAGCCGTTTCCAATAAGGCACGTTCAATTTCAAAACCAGTAATATCTTTGTGATGAACAATTCTGTTTTCGGTATGCCCTCCTTCCCGACCCAAAGCAAATTTTCCGTTCTCTTGGTCAAATTTTGCACCCCATTCTACAATTTCTCGAAAACGCTTTGGTGCTTCTTCAACAACCATTTTCACAACCTCGGGATCATTTTCTCCGTCACCCGCACGTATCGTATCATCAATATGTTTTTGGAAATTATCTTTATCAAAATCCGTAACTACAGCAAGACCACCTTGGGCATATTTGGTATTACTTTCATCCTCGTCCGCTTTGGTAACAATTATGATTTTGGTGTCGGGAAGTTGCTCCGATATTTTGATGGCGTAGGACAATCCTGAGATCCCTGAACCAATTACTAAAACATCCGTTTTAATCATAGTTTTTTTTGCTTTCTTAGATAAATTTAATGAATTTATCCAAAGGTTTTCTAATTTTTTTCAAGTTCTGAAACACGTCATCATCAGCTCTTTTTCCTAAAGCCAATACCACAGCAACACGTTCTTCCAAGAGATTCAAATTTAATGCCTCAGACAATTTATCATGTCTAAAACCTTCCATCGGGCACGTATCAACCATTTCTTCCGCTGCTGCGGTTATCATGGTACCCAAAAGTATATAGGCTTGTTTTTCAGACCAATGACTCAACGTATTTGTATCATAACTTGAAACGAATTTGTCAATATTATTCCGAAATACAGAAAGTGTTTCCATATCAATTCCACGTTCATCCGATATATGTGCAAAATAAGCATCTACATAATCTGGATCTATTTTGGTTTTCGACACAATCGCGACAAGATGAGAGCAAGTACTTATTTGTGACTCGTTATAAAATGCCGGAATCAATCTTTTTATTTCTTCGTCCGATTCTACCACAATCAATTTATAAGGCTGCAATCCCATCGAACTTACTGACAAACGTCCTGCCTCTAGAATATTTTCCAGAGCTACTTTCGAAATCTTTTCTCCACTAAATTTCTTCACGGAATACCGCCAACGCAAAGCTTCCAAATAATTCATATAACAAAGATAATCATCCGAAGTCAAAATAAATTCTAAAGTTTTGTTAATTAGAAGCTGTTCCGGCTTTCACTAGTCGCTATCTTGTATTTCCTTCCGCAAAAAGCCATCCCAAAATACAAGATGAGCTCCGACATGCCGTTCAATCCGGGCTATGGGAGCCGTAACAAGGCTCCTAACAATTTCAGGTGAAATTAACTTTATAAAAAAATGAGAAACAAACAAACTGTTTAATTTAATAAACTGAATATCCTTTTTAGAAAAGCCCGCCATTGTTTTGATTCTCAAAATAGCTATCAACCTGAAGATTAGCATTTTGAGCCGCTTTTACAGCAAGCTGGTCAACCAATTCGTTTTCGGGATGACCTGCGTGACCTTTTATCCAATGGAATTTTGGATTGTACTTTTTCAATAACGGAATCAAAGTTTGCCACAAGTCGGGATTCTTAACATTTTTCCAAGCGCGTTTTACCCAACCAGCAATCCAGTTTTGGTTAACCGCATCCGACACATACTTGCTGTCCGTATAGATATGGACATCGTGTCCTTCATCTTTTAATTTTGACAAAGCAACCACAACAGCCATTAACTCCATTCGGTTATTGGTTGTTAATCTGAAGCCTGCGGAGAAATGTTTTTGATATTGTTTTTCGGGAACGCGCATAAGGATTCCAAAACCTCCTTTTCCAGGATTTCCACTACATGCGCCATCGGTAAAAATTTCGATTTTCAAACTCTAAATTTTAAAAAGGCATTTCATCATCGTCATCATCGTTCATCGCAGAACCAGAAACTTGTCCTTTAGAAGGAATTGCTGGTCCAAATGCAGAATCTGGCGTTCCGGTAACCGTGATTTTTCCAAAATCTGGCGCTTCGAAATTTCCTGAACCAAATCCAGAAGGAGTCGAACCGCCAAAACCACCACCATAAGCGTTGCCAAGCGTTTCGATATCATCGAATTTACCAATATTTTTGTGGAAAGCTAATCGCACATCGGCTGTTGCACCATTACGGTGTTTTGCAATGATAATCTCGGCTTGATTTTCGGTCGGCGTTTCCATACCTTCTTCATCATTATCCCAAACAGCAATTTTATAATATTCTGGACGGAAAATAAATGACACAATATCAGCATCTTGCTCAATGGCTCCAGATTCTCTCAAATCGGATAACATAGGACGTTTTCCAGGACGCGTTTCTACCGTTCTCGATAACTGAGAAAGGGCAATAACAGGAACATTTAATTCTTTTGCAATGGCTTTTAATGATCGTGAAATCATGGCAATTTCTTGTTCACGATTGCCTCCTGCTTTTCCAGAATTAGCAGTCATCAGCTGAAGGTAATCGACCATGATGATTTTAACACCGTGTTGCATAACCAATCTTCGACATTTTGCTCTAAAGTCAAAGATGGACAAAGATGGCGTTTCATCAATATAAAGCGGTGCGTTTTCCAAAGCTGAAACATTGGTAAACAAGCTGCTCCATTCTTGATCGGACAATGTTCCTTTTCTTAAATTTTCGGAAGAAATACCCGTTTCGGAAGCAATCATCCTGGTAATCAACTGTACAGAAGCCATCTCCAGAGAGAAAAGCGCCAAAGGAATATTATTATCTACAGTGATATTTCGTGCCATAGAAAGTATGAAAGCGGTTTTCCCCATCGCTGGACGAGCTGCAATAATAATAAGGTCCGAATTTTGCCAGCCTCCTGTTTCTTTATCCAAAGCAGAAAATCCTGATGGAACACCAGAAAGACCTTCTTTATCTTTTAATGATTTTATCTTGTCAATCGCCTCTTTTACCAAAGAGTTGGCGGTATCGAAACCTTTTTTAATGGTTCCGTTTGTAATTTCAAAGAAAGATTGTTCTGCTTTATCAAGAAGTTCAAAAACATCGGTCGTTTCTTTGTAAGAACTGTCGATGACATTGGCAGAAACATTAATTAAAGAGCGAAGAATAAATTTCTCCAAAATCACCCGAACGTGATATTCGATATGCGCTGAAGAGCTAACACCTAATGTCAAATCAATGATGTAATGGTCGCCTCCTGCAAGATTGAGTCTTTCAGTTCTTTTAAGTTCCTGAATAACGGTCATCATATCGATGGGCGAATTGGTCTCATAAAGTTTGAGTATTGCTTCAAAAATCGTCGTATGTCGCGGATCGTAAAACACCTCTGGCGTCAGCAGGTCGATAGAATGGTCCAATCCTTTTCTATCAATTAAAAAAGTCCCGATAACCAGTTTTTCAAAATCAACAGCATTAGGTGGCATTTTGCCATCCGAAATGGATAATTCTTTAGCAAAATTGCCTTGTGTAAGCGACGATAAGGTTTCTTTTTGAGCCATAATACAAAGATACGTCTTTTAGATTTTTTTTAGAATCAAGTTCTAAACAAAATTTTATGGAAAACTAATAAAAGTCTTGCAGAATCACAGTTTGTAATGTTGATAACTTCGATGAAACTTCAAAAATATCAGACTTTGTAACAAATTCCGTATTTTGTTAACTAAATAATTATACTACATTTTCTAAAATTTAAAAATGATAAAACCTTTTCTAAGTTTGGAGTTTAAAAACTTTATGCGTTCTAGCACTTTAGCAGCCAATGTTGCGATGAAGATTTTCCAGATTTTCATCATCATTTATTTTCTGGCGGTTTTTGTGGGTCTTAGCATTTTTGCTTTTTATTATCCAAAACAAGAGTTGCATGTTGATCCATTGCAATTTGTAGGTAGATTTTTGTTATACGCTTTTTTGGCAGACATTGTTTTGCGCTATTTTATGCAACAAATGCCAACGCAGAACATCAAAGCATTTTTAACAATGAACATCCCCAAAAACACCATTGTTAAATATTTGATTTCTAAAACCTTTTTATCATTCTTCACTTGGGGAAACGTGTTTTTGTATCTTCCTTTTGTCGTGTTGCTATTGATAGATGGCTATAGTTGGCTTGGATGTTTGGCTTGGTTTACAGCCATTATTTTAATGTATTTCATTAGCAATTTGTTGAATATTTTAATGAACGGAAAAGACAAAATCGCGTATTTGATTGGTGCATTTCTTTTCATTGCCGTTGTTTTAGACTATTTTAAAATTATTTCTTTCAGAGATATTTCGGGAACGATATTTTATGCTTTCTATGAAAAACCTTGGTTAGCCATTCTTCCTATGTTGGTGTTTTTGCCCTTGTTGTATTTGTGTTTTAATTATATAAAAAATATTTTCTATCTGGACAAAGCTCTGGAAACCAAAAAAGAAGAAGCCAAATCTGAAAATATTCAATTCTTAAACAAGTTTGGGATATTAGGCACTTTTATGAACAACGACATCAGAATGTTGAAACGCAGCAAGGCAGCACGCGCTATCGCCATCGGAGGTTTTTTATTTTTATTTTATGGCTTATTAATGTTTTCTACGCCATCTTACAAAACGCCTTTCATGCTGATGTTTTTAGGACTTTTTGTAACGGGAGGTTTTCAGATGCTATTCGGACAAAGAGTTCCGTCGTTTGACAGCTCGTATTATCCGCTAATGATGAGTCTGAATGTTCCTTATAAAGAATATCTAAAAGCCAAATGGTGGCTGGTAAATATCGTGACGTTTGTGTCAATGTTTATGGCATTATTTTATGCCTTTTTTGGGTGGAAAGTTTATTTCACATTTTTCGCGGCAGGCCTTTATAATATTGGTGTAAATTCTCAAATCACTTTATTATCTGGCGCATTTAATAAAAACCCAATGGACCTCAACACCGCAAAAAAATCAATGGGACAACAGAATAATCTCAGTCTCAAAAACATATTGCTCGTTATTCCGAAAATACTTTTACCAATGTTAATTTTCGGAGGCGCAAATCATTTTTTTGGGACAATAGGTGGCGTTGTAGCCATTGCCGCTGTCGGCATTATCGGATTTTTGCTGAGAGAAAAGGTGTTTGACTACATCACAAAGCTTTATAAAAAAGAAAAATACGACACCTTGGTCGAGTTTAAAAAAACATCTTAAAAATTAAAAATGATAAGAATTCAAAATTTAACAAAAATATATGGCGATCGCCAAGTTCTTAATATTCCTGAACTTAATCTTTCTGAAAGCCAAACCATTGGCTTGGTCGGAAACAACGGCGCTGGGAAAACCACACTTTTCAGCTTAATTTTAGATTTAATAGAAGCCTCGTCTGGATCAGTGGAAATAGATGACGAAAAAGTCAACGTTTCCGAAAATTGGAAAAACAAAGTTTCCGCATTTATTGATGAAAGCTTTCTTATTGGTTATTTGACACCCGAAGAATATTTTTATTTCTTAGGAGAACTTCGTGGTTGGAACAAAGCCAGCGTTGACAGTTTTTTAACAGAATTTGTTGAGTTTTTCAATGGAGAAGTCCTGAATGCCAAAAAATACATCCGCGATCTTTCCAAAGGAAACATGAAAAAGGTAGGTATTGTCGGCGCCCTCATTGGCAAACCGCAATACATCGTTTTGGATGAGCCCTTTGCAAATCTTGATCCGTCCACACAGATTAAACTTAAAAATTTAGTAAAACAATGGTCCAACAATTCAGATTCTACATTCATTATTTCTAGCCACGATTTAGTACATACCACAGAAATATCCGATAGAATTGTAGTCCTTAATAAAGGAGAATTGGTCCGCGACATCCAAACTTCTCCAGAAACCTTACAAGAGCTCGAGCATTTTTTCACAGAAAACATATAGAAAAAGCCCATCACATGTAACATTTTTAACTTTTTTCATACTTATACATTAGATTAACAAATGTTAAAGATGAAATTAAAACAATTATCCATTGCTTCGCTAGCATTTTTCGGAATGCTGACGAACGCACAAGAAATTAAGTTTGAAGAATATACGCTTCCTAACGGAATGAATGTTATTCTTCACCAAGACAATTCCGCGCCAGTAGTAACTTCTGGTGTAATGTATCATGTTGGGGCTAAAGATGAAGAAGTCGGCAGAAGCGGTTTTGCACACTTTTTTGAACACCTTTTATTCGAAGGTACAGCCAATATTAAAAGAGGAGAATGGTTCAAAGTGGTATCATCTAACGGTGGTACAAACAACGCGAACACAACCAATGACAGAACTTATTATTACGAAACCTTCCCATCCAACAATCTGCAATTGGGACTGTGGATGGAAGCTGACAGATTGCGCCATCCTATTATTAACCAAATCGGTGTTGACACACAGCGTGAAGTTGTAAAAGAAGAAAAAAGACTTCGTATGGATAACCAGCCTTACGGAAATCTTTTGACCGCTTTACAAAATAACTTGTTCACAAAACATCCTTACCGATGGACAACCATAGGAACTATGGAAGATCTTAACAATGCTAAGTTAAGCGAGTTCCAGGATTTCTTTAAAAAATATTATTCTCCAAACAATGCGACTTTGGTTGTAGCTGGAGATTTCAAAACGGATCAAACAAAAAAATGGATTGAAGAATATTATGGCTCCATCCCAAGAGGTCCAGAAATAACGCGTGTTTCTATCAAAGAAGATCCTATTACACAGCCAAAAGAAGTAACCTGGGCAGACCCCAACATTCAGATTCCTGCTTATTTGTTCTCTTACAGAGTTCCGGGAAGCCGTGACAAAGAATCTTATGCACTAAGCATGCTTTCAACTTATCTAAGTGGCGGTAAATCTTCTGTCTTGTACAAAAAAATGGTAGATCAGGACAAAAAAGCTTTGGAAATACAAGCGATTAATTTAGGTCTTGAAGATTACGGTATTTTCGCTGTATTTGCCATTCCGATGGGTTCTACAACAAAAGACGCTTTACAAAAAGATATCGATGCTGAAATTACAAAATTACAAACCACTCTTATTTCGGACGAAGATTATCAAAAACTTCAAAACATCGAAGAAAATCAGTTTGTTAATGCCAATTCAAGCGTTCAGGGTATTGCAAGTTCTTTAGCAACTTACAAAGTTTTGTATGGCGATGCTAATTTAATTAATAAAGAAATTGACATCTACCGTTCTATTACAAAAGAGGATTTGAGAAATGCTGCGAAAAAATATCTTAATCCTAACCAACGTGTCATCATCAATTACGTACCTGAGAAAAAATAATCAAATGAAAAAGCAACTAACTTACATAGCCGCAAGTTTTCTGATTTCAGGAATGACGATGGCACAAAAACTAGACCTTAACGCAATGCCAAAGCCTGGTCCAACACCAAGCATCAACATTGCAACACCAAAAACTTTTAAACTAAACAATGGTTTAACAGTTATGGTGGTAGAAAACCACAAGCTGCCTCGCGTTAACGTGAGCTTGTCGATGGATCGCCCGCCGGTTTACGAAGCTAACATTGCTGGTGTTAACAGCATCATGGCTGACCAATTGGGAAAAGGCACAATGTCCATGTCTAAAGATGATTTTAATAAAAGAGTCGATTTTTTAGGATCAAAAATTAATTTTAGTTCAAACGGTGCTTTCGCAAACACTTTAACAAAATATTTCCCAGAAGTTTTAGGCTTGTTGGCAGATGCGGCAATCAACCCAAAATTCACGGCCGAAGAAGTTCAGAAATCTAAAGAAAGAAGCATCGAAGCTTTAAAACTTGATGAGAAAAATGCAAAATCTATCGCATCAAAAGTTTCTAATGCTATTATCTACGGAAAAAATACAGCAAGAGGAGAATTCGAAACCGAAGCTACTAACAATGCCATCCAACTGAAAGACGTTCAAGAAGCTTATTCCAAATATTTCGCTCCAAACAACGCCTATCTAGTTGTTGTTGGTGATGTTAAATACAAGGATGTAAAAAAGCTTATCGAAAACAAATTTGGTGCTTGGAAAAAGTCAGATTTCGTTTATCCGCCGACTCCAGCAGTTAAAAATGTTGCTAAAACGGAAATTGTCATGATCGATGTTCCATCGGCGGTTCAGTCGGTTATCAATATTAATAACATCAGCACATTACAAAAGAAAGACCCTGAGTTTTTCGCTGCAGAAATTGCAGATTACATCCTTGGAGGCGGTGGAGAAGCGCGTTTGTTCATGAATCTTCGTGAGAAAAATGGATTCACTTACGGTGCTTATTCAGATTTATCAACAGGAAAATACAGCCCCGAATTTAATGCTGAAGCAAGTGTAAGAAACGAAGTAACAGACAAAGCAGTTATGGAGTTTATGAACGAATTGAAAGGCATAACTACCATAAAACCAGAAGAACTTGCCAATGCAAAAGCCAAACTAAAAGGCGATTTCATCCGTTCTATGGAAAAACCAGAAACCATCGCTGGATTTGCAGTTAATTCTCAGGTTTACAACTTACCAAAAGATTTTTACACCAATTATCTTAAGTCTATTGACCAAGTGACAATTGCTAATGTTCAAGACGCTGCAAAAGCCTATATCCTACCCAATCAAAGTAGAATTTTTGTTGCTGGTAAAGCTTCGGAAGTGGCTGACAGCTTAGAAAAATTAGGCTATCCTGTTAGCTATTATGACAAAGATGCGAACAAAACTTCAAAACCAGTCGCACAAAAAATTGATGTGACCGTTGCTCAGATTGCAGACAAATACATCACAGCTATCGGAGGAAAAACCGCTTTGGACAAAGTAAAATCTATAAGCCTGAATGCCGATGCAACTGTGCAAAACATGCCAATTAACATGACGATGAGCAGAGCTCTAGGCGGCAAAAGTTTGATGGATATCAAAGTTATGGGCAACAGCATGCAGAAAATCGTTTTCGATGGTACAAATGGTAAAATGATGGCGCAAGGTCAATCGATGGATCTTCCTGAGGAAACGAAAGCTCAAATGTTGGCAGACAAATTATTGTTCCCAGAATTAGGATTTGCAAACAACAAAGATCTTAAAATTACAGGCGTTGAAAAAATCAACAACGAAGATTCTTACGGCATCAAAGATGCTTCGACAACTTATTATTATAGCCTTAGCACAGGTTTGAAAACTGGCGAAACCAAAACTCAAAAAATGGGTGGTCAGGAGATGACAGTTCCTGTGACATTTAGTGATTATAAAGTTGTGGATGGTGTTAAATATCCTTTCAAAATGTCACAATCAATGATGGGACAAAGCATCGATTTCATCATCAAAGATTACCAAATTAACAAAGCTAAAGATGCAGATTTTAAAATAAACTAATTTTTTAGTTTATAAATTTAAATAGCTTTAGGTTTGTCCTAAAGCTATTTTTTTATTTTGATGCTATTTCACTCATCCGCTTTTGTGCATTGATCGCTTTCATATTTTAAGAATATATTTAAAAATCACCTTGATTCTTGATTCTTGACTCTTGATTCTACTTCAAACTTCCCACCATATCTTCAGGTTTTACCCATTCATCAAATTGTTCTGCCGTTAACAATCCAAGATTAATAGCTTCTTCCTTTAAAGTTGTTCCGTTTTTGTGAGCTGTTTTCGCAATTTTTGCAGCGTTTTCGTAGCCGATATGCGTATTTAATGCCGTAACCAACATTAAAGATTTATCCACTAATTCTTTAATTCTTGGTAAATTCGGTTCAATTCCCACTGCACAATGATCGTTGAACGAAATACAAGCATCTGCAATCAACTGCGCCGATTGTAAAAAATTGTACGCCATCACAGGTTTGAAAACATTGAGTTCATAATTTCCTTGCGTTCCTGCAAACGAAATCGTGGTGTCGTTTCCTAAAACTTGAGCACAAACCATAGTAAGAGCTTCGTTTTGGGTGGGATTTACTTTTCCGGGCATGATGGATGAGCCAGGTTCATTTTCTGGAATATGAATTTCGCCAATTCCTGAACGAGGCCCAGAAGCCAACATTCTGATATCTTGTGCAATTTTGAAAAGTGAAACCGCCAATTGTTTCAAAGCGCCATGGGATTCTACGATTGCATCGTGAGCGGCCAAAGCTTCAAATTTATTTTCTGCCGTGATGAAAGGATGTCCCGTAAATTTTGCAATATATTCTGCGACTTTTACATCGTAAGCTTTTGGGGTGTTGAGGCCTGTTCCAACTGCTGTTCCGCCCAAAGCTAATTCTGAAAGATGTGGAAGTGTGTTTTTCAAAGCGCGTAAACCAAATTCCAATTGAGCCACATAACCCGAAAATTCTTGTCCGAGCGTTAATGGCGTTGCATCCATTAAATGCGTTCTACCAATCTTCACAATGTCCTTAAAAGCATCGGATTTTTCATTCAACGTAATTTTTAGTTTTTCAACAGCTGGAATGGTTTGTTCTACTACTTTTTTGTATGCTGCAATGTGCATTGCCGTTGGATAAGTATCGTTGGAAGATTGAGATTTGTTGACGTCATCATTTGGATGAATTTCAGATGTTTCGCCCAACTTCCCGCCATTGAGAACATGAGCTCGGTTAGAGATAACTTCATTCACATTCATGTTGGATTGTGTTCCAGAACCCGTTTGCCAAATCACCAACGGAAATTGATCGTTGAGTTTTCCGTCCAAAATTTCTTCACAAACTCTTGCAATCATGTCTCTTTTTTCTGTTGGAAGTACGCCTAAATCTGCATTAGCAAAAGCCGCCGCTTTTTTTAAATACGCAAAAGCTTCGATGATTTCGTGAGGCATGGATGCTTCGGGACCAATTTTAAAATTGTTACGTGATCTTTCGGTTTGGGCACCCCAATATTTATCGGCAGGGACTTTTACTTCGCCCATCGTGTCGTGTTCTATTCTGTATTCCATTTTTAAAAATTTAAAAGATTCTTATCAAATTTAAGATTTAATCTTTTAACCTAGATGTGATTAAAATAAAAACTGACTTATCGAAAGTCAGTTTTATATATTTTTAGAACGTTGCAGCAGGCGCCGTGGAGTTGTTGAGTTTCCTTTGTATTTGTGCTTTTTTACCTGTGGAGAAATCGTAACTAATTCCCGCAACCAACATGTTTTTATTATTATGAATTTGTGTTGTCCGATTAAAATTCACCAAATCTTGTTGCACACTTCTGGCTTTGTATTCCGCTGGATGTCCCACCCAATACATTCCTGCAGAAAATGTCCATTCTTTAAGTTTGTATTTTGCGAAAATATGATTTTGGTTTTCGTTTGTATTCTCAAATACTCCAGTTAAAATAAACACCGGGAAATTGAATTGATAGAAAATACTAAAAGCTTTGTATTCCGATGACAACACAAAATTATTGGAGATATATTGGCTGTTCATGCTGGTTCCATTTTCTCTTTTGGTGTGAATAGAAACAGGTAACAAATACGTTTTCAATGCTAATAAACTGTTTCCAAAAGGTTTTACAGAACCTGAAATTTGCAATCCTAATTGTGTTGAATATTTTGAGTTTTCATAACTAATAGCATAAGCGTTTGCATCATTAATAAAGAACTGATTAATCACTCCTGGCATATAGTTAAAGAATGCAACGGTGTTGAAATCAAAATATTTATTATTAAAAGAATATTGCAAATTATTATGGAACAATTTATATGTTTTCAGATGTGGGTTGCCATATTGTACAATATTTGGAACTACTTGCACTACATTGCTGCTCATGGCTTCGCTAGATGCGCTGTGCATTGTAAAACTGGATTGTAATCTTATGCTCTGATTTTTTGCAAGGTCATAGCCCAATAGCATTTTAGGAGCAGGAGACCAACTAGAATTAGTAGTTTCTGCACTTTTATTATTAATGAAAGTAAAACCCATTCCGAAACGATATGAGAATTTGTTTTTCTTCCCAGAATATTCAGAATAAAGATATTAATCCAAATAATTTACTTTATAATGAAAATCTCCTGCAAGGTTCTTCAGATCATTGGTAATAGCATTATTGGTAATTCTGTAACCCGAACTTAATTTTCCTTTTTCAAACTGATGTGTATGAGCAATTTCTCCTACAAAACCATTTTGTTTGGCTCTCAAAATCATATCATTATTGAAAATATCTTCATCTGTGGCTTGATTCCATTCTCTGTCATATTGTGTAGAATTGGTGTCATAATGTGAGCCAACAAGATTCAGACTAACTTCATCTTTTTTACCAAAGTTTTTAGAATAATAAATATCCAAAGTAGGACTTACATAATCAGAAGTACGATTATGGATAGTTCCGTCCAATGTTTGAAGATTCCCTTGGTTGAAAATACTTGTCCCATTTCCGTTACTGAATGAATTATTAATTTCTAAATTCAATTTGGCTTGGAAAGCATATTTTCCCATTTCAGAATTACTGTATCTTGCCGTAATATCATGCGTGGTATAGCCAAAATGATCTTTTTGTGTTTCATCCGAAATGTAATGAACATTGTTAAAATCGTACTCATATCGTTTATTCACAATTCGGTTATCATAATTTCTTAGATTAAGATTGTACTCCACCCCGAAGTTATTTTTTCCCCTTGTAATATCTGCATAAGCAGCACTGTTCACAAAACCTGTGGTAAAAGCTGAGGTTACATCTGCTCCGAAACTATATCCATTTTCGGGATTTTTGGTGATGATGTTGACAACCGTATCAGCTCTTGATGTCCATCTAGCAGACGGAATGTCGTAATATTCAACTTTTGCAAGGTTGTTTGGAGCAATACTTTTTATTTGATTGTCTGAAGCTTCAATACCATTAATGAGAAACAAAACTTTCCCGCCTTTAACGCTTGCAACCGTGTTGGAAACAGGATCCAACTGCAATTCGGGCAAAGTGGTTAACAGATCTTTTGCATATCTTGCTTTTTCCAGCGCGTCGGGATCAAAAGTGTATACCGATTTGTCCACAAATTGTTTTTTGCGTTGAGATTTTATTAAAACCTCTTGTATTTGTTTGGTGTTTACAATAGTGTCTTTAACTTGGGTTTCTTGTGCGAAAGTAAATGTGCTTCCCAAGATGTATATCGTGATTATAATTTTCTTCATATACAATTGACAATTTATTTCCGTGTTTTGTTACATTATTCAACAAAACAAAATTGCAAAACCAGTTTTTTAAGTACACTTTTGGGTAACAGCATGATTTACAAAAAAATTAATATTATACACGAGTAAGATTGTAAATATTTAAAGTATTCTAATACTTTAAATTTAGTTTGTTAAAAATATATCTGAATTAATTCTAATTATAGATATCAAGTAATGAAATCAATAAAAAAAGTCCAAAAATTTTTCGGATTTTATATATTGTTTATTATATTGATTAAACCATATTTTCTGGTCGAACCCATTTATCAAAATCCTCGGCAGAAACCAAGCCTAAATTAATAGCTTCTTCTTTTAAAGTTGTTCCGTTTTTATGGGCTGTTTTTGCAATTTTTGCAGCGTTTTCGTAACCGATATGTGTGTTCAATGCCGTAACCAATATCAAAGATTTATCCACTAGTTCTTTAATTCGAGGTAAATTCGGTTCAATTCCCACCGCGCAATGATCGTTGAAAGAAATACAAGCATCTGCAATCAATTGCGCCGATTGCACCGATTGTAAGAAATTATAAGCCATCACAAGTTTGAACACGTTGAGTTCGTAATTTCCCTATGTGTTCGTGTTCTATTATGTATTCCATCTTGTTTTTTTAATTAGATATACAAATTTGATTATAGTTTAGCATTTTTAGGTGGATAGATCGTTTTTTTAGTAGTAAAGTGTTTATGATTTGTGATGAATTAATTTTATATAATTTATAAAACAATTGTATTATTTTTTAATAGAATATAATTATTACTTTAGCATATTGAAAAATAAAACTAAAAACTATATGAAAGTATTCGGAAAGTGGTCGATATTGTTGATGATTTTAATTGGATTTTTGTGCTTTGGACAAGATAAACCAATGGTAATGAGAGTTAAATTTACAGAAACATCTTTTCCATGGGGCTTTACAGGTTCTTCTAATTTTCAATATACCACACAAAAAGTGGGGACTCCCACCGTGAGTCCCATACAAACAGGAACAGATGGGTTTGCAGTAGATGAAGTAGGGGAATATCTTGTTTCTATCTTGCCACCATCTGGTAACGTATCGGTAAATACATCGGTTCTTTCTCTTAATAATCCTGCGAGAGAAAATATTTTGGAGTTAAAAAATTGGGGAGATATCAAATGGGCTTCGGTAGAAAATCTATTTTACAATGCAATACAGCTTGGTGTTTCAGCTACAGATATTCCTAATTTAACAAATGTTAGTTCGCTGGCGAGGATGTTCTATAATTGCAATGCATTAACGGAAGTTCCTGGTATAAATAATTGGGATACTAGCCATGTCACAAATATTTCTTATATGTTTCAAAATGCTATTCGATTTAATCAAGATTTGTCGTTTAATACAAGTAATGTAACAAATATGTTCGGCGTTTTTTTTAGAGCGTCTGCCTTTAATAAATCTGTAAGTTTTGATACGAGTAATGTGACTTTGATGGACGCCATGTTCTTTGAGGCAACGAAGTTTAATCAAGCATTAGATTTTAACACCAGCAAAGTGACGTCTATGACTTACATGTTTAGCGGTGCTACTGCTTTTAATAGACCATTGGCATTTGATACAAGTAATGTGGTTTCCATGGAGGGCATGTTTGGTGGAGCTACAAAATTCAATCAGAATTTAGGAGGTTTTACCCTCAAACCGGGTGTGTTTATGGCAGCTTTTGCTGTTAATTCTGGGATTAGCTGCTTTAATCTTAGTAATACTTTAAAAAAATGGGCAGAAAATCCTTTAACACCTAGTGATATAGAGGTTGATTTTGGTAGCATAAATTACCGCAGTGAAGCTCAAGTTTATTATAATCAACTCCTTGCAAAAAATTGGGAAATAGTTTCAGGTGGTGTAGATGCTATGTGTGGTAAAAAACCTTTGGTACTTAAAATTGATTTTAAGGAAACTAGTTTTCCGTGGGCTTTTGTAGGTGCAAATGATTTTCAGTATACGACACAAAAAGTGGGAGAATCGACGGTAAGTGCAGTAAAAACAGGAACTAACAGTTTTATTGTAAATACTATCGGAGAATATATTGTGTCTATTACTCCTCCTTCTAGTAGTGTTGAATTGAATACTCAGGTTCTTAGGATTAATGATCCAATACGTCGAAATATTTTGGAGCTTAAAAATTGGGGGGATGTTAATTGGTATTCGATGGAAGCTTTGTTTCAAAATGCGAGCAGGTTAATCTTGTCTGCGACGGATAAACCCAATTTAATGGATGTATATTCTTTAAGTAGACTTTTTGCAAATTGTGAATCCTTAATTACGGTTCCCAATATTAACAGTTGGGAAACAGGTGAGATAACAGATATGTCTTCTATGTTTGAAAACGCTAAAACCTTTAATCAAACACTATCGTTTGATACGGGGTCGGTAACCTCAATGTATATGATGTTTAGTGGAGCACAATCCCTTAATCAGCCTTTGCGTTTTGATACGAGTAAAGTGATATCCATGGCTCGTATGTTTAGTGGAGCTTCTACTTTTAATCAACCTTTAATCTTTGACACTAGCAAGGTGGTAGATATGTCCTACATGTTTAGTGGCGCTTCTATTTTTAATTTGCCTTTAGCATTTGATACTAGTGCAGCAACCGATATGTCTTATATGTTTCATAATGCAACAGCATTTAATCAACCTTTATGGTTTAATACAAGTTATGTGGAAAATATGACAAGTATGTTTACGGGAGCAGTATCGTTTAACCAATTATTAGCATTTAATACCAGTAAAGTTGTAAATATGAATTGGATGTTTCGAGAAGCAATAGCATTTAATCAGCCTCTAGCTTTTAATACGAGCAATGTGAAAAGTATGGTGGGTATGTTTTTTAATGCAAGTGCATACAATCAACCCATTACCTTTGACACAAGTACGGTAACCAATATGGAATTGATGTTTATGAATGCCTCCGTATTTAATCAAAACTTAGGAAATCTTAAACTTAACTCTGTTGTTAATACCTCTCCTCCTGCGTTATTTGTTTTTGCAGAATATTCGGGGATTGATTGTGTGAACTATGGAAAAACATTAAAAGGTTGGGCGGAAAATAATTTAACACCAAACAATATTATAATGAATTTTGGATCCATTGCTTATGGAACCGATGCAGTACAATATCGCAATCAATTGATAGAAAAAGGGTGGTCGCTAAAGGATGGAGGACTAAATTCTTCTTGCGATTCTTTTTTAGGTACAGATGTGGAAATGCCTTCAAATGATGTGTTTATTTACCCTAACCCTGCAACTAATGAGGTTAACTTTGTGGCAGAACAAGCAAGTAAAGTTCAGGTTTACTCCGCCAATGGTCAACTCATAAAGGAAATTTATTCTACCAAAGGAGGGAATAAACTTAATGTTTCCAGTTTGCCGAATGGGGTTTATATTCTTAAAATAGGTCATCAAACGTCAAGATTTATTAAGAAATAAAATGTAAAGAATAATAAAATAGAGAAGCGAAGACTATGGTTTTCGCTTCTCTTATTTAAAATCATTTTAAATAAGCTTTTCGGGAGATACATCAGTTTTTTTAATTTTCCACAAAACTTACTTATGCTTAAATTTACAAGAATATTATTTTGGACCTAAATAAGCATAATATGGAATTTTCATATCAGGAACCATTTCCTATTCTAAAAGACGATACACAATACAAAAAATTAAGTTCAGATTACGTAAAAGTTGAAAAATTAGGTGACAGAGAAATCCTTTCTGTTGATTCTAAAGCTTTGGAACTTCTATCTGAAAACGCCATGAAAGATGTTTCTTTTTTGTTGCGTTCGGCACATTTGCAAAAACTTAAAAATATTATCGACGATCCTGAAGCTACGGATAACGACCGTTTTGTGGCTTACAATCTTCTGCAAAACGCTGCTGTTGCGGTTCAGGGAGCTTTGCCATCTTGTCAGGATACGGGAACAGCGATTTGTGTAGCTAAAAAAGGAGAAAATGTGTACACGGGAGCTAATGATGCAGAATGGATTTCGAAAGGAATTTATAATACGTATCAAGAACAAAATTTAAGATATTCTCAAATTGTTCCGTTAACGATGTTTGAGGAGAAAAATTCGGGTTCTAACTTACCTGCTCAAATTGATATTTATGCGGAGGAAGGCGATGCTTACAAATTTTTATTCCTAGCAAAAGGCGGTGGTTCTGCGAACAAAACTTTCTTGTATCAAAAAACAAAATCTTTGTTGAATGATGCTTCTTTGGAGGCTTTCATCAAAGAAAAAATCATGGATTTGGGAACGGCAGCTTGTCCTCCTTACCATTTGGCTTTGGTGATTGGCGGAACTTCTGCGGAAGCAAATTTAGCAGCGGTGAAAAAAGCAAGTGCAGGTTATTATGACAATCTTCCAACCGAAGGAAATATGGGCGGCCAAGCCTTCCGTGATTTGGAATGGGAAAAAAGAGTTCAGGAAATTTGTCAAAAATCTTCTATCGGAGCTCAGTTTGGTGGAAAATATTTAACGCATGATGTTCGAGTGATTCGTTTACCGCGTCATGCAGCTTCTTGTCCAGTTGGAATGGGCGTTTCTTGCTCTGCGGACAGAAATATTAAAGGAAAAATTACGAAAGACGGAATTTTCTTGGAGCAATTGGAAACCAATCCTGAGAAATTCTTACCTGCAACACCTCCACATTTGGAAGAAGCGGTTACCATCGACTTAAATCGTCCAATGCCAGAAATTCTTGCAGAACTTTCAAAATATCCAATCAAAACCCGTTTAAAATTGAACGGAACGCTGATTGTTGCTAGAGATATCGCTCACGCAAAAATCAAAGAATTATTGGATGCGGGACAGCCCATGCCAGAATATTTTAAAAATCACCCCATTTATTATGCGGGACCAGCTAAAACACCAGAAGGAATGCCTTCAGGAAGTTTCGGACCAACTACGGCGGGAAGAATGGATGTTTACGTAGATGAATTCCAAGCGAATGGCGGAAGTATGGTAATGCTTGCCAAAGGAAACAGAAGTAAAGATGTAACCAACGCTTGCGGAAAGTATGGTGGATTCTATTTAGGCTCTATCGGTGGTCCAGCGGCGATTTTAGCAAAAGAAAACATTCAATCTGTGGAAGTGGTAGATTTCCCTGAATTAGGAATGGAAGCGGTTCGTAAAATTGAAGTGGTAGATTTCCCTGCATTCATCATCACAGACGATAAAGGCAACGATTTCTTCGCAAATTTGGCGTAGTAATATTTACAAAATTAAATATTCAACATCATAAAAAAAGGACTCACAATTGTAAGTCCTTTTTTTTGTTTTTATCTAGTAAACAAAAGCTCTCTGTATTTTGTCATCGGCCAAAGTTCATCATCAACCATCATTTCTAAATTGTCTGAAGCTTCACGAATCACATCAAACAAGGGCTTCACTTTGTTGCAATAAGCTTCCGCTTGTTTGTGACTATCTTTAGCATTTTTCGCAGCTTCTTTTTCCTTAAGAAGTTCATCAACACCAAGTTTCATTTTTGATACATTTTCAGAAATCTGAGTAATCAAACTGATTTGCTCTTTTCCTAAAATTTTGAATTCTTTATCACCGAAAATTTCCTTTAGACCTTTAACGTTTTCAATCAATCTATTTTGATAATTAAGCGCTGCAGGAATAATATGGTTTCTGGCAATATCTGCCAAAACGCGCGCTTCGATATCGATTACTGTTGAGTATTTTTCAAACTTAATTTCGTTTCTAGCTTCAAATTCTCTGTGAGAATAAATTCCTAATTCTTCATAAAGATCAGAAAATTTAGAATTTAATTCTTGTTTTAAAGCTTCTGGCGTGGTTTTTAGATTGTTAAGTTTTCTTTTTTTGGCTTCTTTAGCCCAATCATCCGAATAGCCATCACCTTCAAACAAGATATTTTTTGATTGTTTGATGTATTCTCTCAAAATATTGAAAATCGCTTCATCTTTTTTCAGTCCAGTTTCGATGAGTGCATCAACTTCTTTTTTAAACACTCGCAGTTGTTTTGCTGCGATAACGTTCATCACCGTCATTACCTCAGCACAGTTTGCCGAAGACCCAACGGCGCGAATCTCAAATTTATTCCCGGTAAATGCAAAAGGCGACGTTCTATTTCTGTCGGTATTATCCAAAAGGATTTCCGGAATTTTTCCAACAACATTCAGTTTTAATTCTGTTTTTTCTTCAGGCGACAATTTGCCATCCGTCACTTTTTCTAATTCTTCCAAAACGGAGAACAACTGACTTCCTATAAAAGCTGAAATAATTGCTGGTGGCGCTTCGTTCGCACCTAAGCGGTGATCATTACTCGCCGAAGCGATACTTGCTCTCATTAAATCCGCATAATCGTGAACCGCCTTAATGGTGTTCACAAAGAATGTCAAAAACTGAAGGTTCTTTTTAGGATTTTTCCCTGGGCTTAAAAGGTTCTCACCAGTATCTGTTGCCAAACTCCAGTTGTTGTGTTTTCCACTTCCATTAACGCCTGCAAAAGGTTTTTCATGGAACAAAATATGGAAATGATGCTTATGAGCAATTCTCGCCATAACATCCATCAACAAAGAGTTGTGATCCACAGCAACATTACATTCTTCAAACATGGGCGCCAACTCGAACTGATTCGGCGCAACTTCGTTGTGACGCGTCGTTACGGGAATCCCAAGCTTCATACATTCGATTTCCAATTCTTTCATAAAGTTCATCACTCTAGTGGGAATTGAACCAAAATAGTGATCGTCCAACTGTTGTCCTTTTGCGGGTGAGTGGCCCAACAAGGTTTTTCCTGTCAATACCAAATCTGGGCGCGACATATACAAGGCAGAATCTACTAAGAAATATTCTTGCTCCCAACCTAAAGTGGGTGTCACTTTGGTTACATTTTTATCAAAGTAAGCTTTACAAACATCGGTTGCTGCTTCGTCAACAGCATTCAATGCTCTTAATAATGGTGTTTTATAATCTAAAGTTTCGCCCGTGTAAGAAATAAAAATCGAAGGAATACAAAGTGTCGTTCCCATGATAAATGCTGGCGAAGTTGGATCCCAGGCGGTATAACCTCTGGCTTCGAAGGTGTTACGGATGCCGCCATTCGGGAAAGAAGAAGCATCTGGTTCTTGCTGTATCAGCATTCCTCCATTAAAACGTTCTATCGCTCTATCGCCCTCAATAGGTGTAAAAAAAGAATCGTGTTTCTCAGCAGTTGTACCCGTCAAAGGCTGAAACCAGTGCGTGTAGTGTGTCACCCCTTTTGACATGGCCCAATCTTTCATTGCTACAGCAACTTGATCTGCAATATGTCTTTGGATTTGAGTTCCTTTTTTTATAGCATCCATAATAGAGCTGAACGCTTCTTTCGTTAAATACTCTCTCATGGTGTATTCTGAAAACACGTTGTTGCAGAATAATTCTGAAAGTTTTACGGGAACGTCCACGAAATTGTCTTTTCTGTAATTTCTGAAAGGAAGTTCTGCTAAGGCTTTAAATCTTAATGTTGACATATAACATATATTTTAATAGGGCAAATTTATAAAAAAATCAAAAACAAAATCAAAACACCCCTGTTTTTTTATATTAAATTTTAAAATTTATATATTTAAAACTAAAACACCCCTAAAAACAACACACAACTACCATTTCTAATTTCAAAAATATAATTCGCAAATATTAAGCAATTATGAATTTTTTGAAAACATAGTCAAATATCATGTTTGATATCTGCGGAATGCCTTTGTTTAATGCTATCTTTACACAAGATTAGCTTTATCTAATAAAATTTGCTAACTTTGCGAACTTTTCTAAAAACAAAAACATTATGGTAAATTCTAGAGCAAGAGAGACCACAGAAGCGATTGAAAGATTATACGTTTCTATGAGACACTTATTTTATAGAGGATTTTTTAAACCTTCTGGCGTTTCTGGTGAGTCATTAAGAAAACTTTTGACAATTATCCAACCGGAGATCTACGGAAGCATGGGCAATCCACATAAGATAGAACTTAGCGGTCTTCTTTATGTTTTAGACCGTTTGCCTGAAGGCATTGAAGAATGCGCTTTTATCCATCTAACGTCTGATGAAGGTTTTGAAAAAGGCAGTTTCGAACCTATCGTTCCTAAAAAACGTCGTAGAAATTGCTATAGAATCGATGAACACCAAATGAACATTGAGGTTCTTCTGGGACGTTCGGAGATTTATGATATCCTAACGCACTTAACTTTCCTATATCTGGAAGCGGACAAAATCAGAAACATCGGTTTTGACATGCAAGATGGCGGAAGACCTAGACGCGTTTGGAAAATTATCGAAGAAGTTGCTATCGGCGAGAAAAAATACAGCCGCAAAGAGAAAGAAGTAGCATTAATCCATTTGTCCTCATTGCTAGGAAGAACTTTTGATGAGACCTTGGACGCTTACAACGATTTTGGAGATGATGCTAATCCTGACAGATTGTTCAAAATAATTTATTGGCTGGGGCAAACAAGTCTCGAAGATTGGAAGGAAGTACGCAACCGCGAGATCTATTTCTCTTCTATTCTACAAGAACGTGTTGGTCACCACCTTTTCGGTGAAAGATGGGCGAACAAAATAAAGTCTGTCCTATACGAAAACAACCTACACATGCGTCCGTTACACATCATCAGCGCGAACATGCACAGCGTGAAAAACATGTTATACGCGAACGATGCTTTGGGCAAAAAAGCGAAGAAGGAAATAGACTATAAGCTTTTTGAAGAAATCAGCAATAAAAAAGCTTTACAAGATAAAATCTTACATACTTCTCAAGAACAAGGTCTTATTTACATTAAAGACCAAAGTGGAAGTAATATTGATGTACAAATCATTGATGTTTCTAAAACAAACCTTAAAAACACGGCTTTTGCTGACTCAACTCCTTCTGGTGACGAAGTGATTTTAGTATTCGACTACGCTTTCGGTGAGCAAGCTTACGAAGTGATGGACGAACTCTTGCGACCTTATGATGTTAATGGTGAAATCTACACCATGAAAGTGAAATCCATTTCTATCATGGGAAAAGCTGGGATTTTGGAAGGTCAAAAAGGCGACATTATGATTCCAACGTCTCACATTTTTGAAGGCACGGCGGACAACTATCCATTCGTTAACGCTTTGGATTTAGAAGACTTTGAAGATGATGAATTACAAGCTTTCGAAGGACCCATGATTACCGTTTTGGGAACATCGCTTCAAAACAAAGACATCCTGTCGTATTTTATGAATACTTCATGGAAAGCAATTGGACTAGAAATGGAAGGCGCACATTACCAAAAAGCCATACAAGTAGCGAGTAAAATCCGTCACCATATCAGCGAAGATCTCTTTGTATGCTATGCTTATTACGCTTCGGATAATCCACTAGAGACAGGTAGCACACTATCATCTGGAGGTCTTGGACTAACTGGTGTTAAGCCAACTTATTTAATTACCTTAAGAATCCTTGAAAAGATTTTTGGTAAATCATAAATTAAAAATCAAATTAAATTTTTCAATAGAAAATCCCGAAACTTACATGGTTTTCGGGATTTTTGTTTTAATAAAGACAAACTAATATTTTAAAATCTTCGAACAGAATCCTTATTTATAAAGATCCTTTTCTATAAAATTATTATTCTTTTCAAAATAGGTTTTTGCGCCTTGTTCCTTATTTCGGATTAACTCTTCCTTTGTTAAAGGCTTATTGGTATTAGAATCAAAAAGAATAGTTTCCGACATGGCAGATGAGCCATGCATCAGTTTTATATTTTTAGCAGGATCTTTTTTGTAGTCATTCCAAAGCTTATTGAATTTTTCTTTAGAAACAAAAACCTCTTGCACTTTCGAGTCAAGAAACACCGATGAATCCTTGATTTTTTGACTCCCGATGAACCTAAAACAATGTTCTCCTTTATCGTCTTCAACATTCAAAATAAGGCCTGGCAAACCACAAAATTTGTAAGGTCCATCTTGTATTTGGATATCATTGGTAAACCAAGCAATCCAATGTCTGCCACCGAAATCAGCTGTTGCTTTCTGTACTTTAAAGTTTTCAATATTTTGGGTTTCTGAAGAAATAGTCCATTTTATTGGATGCTCTTCTTTCAAAGCGATATTCACCGCATTTAGCATCGTGTGATAAGTTGTTTCCAAACTTGGATAGCTTTTAGAAATACGAAAATTAACTTTTGGCTGTTTTATTTTTCGCATATCAACAACAATCGATTTCGACATTTTTCCCCTTTCGAATTCGGATTTAAAAAGTGAATCGCGGGCTATCAACAAAACACTATAAAACCTGGATCCCTCTTTTGTAACGTCTAGATTCATGATTTCTTTTCCAACATGTTCTTTATTTAAAGAATCATTCTTGAAAGAATATTCGTAGACAAATCTTTGATTTTGCGACAACAAAAATCCCGATACAAAAAGACAAAATAAAAGGATGTATTTCACTTTATTCTTTAATTAAATTATAGCCCCACTACAAATCCAACATTTGGTACAAGTCCGCTTGCAAAAATGCTGTTATTTTCTTTCCAAAGAACATTGTATGTCAACCCAACTTGGAAGTAAGAGTTGCCCGCTATTCTAGTCATATAACCAGCTCCGAGATAAAGCGCAGATTCTTCGGTGTCGTAGGTTTTGTTATCATATTTGTTTTTAAAATTGATGAAATATTCCTGAAATGCACTTGTTAAATAAAAATTTCTTCCAAAATAATAATTCGCAAATGGCCCTACACCAAACATCGTAGATTTGTAAGCATCGGCGGTTTGCCAAGTGAAATTCCCCATGAGCCCCATCTCAAAGTCGCTGGTAATTCGATAGCCGACTCTTGGCGATATTTGAACATTAAATCTTCCGCCATTTCCAAAGCCCATACCAAGCCCACCACCATAAGTCCAACGATTGTCAGAACCGGACTGGGAAACACCAATTTGTGAAAAGGCTAACACTCCTGAACAAAGCAATAATAAACAAGATAATTTTTTCATAAGATAGTTTTTGTCAATGTGTAAAATTAATGCTTTTATTGACATATTATTCGTTGTATTTTTGCACTGTGAAATATGGCGCGAGCGTAGCGAGCGTCACAGCAGTTGGTTGTTGTTCTAAAAAATGGAAATCCCTACAACCTAGCCCCGATGGAAGCGACATCCTTTGTTGTGAGCGAGGCGGCGGAGCGATAGCGGAGCCGACCGAGCGAACAATAAAGATACAGCGGACAGCGGGTGAGAATTTTCTAAAAAAAGAAAAATTGTCCTGCTCCTAAAATTTTAAACATTATGAAAGTAGTAGTTGGCCTATCCGGCGGTGTGGACTCTAGCGTAACCGCGTATCTTTTGCAACAGCAAGGACACGAGGTGATTGCACTGTTTATGCGTAACTGGAATGATGCTTCGGTAACTTTGGAGGACGAGTGTCCTTGGGTGGAAGATAGTAATGATGCTTTGATGGTTGCTCAGAAATTGGGCATTCCGTTTCAGGTAATTGACATGAGCGAGCTTTACAAAGAGCGTATCGTGGACTATATGTTTGACGAATATCAGAAAGGACGCACGCCGAATCCTGATGTGCTCTGTAACCGCGAGGTGAAATTCGATGTATTTATGCAGACGGCTTTATCTCTTGGCGCTGATAAAGTTGCCACAGGACATTATGCGCGGGTAGATTCTACAGTTGATGAAAACGGCAAAGAGATTTTCCACCTTTTGGCAGGTAAAGACAACAACAAGGATCAATCTTATTTTTTATGTCAATTGAGTCAAGATCAATTATCAAAAGCGCTTTTTCCAATTGGCGAACTAACAAAACCTGAAGTTCGGGAAATTGCAAGAGAAACAGGTCTTGTAACTGCTGACAAAAAAGATTCGCAAGGTTTATGCTTTATCGGAAAAGTAAGTTTGCCAACTTTCTTGCAACAACAATTGGAGGTAAAAGAAGGCGAAATTGTTGAAATCTTTAACGATTTTGCCGAGTTTTCGAAACCCATACCTCGTTTCAGTTCCAAACAAGAAGAACTAGAATATCTTTCCCGAAAAATCGATTATAAAAAAGAGGACGGAAAAGTTATTGGAAAACATCAAGGCGCGCAATTCTTCACCATCGGACAGAGCAAAGGTCTAGGAATTGGTGGTCACAAAGAAAGTTGTTTTATTATTTCTCGTGATATGACCAACAATATCATTTTCGTGGGCGAAGGTCACGCTTTTCCTGGCCTCCACAAAAAAGCTCTGAAAATTGACAACAGCGAAGTGCATTGGGTAAGAGAAGATTTAAAATTAAACAATGGCGAAAGCATGCGTGTCCAAGCCAGATTCCGTTATAGACAATCTTTGCAGGAAGCCACTATTTATCAGTTTGATGAAGCTTTCTATATGGAATTTGATGAAGCGCAATCCGCCATTGCTGAAGGACAATTCGCGGCTTGGTATCTTGACGAAGAATTGTTGGGAAGTGGCGTGATAGCTTAATGAAAAAATAAATTTAATAATATAAAAGCTTTCTCAAGTGAGGAAGCTTTTTATTTACTTAATGAATTAATTATCAACTAGATAACCAATTTTTAAAATCTTTGACACGATCCCGACTTACGGTGATTTCTTCTTCTGGCTGAAAGTTTAATTCAACTTTGAAATAAGGCGAGGTGTGAATATTTTTAATAAAACTCGACTGAATAATATATTGACGATTAACCCTAAAAAACAATTGATTGTCAAGAACTTCCTCTAACTCATCTAACGTAAAATCGGTGGGAAAAGTTCTTTCTTTGGTTTGTAAATACACAATTTTATTCTCGCTATAAAAACAACTAACGTCTTGCGTATGGATAATTTTAAGATTATAACCAATTTTCACCAACACTCTCGATAAAACAGACTTTTCTTTTTTAAGAATTTGTTTGATTTCCTGCGAATTAACAAGGCCTTCTTCTGGCAAAAACGATTTGAATTTCTCAATAGCTTTCGTTAAATCTTCTTCCATAATTGGTTTCAAAAGATAGTCGATACTGTTCAGTTTAAAGGCTTTTAAAGTATATTGATCAAACGCCGTGGTATAGATGATAAAAGCTTTGGTAGCGACTTTCTCGAAAATATCAAAAGACAACCCGTCGCCTAAAACAATATCCGAAAAAATGAGTTGTGGATGTTTGTTTTGCGAAAACCAAGCAACAGCTTCCTCCACCGAGTTAAGAACCGCAACCAACTCTAAATCAGAATAATTAGCCAACATTCTTTCGAGTTTTCTAGCGGCTGGTTTTTCATCTTCGATAATAATCGTCTTTATCATATTTTCAAAAATAATATTTTATTTATAGTTCTTCATTAATTCTTTTATCTTGCGTTCTTCCCAATTTTTTGATAAAATAAAACCGGGTACAAACACGGATAAAGCGTGTGCAATGAGCCCAATTCCCCACAACAAAGGCGTTATCCAAATCTGCCATTGCCAAATACTTTCACCTTTTGGCAGCTCTCTATAGTTTAAAAAGAAAAGTAAAAGATTAACCGCAAGGTAGACGAATAGATGCGTGTAAAAACTTTTCAAATCTTTGACGCGTTTTGCGGCCATTTGGTATTTTATGTTTTCATTATTTTCCATGATTGCTAATTAAAATTGATCCTTTTCCATTATTTCTTTTATCTTACGTTCTTCCCAGGCTTTTCCGATGGTAAAAACATTCATACCGTGGGCAACGAGCCCTATTCCCCAACCCAACATCGGCCAATAAAACCAAAGTTGCTTTGGAGAAGTAACCAAATTAACAATTACTATAAATGGGATAACGATACAATATGAAATCAAATTGCCGTAGAAGCCTTTCAGTTCTTTAACACGTCTAGCAGCTTTCTCGTAAGCCAAACTTTCTTGTGATGTTGTTGCATTCATAATTTTAATATTTTCTTGTTCAATTAACATGGGTATTTTAACTTTGAAGTAATCTTCAGATTTTTCGATAAAAACATTTTCTTTGGTCAAAAGCGAATAACGCTGTACAATATTTAACAATCCAATGCCTTCTCGATCTTTGGGTAATTCTCTGGTTTGCAGATTATTTTCAATGCACAAAAATTTTTTTTCGGTATAGATTTTCATCACCAGAGGTTTGGCTGCGGTCGCAAAATTGTGTTTGATACAATTCTCTAATAAAAGTTGAAGTGACAGCGGAACAACCTTTAACACATAATCTTCTTCTGGAACATCAAACTGGAATTCTACACTATCCTCAAACCTTGTTTTTAAAAGCTCTGCATAGGTTTTCGCAAAATCCAACTCGTTTTCTACACTGACCAATTCTTTATCTTTTTGGTCCAGCACATAACGGTAAATTTTTGACATGGACAGCGTGAATTTTTGTGCCTGGTCTTGATTTTCGTCAATTAAAGCGCTTAAAACATTTAAAGAATTAAATAAAAAATGTGGGTCAAGCTGATTTTTAAGACTTTCAAATTGTGCATTGGCCGATTTTGCGATAATCTTCTGCTCAACAACTTCTTTGCGCGTTACTTTTTTCAGTTCCTCCATAAAGCCTTTAGCATGAAGAAATGCCGAAATCATCAATGCGAAATTAATCATGAACCAATTGGCAAAATTGTATTTCTCCGAAAAGAAAACCTCCCAGGTAGTCACTTTTTGTATCAAAACAAAGTTGATCCCGTTACATAAATAGGTCAACAAAAAATTAAGTACAATTGTAGCAATAACGCCAATAACAGCTCTGGTACGCGTCTGGTCAACCCAAGAATATCTTTTATTAAGATAATCATTTAACAAACCATTGGGCACAGCCATCAAAAAAACATACATAGATGATATCAAACAACTTATAGCAAAAGTTTCTAAACTTTTCTCATTCGAAAAAAAGAGGAAAAAGAAAAGCCCCGAGCCTAATGCTAGCCATAAGCATATTTTTAGTGATTTGCGTGTCATTTTCTAATTATTATAATGCAAATTTATACTTAGCTTTTATTTTTTATTAAAAAAATATTACCGAATGGTCAAATTTAGCAACCGAATGGTTTTTAAACTTTAATTAAAATTAACACTTATCATCCGACTAGCTTTGTAGAAAAGGAACACATTTTGTATCTTAACTTCAAAATTAATTCTTATGAATAAAAATGTAGAAGTAATATTGGCAAGCGCTATTGGCTTATTCGCGGTTGTAGGCGCATTAGCTATAAGAAAGGTTTTTAAAGACAAAACATACGCAAAAGACTATACAGATTCTCATCGTCTTTTTAGTAAAAAATCAGAAAACCAACTTGTCGAACATGGAGATGGAATAGAAATTAACGCATTTATATAATTTTTGTCAATAAACATATATTAAAACCAATCTCTTTTCGGGATTGGTTTTTTTGTGGAAAACTTTAAGTTAAATGTCATTTTTTTCAAAAAAACTCAATTAGATTTATAAAAATTTTGGCTTAGAAAATGACAGTTAATATTCCAAAAGGTCAAGGTGCGCAGCACAATATTGTTAATCGGTTCGATCGTTATACTTACGAACCGGACGAAGAAGACATAGCAATAATCAAAACCCAAGTCATTGAAGTTTTTCCAAAAACAATCCTTAACAAAGTGAAAAGCCCCGACCTGAGGATGGATTATTCCATGAATCCTTATCAAGGTTGTGAGCACGGTTGTGCGTATTGCTTTGCCAGACCAACGCATGAATATTGGGGTTACAGCGCAGGCATCGATTTTGAAAGAAAAATTATGGTTAAAAAAAATGCGCCAGAACTTTTGGAAAAAACTTCCAAAAGAAAGGCTACATTCCAAGACCTATCATGCTTTCCGGAAACACCGATTGTTACCAACCTATAGAACGCGAATTCGAAATCACCCGAAAACTTCTCGAAGTTTGCCGGGATTATAGACATCCCGTAGGTATCATAACTAAAAACGCGTTGATTCTTCGGGATATAGATATCTTGAAAGACATGGCTAGTCAGAATTTGGTTTCGGTTTCTATGAGCATTCCAACGCTTAATGAAAAATTGCGCCGTGTGATGGAGCCCAGAACTTCATCTTCTCAAAATAAATTAAAAGCCATAGAAATCCTTTCTCAGAACGACATTCCTGTGAATGTAATGCTAGCGCCCGTTATCCCAGGCTTGACGAGTGATGAAAGTCTATCGATATTAAAATCCGTTTCTGATGCGGAAGCTCGTAATTTTGGCTACACTTTGGTAAGACTCAACGATAGTGTAGAGCCTATATTTATAGAATGGCTATCGGCTCATTTCCCGGAGAGGAAAGATAAAGTTCTTAACCTCATCCGAAATATGCGTGGCGGAAAATTGGGCGAAAAACGTTATTTCGAACGTTATAAAGGCGAAGGAAACATTGCAGAAATGATTCATAAAACCTTTGAAGTTGGGAGAAAAAAATATTTTCATAACAACGAAAAACGAGAGCTTTCCGTAGAAAATTTCTCAGGATCGCGAGCGCAGCAACTTCGTTTGTTTTAAGATTTAATCCTTAACTTTAAGCAAGAAACTTCATTATGTCAAAACTAAAAATTGCTGGACTCAATCTAGACATTTTCTGGAAAAACAAAGTCAGAAATTACGACGTTATCGCCGATAGTTTCAAAAATATAGAAGCTGATGTCTTTTTGCTTCCCGAGATGTTTTCAACAGGATTTTGCATGGATGCCGAAGATATTGCTGATCGCAACAACGAGACATTAATCTGGATGCAGAATTTTGCGCAACAAAAAAAGACTGCAATTGCTGGAAGTGTTTCTATTTGTGAAAATGAGAAATTTTACAACCGATTTTATTTTGTAAAACCCGATGGAAATTTTGATTATTATGATAAAAAACACTTGTTTTCTTATTCTGGCGAGGACAAAATCTATACGGCAGGTAACGTCAGGAAAATAATTGATTATAAAGGATTTAGAATATTATTACAAGTTTGTTATGATTTGAGATTTCCAGTTTTTCAAAGAAACTTAGGCGATTATGATTTGGTAATCAATGTTGCCAATTGGCCAGAAACTCGCGTTGAGGCTTGGCGTACATTACTGAAAGCGCGCGCCGTAGAAAACCAGTCTTTCGTATTTGGACTTAACCGCATCGGGACAGATGGCAATCAACTGAACTACGAGGAAAGCTCTTTGATACTTTTCGCAGATGGAACCGAAATTTCGGCTAGACAAAATAATATTGTTACAGCCGAATTGGATTTGGAAGATTTAAAGAAATTCCGAGCGCGTTTTCCGTTTTTGAAAGATGCTGATGAATTTGAATTAAAATAAAAACAGCCAGAAAATATTTTCTGGCTGTTTTTATTATTGAAATCTTTTTAAAAGTTCTGTCAGTGTGTTGACATCATGGACACCACTTTCTTTCCATAGCATTTCTCCATTTTTGAAGATGGCTAAAGTTGGTACGCCTCGCACACCATATTGACCAGCTATTGCGGGATATTGATCGACATCAACTTTGATGATTCTTGCACCTTCTCCAATATTTTCTTTCACCGTTGTTAGTACGGACGATTGTACTTTGCAGGGTTGACACCACGTTGCAAAAAAATCGATAAGAACAGGACGTTCAGAATTTATAATTTCTTGAAATGCTTGTGACATTATTTATTAATTTTCAGTTACTTATCATTACTTTCTTTCTGTAAAGCTTGAATATTAAAAACGCTTACACCAGAATAGACATTGTCGTGTCCTACTTTTTTCAAAATGTCCAAAGCTTGTCCAGCTTGTCTTCCTGTATTACAAAACAAAACGACTTTTTTGCCCTTCAACTCAGTGGCATGTTCTTCTATTTCGGCTAAAGGAATATTAATAGCACCTTTCGCTGTGTTTTTTTCAAACTGCTCTGGAACGCGAACATCTACCAATACGGTTTCAGAATCGTTAATCAACTCTTTCATATCTGGACGTGCATTAACATTTTGTGGCTGTTGTGTTTGGCATGACGCCAAAAACATTAGAATTACAACCGTAATTAATTTATTCATTTATAATGTTTTACTTTGACATACAAAATCCGAAGTTGGCACTTTTTCTGTTTTTTTAATCCCATTAAAACCGCCATCAATTTCGGTAAAATTCCGAATTCCTCTAGCATTAAGAATACTTGCAGCAATCATACTTCTGTAACCGCCTGCACAATGTAAGAAGAAATGTTCTTTATCATCGACATTGTTTACCCATTCGCTGATTTCCGATAAAGGTCTATGATAGGCTTCATTGATATGTTCTGCCGCATATTCTCCATCTTTTCTAACATCAATAACTTTGTCATCCGTTTTATAAACTTCAGCAAATTCTTGCGGGCTAATTCTTTTAACCACGTCAATTTCTTTTCCTGCATTTTTCCAAGCCTCGAAACCGCCATTGATAAAACCTAATACATTATCGAATCCTACGCGGCTTAGTCTGGTAATGACTTCTTCTTCTGTGCCAGCGTCACTCACCAACAAAATTGGTTGTTTAACATCCACAATCATAGCACCAACCCAAGGCGCAAAATCACCTTTCAAACCGATGTTAATAGAATTAGGAATAAAGCCTTTATGAAAGTCTGCCGCACCACGTGTGTCTAAAATTAAAGCATCCGTATTTTCTGCAATGCTTTCGAAATCTTCAACAGAAAGCGGATTATTTCCTTTTTTCATAACGTCATCAAAAGAATCGTAGCCAGCTTTATTCATCGCGACATTCATTCCAAAATATTTTGGCGGTGCCGAAAGTCCATCCAGAACTTCTTTTACAAAACTCTCTTTATTGGGCTGGTTAAGCGCATAATTTGTTTTCTTTTGATTACCTAAAGTATCGACAGTTTCTTTCTGCATATTTTTTCCACAAGCCGAACCTGCACCATGCGCAGGATAAACTGTAATATCGTCTGACAAAGGAACGATCTTAGTCTGCAAACTGTCATACAGCATACCCGCTAACTCCTCTTGCGTCATATTTGCGGCTTTTTGTGCTAAATCTGGTCGGCCGACATCACCTAAAAATAAAGTGTCGCCAGAGAAAATTGCGGTTTCTTTTCCATCTTCGTCAATCAAAAGATAGGTTGTACTTTCCAAGGTGTGTCCTGGCGTATGTAAGGCTTTAATCTTAATTTTTCCAATTTCAAAAACCTGTTCGTCTTCAGCAATAATAGCTTCAAACTCGGGATTGGCTGTTGGTCCATAGACAATCGGCGCCTTTGTTTTTTTACTTAAATCTAAATGTCCAGAAACAAAATCTGCATGAAAATGAGTTTCAAAAATATATTTAAGCTTAACACCATCTTTTTCCAATCTTGATAAATAAGGCAAAATCTCACGCAGAGGATCAATAATTGCGGCTTCATTTTCAGAGACGATATAATAAGCGCCCTGTGCTAAACATCCTGTGTATATTTGTTCTACTTTCATATTTTTTAAATCTAAATTTTTTTGTTTTCTATATCAGCAAAAATCATTCTTTTCATTTCAAAAATGTTAAAAATCAGGAATTGCTGGATTGGGTTTATCTATTTGTTTTAATATTTGTTTTAATATTCATTTTTTATAAAATCGATAGGATATTATACATCTGGTTTCCAAGACTAATTTGATCGCCCACTTTTTTATCTTCAACATTTTTAAAAGCTGGCGCATCGATAGAAAAACTCATAAGCGTTTTTCCAGAATAGTCAAATTTTGGCAGAGAAAGTCCAATAAACAATAGGGCATCGTCGAGATTCACAAGACTTCCTTTTTCAATTATTTCATGTTTCAAATCACGTTCTATAACCAAAAAACTCATTTCGTCTTGGGCTTTCTTCAAAAGCTGCTCGAAGCGAAGTTGCATATCTTTGGCTTGTACTTGTTGTGACAAATCGTCCGGATCAATCGTACTATCCTCTTCTATATCTGAAGCTAGGACATATCTATCCACAGATTCTTTTAAATTATCAATCACTTTTTGTTGTTCTTTGATAATAGCATCCATTATTTTGGTTCTGTCCATATTGCTGCGATTTTGTACAATAACAAATTTACTAAAATTAAGTAAGATTCGATTAGATTTATATCAACTAAGCATTTTAAGATATCTTGCATTTTTACTAAGAAATTATTTACCTTTATCCTTTTATTTAAATTTAAAAAATGGTGGAGAAAGCAAAATTTATTGAAGAACTAAATTCCAGATACAGCCCAAAAGGCGAACATATTATTCTCGGAAAAGCGATGTTAGATGGTGAAGTAATCCCTGAGGTGAATGTCACTATCCCACTGAAAACCATCAATAGACATGGTCTAATAGCTGGTGCAACAGGAACAGGAAAAACCAAAACCCTTCAAGTTTTTGCTGAACAACTTTCGCACGCGGGCGTTCCGTCTTTGGTATTGGATATCAAAGGAGATTTTTCTGGAATTGCAGAACCAGGAATGCGCAATGTTATTATTGATGAACGTTACAACAAAACGCAATTACCTTACGAGCCTCAGGCTTTTCCGGTAGAATTGATGAGCATCTCTGGAGAAAAAGGTGTGAAGCTTCGCGCAACCGTTACAGAATTTGGGCCGCTATTATTAAGTAAAATTCTTGGATTAAACGACACACAGACGAGCATTATGTCTATCGTTTTTAAATATTGTGATGATAAAGGTTTGCCATTGATCGACCTTGACGATCTTAAAAAAGTTCTCCAATATGTGACCGATAACAAACAAGGAAAAGCAGAACTTGCTTCCAATTACGGTTCTATTGCATCCGCTTCTTTAGGGGCCATTTTGCGATCAATTGTTGCATTAGAACAACAAGGCGCAACGGCTTTTTTTGGAGAACCGAGTTTTGACGTTCAGGACTTGTTACATACGCGCGACGGAAAAGGCGTTGTTAATATTTTGCGCGTTGCAAACATCCAGAATCAACCGCAATTATTTTCAACATTTATGCTGTCTTTATTTGCTGAAATCTACATGACTTTACCAGAAGAAGGCGATAGTGGAAAACCAAAATTAGTCTTGTTCATCGACGAAGCGCATTTGATTTTCAGTGAAGCCTCCAAAACGCTTTTATCACAAATTGAAACCATGGTGAAATTAATTCGATCAAAAGGTGTCGGAATTTATTTCATTACTCAAATTCCAGGAGATGTTCCGGAAAATGTATTGTCACAATTGGGTTTAAAAATCCAACACGCATTGCGTGGTTTCACCGCTAAAGACAAAAAAGAAATTTCTAAAGCCGTAGAAAATTATCCTACAACTGAATATTATAATGCCGCGAATCTTATTCAGAATCTAGGAATTGGGGAAGCTTTTATAACAGCTTTGGACGAAAAAGGTATTCCGACGCCATTGGTGCAGACTTATCTAATTTCGCCTGAATCGAGAATGGATGTTCTTAATGATGCCGAAGTTTCAGAACTGACAAGCAAATCTGCCCTGGTTTCAAAATATGAGCAAAGCATTAATAAAGAATCAGCTTTTGAAATTTTAAATCAAAGGATGAATCAAGCTGTAGAAGCCGCGCCACAAGCTCAAAAAAACAAACCCGTCAAAGAAGAACCAGGCATGTTCGAAACTGTTATGAAATCCAGTGCTGGCCGTACTTTTACCAACACCATCATGCGCGAAGGTGCCAGAGCTATTCTGGGAATGTTGGGACTTGGTGGACGTAGAAGATAATAAAATTTGATCCGTTTGAAAAAGCGAAGAACATTAATAATGTAGATGTATTCCATAGTAGACATAGAAAGCAATGGCGGACCGTACCGCAAAGAAAATATAATAGAAATCGCAATATACCGTTACGATGGCCACGAAGTTGTTGACCAGTTCATCTCGTTGGTAAATCCAGAATCTGACATCACCTCTTTTGTACAAAAACTGACTGGCATTTCTCCAAATATGGTGAAAACAGCTCCTAAATTTCATGAAATCGCTAAACGAATCATCGAAATTACCCAAAATTCAACTTTGGTGGGACATAATATAGAGTTCGATTATCGGATGTTGCGCCAATCTTTTAAAAGACTTGGATACGATTTCAAAATCAATACTTTAGACACAATTCCTTTAGCCAAAAAACTAATTCCTGAAGAAAAAAGCTACTCATTAAGTAAACTTTGCAAGTCGATTGGCATTCCTCTTTCGGAAGCCCATCGTGCAAGTGGTGATGCGAGAGCGACTTTGGACCTACTTAAATTACTGATTACCAAAGACAAAGACCACGAAATAATCCAGTCGCAATTCGAAGAAAGCAAAGCCATCAATTATACCAACAAAATCAAGGAGTTAACCGAAGATCTTCCAGCTGACAAAGGCATTATTTATTTCCAAAATAAAGACGGCAAAATCATTTTCCATGATTTGGTAGATAATATTTACAAAGTTGCCAAAAAAGTCTTTAATTCCAATGCAAAAAAATACAAAGCCATACAGCAAAACGTTGAGCAAATTAATTACGAACTAACTGGTAACGAAGTTATTGCACAGCTTATCATGAAAACCAAGAACTTAAGCAAAGTTCAGAAATTAGGTTTTGGTTTATTTTATCAAAATGGAAAATATAATGTTGAGAAATTCACCAAAGAATCTGAACCTCAACCTATTTTAAAATTCAAAAGCTATACACAAGGCCTTAAGGCATTAAGTTTTCTTAAACATCAGGAAGATCTTCAGGATTTAGTTAATTTAACACAGAAAATTAATCTTAAAACGCGCAACGAAATCTGGACTTCCAGCGGCAGACAATTGGGCGAAAAGGTTTTCATTGTTTTTGAAAAGGGAAAACTAAAAGGTTTCGGTTTTTATGAACTCTATCATCAGATTAAAACATTGGACAAAATCAAAAAACTGATGATTCCCGTTTCTTCTGTTTCGCCTTATCTTAAAAACGAGTTACAATTATCCCTTTTGCGTGGCGATTTTGAAATCCAAGTTTTGCCAGAAAAATAATTTAAGATTTAGATTATAGAATTTCAGAGCTTTTCGGTGTTTTTATCCAAAAAATACCGAAATTCGCGTATTTATTTATTTCAAATACATTATAGTTTAATCCAATGACCAATCAAGATTTATTAAAAATTGCTGATGAGTTTGGTACACCAGTATATGTGTACGATGTAGAATCGATAAAAATGCAGTACGAAAAGTTGACTGGTTCTTTCTCGAAGAACACGCGATTTTTCTACGCTGCAAAGGCTTTAACCAACATTAATATCTTGAAATATGTTGAGAAACTTGGCGCCAATCTCGACTGTGTTTCTATCAACGAGGTCAAACTGGGATTAAAAGCTGGATTTTCGTCAGACCGGATTCTCTTCACACCCAATTGTGTGGATATCACAGAAATTGAAGAAGCCATGAGCCTTAACGTGCATATCAATATTGACAACATCTCGATGCTAGAGCAGTTCGGGAACAAGCACGGCGACAGCTACCCTATTTTTGTAAGAATTAATCCGCATATTTTTGCAGGCGGAAATTATAAAATTTCTACAGGACATATCGATAGCAAATTTGGTATTTCGATCCACCAAATGCGTCATATCGAGCGTATCGTAAAATCTACAAAAATCAATGTAGAAGGACTACACATGCATACAGGAAGCGAGATTAAAGATCCTGATGTTTTCCTACAAGGCCTTGAAATTATGTTTGACCTGGCAGAACATTTCCCAAATCTAAAATATCTGGACATGGGAAGCGGTTTCAAAGTACCTTTCCAAGACGGCGATCTAGAAACCGATGTGAAGTCTTTAGGAAAAAAGGTTGACAAAGCTATGAAAGACTACACCAAAGATTCTGGCAAAGATTTCCAACTTTGGTTTGAGCCTGGGAAATATTTGGTAAGTCTTAGCGGCCATTTTTTAGTAAAATCAAATGTTATTAAACAAACGACCGCTACGGTATTTGTTGGGGTTAATTCTGGCTTCAATCATTTGATTCGTCCAATGTTCTACGATGCTTATCATAAGATTGAAAATTTATCGAATCCAAAAGGTCCAGAAAGAATCTACACAGTTGTTGGAAATATTTGCGAAACGGACACGTTTGCTTGGGATAGAAAACTTCACGAAGTTCGAGAAGGCGATGTTTTGGTATTTAGAAATGCGGGCGCTTATGGTTTTGAAATGAGCTCTAACTTCAACTCCAGATTAAAACCTGCCGAAGTCATGTTTATCGATGGTAAAGCGACTTTAATCAGAAAACGTGAAGATTTTGAAGATTTATTAAAAAATCAAATTGAAGTTTTGTAAATTAGTATGATGAAACGATTAGCTTTAATTTTTAGTTTTATTTCTGCCTTTTCTTTTGCACAAACCGATGTTGAAGAACAAGGACAAGAGAGTTTTGTGTCGATAGATTCTTCAAAAAATTTGATGACGTACGACCTTCGCGGGATCTATCAATTGGCAGAGAAAAAATGTAGCAACACAGAAGGACATCAGTTCAACAGCGCTAAGATTAATTTGGGAGAAGAAAATTTCAAGCAAGACTTAAAAAAACGAATTAACCAATATCTTAATAATGATGCTTACGCCGCGAATGGACCTTTTTACATCGATTTTTTGATTGATAAAGATGGTAAAACGACTGACATAAAAGTTGGGCCAGCTATTGAAAATTCAAAGTATTTTTATGATGATCTAAAGTCCGCTGCTAAAAAAGTGAAAACCAATTGGACGCCCGCAAATTGCGATGGGCAAGCAATTCCTTCAACTGTTAGGGTTAAGCTTCTTTTTGATTCTTTAGTTATTGACAATTCACAATAAAGAAAAACCTCGGATAATCCGAGGTTTATTTTTTTAGTTCTACTAGATAATGGTAATGATTGTCTTCAAAAAGATGTGTCATTTTCCAACCCAGTTTTTCACAAATATCTTGTAGTTTTTCTTCATCGATGTATAGCCATTGGAAGGTTTCCGTTTTAATGTCTTTATAAGAATAAGAACATTTTATTTCTCCGTAATAGCGCTCTGGCAGCAGATCGTCTTCGTACATATAAATAACATCGGAAGAATCAAAAATCAATTTTCCATTATCAGCCAACAAATTTTCTGCTTTTTTAAGAAAAATTTCCAACTGATCTAGTGTTCCACAAAGTCCAATTCCGTTCATTAATAATAGAATTGTATCAAATTTTTCAACAGTTTCAAACTCAAAAAAATCCTCACAAATAACATTATTTACTCCACGATGTTTCATAACATTACAAGCTGCTGGAGAAATTTCCAAAGCAGAAACCTCATGGCCACGCACTTGCAAAGCCAAAGCATGGGCACCGGCGCCTGCGCCAATATCCAAAACCTTTCCTTGACATTGGTCAAGCGCCAAAACTTCCAATTCGGGCATTTCTATTTCGTTACGGAAATAAGCAGAAATCGGCATTTCCACTTTCGGTCCAAATTCATCATGTACAAAAAGCTTAGACTTTGTTCGTCCTTCATAAAATTCTTTAATTGCTAAACCTGGTAAATCTGTCATTATTTTGAATTGAAGTGTAAAATTAATCATTAAGTCCAAAATATAATTCTAAAAGTCTATTTAAAATTTAGAAATGAAATAAATTTGTGTCGCAATTACATTCTTATGAAAACAATATTCATCACCGGAGCAACTTCTGGAATCGGAAAAGCAACAGCTATTGTGCTAGCAAAACAAAAACAAAGATTAATTCTTTGTGGAAGAAACGTCACAATTCTTGAAGATTTAAAAAATAAATTATCCGAAGAAACCGAAATTATTACATTGAACTTTGATGTAAGAAACTCGGAGGCGGTTTTTAAAGCAATTGACTCTTTACCAGAATCTTGGAAAAATATTGACGTCCTTATCAACAATGCAGGAAATGCTCATGGTTTGGACTCTATTTCTAATGGAAGCATCGAGGATTGGGACGCTATGATGGATGGCAATGTGAAAGGCCTACTCTATGTTTCGCAACCGATTATTAAGTTTATGAAAGAAAAACAAAATGGACAAATCATCAATATAAGTTCTGTTGCTGCTAGACAAACTTACGCCAATGGTGTTGTCTATTGCGCTTCCAAAAAAGCGGTGGATGTCATCTCTGAAGGCATGAGAATTGAGTTAACAGAATTCGGAATTCGCGTTACCAACATTCAGCCTGGCGCTGTAGAAACGGACTTTTCCAAAGTGAGATTCAAAGGTGATGAAAAACGTGCCGCAACAGTCTATACTGGTTACGAGCCACTTACAGCAGAAGATATTGCAGATGCCATTGCCTATTGCATTAATGTGCCCGAAAGAGTTTCTATCGCAGAGATGACCATTTATCCAAAAGCCCAAGCAGAGCCAAGAACCATCTATAAAAAATAATGAAGTCGTTTTTAAAGCTTTTATTTCTATTATACTTTACCATTGGTTTTTCGCAAGAATATTCCAGAAAAGAAACAGAAATTTTGATGCAAGTTTCAAAACTGGATTCTTTAATGGAACATAATGACAATAAGATTTTAAACTTGTTGGCGGATGATGTTTCATTCGGACATTCCAATGCTTGGGTTCAGAATTATGAAGATTTTCGCAAGGATTTTGAGTCGGGAAAAGTAAAATATCAATCTGTCAAACAAACCGAACTGAAAGAATTAAAATTCAGAAAAAAATTAGCCAACATCAGAAGAATTATTTCTGTAAAAGGTCTTTACAACAATCAGCTTTTTAGCATGCAACTTTCTGTCTTAGAAATTTGGATTCATAAAAAAGGCGTTTGGAAATTGTGGACCAGACAAAGTGTTGGTTTGAAATCGTAAATTTGTAACATGAAAATTTTACACATCGAAACCTCATCAAAAAACTGCTCGGTTGCCATCTCCGACAATGCCGAATTGCTATGTCTTTGTGAGGAAGTTTCAGAAAATTATAAACAATCTGAAAGCCTGCATACATTTGTAGAATGGGCATTGGAAGGAGCAGAAATAGAACTAAAAGATCTTGACGCGATTTCTCTTGGAAAAGGTCCCGGATCTTACACAGGACTAAGAATTGGCTCGGCTTCTGCCAAAGGTTTTTGTTTCGGATTAAAGCTGCCACTTATTTCAATTAATTCTTTAGATAGTATGATTGAAAAATTTGTGAATCAAGGATTTGACAAAATTATTCCATTAATTGACGCCAGAAGAATGGAAGTATATACCGCAACCTATGATGGTACAACAGGAAACATCATTTCTGAAACTGAAGCTAAAATTCTTGACGAACATTCTTTCCAAGATTTAAAATCAGAAAAAGTTTTGTTTGTTGGCGATGGCGCAACGAAAGCACAAGAAGTTCTACAACTTCCTAATGCAGAATACAAGGCGGATATTTTTCCTTCTGCTCAATATTTAATTAACAAAGCAAAAGCAAAATACGAGGCAAAAGATTTTGAAGATGTTGCCTATTTTGAACCATTTTATCTTAAAGATTTTCATGGTGTCAAGAGAGCTGATCGTATAAAAAAATCCTAAGTTTCCACTTAGGATTTTGTTTTATTTTTTAGAAATTTTCATCAATTTTCCGCTATCGGTTATTGTATAAAGATTGCCATCTTTTCCATCCAAAATATCTCGAAAGCGTTCGCCTTTGTCATCCAAAAGCCGTTCTTCACCAACAACTTTATTGTCTTTGATGACGATTCTGTCAATATGTTCGCCACTAAGGCAAGCTAAAAACAAGTTATTTTTCCATTCATCAATTGTACCTGTATAAAACGTTATGCCACTTGGAGAAATCACGGGATCCCAATAATAAACGGGCTGCTCCATACCTTCTTTCTGTGTGATGTGTTTTCCGATGTTGTTGCCGCTATATTCAATACCATAAGTGATGTCAGGCCAGCCGTAGTTTTTCCCTGGTTTTATTAAATTAATTTCGTCTCCACCGCGAGGTCCGAACTCCGAGTTCCAGAGTTCTCCAGTCGAAGAATCTATCGCCAAACCTTGTACGTTGCGATGTCCGTAGGAATATATTTCGGGCTTTACATCGGTTTTTCCAACAAAAGGATTATCGACAACAGCTTTTCCTTCTTTTGTAATTCGGACAATTTTCCCAAGATAGGTTGTAAGATCTTGCGCCAAAGGTCGCGTCACTTTATCAGACCGTTCGCCAGTGCTGACAAAAAGATGTCCCGAGGTATCAAACACGATTCTACTTCCGTAATGCAATTTACCATTATAAGATGGTGTTGCACGGAATATCACTTGTGGATTTTCTATTTGGGTTTCGTCCAAAGATAATTTACCTTTTGCAACGGACGTTAGATTGCCATTTTCAAAAGGTTCTGAAAATGTCCAAAACAATATTCTATTATTTGCAAAATCTGGATCAACTGCAACATCTAGCAAACCGCCTTGTCCAGAAGCATCGACTTTTGGAAGTCCTATTATTTTTTTAACATATTGTCCATCTGCTGAAACCAAATGTAGAAAACCACTTTTTTCTGTGATTAAAAATCGACCATCATCCAACTGCGTAATTCCCCAAGGACGACCAAGTTTTTCATTAAGCGTTTCTACTTTGTAAGCGGTATTCGTCTTAACAGCAGCAATTCTTGTTTGTCCAGAAAATGCAGGTTTAAGATCTGTAGAATTAGGTTTTTCAGTTTCTACAGAATTATTTTGGTAGGTATTTTTATTCTGAGATTTTGACTCGCACGAGAATAATATTGCCAAAATACTAAAGATCGAAATTTTAATATTGATTTTCATCTTTTACACTTTTTTATTAAGTTTAAAATTAATGTTTTTAAACCAAATAATATAAACATTTGATAATCAATGAATTTATTAAAACACACAATTAAAAAGCATCGATAAAAAATCTAAAATCTTTCGTAATTTTGAGGTATGAATTTTAAACTTCAATCAGATTATCAGCCAACCGGCGATCAACCAAAAGCTATCGAAAAACTTGTAAAAGGCATAGAGCAAGACGAGAAGTACCAAACACTTTTGGGCGTTACAGGTTCTGGAAAGACTTTTACAATTGCTAATGTGGTTAACCAAATCCAAAGACCTACCATTGTCTTGGCACATAACAAAACATTGGCAGCACAGCTTTTTATGGAGTTTAAAGAGTTTTTTCCTGATAATGCTGTAGAATATTTTGTGAGTTATTACGACTACTATCAACCCGAAGCATACATCGCTACAACAGGAACTTACATTGAAAAAGATCTCAGCATCAACGAAGAGGTTGAGAAATTGCGACTTTCGGCAACGGCATCCTTACTTTCTGGACGTCGCGACGTCTTGATTGTGGCTTCTGTATCGTGTATCTATGGTATTGGAAATCCATCAGAATTTCATAAATCTTTGATAACCATTGAAAAACATGAAAAATTATCAAGAACAAAATTGCTCCACTCGTTAGTTAACGCATTATATTCCAGAGCATTGAATGACTTTCAACGCGGAACTTTCCGTGTGAAGGGTGATGTGGTTGATATTTTCCCCGCTTATGCCGATAATGCCGTCCGAATTCAATTTTTTGGAGATGAAATCGAGAAAATACAGAGTTTTGACCCTGTTAGCGGAAATGTACTTTCTAATTTTGACCAAATTAATATTTATCCTGCCAATCTTTTTGTAACCTCTCCAGAAACTATGCAAGGCGCAATTCGCGAGATTCAGGATGATATGGTTAAGCAAGTTGATTTTTTTAATCGGATAGAAAAACCACTTGAAGCCAAAAGAATTCAAGAACGGACAGAACTGGATTTAGAAATGATAAAAGAACTCGGCTATTGTTCGGGCATCGAAAATTATTCGCGTTATATGGATGGCCGTTTGCCAGGAACTCGACCTTTCTGCCTTTTGGATTATTTCCCTAAAGATTATTTGATGGTCATTGACGAAAGCCACGTTACTATTCCGCAAGTCCATGCAATGTATGGCGGCGATAGAAGTCGTAAAGAGTCTTTGGTAGAATACGGCTTCCGACTTCCCGCTGCAATGGACAATCGTCCATTAAAATTTCCAGAGTTTGAACAAATGCAAAATCAGGTTATCTATGTTTCGGCAACACCGGCAGATTATGAATTAGAAAAAACTGGTGGCGAATATATCGAGCAAATTATTCGTCCTACAGGACTTTTGGATCCGATTATTGAAGTGCGACCAAGCTTGAACCAAATTGATGATTTAATCGAAGAAATTCAAAAACGTGCTGAAATAGATGAACGAACTTTGGTAACAACTCTAACCAAAAAAATGGCGGAAGAGCTTACCAAATATTTTATAAAATTCGGAATTAGAACACGTTACATCCACTCTGATGTAGAAACACTTGAACGTATCCAAATTATGCAGGATCTTCGTCTTGGTTTATTTGATGTATTAATCGGTGTTAACCTTTTGAGAGAAGGTTTGGATTTACCAGAAGTGTCGTTGGTTGCGATTTTGGATGCCGATAAAGAAGGTATGTTGAGAAGTCGCCGATCGATGATACAAACTGTTGGCCGTGCTGCAAGAAATGTGAATGGTAAAGCGATTATGTATGCTGATAAAATGACCAAATCCATGCAGGCAACGATTGATGAAACCTATTATCGTCGTGAAAAGCAAATGCGATACAATGAAATAAATGGTATCGTACCAACTGCTCTTAACAAAAAAATAAGTGAGAATCTTGTGGGTAGAAGCAAGGATTTCCCTGATGAAAAATACACGCAGAAATCTATTCTCCAAGAAGTTGCTGAAGTTAAAGCCCATTACGCTTCTGAAGATATCCAGAAATTGATTGACCAAAAACAAAAAGAAATGGAAGATGCTGCGAAAAAATTAGACTTTATAGCTGCAGCAAGACTTCGTGACGAAATTGCCGCGTTGAAATCATAGCCTATATATTTTGGGTTTCGTTGGTGCTTCTGGCTTTTTATTCTCTCGAATAACAGAGAAAATATGATCGAGGCCATTTAGTTTAATTTCATAAACTGTAGCAAGCTGCGAGCCTAATTTGTTTTTGGGAAAACCTTTGCGGTTAAACCATTCCAAATACGAAATAGGAAGATCAATTATCCATTGATCCTTATGCTTTCCATAAGGCATTTTGGTCTTGCAAAGTTCTTGAAGAATTTCTGGCGTCATTATATAATCAAATCTATTTTATCGTCAAGTTCGTCTTTATCAGGCATCAAAATATCTTTTGGAGTATCATCATCACCTGAGAATTCGTCCCGATAAACCTGAATTAGCAAAGCGGTAACGGACACAAGAATTGGTCCAAAAATAAGACCAAGGAACCCAAAGATATTCATCCCCGCAATAATCCCAAAAACGGTATTCAAAGGATGGATGTTTTCTAATTTTTTTAATAATGTAAAACGCAACAAGTTGTCTGTAAGTCCAACAATTACCAAACAATATACTGCAAGTCCTAATCCGGCTCCAGTTTGTCCTTCTGCAATCATAAAAATACTCACCGGTACATAGATGATTGCCGCTCCAACTATTGGAATCATACTTGTCACAAAGGTTAAAGCAAACAAAAGGATTGGACTTGGCGCACCAAAAATAAAATAACCAATAATAGCAACCACAGCCTGTCCCAATGCTACTACAGGAATTCCGACGGCATTAGCAATGACCATTTTTCGGATTTTTTCACCAAGCAGATTAATATTGGATTTTTTAAAAGGTGCTGCATTGGTTAGCAATTTTTCAAACTTCCGCGGTGCAATCAACATAAAATACAAAATAAAATACATTGAAAAAATCACCGTAAACGTATTGAAGGTTGTACTTAGCGCTGAAGTAGAAAATCGTCCAGCTGCGGATTTTAGCTTATCAAGATTTTCTTTGCTAAGAATATCAACTTGGAGTTGAGAAAAGATATAATCGTGAACTTTATCAATAAAAGCATTGAATTTTACCATATAAGCTTGTGCATTTCCCAACTTTTCGATGAGCAAATCCACAATCCAATAGACTGGTAAAATAAGAATGACTAAAGTTGCCACAATAATAACGCTTGCGGCTAAAGCTGGTTTCCAGCCTCTATCTTCTAAAAGATAAAGAAGGTATCTTCTGGAAATAATGTATAATGTTAAAGCGCCTAACAACGATGGGATAAACATCGCAAGATTATAACAAATGAGCCCTGTAAGAATTACTATCAGAAGTATAAGAGCAATTTGTTTGATAATGTTATCGTTGATTTGTTTTTCGGGATTAGGCACTTTAATATATTTTAAGAATTATAAACAATCTTTTTTGGAAGATCAGTAAATGCTATATACATCGAATAAGCAGCAGTTAAATAAAATGGCGCAGTTGCAATAATACCAATACCACAAAGGATTATTCCTGCAATACTGATAATTGCAGACAAAAATGCAACGCCTAAAAATGTGCCGTAATTTTCTTTAGCAATATTAAAAGATTTGCTCAAAGCTTCTGTAGCTGAGGCATTTTCAAAAATTAAAATCGGATAACCAATGAAAAACAATGGCAATATTAACAATCCCGGAAGAATGCATAAAGCAAAACCTATAGTTGTTATAATTCCTGTAATTACACTATAAAGTAGGATATTTACCAAATTGTTTTTGTAGCCATAAAACAAATCTCCAAAAGAAACAGCCTCCTTCACATTCACTTTGTGAGAAATATAGATAAGACTTAAAAATAATGGGGAAATTAAAAGTCCAAACAAAGACGAAAACGCATAATAAGTTGTAAGCCCTGGAATTGCAAAATAATTAATATTTCCGCCAGGATTAGCCATAATCTCCTCATACATCGATTGAGAGTTAAAACCAGAAAGCCCTTGTACCAAAAATGATGCAATCATATACAATATCATCGCTACAATCGCGTACAAAACCACACCTTTATAGGTTTCAAAAGCGTGGGAAATAATATCACCTGTATTCCTAGCAGGAACTTTTCCTTGTGAATCAAAATCGTTGAATGTCTCCATAATTTATTTTTTTGTTGATTCCAAATTACAATTTTTTTAGCTTCAAAATGTTAATTAATTAAAAACTTTAAGCTTTTACTACAAAAACATGTCGAAAACAAGCATAAATGATAGCATTCCAAAAAGGAAAAGTCAACAAAAAGCCAAATCCAAACATTAGTAACCCAGAATAAGAAAATGCAATTGCCACCAATGTGCAAACAAATATCAAAATAAAATTAGTCTTCAAAGCTGCAAAACCAAGGCTAATCGCTTTGAAACTACTTTGGTTAAGAAAAAACATAATCGGACTAACAAAGAAACTCACCAAAACCCAAACTAAAAGTAATGGCGCGAAAATCGAACTCAAATAATAAACAGAGCCCCAGAAAATACCGTAAGTAAAATATTTAAAAAAATTAATGCCTTGATATCCCACCAAAAGATCGCTTAATAAAGGATCTTTGCCGCTTTCCTTCACCGCGAAAATATTCAGCATTCCAATATTAAGAGGAAAAACAATAGCTTTGATAACAATAAGAGCAAACATGAAATTGGAGTATTCTTCCGTAACTGCCAACTCTTTCATCTTCTCCATAAAAGCATCAGGATTGCTTTGTAACAAAGGCGCGAAAGCTTCTACTTTTTCGTTAATTCCAAAATAATTGAAGGCAAATGACGCCAATGCAAAAAGAATTGCAAAATAAAAAAGACTGAACGAGATCTGAAATTTCAGCGTACTACTCCACAAGTTAAAAGCGCGCGAAAGTACAAGATTAATATCAGAAGTATTGGGAGTTTTCTCCATATTGATTTATATTTGAACTGCAAAAATAAAGCTTCAAAGCCTAATAAAAGAATGTTACAAGAAATTGATTTTGATTCCGAGATGATTGATGCGCTTTCTCTTGCGAAAAAGCCTTTCGCTTTCTTCATCGATTTTTTGAAACAGAAAATGATTCTATTGCAAAATAATGAATTAAAAAAATCTAATATTCTAATTGATTTCCCAAACTTTCAATCTTCTGAAAACATTTCATTTAACGATAATAAATTTAAGTTAAACTTTAATGCAGAATCCTTAGAATCCTACAAAATTGGATTTGATATTGTACAACATAATCTTCGGAAAGGCAATTCTTATTTGGTGAATTATACCCGAAAAACACCCATTGAAATTAATTTTTCCTTAGAAGAAATTTTTGCGAATTCTAAAGCAAAATACAAAGCCTGCGTTCCCAATCGTTTTGTATTTTTCTCGCCAGAAACCTTTATTGAGATTAAAAACAACAAAATATCGACGCATCCGATGAAAGGCACAATCGATGCTAACATACCCAACGCACAAGAACTTCTCAAGCAAAACATCAAAGAAAAAGCAGAACATTACACTGTTGTCGATTTGTTGAGAAACGACCTCAGCATGGTTGCAAATGATGTTAAAGTGGACAAATTTCAACGCATTGATTATATCCAAACGCAACAAAAAAATCTTTTTGCGATGAGTTCTGAAATTTCGGGGATGCTGAAACCCGAATTTCAGAATAAAATTGGAAGCATTCTTAATCTTTTGTTGCCAGCAGGATCTATTTTGGGGGCACCAAAAAAGAAAACTTTAGACATTATTTTGGAAGCAGAGCAATATGACCGCGGCTATTATTCTGGCGTTTCGGGATATTTTGATGGTGAAAATTTGGACTCTTGCGTTATGATTCGTTTTATTGAAAAGACGGGTGAAAATTATGTTTTTAAAAGTGGCGGCGGCATTACACATCAAAGCCAATTGCTCGACGAATACGAAGAAATGAAAAATAAAATTTATGCTCCAATTTATTGAAAGTATTAAAATTGAAAAGCAAAAAATCCATTTGGTAGAACTTCATCAACAACGTGTTTTTGAAACATTTAAGCATTTTGAAAGAGAATGTCATCTTAATCTTTTAGAAATTTTTAAGACTTTGGAACACGATGAAGATGGTCTTTATAAACTAAGAATTATTTACGATTTGGACAACAACTTTGAAACCCAAATGATTCCTTATGCGATTTCAGAAATTAAAGATTTTGAGTTGGTTAATAATAATCAATTAAAGTATAAGTTCAAATATTTAGATCGAAATAAATTTAATAATCTCAAACAAAATTCTACCGCTGACGAAATTATAATCATCCAAAATAAGTCTTTTACAGACACGAGTTTTAGCAATATAATTTTCCTAAAAAATAAAATATGGTATACGCCAGAAACTTGTCTGTTGCAAGGCGTACAACGTCAACATCTTTTGCAAACCAATCAAATTAAAACAATGCAAATCACACTTGACAACATCTCGGAATTCAGTCATTTTAAAATTATTAACGCCATGAATAATTTTGAAGAAAGTTTTATTTATCCCATTTCAAAAATTAAAAACCTCCCGACTAAAATTACCGATATCGATGATTTATAGTTAGGATTTTAGATTTTCAAAATAGGCTTTTAGCTTGTCTTCATTATGTTCGTCTTTAGTCATAACTTCCAAAATTTTTGGTTTTGGTCCAGATTTGAAGAAAGCCTCCATCACACGATCTAGACTCATCTCATCTTCAGCTTTTATATAATCGAAACCAAAATTCTTAGCCAACAACTCTGCCGTGCGATGATGTTGTGTAGCGATCAATTCATCAACCGCATTGGTATCACTAGGTCCAGGAATGATTCGGAAAATATTACCTTCTCCATTATTGAAAATCACAATTCTTGTGTATGGCGGGATGTAGGGATTCCAAAGTCCATTTATATCATAAAAAAAACTGATATCGCCCGTTATCAAAAGTGTTGGTTCGTCGGTCATCATGGCAAATCCCATTGCTGTAGATGTACAACCATCGATACCGCTGGTTCCTCTATTACAATAGGTTTTGTATTTATTAAAATCAAAAAGTTGAGCATAACGAATCGCCGAACTATTAGAAATATGGATGTTATATTCTGCGGGAATTGTTTGAGAAAGTATATTAAACAGGTAAAAATCCGAATAGCCTATTTTTGGCAAACTTTCTTGATGGCGCACATCCATTTTATCTCGCAAAACATCCCATAGATTAAAATAAGACGAAGGCTCTAAGCTAATATTATTCAAAAGTTTACCAAAAAAAACTTCTGGTTTAGTTTCTATTTTTCTATCTAAAGCAAAATAAGTGTCTGGTTGCCAATATTCATCAATATGCCAATGGTGTTTTGGTTTTGCCTCGCGCAAGAATTTTTTCACTTTTTTGGAAACCACATTTTGTCCAACTGTGATTAACAGATCTGGCGTATAAGTTTTGAAATCTTCTTCTTTAAAATTAAAAATATACCGATCGATATGCGAAAAGAATTTTTCGTTATCCAAGTTAGACGTTACTTCTGTAAGAATTACCGCGCTATGATTCTTCACCAGTTGTGACAACTGCATTTGCAATTCTGGATTGGGATCTTGCATACCTACCAAAATCAAAATTCTTTTGGAAGTATTCCACTCGGCTGCCAAATTCGATGAAAAGTCAAAATTCTTTAGCTGAATGCTTGACTCTATACTTGGCAAAACAGGAAGTTCGTTCACCAAATTATAAAGAGGCTCGCTCAAAGGAATGTTAATATGAACTGGTCCACTTTTTTCGATACACAGTTCTACCGCTTTTTTTACAGTATCTAAATTGTAATCATAAGAGTTTTCTTCTGTATCCTCCATCAATTGAAAGTCACCATACGAATGTTGCTGGTAAAGATTATTTTGGCGAATGGTTTGTCCATCAAAAATATCAACATAATCCCCTGGACGATCTGCTGTCAAAACTAAAAGCGGAACATTTTGATAAAAAGCTTCCACAATAGCTGGATAATAGTTGGTTGCTGCAGAACCACTTGTACAGGTTATAGCTACAGGTTTTTTCAAAGCTTTTGCCATGCCCATTCCTACAAATGCAGCAGAACGCTCATCCACAATACTATAACATTGCATAGCATCCATCTCCGAAAAATGAATTGCCAATGGCGCATTACGAGATCCTGGCGAGACTACAACTTTATCGATTCCGTATTGTTGTAAAACATGCGCTAAAATCTGTACACTTCGTATTGAGGAATATTGTTTCATACTTGTAACTTAATTATAAGTGCAAAACTAAGCAAAATCCATGGCATTTCTGGAACGAAAACTCATTTTAAAACGATGATTTTGGAGTAATTACTATTTGATTTTTTTAAAAGAATTTACTTTTTAATTTCAAAATCATATTAGTTTTAAAATATTATTTTATACTAAAAAACAACAGAACATTATTCATCCAAACCTATTAATTATGAAGCTTTTAACACAATATTATATTATTTTTTGTTAAAAAAACTATGCTATTCATAAAATCTTGGTCTTATTTTTGATGAGCACTTTAACAGAAGAAATCTTATGAAGAAATTGATGATAGCAGTTATGGGCTGCTTTATGATGACAACAGCCACTGCACAAGCTTGGAATGGTAAAGGCGATCAAAAAGTTCAGGCTGGCTTTAATTTTTACGGAAACGAAGGTCTTGGTTTTAAAGGCAGTTACGATTATGGTGTAACAGATGCTATTTCTGTTGGTGCAGGATTAGGACTTTACTTCGGAAAAGACGATCATGGCTCGGACTTTTCTATTCATGGGCGTTTTAATTACCATTTGCAAGATTTATTAAGTCTTGATGATAATTTTGATATTTATCCTGGTGTAACGCTAGGTGTGTTAGGAGACACTTTTGATCTTGGTGCGCATGTTGGTGTACGCTATTTCTTTACGGATAAAATCGGTGGATTTGTGGAGCTAGGAAATCGTGGCGGATTAGGAGTCGTTATTAATTTATAAGAATAAAATACAAAATAGACACAAACAATTAAAATTTACAATAATGAAAAACTTAGTTAAATCAATCGCTTTATTAGGTGCAGTAGCCCTAGGAAGCCAATTCGTACAAGCACAATCGTATAAAGACGCATTAGGTATCGCTGTAGATCTAGGAGATGGCCCAACATTATTTGGTCCTCAGTACAAACACTCTTTCGATGGAAGAAATGCTGGTAATTTGCAGGTATTATTCGGAGACAACACCACCGTCTTGGGTGCAGATTATACTTATAACGAAAAATTCAGCGGTGCTGGAGGTCTTGGATGGTATGTTGGTGTTGGTCCACAACTTACTTTTTGGAAAGCTGGCGGTCATAGTGATACATCTTTTGCCATTAGACCACAATTAGGTTTAGAATACAAAATCCCATCTGCTCCATTAGCAATGAGCTTTGACTGGAAGCCTTGGTGGAACCTTTCTAATGACTCTAACTTCGAAGCTGGTCGCTTTACTTTAGGTTTCAAATATGTTTTAAAATAAACAATTATTATAAAAATAAGTTAAAAAAGGTCTTATCTTGTGGATAAGGCCTTTTTCTTGTTAAGAATCTAAGCCAATTGCTTACCTTTGCGTAATTTAATTTTAAACAAAATAAATGGCACCAGAACAGTTATTTCAATTTATACTGAGTATTTCAATTCTTGTTATTCTACACGAATTAGGACATTTTATCCCAGCAAAACTTTTTAAAACTAAAGTTGAAAAATTTTATCTATTCTTTGACCCTTGGTTTTCTGTGGTTAAAAAGAAAATCGGTGATACCGAATATGGTATTGGTTGGCTTCCTTTAGGAGGTTACGTGAAAATTGCCGGAATGGTTGATGAGAGTATGGATACCGAACAACTTAAAAAACCTGCAGAACCTTGGGAGTTTCGAGCAAAACCAGCTTGGCAACGTCTTATCATCATGCTAGGTGGTGTTACGGTTAACTTCTTTTTAGCATGGTTAATCTATTCTTGTTTATCTTATTTTAAAGGTGAAAAATATTACGACAATTCCAAATTTGAAGCAGGAATAGCTGTCACTTCAGAAGGCGAAAAAATGGGCTTAAAAACAGGTGATAAAATTCTGAAAATAGACGGAAAACCTGCCGAGCGTATGCAAACGTCAATTATGAACATGTTATTCGCGAACGATGTTACAGTTTTGCGCGATGGTCAGGAAGTTACCTTCCCTGTTAACGAAGATGGCGTTGCCGAAGTTTTGAAAGCCAATGAAGCGAAATTATATTTCAGCAATCGTTTTCCTGCTGTTGTTGATAGCATTGTTCCTAATATGCCAGCAGCAAAGATGGGATTACTAAAAGGTGATAAAATTGTAGAAATTAACAACCAAAAAACAGAATATTACGACCAGGTAACTTCAGCTTTAGCTCAAAATGCAGGCAAACCAATTAGCATGAAAGTTCTTAGAAACAACCAAATTCAAGATTTACAAATTAATGTTGGAAAAGATGGAAAATTAGGCTTTTCTTTTAGTCTGGAAGTTGCTCAAAAAGAATTAAATAAAACTGAAGTTGTTAAAAGCTATACCTTCTTACAAGCTATCCCTAGAGGTTTTGAACGTACTATTGATGTTTTGGTAATGCAGGTAAAGCAATTCAAAATTATCTTTAATAGCAAAACCGAAGGTTACAAAAAAGTATCTGGCCCAATCGGAATTATCAAACAAATGCCAACCACGATCAATTGGGAATTTTTCTGGAGTTTTACAGCAATGTTCTCTGTTTGGTTAGCATTCCTTAATCTAATCCCGATTCCTGGATTAGACGGTGGTCACGTGATGTTTACGCTTTGGGAAATGATTACAGGAAAACCTGTTCCACAAAAAGTTTTGGAAAACGCCCAAATGATTGGTGTCATCTTCTTACTAGGATTAATGGTCTTAATCTTTGGAAATGACATTGTTAAATGGATTACTGGACGATTCTAGATAAAAAAATCAGAAAAAGTTCTTGAAAAATTTGGTGCAAATATAAATTCGTTTTATATTTGCACCACTTTAAACAAAGGACATTCCTCCTTAGCTCAGTTGGTTAGAGCATCTGACTGTTAATCAGAGGGTCGCTGGTTCGAGCCCAGCAGGAGGAGCTTTTAAAAGTAAAACACCTACATTCATCTGTAGGTGTTTTTTTTATCACTTCTTTAATATAGTTTTGATGTTATTCTTTGTAATTTTATTTTTTAAAAACATAAGATATGGATACTTTAAAACATTTAAAATCAGAGCTTAAAAGCGAATACGAAACGACCCGACGTTTCTTCGAGCGATTTCCAGAAAACAAAAACGATTATTCTCCTCACGACAAAAGCATGAAAATGATGCCTCTTGCGGCACACATTTCAGAAGTTTTCGGTTGGCCAAAATATATTCTTGATACATCCGAACTTGATTTCGGTAAAAATGAATATAATCCACCCAAAGCAACTAATAAAGAAGACCTGCTTAACATGTTGGACAATTCTTACAAGTCAGGTTTAGAAAGTCTAGAAGCAGCAACAGAGGAGCAGCTAGAACCCAACTGGGCGATAAAAATGAATGGCAAGACGCTGATGGAATGGAGTAAGTATGGCGCCATTCGACATGCTCTTAATCAGGCTACACACCATCGCGCGCAACTTGGCGTATATTATCGCTTAAATGACATTCCGCTTCCTGAAAGCTATGGTCCCTCAGCAGATACAGAATTTAAATAATAGAAATAAAAACGAGGCTGTCTCAAAAGGTAAACCAATACTCTGAGAATCTTCTAAATGACTAAAGTTGTCAGATAGGAGTCCGAGAGAGGGGGTGCTTTTGAGACAGCTTTTTTTTGTTTATTTAGTAGATTGTTCTAATGCGTCTAAAGTTTCCTTGAGATAAAAGTCTTTCTGTAGGTTTTTAATCCAGTTTTCAGATTTTTTAGCAAAAGCTTCATCTTTTTTCTCTCTTGCTACTTCGTCAGCATGCAAGGAAATTTTGAGCCCATTATTGTATTTATCTAAGGCTTTGAATTTTTCAATCTGGGCTTTTCTTTCTTTCATCAAAGCCAAATATTTTGTTTCATTCAACGTTATTTTTTCTTCTTTAGATAATTTTTCTCTCCATTTTGCTGATTCTATCAAAAGCTGATAATTGGCATTATTTTTAATTTTAGAATCAATAGATTGTTGAAGTGCTGCGGTATTGATGTCTTTTACTTTGTTAAACTTAGCGGGCGCTATTTTATCCCAAGGCAAAGCAAATTGATCATATCGCTCTCCAATCTCTGCATAGGTAAATAGATCTTGCATTTTAACATCGGATTCTACACCTTTTCTTTGTGTTGACTCGCCCGTTACACGATAATATTTTTGAATGGTTAATTTAAGGTCTCCAAAATCATCATTAGAATTTAAAAATCTATTGAGCGACACAAAAGTTTGCACAGTTCCTTTACCAAAAGATTGTGGAGAACCTATAACCGCTGCTCTACCATAATCTTGCATGGCGCCTGTCAAAATCTCTGATGCCGAAGCAGAAAGTTCGTTTTGCATCACAACAAGCGGTCCTGTCCATACTGGTGCGCTGGTTTTGTTATTAAGAACATTAATTTTTCCATTGCCATCTTTAACCTGAACAACCGGACCTGCGTTAATAAACAATCCCATAATATCCACAACTTCTGTTAAAGAACCGCCACCATTATTTCTAAGATCAAGAACAATACCTTCAACTTTTTGTGCTTTTAATTTTAGCAATTCCGCTTTTAAATCATCGGAAGCATTTCTACCTTTACTATCTTCAAAATCTGCATAGAATCCAGGCAAATAAACGTAGCCTAATTTTTTACCATTTGGAGAATTAATGATAGAGCTTCTGGCATAAGTATCTTCTATCGCAACTTCTTCACGAATTAATGTAACATCTTTCACGGTTCCATCTGTTTTTTCTACAGTAAGTGTAACAGGTGTTCCTTTTTCACCGCGAATAAGTCTTACGGCTTCTTCTGTCAACATTCCTACAACATTCACAGGATCTTCTTTAGGTTTTGAACGAACTTTTAGTATTTTATCACCTTTGGTAAGTTGTTTAGATTTCCACGCTGGCGCACCAATCGTTAAATCGCCTAAATACAGATAACCTTTTTTCTCTTGAATTAAAGCGCCGATACCAATAATCTTACCTGTAAAATTGGTGTCAAAATCTTCTTTATCTTTTGGTGAAAAATAGTTCGTATGCGGATCAAAAACTTCCGTATAAGCATTCATATAAACTGTGAACCAGTCGTTTTGTTTTCTCTTTTTGTAACGACGGAACATATCGGTAATCAAATCTTTAACCTCGCTTTGTGCTTTGATACGTTTTTGTTCGCTTGATAAAATGTCAAGTTTTATGGTATCTTTCAATTTGTTAGCGATAACAGAATCCTTTTTTTTCTTTTGAGTTTCTTCTTTATTGTTAAGAGACTCCATTTCGCGAAGGATATAGTATTTTACATAACGTTTCCATTCTGCTTTTTGCTCGGCACTATTTATGGCATTTTTCTTCAACTTTGGTTCAAGAATCATACTGTCATCTTCGTTAAGATCAATAGGCTTGCTCAAAATTTCTTGTGTCATTTTATCGACATCATCCAATCTCTTATAAAGGCGATCCGTTGTGGTTTTATAAAACGTAAGATCACCATTGTTAAGATAATCATCAAGTTTTGTTTTGTGCTTTGCAAACTCATCCATATCTGACTGAAGAAAAATTCTTTTGTCAGGATCAGCAGACTCGAAAAACTTGTTATAAACTTCCGCAGAATAAGCGTCGTTAATCGGTTTTGGTGAATAATGTAAATATGAAAGTGTATTTTTGACGCTTACCATTATGGTTTGCATCTTTTCATCATCATTCTGTGGTGCGTTGAAACAAAACATCAGCGTCATAAGTGGCGCAAACATTAATATTCTGTTCCATTTAAAATTTTTAAACATATAAAGTACTTAAATGATAAATATTGGTAAAAAGTTTTTAATTTTTGTTACAGATGCTAAGAAAATAATTTCAAAATTCTAAGCGAAACTGACATCAAATTTAATACCTTATTTCTATTCTGCTACTATATTTTAACTAATTTTGTGTAATTCTTAAAAGTAATTTTCAATTGAAAGATACTTTGCTAAACATTTTTGACTATTATTATGAAAAAACCTTTGATTTTGGTAACTAATGACGACGGCATTACGGCGCCTGGCATTAGAAATTTGGTGGAATTTATGAACGAAATAGGCGAGGTAGTCGTAGTTGCACCTAACTCGCCACAAAGTGGAAAAGGTCACGCCATAACTATTAATTCTACTTTAACATACGAAGAAATTAATCTTGAAGGCCCACAGAAAGATTTTTCACTTAGCGGAACACCTGTTGACTGTGTCAAATTTGCACTGGACAAAGTTTTAACAAGAAAACCCGACATCGTTGTTTCGGGTATTAATCATGGGGCTAATTCTTCCATAAATGTCATCTATTCTGGAACGATGTCTGCCGCAGTAGAAGCCGGTGTAGAAGGACTTCAAGCTATTGGATTTTCCTTATTGGACTTTTCATGGGACGCCGATTTTGGACAAGCCAAAGAATATATTCAAAAAATTGTTTTGAAAACTTTAGAAAAACCAATGCCCAAAGGCGTTGTGCTGAATGTTAATATTCCAAAACTTTCGAAAGATGAGATAAAAGGGGTTAAAGTTTGCAAACAAGCTCATGCAAAATGGGAAGAAAGTTTCGACGAACGTATCAATCCCCATGGTAAAAAATATTATTGGCTGTCGGGATATTTTAACAACATGGACCAATCTGAAGATGCTGACGAAACGGCTCTAGCAGATGGATATATCTCTATTGTCCCTGTTAAATTTGATCTTACCGATTATGAATATATGAAAGAACTCGATGCTATCATGAAATTCTAAAACAAATAAGGACTCAAAATTGAGTCCTTATTTTATTTATCCAAAGCTACTTTTAAAGCTTTTGCTGCTTTTTTAACTTCCGTAGTCCAATCGTCAACCGCATTTCCGTCGGCGCCGTCAGAAATATATTTTAAACACAGAAAATCTATTTGTTCTAGCTGACAAACTTTCGCCAAAGCAAAAGCTTCCATATCAATAACGTTGTATTCATGGTTGTTATGCTCCATCTCAAATTGATCGCCACTTCCACAAATCCCGATAGGCAAATGTGCTAATACAATTCCATGATTAAGAATAATTGAAGAGTTCTCAAAAGGCGTTTCAAATTTTTGAAATCCTAAAGCCATCACCTCCATATCTCGTTGGATAAATTGGTTACAACAAACCACTTCTCCTCTATTAAAAGTCGTACTTCCCGCCGTTCCTAAATTGATGACAACATCTGGCTGATGCTCGTGTAAAGCTTTCATTAAATAATAGGTTGCATTTACTTTTCCCACACCAATAAAGACTTTATTTTCATCTTTAAATTCAACGCCTGCTTCACTTTCTAATGCAAAGACAAAAAGTGGATTTTTATATGTTTTCTGATTAATTTCTAACATTATTTCTTACTAAAAGGACAAAAATACAGACAAAAACTAGCTTATGCGAATTTCTTGAAATTAAATTTATTAAAATAAAACCCTTGTATCTTTTCTTAATTCTTCCAAATGTTTCTGTTTATCATCTCTGTAAAAAGATTCATCGTTTCGAAAGGGATGAGCTTTAAATCTTTATTCACGATATGTACACAAGATTTTTTCACTGCTCGAACATCAAAATCATGAGCATCCATAAAATTCATAATGATGATTCTGAAAAGATTATCATAACCCAAATCTGGCGCCACAACTTCTGGAAGGCAACACAACAATTGGTTAACTTTTGGCTGAACTTTATCCACAGAAATTCCCGTACTAAAAATATCGATGAGCTGCATTTTCAAACCCTCATCTTGTTCATAAACAATGGTGTTTTTGGATTCATTATTCAGTAAATCAGCAGGATTGATGTATCGGGTTAAAGGAATAATTTCATTGTCTATTTTTAAAACATAACCCATCGCCAAAGCATCTGGATTACACGGAACAGGAATAATATCATCTGAATTTAACAAAGGAAACTGGTTGAGAATTTCTTGACGAACTTCCGTAAGTGTAATTTTTTCGTACGCAGAATCTTCACGGTTTCTTCCTGCAATTTCCACGGGTTGAAAAGTAATTCCACGAACGCATTTTTGTTTCAAAGCAAAATCTATGATTTTACCAATTTCGTCAATATTTTTCCCTTGTTGAAGAACCACCACCAAAGTTGTTGAAAGATTGAGCGCATTTAATTTTTCAAGCGCTTTCATGCGAACATCCGTCAAATCTTTTCCTCTAAAATCGTCTAAAACTTCAGGTTTAAAAGAGTCAAACTGAAGATAAACTTCAAATTCGGGAGCATAAGTTGCCAATTTTTCTGCAAAACCAGGATCATTTGCAATCCTAATTCCGTTGGTGTTCAACATTAAATGTTTAATTGGTTTCGACTTGGCAATATCCATAATTTTAAAAAACTCTGGATGTATGGTAGGTTCGCCGCCGCTAATTTGCACCACATCGGGTTCACCTTCATTTTTTACAATGATATCAAACATGGCTTCTATTTCCTCCAAACTTCTGTGACTTCCGTAATGTGGCGAAGACATGGCATAACAAGTCGGACAGGTGAGATTACAACGATCTGTAACTTCTACAATCGACAAACAACTGTGTTGCTCGTGATCTACACACAATCCGCAATCGTAAGGGCAGCCGTAAAGAACATCTGTCCCAAAATGAACGGGCATTTCCGAAGCTTTGTTGTAGTTTCTGATGTTTTTGTAATAGTCAACATCTGTGGCAATTTTTGTTTTGAAAAATCCATGAGCTGGACAACGTTTGGTCATGAAAACATTCTCATCTTCGATAATAATTTTCGCGCCAACACGCTTCAAACATTCTGGACAAAGACTTAGTGTATAATCGTAATAGGTATAATTTCTTACTGGCATTTTATTTTTTTTAAAATTACATACAAATCATTCCTGTTATAAGTCCGCAAATAAACAAACAGACAAGAACAACCTGCCAAAATTGGGATTTAGAAAGCTTTTTCGTGCCTTTAAATTCATAAATTAATTTATAAATTCCAGCAACGATTAAGGATAATACGAAAGCACCAATGCCAATTATTGCAAAAATCATAACAACAATACCTCCAAGATTGCCTACTTCTAGTAATATTAAAGAATTTTTCATGTTAGTATGTGATTTGTGTTTTAAAATTAGAGTTTAAAGAATTTCTAATCTTATAAATGTAGTAAATTATCACAAACAGACTTACAATTTGTATGGTTCCAAGATTAAAAATTAAATTAACTTTAGGTTTTATAAAATCTAATAAAAACCTGAAAATGAAGTAACTCAACATGAACATTTGAAACACAAATCCCGATGGATAAGTATTTTTCTTTTTTATTTTCTTTAAAATAAACCAAAGGAAAATTAAGAAGACAATTTCATATAAAGCAACGGGATGTCTTTTGTAATCATCACCGAGATACATTCCAAAAATTGAATTGGTGGGAAGTCCATAAGTTTCTTCATAAACTCCCGTTAAGAAACAACCAATTCTCCCGATAATCATGGCGAGAATAAGCGGAAAAACAATTAAATCACCCGTGCTTTCTTTATGTTTTACCATTTTTTTAGCAAGTTCTACTCCTATAAGTCCAAACGCTAATCCACCAACAATGGTATTACTGGACCAAAACTCTTTCAAATTAAACTGTTGATTAAAAAGAGTAAATGGATCTTCAAGATTTCCGATAAGTTTAGAACCCAATAAAGCACCGCCAGTTGCACCAATAATAACGGCTAAAGAAACTGTAAGCGACATTTTTTCTGTAGAACGTCGCTTTAGAAAATAATAGTAACGCATCGCAAGAAAAATCCCAAAACTTTCCATGATGGGATGCAACAATACATCATAACCGAAAAAATGAAGCGTTATGGGGAAATCAATCATTACAATGAAGATATAAAAAAAGCAGCCCGAAAGCTGCAATATTTTAAATTTAATTTTGGGCCTAAGTTAACATTCCTCCATCAACATTGATGACTTGTCCTGTGATATAGCCTGACATATCGCTTCCTAGAAACACACAAGCATTGGCAACATCTTGTGGTTGTCCACCGCGCTTCAACGGAATGGCTTCTCTCCAGCCTTTTACTGTATTTTCATCCAAAACGGCAGTCATTTCAGTTTCAATAAAACCTGGCGCAATAACATTACAACGAATGTTGCGCGAACCAAGTTCTAAAGCTATTGATTTAGAAAAACCAATAACCCCAGCCTTAGAAGCCGCATAGTTAGCTTGTCCGGCATTTCCTTTAACCCCAACAACCGATGACATGTTGATAATTGACCCCGATTTTGCTTTCATCATCGGCTTAATCACCGCTTTTGTAAGATTAAATACAGAATCTAAATTCACTTTAATAATGGTATCCCAATCGTCTTTTGACATTCTCAACATCAAATTATCTTTTGTAATTCCTGCATTATTTATCAAGATATCAATCTGTCCAAATTCAGCCATAACATCATCCACCAACTTTTGAGCAGCATCAAAATCTGAAGCATCCGACTGATAAGATTTTACTTTTGTCAACTTTGAGAGTTCTTCTTCCAAAGCTTTGGCTTTATCAACTGATCCTGCATAAGTAAAGGCTACTTGTGCGCCTTGCGCTGCAAAAATTTCAGCAATGCCTTTTCCTATTCCTCGTGTTGCTCCAGTGATTAGCGCCACTTTTCCTTCTAATAATTTCATATATTATTTTATCTTTTTCTTAAACCAAATGTAACGAATAATATTTTGTGTTAATAGCCTTGTTAGGGTTTTGAGCTCTAAAAAGGCTCCTACATCATATTACATTATTAACTATTAAAACGATTTCCCCTTTTAAAGTTTTACTTTTAGAAAACTCAATTAACTCATTGATTGTCCCACGTTTAGTTTCTTCAAATTTTTTAGAAATTTCTCGGCTAAGACTTACTTTAGTATGTTCACCGAAAAACTCTTTAATTTGTTCTAGTGTGGTATTTATCTTATGCGGACTTTCATAAAGAATGATGGTTTTCTTCTCTTCAGCAAGTTGCTTTAACTTGGTTTGACGACCCTTTCTCTGTGGTAAAAATCCAGCAAAATAAAAATCATGATTCGGTAAACCCGAAACAACCAAAGCTGGAACGAAGGCTGTAGCGCCAGGCAAACAGATCATTTCGATATCGTTATCAGCACCTGCCTTTGCTAACAAATAGCCAGGATCCGAAATCCCTGGAGTTCCTGCATCGGTGATAATTGCAATATGTTGTCCATTTTGCAAATCCTGAATCACCTTATCCGTTGCTTGATGTTCGTTGTGTAAGTGATAGGATCTTAACGGCTTAGATATTTCGTAATGCTTTAATAAAATACCTGAAGTTCTGGTGTCTTCACACAAAATATAGTCGACTTCTTTTAGAACTTTTATTGCTCGGAAGGTCATATCCTCAAGATTTCCGACTGGCGTAGGAACAAAATATAAAATACCACTCATTATAAAAATCGATTTTCTACCAAAGTCCAAAGACGCTGTGCGTAACTATCAACTTTTTCCCAACCTCGGTTGTAATATAAATCGCTCAAAAATTCTTTAGCATCATCAACATTATCAAATTCGTTAAGGCGAGTAACTACCTGGTTGAGTTCTACTTGACTGTTTTTGAACAAATGTTGCGAGAAGGCTATTTTATCATTCAGGTCGAGACGAAATTCTGGTTTTGGTTTTGGTGCCTCCATGTAATCTGTCGGCATATTGCTTTTACTAAGACTGCCAGTAATCTTAGTTTCCAAAGTTGGCGAATCAGTAAATATAATTTTTTCCAAGGGATCGTCATCAAATAATGTTTTACCAATTCCTTTGATGTTTGCCAATTTTATTTTTTTAGCATTGGCATTTGCTTCGTCACTTTCAAAAATCGAATCATGAAGTTTTTCTTCAATTCTGGCTGCAATTTCTTCTTGAGGCTCTGCAACTTCCGTATTTTTTTCTAAGTCTTGGCTTGGTTCTTCTTCAACAATTTCAGATTCATCTTTATTTTCTGCCTTAATTTCTTCAACATTATCAACATCCGATTCTTCTTCTGACACAAAAATTTCGGAAATCAAACTCGGCTCTTCAACTTTTTGTTCTTCAGCTGAATTATCTAGCGCAAAAGAAAACTGACTTTCATTATTTAAAAACGAAGCCGATTCTTCAATTTTCGAATCAATATGTTCTTCGTGATGCTCAGTATCATCATCTTTTAACATTTCGTTGTCGTACAAATCTAGTTGGTCATTTTCAAGCTCATCTTCATCAACAAGCTTTTCCTCCACTTCTTCAAGCAATTCTTCCTGATGCGCTTCTGCTAAAATTTGATTATCATTAAGGTCCAGATCTCCGTCATCTATAACTTCTTCCAATTCTGGCTCTTCTAACATTTCGTCTTCAAAAACAGTTTCAGTTTCTGGACTTAAAACAATTGGCACGGCGGTATTAGATTTTGAAACAAGATTATTAAGTCCAAATGCTTCACTTAGTTTTAAGAAAGTTGCCTTTTCTGACAATTCTTTTATTAATTTTTCTTTTTGAAGAAGCTCATCGATGGATGAAATTTCAGTCAATTCCTCAATAATATTTTGAATATCAAGAAACAACTCGTCTTGGATTTCTTGTAGTCCGTTCATAACAATCTTATTATCTTTTTCGTAATTTTGAACTTCATTTTACAGCGAAATTTTTACAAGACAAAAGCTTAAAAAAAAGCTTAAATGTTGTGAAATTTTTTCACCTTTATGAATTGCTAAATTAAAGAATGTTTTTAGAAAATACAATAAATCATTCTAAACAGAGTGGTTGGATGGAAGTTATCTGTGGATCGATGTTTTCTGGTAAAACAGAAGAGCTGATTCGCCGATTAAGACGCGCCGAAATGGCAGGACAAACGGTTGAAATTTTTAAACCAAAAGTGGACACACGCTATTCGGATGATGATGTTGTGTCGCACAATCAAAACAAAATCAGAAGTACAGCGGTAGATTCTTCTAACGAGATTCTGTTGTTGGGCTCGCATTGCGATGTTGTCGGCATCGATGAGGCACAGTTTTTCGATGATGGTGTTGTCGAAGTTGCCAATCAATTAGCCAATTCTGGCACAAGAGTTGTCGTTGCTGGACTCGATATGGATTTTCTCGGAAGGCCTTTTGGACCAATGCCCAATCTTATGGCAACTGCAGAATATGTTACAAAAGTGCATGCCATTTGTAAAAGAACGGGAAATCTTGCCAACTACTCGATGCGGACTTCACATGGAAAAGATATTGTTGAACTTGGAGAAACCGATAGCTACGAAGCAGTTAGCAGACGGGTTTTTATCGACGAAGTTCTGTCAAAAAATAATCCAGAATCATAATGATTCTACAACAAAATGAAATATACAACTCAAGAAATTGCTTTTATTACCAATGCTGGACTAATTGGTAACCCAAAACGCGTTGTCAAAAATATTGCTTTTGACAGCCGTAGTATTTATTCTTCAAAAAACACTGCTTTTATTGCAATCAATTCTTCAAAAAATTCTGGTGAAAAATACATAGAATCCGCGATTGAAAAAGGAATTGAAATTATTATTGCTGAGAAAAAAAGTAGTGACAATCCTAACATTACATGGATTATTGTTGAAAACAGTTTGCAATTTTTGAGGCAATTAGCCAAATATCATTTTGAAAATTCAATTATAAAAAGCATTGGCATTACAGGAAGCAATGGCAAAACAATTCTTAAAGAATGGCTGTACCAAAGTCTTTGGAGCGAGTTTTCGACAGTGAAAAGTCCGAAAAGTTTCAATTCTCAAATAGGACTTCCCCTTTCTCTACTACAGATTAATCCAAAAAATGAATTGGGAATTTTTGAAGTTGGCATTTCTAAACCTACTGAAATGACTCAACAAGAAGAAATTTTCCATCCTAACATAGGTGTATTAACTTATATCGGCTCTGCTCATTCTGCTAATTTTGAAAATGAAGCACAACTTATTGACGAAAAAATAAAACTTTTCAAACATTCTAAAGTTATTATCTTTAATGGAGATAAAGAACTGATTGTTAATAAAATAAACAAATCCTATTCAAGTAAAAAATTAATAAGTTTTGGATTAAATCCTACCAATAATATTTTCATTAAAAATAATTTTAACAATAGAAAAGAACCAATTATTGTTCAAGTTTTTAATGAAGAAATTAGTTTCCAAGCACATAACAGAGACCGCGCAACATTGTCAAATGCCCTAGCATTGATTGCTGTATTGAAAGAATTAGGATTTTCTAATGCAAAAATCGTTGAGAAAATAAATGCTTTACAAGCAGTAGAAATGCGTCTAGAAAGTGTCGAAGGAGTTCGTAATAACTTGATTATTAATGATTCTTATAACTTAGATTTAGATTCACTTAAAATAGCATTTCAATTCATTAAAGAATATAACAAGCCAAAAAAATCTTTGGTATTAACCGATTTTGTAGAGTCTGATATTGATGATAATTTTTACAAAGAAGTTATTGATCTGGTAAATGAACAAAATTTTGAACGGGTTTATCTCATTGGAAATGAAATAATTAAATTCTCCAATGAAATTAAAACTAAAAATTATACATTTACTTCAACCCATGATTTCATAGAAAGTAAATATTTTGATGAATTTGAAAATCAACTCATTCTTCTGAAAGGTGCACGAAAATTTGAGATCGAACGTATTAAAGATATTTTAGAACTAAGAAAACATGAAACTCGGCTTGAAGTAAATCTCAATGCTTTGTTACATAACATCAACATTCACAAGTCTTTACTAAAACCAGAAACCAAAATAATGGCAATGGTTAAAGCCAATGCGTATGGCTTAGGAAGTTTTGAAATCTCTGAGTTTTTGCAACACCATCACATTGATTATCTAGGCGTTGCTGTTGCTGACGAAGGTGCATATTTACGAAAAAAAGGAATCACCACTCCCATTATTGTGATGAATCCAGAGCAACATAGTTACAGAACTGTTATTGAGTATAATCTTGAGCCTGAAATCTACAGCTTTCGTGTGTTAGATTTATTTTGCAACGAGTTAAAACGTCATGGTATTACTGAAAAATATCCTATCCATATTAAGCTAGAAACTGGTATGCACCGTTTAGGTTTTAAAGAGACTGAACTTGAGGAACTTTCCAAAATAGTCTATGAAAACAATATCAAAGTACAAAGTATTTTCAGTCATTTGGCTACCGCAGATATGCCAGAAGAAAAAGGATACGTAAAATTTCAATTAGAAAATTTTAAAAGAGCATCAAATAATTTAATAGATTTGCTTGGATATCAACCAATAAGACATATCCTTAATTCTTCTGGAATTCTTAATTACACTGAGGATCAATATGACATGGTGAGAATCGGAATTGGAATGATGGGAATCGCTTATAATGAAAATATTCAAAAAAGTATGCAGACGACTGTTAGTTTTAAAACTGTGATTTCTCAAATTTCTGATATAAACATCGGAGAAACAGTTGGTTATGCACGACGTTTTAAAGCAGAAAAGGAATCCAGAATCGCCACAATTCCTGTTGGATATGCCGATGGAATTCCTCGATTAATTGGGAATGGCGTAGGAAAAGTTAGTGTACACAATCAATTAGTTCCTATTGTAGGAACTGTTTGTATGGATATGTTAATGATTGATGTTACAGATATTTCCGCGAAAGAAGGTGATGATGTCATAATTTTTTCTGAAAAACCAAGTTTATTTGAATTCTCAAATTATTGTAATACAATACCTTACGAAGTACTATCATCTATTTCGCCCCGTGTAAAAAGAGTTTATATAAAAGACTAAATGTGAAGAATTTTTGGATTTTAATTGGTTTAACACTCTTTAATTTGTTTAATGCACAAGTTAAAGAGCCTCTTGTTATTCCTCAAAATCCGAAAATTGGTCTATCTTTAAGTGGCGGCGGTGCCAAAGGATTTTCGCATGTTGGCGTGTTAAAAATTATTGATTCTTTAGGAATTAAAATTGATTATATTTCCGGAACAAGTATGGGAGCTATTATCGGCGGTTTGTACGCTTCTGGATATACTGGGAAAGACATCGAAAAAATTGTGATGGATACAGATTTTTATTCATTAATCACAGATCCTACTTCCAGAAAAGATGCTACATTTTTTAGTAAATCCGTTGATAAATATCTTTTAAATATTCCATTACATGACGGAAAAGCCAGTTTTCCTTCTTCTATATCCACAGGTCAGCGCAATGTCTATATGTTGAAAGAATTGCTTAAAAATGTGTCCACAGTGACAGATTTTTCAAAGCTTCCAATTCCTTTTTTATGCGTAGCCACCAATCTGGAAAGCGGAAATATGAAGGTATTAGAAAATGGTGATTTGGTACAATCTATCATGGCAAGTTCCGCATTTCCTTCGCTTTTAGAACCTGTAAAAATTGGTGATAGTCTTTATGTAGATGGCGCAATGACGGTAAATTATCCATCAAAACCGCTTAAAGACAGAGGAATTGACATCGTAATAGGTGTTGATCTCAACCAAGGTCTTGCCAAACGTGATGACCTCAAAAGTATTATTTCGATTTTAAATCAAATCATCGATTTTGGGATTCAAAGGGATACAAAACGACAATATAAATATACCGATATCAACATAAAGCCAGATTTAACGGGTATGACGGCTACAAGCTATGATAACAAACGAAACATTCTCGATAGCGGGTATGTTGCGGCAAAGCGATACGAAACGGTTCTTGATAGGCTTCCTAAGCGCGAATTTGATCGTCTTAGAATTCCAATTAACCCTATCTACAGCAATGTTTATAAAATAGACAGTCTTATCATTGAAAAAAATTATATCTACGGAAAAAATTATATTTTAGGAAAAATGGGACTTCACACCCCATCGATGCAGACCTATGGCAGCATCAACAAAATGATTGATAAGCTGTATTCAACCAATAATTACCGTTTTATAAATTATGATATTATCCAAAATGAAGACAGTAATTATCTAAAAATAGAAGTTACTGAAGATAATACAAGACATTTTATAAAATTTGGACTGCATTATGATGAGATATTTAAGACAGGTTTATTAATTAATTATTCTGCAAAACGGCTATTGTTCAGGAATACGGACTTATCGATGGATTTTGTTGTGGGCGACAATCCTAGATATTATTTTAATTATTTTATAGACAATGGCTACATTCCTGGCTTTGGATTATATGCATCAGGAATGAGTTTTGAATTGTTAAATGCTAATAAATCAGTTTATGAAGATTGGAAATGGTTCAGAAACGAAGCCTATATTCAATCGGTATGGAAAGATAAATACGCCATGGGAACCGGTATTAGCTTTGATTATTTTGATAAAAAAGATGCAGTTGGTGCAAATTATAATTCCGACAGATATCTTAATTTGTATGCCTTTGTAAAAAGCGACACACAAAACGATAGAGATTTTCCAACGCGGGGATTTTATCTAAATAGTGAAGTCAAAGTTTTGGACGTATTTTCTTCAGAATTAGAGAAAAAACCCGTCCAAGTCAAAGCAGATATAAGAATGAATTTTCCTATTTCTACAAAACTCACCTACAGGCTTTCTTTGTATGGTGGCTTCAGTTTTGGAGAAATTATTCCACATTTTTATCAGTTCCGTCTTGGCGGAATTTTCGAACAAAATTTAGGAAATATAAAATCTATGCCTGGTTTTCAGTTTGCCCAAATTGGTGAGAATAATTTATTATCAGCTTCCAACGATTTACAATTTAGATTTAACAAAAACTATTTTATTATTGGAAACTTTAGCTTTGCCAACACATTTGATAATTTTGATTTAGAAAATACCGTTAAAATTAATTACAGTTCGGTTGGCATCACAGCGGGGTACAAATCTCCTTTTGGTCAAATTAAACTTAATTTCAGCCAATCTATTAACAAACAAAAAGGAATGTTCAGTGTAATATTGGGACACTGGTTTTAAAATTATGATACAATTTTTCTTTGAAGAAGTAGAAAATACAATACATACAAGCTATTCTACATGGCTTGAAGAACTTATATTAAAAGAAAACAAAAAACTTGGCGATATCAATTACATATTGTGTAATGATGATTATTTATTAAAAATTAATCAGGACTTTCTACAACACGATTATTACACAGACATTATTACATTTGATAAAGTAAGAGGCAAAACAATAAACGCTGACATTTTTGTATCTTTGCAGCGTGTAACAGATAATGCAGAACTTATGAAAAAATCCAAGGATGAAGAACTTAGACGCGTATTAGCGCATGGCCTACTCCACTTGGTTGGTTTCAAAGACAAATCAGAAGACGAACAAAAAACAATGCGTTCTAAAGAAGATTTTTATCTAGCATTATATAAAGAAAAGTATCAATAATTTAAAAATGTTTCACGTGAAACATTTTGTTTTTTTTTATAAACTGAATAAAAAATGATTTCAGAAATATATGACGTTATCGTCGTAGGTGCAGGTCATGCAGGTTGCGAAGCAGCCGCGGCCGCAGCTAATATGGGTTCAAAAACTCTTTTGTGCACCATGAATATGCAAACCATTGGACAAATGAGTTGTAACCCTGCAATGGGAGGAATTGCAAAAGGACAAATCGTAAGGGAAATTGACGCCATGGGTGGTTATTCTGGTATAATTTCTGATAAATCCGCTATCCAATTCAAAATGCTTAACCTTTCAAAAGGTCCAGCAATGTGGTCTCCGAGAACCCAAAATGATAGAATGTTATTCGCTCAAGAATGGCGTATAGCTTTAGAAAATACACCAAACTTAGATTTCTTTCAAGACATGGTTAAAAGCTTAATTATCGAAGATAATAAAGCTGTTGGAGTTATAACCTCTCTTGGAATAGAGATTCATGGAAAAGCCGTTGTACTAACCAACGGAACCTTCTTAAATGGTTTAATTCATGTTGGCGAAAAACAATTAGGTGGTGGGAGAATGGGAGAACCCAGAGCTTTTGGCATAACTGAACAACTCGTTTCTTTAGGTTTTGAAGCCGGAAGAATGAAAACAGGAACTCCACCACGTGTTGATGGAAGAAGTCTTGACTATTCTAAAATGGAAGAACAAGCTGGTGACGAAAATCCAAAAAAATTCTCTTATCTGGATACGCCAAAACTTACAGAACAACGCAGTTGCTACATCGTATATACCAACGAAGAAGTTCATAATGTTTTACGTTCTGGATTCGATAGAAGTCCGATGTTTAACGGAACCATACAAAGTTTAGGACCAAGATATTGCCCAAGTATCGAGGATAAAATTAATCGTTTTGCAGAACGTACAAGACATCAACTTTTTGTTGAACCAGAAGGCTGGAATACCGTAGAAATCTATGTTAATGGCTTCAGTTCTTCACTTCCAGAAGATGTACAAATTAAAGCAATGAAACTTATTCCTGGTTTTGAAAATGTAAAAGTTTTCCGTCCGGGTTATGCAATCGAATACGACTACTTCCCCCCTACCCAACTTTATCACACTTTAGAAACAAAGCTTATCCAAAACCTATATTTCGCAGGTCAAATCAACGGAACAACAGGTTACGAAGAAGCCGCAGGACAAGGTTTAATTGCTGGTATTAATGCATCGCTTAAAGTACAAGATAAGCCAGAATTCACCTTAAGTAGAGATGAAGCTTACATAGGAGTTCTTATTGACGATCTTATCACAAAAGGAACCGAAGAACCTTATAGAATGTTTACTTCTAGGGCAGAATACAGACTTCTACTTCGTCAGGATAATGCCGATATTCGTTTAACAGAAAAATCTTATAATATTGGCTTAGCAAAAGAAGAGCGTTTAAGAAAAGTTAATGATAAAATCGCTAAAAGTCAAGAACTTGAGAGCTTTTTGAGAGAAACTTCTTTAAAACCCGGCATTATAAATCCTATTTTAGAAAGCATCAATTCTAGTCCGGTTGATCAAGCATACAGAGCAGCACAAATCCTGACGAGACCTAATATGTCTTTAGAAAAATTAGAAGAAATCCCAGCCATAAAAGAGTTCGCAAGCCAATATAATGATGAAGTAAGAGAGCAGGCTGAAATTAATATTAAATACAAAGGTTATATCGAAAAGGAAAAAGAAAATGTATCTAAACTTAACAGATTAGAAAATATCAAAATACCTGAAGAATTTGATTTTAGTAAAATTTCAAGTCTATCTGCTGAAGCCAAACAAAAACTAGGAAAAATAAAACCCAAAACTATTGCACAAGCAGGAAGAATTAGTGGTGTTTCTCCAGCTGATATCAACGTCTTGTTAGTATATTTAGGAAGATAATTTGTGGATAACTTGTTAAATGTTTCACGTGAAACATTTATAAAAGCTAAAAATTAGACTTAATTATTAAATTGTGGAATTGTGGATAACTACAATTCCATTTTTTTAAAGCATTAAAATTAATATCATCAAATGAAAATAAAAGATCATTTTCTAAGCCAAGAAATTTTTGAATTAGAAGAAACTAAAACCAAAGGGGTTTGGAAAACCTACCCTATTCCGGCGAATCTTTCAAAATATTATGAAAGCAAAGACTATATTTCGCACCATCAAGATTCTGGAAGTGCTAAAGAGAAATTATATAAATTTCTGCAAGGATTTAATCTTTCTTACAAGAAAAATATCATAAAAACTTATGCAAATAATAATTCGAAAATAAAAATATTGGATTATGGTTGCGGCGCAGGAGAATTTTTAAAATATATCGAAAATGATTTTGAAACTTTTGGATTTGAGCCCAATCAAGATGCAAGAAATGCTGCTAAATCTAAAACTTCAAAAACGAAGATAATTTCAAATCTTGATGAAGTAGAAGATGAATCTTTTGATGCAATAACACTTTGGCATGTTTTCGAGCACGTGGAAAATCAAGAAGAAATGCTTTCTTTATTTTATCAAAAATTGAAAGCGAAAGGTAAATTAATAATTGCTGTTCCCAATCCTACTTCTTACGATGCTAAATATTATAAAGAATATTGGGCCGCTTATGATGTACCGAGACACATTTATCATTTTTCAAAAAATGGAATGGAAAATTTAATTTCTGAAAATAAAAAATGGGATCTTCTAAAAATAAAACCGCTCCTACTCGATTCGTTTTATATTTCAATGTTGAGCGAAAAATATAAAAATTCTAAGCTTTTTTGGCTCAAAGCAACAATTCGTGGAGCAATTTCTAACATAAAGGCATCTTTTTCGTGCGAATTTTCAAGTTTGATATATATTATTAGAAAAAATTAGAAAATGGATTTTTAAACCATTTATGAAAGTCAATTTTCGGACAAATTGTTATTTTTTTGTGGAAAACCTATTATTTTTAAAATTTAGAATAAAAAAATAAAATTAAACTAAGTCCTTGAGAATCGAATAAAAAATTTATCAAGACATTTGTAAAATCTAAGACATAAAAAAACCGACAACATTTTGTCGGTTTTTATTTTTGAAACTTAATATTTAATTATTGATTGCTGCTACACCAGGAAGTTCAAGACCTTCCAGACTTTCTAACATCGCACCTCCTCCAGTCGATACATAACTTACTTTGTCAGCATAACCAAATTGTTTAACAAAAGCAACACTATCGCCACCGCCAACTAATGAGAAAGCACCAAGTTTTGTAGCTTCTTCAATACTATCACCTAAAGCTATAGTTCCAGCAGCAAATTTTGACATTTCAAAAACACCAATTGGTCCATTCCAAAGAATTGTACGTGAATTCAAAATAACATCGTTAATTTTGGAGCGAGATTCTGGTCCTGCGTCCAGCCCCATCCATCCTTCCGGAATGTCATGGACATTTACAATTTCTGTATTGGCATCGTTATTAAAAGCATCTGCAATCACAACATCACTAGGGAGATATACGTCCACTTTATTTTGTTTTGCTTTTTCCAAAATTTCTAAAGCCAGTTGTAGCTTATCATCTTCTACAAGAGAGTTTCCGATATTTCCACCTAAAGCTTTAATGAAAGTAAATGCCATTCCGCCTCCAATGATAAGATTGTCAATTGCTGGTAAAATATTTTCTATTATTGTAATTTTTGTTGAAACTTTTGATCCTCCAAGAATTGCTGTTATTGGTTTTTGTCCAGATTTAAGAACTTTATCAATTGCCTCTAATTCTTTCGCCATTAACAAGCCGAAAAATTTAGTTGAGTGAAAAAATTTAGCTATTACTGCCGTAGAAGCATGTGCTCTATGTGCTGTGCCAAAGGCATCATTAACATAAGCATCTGCCAATTTTGATAATTGTTCTGCAAATGCCTCGTCTCCTTTTTCTTCTTCGCTATGGAATCTTAGATTTTCTAATAACAAAATTTCTCCTGGTTGCAAGGCTTTTGCAGCTGCTTCTGCTTTTTCGCCAATAGATTCATCTACAAACTTTACCTCTTTACCTAGCACTTTAGAAACTTCTGATACAATATGTTTCAAAGAATATTTCTCGTTAACTTCTCCTTTTGGGCGACCTAGGTGTGTCATCAAAATAACAGAACCGCCATCCGCTAATATTTTGTCTACAGTTGGCTTAACTGCTACAATTCTTGTATTGTCTGTTACATTAAGATGGTCATCTTGCGGAACATTAAAATCTACACGTACCAAGGCTTTTTTGCCATTGAAATCGAAATCTCTAATTGTTTTCATTCGTATTTATTAAATTATTTCTTTTTGGTTTAATATTTGAAAGACTAGTTTCAACGATTACAAATTTAAGATTTCTCTGATTCAAAAAAAGAACTTTCGGCATAAAAGATTCCACATCGTTACAACATTTACTATTCTATATTTTTAATTTTATAAAAAAGAAATATTGTTACTGTATATTGTAGTTGTGAGTTTTGTGGAAAAATAAAATTGATTTTTTTGATAACATTTAATTTAAACTCAATTCATATTCTGTTAACAAATATTAATATTGATTTTCAATTAATTATATCACTTATCCACAATTGTCAATAAATCTTAATTTTATTAAAATCTGAAATCTTTTATGGGGAAAATGCAAGGATGAGCCTGCAAAAAGTTTTTTTAAAATGAAGATTGTTTTTTGAACTTAATTGTGCAATACAAATAAAACTTGAAAGTATAAAGCACATTTTGAAACGAGTTTTCCACAAGACTTTTCCGCTTTATCCACAGGTTTTGTCTAGAGATATTAACAAAGTATTAATTTATAATCTTTAATTCTTCTATTCTTTATTAAATACAATTATCCGTAACTAGAATAATCTTAAATTTGTACAAATCTAATCTTAAAAAAGTACATCATGAAAAAAATAGCTATCGCAGCCGATCACGCAGGTTTTGAATATAAAGAGTTGATAAAAAATTACCTTGCCGATCGATACGAAATAAAAGATTTCGGTACATTTTCTGCTGACAGTGTAGATTATCCAGATTTTGTACACCCAGCGGCTTCTTCTGTAGAAAGTGGAGAAACCGAATTCGGTATTCTTATTTGTGGTAGCGGTCAAGGCGTACAGATTACAGCAAACAAACATCAGCAAATCCGTTGTGCGCTATGTTGGATGCCAGAATTAGCCTCGCTATCAAGACAACACAATAATGCCAATATGCTAGCCTTACCAGCTAGATTTATTGCTAAGGAACTCGCTTTCGATATTGTTGACAAATTTCTCACAACAGATTTCGAAGGAGGACGACACCAGAACAGAGTTAGCAAAATAGCTTGCTCTTAATAGAAAAACCTTAGTATTTACCATAAATATTAAGGTTTATTAATTTTTAAACCTATGAAAAAAAGAAATACAAGTCTTAAAAACGATCAGAAACTTCTCGAATTGGGAAGAATTATTCTTCGTTTTATGAATGAAAATACCAACAAAATTTATAATTATATACAGATTGCAAATGGTATTGATTATAAAAATCCAAGACAACGCGAATTAGTCATTCAGGCTTTACATCGCTTATTGGCAAGTGAAAAAATAAAAGAAGTAGAAAAAGGGAAATATATTATCAACCTCAAGATTGATGGTACTTTAACAGGTATTATAGACTTTAACCAATCCGGAAATGCTTACGTCAAAGTTGATGGTTTGGAAGATGATATTTTTATTCATCAAAAAAATGTAAAAGACGCTTTGCAAGGTGATAAAGTTCTCATTGTAACTTATCATTTTAAAGGAAAAAAATTAGAAGGTTCTGTTATCAATGTTTTAGAAAGAGCCAAAGATACTTTTGTAGGAACTTTCCAGGATATTCCTCATAAGGATTTTGGATTCGTAGTCTTTGATAAAAAGAATATGAATACCGATATGTTTATTCCAAAAAATAAAGCTAATGAAGCTAAAGACGGTGATAAAGTCATCGTTAAAATGATTAAATGGGATGCCGGAAGCAAAAATCCGGAAGGCGAAATTATTCAGGTTTTAGGAAAACCAGGAGAACACGAAACCGAAATTCATGCGATATTGGCTGAATATGGTTTGCCTTACAATTTTCCGCCAGAAGTTGAAAAAGAAGCCGATGAGATTGACACCAGTATACGCCCAGAAGAAGTTGCAAAACGTTGGGATATGCGCGATATCTGCACATTTACGATTGATCCGAAAGATGCAAAAGATTTTGATGATGCATTATCGATTCAAAAATTAGAAAATGGAAATTGGCAAATTGGCGTTCATATTGCCGACGTATCACATTATGTACGCCCCGGAACTTTGTTGGATGACGAAGCTTACGACCGTGCTACCTCTGTCTATTTGGTAGATCGTGTTGTGCCAATGTTACCCGAAGTGCTGAGTAACGGTGTTTGTTCTCTTCGCCCGAATGAAGATAAATATACCTTTTCTGCCGTTTTCGAAATGGATGACAATGCGAAAGTTAAAAAACAATGGTTTGGTCGTACCGTGACGCATTCCGATAGACGATTCACTTATGAAGAAGCGCAAGAGCGTATCGAAACCAAAGAAGGCGATTATCAAGTAGAAATTAATAAACTTGATGAATTAGCAAAAATTCTTCGTGATGAAAGAATTGATAACGGAGCAATTACTTTTGACAGAAGTGAAGTAAGATTTAACCTTGATTCTGAAGGCAATCCAATAGGTGTTTATTTTAAAATTAGCAAAGATTCTAATCATTTGATAGAAGAATTTATGCTACTTGCCAATAGAAAAGTGTCCGAATTTATTTCTTTAAATAAAAGAAATGAAGCTTCTCATAATACCTTTATTTATCGTGTTCACGAAGATCCAGATCCAACAAAACTAAATGCGCTACGCGATTTTGTTGGTAGTTTTGGGTACAAAATGAATTTAGCAAATGCAAAAACCACTACCCAATCTATGAACAAACTTCTGCAAGAAGTTAAAGGTAAAGCGGAAGAAAATATGATAGAAACCTTAGCCATGCGAAGCATGAGCAAAGCTAAATACACCACAGAAAGTCTTGGACATTATGGTTTAGGCTTCGAGTATTATTCGCATTTTACATCGCCTATTAGACGTTATCCAGATGTTATTGCACACAGATTATTGCAACATTATCTAGATGGGGGAAAGTCTGTTGATGTCCATGAAGTCGAAGAAAAAGCGAAACATTGTAGCGCGATGGAGCGTCTTGCAGCTGATGCCGAAAGAGATTCTATCAAGTATATGCAGGTCAAATTTATGGAGAAACATGTTGGAGAATATTTCAATGGTGTTATTTCCGGAGTTTCGGATTTTGGATTCTGGGTAGAAATTCCAGAAAATGGTGCCGAAGGTATGATAAAACTTCGCGATCTAATCGACGATTCCTATAGTTTTGACGCAAAAAATTATGCTATAGTGGGTCGAAGAACTGGCAACACTTACCAGTTGGGTGACCAAGTTAAGATAAAAGTCATGAAAGCTAATTTGTTAGCTAAACAGTTGGATTTCAAGATTATCAACTAGATCTAAAATAAAGAATTTTTAGTAAAGCTTAATTTAATCTAAGGTTTATTAAAAATTCTTTTTCTTTGCAAGATACTATAAGCTATGTTAGAACTTATTTTATATGCAATTTTACTAGGATTAATGCTAAGTTTGGTCTTTATCGGGCCTATCTTTTTTCTATTAATAGAAACGAGTTTTTCGCGAGGACCTAGACATGCATTGGCATTAGATTTTGGAGTTATTACAGCAGATTTACTCTGTATTGTTGCGGCTTATTATGCCAGCGCAGACTTGGTAGAACTTATTGATAAACATCCCTCCTTTTATCGAGTCTCCGCACTTTTGATATTTATTTATGGATGTATTATGGTTGTTTCTAGAACCAAAATGCACATCAGAGGTGAAGAGAAACTCATAGGTCGTAACTATTTAAAAACCTTTGCTAATGGGTTTTTATTAAATTTACTAAATGTTGGTGTCATTCTGTTTTGGTTGGTAACTGTTGTTTCGGTTCGTAATCAATATCCTGATACTGACCGTTTTATCCTGTATATTAGCATTGTAATTTTAACTTATTTGGGAATAGATTTGGCTAAAATTTTTCTCGCAAAACAGTTCCATGATAGGTTAACAGAAAAAGTAGCAAATGCCATCCGAAAAGGTGTTGGCGTTATTTTAGTAATTTTCAGTTTCTTTATATTCTTACAAAGTTTTAAAAAATTTAATCAATTTGATAAAAAATTGGAAGAAGCCGAAAAAACGGAAGCCAAATACAAAAGCAAATAATGAAATCAATTATTTTTCCTAAAAGTTTAAAAAAAGGAGATAAAATTGCCATAATCTCGCCAGCTGGTTCGGTCGAGAAAGAACAATTGCAATCCACATTGGATCTTATAATTTCCAAAGGCTATCAACCTGTTTTAGGGAAAAACACACTTAAAAATCACCAAGATGGATACACTTATGCCGGTACCGAAAAACAACGTATCGACGATCTTAATTGGGCTTTCAACGATCCTGATATCAAAGCCATCTGGGCAACCCGCGGCGGTTATGGATGTCAACATCTTGTAGAACATCTTCAACTTAATCGTTTCAAAAAAAATCCGAAATGGTACATAGGTTATTCTGATAATACGGTGATACAAAGCTTTTTAATGAAAAAAGGATTTGTAAGCATCCATGGACAAACTTTGAAAACCTCTTCTTTTGGCGTAACCAAAGAAAGCTATGATTTGATATTTGATGTCTTAAAAGGAAAATCGCTTAATTATACTTTAGAAGCTAATAAATTCAATAAAAAAGGAAAAACTAAAGGTCAATTAATAGGCGGAAATTTGGCGTTGATTTATGCACTTTTAGGGACTAAATATTCTTTCGATTTTAAAGATAAAATTTTGTTTATCGAAGACATTGGAGAAAATTTTTATGCGCTCGACCGCATGTTAATGAGCCTCGAATTGGCTGGCGTATTTAAAAAAATAAATGGACTTATCGTGGGAGGAATGACCAATATGGGCAACGAAACCGATAACAAAGCTTATGAAGAAGCTTTTGATCCTTTTGCTTTACATTTGATAGAACATCGTCTGAAAGCTTATAATTTCCCAGTTTTATATAAATTTCCGAATGGTCATATTCGTGATAATCGACCTTTAATCATCGGTGCTGAAGTGTCCTTAAAAGTTGGAAAATCTTCTGAGGTTAATTTTAAATTCTAAAAAAATGGCCGAACATAATGATTTTGGAAAACAGGCTGAAGATGCTGCTTGTAAGTTTTTAGAATCCTATCATTATGAAATTCTGGAACGCAATTTTCGTTTTCTAAAAGCGGAGATTGACATTATTGCGAAACACAAAAATACTTTGATAATAGTTGAGGTAAAGGCCAGAGCCGACAATCATTTCATTAATCCCGAAGATGCGGTTAACAAAAAGAAAATGAAACTTCTGATAATGGCTGCCGACGAATATTCTCAAAGTATAAAGCAAGATTTAGAAGTAAGATTTGATATTATTTCTGTTTTAAAAACAAAAGAAAATAAACTCCAAATACAACATATTCCAGATGCTTTCCAAAGTCACGAAGTATGATTGTTTTACATAGAAATATGATAAACAAATAGATTTAGTGTCTATTATCTATTTGTCTATCATCTCAAAATCTCGTTTATTTTATCTCAACACAACCTACTCTACCACCAGCATTTCCGGTCGGTTGCGTGTGGAAGTCGTCTTTATCAGCATGGATAATTATGGATTTCCCAATAATATTTTTGCTATCGTCGCTACAACCAATACACCATTTATCCGTTTTGAATACCAATTGCGCCGTTCCGTTATCATCTGCTTTTAAGTTGCCAATATCACCCATGTGGAAATGTTCGGATTCCCATTTACCATGGTCATTTCCTGCAGGATTCCAGTGTCCGCCAGCAGAACTTCCATCGGTTGCTGAGCAATCACCTTTCTCATGAATGTGTATGGCATGTTCTCCAGGCTTCAATTTGTATGCATTTACAGTCATTGTAACCTCTTTTCCAGATTGTGAAAAATCTATATATCCTTGCGTAAAAGTTCCACTTTTTGAGTGAATTGTGTAATGTTTTTTTTGTGAGGAACATGATGTTATAGCAAGTCCAACTCCTAAAAAAACAAGTAAAAGCATTTGTTTCATAATATTATTTTTTGTGTTATTAAAATAGAAAAGATATTATGAATTTACAAAAATTAAGCCATTTGATTGTATTTTCCTTAATTTAAAAAAATTACCATTCAGGAATGTTTTTTTACCTCTCAGGTTAAAATAGTTTACTGTAGAATTTATAGCAATTACTTTTGAAGCAGAATTTACTCACAAAGCATGTTGGTTTTATAAAATATTATACCAATCTCCAAACAAGGGATATGGACGACATTAGTCCGAGTTTGGAATCTAATGTTGGCAATACTGATATGAGATTAAAATCTAATTTCTCTTTTCATACACTATCCTATTGGGAAAATACAAATTGGATTTTGAGTACTTCTTACATTTTTAATTCATTAATTCAAACCATAAAAAAATAAGGATATGAAAAATTTAATCTTAACAGCAATTCTTCTATTTGTAAGTTTTACAGCATTTGCACAATCGGCTTATGACAAAATAATGGCTGAAAAAATTTCAAAAATAGAAACACACATGACAACAGATGATTTCACAGCACTTGCGAATGATTTTGACAGGATTGGTACAAAAGAGGTCAAACAATGGCAACCCTACTATTTCGCAGCTTTTTCTACAATCCAGAAAGGAAGATTACTAATGCGCGAAAACAACTTGTCAGAACTTGATGTTATTGCAAGCCAAGCGGATAAATATATTACAAAAGCCGAAGAATTAAGTCCTAACAATGCGGAAATCTATATCCTAAAAAAGATGTCGGCAAGTCTTAAAATGATGGTGGATCCGATGTCTCGTTTTATGACTTTCGGGCAAGAAGCACAACAACATTTAGCCAAAGCAAAATCTTTGGACGCTGAAAATCCTAGAATAACATTACTAGAAGCCGAAGACACTTACTTCACACCAGAGCAATTTGGAGGAAGCAAAACAAAAGGAATAGAACTCTTCAAAAAAGCATTGTCGCAATTCGGGACTTATAAACCAAAAACAAATCTTGATCCTAATTGGGGACGAGCAGAAGCTGAATATTTTATAAATCAAGCTAAATAATTAAACATAATTTCTCATAAACTAAATCTTTCGGTTAACTGAAAGATTTTTTTATTTTGAAACTTTCTGTATTTTTGAGATAAATATATTTTTTATGAAGTTAGGATTTACAATTCTTAGTGTTAGCCTATTGTTTTTCACTAATAGTTACGCTCAAAAAATGAAATCAAATTCTTATCCCAAAGCAGAAAAGGGAAACCAAGTGGATAGCTATTTTGGAACTCAGGTAGCCGATCCTTACCGCGATCTTGAAAATGATTCTAAAGCGACACAAAAATGGGTTGACGACGAAGTGGCCTATTCGCAAAATTATCTTTCCAAAATTCCTTACCGAGATGAGATTAAAGAACAACTAAAACACATTTGGAATTACGAAAAAATCTCAGCGCCTTTCAAAGAAGGAGAATATACGTATTTCTATAAAAATGATGGTTTGCAAGCACAATCAGTTTTGTATCGTAACAGCAAGAGATTAAGAAAAGCTGAAGTTTTTTTGGATCCCAACAAATTTTCAGAAAAAGGAACAACGTCTTTATCCAATATTTCGTTTAATAAAAAAGGAAATTTAGCAGCATATTCTATTTCGGAAGGTGGCAGCGATTGGAACAAAATTATCATCATCGATGCCATTACAAAACAACAAATCGATGAAACGCTGGTAGATGTTAAATTCAGTGGAATTGCGTGGCAAGGTGATGAAGGCTTCTACTACTCTAGTTATGACAAGCCAAAAGAAGGAACTGTGCTTTCTGGGATGACAGATAAACACAAAGTATATTTTCACAAATTAGGAACCAAACAATCTGAGGATCAATTAATTTTTGGAGGCGAAAAAACGCCGAGAAGATACCTTAGCGCTTATTTAACCGAAGATGAAAAATACCTCGTTATTTCAGCTGCAAATGCTACTAATGGTAACGAACTTTATATTAAAGATTTACAGAAAGGCGGCGATTTTGTTCAGATTGTAAAAGGTTTTGATATCAACGCCAATGTTGTGGATAATAACGGAGAAGATCTGTTTATACACACCGATAAGAACGCACCGAATGGCCGATTGGTAAAAGCCAGTATGACGAATCCTGCTCCAGAAAAATGGACGGACGTTATCCCGGAAACAGAAAATGTTTTGGGAGTTACTACAGGTGGTGGTTTCTTCTTTGCCACCTACATGATCGATGCAGTTGACCAAGTGAAACAATATGATAAAACAGGAAAACTCATCAGAAATATAGAACTTCCAGGCAAAGGAAATGTTACAGGTTTTGGAGGTAAAAGGACTGATCTGGATGTCTATTTCACGTTTACAAATTATATTACGCCTTCCAGCGTTTATCGTTACAATATCGCAGCGGGAACAATGCGTCAAACGCAAAGACCAATCGTTGATTTTCAGTCAGAAAATTTTGTTTCAGAGCAAGTGTTTTTCACTTCAAAAGATGGAACCAAAATCCCAATGATTATCAATTATAAAAAAGGATTGAAAATGGATGGTAAAAATCCAAGTATTCTTTATTCTTATGGCGGATTCAATGTTAGTTTGCAACCTTATTTTTCTGTAGTTAATGCGATCTGGATGGAAAATGGTGGTATCTACGCTGTACCCAATATCCGAGGCGGTGGAGAATACGGAAAAAAATGGCATGATGCAGGAACCAAGCAACAAAAGAAAAACGTATTTGACGACTTTATAGCTGCGGGAGAATATCTACAATCCAAAGGCTACACTTCGAAGAATTATATGGCACTTTCTGGCCGTTCTAACGGTGGACTGCTTGTTGGTGCGACGATGACAATGCGTCCCGACTTGGCGAAAGTGGCTTTCCCAGGCGTTGGTGTGTTGGATATGTTGCGTTATAACAAATTTACAGCAGGAGCAGGATGGTCTTATGACTACGGAACTGCGGAAGATTCTAAAGAAATGTTTGAGTATTTAAAATCTTATTCGCCTGTACATAATGTTAAAAAAGGTGTGTGCTATCCATCAACAATGATTATCACAAGTGATCATGATGACCGCGTTGTGCCAGCACATTCTTTCAAATTCGGGGCAGAATTGCAGGAAAAACAATCTTGTAAAAATCCTATTTTATTAAGAATAGAAAAAAATGCAGGACATGGCGCAGGACGTTCTACAGATCAAGTAATTGGTGAAAATGCTGATTTGATGTCGTTTGCACTTTTTGAAATGGGTATCAAATCTTTAAAAAAATAAATTATTCTGAAATTCCTCGATTATTCTTCGGGGAATTTTATTTTGGATAGTTTTTTGCATCCTATTTTTTAGCTTTATAATGTTTTTAAACTTAAATTTATAGTAAATAAAGAATCTATATGAAAACAAAATTTGTAATTGCCAGTCTTCTGGTTGGCTTCATAAGTTTTTCTTGTGACAAGAAAGAAAGCGGAAACAAATCTGTAATAAGTACGTCCACCGAAACAATAATGACTGATGACAACGGAAAAGTGGATAGCATAACCACATCGTCAACACAAAGCAACATCAATGGAGAACAAGCTACAGAAACTTCTATACCGTACAAAGGATTAGACGGGACGCGTGCCACTGCGACTTTCTCGAATGACAAAAAAGGGAAAACCATCTTCATCCAATCGGCTAATAACCAGAAATACCAATTGGATTTTAAAGCTAAAACCGCGGACGGTGAGCATTACGAAAGAAATGGTGTATCAGCCTATACTACGCCAGACTCTTTAATTATAAAACAAGGAGATATAGAAATTCCTTTGGTAAAAGTTAAGTAAATTATAAAGGGACTTGACACATCAAATCCCTTTTTTTCCGTCCAAAATCATTTCTATCATTTTGACTTTTCGGCGCTCTCTGGTTTCTTCTTTTTTTGCATCTTCTATCCAACGCATATACTCTTTTCGGTGTGTGTAGGCCATTGCAGTATACAATTCTTTAGCCTTGGGATGTTCATCAAACAAGATTTTAACGTCATCCGGAACAATGACTATTCGTTCTTCTGTGTCTTTCCAAAGTTTGACATCAACTAGGTTTCCAAAGGATTTTCCGAGTTGTTTTCTTGTAGCTTGTGTCAGAATAAGACAATGGCCTTTTCCCATGTTGGCTAGACTTCCAAGATATTCTACAGAATCATCAAAAAGGACTTTTATCTTGATTTGCCCTTTGGTACCAAACAAATCTTCGGTATCAAAAGGAAATTTAACAAAAGCTGCATTCATGTTTTCGTGTTGCTGAATTTCGGCTTGGAAATGTATAATGTTCGACATTTTTAATTTTTATAAAAATAATCCTTAATATTTGTTGTCGATTCGCCATTGCTGTTAAGACCTTTGGTTGTCTGCTTATCTGGAAAATTTTTCGAGTTATAGACATAGCTAGAGTTGGTTGTAATAGAGTTAGTTGTAGTTCCTCCGTTGCTAGTATGCGTCGTTGTCATTGTTGTTTTTATAATATTATTTTTCCCGTAATTTGAATCTAATAAATTGATTTTATTAAAAGATTTGATGTTGACAAAAGGATTTTGTTTGGTATCATATTCATAAATATTTTCATAGGTTGAGGTGACATCATTGTTTTTTAAGATGTTAACAGTTTTCGTCAAATTCCCATTGGTATAAAAACATTCTCCCGTTTCTGATTCTGGATTTTGTACATCAACTTTGGTATATTTTAGATGGTTTTCCGTGATCCATTCATACAAATAAATGATTTTGTCCCCATTTTCGTAAGTGATGGTTTCTGTAGAAACTATATTATTGGCGTATTTGTAATCTAGCGTTTCTACAACTTTGTTGTTTTGGAAGATGCTCACTTTTACGATATTTCCCGCGTCGTAGGTGAAAATTTTTGTTCCTGTAGAATTGCTAATTTCGCTAAGTTCAGAAGTGTTTTTATATGTAAATGTTTCAGAATTATTATTGTTAAAAACGACTTTCGTTGGTAAAGTGTTTAATATAACTTCATTGTTTAGATTATCATCGTTACTGCTTGAACAAGAGATGAATAAACTTGTAATAAGAAAAGCGCTAATTATTTTTTTCATGTTATTTTTTTAACAAATATATCGTTTTAATACAAAAAAAGACTTCCAATTTGGAAGTCTAAAAATCTTGAATTTATATCTTACTCAAAAGGGTTCTGAAATTCACTTTCTCATCGATGATTCGTCTTAAATCAGTTACCGGAACTCTTACTTGTTCCATGGTGTCTCTGTCTCTTAACGTTACCGTGTTATCTACTAAGGAGTCGTGGTCAACCGTAATACAGAATGGTGTTCCCAATGCGTCATTTCTTCTGTAACGCTTACCAATAGAGTCTTTTTCTTCGTAAATCAAATTGAAATCGTATTTCAAATCATTGAAGATTTTTTCTGCATATTCACCAAGACCGTCTTTCTTCATTAGTGGAAGAATAGCGGCTTTTATTGGTGCAATGGCTGGAGGAAGCGATAAAACTGTTCTTTCTGAACCGTCTTCTAACACTTCGTCTTTTAAACAATGCGAGAAAATTGCCAAGAATAATCTGTCCAAACCAACAGAAGTTTCTACAACGTAAGGAACGTAGCTTTCGTTTCTTTCTGGATCGAAATATTGTAGTTTTTTACCCGAATGTTTTTCGTGAGCCGAAAGGTCAAAATCTGTTCTGGAGTGGATTCCTTCCAATTCTTTAAATCCGAATGGGAATTTAAACTCAATATCTGCAGCAGCATTGGCGTAATGCGCTAACTTTTCGTGGTCGTGGAATTTATAGTTTTCTGCGCCCAAACCTAAAGCCAAATGCCAGTTTAGACGCTTTGTTTTCCATTGTTCATAGAATTCTAATTCTGTTCCTGGTGGAACGAAGAATTGCATTTCCATTTGCTCAAATTCACGCATTCTGAAGATGAATTGTCTTGCAACAATCTCGTTTCTGAAGGCTTTACCAATCTGTGCAATCCCGAAAGGCAATTTATGTCTGGATGTTTTCTGTACGTTCAAATAGTTTACGAAAATTCCTTGTGCCGTTTCTGGTCTTAAATAAAGATCCATTGCAGAATCAGCAGAAGCGCCTAGTTTAGTCCCAAACATCAAGTTGAATTGTCTTACTTCTGTCCAGTTTCTAGAACCAGTGTCTGGATCAGCAATTTCCAATTCCTCAATTAAAGCTTTTACATCTGCTAAGTCGTTGGTTTCCAAAGATCTTGCTAATCTTTTTACAGCAGTATCGGCTTTAGCTCTGTATTCTAAAACGCGAGGATTTGTTTCTTCAAACTGTGCTTTATCAAAAGCATCACCAAATCTTTTCGCTGCTTTTTCAATTTCTTTTTGCGCTTTTTCTTCCAGTTTTGCGGCCCAATCTTCTACCAAAACATCGGCACGGAAACGTTTTTTAGAATCTTTATTATCAATCAACGGATCGTTGAAGGCGTCAACGTGTCCAGAAGCTTTCCAAATGCTTGGATGCATGAAGATGGCAGAATCTATTCCTACGATGTTTTCGTTCAGCTGAACCATCGCTTTCCACCAATATTGTTTGATGTTATTTTTTAGTTCTGCACCGTTTTGTCCATAATCGTAAATTGCGGAAAGTCCGTCGTACACCTCACTAGAAGGGAAAATAAAACCGTATTCTTTAGCGTGGGAAACCACTTTCTTGAAAACATCTTCCTGCTTTGCCATGTCGTAAATATCTATTTACTGCAAAAATAGAGAATTTTAGTTAGATACTTCTAATTTATTTGGAGCCGGGAACCTGCTTTCCGCTATATCTTTTGCTCCGCTTCGCTCCGCAAAAGGATGCCGCTTCAATCAGGGCTATGAGTTTCGACGATTCTAAAAAACAATAGATAAGCTTTAAGTCAATTGGGGCTAAAGATTATGTCAGAAAAGAAAAAGTGTCCTGTTATATTTATCGACCTCAGAATTGCAACCGTTAAAAAATGAAATAGAAATTACGTTAAGAAAATTCTAATGTTTGAGCGCAGCAAGTTTTAAAATTTTTAGGAATTTATATTGAATTTTAGGCTCATATTCCAAGTCTTGATCTTTTGATTCTCGTACCAAGACAAAAGAACAGTATTTTTGCGGAATGTTAGAAATCCTTTATCATGACGAGAACCTAATCGCCATCAACAAACCAAGTGGACTTTTGGTGCACAAATCCTATTACGCTGGCGAAGCCGATGAATATGCCGTGGAAAAATTAACACAGCAAATGGATAGAAAAGTGCATCTTGTTCATCGTTTGGACAGAAAAACATCGGGTGTTTTGTTGTTTACTTTCGATAAGGAAACGCTTAAATTAATGAGCGATCAGTTCATGAACCGCGAGGTGGAGAAAAAATACATCGCCATTCTTCGTGGTTGGACCAAAGAGGAAGAAACCATCGATTATGATTTAACCAACGAAAACCAAATCGTTCAAAATGCAATAACTTACTATCGCCGACTTCAAACTTCTGAAATTGATTTGGCTTTTCTCAAACATCCAACTTCGCGTTATTCTTTGGTGGAAGCAATTCCCGAAACTGGTAGATTTCATCAGTTAAGAAAGCATTTCAAGCATATTTTGCATCCTATTTTGGGTTGCAGAAAACACGGTTGCAACAAGCAGAACAAATTGTGGAGGAATACTTTTGAAATTACCGCAATGCCTTTACATTCGCATCAATTGAATTTTAAACATCCTTATACGCAACAAAATATATCCATTAATGCGAGTTTAAACGTGAATCCTGAGTTCTTGCAAATTGGAGAAATTTTAAGCTTCGATTTAAAAGATTATTTATAAATTTTCAGAAATTACCGTAGATCAATAGAAGCTTTGTTTTAAAATGAGTATTTTTGTAAAACTTTTATCCAATGTACAAAAGTATCATTCGACCTATTCTCTTCAAATTCGATCCCGAAGAAGTTCATCACTTTACATTTTCAATGCTTAAGAACTTTGGTTTTTTAACCAAGATGTTTCTCCCAAAACCTGTTGTAGACAAACGTTTGGAACGGGAAGTTTTTGGTCTGAAATTTAAAAATCCAGTGGGTTTAGCAGCAGGATTTGATAAAAATGCGGTGCTTTTTAATGAATTGGCGGATTTAGGTTTCGGTTTTGTGGAAATTGGGACAGTTACACCCCGAGCGCAAGCGGGAAATCCTAAAAAAAGATTGTTTCGACTGATTGAAGATGGCGGAATTATCAACAGAATGGGCTTTAATAACGATGGATTAGAAGCTGCGATTGAAAAATTGAAATCCAATAAAGGAAAAATTATCATTGGCGGAAATATTGGTAAAAATACCGATACAAAACCCGAAAATTATACCCAAGATTATTTGGATTGTTTCGAAGGACTTCATCCACACGTTGATTATTTTGTGCTGAATGTAAGTTGTCCGAATGTAAGCAGCCATGCGAAATTGGAAGATGTAGGTTATCTGCGAGAACTGATAACGGAAGTGAAGAAAATTAATGTGACAAAAGCGAATCCTAAACCTATTCTTTTGAAAATTGCACCCGATTTGAACGACGGTCAGTTGGATGAAATTATCAATTTGGTCGCTGAAACTAAAATAGAAGGAGTCATTGTTTCGAATACGTCTGTTAACCGAGAAGGTTTAAAAACCACAAAAGAAGTTTTGGATCAAATCGGCAACGGTGGACTTTCCGGAAAACCCATTCGAGAACGTTCTACAAAAATGATTAAATATTTGGCCGACAAAAGCAACCGCGCTTTCCCGATTATTGGCGTAGGCGGAATTCATTCAGCGAAAGATGCGATGGAGAAACTGGATGCTGGAGCTTCTTTGGTGCAGCTTTATACAGGATTTATTTACGAAGGGCCGCAACTCATCAACGATATTAACAACGAACTTTTGAAAAGAGCAAGCCGATTGCCGAGATAAACTTTTACATATCAATCGAATAGATAAAATATGATTTTTTATTTGTTCGATTCTTTTTAATAAAAAAACACCTACAGATGAATGTAGGTGTTTTACTTTTAAAAGCTCCTCCTGCTGGGCTCGAACCAGCGACCCTCTGATTAACAGTCAGATGCTCTAACCAACTGAGCTAAGGAGGAATGTCCTTTGTTTAAAGTGGTGCAAATATAAAGATTAATTTTTATCAAATCAAGCCAGTTAACCTCCAAATATAGAAAAAAATCATTTTTTTGATCAAAATTTCTTTATCTATTTGATTTTGAATTAATAAAAATTTTGAATTATTTCTTAATAATGTTATTTGCTTTGAAACGCTAATCGTCTTTGGCGCGTAATTTCTTCTTAACTTGTGAATTTATTATATTAACGATTGCAAATAGAAAAATATGGAACTCATTACACTTAAAGTTTTCAATACAGAGCCAGAAGCACAAATGATAAAAGCTTTCTTAGAAACTAATGATATCGAATGCTTTGTATTCGGGAATGTGCTTGCGAATACATATAATGTTTTTAATTTGACATCGGGAGGCGTTCAGTTAAAGGTTGCGAAACAACATCTTGAAAAAGCGACAGAACTTCTTAATCAATTTTATAAAAAGGATGATGATAACTAATTTTTGGGGATAATTTCTATTTTAAGCGTCTGATTTAGAATAATTCCTTCAAAAGTCGTAAATTTACGGGGATAAATATCCCAATATGCGACAAGTCATAAAGGCGGAAAAGCCTGATTTTAATATCCAATTTACAGAGCCAGAAGTTTATCATTTCGAAAAAGATGGACTTCACCTAAAATCTTCGTACAAACAATCCGATGCTGTTTCTTTTACAGAGAAATCTTATTCCGCAGGAATCGCACCATATTTGCGTGGTCCTTATTCTACCATGTATGTTCAAAAACCTTGGACGATTCGTCAGTACGCAGGATTTTCTACCGCTGAGGAATCCAATGCTTTTTATAGAAGAAATCTTGCAGCTGGACAAAAAGGACTTTCAGTAGCTTTTGATTTGGCAACCCACAGAGGTTATGATTCCGATCACGCTCGTGTTGTTGGAGATGTTGGAAAAGCAGGTGTAGCCATCGATTCTGTTGAGGATATGAAGATTTTGTTCAATCAAATTCCTTTGGATGAAATTTCGGTTTCCATGACGATGAATGGTGCGGTTTTACCAATTTTGTCTTTCTACATCGTAGCTGCAGAAGAACAAGGTGTTTCTCAAGACAAACTTTCAGGAACTATTCAGAACGATATTTTGAAGGAATTTATGGTACGTAATACTTACATTTATCCACCTGCACCTTCCATGAAAATTATCGCTGATATTTTCGAATATACTTCTAAAAATATTCCGAAATTCAACTCGATTTCTATTTCGGGTTATCACATGCAGGAAGCGGGAGCTACGCCCGTTTTAGAAATGGCTTACACACTTGCTGATGGTTTGGAATATGTGAGAACAGGGATTAAAGCTGGAATGAACATTGATGATTTTGCTCCACGTTTGTCTTTTTTCTGGGCAATTGGGATGAATCACTTCATGGAAATCGCAAAAATGCGTGCTGCACGTTATATTTGGGCGAATTTATTGCAACAATTCAATCCTCAAAACCCTAAATCTTTGGCTTTGAGAACGCATTCCCAAACTTCGGGTTGGTCTTTAACCGAACAAGAACCTTTCAATAATATCACCAGAACGGCTATTGAAGCGCTTTCTTCAGCTTTAGGTGGAACACAATCTTTACACACCAATGCTTTGGATGAAGCCATTGCTTTACCAACAGATTATTCAGCGAAAATTGCTAGAAATACCCAAATTATTTTGCAACAGGAAAGTCATATCTGCGATGTTGTAGATCCAATGGGAGGAAGTCATTTGGTGGAATCTTTAACCCAGCAAATGATTGATGAAGCCATGAAGTTCATCGATGAGGTGGAAAAAGAAGGCGGAATGACAAAAGCCATCGAAGCTGGAATTCCAAAAATGAGAATTGAGGAAGCTGCAGCCATCAAACAAGCAAAAATCGACAGTGGTGAGGAATTTATTATCGGTGTAAATTCATTCCAATCTGAATTAAAACAACCAGAAATTGAAATTCTAGCCATCGATAATACTGAAGTTCGTAGAAAACAAATCGAAAGATTAGACAAAATAAAATCCGACAGAAATCCAGATTCTGTAAACGAAATTCTGAATCAAATCCGCGAATCGGCAAAAACTGGACAAGGAAATCTTCTTGCTTTGTGTATTGAAGCTGCTCGTAGAAGAGTAACTTTAGGCGAGATGAGCGATGCGATGGAAGAAAGTTTCGGACGTTACAGGGCTAATATTAAAACCATTTCAGGAGTTTATGCTATGAATGCCAATAAAAATGAATATTTCGAAAAAGCCGTTCAGTTGGCGCAAAAATTTGAGGAAGAAGAAGGACGTCGTCCAAGAATTATGGTGGCAAAAATGGGACAAGACGGTCACGATCGTGGTGCAAAAGTGGTAGCAACAGCCTTTGCAGACATGGGATTTGATGTAGATGTGGCGCCTTTATTCCAAACTCCAGAAGAAGTAGCAAAACAAGCCGTAGAAAATGACATCCACATTTTGGGTGTTTCGTCATTGGCTGCAGGTCATAATACTTTGGTTCCACAAGTGGTTGAAGAATTGAAAAAATTGGGTGCAGAAGATATTACCATCGTGGTAGGTGGTGTTATTCCACAACAAGATTACGATTATTTGTACGCCAACGGAGCCGATTTCATTTTCGGTCCAGGAACGAATCTTCCAAAATCTGCAGTAGAAATTTTGGAAAAGATGTTGGGTAAATAGTTTTAAACCTTGTAACGTCCTGAAAAAATGATACAGGATTAGACCAATAAAATTTTATTTTAAACAGTACATATATTCGTATTTGTACTGTTTTTCTTTTTGTACGATTTTGGTATTAAATCTTGTTGCTGGTGCATTTGCATCGGTGTTAAATAATAGTTTGACAAATGCGGTCTTAACTCATTATAAATCTCTACGGTTTGTTTGACCAAAATCTTTCTTGTATTCAAATCTACATTAAATTTATCAATATCATATTCCTGTTTTAAAATTCCATTGATTCTTTCGGCTATGGCATTCTCATAAGGATCTGATTCTTGTGTCATACTACAACGGATTTTATGCTTTTTCAATAGCTTTTGATAATCATCGGAACAATATTGTAAACCTCTGTCCGAGTGATGAATAAGACTCTTCGGGTTTTCTTTTTTCAATGCCATTTTTAAAGCATTTAAACAAGATGCTGTAGCCAAAGAATCCGACACATCAAAGCCTACGATTTTCTTAGAATAAGCATCGGTTATCAAGCTTAAATAGGCTGGGTTTTCTCTGTTTCCCAAGTAGGTGATATCCGACACCCATACATTATTTGGTTTTCTGCATTGATAATCTTTAATTAAATTTTTATGTTTCTTAAAACGATGATACGAATTGGTAGTTTTGTGATAACTTCTTTTGGGAATGATTAACAAATGGTTAGCCCTTAAGAAGTCAAAGAATTTGTCTCTGCCAATTCTTAAATTTTCAAGTTTCTCTTTCAAAAGAAAATACAGTTTCTTTCCACCCATTTTTGGATGAATCATTCGCAGCTCTGCTACCCAATCCACAACCTGCTGTGCATTTTGTTGCCGCTTTGCTCTTCGTTTCAAATGACGATAATAAACCTGTCGGTCAACCCCGAACAATTCACAGGAGAAACTTATAGTTTCTTTTTGTTCCCTTCGGAAAGATTCGATAGTTCGGGTGGTGAGTTTTTTCGTATATCAATTTGATATTCCTCTTCGGCAAGGTTAATCATCATATCGAAAATAATGGCTTTTTTATCAGCCACATAAGCCTGTTTTTCAAGAAAGGTCTTCTGTTTTTGCAAAAGTTTTACTTGAGCTTCAAGCTCCATAATCTTTTGTTGTGGTGACTTTGGCATATTCGAAGGTGTTTGGTTCTCCCAATCAAAGGTACCAAATTTTCTGAGCCAACTCACAACTGTGCTTCGAGATTGGATGCCATACTTACGGCAAGCACCCACAGTAGATAACTCCCCACACTCGATTTCTTTTACAACACTCAACTTAAAAGACATACTGTAATCTCGCTGAGTGCGTTTGACATAATTGTTTCTTTCTTCCATAATAACGATTATTTTTTTTGTATCGCTATTTCAGGACGGGACAAAAACATAAAAATAAAGCGCGCCGTTCATTTATGAACGGCACGCTTGTTTAGTTTAATATAAAAATGTGAATGGGTTTTATTGTTTTGCATTGGTGCTTACATAAGCCAATATCCAATTGCCTTCTTCGGCGGTTAATTTTGCTTTTGGCGTCATTCGCTCAATAATTGGCTTCCAATCTTCGGCTGTATGGTCGGTTGTAGCCGGTAGATCATGGCATTTTCCACAACGTGCATCATAGAGTGTTTTGGCTGTAGCCAGTTGTTCCGTAGTTGCACCATAAGAGTTTCCTTGGGTATTGACGTTACTTTGCGATGTACAAGAATAGACCAAAGTCATTGCAAAAACTGCTGTATATAGGTATTTTTTCATTAATTTTGAATTCTGAGCTAACCCAAATTTATAAATTTATAAATCAAAATAGCCAAGTTTAAAACAATTTGTAAACATTCCAAATTCGGAAGATGAGCATTGAATTATCTTTAGAAACTTTAATTGACGGCATAAGATCAGGCAACAAACGATTGATTGCCAAAGCAATAACTTTGGTTGAAAGTAAAAAAGCAGAACATCGCGAAAAAGCAGAACAATTGCTGAACGCCATTATGCCACTCACAGGAAAATCGATTCGTGTAGGGATTACAGGTGTTCCGGGTGCCGGAAAATCTACTTTTATAGAAAGTTTTGGACAACTTGCCATAAAAAACGGAAAACGCGTTGCTGTGCTTGCTATCGATCCTAGTTCTGCGCTTAATAAAGGAAGTATTTTGGGCGATAAAACCAGGATGGAAGATTTGGCAAAAGAGCCTAATGCTTTTATCAGACCAAGTCCTAGTTCGGGATTTTTAGGCGGCGTTGCTAATGCGACTTTTGAAACGATGTTGATTTGTGAAGCGGCTGGTTATGATTATATTTTAATCGAAACCGTTGGTGTAGGACAAAGCGAAGTATTGGTAGCCGATATTTCGGATGTTTTTTTATTCTTAAAAATTATTGGTGGCGGCGACGAATTGCAAGGTATCAAACGAGGTATTATGGAAATGGTTGACCTTATTTTTATTAATAAAGTTTCGGAAGAGAATCTTCAACAAGCCAAAAACACCAAGCTGGAGTTGATGCGCGCGCTTCAATTTCTTCCATCCAAAGAGAAAGATTGGAAAGTTCCTGTGATGCTCGGTTCGGCGCTTTATCACGAAGGTTTGGAGAAAGTTTACGAAAAAATCGATGAGTTTATAAATCTTAAAAAGAAAACAGGACGCTTCGAAACGGTGCGCAAATTACAAGCCGAAAAACGATTTCAATATTGGGTACAGGCTTATATTTTGGAACAAACTAAAAAGAATGAAAGCCTCGATGAAGCCTTTAAAACACATCAAAAAAATGCCTCAGAATTATTGGCTAATCCAAGCTCCGAGGCACGAGATTTTGTAAAAAAATTATTGAATTCTTAAAATTATTTTTCCGCAGATAAGTTAGAAATGTAGCCATCGTAACTAATAGGTTGTCTGTCGTTAGCACTTACTGATAAAAAAGCGCTTCCAGTTTTAAAAATTTCTAAAATAAAAGTTGGCATATTTTGTTTGTCATTAACATTGATGGTTACAATCCAATTTCCTTTTTTATTTTTCGTTTTTGAAACTTTAAAGTCAGTCGATTCAAATCTGAATGAATTCTTGTTAAGATCGCCTAATGACGGATTATATAATCTCCCGAAATAGGGAAGTATTACCTCAAATTTCCCTGTTTTTAATTCAAAGCCATAACCGCTATCAAGCGTTGTAATCCTGTTAGATGTTGTGCCTGGTAAAGAGTTCATAACATTGAGAACATCGATGTTGGTGGGTAAAGCTGATTTGGCATTAAAATTAAATTCCGATTGTTCTACAACAGTATTTATGGCGGTAGGTTCCATATAAGATTGTGTGCTACAAGAACTTAGAAGCAATGTTGCAGCGCTTGCTATGATAAGAATGATATTTTTCATTTCATTTTTTTTTGAATGAAAGCAAAATTAATGCAAAAGCTAAAGATTAATTAAGATATTTGGAATAAAAATTGTTAATTGAAAAATTATCTATAAATAATTGACTATGAAATCAAAACACATATTAGGGCTAGGTTTATTCTCATTAAGTTTAATGGGCTGCGTTACAAATCCTATTACAGGACGTTCTTCTATTCAGTTTGCAAACAATTCGGAGATTGCTACAATGGCTTCGCAAGAATATAAAACAACACTTTCTAAAGCAAAAGTTGTTACTGGCACTGCCGACGCTAATCGAGTAAAAAGTGTTGGAATGAATATAAAAACGGCTGCAGAGAAGTATTACACAAGTATCGGCAGACAATCGGAATTAGCTAATTATAATTGGGAATTCAATCTGTTACAAGATTCACAACTTAATGCTTGGTGTATGCCGGGTGGAAAAGTTGCGGTATATACTGGAATTCTTCCTGTAACGAAAGATGATAATGGATTGGCTGTGGTTATGGGCCACGAGGTATCACATGCCCTGGCAGGACATGGTAATGAGCGTATTTCTCAAGCTATGTTAGCACAATATGGTGGGGCCATTTTGGGAAGCACTATCAATAATGCGCAATGGGCGAGTATTTTTCAACAAGTTTACCCTGTTGGTGCGCAAGTTGGACTTTTGGCTTATGGTAGAAAACAAGAATTAGAAGCGGATAAAATGGGATTAATCTTAATGGCTATGGCGGGTTATGATCCTAGAACAGCACCTTCTTTTTGGGAAAGAATGCAGGCGTCTTCCAAAGGTGGTTCTACACCACAATTCTTATCAACCCACCCCAACCCAGAAAGTAGAATAGCTGATATTAATGCTGCAATGCCAGAAGCTTTGCAATATTACAAAGCAGCAGGAGGTAAATAGATAAAGATATTTTTGAAATCTGTATAAAACAACGCGACATCCAAAAATTGGATGTCGCGTTGTTTTGCAGATATGAAATAATGCTTAGTCAGCACTTTCTTTTTTACGCTCTTTCTTAGGCGTTTCGTTCTCCAAAGCATCTTTGGTATCATTAAGTTTTAATGTAATTAGTTGACCTTCTTTCATTTGCTTGTTGACAAGCATTTCGGCAAGTAGATCTTCAATATATTTTTGGATAGCACGTTTCAGAGGTCTAGCTCCAAAATCTTTGTCCCAACCTTTTTCCGCGATGAAGTCACGAGCCTCGTCAGTTAACTGTACTTTATAACCAAGTTTTTCAATTCTTGAATAAAGCTTGTTAAGTTCAAGATCGATAATTTTCTTAATGTCTTCTTTTTCTAATGAATTGAAAATAATAATATCATCAATACGGTTTAAGAATTCTGGAGCAAAAGCTTTTTTCAGAGCATTTTCAATAGTGCTTCTCGCTCTTGCGTCCGACGTAGTTTTCTTTGCAGAAGTCCCGAATCCTACACCGTCACCAAAGTCTTTAAGATCTCTTGTCCCAATGTTGGAAGTTAAAATAATAATGGTATTTCTGAAATCAATTTTTCTACCAAGGCTGTCGGTAACATGCCCTTCGTCCAAAATTTGTAATAAAATGTTGAATACATCAGGATGTGCTTTTTCGATTTCATCTAGCAGGATTACAGCATAAGGCTTACGTCTTACCGCTTCGGTTAATTGTCCGCCTTCTTCATATCCAACGTAACCTGGAGGCGCACCAACTAATCTTGATATCGCAAACTTCTCCATATATTCACTCATATCAATTCTAATCAACGCATCATCAGAATCGAAAAGTTCACGAGCCATCACTTTTGCCAACTCGGTTTTACCAACGCCTGTTGTTCCTAAGAATATAAAGGTCCCGATAGGTCTGTTAGGATCTTTAAGTCCAGCTCTGTTGCGCTGGATGGCTTTTACCACTTTTTTAACTGCTTCTTCTTGCCCTATAACTTTACCATTAAGCTTGTTATCCATTGCAGAAAGTTTGTCAAGTTCGTTTTTACCAACTTTAGTTACGGGGACGCCACTCATCATGGATACAACTTCTGCAACACTTTCTTCGGTAACTTCTTCTTTCTTTTCTTTAACATCTTTATCCCAGTTTTCCTGAGCCAGATTAAGCTCTATCTGGAGACGTTCTTCTTCATCTTTCAGTTTTCGAGCCTCAAGGTAATCTTGTTTTTTAACCGCTTGTTGTTTCTGCTCTTTAACTTCCTCGATTTTATTTTCAAAGTCAATAATCTCGGTAGGAACTTTCATGTTTTTGATGTAAACACGAGATCCTGCTTCGTCCATCGCATCAATCGCTTTGTCTGGTAAAAAACGATCTGTGATATATCGAGAAGTTAAATTAACACAAGCATTAATGGCTTCATCAGAATAATGAACATTGTGGTGCTCCTCGTATTTATCTTTAATCTGATGCAAAATCTGAATGGTTTCTTCAACCGACGTAGGCTCGACCATTACTTTTTGGAAACGACGTTCCAATGCACCGTCTTTCTCGATGTACTGTCTGTATTCGTCCAAAGTTGTTGCGCCTATTACTTGAATTTCGCCACGTGCTAATGCTGGTTTGAACATATTAGAAGCATCCAAACTTCCTGTAGAACTTCCCGCACCAACAATGGTATGCAACTCGTCGATAAACAAGATGACATCGCGGTTTTTCTCCAACTCGGTCATGATGGCTTTCATGCGTTCTTCGAATTGTCCTCGGTATTTTGTACCAGCAACCAAACTCGCCAAATCCAAAGTAATCACACGTTTTCCGTAAAGAACACGCGATACTTTTTTCTGATGAATTCTAAGCGCAAGACCTTCGGCAATCGCAGATTTTCCAACGCCAGGCTCACCTATTAGAAGTGGATTGTTTTTCTTTCTTCTTGATAAGATTTGCGAAACGCGTTCAATTTCTTTTTCGCGACCGATAACAGGATCTAGCTTATCGTCTTTGGCTAAGGCTGTCAAATCTCTACCGAAATTATCAAGTGTTGGTGTTTTGCTTTTGCCTGTTCCTAGATTTCCGGTCGGTTTTTTCATTTGTGAAAAATCTTCTCTTTCGTCGTCATCGTCATAGGCGCTATTTTGTGGAAGCTGATCTGTATTTTTCAACATCTTTTGATATTCGTTTTGTACGCTTTTGTAATCGATATCGTAAGCTTGCAGAATATTTGAAGTTGGATCTTCCTGTTTATACAAAATGCCTAATAACAAATGTACTGTATTAATCTCCGAAGATTGATATTGTCTGCACTCCAACTCTGATCTTTTTACCGATTGGTCAGCCATTTTGGTCAGCGAAATACTTCCCATATTGCTCACAAAAGGATTACTGTTAGCTGTGCTAATTGTTTCTATTTTTCTTCGGATTTGTGTAAGGTCAGCATGAAGACCTTCAAGGATTTCTTTAGCAGAGTTTTCAGTTTTAATAATTCCTAGCAAAAAATGTTCGGTATTAAGAAACTCGCTTTGGAGACGCCTTGCTTCGTTTTTACTCTGTTTGAACACGCGGTTCAAGCCATCTGAAAATTTATAATCCATTTTTTATCTCCGTGTTAATAAGTTATTTTAAAATTACAACAAATATTATTGAATTTTACATTTTTTGTTTTGCAAATTTGTTACCATTCTAAAAAAATGGACTTTATGACATTAATTTTCTCTCAAATCTCAAAATTCTGTAAGTTTGTAAAAACTAGAAATCATGGGTAATAATTGGGTAGAATATGTTGGCTATCTGGCTTCTGTATTTATTATTGGAAGTTTTTTAACCAATAAAGTCAGAATTATTAGAATCATCAATTTTTTTGGTTGTATCTGCTTCGTTATCTATGGTATTTTCAACGGAATGTTGTGGCCAGTTATTATTCCTAATGGGATTTTAGCTTTGGTTCAACTTTATCATGTTTTTATTAAAAAATTAAATTAATGCGCGTAATTGTTAGTGTTTTTAGTAATCTTTTTACAGACCAACGGGTTGAAAAAACTTGTCAAACACTTATCGATCAAGGTTACGATGTGGAACTTATTGGCAACAATTGGGGCGGTGCGCTAGAGATGCAGCGCCATTATCCAATAACACGCATTTCTTTGACTTCTAAAAGTTTAAAATTCGCTTATCCAGAATTTATGTTCAAACTTTATAAAGAATTAAAGAAAAGAACTGACAAAAATTCCGTTTTGTATTCTAATGATTTAGAAACATTAATCCCGAATTTCAAGATCGCAGAACAGCTTAATATTCCTTTGGTTTTCGACAGCCACGAAATGTTTAGCGAAATGCCTTCTGTACAAGGAAAAATTTCTCAAAAAATTTGGAAATGGGTCGAACGAAATTATTTCCCTAAGCTCAACAATATAATTACTGCGAGCGATTCTTACGCCGATTGGTTTGTAAAAGAATATGACATCGCAAGACCGATGGTTGTGCGGAATTTACCACGACAACAATATAGAGAGCAACAAGAATCCAAATCTCAAAAAATTATTTTGTATCAAGGTTGGCTCAATTATTCACGAGGTATTGATAAAGCCATTATGGCAATGCAATATGTGGAAAATGCCGTTCTAAAAATCGCTGGAGGTGGTCCAATGGAAGCAGAATTTCGTGCCATTGCAAAGCAGTATGATGTTTTGGATAAAGTCGAATTTTTAGGAAAGTTATATCCTTCGGATTTACGCAAAATTACCCCAACGGCTGATGTTGGCTTAAGCATCGAAGAGAATAAGGGCTTAAGTTATTACTATTCGCTTCCTAATAAAATTTCAGATTACATTCAGGCAAAAGTTCCTGTTGTTGTTTCTGATTTTCCAGAACTAAAAAAGATTGCCCTAGGCTATCAAGTCGGCGAAACAATCGAAAATCACGATCCCAAACATTTAGCCGAAAAAATAAATTTGGTTTTAAATAAAGGGAAAATTTTTTATAAAAAAAATCTGGACAAAGCTGCACAAGAGCTTTCTTGGGAACATGAAGAGCAAAAGATTATTAAAGTTCTAGAACAAGCGATTCACAAAAAATAAAAGACCTCGTGCGAGGTCTTTGTCTTATTCTTTATTTTTATTCAAAAAAGCATCCCAGCCTTGGGCACTCAACGGCACCAATTGGTTGGAACCGCGTGCGACTAGGAAGTTGCCTTCATTAAGATCGGTCGCATGCCCGATAACGCTGAAATCGGGATGACCAACAATTTTATCAAAATCATTAGGCGAAATTGTGAACAACAATTCGTAATCTTCACCACCGTTAAGAGCAGCCATTGCAGGATTTAGATTAAGTTCGTCAGCGGTACTTATTGTCAAATTATCCAAGGGTATTTTTTCCTCATAAACTCTGAAACCAACTTTCGATTGGTCGGACAAATGTAAAATCTCCGATGCCAAACCATCCGAAATGTCTATCATAGATGTTGGCAGAATGCCTAATTCTGTCAAAGTTGCTTTAACATCGGTACGCGCTTTAGGTTTTAGTTGACGTTCAAGAATATAGTCGTAGCCCTCCATTTCGGGTTGCATATTTGGATTTGCTAAATAGACAGCATGTTCTCTCTCCAAAATTTGAAGTCCAAGATAAGCCCCACCTAAGTCGCCAGAAACCACAAGAAGATCATTAGCTTTTGCTCCATTTCTTTTTATAATCTTTTCAGAATCTTCAATACCAACAGCTGTTATACTCATTACCAAACCAGCATTAGAACTTGTCGTATCGCCACCAACCAAATCAACTTTGTAATGTTGACACGCCAGTTGAATTCCTGCATATATTTCTTCCAAAGCTTCCACAGGAAAACGATTAGAAATCGCCAAAGAAACCAAAATCTGTGTTGGAGTGGCATTCATGGCGGCAATGTCGCTTAAGTTAACCACAACAGCTTTGTAACCCAAATGTTTTAACGGGACGTAGCCGAGGTTAAAATGCACACCTTCTGCCAAAACATCCGTGGAAACAACGAGTTTTTTTCCATCAGGATTTATAACGGCAGCGTCATCGCCAACGCCTAATTCTGAGCTAGGATTTCCTAACGGAAAATGCTCGGTAAGGTGTTTTATCAAACCGAATTCTCCCAATTTAGAAATGGGCGTTAATTCTTGAGATTTATCTTCAAACATAATTTTAAATACTAAAAATTTCTGGATCTATATTTCCAGGTCGGAAAGGTAGAGATTTAATATCTTCTCTTGTCAAGAGCTTAGTTTCAGGCGTTTTATATTTGTCCAAAGCCATCACAACATCATCTGGAGGCGTTGTGGTTTTGCGTAACATCATATCAATCCAAACGCCCGTCGCTTCAGCAACAGCACAATGGGTTCCATCTGGCAGATAGAAGTTATGCACAAACTGATAGATGGATGCATCTTCTGAGCTTCCAGCAATTTCCACACTGACATAGACTTGTTGATCGGCATAGATTTCCTTAAAAAACGAAAATCTTTCGTGCAAAATTACAGGTCCAACACCCCAACGATTAAGCTGTCCAAGACCCATTTTCTCCTTGTTCATAAAAGCCATTCTTGCTTGTGCACAATAGGCCATGTACGATGAGTTTGCGAGATGTCGGTTCGCATCGATGTCGCCCCAACGGACATCGAATTTATAAAAGAATTTTTCCATTGTTTGTTTTTTTGGGCAATTCCCTCGCCGCCGCCATAGGCCAACACTCGGGTCGGGCTGTCCGCTGTATCTTTTTCCACTCGGGGCTTCGGCTCCGCTCCGCCTCCTCATTAGAAAAAGGATGCCGCTTCCATCCCTATTGCATTTATTTTCAGATTTCAAAATTAGGTCAAAAAGATGGTTTATAAAAATCGTACTTTTGAAAATTGGAATCTATAGCATAAGGTTGATGAAGCAAGTCATAATCATTGGAGGTGGTGCAGCAGGATTTTTTTGCGCTGCCAATTTGGATAAAAATAAATACAACATCCGTATTTTGGAGCAGAATAAAGACGTTCTTCAGAAAGTTAAAATTTCTGGAGGTGGACGTTGCAATGTGACACATGCTTGTTTTGACCCTAGTGACTTGGTGAAATTTTATCCAAGGGGCGAGAAAGAACTCCGAAGTGTTTTCAGCAAGTTTCAGCCAGGCGATACGATGGATTGGTTCGAGCAACGCGGCGTAGAACTTAAAATCGAAAATGATAACCGTGTTTTTCCAGTAAGCAATCAATCGCAAAGTATTATTGATACACTAACTTCTGAAACAGAAAAAAATAATGTTGAAGTTATTACACAAACAACCGTTGTTAGCATCGAAAAAGAAGGTGAGGTTTTTGTCATCACAACAAAAACGGGAACATATACGGCAGATTATGTTGTTTTCGCTACGGGAAGCGCACCAAAATCTCTGAAATTGGTCGAGCAATTGGGACATAAAATCGTAAGCCTTGTACCCTCATTATTTACCTTCAATATCAAACATCCTTTGCTTAGCGAACATCCAGGAACAAGCTTTGAGTGGGCAGAAGTCAATATCCCAAAACTAAAACTTGGAGAAAGTGGACCTTTGCTCATCACACATTGGGGACTTAGTGGACCAGCGGTTCTCAAGCTTTCCGCCTGGGGTGCTAGAAAGTTGGCTGAAGTAGGCTATAAATTTGAGATTTTCATTAATTTCATTTCCAAATCTATAGAAGACGCGGAGGAAGATTTTGTAAATTTTAAAGAAAACAATCCAAAGAAAAGCATTGGTCAAAGCAAGATTTTTAATGTGACCAATCGCTTTTGGAATAGCCTGTTGACATTTTCTAAAATCGATTCAGAAAAACATATCGCCAATGTCAGCAAGAAAGAAATGCTGGTTTTGTTAGAAAATCTTTGTCAATTGAAATTAAACGTGGATGGAAAAAGCACCTTCAAAGACGAGTTTGTCACTGCGGGTGGAGTGGATCTTAAAGAAATCAATTTTAAAACGATGGAAAGTAAAATTGTTCCTAACTTTTATTTGGCTGGAGAAGTTCTCAATATTGATGCGATAACGGGAGGATTCAATTTTCAAGCTTGTTGGAGCGAAGCTTGGCTCATTGCGCAGGAACTTAATTCTAAATAAAATGCTGATTAGCAAAAACATACAACATAAGATTTTTAAAGGCTTAATATTTTTAGCGTTCACCTATTTTTTTGTATTGATGTTGCGGATAACTTTGTTTTATGTTCCGTTGGACTCTACCGCCAATTTTTTAGCAATCAAACAAACCGAAGTTGAGGAAAGACCCGAGTATTTGACGATTTTTCACATCCATGTTTACACGAGTATATTTGTGTTGGTGGCGGGTTTTATCGCTTTGTTTTTTAATAAAAGTTTAAAAAAAATTCATCGTTGGTCGGGAAGAGTTTATGTGATTTTGACTTTGGTTTTTTCATCAATATCAGGAATTTACATGGCTTTCTTTGCTAATGGCGGAATTCCTGCCAAGATATCTTTTGTGATATTGGGATTGCTTTGGTTTTATTCGACGTACAGAGCTTACCAAGAAGTAAGAAACCGAAATATCATGAATCATAGGCATTGGATGTGGCGAAGTTATGCGTTGTGTTTTTCGGCAGTGACTTTACGTTTGTGGAAAGTTATTTTAGTATATTTATTTCATCCCAATCCTATGGATGTTTATCAAGTTATTGCTTGGTTGGGTTGGATTCCTAATATTTTGTTTGTAGAATATTTAATTTTAAAAAATAAAAAATAATAATAATATGAAAACTAATTTTATTCTTGGCATGTCTGTGTTAGTGCTTGCTTTAGGATCGTGCAAAAAAGATAATGAACTTAAAGAAAACGATAAAAAGACAGACTCAGTTGTTGTGGTTGCCCTTCCAGAGATTCATAAAGAATTGTATGGCATCTACTCGGGTGATTTTGAAACAGAATATAATCCGAATGCAGACCATGTAAAGGATAATTATATGATAAAGAAGCTCTCCATAAAACTCAACAAAATTACTAAAGACAGTGTCTACGGTTATAGTGTTGTTAATGGCAATCAACGCCCTTTTCGTGGGGTTTATAATGAAAACGCCAACACATTTGTCCTAGACGAACCTGGAGATGACAAGACCGACGGACGTTTTCAGGTAACATTGAGAAAAGATAGCTTGGTTGGTAATTGGAAAGCCTTCAACACGCAAGCGGTAAAATCACCTCAGAAAATGGTGAGACTTCTGAAAAAAGACTTTGTCTATAACGCGAATTTTATGCTAGATAAAGACAATTCGGATATTGTTGACTGGACAACAACCAAAATGGGAAAAGGAAGTTACGAGGACGAAAATGGTAAAAAAATAACTTATGATGTGGAAAAGCAACGTTATGCGTCCGATGCGATTTTCACCGTTAATGCGTCCAAGGAAAAACTTACCGAAAAAGATTTGAAAAATTTGAAGAAACTCGACATGGAAATCATTAAAAACGCTGTATTTGCACGACATGGTTATTCATTTAAGAAAGAAACCTACCGTCAGTTTTTCAATTATCAAGATTGGTATGTCCCTGTTTCTAATAATGTAGATAATGATTTGTCGCCCTTAGAAAAAGAAAATGTGGCGCTTCTTAATCGTTTTATCAAATATGCCGAAGATAATTATGATACTTTTGGACGTTAAATAAGACTAATTTATTATTTTTGAAAAAATTTTAAAATGAAATCACTTTCTAAATACTTTAGCTTTATCGGAATTTTGACGTTGTTGTTGGTAACTTCTTGTCAAACAAGAGTTGTTGATGGGCACAAGCCTTTGCATGACAATACATTAGAGCTTTATAAAAACTATTCGATCAAAACTAAAGATGCCAAAACTCTAAAGATGCAAATTTTGAAAGTAGATGCTGACAAGATCTACGGAAAACTTAACAATGGCGAACAAAAAGAAATAGAAAGAAATGAAATCTACGAAATAAAGAAAACAGATTATCTTTCAACCATACTTATTGCTCTTGCAGCAATAGCAGCGGTTATTTTTATTCCGATCTAAATCATTGGGCAAACTAAAAAAGGCTTGAAGATATTTCCTTCAAGCCTTTTTTATGTTTATTTCTTCACCTTAATACTACATCCGATAGCTACGGTTTTTGTCGTTTTAATAGGTTCATTTTTTAGTAAAGCATCAACAGCATCTTGCACATAAAACGCGCTAACTTCTTTTGGATTTTCGTAGTTGTTATCGATAGCACCGATATATTTTACAATATTTTTCCCGTTTTCTTTTTGTAGTAAAAAGACGTGTGGCGTTTTTGTAGCACCATATTGCGGATATATTTTTTGTCCTTCATCAAGAAGATATGGAAAGCTAAAATTCTTTTCTTTGGCGCGAATTTTCATTTGGTCAAAATTATCTTCTGGTTGCACTTCTGGATCATTCGGATTGATCGCGATCACAGGAAAACCTTTGCTTTTGTACATTTTATCCAGTTCGTTGATGCGATTTTCATATTTTTTTGCATACGGACAATGGTTGCAAGTGAAGATGACGATAAAGCCTTTAGCATCTGGAAAATCTTTAAGCGAAATCATTTTTCCATCAATATTTTTAAGACTAAAATCTGTTGCGACATCACCAACTTGATAGCCTTTTTTCGCAATCGAATTATTGTTTTGTGCATTTAAAACTAAGCCAAAACAAAAGCTTAATAACAAGGTAAATAATAAGTTTTTCATAACAATAAATTAAAGCTTATAGAATTGTTGTAGTGTATTTTTAAGCTGTTCCAATGTAAAATCGCCATTGTGGAAATATACTTTCTGTCCTTTATCATAAAATAAAGTGACTGGAATTTCGCCTTCCCAATCCTCTTGAAATCTCGGAATCCAGGTGTTCATTCTTTTAATATCGTCCAAAATAACAACGTCGGCTTCGATGTTTTTTTGTTTGATAAAATTGATAACTTTTTGTTTGTCAGCGGCTCTGTCAAGACTCACGAGAAGCATTCTGAAATTAGAATTTTTTCTAAGTTCTTTATTAATTGCTACAAAATGTGGCAGTTCTTTAACGCAAGGACCACAAGTTGTTGACCAAAAATTAAGAACCAAAAATTTGTCTTTTTCTTGCTCAATACGTTTCTCGAGTTCTTCATAGTTAATCAAAGAAACATCTTTCTGAACTTGAGAAGAATATAAATGAAAACTCGAAAAGCTTAACAATAAGACTAATAAAAACTTCATAATCAAATATATAAAATTTGATTATAACTTAGCCTCCAATCATTTTTTTAATTGAATTGAGTTTCATCAAAGCTTCTATTGGCGTTAAAGTATTGATGTCAATTTTCGTAAGTTCTTCGCGGATATTTTCCAAAACAGGATCGTCCAATTGAAAAAAAGACAATTGCATATTTTCTTCGGTAACGCGCTTTATCTTTTCGCTTGAGTTGTCAGATGAGGTGCGATTGGCTTCTAGGGTTTTAAGAATATCATTAGCGCGATTCACAACTTTTGCAGGCATTCCCGCCAATTTCGCAACATGTATACCAAAGCTGTGCTCACTTCCGCCAGGAACAAGTTTTCTTAGAAAGATAATGTTTCCTTTATTTTCTTGTATCGAAACATGGAAGTTTTTGATGCGCTCAAAACTCAATGTCATTTCATTTAGTTCGTGATAATGCGTCGCAAAAAGCGTCTTGGCTTGCGTTGGGTGTTGGTGCAGATATTCTGCAATTGCCCAAGCAATCGATACGCCGTCGTAGGTAGACGTTCCGCGACCGATCTCATCCAAAAGGATAAGACTTCTGTCGGATATATTGTTGAGGATATTGGCGGCTTCGTTCATTTCTACCATGAAAGTGGATTCGCCGGCAGAAATATTATCCGTTGCACCAACCCGCGTAAAAATTTTGTCCAAAGTTCCTATTTCAGCATGTTTTGCGGGAACAAAACTCCCGATTTGTGCGAGCAAAGATATAATCGCTGTTTGACGAAGAATTGCTGATTTACCAGCCATGTTGGGACCGGTTACCATGATAATTTGTTGCGAGTCTTTATCAAGAAAAATATCATTCGGGATGTATTTTTCGCCCAAGGCTAAAGATTTTTCGATAATAGGATGGCGGCCTTCTTTGATGTCGATAGAATAGCTTTCGTTGAGAACAGGTTTTGTATAATTGTCCTCGATAGCTAGGTTGGACAAGCCTACGCCACAGTCCAGTTCGGCAATTAGTTTAGAATTATCTTGTATTTGGTCGATATAGATTAAGACTTTTTCGCAAAGTGCTTTATAAAGTTGGTATTCCAGGCTCGATATTTTTTCTTCTGCGCCAAGAATTTGATTTTCATATTCTTTCAGTTCTTCGGTGATGTAACGTTCGGCATTTACTAAAGTTTGTTTTCTGATCCAATCTTCAGGAACTTTGTCTTTATGCGTATTTCTCACTTCGATATAATAACCGAAGACATTATTAAAATCAATTTTTAAACTCGAAATTCCGGTGCGTTCTATTTCTCTAGCGCACATCTCGTCCAAGAAGCTGCGACCTTTACTTTGTAAACCACGGAGATAATCCAGTTCTTCCGAAACGCTTTCTCTTATTACATGCCCTTTGTTGATGTTGACAGGAAGCTCGTCGTTAAGCTCTAACTTCATCAGGTTGATGAGGTCTTCCAAATTATGGAACGGATCAATCCAAGCCAATGCGTCAGGGAAATTGTGTAGCAACGATTTGATTTCCTGGATATTAATCATCGATTGTCTTAGATGACCTAATTCTTTCGGTGAAATCTTTTCGGCAGCTAGTTTACCAACCAATCTATCCAAGTCTGAGATGCCTTTCAAGAGTTCTTCAATACTGAATTTTAAATGATCTTCTTTGTTTAAAAACTCAATAAGACTAAGACGTCTGTTGATATCGCCGATATTTTTTAAAGGCAAAATAAGTCTGCGACGTAACAGTCTTCCACCCATTGGCGTGGCGGTTTTATCAATAATGTCTAACAGCGATTTTCCTTGATGGTTTGACGAAAAAAGAATTTCTAAATTTCGGAGTGTGAAATTGTCCATCATCAAATAATCGTCTTGCGGGATATTTTGGATTTTAGTAATATGCTGAAGCAGCGCATGGTGTGTGTCTTCCACGAGATAAGCGAAAATAGCGCCTGCAGCAGTTATTGCTAATTTTTGATCTTCTATTCCATAGCCTTTTAGTGATTTGGTTTTGAAATGTGTCGTTAGTTTTTCGTAAGCGTAATTGTATTGATAGGCCCAATCTTCGAGTTTAAAAGCATTTTTGTTTTTAAGCTGAGTAGGAAGTTCTGTTGTTCTTTGATAGATAATTTCGCTGGGGTCAAAGGTGTGGACAATATGCAATATTTTTTCCAAAGGTCCTTCGGTTATCAATAACTCGCCCGTGGATACGTCAATTAATGCCAGTCCGAATTTTTCTTTCTCACGATGAAGCGACATCAAAAAATTGTTTCTTTTTGAGTTTAAAACCTGATCGTTAAATGTTACACCCGGCGTAACCAATTCGGTAACACCACGTTTCACAATGCCTTTTACTGTTTTGGGATCTTCTAGCTGATCACAAATGGCAACGCGCATGCCTGCTCTTACGAGTTTTGGTAAATAAGAATCTATGGAATGGTGCGGAAATCCAGCCAACTCGATGTGGCCCTCACCATTGGCACGTTTGGTTAAAACAATACCCAAAATCTGAGAAGTTTTTATGGCATCTTGTCCAAAGGTTTCGTAGAAATCGCCAACGCGGAACAGCAATAAAGCATCAGGATATTTAGCTTTTATCGAGTTGTATTGTCCCATTAATGGAGTTTCTTTCTTTGCCTTCGCCATAACTGAATTTTGGACTTCAAAAGTACAAATTTCGAATAGGCTTTTAAAATTTCGTTCCGATTAATGCGAAAATTGTTTTTAAAAAAGGAAATCATAGAATCTTTATCTTTGCAGATCTAATCTTTTCGAATAGTTTGATACATCCGATTAGGACGTGTTTTATGACTCCGATAAAGATTCAATATTAAAATAGATGACGAGAAAATTAAAACTTGAAGAGTTAGGGAGAATTGATGTGGGAACCTTCAAAGAAACTCCCAAAATACCATTGGTTGTCGTATTGGACAACGTGAGAAGTATGCACAATGTAGGAGCAGCTTTCCGTACAGCAGATGCTTTTTTGATAGAAAAAATTATTTTGTGTGGGATTACACCGCAGCCACCACACCGCGAAATTCACAAAGCGGCTTTGGGTGCGACAGAAAGTGTGGATTGGGAATATGTTGAAGAAGTGAGTTCTGTGGTAAAACAGCTTCAGCAAGATAATTACATTGTTTGTGGGATAGAGCAAACTACAGATAGCCTTTTGTTGACCGATTTCACCATCGATGCTGATAAAAAATATGCTTTGGTATTGGGTAACGAAGTCGATGGCATTAGCGATGAAATCGTGTCCGATTGTGATGTGTTACTAGAAATTCCACAATTGGGGACCAAGCATTCTCTTAACGTAAGCGTTTGTGGAGGTATTGTAATGTGGGAGTTTGCTAAGGCGCTAGGTCTATAAAAACAAAAAAACTGCATTAGCAATTGCCAGTGCAGTTCGAAATAAATCTAATAAAAAGTAAAAATGAAAGGCGACAAAGATAAGCATTTTGTTTTTAAATAACCAAATAATTTATCAAAAAAATTATTTTTATAATATTAAATCCAAATTCAATCGCTTTTTTTAACTTAGCAGTATGTATATAAAAGACTATTTGTCCAAAGATTTTCCAGCGTTTCATCTTTCCGATTCTATTGAGGAAGCATGTGGGCTTGCGAAAGAATTTGGATATTCTCATGTTTTTATAAAAAAGAAAGGTATTTATCTAGGTGCACTTAGTCAATCTTTTTTGGAAGACAGTCCAGAAGGACAATTGGGAAGTCTAGCGATACATTTTGAAAAGTTTGCCATTTCGGAAGACAGCAATATTTGGGATTCGATAAAATTGTTTCATACTTATAATTCGAATGTTGTTCCGGTTATTAATACCGATGAAAAATTTCTAGGATATATCTCTTGTGATGATATTTTCAACGAATTTTCAAAATATCCTATTTTCTCAGAAAATGGCGCGATATTAACAGTACAGACCAACAGTTTGCATTACTCGATGGTGGAAGTTGCGAAGATTATTGAGAGTAACAATTCAAAACTTTATGGTTGTTTCATCACCGCTGTTAAAGAAGACCACATCGAACTGACTTTAAAAATTAGCCAAAATAATCTGAGCTCTATTGATGAGACTTTCGAGCGTTTTGGTTATCATGTTATTAATAAATTTTACAACGATCAAAAAGAAGAACTTCTGAAAGATCGGTTTGGGTTTTTCCAGAAATATTTGGAATTTTAATCTATGGTTGCAGCAATATATTCTCAGAAAAAAGACTTCGACAGTTTTTTGTATCTCAACAAATTTATTTCAGAATTAGAGCTGAGAAAAATTCCGTTTGTGCTGCACGAAGCCATGGCTAAAAACATGAAATTCTCTAGCAGCTATGAGACTTTCAAAGACAAAGCAGATCTCAAGAACAAAAATGTAGATTACTTTTTTAGCTTTGGAGGGGACGGTACAATTTTGAGTGCGATGGCTTTTATCCAAGAGCTAGAAATTCCGATTGTGGGCATCAATATGGGACGTTTGGGGTTTTTGGCGAATTTTAAAAAAGATGAAATTTTTAAAGAAATAGATTCTATCCTCAATGGAGAATACACCGTCAGCAAAAGAAGTATCATAAAAGTAAGCACGACGAAGCCAAACTCGATTGATTTTCCGTACGCTTTGAATGATGTCACTTTATCAAGACAAGAAACAACATCCATGATTACGATAGATTCGTATATCAACGATGATTTTCTAAATGTCTTTTGGGGTGATGGTTTGATTATATCCACGCCAACGGGCTCAACAGCTTATTCTTTGAGTTGTGGCGGACCGATTATTTCGCCAACCAATGATAATTTTGTTATCACGCCAATTGCGCCACATAATCTTAACGTTCGCCCCTTGATTGTTAATGATGATGCACAGATTAAGCTAAATGTTGAAAGCAGATCAACACAGTTTACGCTGTCTTTGGATTCTCGGCTTTATTATATGGATATTGGGAATGAAATCTATCTTGAAAAAGGCGATTTTTATCTTAATCTGATTATTCCGAATAATTTTAGCTTTTACGAAACGATCCGTCAAAAGCTACTTTGGGGAATTGATAAAAGAAACTAGACTTCCGCAATAGGGATGGAAGCGACATCCTTTTTCTAGAAGATGGCTGAGCGGAGCGGAAGCCTCGATTAGAAAAAGATACAGCGGACAGCCCGACGCGTCGTAGCCGAAGGAATTGCAAGGGCGACGATAGCGGATTGCCCATAAAAATCATCGTTTCAGATTTGTGAATATTTTGTAACTTTATCGCCAATTATATAAATCTAATAAAAACATAATTATGAGTAGAAAGTTTCCGGCTGGAGTAGCCACAGGGTCTTTGGTAACAGAAATTTTTGATTACGCAAAAGAGAATCAGTTTGCATTGCCAGCAGTTAATGTTATTGGCTCAAGCAACGTAAATGCAACGATGGAAACTGCGGCGAAGCTAAATGCGCCAGTTATCATTCAGTTTTCTAATGGCGGGGCGGCTTTCAATGCAGGAAAAGGACTTTCTAACGATGGTCAAAAATCGGCAATTTTAGGCGCTATCGCAGGTGCAAAACACATCCACACATTGGCAGAAGCTTATGGTGCAACAGTTATTTTGCATACGGACCACTGTGCAAAGAAACTATTGCCTTGGATCGATGGGTTGATGGATGCTAACGAAGCTTTCTATAAAGAAACAGGGAAGTCTCTATATTCTTCTCACATGTTGGATCTTTCTGAAGAATCATTAGATGAAAACCTAGCTACTTCTGCTCAGTATTTCGAAAGAATGGCAAAAATAGGCATGACACTTGAGGTTGAGATTGGTGTAACAGGAGGTGAGGAAGACGGTGTTGACAATTCTAGCGTTGACAACTCTTTACTATATACACAACCAGAAGATGTTGCTTTGACTTATGAAAAGCTAAAAGCAATTTCTGACAACTTTACTATTGCTGCGGCATTTGGTAATGTACATGGTGTTTACAAACCAGGAAATGTGGTTCTTACACCAAAAATTCTAGATAACTCACAGAAATTTGTACAAGAAAAATTTGGTACAGGAGCTAAGCCTATTAATTTCGTATTCCATGGTGGGTCAGGTTCAACATTGGAAGAAATTAGAGAAGCTATCAGCTACGGAGTTATCAAAATGAATATCGACACAGACCTTCAGTTCGCCTATACAGAAGGTGTGAGAGATTATATGACAGGAAAAATTGATTATTTAAGAACGCAAATTGGTAATCCAGACGGGGCAGACGCTCCTAACAAAAAATTCTATGACCCAAGAGTTTGGGTAAGAAAAGGTGAAGATACATTCTCTACACGTTTGGTACAAGCATTTGAAGATCTTAACAACGTTAATACACTTTAATAATTCATAAATGATAATTGATGAATGACGACTTCTTTTAAGTTGCCGCGTTCATCAATTGTCTTTTATATCATATTTATAATAGATTATGGCATTTGATTGGTTTAAACGAAAAAAGCAAAATATTACAACCTCTACAGAGGACAAAAAAGACCTTCCAAAAGGACTTTGGCACAAGACACCAACTGGGAAAATTATTGAAGCAGAAGAGCTGAGAGCAAACAACTACGTCTCGCCAGAAGATGGTTTCCATGTAAGAATCGGAAGTAGAGAATATTTTGAGATTTTGTTTGATGATCAAAAATTTGAAGAATTAGATGCCAATGTAGAAAGTATTGATATTCTGAAATTTAAAGATACAAAAGCTTATACAGACCGTCTGAAAGAAGTTAAGTCCAAAACAAAACTTAATGATTCTGTGCGTAATGCTACAGGAAAAGTTAATGGGGTTGAGATGGTTGTTTCTTGTATGGATTTTGCCTTTATTGGTGGATCTCTGGGATCGGTAATGGGCGAAAAAATCAGAAGAGGTATCGACTATGCGATGAAGCACAAATTACCTTTTATGATAATCTGTCAATCGGGTGGTGCACGTATGCAAGAAGCAGCTTACTCATTAATGCAGATGGCAAAAGTACAAGCTAAATTGGCACAATTGTCCGATGCTGGCTTACCTTATATTGCTTATTTAACGGATCCAACTTTCGGGGGTGTAACGGCGTCTTTCGCGATGACCGCAGATATCATCATTGCAGAGCCAGGCGCATTGATTGGTTTTGCAGGGCCGCGTGTTATTCGTGAAACTATTGGCCGCGATTTGCCAGAAGGTTTCCAAACTGCAGAATTCCTTCAAGAGAAAGGTTTTGTAGATTTCATTGTTAAAAGAACAGAAGTAAAAGAAGTGCTCGCAAAAACGATAAACTTGTTGATGCACGGATAAAAACTAACTCTCACTAAAGTGGGAGTTTTTTGTATGAGGAAATTTATAGTCATTTTTTTTAATGCGCTTAGGTCTTTATCCTTTAAAAAGATCGGCGTTGTTTTGGGCATCGGTATGGGACATCCTATTTTTTCGATTCTTTATTTCTATGCGAGTTTTCGGGCTTTTAGCATAGCAAAAAATCTTTATCCTAATACGAGCTCATCCAATGGTCGCGGTAATGCTTTCAGACATTCGTTTTGGGTATGTATCATTATGATGTATTTCTGCAAAGTTTCTTCTCCAGAAAAATCAAAAAAATACTGTGAAAAATTAACCAATCTGCACGAAGATCTTTTCCCTAACGAAGCGCTAGAAACCATGATGGATAGACATAATAATGAAGTTGGTATGCAGTATTTTATGAGTTTGTTACCGGGAACGCACCGCCAGTTTTTTGAAACATCCTTTTTTATTGAAGAATTACAGAAGAAGACCGAAGAAGCCATCGTACTAGAAAACCTCGATCAAAAATTAGACGATAGATTGGTGTTTTTAAAAGAATGATTTTAAATATTAAATTTCTATCTCGATTTTTAATTAAAACTTTTATTTTTACTAAAATTATACATGCATGGTACTTAGCCGCATCTGGTCTGCCTTTATCATTATTGCGATAGTGGTTGCAGGAATCAAATACATTTCGTCCGATAATTATAAAGAGATTTTCAACGATATGGTTGTGGGAAAAGGTGGTGACACCATCAAAATCTATCAACAACCTTTGGCAAGTTTTTCTCCAGAAATTCAGGCAAATCTTCAGAAATCGCCTAATTTTGAAGAATCTCACATTCAATACAAAAAAGATTCACTTAATAATGTTAGCGTTTATCGCATACAATCAACAGATGGCGTCATTGGAACCAGCGAGACGGCCGTCAATATCTGTTTAAAACTTATTGGGATTATGGCTTTATTCATGGGCTTTATGAGTATTGCTGAAAAAGCTGGTGGCATTAGTCTTTTGAGTCGTTTGATTCAGCCTTTCTTTTCAAAACTCTTTCCAGAAATTCCTAAAAACCACCCTTCTTTTGGACACATGATGCTTAACTTTAGTGCGAATCTTCTCGGTTTGGATAATGCCGCAACACCATTCGGACTAAAAGCCATGGAAAGCTTACAGACTTTGAATCCTGATAAAGACCGCGCAAGCAATGCACAGATTATGTTTTTGTGTTTGCACGCAAGTGGTTTGACTTTGATTCCTGTTTCCATAATTGCGATTCGGTCGTCGATGGGTTCAGAAACGCCAACAGATATTTTCCTACCGTGTATGATAGCGACATTTGTCGCGACGATGGCTGCGATGATTATTGTTTCCATTAAACAAAAAATTAATCTTTTCCAACCAATCGTATTGGCTTATGTTGGCGGAATTTCTGCTTTGGTTGCTTTGTTGGTGATTTATTTGGTAAAACTAAGTAAAGACGAATTGGATGTTTTCTCTAAAGTTCTAAGCAACGGACTTATTTTATTGATTTTTTTTGGGATAGTTTTAGGAGCCATTTATAAAAAGATTAATATTTTCGATGCCTTTATCGACGGTGCCAAAGAAGGTTTTACAACCTGCGTTAAGATTATTCCATATTTGGTGGGAATGCTCATAGCGATTTCGTTATTAAGAACTAGCGGTGTTTTTGAAGTGATTATTGATGGGATGAAATGGCTTGCACAATCAGCACATATGGACACAAGATTTGTCGATGGTTTGCCAACAGCTTTGATAAAACCATTGTCAGGTTCTGGAGCCCGCGGTATGATGGTTGATACGATGGCGACCTTTGGACCAGACAGTTTTGCGGGCCGATTGTCAGCGATTTTACAAGGCAGCTCCGACACAACATTTTACGTGATAGCCGTTTATTTTGGTTCTGTAGCGGTGAAAAACACGCGTTATACAGTTGGCGCCATGTTATTGGCAGATTTGGTTGGGATAATTACTGCGGTTACTTTAGCTTATTTATTTTTTGGTTAAATATGATTCAGGATAAAGATTTTACACTAAGATTAATTCGTCAGTTGACACAAGCTTTAGAGAAAATTTTGTTAGGAAAACCCGAAGAAAGTTTGATGCAAAAAGATTTGGATTTGGATTTTTTGATGAAAGATATTTTTAAATTTGATTTTAAAGAATTATCATCAAAATCAATTTCGGAGATTGACGCTTTGGTGGAAGATGGAGAAAGTAAAGATCATGTCGATTATTACGAAATGTTGGGTAATGTTTTTCAGTTTAAATTTAATCAAACAAAACAATTGGACTTTGCTGAGAAGACGAAATATTTTTATGAACGATATCTCCATAAAAGTGGAATTTTTGCTTTGCCAATTATCAATAGAATTTCTGTATTGAAGAAGATTTTGAAAGATTAAACATTCCAAAATTCGCGATCGAGACTTCGGTATTGTATCGCTTCAGAAATATGCTGACTTTGGATATCTTTTGAAGCGTCAAGATCAGCAATTGTTCTGGAAACTTTTAAAATTCTGTCATATGCTCGTGCAGAAAGATTCAGTTTTGCCATTGCAAGTTTGATGAGAGTCTGGGACATATCATCCAGCTGACAATGTTTTTCAATCAGTTTTGGAGACATTTGCGCATTGTAGTTGATGTTTTCGTTTTCAAATCTTAAAGCCTGTCTTTCTCGTGCTTTGATAACCCGTGTTCTTATTTCGGAACTTGTTTCACCTTTTCGTTTGTCTGTCAATTGCTCAAATTCCACTTTCGGTATTTCTACATGGATGTCAATTCTATCCAGCAAAGGTCCCGAGAGTTTGTTCATATAACGTTGCATTTCGGCAACAGATGAGGTGTTGTTCGGGTCGTCGGGAAAATAGCCAGATGGGCTAGGATTCATGCTTGCAACCAACATAAAGCTTGCAGGATAGTTTACAGTAAAACGTGCTCTGGAAATGGTGACTTCACGATCTTCCAAAGGTTGGCGCATGACTTCCAAAACACTACGTTTAAACTCTGGCATTTCGTCCAAAAACAAAACACCATTATGTGCTAAAGAGATTTCGCCAGGTTGTGGATTTGTTCCGCCGCCGACCAAAGCAACATCCGAAATCGTATGGTGGGGCGAGCGAAAAGGGCGAATGGTCATTAATGACGTTTCAGCGCCCATTTTTCCTGCAACAGAATGAATTTTGGTCGTTTCTAAGGCTTCTCGTAAAGTCAAAGGCGGAAGGATACTCGGAACGCGTTTGGCTAACATGGTTTTTCCGCTTCCTGGTGGCCCAATTAGGATGATGTTATGGCCGCCCGCAGCAGAAACTTCCATCGCCCGCTTTGCCATTTCTTGACCTTTAACTTCAGAAAAATCAAAAGGAAAATCTATTATTTTATCAAAAAATTTTTGACGGGTATCGACAATTGTAGGTTCGATGTTTTTTTCATTATTAAAAAAGTCGATGACGTCTTTTATATTTTCGACACCCAAAACCTCTAGGTTGTCAACAATTGCAGCTTCCATCGTATTTTGCTTTGGAAGAATAATTCCTTTGAAGCCTTCTTCCCGAGCTTTGATGGCAATGGGCAAAACGCCACGCAGCGGTTGTAATCCTCCATCCAGTGAGAGCTCACCCATAATGATGTACCTGCTGACATTCTCCGAATTTATCATTCCGGAAGCTGCTAAAATACCAATTGCAATGCTGAGATCATAGGCAGAACCTTCTTTGCGGAGGTCGGCGGGCGCCATGTTGATGGTGATTTTTTTTCCGGGAAGTTTGTAGCCAATATTTTTGAGTGCTGCAGAAATCCGATAACTACTTTCTTTAATCGCATTATCGGGAAGTCCTACAAGGTGATAGCCGACACCTTGATCAACATTAACTTCTATAGTAATTGTAATTGCAGAAACGCCATGAATGGTACTTCCATAAATTTTAGTCAACATGTGCATTTGTTTTTATTAAAGTTAATAATTTATTTAATTCAAACTTAAATTCATAAAAAAATGCTTTAGAATTTCTAAAGCATTTGATTATTTGTTTCGTTGTATTTTTACATGAAGCGTTCGCCTTTCTTTAAATTTTTTAGGTCAAGGACATAATCTTTAATTAATTGATCGTGGTCTCTAGGACAAATTAATAGGGCTTTATCGGTGTCAACAACAATGTAATTTTTGAGACCATCAATCACCACGGCTTTGTTTTGATTTTTAACACGAATCACATTTCCTTTTGTGTTATAGGTTAAGACATTTTTGGAATTAATGGCATTGTTTTCATCATTTTTTTGTGCATTGGCATAGACCGATGTCCAAGTACCAAGGTCGCTCCAACCAAGATTGGATGGGATAACATAGACGTTGTCCGCTTTTTCTAATATGCCGTTGTCTATCGATATTTTGTTGATTTTTGGATAGATAAGCGCGATACAATCTTGTTCGTTAGTAGCGTTATAATCGCAACTATCAAAAAGATGAGTCATTTCTGGCAGGTATTTTTCAAAAGATGAAATAATGCTTTTGGTACTCCATATGAAAATTCCCGCATTCCAAAGAAAATCTCCCGATTCTAAAAATGTTTTTGCAATTTCTAAATCTGGTTTTTCTGTGAAAGTTTTAACTTTGGCAATTTCTTCTTTATCCTTTTTAATAAATTGAATATAACCATAGCCTGTATCGGGTCTGGTTGGGGTGATGCCTAATGTTACAAGATAATCTTTATCTTCAATAACACTAAAAGCATATTCTAACTTCTTTAAAAAAGTCGTTTCGTTCAAGATAAGATGATCGGCTGGGAGAACGACCATTTTGGCTTTTGGATTAACCGCCTCGATTTTTTTTGCCATATAAATATTGCAGGCCGCAGTATTTTTCATAACGGGTTCTCCTACAATATTCTCTTTAGGGATTTCGGGAAGCTGCTGAAAAACAAGATCTGTATATTCCGCATTGGTAATGACAAATATGTTTTCGTTTGGAATAATTTGGCTGATACGATCGTATGTTTGTTGTACCATCGTTCTGCCTGTACCAAGGATATCTTGAAATTGTTTCGGAAATTTTTGAGTGCTCATCGGCCAAAATCGACTTCCGATGCCGCCAGCCATAATGACACAATAATGATTGTTCATGATTTAGAATTTTTGAACTTTTGCTAATGGTTTGAACAAATATTTTTTACCATTTTTGTAATTAACGCAAAGATATAGTTTTTTTCTTTTCTCTTCGATTTTATAGGCCTCATCGCGGTAATGAAACTTATCACCAATATCCAATGATTCTACAAAAAACTCATTTTCTTCGAGGTTGTCAACGTTAAAATATCTAACCAGATCCGAGCTTGACATAAAATTGGCTTTTGGACTTTTAGAAAACTTTTTTAAGATTAATTGTAAATCTTCAGGATAAATGGCCAAACTTTCAATTAGCATTCTAGAAAATGTGGTTTTCCATTCTGTGCCGTGGGCGGAAATTCGTCTTCCGTAGGTTTCGAAGGCGATAAGATGTGCCAACTCGTGTGTTAATACAAAGAAAAATAAATAAGGTTCTAAAGTAGAATTAATACTTATCGTATGCGAATTATCGGGCATTTTGCGATAATCGCCAAGCTTCGAGTTGCGGTTACGGGTTATTTTGATATGGATATAATAGTCCGAAAACCAAGACTTTAAAAAAGCTAAGCTGTTTTCTGGCAAGTAAGATTTTAATGTTTCAATGGACATAAAAACGGCAGACATTTATCATTACAAAAATAAAGAATTATCCTAAAAAGAATTTGTAATTTTATTTATTAAAACTAATAACCTATTGAAATCCAAATTTATTTTTTTTACACTTGTTCTTTTAATCATTAATTCTTGTGAAAAATCTAGTCCAGAAACGATAAGCCGTAGGGAAGATAACCATTTTTATATAAAAGCTTGGGAAGTTCTGGATCAAGGAAAAAAAGATAGCACATACTACTATCTCAACGAAGCGAAAGATTTAGCCATGAGAGAAAATGACAGTGTCGGTGTTGTGAAAAGCCTTGTTAACATGGCAATCATCCAAGAAGAAGAAAGTGATAATTACGGAAGTTTGGAAACGAGCTTGTCGGCGCTTCCTTATTTTAAAGAATCGGACACCGCGCAACACCGTTTTCTGGCGAGCAATTACAACAATCTTGGAGTCGTGTCCAACAGTTTAAAAGATTATAACAACGCCATAAAATTCTATAATAAAGCCTTGTTGTTTTCGGATGATGAGGACGAAAAACTTATGCTAGAAAGCAACTTGGCGAACACTTATTTTAATCAAAAAAAATATCAGGAAGCACTCGATATTTACAGTAATCTACTTAAAGAAGTGCCCAAAGATGATGATATCTATGCCCGGATTTTAATGAATTTTGCGAGAACCCAATCCTATTTAGACGCCCGTTTTAACCCTCGAGGACTTTTTGATAAGGCACTAAAAATATCAGAAAGTACTAATAACGATTGGGCTTTGGACGCTGGATATTCCTATTTGTCCGATTATTATTTGTACAAAAATAAAGACTCTGCTTATTATTTTGCACAATTAATGCATAAAAAGTCGAAAATTCTGGATGCGCCACAAGACCGGATGGAGGCTTTGCAAAAAATGATAAAAGTAGGAAGTCCATCAACAGCACAAGCTTACTTTGAAGAATTTCATAGAATTGATGATAGCTTGCACTTAGCAACGACGCTTTCTAAAAATCAATTTGCGCTAATCCGCTATGAAAGTGAGAAAAGCAAACTCGAAAACGAACAACTTAAGCTAGAAAATATTAAAAAAGAATACCGAATTCGCAAACAGCAATATTTGACGGGAGGATTTATATTTATCAGTATTTCAATATTAGGAATTACGTATTTTAGATTAAAAAGAAAACGCTTAAAACTAAAATTAGAAGCGGAGAATCTCATCAAAACCAATAAATTAACAACCTACAAAAAAGTCCATGATGTTGTAGCCAACGGGCTTTATCGTGTGATGAAGGAGATCGAAAATAAGGAAGATCTCGACAAAAACAGCATTCTTTACAAGTTGGAAGAAATGTACGAAAAATCACGAAATATCTCGTATGATGAAAAAATCCTTGAGGACAAAAGTTTTCATGACAAATTATCAGAAATGATAAGTTCTTTTGATAATGAAAATATTCAGATTTTTATTGTTGGAAATTCGGAGGAGCTTTGGGAGTGTTTTTCAAAAGAAGCACAAACTCATATTTTCATGGTAATACAGGAGCTTTTGGTCAATATGCGAAAACACAGTAATGCGAGTCGCGTGGTTTTAAAATTTGATAATGAAACCAAGTATGTCAATATTCGGTATAAAGACAATGGCGTCGGTTTGCAAGACAACCAACCCAAAAATGGTCTCAAAAATACGGTAAACCGTATTGCGGTAATGCACGGAAAAATTAATTTTGAAAGTTCAAAAAATGAAGGTCTTAAAGTTAATTTGGAAATCCCTCATCAATCATAAATATTGTTCATGTTAAATCGTGTTTTAATCGCTGAAGATTTTGAATCGACTAATTTTTCTTTACAAAAAATATTGGAAGAATTTGGTGTGCAACATGTTGATTTTGTGTACTATTGTGACGATGCCTATTCAAAAATTCGAAAGGCTATTGATGATAATGCGGCGTATGAACTTCTTGTCACCGACCTTAATTTTGAAGAAGATCATTATATCCAAACACTGAAAGATGGTGAAGCTTTGATTGATGCTTCCAAAAAACTGCAAGAAAATCTTAAAGTTTTGGTGTTTTCTGCAAATGATAAATCGGGTGTTGTTGATCGACTTGTTAAACAATATGATATTGATGCTTTTGTAAGAAAAGCCAGATCGGATTTTAAAAATCTGAAACATGCTTTGCAAGCGATTCAGAAGAATGAAAAATTCTTCTCGGAAAATGTAAGGCATTCGGTGAGAAAGCTCAATACTTTTGAGTTTAGCACTTATGATATTTATCTGATTGACTTATTGGCAAAAGGCGTGAAGGTAAAAGAGATTCCAGCTTTTCTCGAAGAAAAAAAGATAAAACCTTTTGGACTTAGCAGTGTCGAAAAAAGGATTAGTCTTCTTAAAGATTCCTTGGATCTTCCTAATAATGCACAATTGGTTGCTTTTTGTAAAGATTTAGGAATAATTTAAAAAATAAATTAGTATTTTACGGTTTACCGTATTTTTTATAATTAAAAGCAATGTAGTTTTGCGATAAGGAAATGATGAATATCTTTTTCTAGCCAAAAACACATTTAAAATACACACACACTTTACATTTTTTGCGAGAGGTTTTGTTCAGTAGAATAAGGCCTCTTTTTATTTTCTGTACATTTCAGTATGTGGAAGATTGTCTTCGAGATATTTTTTGTCTGTTGCTATAAAACCAAAATCACCATAAAATTTAAGTAGATAATCTTGTGCAGAGATTCTTACACTTGAGGTTTTGAAACGGGTTTCTATACATTGTATTGCGTAGGTTATCAAAGTTCGTCCAAGTTTTAGCCCACGATAGTCAGGATGTGTCAAGACACGGCCAATGCTTGTTTCATCGTATTTAATAGCTTTGTTGAAAACGCGACAATAGGCAACTACCTTGTTGTCCAGCTCTGCCCAAACGTGCAAGGCTTTTTGGTCGGTATCATCGGTGTCAAGATAATAGGTTTCTTGTTCCACAATGAAAACCTCTTGTCTAACTTTTAGGATTGCATAAAGCTCATCTCTTGTAATATCCTCAAATGCTTTAATTTTCCAAAGAATCATTTTCTAAAACTTAATTTTATTTTTAATTAAATATAGGTTGGTTTGTTCGATGTAATCTAATATTTGGTCACCGCCTTGTTTTTTTTCTGCAGACGTCAAAAACATCTGCGGAAGTTCTTCCCAAGATTTAAAAAGCTCTTGCTCGTAGGCTTCGATATTTCTTTGTGCACCACCAGGTTTCATCTTGTCAGCTTTTGTAAATACAATAGAGAATGGTATGCCGCTTTCACCACACCATTGCATAAATTCGATGTCAATTTTTTGAGGTGTGTGACGTACATCCACTAAAACGAAGAGGTTGACAAGATTTTTTCTGTTAAGAATATAGTTGGTGATTAATTTTTCAAAATCTTTACGAGTAGATTTGGAAACACGCGCATAACCATAACCTGGAAGGTCGGTTAAGAACCATTCTTCATTCACCAAAAAGTGATTGATGAGTTGTGTTTTTCCAGGCGTTTGTGAGGTTTTGGCAAGGTCTTTATGATTCATCATGGCGTTGATCAACGAAGATTTTCCAACATTCGATCGGCCAATGAAAGCATATTCTGCTAATGTAGGCTCTGGACATTCCTGCCATTTGCCACTACTTTTTACGAATTCAGCTGTTTTTATGAGCATGATGGTATTAATTAAAAACCATTAAGATTTTTGAGTTCTTAATGGTTTGTTATTTTTTATTTACATTACTTTTTGTAACCAAGAATACAATATTTCATTGAAGTCTTTAGGTTTTTCCATCATCGCGGCGTGTCCACATTCATCAATCCAAAATAACTCTGAATTTGGGATGAATTTGTGCATGTCCTCAGCTACATCGGGAGGCGTTACATTGTCTTGTTTTCCCCAAATAAGACAAGTGGGACATGTGATTTTTGGAAGATCGTTTAACATATTATGTTTGATGGCGCTTCTGGCTAGCATAACCGTTTTTATGCCTTTCATGCGGTCGTTAACCACGTCAAAAACTTCATCTACCAATTCTTCTGTTGCAATCTTTGGATTGTAGAAAACCTCTTCGGTTTTTTTTCTAATATAATCTTTATCGCTTTTTCTTGGAAAACTATCTCCAAAAGTTCTTTCGTAAAGACCCGAACTTCCTGTAAGAACTAGGTTTTTAACCAAATCTGGACGTGCCAAAGTTAGGATAAGACCAACATGACCACCCATAGAATTCCCAACAATAGTGACAGGTGTTGTTATTTTTTGGTCTTCAATAAATTTGATGACGTATTTTGCGATTGTTGTAAGATTCGTATTAAGAATCGGCAAATCGTATATCGGTAATTCAGGTACAAAAACTTGATAATCTCTTTCTGCGAAAAAGTTTACCGTGTCTTCAAAATTGCTAAGACCACCCATTAATCCGTGTAAAAGAATCATTGGATGACCGCTACCAGCTTCGATGTAATTGAATTTTTTATTTTTCTTTTTGAATATCATAGAGGTGCTTCGCAAATAAGCCTTGCAAAAATACAAATAAAAGATAAAATTTCCTTTTTATCGTGTCTTATTTCAAAAATATTAAAAAAGTTTAACTAAAATTTTGTTTCATATCGTTTTGTTGTCGATTTTTCATTGGATTTATGAAAATGCTTGGATTTATCATGGTTTATGAATGTGATTTTGATAAAGTGTTTAAAATCAAACTTTTAAATATTGGTTTTTAAGCATCAAAAGTTATGAACATTAAGTAAAATTGTGGTAGAAAGTGGTAAAAAGTGGAAAAAAATTATATAAATTTGTCCCAAATGAATGATTTCATAGGCACATACGAATGTAAAATTGACGACAAAGGTCGCATCAAATTACCATCTTCTCTAGCAAAGCAGATGGAAGTCTTTGATGACCAGACGCTTGTTGTTAAACGTTCGGTGTTTAATAATTGTCTTGAGGTTTATCCTAAAAAGTCTTGGGATAAGGTGATGACAAAAATCAATTCATTGAATCGTTTTGTGAAAAAGAATGTCGAGTTCATAAGGGTTTTCACCGCCGGTGTTAAGGCTGTGGAACTGGATTCGAATTCGCGATTGCAAATTTCGAAAGATCTGGTAGTGTTCGCAAATCTTAAAAAAGATATTGTGATAACAAGCGCAGGTGAAATGTTTGAGATTTGGGATAAAATCGATTACGAGGCAATTATTAATGCGGCAACGCTTGATTTTGCAAGTTTAGCAGAAGAAGTAATGGGAAATATTAATAACGAAGATGTATCATAATCCTGTATTATTAAAAGATAGTGTTGACGCATTGGTCACAAATCCAGAGGGGATCTATGTGGATTGCACATTTGGTGGTGGCGGGCATTCGCGTGAGATTTTGTCAAGATTGTCGCCAGAAGGTCGTTTGTTTTCTTTCGACCAAGATACGGATGCCTTAAAAAATGCGATTGATGATCCTCGATTCACTTTGATTAATCAAAATTTCAGATTCTTAGAGAATTCCTTATTAATATATGGTATTTCTCAAGTTGATGGTATTTTGGCAGATTTGGGTGTTTCATCGCATCAGTTTGATGAGGCCGAAAGAGGTTTTTCCATCAGAAGTAATGCGCCCTTGGATATGCGGATGAATGTTATGCAAGGCTTGGATGCAAAAAGAGTTATTAATGATTATGAAGAAGAAGCTTTAGCAGATATTTTTTATTACTACGGAGAATTGCGCGAAGCTCGAAAATTGGCGCGCGAAATTGTTCATAAACGTAAAAATAAAGTTATTGAAACAACGCAAGATCTTAAAGATGTCTTTAGTTATATGCCGCCACATAAGAGCAACAAGTTTTTTGCGCAGTTATTCCAAGCGGTAAGAATTGAGGTTAATCAAGAGCTAGACGTATTAAAAGAAATGTTGGTGCAATCTTATCGAATTCTAAAACCTGGAGGACGATTGGTGGTGATTTCTTACCATTCTTTAGAAGATCGTTTGGTAAAACGCTTTTTGAAAAACGGAATGTTCGAAGGAGAACCAGAGCGCGACATCTACGGTAATTACAAAAAATCTTTTGAGCTCGTAAAGACAAAAGCTATTGTTCCAGATGATGCTGAGATTGAAGAAAACTCTCGTGCTAGAAGCGCAAAAATGAGAATAGGAAGCAAAATATAATCGAATAAATAAAAACACAAATTGGCAAAAAAAATCCTTAATCGACCTAAGAAAAAACTAACTCTGATAGATATTATCAAGGGGAATTTTCTTAATCGCGACGAAGTTAAGGTACATTACAGATATTTTTTGATGGTGTTCGGATTATTAATGGTGATGATATACAGCAACCACTTGGTAGGTAAAAAAATCGAACGCGTTAACGAATTAAAAGAAGAAACCGAAGAATACAAATCGAGAAATGCCTACGCGCAAAGTCGATTGATAAAGATAAAATTAGAATCGGAGTTGGGGAAAGAGATGCTTGGCGACTCGCTGATGACTTTGGAAAGTCACCCTATGAAACTCCTTATAAAACTAGATAGTACGGATGTCAAAACAAAGCACTGATTTCGAAAAAGAGCGTTCCAAAGCATTGAGATGGGGCTACCTTTTTACATTGGTAGCTTTTGGTCTCTTTACGATATTTTTGGGAAGGATTTTGATTTTGCAAAATACCAATGTTGAGGAATTTCAGAACAATTACATCAACAAAAATTACCGCGAGGCAACCCTGAAAGCAGCGCGCGGAAATCTTTATGCTTCGGATGGTTCTATTTTGGCAACTACGGTGATGCGTTATGATATTTATTTGGATTTCAAAACGATGCGCGATACGATTTATCAAAATAATATCAGCGATTTAACCGATTCTTTAAGTTTAATGTTTGACAAGCCGAGAAGCTATTTTCGCGCAAAATTTGATGAACAAAAGAAAAAGAAAAATCAATATTATGCATTAGTAAAAGGCCTTGATTTTGATGAATATGATAGAATCCGAAAATTTCCAATTTTTAATAGAGGAAAAAACAGAGGTGGTTTTATTGTTGATAGAAATTATAAAAGAGAACTCGCAACGACCCAAATTGGAGCAGGGACCATCGGAGCAGATAACGAAAACGGAAAATCAGGATTAGAAGGCGCTTTTAGCAAATATTTGACAGGGACAGATGGGAAGCGTCTTGAACAAAAAATTAACTCATCTCAGTGGAAGCCAATTGATTATTGGAAAGTTCAGGAGCCTGTTGATGGCGAAGACGTATACACGACTTTAGATTTAAGAATTCAAGATATTGCACACACAGCTTTAGAAAATCAGTTGATTAATTTTGATGCGGATCATGGTTGTGTCGTCGTTATGGAAACACAAACCGGAAAGGTTCGCGCGATGGTTAACCTCCGAAGAACCGACCCAGGTATTTATGTTGATGCTTACAATTTTGCTGTTAAAGATGCGCAAGAGCCAGGATCTATTATCAAAACAATGTCAATTTTGGCGGCAATGGACGATGGTTTTGTAGATGAAAATACGAAAGTTAATATCGGAAATGGCAACTGGAATTATGCAGGACAATTAATTACAGATGGTCATGGCGGCGGCACTTACGACGTGAGTGATGTTTTGGCGAAATCGAGCAATGTGGGTGCTGCTAAGATTATTACACAACATTATGCAGACAAACCCGAGGTTTTCCTAGACCACTGGAGACGTTGGAAAATGTTTGATAAAATGGACATTGAGTTGCCGGGTATTGCCAAACCTTCTATCCAAACACCAAAAAGTAAACGCTGGAACAAAGCGACTTTGGCTTCTTTAGCCTATGGCTATTCTTCTAGTTTTAGTTTGTTACAATTGACGACTTTTTACAATGGCGTTGCTAATCATGGGAAAATGGTAAAACCACTTTTTATTGATAAAGTCATGAAAGATGGAAAGGTCTTATACAATGCAAAACCAGAAGTGTTGGTGAATAAAATGGCATCGGACAAAGCTATCAAAATGATGACAGATGCTTTGACAAAAGCCGTAGAAAAAGGTACCGCGAAAAGTATTTATACACCGAATCTTAAAATTGCTGGCAAAACAGGAACGGCCAGATTCGAATATTGGAAACCTGGTCCAAGAAAATACCAAGCGTCATTTGCTGGATTTTATCCTTCAGATAATCCGAAATATACTTGTATCGTAATGATTAATCAGCCAGATACTTCAAAAGGATTTTATGGTGGATCGGTTTCGGCGCCAGTGTTTAAAGAGATTGCTGGAAAAACTTTCCTTAAAACACCTTTGAACATTGAAAAGGAAATGCTAGTAGAACATCCAGTAAAATTGGATAAAATGATTGAACCCAATCGAAAATTAAAAGTTGAAAATCGCGTGATGCCAAATGTTGTTGGGATGATTGGTAAAAGCACTATTCCGCAGTTAGAGAATTTAGGTTATCGCGTGGACTTCAAAGGGGTTGGGAAAATCATGGAGCAATTTCCTTCTGCAGGAGCTACGATTGGAAAAAATCAAAAAATATATCTGACTTTACAGAAATAATTGGTGAAAATGAATTTAGAGAAATTATTAGCAAACATTCCAGTTTTAAAAACCAAAGGCTCTTTGGATAAAGAGATTTCTATGCTTGCTTTCGATAGTAGAAAAGCTGTCGAAAATTCGCTGTATGTTGCGATAAAAGGTGTGCTTGCAGATGGACATTCATTCATCAATTCAGCAATTGAAAAAGGCGCGAATGTTATTGTTTGCGAAACATTACCAGAAATTTCACAAAACGATGTGACTTATATTTTGGTGGAAAACTCATCAAAAGCATTAGGACATTTAGCTTCTAATTTCTATGATAACCCATCCCAAAAGCTAAACTTAGTAGGTGTTACAGGAACCAATGGAAAAACCACTGTAACGACTTTGTTATTTGATATTTTTAAAAATTTAGGATACCAGTCTGCGCTTATTTCTACGGTGGAATATCGTATTGCCGATGAGGTTATCCCAAGTACACATACCACACCAGATGTCATTCGTCTTAACGAAATGATGGCAAAAGCAGTCGAAGAAGGCTGCGAATATGCCTTCATGGAAGTGAGTTCTCACGGAATTGTACAAGATCGCATCGAAGGATTACACTTCAAAGTTGCAGGTTTTACGAATATCACAAGAGATCATTTGGATTACCATAAAACATTTGATAATTATTTAGCAGCGAAGAAACGTTTCTTTGATGAGTTAGAAGCTTCCGCTGTCGCAATAACCAACGCGGATGATAAGAATGGCAATGTCATGTTGCAAAATACCAAAGCGGCCAGAAAGTCATTTGCGATGAAGACGATGGCAGATTTTCATGGAAAGCTTTTGGAAGTTGACTTCAACGGGATGTTGCTGAATTTTAATGGGAAAGAATTTTGGACGACTTTAACAGGGAAGTTCAATGTTTATAATTTGTTGTTGGCTTATGGCATCGCCATGGAATTGGGCATGAAAGAAAACGAAATTTTACAAGCGATTTCAAAACTTCACCGTGTTAATGGGCGTTTCGAAACTCTTAAATCAGACAGTGGAATTTTTTTCGTCGTAGATTATGCACATACGCCAGATGCTTTAGAAAATATTCTGGACAGCATCAACGAGATTCGTACAAAAAATGAAAGATTAATTTGTGTGTTCGGTTGTGGTGGCGACAGAGATCATGGCAAACGCCCGCAAATGGGAAAAATAGCTTCTCAGAAAGCAACAGTGGCAATTATCACCTCGGATAATCCAAGAACAGAAGACCCTACCGCAATTATTAAAGAAATAGAAACCGGCGTGGAACCGCAAAATTTTAATAAATATATTTCGATTCCGGATCGTAAAGAAGCTATTAAAATGGCGATAAAATTTGCTGAACCTAAAGACATTGTCTTGGTTGCAGGAAAAGGACACGAAACTTATCAGGAGATTAACGGTGTCAAACATCATTTTGATGATAAGGAAGTCATTAGAGAATTGTTAAACTTAATGGGGAAATAAACCTTTATAACCAAAGATTATAAAAGAAAATGTTATACTACCTAAACGAATATCTTATTAGCCACGGAATTCATGTTCCAGGGATGAATCTTTTCCGATACATTTCGTTTCGAGCTGCAATGGCGGTGTTGTTTTCATTGATTATTGCCTTAGCTTACGGTAAGAAAATCATCAATTATCTTCGTCAAAAACAGATGGGAGAATTGGTGAGAGATCTCGGTCTGGCTGGGCAAAAACAAAAAGAAGGCACGCCAACAATGGGAGGTATCATCATTATTGTGGCGACCATTATTCCGGTTCTTTTGTTTACAAAAATCACCAATGTCTATATTGTCTTGTTAATCATTTCTGTGTTTTGGATGGGCGCTATTGGCTTTTTGGATGATTATTTAAAGAAAATTAAAAAAAATAAAGACGGCCTGAAAGGCAAATTCAAAGTTATTGGACAGGTTGGCTTGGGACTTATTGTAGGGGTGACGATGTATTTCCATCCAGACATCGAGGTCAAAAGAAAATATTCTGATGCCAAAGTTGTCAACCGTAACAATGTCGAAAAGAATTTTATGCCAGAAGAAAGAATCCCTGTTTCGACAGTGCCTTTCACAAAAAATAATGAGTTTGACTATAGTGGACTTTTATTCTGGATGAGTCCAGATGAAGCACACGAATGGTCTTGGGTTGTTTTTATCCCCATTGTTATTTTTATTGTAACGGCTGTATCCAACGGAGCTAACATTACTGATGGTATCGATGGGCTCGCCGCCGGAACCAGCGTCGTCATATTGCTGACACTCGCGTTTTTTGCATATCTGTCGGGTAACATTATTTTTGCGGATTACCTCAATATCATGTTTTTACCCAATATGGGAGAGACAACCATTTTTGCCCTCGCTTTGGTTGGAGCAGTTATCGGATTTTTCTGGTACAATACTTATCCAGCGCAAGTTTTTATGGGGGATACCGGAAGTTTGATGTTAGGCGGTGTGATTGCCGTTTTAGCAATTATTTTAAGAAAAGAATTATTAATTCCTGTATTGTGTGGCGTTTTCTTGGTGGAAAACCTTTCTGTAATGTTGCAGGTGATTGTTTTTAAATATAGAAAACGAAAATACGGATTAGAATATGCACAAAATAACCGGCTGTTTTTGATGTCGCCTTTGCACCATCATTATCAGAAGAAAGGTTATCATGAAAGCAAAATCGTAAACCGTGCCATTATTTTGGGAATGTTATTGGCGATTATTTGTTTGATAACATTAAAAATTAGATAACTTAAAATACAAAGATTAAGAAGTTTTTAAATTTCAAAATCTCATAATGATATAACAGATGAAAGTAGTTATTCTAGGTGGTGGAGAAAGTGGCGTGGGTGCCGCTTATTTAGCAAAGAAAAAAGGCTTCGAGGTTTTCGTATCCGATATGGGAGAAATCCGTGACAACTACAAAAAAGAATTGCAAGATCTAGGTGTCGATTTTGAGGAAAGACAACATTCTGAAGACCGTATTTTGTCAGCAGATTGGGTTATAAAAAGTCCTGGAATTCCTAAGAAGGCCGACATCGTTCTTAAAATTAAAAATAAAAACATCAGACTATCTTCCGAGATAGAATTCGCTTCCGAGTTTACAGATGCCAAAATTATAGCTATCACAGGAAGCAATGGTAAAACGACCACCACGTCGTTGATTTATTATATTCTTAAAGAAGACGGTTTCAATGTTGGTTTGGGTGGAAATATCGGCAAAAGCTTTGCAAAGCAAGTTGCAGAAGATAATTTCGATTATTATGTTTTGGAAGTTAGCAGCTTTCAGCTAGATGACATACAAACTTTCAGACCTTATATTTCATTGTTGTTGAATTTGTCAAAAGATCATTTGGATCAATACAATTACAATTACGAAGAATATGCTTTAGCAAAGTTTAGAATTACAGAAAATCAAAATGAACAAAATTTTTTCATCTACAATAAAGATGACGAAATGAGCCAAAGGATTCTGGACAAACTGGATCTCAAAGTGAAAAAAGTACCCTTCTCTATGACCGAAAGTTTAGATTATGGTGCTTATGCTACGGATAATGATATTTCTGTGAATACTAATGAGCATTTCGAAATGAAAATCGATGAGCTTTCACTTTTAGGAAAACATAATGTTGCCAACAGTCTGGCAGCAAGTATTGCGAGTAAGTTATTGAATATCAGCAATGAAAGTATTCGCAATTCGCTGATGACTTTCCAAGCTGTGGAGCATCGTCTGGAAAATGTTGCGGATATCCAAGGTGTGCGATACATCAATGACAGCAAAGCAACCAATGTCAACGCCACCTACTTCGCTCTAGAAAGTATGAAACAACCAACGATTTGGATTGTGGGTGGAAAAGACAAAGGCAACGATTACACCGAGATTGAAGAACTCGTGAAAAAGAAAGTGAAAGCGATAGTTTGCCTTGGTGTTGATAATCAAAAAATTATCGATTTCTTTAAAAATGATAAAGAGCAGATCTACGACACCTCAAGTATGGAGGATGCGGTAAAGGTTTGTTCACAGCTGGCCGAGGAAGGCGATACGGTACTTTTGTCGCCTTGTTGTGCAAGTTTTGATTTGTTCAACGGTTATGAAGATCGTGGCAATCAGTTTAAACAAGAAGTTTTAAAATTAGAGAAATAAAAAGAAGCAGATAACAGAAGATGGAAAACCAAACGACAGATAATAAATTCGAGCTACTGAAGGGCGATAAAGTTCTTTGGATGGTTATCATTTTGATATCCTTTCTGTCGATATTTCCTGTATATTCGGCAAGTTCCAACTTGGAGTATATTGCTAACAACGGTACCACGACGAGCCATATTTTGAAACACATGATTTTCTTAGTCATAGGTCTCGGAATTATGCGAGGTATTGGCGCTATCAAATATGAGTATATTGGAAAGCTAAGTTCCATATTGCTAGGTGTAACAGTTATTTTGTTATGCATTACGATGTTTACGGGGCAGACGATTGACGGTGCTAGTGCTTCGCGTTGGTTAAAAATCCCTGGAACTCCGATTTCGTTCCAGCCGTCGTCTTTTGCTTATTTAATGTTAATCATCTACTTGTGCCGTTATTTAACAAAGAAAATATCAAGAGAAAGGCTGCCTATAGAAAATGTAATTTATATTTTCGGACCTATTTTGTTGGTGTTTCTCTTGGTTGCAAAAGACAATGGTTCTACAGGTTTGATGATTTTGATGGTGTCCATTGGTGTATTAGTTTTTGGACAATTACATTGGAAATACATTGCAGGATTTATTTCAACTTCGGTCATTTTAGTTGTAATGTTCCTATTGGTGGCGCTTAATACAAGTATGATTAATAACAACCGTGTACATACTTGGATGAGTCGCGTAGAAACATTTACCAATGCTAAAAAAGATGCCGACGTTGAAGACGAAGCGGTAAAAGCTAAAAACTACCAAGTCATGCAGGCTAAAGCGGCCATTGTACATGGAGGTTTTTATGGTATCGGTCCAGGAAAAAGTGCGCTGAAGCAGACACTTCCACAGTCGGTATCGGATTTTATTTTTGCCATTATAGTAGAAGAATATGGCTGGCTCGGCGCTTTGGTGCTCATCAGTCTGTACATGATTATGATAATTAGGATTGTGATGATTGCCAGTAAAATGCCAGCATTCTTTGGGTCCTTACTCGTCCTCGCAATTGGGCTTATGATTTTTGTGCAATTAGCTGTTAATATTGCTGTTGCAGTTAATCTAATTCCGGTTACAGGACAACCTTTGCCACTCATCAGTTACGGAGGTACGTCGATGTTGGTAACATACATTCAGTTAGGAATTATTCTTAGCATCAGCTCAAGAATTCAGGTATATGATGAAGAAGGATTAGGAAAAAAACAAACAATAGAAGAAATTAATGACATCGCCTAGAGTATTATTAAGCGGCGGGGGCACTGGAGGACACATCTTCCCAGCAATTGCCATAGCACAGGAAATCCAAAAACGATATCCTGATGCTCAGTTTTTGTTCATAGGAGCAGAAAACAAAATGGAGATGGAGAAAGTGCCTCAGGCAGGTTTTGATATTATAGGATTAAACATCGCTGGAATAGACAGAGGTAATTTGTTAGCCAATTTAAAATTACCGTTCAAGTTAATATCAAGTCTTAACAAAGTGAAAAAAATTATTAGAGATTTTAAACCTGATCTTGCAATTGGTACCGGTGGTTTTGCAAGTGGTCCTGCCTTGTGGGCGGCGGCTAGACAAGGCGTTCCGACTTTTATACAGGAGCAAAATGCCTATCCTGGTGTGACCAATAAGTTACTGAGCAAAAAGGCAAAAGCGGTTTTTACAGCTTATCCAAACATGGAAAAAGATTTTCCGAAAACGAAAGTTATTTTTTCTGGAAACCCCATCAGGCAAACGATAGTTTCAGATTTAATAGATTCTAAAACTGCAAAAGAACAAATGGGCCTCAACCCAGATCAGCTTTGTATTTTATCGGTTGGTGGATCTTTAGGATCAAGAACTTTAAATAACGGCTGGAAAGATAATCTTGAAAATTTTGCAAAAGAAAATTTGCAGCTTATCTGGCAAACAGGAAAATTGGATTTTGAAACTTTAAATAAAGATTCTCAAATCTCAGATTTAAAAAATCAAATTCAGTTGAAAGAATTTGTTTACGATATGCCATTGGCGTATTCGGCAGCGGATGTTATTGTGTCGAGAGCGGGCGCTATTGCGATTTCAGAATTGTCGGTAGCCGGGAAACCCGTATTATTGGTGCCTTTCCCATTTGCGGCAGAAGATCATCAAACCAAAAACGCCCTTAATTTGGTGCAACAAAATGCAGCCAAAATGGTGAAAGACTCCGAAATGAAAAATCTGTTTTGGTCAACATTGATGTCTATTTGCAAAGACGAGCAACTAAGAACAGACATGTCAAACAATATCAAAAGTTTTGCAAAACCAAATGCAACAATCGAGATTGTAGACGAAATTTTAAAAACGATAAATAAATAGTCTTCGGACAAAATATAAAATGAATTATCTAAATACATTCAAACATTTTTATTTCATCGGTATCGGAGGTATTGGGATGAGCGCTTTGGCGAGATATTTCCATGCTTCTGGCAGAGAGGTTTTGGGTTACGATAAAACCAATACCAAATTGACGACACAACTAATGGCAGAAGGTATTGACATTAGTTTTGAAGATAACATCGATGACAGAATTAAACAATTGTCTAGTCAAGATACATTGGTGATTTACACGCCCGCGATTAAAACTTTGGGAATTTTAGATTATTTCAAAGAAAGCGGATTCACGATTCATAAACGGGCAAAAGTTTTAGGTCTGGTAACCGAAGATACGCAGTGTATTGCCGTTGCAGGGACACATGGTAAGACCACGACATCAACTCTAATTTCGCATTTGTGTAAAGAAGCAGATTTGCCCTTTTCTGCTTTTCTGGGTGGAATTTCAGAAAACTTTAAATCCAATTTTCTGTACAACGGTAATGAATTGTCTGTTGTAGAAGCGGATGAATATGATAGAAGCTTCCTCAATCTTTCCCCAGATTGGGCGGTTGTAACGTCCATGGATGCTGACCATTTGGATATTTACGGCGACCGTAGTCATATCGAAGAAGGCTTCCGCGAGTTTGCCGCTTTGGTGCCAGAAGACCAACAGATTTTTGCGAGAAAAGGATTGGATATTGGTCGTCCGCATGTAACCTATGCAGTCAATGAAGAGGCCGATTACTATTCGGATAATTTGCGAATGGATCACGACAAAATTTATTTTGATTTCCATACGCCGACAGAAACGATTGCAGATTTTGTTTGGGAAATTCCAGGTATTCACAATGTTGAAAACGCGACAGTGTCGCTAGCGATTTTGAGCAAAATGGGCGTTTCTTTCGATGTTTTGAAAAACGCAATAACCGATTTTAAAGGCATCAAAAGACGTTATACCAAACATATTTTTGACAACGGAAAAATCTATATCGACGACTACGCGCACCATCCAACGGAGCTGAATGCCGTAATTGGTTCTATTAAAACCTTTTACCCCAACAAAAAATTGTTGATTGCTTTCCAACCGCATTTGTTCAGCAGAACAAGAGATTTTGCTGATGATTTTGCGAAAAGTTTGGCGAATGGTGACGATCTTTTGCTGTTAGAGATTTATCCAGCACGCGAACTTCAGGAGAATTATCCCGGTGTGACGTCTTCTTGGTTGGCGGAAAAAGTAGATACACACAACAAAGAAGTGGTGAGCCTTGCTGAAAGTTTTGACAAAATTAAAGAAAGAGATTTCGATATTTTATTGACCGTTGGTGCTGGGAATATCGACACTTTGTACGATCCAATTATGGAATGGATTAATAATGTAAAAGTGTAATTTTTTACATGCATTAAGCTAAATAGAATGAAGAATAAATACAGAATATTAAAAATTTTAGTAACCGTAGGAATACTGGTTTTTCTGCTGAGTTTCTCTTTGAAACGTTTCAGTGAAAAATCTGTGTCTGAGTCTAAAATTAAGCTGAATAACGATGCGACTTCTGTATATTTTATTTCAGAAAATGAAGTTTCGGATTTAATCAAAAAATACAATCCAGAAAATAAAATAGGAACATTGGACATCCCAAAACTTGAGGAAAAACTTAACAAAAACGATTTTGTAGATAGCGCCAATGTTTATTTGGATCTTAATGGTACTTTGAATGTTGATGTTAAACAAAGGGTTCCTGTGTTTAGACTGCAGAAAGAAGGACGAGATTTTTACGTAGATGCTAAAGGTGTAGAGTTTCCGATTTCAAGAAATTATTCCTATCCGTGTTTGTTGGTTTCAGGGAACGTGAAAAAAGATGAATACGCCGCGCTGAGCAATCTTGTAGAAAAGATCAACAAAGATGATTTTAGTAAAAAATATTTTATAGGAATCTCAAAATACGATGGCGATTACAGTCTTTTGACCAGCGAAGGTCATTATAAAGTTGAGATTGGCGATCTTAATAATATCGATTTTAAAGTAAAGGGTTTCAAAACTTTTGTTGAAAAATATTTGGTGTATCAGAATCCAGAAAAGTACAAAAGAATTTCTGTGAAATACAATAATCAGATTGTAGCAACACTCAATCCTTATTTTAAAGAAAATGATAGTGTTCTTAAAGCACAAGAAAAAGCTTTGGAAAAACCTTTGGCAAGATTAGAAAAAAAAGAAGAAGTCGCGAAGCCTGAAGCCAAACCAAAGGCAACAGTTGCAAAGCCAAAAAAAGAACCTAAAAAAGAAGAAAAACAAAAAACACAACAAAAAGCTTCTCCTAAAAAAGAAGAACCTAAGAAAAAAGCAAAAGTAATAGTAGAATAAAAAAATCAAATCGAGCATAAAAAATGGAAAATCACGAGTATTCAGTAGGTCTGGACATTGGGACAACTAAGATTGTCGCCATTGTTGGCAGACGCAACGACCGAGGAAAGATTGAGATCCTCGGCGTAGGAAAAGCAAAAAGTCTCGGCGTTCACAAAGGGATTGTTAACAACATTGCACAGACGATAGGCTCTATCAAAGCCGCGATACAAAAGGCGGAGACCAGCTCTGGTGTTTCTATTCGGAAAGTTACAGTTGGCATTGCTGGAAAACATATCCGTTCTTTACAACATTCGGATTATATCATGCGAGAACATCCGGATAAGTACATTACAGACGATGATATCGAAGCACTTAAGGATCAAGTTCGTAAGTTGGTTATGCTTCCAGGTGAAGAAATCATTCATGTTCTTCCACAAGAATACAAAGTCGATTCTGAAGGAGAAATCCAAGAGCCAATCGGTATGCATGGCAAACGTTTAGAAGCTAACTTCCATGTGGTAGTCGGCCAGATGGGCTCTATTCGTAATATTGTAAGATGTGTTCGCGAAGCTGGTTTAGAGATGGAGGCATTAACTTTAGAACCTTTGGCATCTTCGGAAGCTGTTCTTACCAAAGAAGAAAAAGAAGCGGGGGTTGCGATTGTTGACATCGGTGGTGGTACTACAGACATCGCTATTTTTAAAGATAATATTATCCGCCACACTTGTGTTATCCCTTACGGAGGTGGTATTATTACAGACGATATCAAAGAAGGATGTTCTATCATCGAAAAACATGCAGAACAACTAAAGGTTAAATTCGGATCTGCAGTTCCAGAATTAGAAAAAGATAGCACCTATGTAACCATTCCTGGTTTGCATGGGCGTCCAGATAAAGAAATTTCACTGAAAGTTTTGGCGCAGATTGTTAATGCTCGCGTTGAAGAAATTTTAGAAATGGTAAATACCGAACTAAAAGCTTACGGTGCATTCGAACAGAAAAAGAAATTGATTGCCGGTATTGTCTTAACAGGTGGCGGGTCCAACCTAAAACACCTGAGACAATTAGCAAATTATATCACAGGTTTTGATTCCAGAATTGGTTTTTCTAACGAGTATGTTAGTAATGATAAAAATCAACAACTAAAAGGTCCAGAATATGCAACCTCAATAGGATTGTTGATGGAAAGTCTTAAAATTCGTGATAAAAAATCATCGAATGAAGAGGTGGAAGAAGTGGTTGCAACAGTCAAGGTTGACGAGACAACAGTCGAAGTACCAATCCAAAATATGGAACTGCCAGATGTAGAAGAAATCGAAAAACCTAAGCAAAAATCTAACGAAGGAAAACAAACTTTCGGGCAATCGATTTTAGAAAAAGTTAAAAAATTCTTTGAAGAAGTAGAATAAATTAGGAGCTTAATTTTATTTTTAAATAATCAAGCGGAACATTATAAAAATTGTAACAATGGAAAATATAAATAACAACCAAGGATTTTCATTTGACCTGCCAAAAGGCAACTCCTCGATCATCAAAGTTATTGGTGTTGGAGGCGGAGGTAACAACGCTCTGAAGCACATGTACGAGAAAGGTATTTTGGGCGTAGACTTCGTTATTTGCAATACAGATTCACAAACTCTCGATAATAACCCAGTGGCTAACAAAGTACAGTTAGGGACTTCTACAACCGAAGGATTGGGTGCTGGAGCTGATCCAGAAGTTGGCGAAAAAGCAGCTATCGAAAGTATCGACGACATCAAAGCTGCAATGGGACAAAATACCAAAATGGTCTTTATTACAGCGGGTATGGGTGGCGGTACTGGTACAGGTGCGGCGCCAGTTATTGCAAAAGTTGCAAAAGAAATGGGAATTCTTACCGTAGGTATTGTGACGGTGCCTTTTAGTTTTGAAGGTAGAAGAAGACTTGATCAGGCAGAACAAGGTTTAGAAAAACTTAGAAATAACGTTGACTCGTTGATTGTTATTAATAATGATAAATTAAGACAACAGTTCGGGAACTTAGGATTCAAAACAGGATTTTTAAAAGCCGATGAAGTTTTGACCAACGCTGCAAAAGGTATGGCAGAAGTTATTACAGGTTATTTCGATATCAATATCGACTTCCGTGATGCGAAATCTGTCCTTCAGAATTCAGGAACTGCATTGATGTCAACAGGCGCGGCACAAGGCGAAAATAGAGCAGAAGAAGCGGTTAAAAAAGCTTTGGATTCTCCGTTATTAAATGACAACAAAATCACTGGGGCCAAAGACGTTTTACTATTGATTCGTTCTGGAAACGAAGAAGCAACAATGGACGAAATCGGACTTATCAACGATTATATCCAGAGAGAAGCCGGCAACACAGCAGAGATTATCTTCGGGGTTGGGTCGGATGAAGAATTGGGTGAGAGCATCAGCGTATTGGTTATCGCAACAGGTTTTTCTAATGATAACATCAAACACTCTGGCACAACAGAAACCATCAAATATAACCTTCTTGAAGATCGAGAATCTTCTTTGCCAAAACGCACAGATTCGCCTTTCAAAACAAGAGCTGAAAAAGATGCAGAAGATGGCGTTAGCACAGGACGCAACGTATTCCGCCTAGAAGATGATGAGGATTTTTCAACTCCCAATTTTCCAACTAATACTTTCGCCGGAACTGCTGTAGAAGAAGTTCCTCAGGAAGTTAAGTTTTTCGAAAAAGAAGAATCCGAAAGCTTCAACCAAAATTGGGAGCAATCAGAAGCACCTCAGGATTTTAACCTTTTCAACTATGACGAGGAGGAAGAGTTTAGTCCTATCGAGGATTTAGAAGCGGAAGCTTTTACTTTTGAGATCGAAAATAAAATTAATAATCAACACAGTATCCAAGTTAATAACGAAGAAAAACCAGTTGAAATTAATTTTGTAATTAATGAGCCGATTCAGAATGAAGAGATGTTTGTACATCAAGAAGAAGAAGCGGAGCCAATCATTAATAAAGTTGAAAAAGTTGAAGTTGTACAAGAGATAGTAGCAATTGAGGAAGAGCTCAAAATAGAAGTTCCTCAACCAGAAATGCTCTACAATTTTGAAGAACCAAAAGCTGCCGAAAAACCATTTGTGGAAGAGCAGGAAGATGAATTCACTTTCATCAACAAAACAGCAGAATCGAATAAAATTTTGGAGAGAAGAAACAAACTGAAAGAGTTTAACTCTCGTTACCAAAAATTTGACTATGCTGAAGAGTTTGAGAGCATTCCGGCATTCAAAAGAAAAAATATTGATATCGATGGCAACAATGCCTCCGATAACAGTATCAACAATTTTTTGAGCGATAACAATGGGAGAGTACAGCTTCGTGAAAACAAATTTTTGAATAAAGACGTTGACTAATTTCATAACAATGAGTTTAGAACAAAAAATAACAGACGCGATGAAAACTGCGATGAAAGAGAAAGACAGAGTTGCTCTGGATTCTTTACGCGCAGTGAAAGCACAGATTCTTTTGCTAAAAACAGAGCACAAAGGTGCAGATGTTTCCCAAGAACAAGAAATTGCAATTTTGCAAAGAATGATTAAACAAAGAAAAGATTCTTATGATCAATTTTCAGCGCAAAATCGTATGGACCTAGCAGAAGTAGAAGCACAACAATCCAAAGTGATTAAGAAGTTTTTACCAGAACAGCTTTCCGAAGAAGAATTGGAAACTGAAATCAAGCGTATTATCGCTACAACAGGTGCCGAAGGTGCCAAAGACTTAGGAAAAGTAATGGGTGTTGCATCCAAAGAGCTAGCCGGAAAGTCAGATGGGAAAAGCATCTCGACTATGGCTAAAAAATTACTTTCCTAAAAAGCCTTGTTGGTTTATTGGTAATTAACAGAATTATCAACCAACAACTAAAATAAGGATATCCAAATTTTGCATATCGATTTGATTAATGGAACCCAATTCTAAATCTTAGAATTGGGTTTTTTACGCCATTTTGTCGCAATAGATTTTTGGCATTATTTTGATAACCTAAGTCAATATTAAAATTCGATATTAATCAATATCTTTGTTAAACTAAAATATAAATATTATGTATCCAGCAGATTTAGTAATGCCAATGAAGGCAGAGCTTACCGATAAAGGCTTTGAAGATTTAACAACACCAGAACAAGTTGACCAAGCGCTTAAGCAGTCGGGGACAACATTATTAATGATTAATTCTGTTTGTGGTTGTGCAGCAGGAGCAGCAAGACCAGGAGCAGTTTATTCTTTAACAGGTGACAAAAAGCCCGATCATTTGGTAACTGCTTTTGCAGGTTTCGATACAGAAGCTGTTGCAGAAGCTAGAAAATTGTTAGCACCATTTCCACCATCGTCACCATGCATCGCATTGTTTAAAGATGGAGAACTGGTACACATGTTAGAGCGTCACCATATCGAAGGTAATCCAGCAGGAGCAATTGCTGCTAACTTGCAAGCTGCTTATAACGAATATTGTTAAGAATAAAAGCTATAGTAACATAAAAAAGCTTCCAAATTTTGGAAGCTTTTATTGTGAATAAATTTAGATATTCATTAATTCTTTGGCTTGGGAAATAGCCGCTTGCGTTACAGTACTTCCAGAAAGTAGTTGTGCAATTTCATGCAGACGTTCGTCATCGCTAAGTGGTATGATGTTAGAACGCGTCAATCCGTCAACATCCATTTTGGTGACTTTATAATGGTGGTCGGCTTTTGCCGCTACTTGTGCAAGGTGTGTTATGACAATTAGTTGCATATTTTTACCCATATCGTACATTACTTTTCCAATTTCTTCCGCAACACGTCCAGAAACACCCGTATCAATTTCATCAAGAATTAAAGTTGGTAAATTGCTATGTTCTGCCAGGACTTTCTTAATGGCTAACATCACGCGAGAACGTTCTCCACCAGAAATGGCCGTATGGATAGGCTTCATAGGAAAACCAGAGTTGGCTTGGAAAAGGATTTGGATATGTTCCTTTCCGAAAACATTATATTGGGAAGATTCAGTTAATTCGATGCCGATTTTCGCCTTTTCCAGACCTAATTGTTTTAATAAAGTTTCGATTTGTTCAACCAAATTCGGGGTGCCTTTTTCCCGCAGTTTCGAAAGTTCTTTAGCTTCTTTTTCTAAAGTTTTTTCGAGTTTTAAAATCTTGGATTCTATTTCTGCGATTTCTTCCTCCAAATGCTGAAAACCCGATTGCTCTTTTTCCAATTGGTTTCGGACTCCTACCAAAGCTTCGACCTCTGTAACCTGATGTTTTAGAAATAAAGCGTTTATCAGATTGGTTTGTTGTAGCATTTCTGCCAAAGCTGCAGGATCTATCTCAACTTTTTCAAGCTCTGATTCTAAGTCTTGAAGAATATCTTTAATTTCAAAATAAGATTCGTCAAAACGTTTTTGTAGTTCTTCAAACTTTGGTGAAACATCGCTTATTTTTTGAAGTTTTTGTTTCGCTTCCAAAAAATGTGAAAGTACACCAAGTTCTTCCTGATGGAACTTCTGGATGATTTGACCTAAATTTTCCGATATAAATTCTGCATTTTCTTGCAGGCTTAATTCATCTTGAAGTTGTTTAAAATCAATTTGATCCAACTGCAATTCGTTCAGCTCATTGAGTAAGAAATTTTTATAATCTGCCTCTTTGTGTGCCTCCGCAAATTGCTGTTTCAGCGTTTGAAGTTGACGTTTTAATGCTTGATATTGACTGAAATTTGATTGATAAATTTCTAGCTCTTTTTGATTCTTTGATACCGAATCTAATATTTGAAACTGATAATCTTCGGTAAATAATTGCGACGTTTCGAACTGAGAATGGATGTCAATAAGTTTCGAAGATAAGTCTTTCAAAATATCCAACGTTACAGGAACGTCGTTGACAAAAGCGCGTGATTTTCCACTTGCCAAAATCTCACGACGAATAATGGTGTCAACATCGAAGTCCAAATCTTGTTCATCAAAAAAGCTTTTAAAATCTTCCTTAATGCTGAAATGTGCTTCTACAAGACATTTTTTGTCGGTGTTGCTAATGGATTTTAGATCGGCGCGTTCGCCCATAATAAGGCGCAAAGCACCCAGTATAATAGATTTTCCCGCACCAGTTTCTCCTGTTATGACTTCCATTGCTTTGTGAAGCTGGATGTCAAGATGGTCAATCAGCGCAAAATTCTGAATTATAATTCTTGAAAGCATAAAATAATTTTCGTCTGTGAACGCTTATTTCCACTTATTCCATTTTGTGTCAATTTCATTTGGTGCGAACATCGACATCAATTGTTTTAGATCATTCATATTGACAGAGCCGTTGTTGTTGCTGTCAAAAATGCTGAATATTTCGTTTTTCTTGGTATCGATAAAAAGGTTGAAAGCAGGATTCATTTGGAAGTTGTTTTCATAAACTTTCAACGTCAGCAACGCATCAGCAATATTCTTCTTAGCGGGCGTTTGGTCGGTTTTAGCCAAATTATCAAGACCAATTCTGTGATAGGTATAGAATGCATTTCTCAAAGTAGAGTTGTTCTCGTTTTGGATGGCATCAATCAATGCGCCACGAGATCTAAGACCTTCAACTTGCGACCAACCTGCATAGTTGTTATTCATCGAATTTTGGGAGATTTTCAAAGCTTTATCAAACCATGGTTGACCGCCTTTTACTTTAAAACTATCACCATCATAACCCAAAATTACATACACATAAAAACTTACTACGTCAATTAAATTTTTCCCAGAAAACTGTCTTTCATTGAACACCAGGTTTTCGTTTTCGTTATATTCAAACCCGAAATTGGTATCATTAAAGTTAATAAGCGGTGAGTCGTATTGTGAGTTAAAAATAGGGCGTGTCGCTTGTACAACGATACTTCCTTTAAAAGTACTTCCTGCTCTTTCCGAAATTACAATTGCAAAATTTGATTTTATTTTTTCAAAATTTTGAAGTCTTTTTCCAGTCCAAGAGGTATTGTTGATGAAATCTTTTAAAGATTTTTCTAATGTTTTATAGGTCTGTACGTTACTTCCTCCTATTTGTTGATAGTTGATTTGCACGTTGGCTAATAACTCCTGAGATTGTCCGTAACTTGAAAATATTAATAAAATAAATATGCTGAATAACTTTTTCATTCTGATAATTAAACTTTGAAACGTAAAAATACACTTTTAGATTGAATAAAAAACGCTGAAAACAAGGCTTTCTTATGTAAAAAGCTTAAAGTTTTAATTTTTCTTCCACCAAGTTGAGAATATCGACCGCAACATCTTCTTTAGATTTGAGATCGAATACCTTTTTTTCATCTTTTGTAAAAATTTTGACTTTGTTGGTGTCGTTTTGGAAACCTGCACCTTCATCTCTTAATGAGTTAAGAACAATCATATCCAGATTTTTTTTCTCCAGTTTTGCTAAAGCATTTTCCTCTTCATTCTGAGTTTCTAAAGCAAAACCAACCAAAAACTGATGGTGTTTTTCTTTTCCCATTTGCAAAAGAATATCTTTATTTTTGACCAATTCAATACTAAATTCCGAGTCGCTTTTTTTGATTTTTTCTTTAGCAATAGTTTTTGGCGCATAGTCTGCAACGGCAGCGCTGGCAATGGCAATATCGACTTTTTCGTAATATTTGAAAACTTCGTCGTACATCTGTTGAGCCGACGTTATACGATGCAGTTCTATATTGTCGTGTTGTGGTTTTAGTTGGGATGGTCCCGAAACTAAAATCACTTTTGCACCACGGGAAGCCGCTTCTTCGGCCAGGGCATAACCCATTTTCCCTGATGAGTGGTTTCCGATGAAACGGACTGGATCAATGTTTTCGTAAGTTGGACCAGCGGTGATAAGGACAATCTTTCCTTTTAATTTTTGATCTTCAGATTCTTTTTCAATAATAGATTGAATATGTTTTAAAATTGTATCGTTTTCTGCCAAACGGCCTTGTCCAACTAGACCGCTCGCCAATTCACCAAATTCAGCAGGAATAATTGTATGATTAAAACTTTCTAATGTTGCCATATTTTTAAGCGTAGAAGGATGTTGATACATATCCAAATCCATAGCAGGTGCTATCATTACAGGGCATTTTGCGGACATATAAATCGCCATGAGAAGATTGTCGCAAAGGCCAGTTGTCATCTTCGCCATTGTGTTGGCTGTACAAGGCGCAATTAAAAGAAGATCTGCCCAAAGTGCTAAATCAACATGATTATTCCATGTTTTATCTTGGTTGTAAAAATCGACCAATGCTGGCTTTTGGGAAAGTGTGGAAAGTGTCAAAGGGCTTACAAAATCTGTTGCGGCTTGGCTTAAAACAACTTGTACTTCTGCTCCTTTTTTTAGGAGTTCTCTTACAAGATAATTCATTTTGTAGGCTGCGATGCCACCAGTAATTCCGAGTAAAATTTTCTTTCCAGAAAGAGTCATATCCGTGATTTTTAACTTAACAAAAATATCAAAAAATAAAATAGCAAAACCACAGAATATTCTGTGGTTTTTGTTTATCTAAAGATGTATTCTTTTAGTTTTTCTCTCCAGTTTCTCTGAAGTAGATTTCATCATCTAGCCATTCTTGAATAGCGATAGATGTAGGTTTCGGAAGTTTTTCGTAATGTTTAGAGATTTCGATTTGTTCTCTATTTTCAAAAACTTCTTCCAAAGTAGAGTTGTGCACTGCAAATTCATCCAGTTTATTGTGAAGCTCCGTGCGGATTTCAGCATTTATTTGCTCCGCTCTTTTGCCCATAATAACGATGGCTTCGTAGATGCTGCCTACTTTGTTTTCGATTTTGTTTCTGTCGTAGGTAATGGTATTAACCTGCGCATTAGTATCTTTTACACTCATTGTGCGAAATTATTTAGATTTGCAAATATACGAATTATCTTCTTATTCTGAAAGTCGAGTTAGGATCACTAACTGTAGCGCTGTCTTTTCTCGCTTTTTCGATGCTTCTTTGGGTAGCATCTTGTTCTTTTTCTTCTTTTTTCAGTTGGTCTTTAGCGGCATTTTTTTCTTCTTCAGCTTTTTGTTTGGCCGCGAATTCTGCTTGTCTTTTTTCAGCATCTGCAACCAATTTTTCGAATTTTACTTTTTCTTCCTCCAATTTTGGTCTAAAAGCTAAAGCTGTTTTAGCATAATCGGTATTGGGAAGTTCTTTTTCAATTGTTTTGGTATAGGCAATTGCATTGTCTAAACGATCTTTCTTTTTTTCTGGCATTGAAAACAAGGCCAGTTCATATTTAGACTTCATTTTAAAATCTAAAATTTTTGCTCTAAGTTTTGTTGCTGGAAAATCTTCCAAAACATTGTCAAATGCAACGTCTGCAGCAAGATATTCTCCCATTTTGAAATACTGACGTGCATTTTCATAAGCTTTGAACTCTAACTTATAGCCTAATTCGTCCAACATGGTTTGGATGTTTTTAGAACGTTCAGAATCTGGATAATTATTCAAGAATTCCTGAAGTTCATTAATTGCTGATTGCGTATTGGTTTGGTCCAAGTTGTAGTCGTAAGAGCCCTGATAGTAGCATATTGCGGACATGTAAGCGGCTTCTTCACGACGTGGGTCTTGTGGGAAAGATACGGCAAAGTTTTTGAACTGATGTCCAGCCAATTTGTAATTTTTGTCGTAATAATTAGCAAATGCGGTGTTGAATCCTACATTCGGGAATTCGTCTGTACCAGCGACAAGGTTAGAAACCCTCTCGTATAAAGCAATAGCATCGCTCCATTTTTTCTTTGCAAATTTTTCATTTGCAGTTTTCAAGATGTAATCTTTGTCGGCACTTTTTAGCGCACGATCCATTTCGCGATTACATGATAATATAAGGCTTGATGCTAGCGCAACAATAATTAATTTCTTCATAAGGATGATGTAATGTTGACAAGTTCAACGTTACGATTTGCAAAAATAAAACTTTTTTGATAACAGGATTTATTATTATGATAATATTAACGTTTGACGCTCAGAAATTATCTTTATTTACAGAATTTTTTAGATTAAAAATAATTATGCATACAACTCATAGCCTAGAAGTGCAAAAGTTGTTTGCAAAAGATTGGATTTTACTTTTTTTTCTGCTTCAATTAAATAGTTTTTTTCTGTGGTGCTAGGTAAATATAACTCATAAAAATTTTTATTACGAATCACAAAAAGTGTGGAGCCGATAATGTTTGTAAGAATGTCTTCGGATTTTGGTGCATTATGGAAAACTCCTGTCACAATACCTTTTTTTATAATGTCTTCAAATCGAGTGACACAAATGTTATAAAAGTCTAATAAGTCGTCTTTTATTAAATCGTTGACGCGAATCTCTTGTGTTACGAAACCGTGGAAATAATTGTATTTGAAAAATAATCCGACAATATAATTAATGATCTCCTTCATTTGCATTTCCGCTTTACCATCTTTGATGGTTTCGGCAAATTCTGAGAAATTTTCTTTGGATCGTTGCACGCGGTACTGATATAAAAAAGACATCATTTTTTCTTTGGACCCAAAGTAATACGAAATCATCGCCACATTGATGTTTGCCTTGCTGCATATGTCACGCACAGAAGTGGCGTCAAAACCTTTTATCGCGATAAGTTCTTCTGCGACATCCAAGATTTTTTTCTGCTTATCCGTGAATTTCTTCTTAACCATATTGATTGTAAAAATAAGTTATTTTTTTTGATTGGAACAAGTTCGGTTTCAATTCATTAAATTATCTTTGAATTATGGATTTTTTTGATTTTCATCACCATCATTCGGGGCGCTTCGGGATTTATAATTTGGATTTGTTTTCTAATGACGATTTCAAATGTTTTTCCGTAGGACTTCATCCCAAAGACATTGACAAAGATTATCCCAAATTGTTGGACTGGATAAAAGAAAAAGCAAAAGATAAAAATTGTCTTGCGATTGGCGAATGTGGGCTAGATGCTTTGGTAAAGATTGATGAGGAGTTGCAACAAAAGGTTTTTAAAACTCAGATACAGATTGCAAATGATATTAAAAAACCCGTCATTATCCATTGTGTTCGAAAACATGCCGAATTGTTGCGGTTTTCAAAATATGCAAAAGTACCAATGATTGTCCATGGGTTTAATAAAAAAGAAAATATCGCTAAATCATTATTAACTCATGGTTTTTATCTAAGTTTTGGAAAATCTTTGTTGGAAAACCTATCTTTGCAATCTGTTTTTAGAGATTGTCCCGCGGATCGTTTTTTTCTTGAAACGGATATTTCGGATATCGGTATTTCTGAAATTTTTCAACAAGCCGCTTTGCTGAAAAATATTGAGATTTCAGAATTACAAAATCTAATACAGAAGAATTTAAATTTTATTTTTAAAAATGAGTGAAATTTGGCTAGAACGGACAGAACTTTTATTGAAAGAGGAAGGTCTCCATCTTCTGAATAATGCAAAAATATTGATTGTAGGATTAGGAGGCGTAGGGTCTTTTGCAGCGGAGTTTTTAGCCAGAGCGGGTGTTGGACATTTGCATATTGCAGACGGCGATACTGTTGATATTACAAATGTTAACCGGCAATTGCCAGCTCTGCATTCGACAGTTGGGAAGCACAAGATAGATGTTGTAGGCGACCGACTTATGGATATTAACCCAAAACTGGATTTAGTTCGTATCAACGAGTTTCTTAGTCCAGAACGAATGGAAGAGCTTGTTGTTTCGGAGAAATTTGATTATGTATTGGATTGCATCGACTCGCTGACACCTAAATTGAGTTTAATAAAAACCTGTCGCCGAAATAAAATTAAATTAGTCTCTGCGATGGGTGCTGGAGGTAAGGTGGATCCCAGCAAAGTCATGGTGCGCGATATCAGCAAAACCAATAATTGTCTTCTCGCCAAGCAAGTTAGAAAACGCTTAAAAAAAGAAGGTGTTACCAAAGGTTTTCGATGTGTTTTCTCGACAGAAATTCAGGATGAAAACAGCCTAAAACTAACAGACGGAAGCAATTTTAAAAAATCTTTTTATGGCACCATAAGTTATATTCCAGCGTTGTTTGGACTCTATGCAGCCGCAGAAGTAATCAACAGTTTAACAGGACGAAAATAATATATGACAAACTTCCAATATCCAAAATCGGAGAAATTAAAATCGAAATCCGAAATCGATTCACTTTTTAATAAAGGTAAATGGATATCTTCTGGAAGTGTAAGGTTAATTGTGTTAAAATCTAACGCCGATTTTTCTAACACTAAAGTTGGTGTTTCTGTTTCAAAAAAGTTTTTTAAAAGTGCAGTTGACCGCAATAGACTAAAAAGATTATTGCGAGAATACTACCGCCATAACAAAAGTCTGTTTGTAGAATTGTTCGGAGAGAAAGCTTCTATTATGTTGTTTTGGGTGTCTAGAAATATGCCAGATAAATACCAATCGCTTGAACAAGAGTTAAATACTTTACTCAATTCCAAAAAATAATTTTGAAAAACTTTGCATAGTTTTTGTAGATTTAGAATCTTAAAAATAAAACTATGTCCGACATTTTCCCTTATATCATCAGTGCTTTTGTGGGCGTTGGTTTGGCTGCAGCAACGGGGTTCCGGGTTTTTCTACCGATGTTTGCTGTAAGTTTAGCATCTTATTTTCATTGGATTCCTGCCAACGATAATTTTGAATGGTTGGCTTCTTTGCCTGCGCTTATCACGACTGGCGTAGCCACAATAGTTGAAATATTGGCTTATTACATTCCTTATATTGATAATGTTTTGGATAGTATTTCCATACCGTTGGCGACTGTTGCAGGTTCGGTATTGTTTGCTTCGCAGTTCATGGAAATTGGAGGTGTTTCAGAATGGGCTTTGGCTTTGATAGCAGGTGGGGGAACGGCGGCCACGATAGCTTCTGGGTTTGCTGGCACGCGTGTCGCTTCGACCGCAACAACGGGTGGTGTAGGAAATCACCTAGTTGCTACGACAGAAACCGCAGGTGCAAGTGTGATGTCGATATTTGCTTTGGCCTTACCTGTTTTAGCATTTATTTTCGCGATTGGTTTGGTTATTTTAGTCATCATTTATGGTAGGAAAATATGGAATAAATTTCGAAAGAAAGCGCCTAATCTTGAAGATGCTGATTATATATAAAAAAACTCCCTCGAATTTTTGAGGGCACTGAAAAACCTCATTAATTTGAGTTAAATAAAAGAGTTTATTGCGGCGCAATAAACTCTTTTATTTTTTTTCGATTTCAAATCTTTGGAATTTTTTTACCGCTAATTTCAATGCGATGATGATCTATAATAAAATGACAGCATTAAGAGACCATTGCTCTACATTAATTTTAGTATTCTCTTCAAATTAACGGCGAAAATAGTCATTGCTCCCTGCATTTGCATATTTTCGATGCCATATGCAATGGCTCTATTGTAACCATGTACATTTTTCAGCTCGCTGTTTTTGGCTTCTATTTTATAGCGATGTTTCGATTTTTCCTTGTATTCATCGCTTTCTTGAAAAAGCATTTGGTCTTGATGCAAGTCTGATTTAATGGAAACCGAGTAGGTTTTGAATTTTGCTCCTTCTTTGTAACAAGCCTCTTTTAGAGGACAAACTTTACATTTTTCGGTATCAAAATAATAGGTGTCAACCTGGTTTTTGCCTACATTTTTTCTGTTCTGTCGGGCTTTTCGTATCGCCAAATGCCCTGCAGGACATACAAATCTGTCCGCATCTTTATTATAATCAAATTTATCCTCATCTTTTCGAAAACCTTGAGTAATAGAGGGATTTAATTTAGCGACTACTTTGATGTTTTGCGCACTGGCTATTTTCAGATTTTCTTTTCCAGAATAGGCAGAATCTCCAATAACCGTATCCACTTCCATTCCGTTTTCTTGACTTATTTCTAGCAATTGTGGCAATTCTGGACCATCACCTTTTTCTCCTGAAGTTACCACAGCTGCCGTAATAATCCGCTCTTCACTCATTGCAATATGTGTTTTGTAACCGAAAAATGAACTGTCAGCAGATTTATGACCTGTTTTAGCATCTGCATCTTTTGAATAAATCATTTGCTCATCAGTATCTTCCACTAATTCTTTCAAAAGATTTAATTTTTCCTTTACTGCAGGGATTTCACTGATAGAGGCTTCATTTTTAATGCGCTTTTCAAGTTCTCGGCAATACTCCAATTCTTTCTTTACATCATTTTCAATATTTTTTGAGGGCATTTTGGTTTTAAATTCTTCATCAAACTGATAAACGGTTTTGCGAAGCAGTTTGGAGCGCTCCCGAAGCACTTCTATCCTAGAAAATGGGTTGCTTCTCGACAAAGTATGCGTAGCATCTACAATAATGGATTTGGATTTGATGATGCCTTTTTCGATAGCAATCGCTACGGTTTTACCAATCAAAAGGTTCAATAAATCGGTGTCTTTCAAGCGTAATTTTCTGAATTTTGTAAGAGAACTGGGATTAATAACATCTTCTTCGGGCGTCATTTCCAAAAAATATTTGAACGACATATCATATCTAGATCGCTCCACCACATCCATATCAGAAACGGTGTAAATGCTTTTCAAAAGCAGATATTTGAACATCCGAACTGGACTTTCTGCATTGCGCCCATTGTTTAAACAATATTTATTCAAAAGCTCTTCATAGATAAAGGAAAAATCAATCAGTTCATTAATTTTACGAAGTAGATTTTCCTTTGGAACGACTAGATCATACAACTCAGTATAGGAACTCAATTGCATTTTTTGTTGCTGTAATAACATCATTTAACTCTTGAAATACTCATTTAAGATACAAAAAAAAAAGAGCAAAAACATTATAGTTTTTACTCTTTTTTTACTGAACTTTTTCAGTGCCCTCGAATTTTCGAGGGAGTTTTTATTTATTAGAATTTAAGGATTCAAAAACTTACTTTGTACCTTTAACTGCTACATTGTCTAGTTCCCAAGTTGTAGAAGAACCACTAATTGAGGTGTATTTGAATGCAATTCTGATTTGTTTACCTTTAAAGTCGTTCAAACTTAATCTTCCAGAATTTACAAAACCAGAGAAGTTGCTAAGATCTGTATCAAAGACTGCTCCTGGATATTTTGTCCAAGTTGTTGTACCAACATCACCTGTGTAGTTTTCTGTTACATATACTTCCAGAGGATTACCAGAAAACCTACCATCTGTTTCAAAGGTGAAGAAAACATCACTGAAATTATCAATTGCAATTGCTTTAGAAATTAACCAGTCTTCGTTAAGTTGTCTGTTTCCATCCATATAAGCACTTGGTCTTGGGTTTCCAAAAGTTGTTGTTGTCCAAACTTGGCTTCCTGTTACGTTAACCGCAGTCCAGTTAGCTAAAGTGTCGAAACCGTCTGCGAAAACCGTGTTATACTTCACTGGGACAGTTCCGTCGCAACGTGGGTCGTCTAGGTCAGCTCCCAAAAGATTGTTGATCCATAATTGATACACACCATTGAAAACACTTACAATTGCATAAACGTCACCTTTACCTTCATCTAAAGGAACACCAGCGAAATCTGCAAAATTACTTGTTCTTAATAAGATTTTATTGCCATTACAATCTTGAAGTGTTCTATTGGTTACAGAACCCGCTGCATAAGTATTACCTAAATCTGCGTCTATAAATTCAAGATTTTTTAATTTAACCCATTTACCAACATCTGCAGCTGTTAATTGTGTAATTGTTCTTTCTGTGGGTGTTACAGCAGTTGCTTGCTCTTTAGAATCGAAGAAATATTTGTAAATATCAACTTCTGCAACTCTACCAACTTTTCCATCAAACGGTGAGCCTAGTTGTAGTTCTCCAGAAATATCTCCAATATAAAGACCTTTTAGTTTAATAATAACATCTTTGCCGATGTAGAATCTTGGATCAAGGTATATATTTGATTTGTCAATGTTAACTCTAATACCTCCTGTAGCATCTTCAACATAAATATATTTAAAGAAGTTACCTGTAGCATCACTTGTCGTTACTTTAGCTTTAAGATAAATATCATCTTTAATTTCTGTAAGTGCATTTCCGGAAATAAGTCTTTTAACTTCTGCAACAGTTTTTGCAGTTAAGTTGGTTGGGTTGAATTGACAAGGATCAGAAGTCATCCCGTCAATGCGAGGGAATTCGGTCATCTCTTTTAAATCAGTAACCTTGTTGATATACATTTGATAGGTCGTATTGTATTTACTTAAAATACCCACGAATTTACCGTTACCTGCAGGGATTGTTAAGTTGGCAAATGATGCGTAACCACTGTTTCTAACAATTCTTGATGTAACTGTATTGCCATCTTTTTGATTGATCGCTTTGTCAACAGTTTGTCCATTTGGGGCAAAGCTTGTACATAAGGCTTTACTGTCAAATTCTACATTGTCTGCTTGGATCAAACAACCGATTAAGTTGTCGTTATCCGCCTTCATGTCTGTGAATTTTATCACTTTCGGTACGATGTTAACTTTGGCTGCGCAAGATCTTATAATGCTTTTTGGAACACTTGTTTCAGGAATTCTTGCTACAATGTTTGTATTGGCTGGATCTGCAACAGTTGCATCTTTAACACCTAGCTGTACCACGCCACCGTAAGTTCCTACAGCTAAACCTGCTAGTTTAATATAAATTTTAGAGCCCTGAGGATAGTTGGTATATGTACTTACTGCATTCACGCTAATTGTAAAACCATGAGTTGGGTTTTCTGGTGCGTCCTGAATGTAGATGGTTTTATAAATATTACCCGTCTCATCAGTTGAAGATACATAGCCTTCGATAATGTCTTTTGAATCCTTAGGGAAATAATAGGTTTTATTAGCGTTTCCTGTGAATTTAGCTTTCAGTTCTGCTAAAGTCATGGTCTTTGTTAAATCTTGACATTGGTAATTTGACATGTCAGGATTGTCATATTTATCATCATGGACACAACTTGCAAGTATGAACGTTGCAAAAACCATGAAGAATATGTGTTTTATGTATTTAGTACTTGTTTTCATATCTAAATCTTATTAAAATCTTAAATATACGTTAGCAAAGAAAGTTCTTCCTCTATCATACCATAATTTTGGACCGAAGAAAGGTGTTGTTCTTTGTGTATCTTGTAGTGCGTCTACGAAGTTAACGTTTCTACCTTGCTCAAAACCTCCAGTTACATAGTTTCTGTTATTAAGAATGTTGTTAACAGAAACACTTAATCCCATTCTGTATTTTCCAAAACGGAACGATTTTCCTGCATTAGCATTTAACATAAACTGATTGTCAAATTTCTTTTGTGCTGTGATTAATTGGATGCTCTCTGGTGTTACACCTTCATAATTGTCACCCGTTTCTGGGTTTGTGTACATGTAAGGCGTTTTGTTAAGCGCAGAGAAATCAAGGTATTGATCCATTAGATAATTCGCGGATGCACCAATCCACCAAAATTTTGGTGAGTTATATTTTAGACCAAAAGAGAAGGCCTTTTGTGGTGTGCCAGCAACTTTATAGTCTTTAACATTTGCTTGTCCCCAAACCGAACGACCTCTAAATTCGTTAATATCGTCAAATGTCGCAACATTCGGATTGTTCGTGTATTTGTATTCTCCTACACTGGCAACACCTAATGCATTAAGGGTTGGTGTGATTTTAACATCAAAACCAAGTTCTGCACCCATATAGCGTTTGTTAACACCAGTCATGGCTTCGTTTACAAGTGTACTAAGCGATGTACCCGTACCACTATTAACGTCGGCATAATATCTAGAGATTTCAGTTGCGTTATTAATCGTTGTATGATAAGCAGACAATCTAAGTTTAAGAATTTGACCTCTCAAAATATAACTCAAATCATTAGAGTTGATCATTTGATTTTCTACACCTGGCGTAAGGAAGTCTACAACTCTTGGGTTGATGTATATTTCGTTAAGCGTTGGTGCTAAACTAAAGAATGCTCCGTTGTAAACGATAAAGTTTTTACCATTGATTTTGTAAGTAATCTTAGCTTTGATACCAGCATCTAAAGAAGTGTACTTTGCACTTTTTCCTTTAGAATTATTTTGGAATCTATTACTTCTGTAATCACCATCTCTTTGAGATTCGTTATATGAAGAGAATATTGAAGCTACCACGTTCCACTTTGTAAAGTCAACTTCAGAAGAAATATTCAACGCGTATGAATCTCTTAGTAATTTATAAGAATATTGAGTTCTTTCACCTTCTTTAACTTGGGTGTTTTCATTATCAATATTATATCTTACATCGTTATCAAAAGCATTAAGATTATTAGCATAGTTAGCACCTAATAAATCTTTAACTCTTCTAAAATTATCAGATCTTAAATTTTGATAATTGAAGTTAACATTCAGTTTCCAGTTTCCAGATAATTTGGTGTCAAAGTGTGATGCGAAGTTAAACGTTTTGTCTTTGTTAACGTCCTCAACGATTGAGTATACAGCTCCTCTATCAACACCTGCCATGTCTTGACGGTTAAGGTAGTTGGCACTGTATAAAGACATCCAATCTATCTGAGCGTTATTTCTGAACTCGTCTGCTGTATAGACACCATAACTTGGTAATTTTCTATAATAAGTTGGGTTAGGGTCAGCGGCACGGAACCAGTCCAGACGCCCTCTAGCATCGCTACCAATTTGGTAAGATACTGTATTAACCCAATTTGAATTTTTGCCAATTTTTAAATAATCGGTTAACATAAACATTGGTTCAAATACTTTTCTAATTCTAGAATTTCTTTTTTCACCATCTTGCCATCCCCAATACGAGTTGTAATCTTTACCCATAAGATCATAGACTTCCTGCGTGTTTGGAGCATTAGAAGCACGCATTGTAGGCGCGCCGAATGCCGTTAAGTTAATAGCATGTCTGTCAGAGAATCTCTTCTCGATGGATCCGAAGTATGCGTAAGCATCTTGTTGTGTGCCATCAATAGAGCCTTCTTCCGCCCATCTTCTACTTCCAGAGAAGGTAAATGCCCATCCGCTTTTTGAAAGTCCAGACGAATAAGTTGCCATTGCTCTATGAAGGTAACTTCTGTTAGTGAAAGAATAAGCTAATGATGTTTGTTTTCTATACGAACTTGCTCTTGTGTTATAATATACAACACCGCCCAAATTACCAAATGTATATTCTGAAGGCGTAATATTATCGGCATTTTCGTAAGGATATCTTGTTACATCATTAAGACCTCCCCAGTTGCTAAAATCAATTTTACCATCGTCGTTTTTTGACATAGAAACACCGTTGAAGTAGATGTCTTCATAACGGTTATCTACACCTCTCGGGCGGAACCAATATGCACCAAGCTCAAATGCAGAAACACTTTGGAAAGCATCTCTACCAGAATTAAGCAAACCAACAGTGGGTTGCATAGACGATCCGCTGTCATCAGAATCACCTGCAGAATCATCAATAACCATAATACCCGCATCACTGCTAGGCGCATAGTTTAATTTTATAACACCAAGGTCCTTTCTTTTTTCTCCAGATGCCACATCAAAAGTGATTACTCTAGTTTCGTAGCTTGATTTTGAAACTGTAATTTGATAATGGCCTGGTTGAAGATCAACAAATTGGAAATATCCAATTTTATCAGCTGTCAAGTCATCAGAAGACTGCGCAAGATCAACATCTGCTCTCTCAAGTGGTTTTCCGTCCTGGTCTTTTACGTATGCAAAAACCGTTGTTTGGGCATAGTAAAAAGATGCAGGAAGCAATGTAAACAATGAGATTAAGGATAATTTTTTTATCATAGCAAACTATTTAATTCTTCCCTATTTTGATAATTTTAAAAGGGGCAACAAATTTAATCTTATTTTTGACAAATTTAACCATTTTAACTTTTAATTGTTAATAAATTCATAATCAATTGTTTCGAAGAGGTAGGGAAGCTTTTTCAAAACATGATAAATTCACCATTTTGTGTCGATATTAACGGAATATAATTTTTATATAAAAAATAATATCTATTTTTACCTCCCAAAATTTTTTGAAAAAATGAGAAAGTTTTTATTCGTTACAACTCTATTTTGTTTTGTTTTAAATTATGCGCAACAGAAACAAGTTAAAAGAGCAGCAATAGGATTCCTAAATGTGGAAAACCTTTGGGATACCATCCAATCTGCTGATTACATAAATGGAACATTAGCAGAATCCAATCCTGCATTCCATAGAAGTATACCAATTGATTCCATCAAACATCTTGAAACGACAGAAGTTTATAAAGGTGAATGGAGTGATGAGTTATTAAAAGGGAAAAAGGTTGTTCGTAACCAGATTTTGTCAGATGATTTCACACCGAAAAGTTCCAAAAATTGGGGAACTAAGTTTTACAAACAAAAATTAGCCAACGAAGCAAAAGTCATTTCTGAGCTTGGTCGTAAGTTTACCAATACCAACCCTGCCATTGTTGGACTTATTGAGGTGGAAAATAGACAAGTTATCGAAGATCTTATTAAAGAACCAGCTTTAGCTAAAGACAATTATCAAATTGTGCATTATAATTCTTACGATGCCAGAGGTATTGATGTTGCTATTATTTATCAGAAAAATAGATTTACATTAAGCAATTCTTATAAAAGAGAGATAAAAGCTTATAACGATAATGGAAGTCGTCAGTACACCCGTGATATAGTTGTAGCTATTGGTTATCTTGATGGTGAGCAAATCGCCGTTTTTATGAATCACTGGCCATCAAGAAGTGGTGGTGAAGCGGCTTCTCAGGCAAAAAGAAACGCAGCAGCACAAACCTTAAAAGCAGAAATGGATAAAGTTGCAGCAGAAAATCCAGGAATTAAATTGTTTGCGATGGGTGACTTTAATGATGATCCTGTTAGCCCAAGTTTGAAAAAACACTTAGGCGCTGTTGAAAATCCAAGCGATCTTTCAGAAAGCAAGCCTTATTATAACTTGATGTATAGACTTTACAAAGCAGGTGTAGCATCTTTGGCATATCGTGATGCTCCTAACTTGTTTGACCAGATTATTGTTTCAAGAAATGTTTATTCACCAGAGAAGTTTACAAAAACTTACTCAATTTTCAAAACAGAAGTTTATGCGCCTTCATACTTAATCACTACCGAAGGACAATGGAAAGGTTACCCTTTGAGATCTTGGGATGGCGATAGATTTACAGGCGGTTATAGTGACCACTTCCCCGCATTTGTTGTATTGCAAAAAGAACTTTAATAGTTTAGTATAAATGTCAAAAATATAAAAGCCCAATTATTTAATAGGGCTTTTATATTTTATATCTTTTTCAAAGATTTAGTTTTTAACTAGCAATCGGAAACCTTCACCATGCACGTTGATGATTTCTAAACCTTCATCATCTTTAAGAAGTTTTCTCAGTTTAGCGATATACACATCCATACTTCTGGCGGTGAAATAGTTTTCCTTTTTCCAAATTTTACGAAGTGCTAAATCTCTTGGCATAAAGTCGTTTCTGTGAAGACAAAGTAGTTTAAGAAGTTCGTTTTCTTTTGGAGAAAGTTTGTATTCTTTATCGCCTACACGCAATTGTCTTAACATAGAATCGAAGAAAATATCACTGATTTTGAACTGTTCCTGATCTTCGTTTTCCAAAACAGCACTGCGTTGCAGAATTGCTTTAATCTTGTATAAAAGAAGCTCCGTATCAAAAGGTTTTGTGATATAATCATCCGCCCCAATCTGATAACCTTTCAGGATATCTTCGCGCATATTACGTGCCGTTAAGAAAATAATTGGTGTGTTTTTATCTATTTTTTTGACATCTTCTGCTAATGAGAAACCATCTTTTTTAGGCATCATCACATCAAAGATGCAAATGTCGAATTCTTTTTCTGTGAATTCTTTTAGGCCCATCTCGCCGTCTGTGGCTAATGTAACTTCGAAGTTGTTGATGCTAAGATAATCTTTTAATACTGCACCAAAACTTTGATCGTCTTCTACTAATAATATTCTGTTGCTCATAGCTTTATTATTTAATGGTTATTGGAAAACTAATTCCTTTATTGTATTGTTTATTTCTTTAACCCATTGGCAGTTTTACGGTGAAAGTGCTGCCTTTATCTTTTTGCGAATCCACTAGGATTTGTCCTTTGTGGATTTCTATAATCTTTTTAACATAGGACAAACCAAGACCTTGTCCTTTTACGTTGTGGATATTTCCGGTTTCTTCGCGGAAGAATTTTTCAAAAATTCGAGCTTTATTTTCCGCATCCATTCCCATGCCTTTGTCGGAAATTTCGATAACATACCAGTTGCCTTCGTTTCTGGTTTTGATGTTGATTTTCGGAGTATCTGGCGAATATTTGTTCGCGTTGTCTAGGAGATTAATCAAAGCATTAGAAATATGGAATTCATCAATTTTAAAATTATATTGTTCGGCGGTAAAGTTGGTGCTCAAAATTCCGTTTCTCTCTTCAACAATTAGCCTAAAAGATTCTGTAATTTTTTTTATCAACTCACGCACATTGGTTTCTTTTAAAAACAATTGCATTTCGTTGCGTTCTAGTTTTGACATGTTTAGAACGTTTTCTACTTGCTTTTTCATTCTTAGATTTTCCTGCTTTATCAAGCCTGCATAGTATTTAACTTTGTCGGCATCCGTTGCTATTTTGTCGTTTGATAAAGAGTCTGTTGCCACAGAAATCGTTGCTAATGGGGTTTTGAACTCATGCGACATATTGTTGATGAAATCTGTTTTGATGTCTGCAATTTTTTTCTGACGCATCATATAATTAATGGAAATAATATAAATGCCCAAAATTGTTAATAACGAAACAAAAGTCCCCACCAACATCGGTAGATTATGTCTTACCAAAGAGTAATCTTTTCTTGGAAATACCAATGCCAAGGTGTACAACGTATGATCTTTGCTGTCTGTAAAAAGTGGATAAGTGTAATTGGTTTTGTCCTTTTGATCCAGATAGGTGTTGTTACTAAGGCTTGTTAACTTGTTGGTTTTGTCAATAATACCGAAACCAAATTTGGTGTCGATACCTTTTAATTTTAGTTCTTTTGTCAGGACAGAATCTATTGTTTTGTTATCAACTCGTTTTTCAATCGGAAGATTATTACCATTGAGTTTTGCAAATTCTTTTAATTGAAAAGTGCTGTTGTCCAGGTCTTTACTAATTTGTGAAGTCAGTGGTTCTGGCGTTTGTTTTTTAATTTTATAAAGTCCTTCGTCTTTGTACAACTTGGTGATATTAAGTGAGTCACCGTGTTTCGAAATCGGAATTTGCTGTTTTTCGATAATGCTTTTTTGGAACAATATAGAGGTTCTGTTAGCTGAGTCTTTGGTCTGTTGGATGTAGGTCTGCGTGGGTTGGTTGCTGCTTACAATCTCGCTTTTTAAATTGGCGAAATTCTGGTTGTAATATTTGTCAACCTCGATTTCTTGTACTTTTTGGGAAGAGGTTTCTAAAGCCGAATATACTTTGTTGGAAAAATCTTGCTCTAACGCACCATATAATTCTTTAATCCAATACAATTGTAAAGAGACGAAAACTATTAAAGAAATCGTCATAAATACAGAGATAATCGGAATGAATTTATTGTTCATTGAATTGTTTTTGAAAAGTTAAAATTAAACGATTCCATACAGACATAACAAATATTGTGCTAAAAAAATAAATTTTGTTTCTTAAATCTTATTTTTTTAACATTTTTTCGTGAATTGTAAATGTATCGAATTAGAATGAGTTGAAAAACTGTGACTTAGTCATTCAAAATTTCCTCATCTTGGAAATATTGTATGATTGCTTTTTTCATTAAAATGCTTTGCTCATTGGGTTTTAACTCTGGAAGATCATCCAAAATGTCATATTGTGGCCAACCATCTATGTAATGCGTGAACTTAAAATAACCAAAAGGTTCCAAAAGTCTGCAAACCGCGATATGGATAAGGTTAAGCTTGTCGTCTTTGGTGTACTTCTGTTGCCCACTGCCAAGTTCTTGCACGCCAATTAAAAAAAGCATGGTTTCTATAGGTGGATGTTTTTCGGTATCAAATTGGGTCTCGAAAAATGATTCTATTTTTTTCCAATATTCTGCTTCATTCATATTAGTTCATTTTATCAATTTTTAGTAGAAAAGCATATTCTAATGCAATTTCCTTTAAGCTTTCGAATCTTCCACTGGCGCCGCCATGACCAGACGACATATCGGTTTTGAAGATTAAAATATTGTTGTCGGTTTTCATGTCGCGTAGTTTGGCCGTCCATTTTGCAGGTTCCCAATATTGTACTTGCGAGTCGTGAAATCCTGTGGTGATAAGGCAATGCGGATAATCTTGTGCCGCAACATTATCATAAGGCGAATAAGACTTCATATACTGGTAATATTCTTCATCGTTTGGATTACCCCATTCGTCATATTCTCCCGTTGTTAAAGGAATGCTGTCGTCCAACATGGTGGTAACCACGTCAACAAAAGGTACTTGCGCCACAACACCGTGGAAAAGATCGCTTTGCATGTTAATCACAGCGCCAATCAAAAGTCCTCCAGCGCTTCCGCCCATGGCATATAGATGTTTTGGAGAAGTGTAATTAATATTGGTTAAATATTGTCCAGCATCGATAAAGTCGGTGAAGGTGTTCATCTTTTGGAGCATTTTTCCGTCTTCGTACCATTCGCGACCAAGATATTCGCCACCGCGGATATGGGCAATTGCATAGATGAAACCTCTGTCCAAAAGCGATAATCTTACATTCGAAAAACTAGCATCGATGGTTACGCCGTAACTTCCATAACCGTATAATAATAGAGGGGTTTTTTCGGATTTTTTGGTGTCTTTATGATATACTAGCGATATCGGAATTTTCTTGCCGTCGCGTGCGGTTGCCCAAAGTCGTTCAGAAATATAATTTTCAGAATTAAATGTTCCGCCCAAAACTTCTTGTTGCTTTAGTAAAGTCGAAGTTTGTGTTTCCATATTATATTCGAATGTGGAATTGGGCTTGGTCAAAGAGGTATAACCATATCTTAAAATTTTGGTATCAAACTCAAGGTTGATTCCGATGTAAGCCGTATATGTGGGATCCGAAAATTCTAAATAATGGGATGTGTTATTGCTATGATCGATGATTTTGATTTGTAAAAGACCTTGCTCCCTTTCCTCAATAACGAAAAAGTTTTTAAAAATTTCAAAACCCTCCAATAAAACTTCTTCACGATGCGGAATGTAATCTTCCCAATTTTCGATACTGGGTTTTGTAACTGAGGTTGTTACGATTTTAAAATTGGTAGCATCATCAGCATTGGTGATGATGTAAAACAAATCGCCATAATGCTCCACCGAGTATTCTAAATCCTCTGTTCTTGGTTGTACAATGGTCCATTCTGCGTGTACATTGTTTGCTGGGATAAAGCGTTGTTCGTCCTCGTTGGTGCTAGAGGTTGCTATGAAAATATAGTCTAAAGATTTGGTCTTGAACAGGCCAACATCAAAAGTGTCATCTTGTTCATGATAAACCAAAACATCATTGTTGTTGCCTAATTGATGACGGAAAACTTTATCAGCTCTTAGGCTTTCATCTTTGGTGATGTAAAAAACATGTTGGTTGTCGTTTGCCCAAACAATTTTCCCTGTATTGTTATCAATTTTATCACCAAAAGTTTTACCAGTTTCAAGATTTTTAAAATTAATCTCATAAATTCTGCGACCAACTTTATCAAAAGAATAAGCGAGGAGTTTGTTGTTTGGACTAACTGTTAAGCTTGCGATTTCAAAATATTCTAAACCTTCTGCAAGAAGATTAGCATCCAAAAGAATTTCTTCGGCATTGTCCAGGCTTTCTTTTTTTCTTGTGAAAATAGGATACTCTTTGCCTTCTTCGTATCGAACAATATACCAATAGTCGTTGAAAAAATATGGCAACGACTCATCATCTTTTTTGTAGCGCGCCTTCATCTCTTCGAATAATTCAGTTTGGAAGCTCTGCGTATCGTCCATTATGAAATCCGCATATTTGTTTTCGTCCTCCAAATATTGTATGACTTCGGGATTTTCACGCTGATTCATCCAGTAATAAACGTCATTACGTTGGTCTTGATGTTTTTCAATGTTATGATTAATTTTCTTTGCTATAGGTGCTTTCATAGAGAAAATAAAGTTCTAAATTAATAAAAAAACCACCTTCCAAAATAGGACAAGTGGTTATAGATTTCAAAATAAGTTTGTTGTTATTTATTCAAACTTCTAATATATTTTTCGATAGCCATCGTCATTGAAGGTGCTTCCTTCGTAGGGGCCATAACGTCTACTCTAAAGCCGTGCTCTTCCGCAGAAGCTTGTGTGGTTGTTCCAAAAACCGCGATCTTTTTGTCGCCTTGCTCGTAGTTGGGGAAATTTTGCTTCAAAGACTTTATACCTTGTGGGCTGAAAAACACCAACATATCGTAGTCGTTAATATCAATATCTGTCAAATCACTACACACAGTTCTGTACATAATAGCACGTGTCCATTCTACACCTGCGCTGTCCAATGTTCTTGGGATGTCGTCGTTAAGAACGTCTGAAGAAGGAAGAAGGTATTTTTCTGTACTGTGTTTTTTAAGTAATGGTAAAAGATCAGAGAATGTTTTCTCGCCAAAGCTGATTTTTCGTTTTCTATAGACAATGTGTTTTTGCATAAAATTAGCAATTGCCTCTGATTGGCAAATGTAACGCATGCTGTCTGGTACAGTGAAACGCATATCTTGTGCTAGACGAAAATAGTTGTCAATCGCATTTTTACTCGTGAAAATAACACCCGTATATTGAGAAAGGTCAATTTTTTGAGTTCGTAAATCTTTAGCATCAACGCCTTCAATGTGAATAAATGGACGAAAATCAATTTTTATTTTCTCTTTTTTCGCAATTTCCAAATAAGGGGATGATTCTTTTGGAGCTGGCTGCGAAACCAAAATAGACTTAATTTTCATGTGTTTTTGAAGTCTTTTAATAATTAGTTAAAAAGAAATTTCCAAAGCACAACTAGGGGTGCAATTTGGAGGGTGCAAATATACAAAATTTTATAATACCATTCGTTTGGCATTATTTGAGGTTTGTTAAACCAATACAAGAATAATTTTAAAATAAATAAAAATATTCCAGAAATAATTGTGATATAAAGAAATTTTAAGCCGTCAATTGGGAAATAAAAAAATGTAAAAGAGGTGATAATTAGGATTATTGTTCCCAAAAAATAGAACTTATTTGCTAACATATAAAGGTTAACTAACAACTTGTTGTAGCCCAAACTGGTGTAGAAAAAGTAAGTCAGAATACTTTTAGTAGTAAAAAACAAACATATACTTATTAGTGTAAGCCCGAATTTATTTAAAGTATAACCGCCAAGTTGTAAATCCGCGATAAATTGTGGAATAACAGGTAGAAACTGCGAAAGCGTCACACTTACCATTATCGAAAAAGCAACAGAAGTCATCAGCCAAGACAATACAATATTGCTGCTTTCATCTTGTTTCAAAAGCAAAAACTCCTTAATCGTAGCATCGCGATGCAGGAATATAAAACTGAAAATGAAGATAAAAACACAACCTAAAATGCAAAATATAACCCAGTCATGTTGTTCATACAATCTTACCACAGCAGATTTTTTGCAAAAATAAGGAAATAATCAAAGCCAAATACTGCTAATTGATTTTGGTCGCATAAGATTATTGTATGCGTCGAAAATACTATCTTTGCACATTGATTTTTTTTAATGAAGAAACTTGTCATCATCCCAACTTATAACGAGAAAGAAAATATAGCGCGCATCATTGCGGCAGTTATGGCTTTGGAAGGCGATTTTGAAGTTTTGGTTGTGGACGATTCTTCACCAGATGCAACGGCGGATATTGTTAAATCTTTACAAGTGCAATATCTTGATAGATTACATCTTAGTGTTAGAAAAGTTAAAGATGGCTTAGGCAAAGCCTACATACATGGTTTTCGATGGGCATTAGAAAATGGCTACGATTATATCTTTGAGATGGATGCCGATTTCTCACACAATCCAAAGGATTTGCCGCGTTTATATGAAGCTTGCCTCGAGGCCGATATGACGATAGGCTCGCGTTATAGCAAAGGTGTTAATGTGGTTAATTGGCCAATGTCACGCGTGTTGCTCTCTTATTTTGCGTCAAAATATGTCCGGTTTATTTTAGGGATTCCCGTGCATGATACCACAGCGGGATTTGTTTGTTTTTCAAGACGCGTTTTGGAAGGTATTGGTTTAGATAATGTGAAATTAAAAGGCTATGGCTTTCAGGTAGAAATGAAATTCCGTGCTTTCAAAAAAGGATTCAAAATCAAAGAAGTTCCCATTATTTTCACAGATCGTACCGAAGGCGAAAGCAAAATGAATGGTGGTATTATCAAAGAAGCCATTTTCGGGGTTTTGGATTTAAAATTAAAAAGCATTTTCAATAAGTTATAATCTTATGAAAAAATGGGCGTTTTTTTTATTGTTGACTTTGATGGCTTGTTCTAAATTAATAGATAAGCCAGAAGATCTTATTTCTAAAGACAATATGGCGGCTATCATGGCAGACTTTGCCGTTAATGACCAAAGCTATATGGTTAATCATAAAGATAATAAAGAAGGCGAAACCAAATTTATTCTACAAAAGTATAAAGTCTCAGCAAAGACTTTTAACAATAGTTATACATATTACACGGCGACAGGCGAGCTAGACAATATTATTGACCGTGCACAAAAAGTTTTACTTTCTAAAGATCCTAAATTAGAAGCTTATATTAAGAAAAAAGAACAGCCTGTAACGCAATCAGAAAAGACGAATTAGAAGAAATACAATGTCGAAGTTTTTTGAAATCGAAAAAACATCCCAAAGCAAAGCTAGAGCAGGTGTTTTACATACAGATCATGGTGATATTCAGACACCTATTTTCATGCCTGTTGGTACAGTGGCCAGTGTCAAAACGATACATCAACGCGAATTACGCGACGATATAAAAGCCCAAATTATTCTAGGAAATACATACCACTTGATGTTGCGTCCAGGTATGGAGGTTATGCAACAGGCGGGCGGTCTTCATAAATTCATGAACTGGGAACTTCCGATCTTGACAGATAGCGGCGGTTATCAGGTTTTTTCGCTTTCTAAAAGTAGAAAAATGAACGAAGAAGGTGTTAAATTCAAGTCGCATATCGATGGGAGTTATCATTTTATTTCTCCTGAAAAATCAATGGAAATTCAACGCCAAATAGGCGCAGATATTTTTATGGCTTTTGATGAATGTACGCCTTATCCTTGCGATTATAATCAAGCCAAATTATCCATGGAGCTGACGCATCGTTGGCTAAAACGTTGTGTGGATTATACCAAAGAAAACGAAGAATTGTACGGACACAAGCAACGTTTGTTTCCAATTGTTCAAGGATCTACTTATTCGGATTTAAGAAAAATTTCGGCTGAAGTTATTTCAGAAGCTGGAGCCGAAGGTAATGCTATTGGCGGACTTTCTGTTGGGGAACCAGAGGAAGAAATGTACCGTATTACTAACGAAGTTACCGACATACTACCAACCGATAAGCCTCGATATTTAATGGGGGTTGGTACCCCTTGGAATATTTTGGAAAGTATTGGTCTTGGTGTGGATATGATGGATTGTGTTATGCCAACCAGAAATGCACGTAATGCCATGTTGTTCACTTGGCAAGGTGTTATCAATATGAAAAATGAAAAATGGAAAAATGATTTTTCTGTTTTGGACGAATTCGGGACGAGTTTTGTAGATCAAGAATACAGCAAAGCTTACGTTCGACATTTGTTTGTAGCAAAAGAATATTTGGCAAAACAAATTGCATCAATTCATAACTTAGCATTTTATTTAGATTTAGTGAAAGTTGCGCGCGAACATATTATTGCTGGTGATTTTTACGAATGGAAAGATTCTGTCATTCCGCAATTAAAACAAAGACTTTAAAACTTCGGTTGGATTTATGAAGATTATTGACAAATATATCATCAAAAAATATTTGGGAACCCTTTTCTTTATGTTAGGGCTTTTGTCGATAATTGTCTTGGTGATTGATGTGCAAAGTAAAACGCCTCGTATTGAGAACAATGGTTTTACGGTGGGCTATTTTTTAGTCAATTTTTATCCATTTTGGATTCTTAACCTTGTCATCACTTTTATGTCCATTTTGGTCTTTATATCGGTGATTTTCTTCACATCGAGACTCGCTAATAATACCGAAATCGTTGCCATTGTTAGTAGTGGTGCTAGTTTTCATAGATTTGCAAAACCATATTTAATAGCGTCGCTTATTATTGCGGGATTTGCGCTGTTGACCAATCATTTTGTTCTGCCTTGGGCTAATATCAAAAAGAATAAACTCGAAGCCTATACTTATAATCAAGTTAATAAAGAAGCGCTTCTAGGTAATACGACGATTGCGACCAATCTTAATCCTTTCGAATATATTTTTATAAATAATTATAACCGAGAGCAAAAAAAAGGTTTTGGCTATATGTATCAAAAATTTGATAAAGACAAAAAGCTGACTTATCAGATTATTGCGAATGATGTTGTGTGGGAACCAAAATCAAAATCATTCTTGTTAACAAGTTATGTAGAACGTTGGCCTCAAAAAGATGACTCAGAAAAAATAGCGAACGGCGAGCAAAAGAAACAAAGTTTTGGCTTGCCTCCAGAAGAACTTTTTCCAGATAAATTGGTGGGACAAAATAAAATGACGCCAGAACTTATCAAGCTTATTGAACGCGAAAAGATAAAAGGAAATAGTAATGTGAACACTTTTTACAACGAGCTTCACCAGAGAACTTCGATGCCTATATCCATTGTTATTTTAACATTTTTAGCACTGTCACTTTCTTCTGAAAAAAAACGTGGCGGTTTGGGAATTAACTTGGCCATTGGTATTGCTTTGGCGTTTGTTTTCGTGTTTTCGTTCCAGGCTTTAAGCGTGGTTTCCGAGAACAAAACCATGTCACCACTTCTTGCGATGTGGCTGCCGAATATCGTGTTTGGACCAATTGCTATTTATTTGTACCTTAAAAGAGCCAATCAATAATTTTAGTAAAGCAATTCAACTTGCTTGTGGAAAACACGTTGTAAGCCGTCGTTTTCAAAATCTATCCAAAGATAACCTTCGTCATCGGCCTGCTTTATTATGCCATTTTGTCTTGTGTCGGATTTTACAAACACAGAAATTTCGTTCTTTCTAAATAAATTGTCATTGAACTGTTTCAAAATTTCATTTTTAGAAACACGTTTTAAAATTTCATTTTTAAAATAACTATGAAATTCTAGAACGAAGTTTTTTAGGTCAAAAGCTTGTCCAGTCGTTGTTAGGATAGATCCAGCCTTTGGTAGGTCGGCGTAATTTTCTTGTAAAATATTAATACCGATGCCAATAATGTAGTAGGTTTCGTTATTTATTTTTTTCTTCTCGAGAAGAATGCCGCATATTTTTTTTTGATTAATAATAAGATCGTTCGGCCATTTTATTTTGACATCATTTTGGGTCATTTTGGCTATAAAACTACTTGTTATTAACGCGGTATGATAATTGAAGCTCACATCGTCAAGATTGATAATCCCAGCTTTTATAGCGATGGTGTAGGCGAGATTTTGGTCGGCGTGTATGTTCCATACATTTCCGTATTGGCCTCGACCTTTAGTTTGATTAAAACTGTACAGAGCCAAGATTTCGGGTTTGGTATTTAGAAGTTCCAAAATCACTTCATTGGTTGAGGTAACTTCAGATTTGTATATTAAATCGGTCATTTAAGAAAACTTTAAGACATCCTAAGCTCATAAGACAAAGCTTAAATAGATTAAAATCAATAAATTTGCAGATATATAATTTTTGAATGAGTAAAAATACAGAAAAACAACTATTAGTAGAGAAAATAATAGAAGCAATCCAAGATACAAAAGGCGAAGACGTTTTAGTGTTCGACCTTTCCAATATTGAAAATGCTGTTGCAGAGACGTTCATCATTTGCAGTGGAAGTTCAAACACGCAAGTTTCTTCTATTGCAGGTAATGTTGAAAAAAAAGTCAGAAACGAATTGAAAGATCGTCCTTGGCACGTAGAAGGTAGCGAAAACAATATGTGGGTGTTATTAGATTATGTTTCTGTGGTTGTCCACGTTTTCCAAAAAGAAGTTAGAGAATACTACGATATCGAAACACTTTGGGGTGATGCAAAAGTTACAAGAATAGAAGATGCACAGCCCAACTTCTAAGATATTATTTCCAAATTTTTCAAATTAAATTAAATGAATAACAATAAAGGTTTTAATTGGTTTATTCCCATTATAATTTTGGTGATGGTGCTATTTTTGGTACCTGGTCTTTTCGGAGATTCTAATGCTAAAAATATTGATGAGAATGACTTCTACAAGCTTGTCCAGTCTGGTAAAGTTGGAGAAGTTATGGTGTTTAGAGATTCTTATAAAGCTGAGGTTTTTTTGAATAAAGCCGCAAAATCAGAATTGAAAACCACTGCAAAAAAAGATGAAAATCCATTGTCAATGTTGGACATGAAACCCGGTCCAGACTATTCTTTGACCTATGGAGATCTTAGATATTTTCAAGAAAGATTTAACCAAATCAATGCTGAGGCTCCGTCCGATAAAAAAGCAAAAATGGAATTTGGGACGAGCAAAAGTCCTTTCTCAGATTTATTGGTAACAGCTTTATTCTGGATAGCAATTATGGCGCTTTTCTATTTTTTCTTATTCAGAAGAATGGGCGGCGGTGGCGGTCCAGGAGGACAAATTTTTAGCATTGGAAAATCAAAAGCCAAAGTTTTTGATGATAAAGATAAAATCAATGTGACTTTTAAAGATGTTGCTGGATTAGAAGGTGCCAAAGAAGAAGTACAGGAGGTTGTGGATTTCCTTAAAAATTCTGAAAAATATACCAAACTGGGCGGAAAAATCCCGAAAGGTGTATTGCTTGTTGGTCCTCCAGGAACTGGTAAAACTCTATTGGCAAAAGCCGTTGCAGGTGAAGCCAAAGTGCCTTTCTTTTCGTTGTCTGGTTCGGATTTCGTTGAGATGTTTGTAGGTGTTGGTGCTTCTAGAGTGAGAGATTTGTTTGCTCAGGCTAAAGCAAAATCACCCGCAATTATCTTCATCGATGAGATTGATGCTATTGGCCGCGCAAGAGGAAAAAATAATTTCTCTGGTGGTAATGATGAAAGAGAAAATACACTTAATCAGCTCTTGACAGAAATGGATGGTTTTGGCACAGATACCAATGTTATCGTAATGGCAGCAACCAACCGCGCAGATATTTTGGATAAAGCCTTGATGAGAGCGGGACGTTTTGACAGATCGATTTATGTTGACCTTCCAGAACTTCATGAAAGACGTCAAATTTTTGATGTTCATTTGGCTAAAATCAAATTAGATCCGAGTGTTGACCGAGATTTCCTAGCAAAACAAACGCCAGGATTTAGTGGTGCAGATATCGCCAATGTTTGTAACGAAGCCGCGCTTATTGCAGCAAGAAATAACCACGAAACGGTAACCAAGCAAGATTTCTTGGACGCAGTTGATAGAATTATCGGCGGTCTTGAGAAGAAAAATATGGCCATCAAACCATCTGAGAAAAAAAGAGTGGCTTACCACGAAGCAGGACATGCAACGATTTCTTGGTTGGTGGAACACGCTTCGCCATTATTAAAAGTAACGATTGTCCCGAGAGGACGTTCTTTGGGGGCAGCCTGGTATCTTCCAGAAGAAAGACAGTTGACAACAACCGAACAGATGTTGGATGAGATGTGTGCAACTTTGGGTGGCCGTGCAGCAGAACAGGTTATTTTTAATAACATTTCTACAGGTGCGTTATCTGATCTTGAAAAAGTTACAAAACGTGCACAAGCGATGGTTACAATCTATGGTTTGAGCGAAAAATTAGGAAATATTTCTTATTACGACAGCTCTGGTCAACAAGAGTATAACTTTGGAAAACCATATTCTGAGCAAACTGCGAAAGTAGTTGACGAAGAGATTTCTACTTTGATAGAAACACAATATCAACGAGCTATCGACATTTTGATTACCAATAGAGATAAGCTAGAGGCTCTAGCGCAAAAACTATTGGAAAAAGAAGTTATTTTCCGGGAAGATCTTGAAGATATTTTTGGGAAAAGAGCTTGGGATCCCGAATTAACCGAGAAGCCTGTTAGCAATGCAGAAGAACTGCCAGCAACACAGGTTGAAGAAGAAGTTAATACAACCAACGAAACTCCAGAAGTGCAACATTAATTTCTGAGTTTTTAAAATAATTGAATGAATTAATCCTGATTAAATATGCAGTTTGTGTTTTAATCAGGATTTTTCATATTTTTTAGTATGTAAAATTTTAAATATTACATTAATTTTTTACATTTGTATTTGTATCAAAATTTTGATAAAAATTGAGTCTTTTTAAGAGAATTGTAAATAAAATACTTAATCAGCCCGAAGAGGACGAAAACTCTAATATTACGAAGTTGGCTGATGAATTGCGCGATGCGGATTTGGACTACAAATTTGCCCAGTTGTTCACGCATTCTGGTGGGTATTTTAATTATTGTGCGGACGAGAGCGAAGCACTACAAACTTTAAATCAGATTCTTAAAATCGAAGGTATTAATTCAGTTTTTTGTTGTGACGAACAACTCCAGAAGTTTTTAGATGTTGTGAAAACGACATACACACCACAACTGATAGAATCCAACGATGCCGCTTTTATCACTTGCGAATATCTTATCGCTTTCGATGGTAGAATAATGCTATCTCACAATAATATCCAGCATTATCACTCGTCACGCTTGCCTGAGAAAATTATTATTATTGCGAATGTTTCCCAGATTGTTAATAATCTAGGGGAAGCTATGATGAAGGTGAAACGTGCCGGAAATCTTAAAAATCTTACGTCAATTAGCGGAAGTAGTTCCAAATTGGATACGCCTAATAAAGACAATACCAAACTTTTCTTACTTTTGCTGGAAGATTAATTTTATAAATTCAAATTTTGGATAAAAATCTCATTCAGCGTTTAATTTCTGGAGCTATCTACGGCTTAGTAATTATTTTGTGCACAACACCTTTGGGCGAATCTTGGTTAAAACCTATTATTCCACAAGTTCAGCAACAATATTTGTTTTATGGCTTGATGTCTTTCTTTTTATTAGTCGGCGTTTGGGAATGTATACGTATTATGAAATTCGAGAATGGAATTTTCAAATGGTTGGTATTGCCTTTGGTGGTTTTTATTTATTATCAATTTTCAAAACGTTTTTTCTACCACGGTTTTTTCTTTAATTTTAATTTATCAGAGATTTTAGCATTGAGTTTAATTCTCATTGCGTGCATTACGCTGTTCAAATTCCCAAAAGAACTTTATCAAGAAAATGGAAAATTTATTTTCACTGTAATTTATACGGCTTTACCGTTTGGTTTTGCATTAGGATTACCGAGTTTTAGCAGCTTAGATCCCGAGAATAAGCCTTTCACTTTAGAAATTATGATGCTTTTTATTTTAATATGGAGCAGCGATAGTTTCGCTTATTTCACAGGGAAGTTTTTTGGAAAACATAAAATGGCACCCAAAATTAGTCCCAAAAAAACATGGGAAGGCTTTGCTGGTGGCGTATTTTTTACTTTGATTCTTGGTTTTTTCGTTGAGAAATATTTTCCAGAGCTAAGAGGCAATTGGATTATTGTAGGCTTTTTGGTGTCTGTATTTGCACCTTTAGGCGATTTGGTGGAAAGCCAGCTTAAGCGAAGTTTTGGGGTTAAAGATAGCGGCAATATAATTCCAGGGCACGGCGGTGTACTAGACAGATTAGACAGTTTTATTATTTGCGCGCCTGTTGTATATTTGTATTTTATTTTAGAAAAATTTATTTAAGAACTTTTAGTTCCAAATACTATGAAACTTCACAAAGAATCTAAAGGCACTTTAACGGTAGCTTTGCTTGCAATCCTTATTATAGGAGGTATTTCTATTTACTTTTTAAAAATCTGGTCGTTGATCATCATCATTCCGTTGTTGGTTATTTTGGGCTTGGTATTTTGGTTTTTCCGCGTACCAAACAGAAATATTCTGGATCATGTCGAAAATGTGATAGCCCCAGTTGACGGGAAAGTGGTTATGATAAAAGAAGTTTTTGAAGACGAAGTTCTTAGAGAAAAGTGTATTCAAGTTTCGATATTTATGTCGCCACTTAACGTTCATATTTGTCGTTATCCAGTTTCTGGTGATGTCACTTACAAAAAGTATCATCCAGGAAAATATTTGGTAGCTTGGCATGAAAAATCTTCCACAGAGAACGAAAGAACGACCGTTGCAGTTAAGTCAGAAACCAATCATCTTGTGGTATTCCGCCAGATTGCAGGTTATGTTGCTAGAAGAATCGTTTTCTATTGTAATATCGAAGATAAAGCCAAAGCGGGACATGAGTTTGGTTTCATAAAATTCGGATCCAGAATGGATGTATTCTTGCCACTCGATACCGAGATTCTTTGTAAAATTGGCGACAAAACCAAAGGCGGTCTTGACGTTATTGCAAGATTGAGAGATTGATTATTTAAAATATTATATTTAAAAAATAATATAAAACACCACTTTGAAAATCCAAAGTGGTGTTTTGTTGATATGAAGTGAAAATTTATTTTAACTGCTCAAAACTTCGTTTGATAAAATCAGTAAGGTCTTTACCTTTTAAGAGGTTTTGAGAGAGTTTTGCTAGGTCTAAGGCTTGCTGAATTTTCGCTGTTTTAGCGTCAGAGTTTTCTGTTTTTAAAATGTCAGAAGCAAGATGGCTATTGGCATTAACCACGAGATTGTACATCTCTGGAAAGTTTCCAAACATCGATGGTCCACCCATTTGTTGCATATCTTTCATACGGCGCATAAATTCTGGCTGCGTTATGCTAAACGGCGCATCTTCGCTATCCAAATCTTCTAATTGCACTGTGTAAGTTTGCGAATTAACAGCTTCTTCAATAGATTTCTTGAGATTTTCTTTTTCGCCATCATTTAATTTTGAAATAATCGGCTCGTCTTTTTCGATTAATTTATTAATATGATCCGCATCCACTCTTGCCAACGAAATATTCTCTTTTGTGCTTTCTATTTTTTGAATTAAATGCGGAACCAATGGAGAGTCTAATAACAAAACTTCATAATCTTTGGCTTTTGCGGTTTGAATGTATGAGTCTTGCAAATCTGTATTGGAAGCATAAAGAATAACCCTTTTTCCGTTTTTGTCGGTTTGTTTATCCTTGATATTTTCGATGAGTTCGTCCCAAAGTAGATACTTGCCATCCGTTGTTGGATATAGCATAAACTTATCCGATTTTTCATAAAACTTATCTTCTGTAACCATTCCGTATTCGATAACAACTTTGATGTCGTTCCATTTTTGTTCGTAATCTTCACGATTATCACGGATAAGTTCCACCATCTTGTCCCCAACTTTTTTGGTGATGTAAGAAGAAATTTTCTTCACCGCGCCATCAGCTTGAAGATACGAACGAGAAACATTTAACGGAATATCTGGAGAATCAATGACGCCTCTCAATAACATCAAGAAATCGGGAACAATACCTTTAACTTCATCGGTTACGAAAACTTGATTTTGGTATAACTGAATTTTATCTTTTTCGATATTAAGATTGTTCGACAGTTTTGGGAAGAACAATATGCCCGTCAAATTGAAAGGATAATCTACATTCAAATGAATATTGAACAATGGTTCTTCGAATTGCATTGGATACAACTCGCTGTAGAACTTTTTATAATCTTCATCCGTTAAAGAAGATGGACTTTTGGTCCATGCTGGATTGGGATTGTTAATGATGTCGTCAACTTCAACAGTTTCTGGTTTAGCATCTTCAGCAGCATCTTCAGGCAAAGCTAAAGTTTCAGTTTTTGTACCGAACTTAATTGGAATTTGGTTGAAACGATTGTATTTTAAAAGCAACTCACGGATTTTGAAATCATCCAAAAACTCTGTTGAATCTTCAGCAATATGAAGAATAATTTCTGTTCCGCGGTCTGTTTTGTCGGTTTGTTCTAATGTAAATTCTGGGCTTCCGTCACAAGTCCAATGTACGGCAGGCTCGTCTTTGAAAGATTTGGTGAAAATTTCTACTTTATCAGCAACCATAAAAGCAGAATAAAAACCGAGTCCAAAATGTCCAATAATTCCAGCGTCTTTCGCAGCGTCTTTATATTTTTCTAAGAATTCTTCTGCACCAGAAAAAGCTACTTGGTTGATGTATTTTTCCACTTCCTCAGCTGTCATCCCAAGACCTTGATCTTTTATGCTAATAGTTTTTGCATCCTTATCAATTTTAACTTCAATCTTTGGATTACCATATTCTACTTTGGCTTCACCAATGTTAATAAGATGCTTTAGTTTGGTTGTAGCGTCGGTTGCGTTAGAAATAAGTTCTCGTAGAAATATTTCGTGATCGCTATAAAGAAATTTTTTAATAAGTGGGAAAATGTTTTCCACAGATACATTAATCTTTCCTGTTGACATAATTGTGTTTATTTTATGAGTTAATTTTTTTGAAGTTGCAAAACAAAAAATTTTGAGTTGAGTCAAACGGTGTGGTATGGTCTTCTGTAAAACATTCGACTTTTTCGAAATCGTTTTTCAAAAGATGTTGCATACTATTTTCGCTATATTGTGTGATGTCTAGCCCGCTACATTTTAATGGACCATTGGTAGAAAAAGTTCCAATAATTAGATTGCCTTTGAGATTGTTCTTTAGCAAATTAATATAAGTCTGTATATCTTTTTCTGTTGTTAAAAAATGAAAAGTTGCTCGGTCGTGCCAGATGTCATAAGTTTCTGTTGGCTGAAATTGTTTGATGTCTGAAACTATCCATTTTATTTTTGAAGCATCTTTTCCCAAATTTTTTTTAGCATTTTCGATGGCCGTTTTGGAAATGTTAAGGACAGTAATGTCTTGATATCCTAATTCTAAAAGTCTTTTCACAAAATTTCCATCGCCGCCACCGACATCAATTATTTTTGAATTCTTATCAGCATTAATCGACTGGAGGAGTTGTAGTGAACTTGTATATTCATCTTGTGTCCAACTCATTTGATCTGGTGTTTTGTTTTCATAGATCTTCTCCCAATGTTGTTGACTCATATCTTTTGTTTGGGTTTAAAAACTCAAAAAAAATACCATCGAAGATAAAGTGACAATTTGTCTTTTGAATGCTAAGAATCTCTAAAATGGGTGCGCCCCGACGTAGGCGGAACTCCTTTTGCGAGAGGCTATGCCTAGCAAAAGAGTGGGAGACGAAGGCGGAAATGGCGCCCTAGAAAAAAGGACTCTAAAAATTTTAGAATCCTTCTTTAATATAATAGTGAAAAATTTAATCTAATGCGATGTTAACGACTTCACTCATTTGGGAAACATAGTTAACTTTTAGATTTTTGAGATAGTCTTTGTTGATTTCTTCAACATCTTTTCGGTTGGCTTCGCAAAGGATGACTTCTTTGATACCCGCACGTGTAGCAGCCAGCAATTTCTCTTTGATACCGCCAACAGGAAGCACTTTTCCCCGAAGTGTAATCTCGCCCGTCATGGCCAAATGCGGTTTTACAGCTTTGTTTTTGTAACTCGAAATCATCGATGTCAACATGGCGATTCCCGCAGAAGGGCCATCTTTTGGCGTAGCGCCTTCAGGTACGTGTACGTGGATGTTTTTAGTTTCTAAATCTTCCAGACTGATGCCCAGTTCTTCGTAATGCGCTTTGATGTATTCCAGAGCAATTGTGGCGGACTCTTTCATCACATTCCCAAGATTACCAGTCATGGTTAATGTGCCTTTACCTTTCGATAAAATACTTTCGATAAACAAGATATCGCCACCAACGCTGGTCCATGCCAAGCCTGTTACCACACCTGGAACATTGCTGACTTCTGATAAAGTGCTTGGACGTGGAACGCCCAGTATATCGTCAATTTTTTCTATAGAAATTTTGGGATCATAATCGTTCTCCATAGCGATTTGTAATGCTACCCAACGCGCGATGGAAGCGATACGTTTTTCCAAAGTTCTTACGCCACTTTCTGACGTATGCGCATCGATGATATGTTTTATTTCAGCGTTTCCAAGTTTAAACGATTTTGCATCTAAACCAGTTTCCGAAATTTGTTTTTTTATTAAATGACGTTTTGCGATTTCGATCTTTTCTTCTAAAGTATAGCCAGCAATGCTGATAAGCTCCATACGGTCTAGCAAAGGACGCTGGATTTCGCTAAGATTATTGGCTGTAGCAATAAACATCACTTTGGATAAGTCGTAACCCATTTCTAAGAAATTATCATAGAAATTGCTGTTTTGTTCTGGATCCAAAACTTCAAGCATTGCAGAACTCGGATCGCCATGCATACCTTTTCCTAGTTTGTCGATTTCATCTAAAATAATTACAGGGTTTGACGTACCAGATTTTTTGATAGATTGAAGAATTCGTCCCGCCATGGCGCCAATGTAGGTTTTGCGATGGCCACGTATTTCGGACTCGTCATGAAGGCCGCCCAAAGATACACGAACGTATTTTCTTCCCAATGCATCAGCAATAGATTTCCCTAAAGAGGTTTTGCCGACTCCCGGAGGACCAGAAAGACAAAGTATCGGCGATTTCATATCGCTTTTAAGTTTGAGAACAGCGATGTGTTCCAAAATTCTTTTTTTAATATCTTCTAATCCGAAATGTTCTTTATCTAAAATTTTCTCAGCTTTTTTAAGGTCAAAAACATCTTTGGAATAATTCTGCCAAGGTAAATCTGTGAAGAAATCAAGATAATTTCTTTGCACATTGTAATCTGGTGAATTAGGATGTTGACGTTGCAGACGCTGCAATTCTTTTTGGAAATGCGTTTCTACTTCGGCAGGCCATTTCAGTTTGGTTGCTTTTTTCTTAAATTCGTCAACGTCAGAATCTGGACCACCTCCTAATTCCTCCTGAATGGTACGGATTTGTTGATTTAAAAAATATTCACGTTGTTGCTTGTCAAGATCACGTGATGTTTTTTGATGAATTTGATTTTTTAACTCCAATAAACGGAAATCCTCATGCATCATTTCATACAGAAGCTCAGCGCGTTTGCCCAAACTTTTTTCCTCAAGAAGATTTTGTTTGCGATTATATGAGAAGTTGCCATTGGCAGCGATGAAGTTTAATAAATCTTCGTTTTCTGGAATATTGCTAAGTGCAAATCCGGCAGCATTTGGAATATTGGGATCTAGCTCAATAATTTTTCCTGCAAGATCTTTGATGTTCTCCATCAAAGCTGAAAATTCTTCTTTATTGCGCGTTTTGGTGTCTTTTAGCATCGTAATTTCAGCGGAAAGATACGCGTTATGATCAAGGAAGTTTTTAACCTTGAATCTTGCAACGCCTCGTGTAATGGCTGTAATATTACCTTCTGGTAGTTTGATGATTTTAATAATCTTAGACAAAGTTCCGATGCTGTATAGATCCTTTTCTTTTGGATTATCTTCGTTAGGGTTTTTTTGTGCAATAATCCCGATTAACTGGTTATTTTTTTGTGCATCTTCCAGAAGTTTTTTAGACTTTTCGCGTCCTGCAGTTATGGGCGTTACAACTTTTGGAAACATCACCATATTGCGAACGGGCAAGATGGGGTAACTTGGTTGTTCAAAATCCTTTTCTTCTGGCTCAGAAAGATTGATTTCTTCGGCAACGATTCCAAATCCATCTTCTAAAATGGCGTCAATATTTATATCTTCGAATTCTGTCATAATGTATAGGAATGACAAATTGTCATTTGATTTAAGTTTAAAAATGTTTTCTAGAATTAAATTGCAGAAAACAAGCGTTTTATAAGTTGTGGCTTTAGAATTCTCAATTCTTATGCCATACGAAATTTTGTCATGAAAAAGAAAAATCCCCTGAAAAATCAGAGGACTTGAATTGTAGTATTTTTTAATTTTAAGAAAGCATTCTTTGTGCTTTTTGCACAGCTTCCACCAATTTGTCTATATCTTCAAAAGTATTGTAAATGGCAAAACTCGCGCGTACAGTTCCTGCGATATCAAAATAAGCCATAATAGGTTGTGTGCAATGATGACCCGTTCTCACGGCAACTCCCATTTTGTCAAGGATCATTCCAACATCAGATGCAATGCCAACGCCTTCCAAATTAAATGAAATGGCACCTGCACGATTGGCTTTTTCAGCATAAATTCTTAATCCTTCAATCTCTGAAAGATGTCTTGTCGCATATTCCATCAAAGCATGTTCGTGTTGCTGGATGTTGTCCAATCTAATATTTTCCATGAAATCTATAGCGGCTCCCAAAGCAATATTGCCGCCGACATTTGGTGTTCCTGCTTCGAATTTAAATGGCAAGTCGGCGTAAGTTGTTTTTTCAAAACTGCAAGTCGCAATCATCTCGCCACCGCCGTGGAAGGGGTGTAATTGCTTAAGAGATTCCTGTTTTCCGTAAAGAATGCCCGTCCCCATCGGCGCATACATTTTGTGACCTGAAAATACTAAGAAGTCACAATCCATTTTTTGAACATCTAGTTTTAAATGTGGTGAAGATTGTGCAGCGTCTATCATCACAAAAGCATTGGATAATTGACGCGTTTTAGCAATAATCTCATCAATAGGATTTATAACGCCCAACGCGTTAGATATTTGGTTAACCGAAACAATTTTTGTTTTTTCGTTAAGCCAAGTGTTCAAAACATCAATTTGCAAAATACCTTGGTCGTCCATAGGAATCACACGAAGCTTCGCGCCAGTTCTTTCACAAAGCATTTGCCACGGAACGATATTCGAATGGTGCTCAAGATACGAAATGATGATTTCATCGTCTTTTTTAATCAAATTCGTAATGGCGTAGGCTATAAGATTGATGCCTTCGGTGGTGCCTTTGGTAAAAATGATTTCGTAATCGTGTTTGGCATTAATGAATTTCTGTACCTTTTTTCGCGCCAATTCCATTTCTTCTGTTGCCAATTGGCTTAAAGTATGGATGCCGCGATGTACGTTCGCATTAATTGTTTTATAATAGTTTTCCCAAGTTTCTATAACAGAAATCGGCTTTTGTGATGAAGCGGCGTTGTCCAGATAGACAAGGGGTTTTCCGTTGATTTCTTGAGCCAAAATTGGGAACTGTGTACGTATATTTTGAATGTCTAGCATTTTGTTTATTTAGAATGTTTCAAAGTTACGGCAAATATTATTAATGAACTTAAAATTGGTTTTAAATCATATTTAAAAATAGTAATAGAAAATTGGTTTACATTTGTTTGGAAAGCTATTTGATGCATCAAAACTATGACAGATTCTGAGAAAAAAATACAACTTCGTAACTATAAAATGCTTGCCACAGGATTATTTATTTTGATGGCGATAACATTTGTAATCATGACTTATGTTCAAAAAACGAATCCCACACATTGGGTAGGTTACATTCGGGCGTTCTCGGAAGCAGCTATGGTTGGGGCTTTGGCAGATTGGTTTGCGGTTACAGCTTTGTTTCATCATCCGATGGGTATTAAAATTCCACATACCAATCTTATTGAAAGAAGTAAAGAAAAAATTGGGGACAATCTTGGCAATTTTGTAGTTGATAATTTTCTAGCGCCAGAAAATATTCGGCCTTATATTTTGAAATTAAAAATATCGGGATTTGTTGGTGAATGGATTGGGAAAGAGAAAAATCAAAACCTATTTGTGAACGAAGCTTCCAATATGGCTTTGGATATTTTGTTGAAATTGGATGACAAAGAAGTTGTTGATTTTGTGTCACGAAAACTTCAAGAAATGACTGGGAATATTAAAGTCAATAAGTTTCTTGGAAATGGACTCGAGTATTTAATAGAAAAAAATGATCATCAGCAATTAATGACAAATCTGAGTGGTCAAATAAAAAATTATATTCTTGAAAATCAGCAAATGGTCGAAGAACGTGTCGAAAAAGAAAGTTATTTTTTTGTTCCTAAATCTGTTGATAGACGAATTTCCGAAAAAATTGTATCGGGTTTGAGCCATTATTTTGAAGAAATAGAACAAGACGCTAATCATCCTTTGCGTAAAGAAATTACTTCGAAACTCTTGGTTTTTGCAGACGAAATTAAAACAGAAGTTAAGTGGGAAAACGAATTTAAGACAATAAAAAATGAGTTTTTGAATGCTGATAAACTGAATGAGTATGCGGCCGATATTTGGTTCTCTATAAAAGAAACCTTGAAAACCGAATTGATGGAAGAAAATTCGGGACTTAAAAAATATATACTTAAAAACCTAAACGAACTTTCGACCAATCTTCAAAATGATGAAGGCCTTCAGAAGAAAATTGACCATTGGATACGTGTGACAGCTTACAAATATATTTTGAAAAATACCAAAGAAGCCGGTAATCTTATCTCCAGCACAGTCGGAAATTGGGAAGGTAAAGAGCTTAGTCGAAAACTAGAATTGGAAGTGGGGAAAGATCTTCAGTTTATCAGGATTAACGGGACAATTGTTGGTGGATTAGTCGGGTTAATCATTTATAGCATTGCCCAATTTTTATAATGACATCTCTTGGTTTAATAATAACAAAGGATCAATATATTCTCGGTCATTACTAAGTCGTGGCACTTTATTTTGGCCACCCAATTTACCACGATTTGCCATCCATTGATAGAACAATTTAGGTTTAGCCACATGAACAACAGGTCGTTTTAGCGTGATGTTGTTGTAGCGTTTTGCTTCGTAGTCGGAGTTTAGTGTTTTTAGCGTTTCATCAAAAATATTGACAAAGCTGTCCAGGCATTCGGGTTTTGATGTGAATTCAAAAATCCATTCGTGAGCGCCAGTTTCTTTATCTGTCATGAAAACTGGGGCACCTGTAAAATCTGATACAAAAGCATTGGTTTCGCGACAGGCTTTGGCAATTGCAAACTCCACATTATCAATCATTAATTCTTCTCCAAAAGCATTGATGTAATGTTTGGTTCTTCCAGAAATTTTAATTCTGAATGGACTTAGGGAAGTGAATTTAACGGTGTCGCCAATCATGTAACGCCAAAGTCCACCATTGGTCGTAATCACCATGGCGTAACTTTTTCCGAGTTCTACTTCGGAAAGCGGAATAGCCTTTTGGTGGCTTGTTCCAAAAGTGTCCATCGGGATAAATTCATAGAAAATTCCATAGTCCAACATCAGCAACATCTCGTCGCTGTCAGAACGATCTTGGATGCCGAAAAAGCCTTCGGACGCATTGTAGATTTCGTAGTAACGAATTTTGTTTCCTGTGATTTGGTTGTATTGATCGCGGTAAGGTTTAAAACTAATTCCGCCATGGAAAAATACTTCCAAGTTAGGCCAAAGGTCAGTAATTAATTCTTTATTGGATTCTTGAAGAACGCGGCGTAGCAATACCATCATCCAACTTGGGACACCAGTTAAACTGCCAACATCTTGTTTTGTAACCTCTTCGACAATTGCTTTTAGTTTGCTTTCCCACTCGGACATCAAAGACACTTTTTTACTAGGCGTATTGATGATTTCTACCCAAAAAGGAAGGTTCTCAATTAATATTGCAGAAAGGTCACCGAATTTGGTGTTAAAATTTTCATACATCTCTGCACTGCCGCCGAGTCTTAGGTTTTTATGCTGAAATAAGCCGCTATCTGGATGATTATTAACGTAAATAGAAATTAAATCCTTTCCCGCTTTGTAGTGGCATTCTTCTAAGCTTTCATCAGAAATGGGAATGAATTTGCTTTTCGCATTGGTTGTTCCCGAAGATTTTGCAAAATGTCGAATTTGCCCTGGCCAGATAATGTCTTTCATCCCTTGACGGGATTTTTCTATATAAGGCTCATAATCTTCATAGGTAACAATCGGGACATTATTTTGGAAATCTCTATAGCTGGAGATATCTTTGAAGCCGTGGCATTTTCCATAGACTGTGTTTTCCGCATGAAAAAGTTGTGAAAACAAAACACCTTCTTGGGTTTCGATAGGATGGTCTATGAAATTGGTGATTTGGTCTATTCGTTGTCGAATAAACCAATTGACTACAGTGTTGAACAATGCCTTGGTTGCCATGTCAACAAATATAATAATTTTGAATAGATTGTGCTAAGTTGTTTTGCCAATTTTTAAGTTTTAAAAACAAAAAAACCTAAAGCTAATGCTCTAGGTTTTATAAATATTGTTATGCAAATATTATTCTGCTGCTTCAGAAGTTTCTTCATCGTCATCATCATCTTGCACTGCAGATGCGCCAGCTTTCATTGCATTTCTAGACATCTTAACAGCTACGATAACTGCGTTGTCTGGGTGCATGAAAGTGTAATTATCGTTTTTCAATGCGCCAACATAAAGTTTGTTGCCGATTCTAAGAGGTGTAACGTCAACAACGATTTCGTCTGGTAAGTTAGCTGGGATAGCTTTAACTTTTAACTTACGGTAAGTTTGTCTTAATACACCACCAGCAACAACACCTTTAGAACGACCTGTGATTCTTACAGGAACTTCCATGATAACTGGCTTGTCATCAGATAATTGATAGAAGTCAACGTGTAAAATTTTGTCAGTAATTGGGTGGAACTGGATGTCCTGAAGTACAGCAGCAATTGTTTGACCATCAACCTCAATAGATACCGTGTGTGCTTCAGGAGTATATACTAAGTTTTTGAATGATTTCTCTTCAGTAGAGAAGTTCAAAGTCTCAGCACCTCCATAAACAACACAAGGGACTAATTCAGCATCACGCAAAGCTTTAGTAGACTTTTTGCCCACGTTTTCTCTTTTTGTACCTTGAATTGTAATAGATTTCATTTTAAAAATGTTTAAATTTTAAGTGTGCAAATATACAGAAAAATTTTGTTCTGTAAAATTTAATTTATATGATAAACTTATCGCTTATAGAATGATGCTCGTGTACGCTCTTCATAACGTCAGCAAAAAGAGGCGCACAAGTCAATACTTTTATTTTTGGAGACAATCCTTGTTTGATAGGAATAGAGTCAGTTACAATAACTTCAGAAATTTTTGAATTTTGAATATTGTCATAAGCTTTTCCTGATAACACAGGGTGTGTTGCAATGGCTCTTACAGATTTTGCACCTTTTTCCATAAGGATGTCAGCTGCTTTACACAATGTTCCTGCTGTGTCTATCATATCATCGATAAGAATAACATTTTTGTTGGTAACATCACCAATCAAAAGCATCTCCTCAACAACATTGGCTTTTTTTCGTTCTTTATAGCAGATTACAACTTCTGCACCCAAGTGGCTTGCATAATTTTTTGCTCTTTTGGCGCCTCCCATGTCTGGTGAGGCAATTGTTAAATCTTCAAGATTAAGTTGTTGGATGTAATCAACAAAAATAGTTGAAGCATAAAGATGATCTACTGGAATTTCGAAGAAACCTTGTATCTGATCCGCATGTAGATCCATTGTCATAATTCTTGTAGCGCCTGCGGCGGTAAGAAGATTGGCCACTAGTTTTGCTCCAATTGGTGCTCTTGGCTTGTCTTTTCTATCTTGTCTTGCAAGCCCATAATAAGGAAGTACAACAGTAATGTTTTTGGCAGAAGCTCTTTTCGCTGCGTCAATCATTAAAAGTAATTCTAAAAGATTATCTGCAGGAGGGAAAGTTGACCCGATTAAAAATACACGTCCACCTCTGACAGATTGTTCTAAAATAGGTTCGAATTCGCCATCACTAAAATCTTGGATAATGATTTTCCCTAATTCTTGGCCGTAGTTTTCAGCAATTTTTTCAGCTAAAACTCTACTTGTTCTAGTTGAAAATAGATAGCTGGGTTGTTGATCTAGCATTTTACTTTTTATTTTGTGCAAATTTAATAAAAAATAAACCACTCGAAATTCAAGTGGTTTATTTTTATAAAGAATAATTGGTGTTTCTTTAATTAAGGAAATGTTACGCCAGAATACTTGTTGACATCTACCATTGGTAATGTTGATTTGTATTTGGTGTTTATGGCTTTCATGAATTCGTTGGCTACGATGGCGTAACCTCTACCTGTTAGGTGGACACCGTCCAATGAGAATGCGCCTCCCGTCACATAAGTTGCGGTATATTTTACACCATTCCATTGGATGCCAGATTTTTGCGTTAGTTCTTTCATTTTTGCATTGGCATCTACAAATGCATAGCCGTTTGCAGCAGCAGCAGCTTTTATCGTTTCGTTATAACTGGCAATCGCTGCGTTTACCTCTGTAACTTCTGCACTTGTCAAAACATACCTATCAGCAAATGGATAGGCAATACCTCTTGCGCCTAATTCAGCAGGAACACCAGGAGGCAAAGTTTCTATTGTCCCAATTGCTGCTTTTGCTGTTAATGGGACAAGGTCGCCCTTTTTGGCTTGTCTCGCTTGTCCATAGGTTGCACCTAGGTAATTTGCTAGTGCGGCTAAAGTTGGATTGCCAGAATTAGCTGCAGCAAAAGTAATAGCTTGTTTTAGGTCTGTAAGGCTTTCGTCTTTTATTAAAAGTGGATTAGCTGCTGTTTTGCTTAATAATTGAATTCTGTCTCCAGCACCAACCGCTTTTAGAATTTGGGTTAATGGTCCGTAAAGATTTGCATTCAATTGATCGATAGTTGCATTCCCTATAGTCGCATTGCCTTGTCCTAAAACTGCTGCAGTTAAAGGATTGTAAGGTACAGTTGTAAGGTTAGGGATAGTTGTGACATCTGGGATGTTTGCAATAACGCCTTTTGCTTTTGTTGTTGCAATTTGGCTAACCAATAAGTTGTAATATGTTTTGAACTGGTCAGTCGGTGTTAGTGTTTCTAAGTTGCTGTCAGCTCCAGCCAATGCATATAATAAAGCGTCGTTGTTTCCGATCCACAAAGAAAAGAATGTCGGTTTTTGGGATAAGAAGTCGCCGATAACAGATGCTTCTGGAGTAGATGCAAATCTTACAAAATAGGGGTTGGCGGTTGTTCCAATACCAGAAGGGTTTCCGTAACCAGGAGCTAATAGGTGTGCTACTTTTGCACCAGGAACCCCCATGTTATTGAATTTGCCTGTTAATTTGTTAAGAACATTAGTTGTTGGTTTGTTGTCGTTAGCGTTTTTAATATCAGGCACACCATTAACCATTGCGCTAATGTATTGTTTTGTATCCGCTATTTTGTTAGGTCCCAATAAAAGACCACCATTATTATCAGCCATTAATGGTTGTAAGAATTCGCCGCCACCAGCTAATTTCATTTGTTGGGCAAGCATCGATGGATAAGATTCGTTTTGACCATCTATATAGAGTGCGTTGTCTCTGTAGCCAGATGTTAACGAGTTTCCTAAAGCAACATATCTGGTAAAATCTACTTCTCCGTTGGTTACTTTTATATCTGTTACATCGTTGTCGAAATCTGTATTACAACTTTGTGTTACAAATAAAGCTGAAATGCTAAATATTGAAAATAATATCTTTTTCATAATAGTTTAAAATTTTAGAACGCGTTATAAGATAGTCCAAGTCCAAAGTAATAAGCCTTAGCTTTAGCTTGTCCAATAAAGTTATAATACGTGTTATTAACCTGACGACTTTGTGGCATTGCGTAAGCACCTGCGATGTCTACGCCCAATTTATTGAATTTGAATCCAAGACCAGCAGTAATAACATACGAGTTAAATGATGGTGTTTCTGGGATAAAATAGTCATTAGAATAAGGCGACTCATCATAATATGCACCTAGGCGACCAGCAATCATATCGTTAATCATATATTGCGTACCAAGTCTGAAAGTTTTAGTGTTTTTAAAGTTCTTTGGTGTAACCAAAATTGTTGGGTCTGTTGGTTGGTTGCCGACAGGCGCATTTTCGAAGTCTAATGTTAAACGCTCGTATCTAGACCATCCGGTGTAGTTGAAATCTGCAGATACCAACCATTTCGGCGTAATTTTGAAAGTTGCACCAACGGTGTATTCGTCAACCAATGGTAATGTTGCTTTGAATTTATCCTGACCATTTGCGTCAACTCCTAGATTTGGATATAGAGATTTAGGAATGTTAAAAGTAGCCGTTCCATTTTTAGCTTTCATGTCAATAGGTGCGCGATAAGCAACACTTACATCTAATTTTTCATTGGGTTGGAAATAAAAACCAAATCCAAATCCATGTCCAGAAGCTTTTTCATCATTGATGTTAAGCGTTCCGCCAAATTGTGTAACCGCTTTGTCCCAATCAACTTTTCCTTTAGCGTAGATGTAGCTGGCGCCGAATGAAGCCCAAGGTGCAAGTTTTACAGAAACCATAGGTTGGAAATAGAAACTCTTAAGTTCCATCTTTTGCACAAGCTCCGCGCCTTCCCAGGTTTCAGGCCATTGGATTGTACTACCAAAAGGCGTTGAGAAATTGAAACCAACAGAAAAGTCATTGGTTACTTTATAGGCGATCGCTGCGTACAGAGGCGTTCCTAGTGGATTGTCAGTTTGTGTAGATTCTAAGGTTGACAAGTTTTGGAATGTCACTTTATTGGATGCTCCGAAACCACCTGCAACAATACTTAGTTTAGCCGGGATGAAAGACATCCCCGCAGGATTGAAGAATGTTACACTTGCGTCTTCAGCATGTGCACTTGTGTGTGCCATCGCAAGTTGTTTAACTCCTTGTAAAGAAACACGGAATCCACCTGCGTATGATAAAACACCTGCTGCTAAAGCCGTTGTTATAAGTAATTTTTTCATAGAAGTAATGTTATATTATGCTCAAATATAAAATTAATTTTATTATCAATGTTAAAATTTTGTAAATTTTGTTAAACAATCATTTAATATTTTAATCTGTTTAATTTTTATAAATGTATTTAAATCTGATTTTATAGCTGTTTTTTAAGCTTTTAAAAGTTGTATTTTAAAAATGTTTAATATTAAACATTGCAATGCGAACCATAATAATTACCTATGAATTGCATTTGTGTTTTCATGGATATTTTGCTTTATCTTTATTAAAAGTGTTTGTTTTTTAGTAAAATCTTAAAAATTAAAGATATTTCACATTTAAAGAGTCTTCAAGATGACTTTAATCAAAAATATGTTAACTTTGCGAGAATAATATATTTTTTAATATGAGTTGTGGATGTAAAACATCCGGAGATTCAGGACATTCATGTGGAACAAAATCCTCGAATGGATGTAGCAGTGTAGATACTTGTGGAAATAGCTATAAATTAAGTGTTTTCGATTGGTTGTCAGATGTTAAAAATCCTGGCAATACTTCCAACGAATTTGTTGAAGTGCGTTTTAAAAACGACCGAAAATATTTTTTCAAAAACACAAATAACTTGCCCCTTTCGGTAGGCAACATTGTTACACTAGAAGCGAATCCCGGTCACGATATTGGTGTAGTTAGTTTAACAGGCGAACTGGTGAAAATCCAGATGAAAAAGAAAAAAGTCCCTACAGATGTTCTTCTTAAAGTCTATAGACATGCTTCCCAAAAAGATGTAGAAGTTTGGCAAGAACTTCGTAAAAAAGAAAACGATATAAAAGTCCAAGCCCGAAAATTGGCTTATGCGCTTAATCTGGAAATGAAGATTACAGATGTTGAGTACCAAGGCGACGGATCCAAAATCACATTTTATTACACAGCAGATAGTCGCGTCGATTTTCGACAATTGATTAAAGATTTTGCTGGCGCGTTCCGTACCAAAATTGATATGAAACAAATAGGTTTCCGTCAAGAATCTGCCAAAGTTGGAGGTATCGGATCATGTGGTCGAGAGTTGTGTTGTTCTACTTGGTTGACAGATTTTCGCTCGGTTAATACCAATGCGGCGCGGTATCAGCAGTTGAGCATCAATCCTCAAAAATTAGCAGGACAATGTGGCAAACTGAAATGTTGTCTTAATTACGAGCTCGACAGTTATGTGGATACTTTGAAGGATTTTCCAGCAACCAATACGGTTTTAAATACTGAAAAAGGAAAAGCTTTTTGCATTAAAATAGATGTTTTCAAACGCAAAATGTGGTTTGCTTACGTGGAAAATTCGATGGCGTGGTATGATATTGATATTGACGATGTCAAGAAGATGATTGCCATCAATAACGAAGGAAAACCTGCGCCAGCGCTTGAAGATTTTAAAGCACAAACCTCACCAAGTGTTAAGGTGGATTTGATTCAGGAAAGTAGTTTGGATCGATTTGAAAAAAAATCTAGACCAAATAATAGAAAGAATAACAACCGACCTCGTAATGAGCGCGATAATAAAAAGGATAATAGAAATGCTAATCATCCTAATCCGCAGAATGCAAGAGCTAATAATCAAAAAACATCTCAAAACAATCCTAAAGGAGAGGTAAAAAAAGAAGTTAAATCTCAAGAAAATGTTGATGGTAACTCTAATGAACAAAAAAAGCCGAGAAAGCCATTTAACAATAAGAAGAAATTTAATAAAAAACCAACAAATCCTAATTCCAATAATTCCAACAATGCGTAAGTTTTTAGGAATAATGACTTTGGTGCTTATTGTCTTTAGTTGTAGTAATCCGGATGAGGTTATTGCAATGCAGTCTTTAGATAAGGCTACTTGGGCTAAAAACAAAATGTACGAATTAAGTTTTGATGTTCAAAATCATCAAACTCCGAAAAATATTATCTTTGTTATTAGAAATAACGACAGCTATCCTTATAGTAATTTGAGATTAATTGGGACGATTTTTGATGACACCAACAAAGTCTTATCAAAAGATACTCTTAACTATGTTTTGGCAAAACCTAATGGACAATGGTTAGGAAGTGGTTTTGGTGATACTAAAGAAATCATGTTCCAATACAAAACAGATTTCAAATTTCCAAAAGATGGCAAATACAGCATTGGCGTAATACAAGCTATGCGAAATGACCAACTCGCAGGAATTGAAGACGTCGGAGTTAAAATTGTAAATGTAAAGCCATAAATATAATATGGAAAACAATAAAAAATCAAAACCTACCACTGGATTTCCATTGCCACCAAAAAAGAAAAAAAACTCTTCAGGAACTAGAAAATGGATTAAATTTATTTGGATAGGTCTTATTGCAGTCGTTTTAGGGATTTCTGCTTTGTTTTTTGCAGTTTCTCAAGGTTTTTTGGGCGATATGCCCGAAGTAAAAGAGTTGGATAATCCAGATATCTACGTTGCTTCAGAAATTTATTCTTCTGACAATCAGTTGCTTGGGAAGTTTGAGAAAGAAAAGACAATTCCAGTTACTTATAAACAATTGCCGCCTTATTTAGTTTATGCATTGCAAGCTAAAGAAGATGAACGTTTTAAAGAACATTCTGGGATAGATCTTAAGTCGGTTGCAAGAGCCATATATTTCGGTGGAGATAGAGGTGGAGGTTCTACGATTTCTCAGCAGTTAGCAAAGCTTTTGTTCACAGGTCAGGCTTCTCAAAACAAATTTCAGCGTGCTTTCCAGAAACTTAAAGAATGGTGCGTGGCTGTTAGTTTGGAAAAACGCTATACCAAAGAAGAAATCGTGACTTTGTATTTTAATAAGTTCGATTTCTTGTTCAATGCAAAAGGTGTAGAGATGGCTTCTAAAGTCTATTTTAATAAATCAACAAAGGATTTAACACTTCCAGAAGCAGCGACTTTTGTAGCAATGCTAGAAAACCCGCGTAAAAATAATCCTTATCGCAAGCCTGAAAAAGCAAAAGAAAGACGAAACGTTGTTCTAAAACAAATGCTGGATACAGGTTATCTGGATCAGCAAACTTATGAGCAAGCAATTCAGGAACCAATAGTTGTGGACTTTCATCCAATTGAAAGGGTGGAAGAAGGTTATTCTGCTTATTATAAATTTTATTTAAGAAAAGAAATTCAGCAATATTTAGACGAATACGAAAAACAAACCGGTAAAGAGCTAAATCTTTATAAAAATGGTTTGAAAATCTATGTAACCTTAGATTCTAAAATGCAAGTGTATGCAGAAGAAGCCATTAAGGAACATTTGACAAGTTTGCAGAAAAATTTCGATAACGAAATGAAATACAATGCGAATAGGCCCTATTACAACTTGAGCAAGACGCAAATTAATGACCTTATGATGTCTGCAGTAAGACGTACAGGACGTTATAAGCAAATGAAAGCCGAAGGTATGCCAGAAGATTCTATTATGCTGGATTTCAAAACACCAACGAAGATGACACGTTTCACGTGGGCTGGCGAAGAAGAAATAGAAATGTCGCCTTGGGATTCTATCCGTTATCATAAGCAAATTGCACAAGCAGGGCTAATGTCTATGGATCCATTAACAGGTGATATCAAAGCTTGGGTTGGTGGTATCAATTGGCAGCATTTCCAATACGACCACGTAAAACAAGGAAAACGTCAAGTTGGATCAACTTTTAAACCTTTTGTATATGCAACAGCAATTATGCATTTGGGGATGACGCCTTGTTCGCAAGTTTCTAATGCGACTTATACTAAAGGAAATTGGTCTGTACCAGGTAATGGTGCAATGTTAACTTTGAGAGATGCCATTGCACATTCCAAAAACCCAGTTGCTATTCGTTTGGCCGAAATGGTTGGTACCAAGAATGTTATTCAGACAGCTCGCGATTTGGGTGTAACCGATCCTATTGATACACATTTGCCAATGGCATTAGGAACATCAGATATTACGATTTACGAAATGTTAGGCGCTTATAGTACTTTTGCTAACTTCGGTAATTATACCAAACCAGAGATGATTTGGCGTATTGAAGATGCTAATGGTCGCGTTATTAAAGAAGTGAAACCTCTTGTGAAAGAAGTGATGAACGAAATGTATGCTTACACCATGATTGACCTAATGAAAGGTGTAACCGAATTTGGTACTGCTTCTGGAGAACTGAAACGTCGTGGTGTCGTGGCTGCCGAAATTGCAGGTAAAACAGGTACAACGCAGAAAAACTCCGATGGTTGGTTTATGGGTATTACACCTAAATTAGCAACTGGAGTATGGGTTGGTTGGGAAGACCGTGCCACCCACTTTAGAAGTACTGGCGAAGGCCAAGGTGCCAAAATGGCGCTTCCTATTTGGGCGATTTTTATGAAGAAAGTTTATGCTGATAAATCGTTAGGGATTTCACCAGAAGATAAATTTATAAAACCAACAGATTGGACAGGAAGCTGCTCGGATCTGAGTGGTTTGCGCGGCGGCTACGGTGACGAAGGCGGACTCCGAACGATGGATGAAATTAAAAACCCAACGCCACCGCCAAGCAATAACAACAATAGTCCCAAGAAAGAAGAGAGTCTCAACGAGAAACTAAATTCTGGAGACGAAATAGATTTTAACAAATAATTACAGCCCACTTTTTGTGGGCTTTTTTTAACAATGAATATTCATAACATTACACATAACTTTGTTGATAGGTTTCCAGGAGATTTCTCAGGGGATTTACATCAAAGACAAACACCAGGATTTTTGTTTACAACAGTTTCTGCAGCACATTTTGAAAATTTAGAATTAATTGCTTTTAATGAAAAGTTAAGTCAAGAAATTGGACTTGGGAGTTTAGATTATGATTTAAAATTTCTTGCAGCCCAAGATTTACCAAAAAATATCGAAACTTATGCAACAGCTTACGCGGGACATCAATTTGGAAATTGGGCTGGACAATTAGGTGATGGACGCGCCATTTATGCAGGCGAAATTAAAAATGAAAAAAACCAAACTTCCGAATTGCAATGGAAAGGTGTCGGCGCGACGCCTTATTCCCGTTTTGCTGATGGACGTGCAGTTCTCAGATCTTCAGTCCGTGAGTTTTTGATGAGTGAAGCGATGTATTATCTTGGTGTGCCAACAACGAGAGCTTTGAGTCTTGTGAAAACTGGCGAATGGGTAACCCGAGATATTGCTTATGATGGAAACCCAAAACAAGAACAAGGCGCTACTGTTCTTCGCGTGGCGGAATCTTTTTTGAGGTTTGGGCATTTTGAATTGTTGGCTGCACGAAAAGAGGTTGATACGCTTCAAAAATTAATTGATTTTGCCATCGAAAATTATTTTGAAGAAGTGGATGTCAACTCAGAAACAAAAAATTTGGATTTCTTCCAAGCTGTCGCGGATCGCACCGCCAGAATGATTATCGAATGGTATCGTGTTGGATTTGTGCATGGGGTGATGAATACCGATAATATGTCGATTCTCGGTTTAACGATAGATTACGGGCCATACTCGATGTTGGACGAATATGATTTGGAATTCACTCCCAATACCACAGATTTGCCAGGACGTCGATACGCTTATGGAAAACAAGGACAAATCGCACATTGGAATCTTTTGCAACTCGCAAATGCGCTGTTTCCAGTAATTAAAAATGAAACCGCTTTACAAGAGATTTTAGAACATTACGCTTCTGATTTTTGGAAGTTGCATGATGAGATGTTGTGTAAAAAATTTGGTTTTGATACTTTATTAAAAATCGATGAGCCGTTTTTTACAACTTGGCAACAAATGATGCAGGATTTAAAATTGGATCATACTTTATTTTTTAACACTTTAACGGATTTGGTTTTAAAAGAAAATCTTGATGCAAAAGATTTTAATAATTGTTTTTATCACCAACCAAGTGTCGAAGATGTCGCCCGAATTTCTGATTTTATTAAAAATTATCAAAAACGACTAAATCAAAATCTTATATCGCGTCCAGAAATTCAACAATTGATGTCCCAGAACAATCCTAAATTTATTCTTCGAAATTATTTGTTGTATGAAGCGATTCAGGATTTAGAAAACGGCGATAATACTAAATTCAATGCGTTGTGGAAAGCTTTGCAAACGCCTTATGGAAATCATGATGATGCGCTTTTGGCAAAACGCCCGCAAAAATATAATATGGTCTATGGCTGCTCGCAATTATCGTGTAGTTCGTAATTTTTAAAATTCTAAAGCAATTTCTACTCTGAATTCTTATTTTTGCAAAAAATTTTCAGTTGAAATTTAAAACGACTTTTTTTAACACTTTGAAGTTAGTTTTCCCTTCCCAAAAATGGGAGTGGATTGTTTTTTCTATCGTGTTTATCAGTTATTCTAGTTTTGCATATTTTATTGCTAAGAATTTCCGAATTGTTTTTGACGATCGAATTCCTTGGGATGCGTATTTTAGTTTCGATAATCGCGCGATTGTTATGACTGGCGGCGGGTTTGAGAGGCATCCGCTTTCCAATTATTTCTTCGATATGATTCGGGATTTTGCACTTTGGATTTCCAACGGAAGACTGAATGCCGATTTTAGAGTGGTGTTGGCGTTATGCTCTAGTTTTATCATTAGCCTTAGCATCGTTCAGATTTTTAAATATTTAAAAGAAATTATCAAGCTTCCTTTGTTTTTAGCTCTGCTGATAACACTTTTCTTTTCGTTGTTTACAACTAATATTTTGCTGTCTTTCACGCCAGAAAATTATACCTACACCTTGTTTTTGCTGTGTTTGTTTAATTATTATGTGGCGCGACAATATCAGGCGGACAAAGATTTGTCTTTTACAGCGATTACATTATTTGGTGTTGGTGTGGGCGGTTTGACGATTACAAATATTATTAAAGTCTATTTACCAATGCTTTTCCAACCAAAACTGTATTGGAATCTGAAAAAAATAAGTATAGAAATTTCTAAAGTTTTCGTTTCCGTCGCTGTTTTTACGTTATTATTTTTAAACCGAATTGATTTTAAATTTCAAAATTTTTTTGATAAAACCGGAGAGCAATACGAGAAGTTTTCTAACCCGAAAGTTACGCCGCTTTGGGATATGATTTATTCTTGGTTTTTTGGAGGAAATATAATGTTTCCATCTTTTATTTTACGTGATTACCACAACAAAAAAGGCTTCGACTACAAAGCTATTTTCATGGATGTGTATTCGAGTGTTTTTTCCTACATCATTGTCGGAATTATTGTTGTTTTAATTCTTTGGAGTTTTATTAAAAATTTTAGAAACAGACTTGTTCAGATTCTGTTTTGGTCTTTAATGATCGATGTTATAATACATTGTGTTCTCAAATTTGGCTTGCATACGTCTTACATTTATGGAGGACATTTTGTTTTTGTTTTCCCATTGATGATCGGCTGGCTTTTTTATGCCTATCGAAAACAAGCGAAAATAATTTCCGCGTTAACCAGTGTTTTGATTGTTCTTACGATGTATATTGGCATTAATAATGTTTGGCGTTTAGGAGAATTTATAGAATTTTTAAACCTTTTCTACAAATAAAATAATCCCGAAAAGCTTCGGGATTTTATGGTTCTTGAAAGTGATGTTTTTTCTATTTTGCCTCGACACAGAAAATTCTGTACTGCACTGGTGTGGCCGTACTATAGACGGATTTTACGCGGCTGAGGTCAGATGATGCACTTTGTTTGTTAAAATAACTTCCGGCTAAAATTTTGTAATTCGGTCTCAATGAAGCGTCGATTTCTACTTTAAGAGAAGGGAAGTTTTTTCTAAAATCTGCGCCAATTTTTCGAGCTTCGTCATTGCTTTTAACAACGGCAACTTGTATCTTGTATCCCATGATTTTAGGATTTTGGCGACAAATTTCAGTATTTGTTAGTTCTCTGCTTGGTACAACAATTTTTGTTGGCTTGTTGTTGTCAGAAATATTTTCTTTTGGACGGGCACAAGTTTCTTCTTGTTTAGTTATAAGGTTATCAATTCTCGTATCCATAGTTATCGTAACTGGAGTTCCAGAAATGGTGTCTTTTTTAACAATGTATTGAGCATCAATGTTGTAAGCTGTTATAAAAACTAATAAGCACAAAACTTTTGAAAGGATTTTCATTTATTTTATTTTTCGCAAATTTAGGATAAATAAAAAAAATGCCAAACTTTCTTATTTAGAAACATTACAAATTGTTTGCAAATGAGAAAAAGCAGAATAAAGGTTCTCATAAATTTATGTTAAAGTCTTATTTTTGCGCAATTGAATGTATACTCAATATTTTTTACTAACCCAAGATTAATTAAATGATTAGTTGGAGAAAGCATTACAAAAAAAGTCTGATAGCACTCGGTTTGCTATTATTGACTAGCGCTTCTATTAATGCACAAGGAGATCCAAAGAAAGGTCTTGACCTTTTTAAGGCCAATTGTACGGCTTGTCACGCCTTAGACAAACAGATGATTGGACCTGCTTTGGGAGGAGTTGTTGATAAACTGAAAAAGGAGCAAGGTCTGGAAACAGACTGGTTACACAAATGGATTAAGGATAACAAAGCACTTAGAGCTTCTGGTGATAAGTACGCTAACCAAATCTATGAGGAATTCAACAAAGTAGAAATGTTGGCATTCCCGAATTTGTCAGATCAGGATATCGATGATATCTTAGCCTATACGACAGATCCGCCAAAAGAAGAACCAAAGGCTGATGCGGCAGCAGCCACGGGAGGTGATCTTGCTGGTGCGCAAAAAGCCCAAGAAAGTCAACTTAACTCGCAGGCGATTTTAGCAGCTTTTGTTGTTATTGCAGGTTTGTTACTTTGGTTATTAGTGAAGATAAGACAGTTGGTGAAGCTTCAGCAGACACCAGAATTGTCGGATCTTAATTCTACAAGAATTAATTCTTTCTCCGAGTTATACAAAAAGTACAACTATGTTGGTAAGGGTGTTATAGCAATTTTGGCGATGCTTGCTTTGTATGGTGTTTGGAATTCATTAATGTGGATTGGGGTTTACAAAGGTTATGCGCCTGAGCAGCCAATTCATTTCTCTCACAAAATCCACGCTGGAGATAACAAGATTGATTGTCAACTTTGTCACTCTGGAGCTAAGTATGGTAAAGTGTCAGAAATCCCGTCTGTTAACGTTTGTATGAACTGTCACAGAAGTATCTCCGAATACAATGGTGCTTACATGGAGCCAGGAAAAGACAAGGCATTCTACGACGGAGAAATTCAGAAGATTTATGCAGCAGCAGGTTGGGACCCAGCCAAGCAACAGTACACTGGGAAAACAACTCCAATTGAATGGACAAGAATTCACAATATGCCAGATTTCGTTTACTTTAACCACTCTCAACACGTTGTAGCTGGTGAAAAAGCGATTATCTCAGCATTTAACAAGAAGAATCCTAACAACCAAATCGATGTTGTTTGTAAAGCTTGTCACGGTAAAGTAGATACGATGAATGTTGTGCAGATGGCAAACGACTTTACTATGGGATGGTGTATCGAATGTCACCGTACTACAGAAGTTGATATGTCAAACGGTTACAACCAAGAGTATTTCAAAAACCTTCACGATAAGTTGAAAAAACAATACGGCGAGGGAACAAAGATTACGGTTGATGCTATCGGTGGTCTAGAGTGTGGTAAGTGTCATTATTAATAACAAAAATTAGAAGTATCAATGGCTTCAAATAAAATACAATTCAGAAGTATTCACGAACTAAAAGACCAATCGCTTAACGCGAAATTGGCTCAAAAGGAGTTTCAGAATGAAATTCCAGTTGATGAATTCTTAGGAGATGCGGAAAAAATGAATAATTCCGGTACTTCCAGAAGAGATTTCCTTAAATTATTAGGATTCTCGACTGCAGCTGTTACTTTAGCAGCTTGTGAGGCACCAGTTATTAAGACGATTCCTTATGTGGTGAAACCGCATGACATCATTCCTGGAGTTCCTAATTATTATGCTTCAGCTTATTTCGATGGTTTCGATTTCTCAAGTGTTTTAGTTAAAACAAGAGAAGGTCGCCCTATCAAAATTGAACCAAATCCAACTGCTGGTAACTTGGGTAAAACTAATGCTAGAGCACAGGCAAGTGTATTGTCCCTTTATGACAATGATAAACTAAAGCAGCCAAAACTTAATGGAAGCGATGTTTCTTTCGATCAGCTTGATGACTATGCTATCAAAGGTCTTAACGAAGCACAGGCAGCGGGTAAAAAGATTGTTATCTTGTCACACTCAATGCCAAGTCCAACTTTCAAAAAGTTGTTTGCTGATTTTAAAACAAAATATCCTTCTGCGGAATTAGTAACTTATGATACTTATCCTTATGCAGCAGCTTTGGATGCCGCAACAGAAGTATTTGGACAAAGAGCTTTACCAGTTTATGATCTTTCAAGTTCAGAATTGGTAGTGTCTTTCCAAGCAGATTTCTTAGCAGATTATAATGCTGGTAGTTTAGAAACCTCTTATGCCGCTGCAAGAAAACCAGGAGAGAATATGTTGAGACACATCCAAGTGGAATCTAACATGTCTTTGACAGGTGCTAACGCAGACTCAAGAATTAGACTTAAACCAAGTGCAGTTAACAAAACTTTAGTTGAAGTATACAATGGTCTTAACGGCGGTACTTCTGATAAAGTAGCTGCTGAAATCGTTAAAGAACTTCAAGCTAAAGGAAACAAAGCGGTTGTTTTTGCTGATGGATCAAAAGCGGCTTACGTTTTAGCGCATTTAATCAATCAAAAATTAGGTTCAGTTGCTTTCACTGGGAAAGCGAATCTTCTTAAGGATTATGACAATGCAAAATTCAATGAGCTTATCGCTTCAATGAATGCTGGTCAAGTTGGGGTTTTAATTTCAAATAGAACGAATCCTTTATATTCTTTTGCTAAAGCGGAAGCTTTCAAAAGCGCTATGGCAAAAGTAGCTTGTACAATTGCTATTACAGATAAGAAGAACGAAATCTTCAAAGCTTCGAAAGCAATTATCCCTGCAGCACATTGGTTAGAATCTTGGGGTGACATCGCTCCAGAAACTGGATCTTACGCGCTAATGCAGCCAACGATTCAAAAGATTTATAAATCAAGACAAATTGAAGAATCATTATTAGTTTGGATCAACGGTAAAGGAAGTCCTGCTAATGATTATTATACTTATTTGAAAGCCAATGCTGTGACATTATTAGGCGGAACATCGTTCAACAAAGCTTTATATAATGGTTTCAATGCTGCTGCGGTTGGTAGTACATTGTCTTATGCTGGTGGAAACGCTGGTCAAGCAGTTGCTGAATTGAACGCTTTCAAAGCTTCAGATTTAGAATTGCAATTATATCTTAATACAGCAATCGGTGATGGTACACAAGCTAATAACCCTTGGTTACAAGAGCTTCCAGATCCAATCACAAGATTGTCTTGGGATAATTACTTAACGATTTCTCCTAAAGATGCAGAGCGTTTAGGTATCAAAAATGAGCTTAACGGAAGAATGCAACTTGATGGTTCTACAGTTGACTTGACTGTTAACGGTGTTGAACTGAAATCTCTTCCCGTATTTATTCAGCCAGGTCAGGCTGATGGATCTTTAGGTTTAGCCTTAGGTTATGGTAAAAAAGATTCTGGTAAAGTAGCGGAAACAGGAATTAATGCTTATCCATTATTTGATGGTTACAATACGATTTTATCAAACGTAAGTATCAAAGATGCTGGAGAAGAGCATGAGTTTGCTGGAGTACAGCTTCAAAATACACTTATGGGACGATATGAGATTGCTAAAGAAGCAACGCTTACAGAATTCCTAGGTGATGTTAATGAGTGGAATAAACCATTAGAAATGCACACTATTGGTGGCGCTCTTCCAATTGGAAAGATTGACCTTTGGGATGCTTTTGACGATACAGATGGACCACACTTTAACTTGTCAGTAGATCTTAACTCTTGTACTGGTTGTGGCGCGTGTGTTATCGCATGTCAAGCAGAAAATAACGTTCCTGTTGTTGGAAAAGAAGAGGTGAGAATGTCTCGTGATATGTATTGGTTGAGAATTGACCGTTACTATACTTCTAAACTTCCAAAAGAGTTTGATAAAGTAAAACAAGACGGTAAATTATCACAACAAGAAGCTGTTGATGGTGGATTAGACGTTCCAGGAATGTACAACATTCTAATTGAACCAAACGAAACGCCAGATGTTATCTTCCAGCCAGTAATGTGTCAACATTGTAACCATGCTCCTTGTGAAACTGTTTGTCCAGTAGCGGCAACATCACATGGTAAACAAGGTCAAAACCAAATGGCTTATAACAGATGTATTGGAACAAGATATTGTGCGAACAACTGTCCATATAAAGTAAGACGTTTCAACTGGTTTACATATAACCTAAACGATAAGTTTGATTTTAATCAAAATAATGATTTAGGAAGAATGGTTCTTAATCCGGACGTTGTTGTAAGAACAAGAGGGGTTATGGAGAAATGTTCTATGTGTATCCAAATGACACAGAATGTTATCCTTGAAGCTAAGAAGGAAGGAAGAAGAGTCGCTGATGGAGAATTCCAAACGGCTTGTTCTAAAGCTTGTTCTACAGGCGCAATGAAATTTGGTGATATGAACGATGTCAACTCAGAAGTTAGAACATTGTTCACCGATAAGAGAAAGTATATTTTACTTGAAGAAATCGGTACCAAGCCAAACGTGTTCTACCACACGAAGATTAGAAATAGAAAAGAAAATAACGTTTAAATAATAAATAGGTAAAAGATGTCAGGACATTACGAAGCTCCGATAAGGGAACCTTTAATTATTGGTCATAAGACTTATCACGATATTACGGAAGATATCGCAAGACCTATCGAGGAACGTGCAGGAAAACTATGGTGGGCATCACTATACGCTGCATTAGTACTGTTTATCTACGGATTTGGTTGTATTGCATACACAATCGGAACGGGGATAGGTGCTTGGGGATTAAACAAAACCATTAACTGGGGTTGGGATATTACCAACTTCGTATGGTGGGTAGGTATTGGTCACGCCGGTACACTTATTTCCGCTGTACTATTATTATTTAGACAACGATGGAGAATGTCGGTTAACCGTTCTGCCGAGGCGATGACGATTTTCGCCGTTTGTCAAGCAGCGATTTTCCCGGTTATCCACATGGGTAGAGTTTGGGTAGGTTATTGGGTATTCCCATTGCCAAACCAATTCGGGTCTTTATGGACTAACTTTAACTCACCACTACTTTGGGACGTATTTGCGATCTCTACTTATTTCTCAGTATCAGTTGTATTCTGGTTCATGGGACTTATTCCGGATTTTGCAATGATTCGAGATAGAGCTAAAACACCATTCAACAAAAAGATTTATACAATTCTTTCATTTGGATGGGGCGGTAAAGCAAAACATTGGCAAAGATTCGAAGAGCTATCTTTGGTTCTTGCAGGTTTAGCAACACCGCTTGTATTCTCTGTACACACCACGGTATCATTTGACTTTGCAACGTCGGTTATTAAGGGATGGCACTCAACAATCTATCCTCCTTATTTCGTTGCTGGGGCGATTTTCTCAGGATTTGCAATGGTACAAACGCTGTTGTTGGTTGCAAGAAAAGTTTGTCACTTAGAAGATTATATCACAATGTATCACATTGAGATTATGAACATCGTAATCATCTTAACAGGTGGTATGGTAACAGTGGCTTATGCTTGCGAATATTTTATCGCTTGGTATTCTGGATCTAGATTTGAAGATTTCGTATATCTTTCTCCAGGTGCAGCAACAGGACCTTATTGGTGGGCATTCTGGGCGTTGATCATTTGTAACTTGGTGGTGCCAGCTGCGTTCTGGTTCAAAAAAGTTAGAACAAACATCTTCGCAACATTTATTATTGCATTGATTATTAACATTGGTATGTGGTTCGAGCGTTTTGATATTATTGTTATCAACTTATCAAGAGACTACTTACCATCATCATGGACAATGTTTATGCCGACAATTATTGACGTTGGTGTATACCTTGGTACGATAGGCTTCTTCTCTGTATTGTTCTTATTATATGCAAGAACATTCCCTGTAATTGCACAGGCAGAATTGAAGAGTATTTTGAAAATTTCAGGTGAAACTTATAAAGCAAAAGAAGGAGATGAGCACCACTAAAATTATTTACGGACTTTACGGCGACGACGATGATTTAATGCACGGCGTTAAAGCCTTCACTGATAAAGGTATCAAGATTAACGAAGTTTATACTCCATTTCCAGTTCACGGACTAGATAAAGCTTTAGGTTTAAAGAAAACTAGAATTTCTGATGCTGCTTTCTTCTACGCTGTTTATGGTGTTTCAATTGGAGCTTTAGTAACGTATTATACTATGATTCGTGACTGGCCTCAGAATATTGGTGGTAAACCCGCTTTTGACTGGGGACACAATATGCCAGCTTTCGTGGTGCCAATGTTTGAGCTAATGGTATTCTGTGCGGCGCACCTTATGTCATTAACTTATTTAGTTAGAAATAAAATGTATCCAGGGGCAAAACCTCAGAATCCAGATCCAAGAACAACGGATGATAAGTTCCTGATGGAATTTGTATCAGATGATGTTGAAACGATCAAACAGATTCTTGTAGATACTGGTGTTGAAGAAATAACAGTAAAAGACGCTTAAGATGAAAAAGAATATTATTAAAATTACTGCCGTTTTAGGTTTTGCAAGTGTTCTTTTAACTTCTTGTAGTAAAGAGAATCCACCTTTGGTGTATTTCCCTGATATGTACTTCCCAGTGGCTTATGATCCATTGATGAAGGCAGAAGACGCTTATTCTAAACACGAAAACGAAATCCCAGCTTTTGTTGCTAACAATGGCGCAACAGGATTAAAACCTGTAGAAGGTTCGGTTCCTCAGAATGCAGACGGTATTATTGAAGACCAAGCATTGCCTAAAAATGTAGACGAATACAATGCAGGTTACGATGCTTCAAAAACAATGACTACTTCCCCTCTTGTCGCTAAAAATCTTGAGAAAGATCTTGAAAGAGGCAAACATTTATATGACCAGACTTGTGCTGCTTGCCATGGTGTGGGAGGAGATGGACAAGGTTCAATTGTTCAATCAGGCGCTTATTCGGGAGTTCCAAATTATAAAGATAGAGAAATCACAATTGGCTCTGTACACTATGTATTAACTAATGGTAGAAATGCCATGGGTTCTTACGCAGGTCAGCTTAATGCTGGTGACCGTTGGAGAGTGGCGCTATATGTGATGAACGCGTTCAAAGGTGCTGCTGCTCCTGCTGAAACAGCTAACTCAAGCGATGCTGCGGCTGCAACAGCTACTGAAACTAATACTAATACTAAAAAATAAAAAGTAAGAACATGTATAGTTTTTCACCTAAGTTAAGATTATATTCCATTATACTGATTGTTGTAGGATTAGTGTTATTTGCGGCTGGATTTGCCTTAAATAAAGGAATTGATGATACTACTATTACCCACTGGATGGAAGCTGTTCATTCAGGTGGTCATGATAACCCAACACACTCTAGCGAAATGGTAGGTCCACAAGACCACCAAGCGCATTTAGATCACGCTAAAATGCAAGTTGGAAACCAGCCGTTGGCTGCGCTTCATGTTGCTGCGGTATTCTTATTCGGAGTTAGTTGTGCTGCTTTATTCTTTTATAGTATTCAGCATGCGGCACATGCAGGTTGGTCTATTATTGTAACAAGAGTTATGGAAGCTGTGGCTTCTTTTATCCCATACGGAGGCGCTATTCTTATTATAATTGTTTTGCTAAATGCATTCCACATGGGACATTTGTTCCACTGGATGGATCCAGCATTAACAGATCCTAATGACCCACATTTCGATGTGATTATTTATGAGAAGAAATTGTTCTTAAATATTCCGTCTTATATTATTAGAACATTTATCTATGTATTAGGAGCGAGCTTCTTTGCATGGAAGCTTAAACAAACTTCTAAGAAAGTGGACGATACTAACGGCGACAGAAAAGTATATGCTAGTCTATACAACTGGAGCGTAGGATACATCGCATTCTTCGGATTTGCTTCTGCAGCGTGGGCTTGGGATTGGTTGATGTCAATAGACCCTCACTGGTATTCTACATTGTATATTTGGTATTCTATGGTGAGTTGTTTAGCAACTGCTGTAGCTGCAATTATCTTGGTAGCTGTTTATTTAAAGAAAAAAGGATTTTATCCTCAGTTCAATGATAACCACTTACACGATTTAGGTAAGTATTTGTTCGCAACAAGTATGCTTTGGACATACCTTTGGTTCTGTCAGTTCATGCTTTATTGGTATGCAAACGTTCCAGAAGAGGTTAACTACTTCTTCGGTAGATTCGAGTATTACGGTCCAACATTCTTACCAATGTTAATTATTAACTTCCTACTACCATTGTTAATTCTAGTAAGTAGTAGCATAAAACGTAATTACAAAGTGGTTACAACTATGGCTGTTATTGTTATCTTTGGACACTGGGTTGATTATTTCAACATGGTAATGCCAGGAACAGTAGGCCCTTATTGGAACAACATTCCAACGCTATTATTAACAGTTGGATCGTTCGCAGCGGTTGTTGGTTTATTTGTTTTTGTAGTATTTACAGCATTAACAAAATTAAAATTAATGCCAACTGGAAACCCATTCTTCCACGAATCAGAGATTTACGAATATCCTTTTTAAGAGATATTGTTATTTAGAATTTGAAGCCCGATATTTTTCGGGCTTCTTTTTTTTGTATATTTAATATTAAAATAAAAAATGATGATAAAGGCAATTTCCATTGAAAAGGTCCTCTTTTTAGATATAGAAACTGTACCACAGAATCCGAGTTATACCGATAATGATGAAGCGACGCAAATGCTGTGGGATAAGAAAACTAAAAATCAACGTAAGGATGACATTACTGCCGATGATTTCTACGGTGAAAGAGCAGGTATTATGGCAGAATTTGGAAAGATTATTTGTATTTCTATCGGGATAGTAGATCAAGCTAAACTTAAAATTAAATCTTTTTATAATGATAATGAAAAAGACTTATTATTAGAATTTTGCCAAATTTTCAACAGCGCAAGACTTCGCGATGTTATACTTTGTGCACACAACGGAAAAGAATTTGATTTTCCCTACATAGCGCGCCGACTTTTAATAAATGGCATTGAACCTCCCAAAGTTTTTCAAATGTTTGGTAAAAAACCCTGGGAAATTCCACATATCGATACGATGGAGCTTTGGAAATTCGGTGATTGGAAGTCTTATGTATCTTTAGAATTATTAGCCCACATTTTTAATATTCCAACCCCGAAAGACGATATTGATGGTTCACAAGTCGCTCAAATTTATTACGAGGAGAAAGACTTATTAAGAATAGTTAAATATTGTGAAAAAGATGTCTTAACTTTGTGTAATATTTTCCGACGTATGAGACAGGAAGATATTATAAAACGTTTAGATTAAAATGAAATATACAGACGAACAAATTGCAGACATCGGAGAGAACATCATCAGAGAGCTTAAAAGTATCTATGATCCAGAAATCCCAGTAGATATTTATGAGTTGGGATTGGTGTACGATGTGCAAATTTCGGACGAAGGACAAGTGGTTGTGGTGATGACGCTAACATCTCCGAATTGCCCGGTAGCAGAATCTTTGCCCATGGAGGTTGAAGAAAAAGTGAAAGCTGTAGAAGGCGTTACCGCTGCTAAAATTAACTTGACTTTCGAACCTACATGGACAAAAGATATGATGAGTGAGGAAGCGCGCTTCGAACTCGGAATGTTATAAACTAGTCTGCGTATTCGAATATCAAAATTTTCTTGATATCGGGGTGAAGACTCAAATACACAGGACAATTGTGTGCAGTATCTTCGATAAATTTCTTTTCGTCTTCAGAATGCTTTTGCGGAAATTTTAAAACGCAGAATATTTCTCCAATTCTTCTTGGTTGGAAATACATGGTTTTTTTCAATTCGCAAGTTGCTCCTGTAATGTCGATATTCCTATCTTTTCCAAGCACACTTATCGCTGCAAAAATACTTTGTGCTAAAGAGGTTGCGAAAAGATCAGTAGGCGAGAAGTTATCTCTCTTGTTAAAGTTATCTTGTGGAATCCCGATGTGCATGGTATTGCCAGAATCTTCATGAACAGAATCCATCTCGTTATTGCCTAAATAAGTTGTTTTAGAAGTCATAGTTTTAGTATTAATGTATTATAAATTTAATCATTATTTTGCTAAATATGTTAGAATATAAAGTAATATTTTGCAAAAATATTAAAAATGAAAAATATCTTTAGCTTTATTATAAGCGCTTTCAAAATTTAACATGTTTTGATGAACATCAATTTTTTCAACAGCCATAAAGTTGAAAACCTGCTCTGTAGGCATATTTCCCACAAGATCATCTTTCGCCATAGGGCAACCGCCAATTCCTTTAATTGCACTGTCAAATCGTCGACATCCCTGGTCGTAAGCTGCTTTTAGCTTTTTATAAGAATCTTCGTAACGATTATGTAGATGTGCCCCGAAGTTGATATTAGGATATTTGAAAGGGATTTTATTAAACAAAAGACTGATGCGCTCGGTATCACCAACACCTGTTGTGTCCGATAAAAGTATTTCTTTAATTCCAACTTCATCAAAACGCTTTGCCCAAAAATCCACATCTTCCCAAGCCCAGCTTTCGCCATAAGGATTTCCAAAAGCCATAGAGAAATACAAATTTAGCTGTTTTCCTTGTGCGTTTGCTAAATCTAGAATTTTGATAATTTCTTCAAAAGCATCTTCTCGGCTTTTGTTGGTATTACGATGTTGAAATGTCTCCGAAATCGAGAAAGGAAATCCCAAAATGTCAACATTATCATGTTCCAAAGCTTTTTCGGCACCGCGAAGATTGGCAACAATGACAGATAATTTTGTATTGGACAAAGATTTATCAATCTCATCAACGACATCTCCTGAGTCTGCCATTTGCGGCATGGTGCGAGGATTTACAAAACTTGCACAATCTAATACATCAAAACCGACATCCATTAAGGCGTTGATGTAATCAATTTTTTTTTGAGTTGGGATAAATTCGCCCCAACCTTGCATAGCGTCCCGTGGACATTCTGTTAGAAACAGTTCTTTCATTTACTATTTTTATTCTACCAAATTCTGGAGATGACGATATTTTTTAAAGAATTAAAAGACAATTGTCATCAAAAATGCTGTTTAGAAAAGCGTATAAGCATTTGCCATTCCATGCATAAATATATAACTTTGCTTTAATTATACCAAAAAAGATGAAGTCAATAGAATTTACATCGGAATGGCGCAAAAAATTGGTCGACCGATTTATTACATACGTTAAGATTTTTTCAACCAGTGATCCTGAAAGTGAGACAACGCCGTCCACGCCGCAACAATGGGACATGGCAAAATATCTTTATAACGAATTGCAAACATTGGGTCTGGAAGATGTAAGCATGGATGAGCATGGTTATGTATTTGGATTTATACCTTCAAATATTGAAGAAAAAGTACCTCAGGTTGGTTTCATTGCGCATTACGATAGCACGCCAGATTTCAATGGAGTTGATGTTAAACCTCAGATTTGGGAAAATTACGATGGTGAGGATTTACTTTTAAATAAAGAAACAGGATTTGTTTTATCTCCTAAAAAATTTACTGATCTTAAAAAATATATTGGTCAAACCATTATCACAACAGATGGTACAACATTGTTGAGTGCTGATGATAAGGCAGGCATTGCTGAGATTGTAACGGCTGCAGAGTATCTTTTGGCACATCCAGAGCTTAAGCACGGTCGTATTTCAGTTGGATTCAATCCTGATGAAGAAATAGGTCGTGGCGCACACAAGTTCGATGTTGAGAAATTTGGTGCCGAATGGGCTTATACGATGGATGGCGGCGAGATTGGAGAATTGGAGTATGAAAATTTCAATGCTGCAGGCGCTGTTATCAAAATTACAGGGGTGTCTGTACATCCAGGATATTCGTTTGGTAAAATGTTGAATGCAGGATTGGTCGCTTCAGAATTTATCCAATCGCTTCCAAGTAACGAAACGCCAGCTACAACAAAAGGGTACGATGGTTTTTTCCATTTAACAGATTTTACAGGAGATGTAGCTGCAGCGAAACTTCTATATATTATTAGAGATCACGATGATGCTAAGTTTGAAGCTCGTAAAGTCTTAATGCAACAAAAAGTGGATGCTATCAACGAGAAATATGGTGAAGGCACTGCAACTTTAGAAATAAAATCGCAGTATCTTAATATGAAAAAACAGTTTGAAGGTAAAATGCATATCGTTGAAATTGCAGAACAAGCAATGAAAGATGCTGGTGTTGAGCCTAAAATAAAAGCCATCCGTGGTGGTACAGATGGTGCGCAGCTTTCGTATATGGGGCTGCCTTGTCCCAACATTTTTGCTGGTGGACATTATTTCCATGGACCATACGAGTTTGTTCCAATAGAAAATATGGAAGCCGCTGTTAAAGTTATTGTAAACATCGCTCAATCTGTTAAATAACTTAGCTGATGACAATTAAAGAGAAACAAAAGGAGTTGGTGGACGAGTTCGCTTTTTTAGGCGACTGGGAAGAAAAATATGAATATATTATTGACCTAGGAAAATCTCTGATACCTCTTCCTGATGATAAAAAAATAGACGAAAATCTCATTCGTGGCTGTCAATCCAAAGTGTGGATAGATGCACGTTTTGAAGATGGAAAACTTTATTTCGATGCCGATTCAGATGGGATACTACCCAAAGGGATTGTGTCTATGTTGGTAAGCATCTACAGTGGACATGCCACACAAGAGATTGTGGATTCTGATTTTGAATTTATATCAGAAATAGGTTTACAAGAGTTTTTGTCACCCTCCAGAGCCAATGGACTTATGGCGATGACAAAACAAATTAAATTCTATGCCGTTGCATATCAATTAAAAAAGTGAAAAGAATCCTAGCATACCGTTTTTCAGCTTTTGGAGATGTGGCCATGACTGTCCCTGTTTTCAGAGAATTTCTGGAGCAAAATAAAGATGTGGAAGTTATTTTTGTTAGCCGCCAGAATTTTGCGGATTTGTTTGATGATGTTCCTAATCTTAAGTTCCATGGTGTTGACTTCGATAACTATAAAGGTATTTTAGGTATTAGAAAATTAGGGCGCGAAATTTTAAAGCTTTATAAACCCGATTTTGTTGCAGATTTTCACGATGTCATTCGGACCAAACTAATTGATTCTATTGCGAGAAGGCACGGTTACAAGGTTTTTAAAATTAATAAAGGTAAAGAAGAGAAAGAGCATCTTACCGATGTTTGGAATCTTAATAAAGTTCAGCTTCGGCGAACTGTCGATCGCTATGCGGGCGTACTTCGAAGAATGGGCTACAAGCTTGAATTGTCTTATGAGTTACGAAGTAGGGTAGCAGAAAGACACGGCATTGGTTTCGCTCCATTTGCCCAGCATAAAGGGAAAATGCTTCCTCTCGAGAAATCTTATGAGCTTGTTAAGCAACTTGCGAAACGTCAAAAAGTTTATTTCTTTGGAGGCGGCAAAGAAGAGTCGGATATCCTCCAGCGCTGGGAAACCGAGATTCCTAACACACATAGTCTTGCAGGAAAGCTAAGTTTAAAACAAGAATTGGATATTATAGCGAGCTTAGAATTAATGATTTGCATGGATTCTGCCAATATGCATTTGGCAAGTCTTATGGGAACGCGATGTCTTTCCATTTGGGGCTCAACGCATACCTATGCTGGGTTTTTAGGCTATGGACAATCCGAAAATGATGTGGTTCAGGTTAAAGACCTTAGCTGTAGGCCTTGTTCTGTTTTTGGAGATAAAGACTGTTATCGTGGCGACTATGCTTGTTTAGAAGAACTTCATATCCAGCAGATTTTAGATAAAATATGAAGCTGTCGATTTGCATACCGATTCATAATTTTGATGTCAATGTTTTAATTTCAAACCTAAAAGAAGAAATTGAAACCAGGCAACTCGATGCAGAAATTTTACTAATTGATGACGCTTCAAAACCAGAGTTTTTAAATATCAATTCTCCTGCAATACATTCTGTTGATTTTTTTAAAAGTTTAGAAGAAAACATAGGTCGTTCGGCAATTCGGAATTTGTTTTTAAAATATGCAAACGGTGATTATTTAATGTTTTTAGATTGCGACGGAAAGATTATTTCTAAAAACTTTATCAGCGATTATTTGGAATACATCCAATCTCAACAGCCTGATGTTATGTATGGAGGCAGAACCGTATCCCGTACAAAACCAGAAAAAACCTATCAATTGAGATGGAATTATGCTACAAAAAGAGAAAATCTTAATTTAAAAAAAAGACAGCAACGACCATATTTGGGCTTTCAGACGAATAATTTTGTAATTAAAAAAGAGATTTTTAAAAAATTTCGTTTTGATGAAAAATTAAAGAATTATGGTTATGAAGATTTGCTCTTCGCTATGGAATTGAAAGCAGCAAATATCCATATTCGTCACCTAGAAAATCCAATTTTCAACAACGATATCGAATCCAATATTGTCTTTACAAGCAAAGCAGCAGAAGCTGCACAAAGTTTGGCCTGTATTTTAAAAGATCCCAAAACAAAAGATAAAGTGGTCGATCTTAGGTTAAGCAAAGCCTATCAAAAGCTTAATAATTTCTACTTGGATATTTTGTTTAATCTTTGTTTTTATATTGTTGAACCTTTTCTTAAAGCCCGATTAAAAACAGGAAAAGCACATCTTAGAATTCTTGATTTTTACAAACTCGGCATTTTATCACGCGAAATGTCAAAAGCCTAAGCGTATTCGAGGTTCGGTTCATTTTCGAACATCCAATCTTCGTAGAAATATTTAGTTATACTGTAGGTTACAAAACCCAAAATCATTCCTAATGTATTTAGGAAAAGATCATCAACATCTGCCGTACCACGATGGCTCCAATATTGGGTTAATTCTATAATTGCAATGGCAATTGGAAAACCAATTAGTAATTTTGGGAAAGAAAAATACTTCTGAGAAATAAGTCCCATCCAACCAAATGGCATGAATACAACGATGTTCCCAATAATATTAACCGCAAAGTGCTGAGCCTCAACTTTAGACTTAAAAAACATATTAATAGTCTCAAAAGGCTGTAATTGTAAGTAGCCGATTGGTCCGGCTTCTCTACCCGAGCCGTAAAACATCATATACAATAGAAAAATGGTATAAAAACCAAGCAAAGGCGCATAATATCTCTTCATAAACTTCACAATTTTTTGCTGTCTTTATAGCGAATAAAATGACAAAAGATTTTTTATTTGTTTAAACGCGAATTTTGTGTACAAATATGATTCCTCAGGCGTGTTAAAAAGATAAAAAATCTAAACTTTTATGAATTTTTAATATTATGATAAATAGAATTTTGCTTTTAAACTAGTGTATTAAATAGTCAAATAAAGAATATTTAAAATGTAAATATTTGATTATATGGCTTTTGTGTAAGGTTGTTATTTTGGTATTATAGTTTGTAATCGAAGTTTTGAAGAGCTGTTATTTCAAAAGAAATGTTAAATTAAGACTTTGCTTGATCCGTAAAAACTTCAATAATTCGTGATCGTTGTACATAGTGCAAATGTAGGATTCTAATCATTCTCCCCAACTTTTGTTACTGATCCAGCCCTTGATCCCTGATCCGTTTGTAAGAAGTAAATGGCTGAAATAAAAAAAATCCCAAATCTTTCGACTTGGGATTTTGTGTGGGTCCTGAGGGATTCTCCAAAATTCTTGCTTTTCTTTTATTAATAGGTGTTACAAAGGTTTCCTAAATTAGGGTATGCCTAAAAAGATGCCTTTTCTGAAATATTTTGGCATATAAAAGTGCACAAATCGTATGTTTATATAATATGTTTTCTAATTTGTGCACTTTTTATCTACACAAAATCTAGTGGTATAATATATGATGTTTATTTTATGCAGTTTTTTCTATTACTTCTAGATTAGTAGAATGTCCATATATAACCTGTATGTCACATTTATTATTTTTAAGAACACATATCTTATTTACATCACCTACATGATATTTAAATACAAATTTGGACAAAAAAAGACTGCGAAATTTTTAGATTGTGAAAATATGTTTTCTATAATATGTAATTGTACAAATACAAGGATATCTAGGTTGAAATGTAGCTTTTCTTCTAGACTATTGCTCCTAGAAATAAGAGTTTAACAAGATATAAGTATTAATCTATACCATTACTAATCTCGTGTTCTAAGGGGTCTAGCTGAAACTCCCATTCTACATATTATAAGTTACCCTCGATTCTCTAGACCAAAAATAGTTGTTTCTTAGTTGAGTATTAAGCTGCTTTGCAGTATCTATTTTTGGGTTTGTTGTTTATTCCTTGGTGTTTACGATAATGGTATTTTTCTAGCCATTGTTTAATTCCTAAATAAAGGTCTAAACCATTGTCTTTGGGATTGAGGTAAATGTATTGATATTTTAAAGTTCTCCAAAATCTTTCAATAAAAATATTGTCCAAAGCTCTTCCTTTACCATCCATTGAGATTTTTATACGCTCGTTTTTAAGGTAGTTTACATACTCATAACAGGTAAACTGCGAGCCTTGGTCGGAATTGATTATTTCAGGTTTTCCATAAGTTGCTACCGCTTGTTGTACTACTTTTAAAGATTCCAAGGCCTCCAAACTATTACTCAATCCCCAACCAACGATGTATCGGCTATACACATCAATAATGGCTGTGAGATACATAAATCCGTTTTTCATGGGTAGGTAGGTGATGTCTATTTGCCAAACTTCATTGGGCTTGGTAATGTTCATCCCTCTCAATAAATAGGGATAAATATATTTATTTTCCCCTTTTTGAGTAAGCATACGACGAGGATAAATAGGCATTATCTCTGCTTTACGCATCAACCTACGGACTCTTTCATAACTCATTTTCATACCACATTCCTCCAGCATACTCTGCATCGTGATAACTCCTGCGGTGGGTTCTTCGAGAATATGTTTATCCATAAGTTGCATGGCTTCTAAATTCTCTTTACGCTCTGCTTTAGCTCGATAATAGAATCCTGAACGATTAATCTCCAAAAGGTCACACTGCTCTCGAATACTAAATTGATCGTTTTTATCGATCAATAATCGCATATCTATCATAGTCCGAAGCGTTTCAAGTTTTTTTTTAGAAATTCTTTCTCCATCTCTAGCTTGCCAATTTTTTGATAAAGCTCCGAAACACTCTCATCACTACTTTCTTTAAGAACTTTACTTTCAAAAACCTGAGCAGATTTTTCTATAAACTCCTGCTTCCACTGTGAGATTTGATTGGGATGTAACTCATATTTTAGAGCTAATTGTTGTAGAGTTTCTCTCTCTTTTAATGCTTCAAGGGCTACTTTTGCCTTAAATGCAGAATCGAATTTGCGTCTCCCTGTTTTCATAATTCTAGACTTGTTTAAAGTTAATGTTTTTCAACTTAAATATTGGTCCAGTTTTGTGAGGGTATTATATTATGTGCCAATTTGAATAAATTTATTAAGGTTATTTATAGGATATGAATATAAAAAACCACTTTTTTGAAAAGTGGTTAAATTGTTTTTATTTTAGAAATTTATGAAATATTGTTTGCTTTTAAAATTTCTGTAGTAAATGAATTCTATTTTATCCATTTAGTAGAATTCAAGGTTTATCAAATTGTTATTTATTTTCACTAAATAATTGAAGCTAATGCGCTGATAAATTTGACTTGTCACTTTATTTAGCTCCAAAAATTTTTCTAAGCCCATTTCTGGAGAGTCATTTGGATCCATAAAAGCCTGAAGTTCTTCATCCTTGAATGTTACTCCATCTTGCTCTACAGAAATTTGAGTAATCTTATATTTTTTGTGAAGGTTTTGGAAATATGAAATTTCCACTTCTGTTAATAATTCTACTGACATTATTATAAATTACACAAGTTTTCGATTTTCTTTGCTACAGACATGAATATGTCAAATTGATCAGAATTACTATTGTAACTCCATTTTTCTTTTTTATGAAGAGGTTTAAGGCTTGAGATATCTACACCCATCCTTTCCAAACCTTGCTTGTTATATTGAAGTTCAAACTCAATGTTAACATTACCTAAAACTTCGAAAATACTGACTGATGCTAATGTAGTTGGACCTGCCCAGCCCATTTGATAAAAATTAGTGTCATTAACTAATACTTTTGGAGGTTGAGTATTGTCAAAATTATCAAAACTTGCTATTAGCTCTGAATATTTTTTACTAATACCTCCTGTTTGATTAAGTTCTACATTCTTTTCTTTCATATCTTTTGTGAAATTATAAACTAAAAAAAGAATAACTACTAATAAACCAATGACTATTTCCATATTTTTATTTTTCTGCTTTTCTTTTAATTAGCCAAAAAATAAATATTATTAGAGCATTAGGTAGAAGGCTTCCTAATATATAAGCTCCATTAGCATTGTTCGGATTTGAAGAAATTCTAGGAATTGTCATAAATACATATTGTAAAATACATAAGATTGTAACAACCCAAAAGATTGTTGTCCAAGTTGAGCTCTTTTTTTCCATAGTTTTAAAATTAATAAATTTGTTATGATGTTATTTTTGCCCATAGTGATGGGTGTTTTTTTGAAAATATTTCAACCAATTTTTCTGATTCCTCTTCATCTGTTGTGTTAATGATTTTTACCCATTCGATTGCTTGTATTTTTGTCATACCCTCATCTATTAAATTTTGAATGGTCATATCATTACTGATTTTTTGGTACATTAAATCTTGATTTTCTGATTCGTGGAACTGCCATTCTACTACGTGGTTTTTTCCAGATGAAAATGAATCCCAGTACCAAGTAATTTTTAAAACATCATTAATCTTTCTTAAACTGAATGACATACCTGTGTTTGTGATTTCTACTTCATTTAAATTTAGCTCACGTAATTTGTAAAGAGGATTTCTTTTCATGATATGAGCTATTAAATCTTTATATATCAAATTTAAGCTTATATTAGCTTTAGTATTCGTAGAGTAATTTTGACTGTTAGAGCTTTTTATTGCTTGACTATAAAGTTTAATTAGCCAATCTTCTATACTTATTCTAATTTCAGGAAGTGACCTTTTGTCATTTACTAGTTGAGAAGCCATTTTCATAAAGTCATCAACATTAACAAAGTTTAAATCTTTATCAGAACCATATTTTTTTCTTACAGCATCGTCTTCTATTTTTGAAATAGCAATATAGTAGATGCCTTGATAAAAATGTTTAACTAACTCCATTAATTCCTTGTCTTGCTTATATGGAATTTTATATGTTCTTTGTTTTGATGTGTTATCTAGAAGTGCTGCAAAATAGTTTATTTTCGTTTGCTCATCTAATGTTTTGATAACTTGATCACATGGAACTAACACCAACTTCTCAACAGGATGTATCGGATTTATTTTATTATTAGTTTTCTCTTTGTTACTCATTGAAAAGTAAATTATCAATCCAATGATTAAAATTGCGATCCAAATCATAATATTGTTAATTTAATGGATAAATTGCGATTTTTTTTATTTTTTTCATTTTTAAGTATTTAGAACATCTAGCATCTGCATTAGATGGTAATGTCCACTTACTCCAATTTTCTTTTTCAGCAATTTCAGAACAATTTTTGCCATTTAGATTAGAGTAGTCAATGTTAGATCTAACTAATGATTCAGATAGTCCTTCTTTATGATTTTTATAAAATTCTGGATTATCTTTCCTGAATTGCAATACTTGTAATTCAGCTTCTGTTAAATTATTGCTATTTTGAGCAAATGTCTTTTTTGTATTCTGTTTTGTTTTTTGTTTGCTTTTTTGAGAAAATACACTGAGACTGCAGAGAGTAATTCCAATGATTATAATTTTTTTCATGTTTTTTTTCATGTTGAGATGTAGTTAAGATATTTTTGTTCTTCTGAACTAAAGTTTATTGATTGACTTGTATTGCTATTAGTAGGCAAATTTATGAAGCTAGTTTGATTCTAAATTACGGGAAACCATAAAATGAATAAAATATTATTGCCATATATGGCATTTAGTTAAGCAAATATAATCAACAACTTTGACTTGTCAAATAAGTCAAGTTGGATAAAGCTGAAATTCTTAAACTTGTAGGTAAAAGAATCAAAGAACTAAGAGAATCTAAAGGAATCTCTCAGGTTGAACTTGTTGGCAGAATGAATGGAGAAATTGATCCTACTAATATTTCTCGTATCGAATCTGGTAGAACTAATCCTACTGTATTTACCTTGTTTAGAATTTCTGAGGCTCTAGAAGTTTCTTTAAATGAATTATTGAAAATTTAATTATCTTTTAGGTACATAGGTTTTGTTACCATTGCTATTTATGTAATATTGTCCACCACGAGTTCCTGTTTGTATAGTTTGACCATTACCATAATTTAGTGCTTGAGTAGAATAATCTTTTGCTACTGTTCCTGTTTTGCCAGTTAAGTAATTTGTATTTCCTTTTGTTGAAAAATTGTCAACATTGGTATTATTGCTTTCTGTTTTATAATGTGGTGCTACATAGGTTCCTGTGCTAGGTTTATAATAGCCATTTTGAAGCTTTATACTTTGACTAAATGTAAAACATGTGCCTGTCAATAATCCTAAAAATAAAAATGCTTTTTTCATTGTATGTTGATTTAATACTGCAAATTTATGATTAGGAACTTAACATTATTAAAAGTTGCAAATTTGCAAGGACTATTTTTACATTAAAGCTTGTAAAGCATCTAGGTCATAATCAGAATCATCTACTGTTCTTAATATTGGAATATACTTCAGACTTCCTCCATGATAATCACTTTTGATAATGTAGTTCTGGGCAATATCATAATCCATGACTTTCTGAAAGGCAGATTTTATTCTAGAAATATGCGTGTAGATAGCTTTTGTTCGAATATCAACTAAATCTGTGATACTTTGATTCATTTTGTCTACATCATCAAATAAACAAATATCAAAATATATCTTTCTAAGTTGTTCTTTATAATTATGCAAATTATTTAGATTGATACCATCTGGATTTTCGTAAAACAAGATATAGACAGCTTTAGTTAGATTGCTCATTTTAACTTCTAAATTATTGAAATATGGAAGAGTGATTCTGTATTCAAAATCTATAAAAATGCTGCTAACTAAATTAAGGTCAAGATTATTGACCTTTTTTTCCATCATTTTTTTTAGGATTGGAAGTACTAGCAATAATTTTCCACTGTTTTTCAAATCTTCTAATTGTAACTCAAAAGCTTTAACCTGTTCTTTAGTTTCATCATCCAGTTCAGAATAAATATTTTGCTTTGGATCAACATTATGTCTTGAATTAAGAACTTGATCTTCTTTGCCAATAAAATCTGCAATTAGCTCTAGTGGAGTTTTGGGGTTTTGAAAAAAATTATCATAGCTAAATCCTACTACATAAACTTTGTGGTTTTTTTTGAAAACAAAACCTGATTTAATATCTCCACTATACCCATTGTGGTAAAGTATCTCCTTATAAAGAGAATGGTATGTATTACTAAAATCTTCATAACCATCTCCTAGGTTATATTCGTTTAATGTGCTCGTAAGTTTTAAAAATTCTGAACTAAAGTTGCTAATAGATTTTATTTGAGGTAAAAAGTAATCAATAACATTTTTTGACTCTAGACTTAGATTTTTTCTATGTAGTAAAATATATTGCAAACCTTCTTTTGAATAAGCTTCTACATCTTCTTTATAGCAATAATCCAAGAAGTTTCTTAATGGGTAGTCATTTTCTAGATCAAAGAAAAGAATCATTTTATCTTGAAGAGCAAAATTGCTAGTAAACTCTGTCAAATTTGGTTTTACAAATTCAATTTCAAATCCATTTTCACGTATTAGATTTATAAAGCTGTTCATTATTGTTTTCTTTCAAAGATAATGAATTACTTAACTCTGTATCTTTCTCAACAATAATACCTCAGTTTTTTCTGGTAAAAAGTATTTAAAATAGAACTATTGTAATTTTATGAAATAAAGATGTTATAAAAAAGCTATATTAATAATATCTACAACTTTTTCAATTCAGATTATTATGCAGTTTTATACTCATCATTTGATACGTGCGAGTCTGAGTATTTTTAAAAAATTAAAGCAATCCTTCATCTGCAAAACTAAAGTAAGATTCTTTAGTTACAATAAGATGATCTAATAATTGAATATTCATCATGTCACAGCAAGATTTAAGTTTTGTTGTAATGTCTTTGTCTGCTTTACTAGGATTTGTATTACCACTAGGATGATTGTGAACTAGGATTATTCCTGTTGCTAATGTTTTTAAAGCAATTGATAGTATTAATCTAGTATCAACAATACTTCCTGTAATGCCACCTTTAGAAAGATGATGTATTCCTAGAACATAATTTCCCTGATTTAACAACATGATTTTAACCTCTTCATATAGCTCTAAAGTGCCTAGATTCCAATGGTTTTTAATAAGGGTAACAGCTGATTCGCTATTTGTTATTTTAGCATTGTCAAGAATGCTAGGATAGTAATTTATTTGTATTTCTGATACTTTCATTGTATAAAAAATAAAGCACATCCATATTTTTGTTATGGATGTGCAGTTAAAATTAGTTAAAGGCTTGTTCTAAACTCTTTGCAAGTTTAGCTTCATCAGTTTCAACATCTTCTGGAAGATAGATGTATCTGTGCTCTAGAGAAATAACCTCACCTGTTTCTTTAATAGAGTATTGATAAGGCTCAGTTGTAATCTTGGTAATAGAGCCTGGAAACTCAGTGCCAATAAGTCCTTTGCATGTAGCTTCATCAAAGGTAGTTGGAACTAAAGCTTTTTTAGCAGTAGCATAATACTGTCCTGAGGTTTTGGACTTAATCATTTCTATACCACCTTGAACTTCTAGAACATAAAATTCTGTTCCATCTTCTTTTTGTCTTGTTTTGTAGTTGATAATTCTTACCATTGTTTTAAAGTTTTTGAGTTAGGTAATGGTCTTTTACTACAAACAATCATGAAATTCAGGTTTGAGAATCTAGAAAAGATAATCTTGCCTGAAAATATTTTTGTTGTAGCAAAAGGACAGGGGGAATCCCTGATGTCAAGAATAGGTGGGGGTGGTTAATATAGGGGAGTCTGCGTGAGTAATGAGCAAACAGAAAAAAAATTTTATAAATTTTTTTTCTACACTTCTTAGAATTCTGAGATTCTAAGCCACACAATTTGCATTAATTTCCTTTACTGTATTAGCTATTTTTACAGCTATATCTGTATCGAAGAGTTTTATGATACCTCCTGCATATATATCTGAGAAAGGTGGGTTAAAAAGTTGTTTTACATCCATTACACCATTTACAGAGAAGTAGTCTATAATTAAATCCATGAACTGAATTTGGTGGGAATTAAGACTTGCAAAGTTTACTAATTTAGAAAAGGAATTTTTAGCTTCTACCTTATCTAAACCTACCACAGACCTAATAAATTCTCCTAAAGGTTTATCTCCATACACTTCTTTGAAAACCTCTTTTGAGCCTAAAGAACCTTGTTCAAATAAGAACTTTTCTATGTACTCTAAATCTGCAGGTGTTATCTTAATATTTTTTCTAATCTTATCTATGATTAGGTCATATTGGTTTTCCTTAACAAATTGCTCTAGTTTTACTTTGTAAGCTTCTTTGTCAAAACTTCTACTTTCATAAATTTCTGGAGATTCTGCTACAGAAGTAATATTATCTGTAAGGCTAGTATAAATAATACCTTTACTTTCTTCACTCAAGAATTTAATTAAATCCCTTAATTCAACTCTTAAATGTTCTAGTTGTGATGGATTAATATCTTTCCAGTAAGATTCATCTGAAATAGCTTTAATAGTGCTTATTTTAGAGTTTACTTGTGGAATATTAGATTGTTTTTTTAGCTTATTAGAAATATTAATCATTCTACTGATTAAAGAAACTTGCTTTTTCTCTCCATTGAGATTGGCTAGCATAAAATCATACATCATCAAGTCAAATGATAGAGCAGAATTATCTGTATCTTTCTCAAAGACTAAATGAGCAATATGTTCTAAAATATCTTGATATTCTACTGTAGAAATAGAATTCCACTGAGTTCTATCTAGGTATTTCTCAATGTATTTAAGATGTGGTCTAACTATAAAACTAGTTTTCTTTTCATTGTATAAACTAGTTACTTGGTGGTGTAAATAATTGGTGATTTTTTGTCCTAGTTCTAAAGATTCTTCATCTTTTTGTTCTACAAGAATCTGACTTAGTTTTAATCTGAATGTAAAGAGTTTTTCTGCTAAAGACTTTTGTTTGGGTGCATCAGCTCCTTTAGGATTTTCTAAAAAGAATTCAAAGTTTTGACAAAAATCTAGTATTAAGAAATCTTCTTTATGCTCTTCATGTCCAAATAAATTATGGCATAATCTAGTACCTCTACCTATCATTTGCCAGAATTTAACTCTACTTTTTACAGGCTTCAAGAATACAAGATTTACTACCTCTGGTACATCTATACCTGTATCTAACATATCTACAGAACAAGCTATTTGTGGACTTTTATGTTTTATTTTAAAATCACTTAATAAGTCATGTCTATATTCAGTTTGATAATCTATTACCTTTAAGAAGTTGTCTTGATATTCTGGGTAATTGGCATTAAACCTTTTTCTCAAGAATTCTGCATGTTCATGTTTCTTTGCAAAAATGATGGTCTTTCCTAGCTTACTTCCATTATCTACCTTTATCCCATTTTCCATGAGATATTCTAGTATGGCATCTGCTGTATTGGTATTATATATCCATTGGTCTAATGCAGTAGATTCTATTTCATCTGGAAAATCTCCTGTAATAGGATCTCCAAACTTCTCTTCATATTCTAACTTTTCTTCCTCTGTTAAATCTGCATATTTAATGCCTTCTCTTTGAAACTTAGTTTGTACAGAATAGGATTTATAAGGTACTAAATATCCATCATCTACAGCTTTAGTTAAGTCATAATTGTAGGTTGGGTTACCTGTAGTAAGTCCAAATAACTCATAAGTATTTTTATCTGCAAAATCTACAGGAGTAGCAGTAAGACCTATTTTTAAACCATCAAAGTAATTAAAGATAGCTTTGTATTTATTATAAACAGACCTATGGATTTCATCAAAAATAATGACATCAAAATGTCCAACTCCATAAGTTTTTAAGTTATCAGTTTTCTCATTATCTATAATATTAATGAGGGTTTGATAGGTTGAAAAAACTATTCTACTTCCTATATCTTCTTTCTCATTAACTAGGTTTACAGATGGGAGATTAGGTAAGTAATCATTTAAGTTGTTTTTAGCTTGATTAACTAATGCAGTTCTATCTGCTAAGAAAAGGATTCTTTTAGCCCAGTTAGCCTTAGATAATACATCTATTAATGATGCAGAAGTTCTAGTTTTACCTGTACCTGTTGCCATAACCAGTAAGGCTCCTCTATGTCTAGCTTCAAATCTTTCTGCAACAGCTTTTAATGCTTCTATTTGATAATATCTGTTTGTGATATCTTCATCTATAGTGATGTCATTAAGATGATGTCTAGAAGTTCTTCTTTGGATATTTAAGCTTAATTCATCTTTGGTATAATACCCATTTACAGGTCTTATAGGATAATTCCAATCATAAAAAGAAATTTCATAGCCATTGGTTAAAAAGACATTGGGTAGTTGTCCAAACTCTTTTTCTAGACATTTAGCATACAGTTCAGCTTGATGTCTTCCAGAGTTATGATCTCTAGAAGTTCTTTTAGCTTCTACTACAGCTAGAGGTTTACCATCATTACCCCAAAGTACATAATCTGCAAAGCCTTCTTCTTGGTTGTTAGGCATTCCTTTAACCTTAAATTCCTTTACATTGGGTTGAGATAAATCCCATCCTGCTTCTTCTAGCATATAATCTATGAGTAGCTCTCTAGTTTTAGCTTCATTAGGATCTACAGGTGGAAGAATAACTTTTTGAGTTTCTATTCTATGAGCTTCTCTTTCTTTTTGAACTTCTAAAAGTTGCTTTTCTAGTTCAGCTTTTTGTTGAAGCTCTGCTTGAAGTTTATTAATAAGCTCTTCTTGCTTTTTATTTTGTTGAGTTTGAGAAATAGGAATTAGACTTTCCTCAAACTTAGGTTTTACCACATGTTCACTATTGTAAAGTGACATTAGGTAGTAACTAATATTATGGAGTAGATTAAGACTATGTACAGCTTGAGACTCTGTAATTTTGGTCCTACCAGTATTATGTACAGCTTTATTACCTAGTTGCCTAATAGCATGCATCATATTGAGCAAAGTAGGATTGTCTAGGATTTCTTGAAAAGCATTATCTTTCATTAAAGAGTTAATACTAGTATCATAAGGAAGTCTTAGACTAGGTTCATTTTCATAGATGAAATGTACCCATTGTTCTAAAGTTTTTCTAAGGTATAAGCCTGTAACTTCTAAATTATCATACAAAAATTGCTCTGCTAGTTTAGCAGAACTAATAATAGGTTCAAATTGAGTTGGATAATTGTAGAAATTACTCACTAATATTACTTTTTATAAAAATAGGAATTTATCTAGTGTTTTTCTCTATTTGATTTAGAGTTTTAGAAATTAGTCCCAAATCAGCTTTTTCTAGGATGTATTCTAAATTACCCAAATTAGGGATTTTAGGAGTGATATTTTTTTCTAATTCTGAAACATCATTTCTCAGACTTTTAACACCATCAAAAATACTGTCCATATTACTTTCATCGACATATTCAATAAGCATATTTAATTTATGATCTATGTTCATTGAGTTTATTTGCACTTCTGTAACAGATTCATTTATAGATTTTAGTTCATCTAATATAGCTTGTAGTAATTTTTCAGACATAATATTTGTGATTTAGTGATTAGTTAAAGTTAAAACTTTCTTGCAATAAAGCTTGAAATAAATTCTCAGACTCTTCTGCTTGTTGTTTTACTAGAGTTTTTTGAGCTTCTATATTTTTTATTTTCTCTGCAAATTGGTTTTGGAAATCAAGATTTATCAAGGGTAATTTTTCTTTGTGTACAATTTTTCTATCTAATGTAGGAACACCAGCTCCATGAGCAAATCTTTCTATTTTAAAGTTTTTGAGTAAGTATTCTAAGAAAATTAAATTGTTATTATATATTTCAAAACTATATAGTGTTGTGTTTAAAGGCCAACAATTAGTTTCACTTCTATGAACTTTTCCTATTGTTCCAGATCTTCCTGTTATTAAACATGGTTTTGTAGTTTTGCTTTTATCATGTAAGTCTAATACACCATTAGAGCCAAATACATGAATTTTACCTTCAGGATTTCTGTCTTGAGTAGGTAAATCATATCCTCTTTTGAGTTGCATTATTTTTTCAAAATTGACAAGTTTCCAGCCCTTTTCATTTTTCACAGGATCTCCAAACATATCTATAAAGATGGCTTGAGCTAGTTCATCATATTGAGTTAAAAGTTCTTGGTCTTTTTTTCTTAATGCATCAGCTTTATCTAGCTTTTCTGCAATAGCTTTTTGGATTTCTAAAGGAGGGAGTGGGATTTGTAAATCAGAAATTGCACTTAAATTAATACTAGGATATGCCTCTCCTTGTATTAGATTAGTTGGATTATAGTAAAACAAATAATGCTTTAGAAAATTAGAGTTTAAATTGTCACTTTTTGGTGTGACACATGCCAAATGATTTACAAAATAGCAATCTTGTTTTAGTTTCACTATTCTATTCATTGTGGCACTCATGCCACTTTTTGCAAATAGAATTGAGTTTTTTGGTGCAATTAAAAGCTTTAATTTTTGTGATTCTTCTTTATTTACTTTAGGGAAGTTGTTATAGTCACATTTTTCTTGCAACAATTGATTTAAGTGTGATGCTCTAATAAAAGGGAGACCTTCAGAATGATTAAATAAATCATCTTTTGGAGCATTTTTTCCAGATGAAATATTTGCAACTTTACCAAGTTTTACAACATCAATAATCATAGCAAAATTAATTTTAGATGATCTAGTAATGTTTTTCTCTCTTCATCCAATTTCTGAATATTTGCAATAATATCTACTGGTGTAGCATATACCTTTTGTTCATATTCTACTTCCTTGTATTTATTAATGCTAAGGTCATAGTCATTATCTGCTATTTCTTGTTTAGGTACTACAAAACTTTGTTCTGTTCTAGCTCTATCTACTTCATTAGCTCTATTTAAGAATCTTGTAACAGCATCTGGTATATCATTTTCTTTGGTAGGAGTTCTTTTATCATCTAAACTAAAACCATCTGCTTTCATATCATAAAACCAAACCTTATCTGTACCACCTGCATTGGTTTTAGTAAAGATAAGTACAGCAGTAGATACTCCTGCATAAGGTCTAAAAACTCCACTAGGCATAGAGATTACAGCTTCTAGAGTTTGGTTTTCTACTAATTCTTTTCTAATCTTTTTATGGGCTCCTGTAGAGCCAAATAATACTCCATCTGGTATAATAACAGCACATCTACCACCTAGTTTTAGACCTTTTAGCATTAATCCTAAAAATAATAATTCTGTCTTTTTAGAATCTACTAAGGCTATAACCTTTTCATCAACTGCATCTTTATCTAAACTTCCTTTAAAAGGAGGATTAGCCAAGATTAAACTTGCTTTTTCCTCAAAATCTGAGTTGGCTTGGGATAAAGAATCTACATCTTTTAATTGTGGGTTTTCTATACCATGCAGAATAAGATTCATAGCTCCAATTCTTATCATGGTAGGGTCAAACTCCATTCCAATAAACATATCATTTAGATAATGTTCTTGTACACTAGGTTTTAGAAGTTCTTGTTTGTAATGGGTTTGTACATATTCTGCTCCACCTACCAAAAAGCCACAACTTCCTGCTGAAGGATCACATATTACATCTTCCAAAGTAGGCTGCATCATATCCACCATCATTTTAATAATGTGTCTAGGTGTTCTGAACTGTCCATTACTTCCAGAAGTAGCAATTTTACTCAACATGTATTCATAAACATCACCTTTAGTGTCTTTATCTTGCATGTCTATCTTATCCAACATTTCTACAACTTGAGCTAATAATCTAGCTGTAGGAATAATAAAGTTGGCATTTTTCATGAACTTGCTAAAGGAAGAACTTCTACCTCCATAGGATTTCATAAAATCAAATACACCTCCTTCTTTTTGGAAGAGTTTGTACATTTCTTCTGGAGAAAGGTTTTTAAAATGACTCCATCTTAGGTTTTTATCAAACTCAGAATAAATAGGGTTTACTACTTCTCCAGTAATAATAGCTTCTTGGTCTATCCTGTTTTGTAATTCATCTAACTGCTTGATAAATAATAAGAAAGTAATCTGCTCTATAACAGAAAGAGGATTAGATAATCCTCCACTATGAAATGCTAACCAAACTTGGTCTATTTTAGCTTGTAGGTCTTGTGTGAACATGTGAGTTTTTGAGGAGCAAAGATAGTTTTTATAAATATGGGATAAAACTTATTGAGAAAACTCAAGGCTATAATAATACATTAAGTCAATGTATCTTACATATAGCTGTTTTTCTCCATCATCATAAGAAACAAGGTCCACATAGCAATTTTTACCACTTTTATCTTCACAATAAAATCTGAATTTAATACCTCGCTGGATCTTTTCCTCTTTATAAATTTCAATAATATCAAATATTTGTGTTTCTTTAGAGTAGATTTTTATTTTTCCATCATCAAAATTCAACGATACAAGCATATTTACTGGCTCTATCTCTTCTTCCCATTTACTAGTATTTTTATCAAAAAAACTTATTGAATAAGCATTAAATTTAAGAACGTTTTGTGCGAATAAGTTATAGAATGAAAGAAAAAGTAAACTAAATAATAAAATTTTTTTCATATTGCGATATTCTCTACTTGTTAAACCATTTATTTAATCTTCTTTTGGTTCTATCAAAAGCTGTTTGTTCCCAGATTACTTCAAAACCATTCCAAAAAACTCTAATTTGATTTCCCATATCTCTATAGAATACAAATTTTAAATCTTTATGTTGAACATATACATTGTTAACATTAGAAGATTCTGAGAGATATTTATTATTAGATTCACGAACTTTTTCAAGTCTTTCCAATACACTTTGAGCCTCTGCTAAAGGTAAATATCTAAAAGCATAAGCATTGCCAAGGTTTCCATATGGGTCTCTGTTTTCTCCAAAAAATGCTAGAAGTAAGCCTCTTTCATTAACTTCATCACAATTGAATGCAACTGAAATAAGTCCTCCACTGTCATCAGAAGCTAAACTTTCTGTTTCAAATTTTATTTCTCGTTCTCCAGCATCTCCAATGATTTTGTTAATAATATATTCTTTAGATCTAAACTGAGAAATTTGTTTAGCCATTTCCTTCTTTTGCAGATTGGCTGTAAGAAAGGTTAGTGCTGTTGCAGCAACAAATGCACCTGCAATAGCTGCATCATTATTTCTTTGTGCATTAGTAAGTAGAGAGGCACTTAATAAAAGTGCCAATAGTGCTTTTTTCATAGTTTTGATATTTAGGTAAATTTAACATTTTTTCTGAATTATTAATAAAACATTAAAAAATCCACCCCACAAATGCAGGGTGGAAAAACTAACTCAAAAACCAATGATAATTACTATCACCATTGAGAGTTTTTTGAAGTCCTTTGGTTATTTCAAAGGCATTCAAATTCCTATCTAGGAAAGTATCTATATAAGAGGATTTATTAGCTTGGGTAAAAAGGTTAAATACATTCCATAAGTTGATCCTACCATCCTCTAATCTTGAGAAGTTTTGGTCTTCATAATAATCCTTTGCCATGGTATTAATATGACTATCATTAAAATTAAGCTGAGGTATCTCCAATTTTTCTTTTTTAGGAAGATGCTGATACAATCTACTCCTACCAATTAATTGTGCAAATTGATGCTCTGAGAGATAATCTTGGGTTAGTTCTTTCATTTCCATTAGGTGCAACTCTGCATTATAATTGGTAATGGTTTCTAGAATTTTAGAATAGAGATCTTGTGTGCTAGTAGCTTTCAAATCAGCTAGAAAACCATCTGTTGAAATACACATATTCATACATACCTTATTCTGAAATCCAATAAAAAACTTAAACTTTTCCATGGACTTTTTATTGTAAAGGTTCTCTAGATTATAACTCCTTACACCTCCTAAGGTTAAGGATAGCTCATTTCCATTGATAGTGTCTCTAATGCTTGGAATCTGAATTATAAAAGCCATTCTTTCATAATAAATAGTCTTTTGATTTTCTAGAAGATCTTTTGCATTTAGATGTATTGCATCAGGAGTTCTACCTTTGATTTGGTGTGATACCCTGATTTCAGGTTGTGATATGACATGTCTAGAAAAGGACTTTTTTGTAGCTTCTAAAACAACATCAATAAACTCCTGATGTGCTATAGTTTTTTCATTGTCCTTACTAAATACAGGAATAATGCAATCATTCCTTAGATGTTCTAGTTCAGCTCTTATTGTGTTAGCTACAATAAAGGGTTTATGTTCAGAAGCATCTTTTAGTTTATTTTCATTTTCATGCATAAAAAAAGCCTGTACATTCTTTTCTATAGCAGGCTTTTCTTGAATTTTATCTAAGTATAGAGTGTCTTCATTTATGTTTTCTAGAAATGCATCTCGCAGTGGCTTTAGATGATTATTGTTAATTGTGTTACTGAATTCTGTTGTTTCCATTTCTTGAAAGATTATTTTGGTTGATAAGTAGTGATTTTTTTGCTTCGAAATCTAGTCTTAGACTTCCTTGAAATTGAGGAAAAGCTTTATAAAGAGCATATAATTCTTGAACACTGCAACATTTCTGCATAGCATCATATACCTCTTCTTCGGAAGTATTTCCTAAGTTTTGATTTGGAATATAGCTCTCTTGTTTAACTGTGTTAAAAACCTCCATAGGCTCTATTCTAGGAATTTTGCTAGCCTTTTCTGATCTAAAGTAATTGGGGTTAGTTAATGGAGTAGATTTATCAGATATAGTTCCTGAATTACACCATTTTAAAATTTCTTCACCAATTTTTTCAGTAATTTTAAATTCAGGTTTTCCCATAAATAAACCTGTTCTATCTTTGCTTGCTGCAGCAAAATGTTTAATATCAATATCAAAGACAAGAGTAAATTCATAATCTAACCCATCTCTTTGTACTGATTTTAAACCCACTTTCTCAGGCACAAACTTGCCATCTTTTTGATTTAGGACATAATCCTGTTTAGTTCGCATTGTTGCTATAACATGTGCTTTGCATTGTAGGATTTTGTCAATGAAGAGCTTCTCCAAAGGTTTAATTTTAGCCCAATTGGTAAAGCTGTTTCCTGCTAGAGAACTATGGTAATCCAGTAAGTAGTCCCAACAATGCGAGATACTATCAAGAATAATTACTTCCATGCCAGCTTCTTCACAAATATTGATTGCATCAACATATTGCTGAGGTGTGAAAAGTGGTTTTAAAGAAAGAACATTGTAAGTTCCTAAATGTGCATACAAATCAGCACTTCCATTTTCAGTGTCTATAATAGCAACTTTTGAAAAGTCACCATTTGTCATTCCTTTTGCTAGGATTAAAGAGGAGTAGGTTTTTCCAGATCCTGCAGATCCTTGTAAAGCCATTTTGATTCTGGCTTGCTTTCTTTCAGATTGTCTTAATTGCATAGTTAAAAAATTTAAAAATAATTATAGAAAAAACTCATTTTGGCTATTAGCTACAAAGTGCTATGTATATGGTTAAACACTTGATATTGTGCTGGAAATTTTGTAACTTTGTGTACCAAAAGTTTTGGAACAAAAACTTACAACAGAGTTGTCCTCCTCTGAATTCGTGCGTTGTTAAATCATAGATTTTTAAGATGGGGGAGATTAAAAAGAACCCCCTATTTGTTTAGAGAAATGTTTGATCAGTACTCTAGATTCAAAGAGCTATTAAAAGTATTTCAGAATAAAATTAAAACCCTTTCATTAAAATATGAAAGGGTTTTTAGTTGTTAGGTGACCTTTTTTTATATTTTTTTTTAAAAAAAAACTGCACAAAATTTATTTTATTATATATACTCATAAATTTTGTGCAGTTTTTATTCTAAATTATAAGATTCTAATAGAGTAAAGTAGTAGTCTCTTTCAGGGTGATTATCATATTCTAATTCTGCTATCTCCGCAGAAAAAATTAGATTTGCAATATTCTTGGTTGTAGAGAGGTTGATTGCTTCAATATTAGGGAACACCTGATTGTTAGGTGTTGTTCCAATTGTAATTCTTGGAGTAGTATTACGGATTTCATATGTAAAAAAGTCCTCTATTAGTATTTTATAGAAGGAGTTGACCTTTTTTTCAAATGATCCAGTTAGCCTAGTTGAAATTGTATTGATTCCATTTGATAATAACTGATCTTTTCTGGTAAAGTAATCTATAATATTTTCAAATTTAGATATTTCCGATCTATCAATAAAGTTTGTAAATGGTTTACATGGCAAGTAAGAATATGTATTTTGACCTTTTGTATGTTGTGCTATTTTAGCAATCATCTTATCTCTAAAGTAACTTAGGTCTTTAAAAATATTTATTCTTTCTAGGAATTCTTCTGGATAATTTATAAGGGGATTTGCTTCAAAAGTACTTGCAATAGCTATACAATCTCTAAAGTATTGTCCTCTAGTGTATTCTCTATCTTTATTTCTATTTGCATAATCAGCTGTATAATAATAATCTGTTCCATAGCTCTTGAATGCACCAAACCTAATAAGCTGTTGTTCAAATAATGAGTTTTTACCTTTTGTTACAGTCTCAAAATCATGAGTATCTTTTTTCTTTAGCTTTATTTCAAACTCACTAAAAAGTCTATTTCTAAAGTTTTCAAAATTCATGTAGAAATTCATATCAGTAAAGTACCAAGGCTTAAATGCATCTGTAAAATACTCTTCATAGTATTTGTTTAGTTGTTTCTGAATCTTTCCTTCTTCAAAAAATAGAGTACTTTTATAAGTAAAGCCTTCAAGGTGACAGTTTACAAATTGATCTGTTATTGCACAATAAGTCACATATGCAGATAGGTCACTTCCAAAAAAATCATATGTTGAAGCAAGATATTTTTCTCCTTCATTAAGTTGAAAGTTTTTATATGGTGGGAAATCTAATCTTGCTAAATCTGCTCTTTCAGTAGCTTTACTTAAAGTAATACCATTAACTACATTGCCATGAAGTTCATTTACATAAAAAGATTCAATCAGTGTTCTTTGTTTTCTAAGATCAAAATATTTGACTTTATCTTCTTCTTTTAGATTAGAGTCATGATGTTTCACCTTATTGTAAAATTCAATAAATGTTTCTTCCTGCTTTGGACTCATATCTTTTAGAGTCTTATAATCAAACTCTTTTGGTCTAGGAGAAATAATGTGTATTTCTCCAAACTTTCTTTGTCTTGCAATAGCTTGTATAATAGAAGTAATACCACTAGAAAAAATTCCATAGTGATTTTTGAATTTTCCTTGTGTGCTCCTAGGAGGTAAGATAATGATATAAGCATGGTTTTCTTTTGTGATACTTACACCAGATTTAAAGTTGGTTCCTATGTTGCATTTTGCATTATCAAACCTATTTTGTGGCGCTTCATTTATCAGTCTTTGATTGCTTATGTTTTCTGAGGTGCAATCATTTATCTTACCAAATTTCTTTTCAAGCTTTCCTCCAATATTTTTATCAGAAATAAGAGATTTAGCTAAAGTTTTGGAATAGCAGAGAATATCAATGTTCTTCCCCTTTTTTAGTAATTCTGCTGTTAAGCTTTGTATTTCTGGAGTATCATTGGTAAATCTATAAGATGAACTATAGTGAATAAATAATTTGCTCTGATTTTCTCTTCTTTTTATCCTAGGAAATTCAATAATGTGTACTTGTTTATCAGTCAACTCTGCTAGATATTCTATTACTATGTAAGAAGATTCTGTAAAAGTTGCACTGATAATAAAGTTTTTGTGAATAACATTTTTCCATTTCCATAAATTAAATACATACTCCTCCTTGAAGTTTTGTATTGAATCATGAATTTCATCATATATAAATACAACCTTTCTCCCCTTTTTTTCACAATCGTCAATTAAAGAATCTAAATATTCTCTTTTCACCCTAGAGTTTTTGTAGCTGTCTTCTCCAGCATTTCCAAGTAGAGTATTGATTGTAACAACTTGGATCTTTTTATTTAGATATGAAACTTCATTTCTTCCTAAGTTGCTATAATTGTAAATCTGTTCAGTAGGTATTTTACCATCATCATGGATGTCAGTTACGTATTGCTCAACTAAACTTACAAATGGAGTAGCTACAACTATAAGATAATCTTGTTCTTTAGATTCATAGAATCTTTTAATAGTTTGAATTATAGCATAAGATTTACCATTTCCTACAGGGGCATTTATAACTGTAGTGTTTTTTTTCTTTAGATCTATTAAGGGTTGTAGGTCTTCATTAATGTATTTACTTGTACCTGTTTCAAAAGTACTTTTCTTTACATTAAAACCATTGGGGTTTTTAGTTTTTCCAAATTTTGGCTTTTCAAATCCACTAATGTTTTTACTTTTAATTTTTTTGAATTCAATGGGATAGTCATTGAATAATCTTGTAGGTAACTCCATAATTTATATAACTGCTTTGTAAAAATAATACAAAGCAGTTAAAATGCAGTATTTACAGGATGGAATTTAGTTTGCTCATTTGTTCACCAACCTTTTCTTTAACAACTTTAGCATAATGTTCTTGTGTGATACCAATATCAGAATGCCCTAGCAGTTCTGATACAATTTCCATGGGTACATCATTATAGAGTAGGATAGTAGAAGCAAAAGTTTTTCTTCCTGTGTGATGAGTTAAGGTCTTATTGATACCTACAATTTCAGCTATTTCCTTTAAATAAGAATTGAATCTTTGATTACTAATTATTGGTAATAGCTGTTTATCTGTTTTGTATTTATTAATAATAGATCCTGCTTTGGATAATAGAGGAATGTCATAATTTCTTTTAGTCTTTTGCCTGTAGATATGTAGCCACTTATTACCATCATAACCAATGTAGATATCTTCTTCTTTTAAGTTAACCATTTCTGAATATGCTAATCCTGTATAACTACAAAACACAAACATATCTGCAACCTGTTGAAGCCTTTGAGATGCAAATTTGTGCTTCTCTAGTGCTTCTAGCTCTTCTTTAGTTAGGAATATAACTTGTTTCTTTGGTTTCTTGTTTTTGAATAACATGAAAGGATCTTTTGCCAAATAATCTAAACCAACTGCTAGTCTAACAACATGCTTCAATCTTTGGATGGTTTTATGTATTGTATTTTGCATAAACAACTTTTCAGCTTTTAAATAGAACTCAAATTCTGTTATAAAAGCCATGGTTAAATCCTTTAGTAGGAAATCTGCTCTATTGTACTTGTATTTGATAAAGGATTTTACATGTGTTTGTGTTTGATTAAACTTAGCTAGGGAAACTGCAGAAGTTGAAATTCCTATTAGTTTTTCTTGTTTTGCAATATGAAGCTTAAACATTTCCATTAAGGATTTTTCTTCTTTAATGTTTTCACCTTTGTAAAGGCTGTAGATGTCATTTACATCATATTGTTTTCCTTGAACTTGTAGCAATAAAAAAGCCTGATTAATTTCTTGTTTAATCAGGCTTAGTTGTGTATTGATTTGGTTATTTCCTTTGTTAGGAGGATAAGCTTTTTGTTTAGCAGCATTCCAATAATCTGGATTAATAAATATACCAGTTGAGAACTCTTTTCTTTGGTTGTCTAAGGTGATTCTACATGTCAAAGGACATAGGTTACTCACATTCATTTTTGATTTTCGGATGTAAAATAAGGTTTTCATTTTTCTAGTATTAATGGGGTTTTGGAATGGGACACCTAGGTTTTTGTGGGACACCTGATGGGACACCTAGAAGAGGATTTTGTGAAGAAATTTTGAATTAAATTTCAGAAGTTATACAAAGTGATTTTGTATTAAAATATAGAAAGGCCACCTAGAATAAAATTAGGCCACCTAAAAGTATGCCTCTAATTTCAAAAATTGAGGTTTTAAAAATTTCGTTCCTAAAATTAGAATTTCTGTAAAAGCTTATAAATAGGGAAGTGTATAGAAATAAAAAATCCCAAATCTTTCAACTTGGGATTTTGTGTGGGTCCTGAGGGATTCGAACCCCCGACCCTCTCGGTGTAAACGAGATGCTCTGAACCAACTGAGCTAAGAACCCGAATTTTTTTGAAAGGTTTCGTTCCTTTTGTGTGGGTCCTGAGGGATTCGAACCCCCGACCCTCTCGGTGTAAACGAGATGCTCTGAACCAACTGAGCTAAGAACCCTCTTTTCGAGATTTATTTTCTCGTTTTGAGTGGTGCAAATATACAACTTATTCTTTAGTCTCCAAATTTTTTTCTAAAAATTCTCCAACTACAAAGTTGCTTCCACCAATAAAAATAATTTCGTCATCTGTAGCTTCTTGTTTTGCAGCGAGATAGCCTTCTTGGACGGTTTCGAAAATTTTATAAGAAATTTTAGCTTCTTCGAGTAGATTTTGATATTCTTCTGGGTGTCGGCCCCTGCTGATGCTTGGTTTTACAAAATAATAGCTTGCATTTTCTGGAAGAATTTTTGTGACATCATCAATCTTTTTATCATTTACAAAACCTAAAACAATATGTTTTTTTTGATTGTAAGAATTAAGCTGTTGAAAAACGTTTTCCAATCCAGCTTGATTATGCCCTGTATCGCAAATCGTCAAAGGCTCTTTGGAAAAGATAAACCAACGTCCTATGAATCCTGTGTTTTTATGCACATTTAGGAATCCATCTTTTATATTGTTTTCGGAAATGTTTAATCCTATTTTTTGTAATTCATGGATGATTCCGATAACGACTTTTTTGTTTTTATTTTGATAAAGCCCTTCAAGGTCAGATGAGTAGTTTGCATCTATTTGGGTAGCATCGAGAAAGCTTGCGTCAATTTCTGATGCTTTTTCTTTAATAATACTTTTTACAACAAGATTATCGTCACCCGAAATTATTGGAATGCTGGATTTAATAATGCCTGCTTTTTCATAAGAAATTTCCTCTATTGTATTTCCTAAAATATTTTGATGATCGAGCTGTACATTGGTAATAGCGGTAACTAAAGGCGAAATAATATTAGTGGCGTCCAATCGTCCACCGAGTCCAACTTCTATAACGGCGTAATCGACCTGTTGTCTTTTAAAATATTCAAAAGCCATCACCGTGGTAAACTCAAAGAAAGAAGGTTGGATGTCTTCTGGCAAGTCTTGTAATTTAAGAATCATGTCATAGACAAAGGCTTTGTCGCATTGCGCTCCATTGACTTTTATTCGTTCTGTAAAGTGTACCAAATGTGGCGAATTGTAAAGCCCTATTTTGTATCCAGCTTCTTGTAAGATAGATGCCAACATATTGCTGGTAGAGCCTTTTCCGTTGGTGCCGCCGATGTGTATGCATTTTAGGCTGTTGTGTGGATTTCCAAAGTACGCACACAGTTTTGTGATATTTTGCAAACCTGGCTTGTAGGCAGATTCACCGTCGTGTTGATAGTTAGGCACTTGTGCAAAAAGCCAGTCAATGGCTTCTTTATAATTGCTTTCTGTAAATTCTGTAGGTGATTTGAAAGGCATAATAAAAAAATTATAATGCAAAATTAAGTGTCAGAGTTCTTTAATCGTTCAAGATTAAAAAGTTTAATAAAAATTTAAAACTTAATGGTGTAGGTTCCGGTCGAGGTTTCGTTTGGTTTTTTATTGGCTTTCACATATTTTTTAAGCCAAATAACCGCTGCCGTAATGTTACATGGATCCGAAATGCCTTTGCTGCGTCCGGCAGAAATAACCTTGCCTGTTTCGTCAATGGTGATGAACATAACCAGTTCGCCTTTGGTTTTGCAATTGCTACTTGGAAGTTTTCCTGGTTTTCCCATTGTGCCTGGGATAAAAGCTGTCAATTTTCTTTCCGTGCCGATTTTTGTCTTCTTCGGTTCGGAGGTTTTCTTGGTTTCTTCTTCTTTTTTAGGTTTTAAATCGTCTTTCTTTTTGTCGGCAGTTTTTTCGTTTATTTTTTCTTGAGGTATTTCCTCTTTTACTGCAGGTGCTGTTGTAAGGCTGTCTTCCAAAGGTTTTACAGCAACTTCTGGAATATAGATTTCGGGTTTGGAAAGGCTGTCGACTTCGGGTTCTTCAACAGTTTGAGGTACAATATCTAAACTATCTTTTTTTAATGAAGAATCTTCGAGTTGTTCAAGGTTGACAAAACTTGAGTTTGCCCAAAACAAACTGATAACCAAAAGGGCCAATACGGTATACATCCCAAGAGGAACACCTTTTAATGTTTTGGTTTTTCTGCGAAATTCCATGTTAAGCGGGTTTGTTGATGATGTCTAAAAACTCGTTAGTATGGTATTGAATTTTCATCACCATATAATCGATTTTAGCTACCAAATAATTATTGAATAGGTATGCTAAAAAGCCAATAATTAAACCAACTAATGCTGGTGACAAAGCTTTGTAGAAAGATGCCGATAATAGTTGTTGAGAATCTACGGCAGTATGTGACAGTCCAGAAAAGATTCCAGCAAATGCGATAACACTACCGATGCTTCCCAAAATAGGGGCAATGCCAGAAATGCTTGCTAGATAATTAACATATTTTTCAGCGTAATGAACTTCTACCTGCGCTTGGGTTTCCATGGCGTTAGAAATTTCGCTGATAGGTCGTCCAACGCGAGAAAGTCCTTTTTCGATACAACGAGCTTCTGGAGAGTTGTCTCTTCTACAAAAGTCAACTGCTGCGTCAACGCGCGCTTCGCTGAGCATGTCATTAATGTTTTTAATCAAATAAGGGTCAACTTTATTCTCTTGATTTAGTTTTAAAACACGAACTATAAAAAAATAGCAAGCTGCTAATCCAATGATAAATAATAAGATAACGATAAGTGTTTCGATAAGTCCGCCACCAAAAAGAAATTCTAATACAGAAATATGTTTGTCTGCCATTTGATTAAAAATTTGTGTCGTTAAAGTTAGGTTTTTATTAGGTTTAAAAGAAATCTAAAAGACGATTTTGTAGGTGCCTTTTGAAGAAACAGACGATTTTTCTGCTTTTACATATTGCTTCACCCATTTGATAGATGTTGCGACAACACATGCGTCCGAAATACCAGATGCGCGACTTGCAGAAACAACATTCCCAGCTTTGTCAACTGTGTAAGCAATGCTAATGCTTCCAGAAGCTGTACATTCTTGTTGGGGTTGGTTGCCGCCGCGTCCCATGGTTCCTGGTATAAAACCAATTAATTTTCTGTCAATACCAATTCGGCTATCGCCATCTCCTGCGCCACCCAAAGGATCTCCAGTGTTGCCATCTCCTGTGCCAGTACCTTGGCTTCTGCCCTTGGCGCCTCGGCCTGCCAAAAGGCTTCCTATAGCGGCATTGCCTCGTCCATCGCCTGTGCCACCATCTTTTTTGATGTTGCCTTTTGCATTTGGCGTTGCATCTGCTTTTTTTGTGGTACTTGCCATTGTGACATTTGTTGCCTTTTTATCTGCTTTAGAAGCTTTGGGTGTTACGGTTGCTGCTTTCTCACGTGTCGGCGTCGGAACGGTATTTTCTGGAAGAGGTTTTTCTATTTTTTCCAAACTTGGCTTTGCTATTTCTACAATCGTTTCCTCCAAAATTTTTGATTCTAAAGGGGCTGCGCTGGGCTCTTCTTGTTTGGGTTCTTCGATGCCTTTTCCGTTGGTTTCGTCACCAAAGTTGATGAGCATGTTGGTAATATCCATTTGGACCATGTCTTCGTTGGTAGTTTTTTTATCATCAAGCGCTTTTACATTGGTTATAAATAGTAAAAACAATAATAAAAATATAGCAACACCAATTAATAAAGCTTTAGTAAGTGTATGCTCATAATGTTTGCGAAAAGCATAAGCGCCGTAAGCTTTATGTCGGTCTTCAAATACAATATCGTCTAAATCTTGATACATCTACTAATGGTTTTATTAAAGAAAAGCCTATCTCTCATTATAAGTCTGGTACTATAACGAATTAGATAGGTTTTATATTATTTGGTTAAATCAGAGATTATTCGTCAACCTCAATATCATCTTGTTTGAAATGACATTTTAGTTTAAAAGGAATTGGTTCGTCACCCTTTGTATAGAAATCATCGATTTCGCCTTGCCAAAACAGTTGAAGTTCGCCCTTCTCATTAAGTTCAAAGCTTAGCTCATTTTCATAAAGAAAAGCTTCTTCATCGTCATGTAAGTCAACCTCTGTATATTGATCTTCGTCATTGTCTTCGATTTTAAAACTTTGATTTTGAAGCTCATCCGAGTTAATAGGAAAGTCGGAAACCTTTAACGATAGTTGCGGAAAATTGTATTGTAACGAGTCGTCATCTACATGATCCAAAGTGTCGCTGGTGATAATTTCCACTTCTAAAGTGTTCAAAGAATTGTTGTAAACTGCTTTGCAGTAAGTGTTCTGGATGTGATATTTCAAAGTTTCATCCGGATGATAAATTTTTAATAGCCCTTTCATAGCAAGGTGTACTAATGTTTCTTGTTTTTAAATATTCTTGAATTAGAACAAAGATAAAAAATTGATTTAATTGAGAAAATATTTAATTTAAAATTTTAAATAGGAAGTTATGAACAATGTTTTATGATATTTCTTTAATTTTGTTAGCTATAAGTCTTAAGAGAATATGAAAAAAATAATAATAAGCATTAGCCTTGGCATTTTGGTGGCGTGTATTGCAAGTGCTTGCAAAAAAAACGACTCACCAATGTTAAAGACGGCCAATGACTCTAGTAAAGCCGAAAATCTGTACGATATTGCAGAAAAATACTACGCAGAATATCTTAAACTTTATCCGCTAGAAGCTACCACACAAGGCGATAGTGTGTATAATGATCAATTACCGGTAAATATTTCTCAAGACTTTATTTCTAAAGAGGTTTCTTTTTATAATGATGTCCAAAAACAATTAAAACAAGTTGATTACGAAGGGCTTTCTGATGATGACAAAACCGTTTATGATGTCTTGGATTATACATTGAAAGATCGACAAGAGCGTTACGCTTATCATCCAGAATATATACCTTTCACTCAGTTTTCGGGATTGCCATTGGATTTTCCATTGTTAGGAAGTGGCAAAGGAAGTCAACCTTTTAGAACCGAAAAAGATTATGAAAATTGGCTGAAAAGAATGGAACTGTTTCCTGCATGGATGGATGCCGCCATTGCAAATTTTAAAATAGGGATGTCAAAAGACGTTGTTTTACCGAAAAGTTTGGTTGTAAAAATGGTTGAGCAGATGGCTGCCGAGGAAATTAATTCTTTGGATTTTGGGAAGAATATTTTTTACGGACCTATCAAAAGTCTTCCTAAAAACTTTAAACCTGTTTCAGCGAACAAATATGCAAAGCTTTATCAGGATGCTATTAAAAGTAAAATTATCCCTTCTTACACCAAAATGCACGATTTTCTTAAAAACGAATATCTCCCAAAAGCGAGATTGACAGATGGTTACAATGCATTGCCAAATGGAGCTAATACGTACAATTATTATGTTAAAAGTTGGACAACAACAAGCAAAACACCAGACGAAATTCATGAATTAGGGCTTAAAGAAGTTGCTCGTATTCGTAAAGAAATGGAGCAGGTTAAAAATAAAATTGGTTTCAAAGGAAATTTGGAAGAGTTTTTAAATTTCGTTAAACAAGACCCAAAAGCAATGCCTTATCATTCATCGCAAGAAATTTTGGACGCATTTCAATCGATTTTAGATAAAATAACACCGAAACTAGAAACGATGTTTTCGGTAACACCAAAAACCCCTTTCGAAATCCGCCAAACTGAAAAGTTTCGTGAGGCTAGTGCCAGTGCAGAATATATCCAAGGGACGCCAGATGGAAAACGCCCTGGTATTTTCTATATGCCTATTCCTGATCCCAAAAAATTCAATGTTACATCCGGTATGGAATCTTTGTTTCTGCACGAGGCTATTCCAGGACATCATTATCAGGTATCACTACAACAAGAAAATACCAAACTTCCGAGATTTATGAGATTCGGATGGTTAGGCGCTTATGGCGAAGGCTGGGCGCTTTATTGTGAGTCTTTAGGCCCTGAATTTGGACTGTACACGGATCCTTATCAAAAAATGGGTTCTTTGAGTGATGAGATGCTGCGTGCGGTGCGTTTGGTAATTGATACTGGTTTGCATACTGGGCAGATGACTCGTGAGGAAGCCATTAAATATTTCTTAAGTAATGTCGCTTATGATGAGGCTGGCGCCACTGCCGAAGTAGAGCGTTATATGGCAATTCCAGGTCAGGCTTTAAGTTATAAAATAGGTGCGATAAAAATCCGAGAGCTTCGTGATAAGTATCAAAAAGATTTGAAGAAGAAATTTAATATCGCTTCATTCCACAACGAAGTCCTTAGTCAAGGTTGTTTGCCTTTGGATGTTCTAGATAGAAAAATGGAACTGTGGGCTAAAAAGCAAAAATAAATCTTATGATAAACAAAGCTCGGCGCATCTATGATGCGCCGAACTTTTTATTTTTCAAATAACATTTTAGTTAAAAAATCTTTATCACCTTTCCCTCTAGCTGGCGAATATTCTCGTCCATAGAAAATAATTTGAAGATGAAGTTTGTTCCAAGTATCTTTGGGCCAAAGTTTCTTGGCATCAGCTTCTGTTTGAACAACATTTTTGCCTTCTGTTAATTTCCATTGTTTCATCAAGCGATGGATGTGCGTATCTACAGGAAAAGCTGGTACACCAAAAGCCTGACTCATCACTACAGATGCTGTTTTGTGTCCAACACCAGGTAATGCTTCCAATTCTTCAAAGCTTTTGGGAACCTCGCCATTGTGGCGTTCCAAAAGAAGTTGGGACATTTTTTTGAGGTTTTTAGCTTTGGTATTGCTAAGACCGATTTCTTTGATAAGTTCTTTTATTTCCCATTCTTCCAACTTGGCCATTCGTTGAGGCGTTCCTGCAACTTCGAAAAGATTCGGCGAAATTTCATTGACTTTTTTATCGGTCGTTTGTGCAGAAAGTGCGACAGCAACCAATAAAGTAAAAGGGTCGGTATGGTGTAATGGGATGGGTTGGGCTGGATACAACTTTTCCAACTCGTCGAGTATTATTTGGGCTCTTTGTTTTTTCGTCATAATGACTGTAAATTTACAGAAAAAAGATATGTTACAGATTGGTGAAGCGCTTCCTGAGTTCGAAGCAAAGAATCAAGACGGAAAGGTTATAAAATCATCAAATTTTAAAGGGAAAAAATTAGTGGTTTTTTTCTATCCAAAAGCCAGTACGCCTGGTTGTACGATGGAAGCTTGTAATTTGCGAGACAATTATTCGGTTCTGAAAAAACAAGGCTATCAACTTCTTGGTGTGAGTTCAGATTCGGAAAAAAGACAGCTTAATTTCGCTACGAAAAACGAATTGCCTTTCGATCTTTTGGCAGATGAAGATCACGATGTTATCAATAAATTTGGCGTTTGGCAGTTGAAAAAATTTATGGGTCGCGAGTTTATGGGAATCGTTCGCACCACTTTTGTGTTCGACGAGAATTCTATTTGCACCAATATAATTGAAAAAGTAAAAACAAAAGATCACGCCGCTCAGATTTTAGAAAAGTAAAATTTGGGCGTGCCCCTTTGTTTTTCCTAGCTTTGTCATTGCAAAAACAAGCGGGTCGGTCTTCGCGCAGTCGCTGTTTTTATGAGGTGGCTTCGCGCAGCGGAAGCCACCTCATAAAAACGAGCTCCAACAGTGCGCTTCGCCCTCACGCAGATTGGGGCTTTTTATAAGATTTTGGATGTAGATAGAGAAGCCTTGTTAGGGCTTTAAGCCCTAACAAGGCTCTGTTTTTTAATTCGGATATTTTAAACAAATAATTTACAAATTGCCTTCGTAATACATCAACGCATCGTCATCTTGGGAAAGTTGTATCATTTTTTGATACGTAAGGCCAAGCTTTTCAATTAGTTTTTGTGATGCGATATTGTTGGGAAGTGTAATTGCAGAAACTTTATTTAATCCAAATTCTGCTTTTGCAACTTCCAAAATTTTCTTTGAAGATTCGTAGCCATAGCCCTTTTCTTCGTATTCTGGTAAAAAAGCAAATCCAATATCGACAACTTCTAGGACATCTCTTTTAAAAAGCCCGCTAGAGCCAACTTTGTTACCATTTTCTTTCAAAATTACCGTATAGCTTCCGTAGCCATTGTTTTCAAAATTTGGAAGATGTTTATCGAGAATGTATTGTCGCGCATCTTCTTTGGTTTTGATGTTTCTATCGCCGATGTATTCTAGCCATTTTGGACTGTTCATCAATTCAAATATCAAATCAACATCTTCCAAATCCGTTGGTTTTAGAATAAGTCTTTCGGTTTCAAAACTTTTAAATGTCATATTAAGGAACAATAACTGTGAATATGTAAGCCATAAGAACAACCAAAAGTACAACGCCATATAAGACATTGGTTTTTCCTCGGTTAAGTGATAGCATCACGATGTATAGCGATAAAGCCATTAGCACCATAGATTTGATGTCAAGACCGAGTACCAAAGGAAAATCGTAGATTAAACAAACAATAGCCACAGCGGGGATTGTTAGTCCGATGCTCGCTAAAGCAGAACCCAAAGCCAGATTAAGACTCGTTTGCAAATGGTTTCTTCGTGCAGCTTTTATCGCCGCAAAACCTTCTGGTAATAATACAACTGCGGCAATGATAACACCGACTAAGGATTTTGGTGCGCCAATGTTGTGGACAATTTCCTCAATTTTTGGAGATAGAGCTTTCGCCATTAAAACAACAATTCCGAGGCATATTAATAAGTAAATCAAACTCACGATTGTGTTTGTGTTTGTTGGTGGAATAGCGTTGTCGTGCTCGCCTTCGCCTTCAGCTAAAAAGTAATTGCGGTGACGTACGGTTTGTACCATAAGAAAGGCTCCGTAAATAACTAAAGAGGCAACCGCGAAAAATATTAATTGTGCATTGTTGAACAAGGGTGCATTAATGCTCGTTGTGTAATTTGGAAGAACCAAAGTCAATACTAAAATGGCAACCAAGCTTACCATAGCTGTATTGGCAGATGATCTTGCGAAATATTGCTCATGAAATTTGGCGCCACCAACCAAAAGGCAAGCACCGAGAATTCCGTTTAAAATTAACATAATAGCTGCGAATACAGTGTCTCTGGCAAGTGTCACTGCGGAATCGCCTCCCGCAATCATTAAGGAAATAATTAAAGCCACTTCGATAATTGTAATAGCAAGTGCAAGGATAATTGTCCCGAAAGGTTCGCCAACTTTTAGAGCGACGATTTCGGCATGATGTACTGCAGAAAGGACACTTGTGATTAATAAAATTGCTCCGATAAAGCTAAACCAACTGTTATTGTCTGTAATTCCCGTAAAATAATAGATCCATGCTAAAATTGGGAATACGTGTGTCCAGTGTAGTTTGAGTTTCATCAAAATTCTATTTTTCACAAAGTACAATTTTTTTGAAAAAAAAACAAAAAAAGAGATGCTAAATTTAGCATCTCTTTGAAAATATTATATTTAATAGGTATTATTTTACAAGTTCCATTTCGCTGATAAGGTGTCCAGCTCCAGCGAATTTGTCGATTACCCAAAGTACAAATCTAGCATCTACGTTGATGGTTCTTTGTAATGCTGGTTCGAAAACGATATCGCCACTCAATGCTTCGCTGTTACCATCGAAAGCAAGTCCGATAAGGTTACCACGAGCATCCAATATTGGAGAACCAGAGTTACCACCTGTAATATCATTGTTTGATAAGAAGTTAACATAAAGGTTTCCGTCTTTGTCAGCATATTGACCATAGTCTTTTTTCTTAGCTTGATCCATTAATTTTTTTGGAAGATCAAACTCTTCATCTCCTTTTTTGTACTTAGCAACCATACCATCGATAGTTGTGTAGTAGTTTTCTTTGATGCCTTTGTAGTTTCTATCAGCTCTTTTTGGAAGGATGTCGATAGATCCATAAGTTAATCTCATTGTCGAGTTAGCATCTGGATAGAAGCTTTTGTTAGGTTGAGATTTTCTAAGACCGTCTAAGAATAATCTTGTGTTGTCTGCAAAGTTGTCATCAACTTTCTCGTAAGTTTCGCTAGCTAATTTTTGTTCAGTAACAATAGCATCAGCGATTTTCTTAAGTGGATCCGCATCGATAGCTAATCTATCTGGGTTGTTTAAGAATTTCATAGCAGATTCTTTGTTAGCAAAGATTGAAGCAAATGCTACGTTAGCAAGAGAAGAGATTTCAGTCTTCATAATTGTAGGAGATGCAACATCTTTGTTAACTCTTAGTTGGTAAAGGTTAAACATAGCTGTTAGCATATTACCTTCTAATTTTGGATTAAAAGTTTCATAAACTCTGTTAATCGCATCTGTAACTTTTTGTTTCATTTGCGCTTTTCCACTTTCGTCTTGATCTGCATAAGTTTTGAACAAACTTCCTAACGAAGCAGCAACACCTACATATTTAGCATTTCTAGAAAGTTGAGACATATAGTTTCTCTCAACATTTCTGTTGGATACTTGTTTGTAATATGCATCAATATTTGGAAGAACACCGAAATAAGTTTCAGAGTTTCCTGGCATTGCTGCCCATTGGTTATAGGCTTCTTCTACTTTTTGTTTGTCAGCAATTGTTCCGTTTTTGATAACAGCGTCAATTGTACCTTGTCTATTTTTCCAATAATTAGCCACAGAAGCATATTGAGAGGCATAACCTAATTTAACAGCTTGGTCTTTATCCATGTGTTTTTTCATCACATCCATAGCAACTTTAGAAGCTTCTACCCAAGCTGGATAGTCTTTTTCTACCATTTGTTTGATACCATAAGATGTTAAATAACGGTTGGTTCTACCAGGATAACCCATGATCATTGCGAAATCTCCAGGTTTGTAACCTTTAAGAGAAACTGGCAAAGAGTGTTTAGGCTTCATCGGAACGTTATTCAAAGAATATTCAGCTGGATTTCCGTTAGCGTCAGAATAAACACGGAATACAGAGAAGTCAGCCGTATGTCTTGGCCATTCCCAGTTGTCTGTGTCACCACCAAATTTTCCTAAAGAGTTAGGCGGTGTACCAACCAATCTAACGTCTTTGAAGTCTTGATATACAAAATAATAAAACTCGTTACCGTTGAAGAAATCTTTTACAACAACTGTGTATTTTCCATTGTCGCTGTTTTCAGTTTGGATTGCTTTATATTCTGCATCGATGATTTTTTTTCTTTCTTCAGGAGACATTGTGTTGTTCAACTTAGAAGTAATTCTTTGTGTTGCGTCATCCATTCTTACCATGAATCTTACAGAAAGCCCTTTTGCAGGAAGCTCTTCGCTTCTCTTCATCGCCCAGAATCCGTTGGTAAGATAATCTTTTTCTGGAGTAGAAAGTGCTGCAATATTTCCGTAACCACAATGGTGATTAGTAAATAACAAGCCTTCTTTTGATACAATTTCTGCAGTACATCCACCTCCGAATTGTACAATAGCATCTTTTAAGCTAGAGTTGTTAACAGAGTAGATTTCTTCAGGTGTCAATTTTAGGCCTTCTTTTTGCATATCTACGCCGTTAAGACGTTTGATAAGCATTAATAGCCACATTCCTTCATCTGCTCTCATCTGAGCAAAACTTAGCAAGAAAGTAAGTGCTAAAAATATTCTTTTCATAGAGTAAAATTTTGCTGGCTAAATTAATCAAATTATTCTAGAAAGTCTTAATTTTAGTGTGGTAAAATGCAGTTTTTGATAATTTATTATAAAATGAAATCATTGTTTTTTAAATATTTTTTAATTCTCTCAACGTTATTCTTGCTTTTTGGTTGCAAAGCTTTGGTGTCAAAACAAAGTTTACCAGTCGAATTGCAAAGACAATGGATGCTGACCTCGATAGTCGGCTATACCAAAGAACAATTAATGAAAAATAAAGCACAACTGGATTTGACGCTTCATTCTGGAAACATAGCCAATCTCGGTTGTGGCAATTTTTCAGTTGAGGTTTCGGGAATTGTTGATGATAAAATTAAATTTAAAACCAAAGACAATCCTTTCAAAAATTGTATCAAAACAGAGGCTATAGAATATGTTTTCCGAAACGAGATGGCTAAAGTTAACCGTTACGAAATCGGAGGTCACTTTTTGAAATTATATCATAACGATCAACTTTTATTAAAATTTGTAGCTTCGGATTGGGATTAAAGATGACAATTGTTCTTAGTAAATATAAATGGTCATGAAGGCGAAGATCTTAGAAATCTGTTTTTAGAATTGAACAATTTTCCAAAATGATTCTGTGCTTTTGGGGAAAAGAATTGTAGAATTTTCTCTTAATATAAAATCATTTTTATTCTCGGCAAGAGCAGGGTATTTTTTGATGTTTTCTAAATATTTTTCAACATCCCCAATGCTAAAGCTGATTTTGAAATCATCTCTTAATTCATAATTATTAAAGGCAAAGCAAACATTATTAGAATCTGGATTTATTAATTCTAATTTCAGTTCTTGTTCCAGATATTTTTTAAAAATCTCTAAGTCGTTCATTTTTTAAATTAAATTTAAATAAAATTAAAACTAATTTTTGCATTTTTTACTCAAAAAAACTACCTTGTCAATCTTACAAATAGAACACTTATTTAATGCTAGAAAAGAAAGAACATCAATACGAAAAATCTGTATTAGTAGGTCTTGTTACACGAGATCAGGATGAAGATAAGCTGCAAGAATATATGGACGAGTTGGAGTTTTTGGCTTATACAGCTGGTGCAAGCGTCGAAAAAAGATTTACCCAAAAACTATCACAACCAGATTCCAAAACCTTTGTAGGAAGCGGAAAAGCTGAAGAAATAAAAGCTTACGTTAAAGAAAACGAAATCGGAACCGTTATTTTTGATGACGAACTTTCGCCTTCGCAACTCAAAAATCTTGAACGCGAGCTGGAGGTGAAAATCTTGGACAGAACCAATCTTATTCTTGATATTTTCGCACAGCGCGCCCAGACGTCTTATGCAAGAACTCAGGTAGAATTGGCACAATACGAATATCTTTTGCCTCGATTGACCAGAATGTGGACACACTTGGAAAGACAACGCGGTGGAATCGGGATGCGCGGTCCTGGAGAAACCGAAATAGAAACCGATAGACGTATTATCCGCGACCGAATTTCACTTTTGAAAGATAAACTGAAAACGATTGATAAGCAGATGGCGACACAGCGTAACAACCGCGGAAAAATGGTGCGTGCTGCTTTGGTGGGTTATACCAACGTGGGGAAATCTACTTTGATGAATGCTTTGTCAAAATCGGAGGTTTTTGCCGAAAACAAACTTTTTGCAACTCTGGACACCACGGTTCGTAAGGTTGTAATTGGAAATCTTCCTTTTCTTTTGACCGATACCGTTGGTTTTATTAGAAAATTGCCAACGCAGTTGGTGGAATCTTTTAAATCCACTTTGGATGAGGTGCGCGAGGCAGATCTTTTAATCCATGTGGTGGATATTTCGCACGAAAGTTTTGAAGATCATATCGATTCTGTCAATCAGATTTTGATGGAGATTAATGCACATCAAAAACCAATGATAATGGTGTTTAACAAGATCGATGATTTTTCTTATGAAAGAAAAGCTGATGATGATTTGACACCTTCCACGCGCAAGAATATTTCTTTGGAAGAATGGAAAAAAACATGGATGGCAAAGTCAAAATTCCCGACTGTTTTTATTTCTGCTTTAACGAAAGAAAATTTTCCTGAAATGAAAAAAATGATTTACGATGAGGTCATGAAAATTCATATTTCTCGTTTCCCTTACAACGATTTCTTGTTTGAATATTTTGATGATGAGCAAGAAGATGAATAAAGTTGTCAAAAGAAGCGTGTTTTTTCTCTTTGTTTTGATGTTTGGATTTTTATCTTTTGGTCAAAACAAGCCCGATTTTATAGAAATCAAAAAAAATATTGAAGATAAAAAGTCACCATATTTCTATGAGCGTTTACTTTTTAAATTCCGTGGCATGCCTCAGGCTATCGATAGTGCAGAGGCTTTTCATTTGTATTACGGAAAGAGATTTACAGCGCATAAGTTAAGCCCTTTTGGTACAGATTTTCAGAAGTTTGGAGAAAAGTTTCAGCAAAGTAAATTTGATGATGCTATCAAACTTGGCGAAGATTTGCATTTTAAAGATCCGAGCAATCTTGAAGTTTTGTTGTTGTTATTACAATGTTTTGAAAACGTACAAAACCAAAACAAATTTATGCTCACGTTACAAAAATTTCGAATGGTTTCTGCGACGGTTCTTGCTTCTGGCGCTGGCAATACACCAGATTCTCCATACTTGGTAAATACAGTTGGCGAAGAATATGTTTTACTCAATTTATTAAAAATTCCGTTTCATGATTACCAAAGATTTTCCCAAGCCTCGCAAGACGGGATGATGGATGTGTGGGGAAATGGAAAAGAAAATATCTACATCAATGTTGTGGGCTATGCCCCGGAATAAAATTTTAATTTAAATAAAACAAATGGAGTTATATTACTCATTTTCTATCTTAATCGTTCTCGCGTCGATATTTTCGTACATTAATTATCGATTTCTAAAACTGCCGAGCACCATTGGTATTATGGTAATTGCGATTGCCGTTTCTACATTTTTAGTGTTTTTTGGAGAGGCTGTTTTGCCTCGTACTTTTGGTCATCTTCATGACCTTATGAACAGCATCAACTTTACCGAAGTCCTCATGGGTGCGATGCTTAATTTTCTGCTTTTTGCCGGAGGAATCCATATTAACATCAACGATCTCAAAGAACAGATTTGGCCAGTTGTTGTTTTTTCAACCGTTGGCGTTGTTATTTCTACTTTTATTGTAGGTTTTGGGGTGTTTTATCTTTTGCCTTTGGTTGGGGTAGAGATGCCTTTGTTATATTGCTTGGTTTTTGGAGCTTTGATTTCTCCGACCGATCCTGTTGCGGTTTTAAGTATTCTGAAACAAGCAAAAGTTTCAAAATCTCTGGAAACGAAAGTTGCCGGCGAATCATTGTTTAATGATGGTATGGCGGTTGTTGTTTTTGCAGTATTGTTACAATTGGCAATTGGTGTGGATGTAGATGTTAATGCTGAAAGTATCGGGTTGTTATTACTTCATGAAGCTGGAGGCGGACTTTTATTAGGTGTCTTACTGGGCTATTTTACATCGAGGTTGATGCGTGAAGTTGACGATTATATCATTTCAGTTTTGGTAACACTTTCTGTGGTTATGGGCGGTTATCTCATTGCTAAACAATTGCATATTTCTGGTCCATTAACCATGGTTGCTGCGGGATTATTCATGGGGAATTTTAATAAAAATTTTAAAATGAAATCTATCACGCAAGATTATTTGATTAAATTTTGGGAATTAATTGATGAAATCCTAAATGCGGTTTTATTCTTGTTCATCGGTTTCGAACTTTTAATGATTGAAGATTTAGATCATTACATGATTCCTGGTCTTGTTGCCATTTGTATCGTTTTAGTAGCCCGATTTGTCTCCATTTGGGGGCCTACAAAGTTGATGTCTTCCAAAAATCGATTTACACCGCAAACCGTTAAAGTTCTTGTCTGGGGCGGTATTCGCGGCGGTGTGTCTATTGCCTTGGCCATGTCTATTCCGAAAAGTGAGTACAGTACTATTATTTTGAGTATTACTTATTGTGTGGTGGTTTTCTCGATTATTGTCCAAGGTTTGAGCATTGGGAAAGTTGCTAATCCAAAGAAAATTGCAACCGAAGAAGAATTGCAAGAAGAAATTATTGAAGAAAAATTGCATTGATGAGATCTGAAATAAATATTGAAAATTGGAACCGAAAAGAACATTATGAATTCTTTTCCAAAATGGATCAACCTTCTTTTGGAATTGTTACAGAAGTCAATTGTACCGAAACTTATCGTTTGGCAAAAGAGCGCAAAGAATCCTTTTTTGCACATTATCTTCATAAGTCGATGTTGGCGGTTAATAGTGTAGAAGCTTTCAAATTGAGACTTGTTGGAGATAAAGTTTTTCAATACGATGTGATAGACGCAGGCTCTACGATTGCGCGGGAAGATGGAACTTTTGGATTTGCTTTTATGGAATTTTCAGAAGATTTTCAAATCTTTAATTCGCGTTTACAAAAAGAGATTGAAGCTGTGCACAATTCCACAGGTTTGCGATTGAGCAACGAAGAATTGGATGTTAATCTCATAAGACATTCTACATTTCCGTGGCAGCAATTCTCTGCGATTTTGCATCCTACCAATATTAATAATAAAGAAAGTATTCCGAGAATTGTTTTTGGAAAATTCCTCGAAAAAAATGGTCGAAAGATGATGCCCATTTCTGTGGAAGCACATCATGCGTTGATGGATGGACGGCATATTGCGATGTATCTAGAAGCTTTTCAGAAAGAATTAAATCAGAAATAAATGACTGTTGTTGATGAGTTGAAAGCGGCGCTTCGCGATTTGGCGATTCCCGAAAAAGCGGAATTTTTTCCACGGTTTTTCAAAACTGGACCTTGCGAATATGGTGAAGGCGATTTGTTTTTGGGTGTTATAGTTCCAGATCAACGACTGATTGCTAAAGCCTTTACTGAAAAAATTAGTTTGAAAGAATTGGCACAGCTTATTGCTTCAAAATACCATGAAGAACGTTTAACGGCACTCTTTATTTTGATAAACAAATTTGAGAAGTCAAAAAAGGATATCGTGTTACAAGAGCAAATTGTAGAATTCTATCTCAATCATCTTCAGTATGTTAACAATTGGGATTTGGTGGATAGTTCTTGTTACAAAATTCTGGGACGATTCGCATTCGAACAAAAGCGGGATGATTTACTCATTAATCTGTCAAAATCTAATGAAATGTGGCATAAAAGAATTGCTGTTGTTGGAACCATGTTTTATGTTAAAAAGAAACGTTTCGATTTGACTAAGGATTTTGTCGTTAGAAATCTAAAACATCCACGTGATTTGATGCACAAGGCCAATGGCTGGCTTCTTCGCGAAATGGGAGGACAAGATGAGTCCGCGCTTTTGAATTTTTTTAATCTATATTATAAAGAAATGCCGAGAACATGCTTGCGTTATGCGATAGAAAAACTGGATGAAGATTTGCGACAAGATTATTTAAAATCCAGAATATAATGGAGATTTTAAGACCGATAATCCATTATGTTTTGCATTTTGTATTTCCTGTAGTTTTGGCGTGGTTGTTTTTCCGAAGCGAATGGAAGAAAGCTTATTTCATTATGCTTTTGACGATGTTGGTGGATGTTGACCATCTTTTTGCAACTCCTATTTTTGATCCTAATCGCGCAAGTATTGGCTTTCACTTTTTGCATTCTTATTATGCGATAGGCATTTATTTCCTACTATTATTTTTCAAAGGAAAACTTAGGATTGTTAGCGTAGGATTGTTGTTTCATATGTTGACAGATTATATCGACATGTGGCTAAATCCTAATCTTTAAGACCGTGCAATTTTCATTTTATAAGACATAATTCGGGCGATATTTTGGGCGCGAAGTATGGCTGTATCTACATTTTCGCCTTCGAAGTTTTGTTCTAAAGTATCTTGCCAAAGCTCTAGCCAACGCTCGAAATGATGTTGTTCTAACGCGACAACTTGGTTAAGCGGAAAGTGTACGCGCATGGGATTTCCTTCGTATACTGAATTGCCAAGAAGTATGCTTTCCCAAAAATTATACATTTTTGGGAGGTGTTTTTGCAAATCTATTTGGGCAATATCAGTAAAGAAAAAGCCAATAATATCGTCTTTGATGACTTTATCATAAAATTTGTTTACGAGTTCTTCAATATCAGTTCTGCTTTCTAGATTTTTCATGCTAACAAAGTTAAGCTTTATAACTTATTGATTGTTAAATGGAATTTTGATATTTGTCATTTTGTTTCTTTCGATAGGGGAAATTGCGCCCCAGATAGAGCGGCGTGTTTGAGCTCGTCTTTGGTTTGGGTTGCGCGAAGCGCAACCCAAACCAAAGACTGCGAGTAGCGAAAGCTGGAAATGGCGCCCAAAAAATGTAAATTTGCATTCTTAAAAATTTAGTTTTGGATATCAATCATTATAATCAACAAGCGCAACAAAAATCGAAAGAACATCAAAAATTTTTGGAGCAAATAAAAAAGAAACCACCCAAAAATCTCGATTATTTGGTGGAAGATCTGCATGAGGAGACTTTTGAAGAAATCGACTGTTTAGCTTGTGCAAATTGCTGTAAGACGACAGGGCCGCTATTTACAGAGAAAGATAAAGAACGCATAGCCAAGCATCTACGGATGAAAATTTCGGATTTTGAGACTAAATTTTTGCGACTAGACGAAGATAATGACTGGGTCTTGCAATCGACGCCATGTTTCTTTTTGGATCCAAATGATAACAAATGTAATATTTATGATGTACGTCCAAAAGCCTGTCGCGAGTATCCACACACAGATCGCAAGAAAATTTATCAGATTAATAACCTGACTTTGAAGAATACCTTGATTTGTCCAGCGGCTTATGTTTTTGTTGAAAAATTAAGAAAAAATTTGGAGAAGTAGTTGAAAATCAAAAGCTTTCATAAAGTGTTTTAAAGTCTATTAAAGTTTTTAATTTTTTATAATAGCAATTGTTTTTTAGCGTTTTAGCTATGTAACATTAAAATTATTATTATGAAAAAGTTAATATTTGCAACACTATTTATAACGGCGGGATTTGTAGTTGCAACAGCGCAAACCACAGAGGCTAAAAAGACAATGTCTGCTAAAACCGAAACTATGGAAGTGGCGCCGAAAGCTGAAAAGCTAACAAAGAAAGAGAATGCGACTACAGAAAAATCAGAAATTATTGCTAATGATAAAAAGGTGCAGGCTAAATTAGCAAAAGAAAATATGAATCATTCTGCTGTACTTCAAGAAAACAAAGCTGTAAAAACTGAAGAACCAAAGAAAAAAATGCCAAAAGTAGAATAGATTATTTTATAGAATTAATAGTAGAATAGTATTAAAACCTAATGTGATTGGATATTAGGTTTTATTATTTAAAATGAAATAACTAATAATTTGTTATATTAGGCGTTTTGTTTAAATAAAAAATAATACATTTTTGATTTAAAAACGTTAAAAAATGTTAAAAAACATATAAATTGATTTTTTAATGGAATAATATTCGTTAATTAGTGTTCACTAAATCCAAATATTGTTATGAAAAAAGTTTTACTATGCGCAGTTTTCTTTGTTGGAGGTGCTGCAATGATGAGTGCTCAGTCTTCAAAAGCGAATACAGGAAAAGCAAAAACAGAACGTATTAAACCAAAAGCAGAAGCACCAAAACAGCAAGTCCAGATGGGCGCTGTCAAAATGCAAGAGGTTGATGCAAAAACTGTAGAGCAAGAAAAAACGCTACAAAGAAAGCGTGAAAATGGCGAAGCAGTACCAGCGGCTCACGCAAGAAAGAAAAATTAAAAACAAACCCCAAGTTAAAACTTGGGGTTTGTTTTTTTATGCTTTCCACTCAACAACAGCGCGGATAAATGCTTCCGCATTTTCTACTGGAATGTTTGGAAGGATACCATGGCCGAGGTTGGCGATATATTTGTCTTTTCCAAAACGATTAATCATTTCGTGAACCATTTTTCGGATAACTTCCGGTGAAGAATGTAGTCTTGCGGGATCAAAATTTCCTTGAAGTGTGATGTTGTTATTTGTCAATTGTCTTGCAAATTCTGGTGTAATAGTCCAGTCAACCCCCAAAGCGGAAACTTTGGATTTTGACATTTCTTCAAGCGCAAACCAGCATCCTTTTCCGAAAACAACAACTGGGGAAACCAGACTTAGTGCTTCAACAATTTGGTTGATGTATTGCCAAGAAAATTCCTGATAGTCTGTTGGTGACAACATGCCTCCCCAAGAGTCAAAAATCTGTACCGCAGAAACGCCTTTTTCAACTTTTCGTTTTAGATAAGCAATGGTGGTATCGGTGATTTTTTGCAACAATGAGTGTGCTGCTTCAGGATGTGTAAAACAAAATGACTTAGCAATATCAAAAGCTTTAGAGCCTTTGCCTTCCACACAATAGCAAAGTATTGTCCATGGGCTTCCTGCAAAACCAATCAATGGAATGTCGTTATCGAGCTTTTGAAGGGTCAATTCGATGGCGTCAAAAACATAGCTTAGCGTATCGTCAACATTCGGAACTTCGATGGCGTCAACTTGTTCTTTAGTTCGTATAGGATTGTCTAGCCAAGGACCAACGGATTCTTTCATTTTAAAATCAATACCCATGGCCTGCGGAACCACCAAAATGTCTGAAAACAAAATCGCTGCGTCTAAAGGGAATCTGCGAATTGGCTGAACGGTAATTTCAGCAGCTAACTCTGGCGTTTGGCAACGTGTGAAAAAATCATATTGATTGCGAAGTTCAATAAACTCTGGTAAATAGCGCCCAGCTTGTCTCATCATCCACACAGGAGGTCTTTCCACAATCTCGCCGCGCAAAGCTCTTAGATATAAATCGTTTTTAATCATATTCTTATTTTTTTTCTGACGCGTGCTGACGAATCAGATTTAGTAAATCTTCGGTTGTATTCTCCGCACTCGTTATAGCGGATTTCTTTGTTGAATTAAGGATTTCATTGGTGGTTGTTTGTCCAATTGAAAAAATAATTTTCGCTTCTAAAGAATTGAATTTAGTAAAACTTCTAACGCCACTAGGACTGAAGAATGCCACAGCATCATATTCTTTATTAAACTTTGGATAAGTCAAATTGGTGGCGTAAGAAACGACTTTAGTGTAATTTTTTCCAAGTTTAGTAAAAGTTTTCCCTAAAGTTTCTAAAGCGATATCGCCACAGAAATGAAGATAATCTTCGTCTTTACTTTGTTCTATAAAATACTTGGAAAGTTCTTCAGCATTCTTTTTTGTAGCAAGAACTTCGAAGCCTTTTTGGTTTAAAAATTTTTCAGACTGTTCTCCAACACAATAGATTGGGTGTAGTTTTGTTAATTGGTGAGAAGTGTCGTTTTCAAAAAAACTCTTAACGGCATTAATGCTTGTAAAAATCAAAGATTTATTTTTTAAATCCTGAATTTTAAACGCAATTTTCTCAATCGAAATGACTTCTACAAAATCCACGACAATATCACTTCCCAATTTGGAAATGTCTGCGTCATTGAGATGTTTGGTTAACAATAGGCGCATTTTTGAAGGTTTTAATTAGGAGTTTATTTGATATTTTATGAGAGCCATCATGTCTTTGCCGCCACGCTTCAGAACTTGTTGTGCTAACTCTGCGCCGAAGTTTTGTTCTGGGTTCCAGTCTATTGTCTCATCAACGTTGATGCAGTCTTTTCCGTCCAAAGAACATAGTCTTCCTAAGAAACGGATTTTGTCACCAATAAATTCGGCGTGGGCACCAATTGGCGCTGTACAACCACCTTCCAAAGTTTTTAGAAATTCTCTTTCGATATGGATGCATTTTTGAGTTTCTGCATGGTTAATCTGATTTAAAATCTCATTAAGTTCCGCATTTTCAGAAAGGCTCGCGATACCAACAACCCCTTGTGATGGAGCTTGCAAAAGGAAGTCAACTTCTTCGTAGCTGATGTTAAGATTCATGCGTTTAAGACCTGCCAAAGAGAAAAGTGTCGCATCCGCAACGCCTTCTTCCAATTTTCTAAGTCTTGTTTGTACGTTTCCTCTAATGTCCGCAAAGTCAGTGTTAGGGAAAGTGTGCGACCAAAATGCGCGTCTTCTCAAGCTACTTGTTGCTATTTTTAAATCTTTAAAGTCTTTGTTTTTGGCATCACTTTTTCTAACCAATACGTCTTGTGGGAAATCTCTTTCCAAAACGGCACTTATCTGTACGCCTGTTGGTAATTGCGTAGGGACATCTTTTAAAGAATGTACGGCGATGTCAATCTCTTTGTTAAGCAAAGCTATGTCAAGATCTTTGGTGAAAACACCTGTAATGCCCATTGCGTAAAGTGGTTGCGTAAGGTTTTTGTCACCAGACGACACGATTGGGACGATTTCGGTTAGTTTGCCAGCCGTTTGTAGTTTTGAAGCAACTTCGTTAGCTTGCCATAATGCTAATGGACTGTTTCTAGTTCCTATTTTTATCGTCTTCATTATCGGTCTTTTTGGGTTGGTGAAGCACTAAGATGTCTTCCATTAATTTTGAAACTTCCTCTGCTTTCCAAGGGTTTTCAAGAATGTATTTTGCAAAGCGGTTGGTTATTTTCTGTATTAATTTATCAGAAAGTTCCATGTCTTCAACTTTAGCGTATTGATGACGCTTGTGTATGTTGTGGAGCTCGTGGGCTTCTATGTTTTTTAATGAGTTTTTAAAATTGGTAATACTCGGTGCAAATTTTCTTTTTCGTTCCCACTCTGTAAAATCTTTGCTCATCTCTTTGATGATGGCTTCGGCTTTTGGAATTTCGCGTTTGCGTTGTTCCATGGTTTCCGAAATTTGCTGAGAAAGTTCATCCACATCGATAAGATCCACGCTGTTGAGATTTCCAATTTCTTTTGCGACGTTATTGGGAATTGACAGATCTATAACCAACATTTCTTTGTCCGCGGGGAAGTTTTCTGGATTTACAATGAATTTTTGTGCGCCAGTTGCAACAATCAAAATATCGGTTTGTTTCAGTTCTTCGGGGAAATCTTCAAAAGCAATTTGTTGAATGTTATACTTTTCAGCAATTTTCTCAGCTTTCTCAAAAGAGCGGTTCGCAATTTTTATCTTTGGTTGATAAACATGTTTTACGAGATTTTCGATTGTGTTTTGTCCAATTTCGCCAACGCCAAGCAACAGAATGTTTTTGTCAGAAACAGCTTTGACATTGTTTAAAATATAATGAACAGCGGCATAAGAAACAGACGCGGCACCATTGCTAATGCTAGTTTCTGTTTTAATTCTTTTCGAAATTTGAATCGCTGAGTTGATAGCGCGTTCCAAATATGGATTCGAGCTTTCTTTATGTTTTTTGAAACGGTTGTAAGCATTTTTAATTTGAGAGACAATTTCGAAATCACCAATGATTTGACTTTCTAATCCAGCAGCAACGCGGAAAAGATGCAGTACAGCGTCTTCTCGTTTGATAATGTTAACATATTGTAAAAATTCTGATAAGTTAACGCCGATAGTTTTGCAATATTGCTCTGCAATTAATAAATAATTGGAAGTCGTGGTGTAGATTTCCGTCCTGTTACAAGTGGACACAACGAAAGCATCACCAAATTCCTTGTCGTGAATTTGGTTAACAAAAGATTTGATATGTTCATCAAAAAACGCAAATTTTCCCCGAACTTCGGCATCGGCTTTCTCGTAACTGATGCTAAGTACAGCGAAATTAGACGTCTTCAAAATATCGTTGTTATGACTCATTTTTGCAAGCACAAAGTTAAGCTTTTAAAATGAATTTTGACAGATTCAAGCTGTGACTTGTTCTATGATAATGCTCAGTTTTGAAATGGCTTAACTTTTTAGTAGTCAGACTTTAGTGAAACTTGTTTTTATTTGGAGGTGTGCTTGTGGATAAGTTTTTAGATTTTAATAAAAATTTAACCTTTTTGCTAATAGATAAAATCTAAAATTCTGCGTTTAATTTATATCTTTGTAAATTAAAATAGACAGGTAAAAATGGGTTTATTAGATATGTTCACGCAAGAAATTGCGATTGACTTAGGTACTGCCAATACATTAATAATTCACAATAATAAAATTGTTATAGATCAGCCATCTATCGTGGCGATTGAAAGACAAAGTGGAAAGCCGATTGCTGTTGGAGAGCAAGCGAAACACATGCAAGGGAAAACCCATGAGGATATCAAAACAATCCGTCCTTTGAAGGATGGGGTTATTGCAGATTTTCATGCTTCCGAGCATATGATTAAAGAATTCATCAAACAAATTCCTGGGATTAAAGGGAAATTGTTTCAGCCAGCTTTGAGAATTGTGATTTGTATTCCTTCAGGAATTACGGAAGTAGAAAAAAGAGCGGTGCGCGACTCGGCGCAAAAAGTAAATGCAAAAGAAGTTCGACTGATATATGAGCCAATGGCAGCTGCTATTGGTGTTGGTATTGATGTTCAGAAGCCAGAAGGTAATATGGTGATTGACATAGGAGGTGGGACTACAGAAATTGCGGTTGTGGCCTTAGGAGGTATCGTTTGTGATAAATCTGTAAAAATTGCGGGTGATGTTTTCACGGGTGATATAGCATATTATTTACGAACACATCATAATTTATATATTGGTGAAAGAACTGCGGAACGTGTGAAAATCGAAGTTGGCTCAGCTGTGGAAGAACTGGATGTTGATATTGAAGATATTCCAGTTCAAGGTCGTGATTTGATTACGGGTAAGCCAAAAGAAATTATGGTGAATTATAAAGAAATTGCTAAAGCCTTAGACAAGTCGATTATCCGTATTGAAGATGCGGTGATGGAAACACTTTCTTTGACACCTCCAGAATTGGCCGCGGATATCTACAAAACAGGTATTTATCTGGCTGGTGGTGGTGCTTTGTTGAGAGGCTTGGCAGATCGTATTCACAGAAAAACAGGATTGCCAGTTTTTGTAGCAGAAGACCCGTTGAGAGCAGTTGTTCGTGGTACAGGTATCGCGCTAAAAAACATGGATAAATTCAATTTCTTAATTAAGTAATTACTAATTTTCAGGTAACATAACGGATGGGATATTTGCTGAGATTATTTTCGAAGAACGCTTTGTTCGTCTTCTTTATATTCTTGCAAATCATTGCAGTAGTATTAATTTTCTCGAAAAACGCCATGCAGCAATCTTTTTTAGCTGCACAGACAACCGCGTTCAATGCTTGGGTGTCTGGTTACATCGATGAGGGAACTTCGTATCTTAAGTTAAAGCAGATTAATGAAAATCTTGTCGTGCAAAATAAGGCACTGCTTCAACAACTTTATGGGAAGGAAGGTGCTGAAAATCCACAGTTCCGTAGAGTGCATGATACAATTGGTGGTGGCCAGATTTACACTTTTGTAGACGGAGAAATTGTTTATAACAGTATCAACCGTCAGAATAATTACTTCACTATTAACCGAGGAAAACTCCAAGGTGTTGCTACAAAAATGGGCGTTATAGCGCCTAATGGTATTGCGGGAATCGTTATTAATACAACCGATCATTATGCATTGGTACAATCTGTATTAAGTGTGAATAAAATTAAAATAAGTGCCGCGCTAAAAAATTCCGGATATTTCGGAACGCTTAGCTGGCGTGGTGACGACTCTCGTATGATGCATCTTTCAGACATTCCGAAATATGTACCATTAAAAGTTGGCGACACAGTTATTACAGATGGTCGTTCGGCGATTTTCCCGAAAGGTATTATGGTGGGAAAAATTGCAGGTTATGAAGTTGATACCAAAACAGGATTTTGGGATATTTCGGTTGAGTTAAATGAAAAAATGGGTCCTCTGAGTAAAGTCTACGTTGTGAAAAACCTTAAAAAAGTGGAAGTACAGAAAATCCAAGATACATTACAAGTACAGATTAATAAAGATGGTCAGTAGAAACGTATTTTCCGATATCGCATTGATTGCAATTTTGGTTGCGGTTCAGGTATTTTTACTGAATCGCATTACGCTTTTTGGGAAATATATTCCAGTTTTGTATCCTGTTTTTGTGTTGTTCTATCCCTTTTTTAGAAATAATTTTCATTTTTTAGCACTAAGTTTTCTGCTAGGTTTGTCCATTGATGCATTTCTTGGTACTTGGGGGATTAATGCTTTGGCGACAACTACGATTGCCTATTTTAGAATGATAATTTTCAGAACATCAACCGATACATCTACGGATTTCTTTTCGTTCCAATCTTTGCAATGGTTACAGTTTGTAGTCTTTATATTAACAAGTATTTTCATACATCAGTTAATCGTTCAGTATGTTGAGTTTTTTAAATTCGATCGTTTTTTTGAAATTTTACTCAATGTAGTATTTACCAGTCTTATATCCTTTGTATTCATCATTGCTTACGCATTAGCATTTAAAATTAAACAGAAAATTTGAAGCCTCAGTATCTCAAACTCATTGTCGTGTTGTTTGTGGTGGCAATAATTTTTATTGCTAGGCTAGCTTATTTGCAATTGTTTACTGACAGATATGCGCTAAATGCTGCAAATACTTCTATTAAAATCGAATACGAAATTCCGCAACGTGGGGTTATTTTTGACCGAAATGGAAAAATCTTGGTGGGCAACCAACCGTCTTTTGAAATTTCTTACACCGCAGCTTTGATGCGTCCAGACTTTGATACAATTGGTTTTTGTAATTTGATGAAAATGACAAAACCACAGTTCGTCCAAACGATAGATGCGCTTAAAAAAGAAAAATACTATTCTCGTCTGACGCCAATGACTTTTATGAAAAATCTGAGCCGTGAAGATATGGCGCGCATACAAGAGATTTTGTTTAAGTTCCCTGCATTTAATATTGTTTCGCGTCCACAAAGACAATATGAAATCAATACTTCGGGCAATCTTTTAGGCTATACCAATCAGGTGAACGATGCGGATATTAAAAAAGATTCTTTGTATTATCTTCCAGGGGATATCATTGGGAAAAGTGGTGTTGAAAAATCTTATGAAAAAGAATTAAGAGGCGAAAAAGGTATTAAGTACATTCAGAAAGATATTCGTCAGCGTAGCATTGGTTCTTACAAAAATGGAGAGTTGGACAAGGATGTTGTCACAGGAAAGGATTTAACACTTACCATTGATTACGATTTACAACGTATCGCTGAAGAAATGTTGGTGAACAAACGTGGCGCTATTGTAGCCTTGGATCCTAATAATGGTGAGATTTTGACGATGGCAACAGGTCCAGATGTTGACCCCAATCTTTTCACAGGTCCAGATAAGATGAAAAATATCTATCGCTTGGTTAATGACAGTATCAATCAACCCATGTTCGATAGGTCTATCCAGGCGGCTTATCCTCCAGGCTCCACATTCAAATTGGTAACGGCACTTGCTGCAATGGAAATGGGTGTAATGACGGAAAAGACCATCTTTCCTTGCGGTGGTGGTTTTAGTTATATGGGCGTTCGTATCAAAGGCCACGGTGGTGCAGATCCTTTAATTCCTTCTATCCAAGTGTCGAGTAACTGCTATTTTTCATATGCTTATTTAGCGATTTTAAATAAATATCCGGGCAATCCATCCAAAGGAATGCATGAGTGGAAAGACATCATGGCGAGTTTTGGACTTGGCGTTTATATGAACAATGATCTTGCAACAGGTAGCAAAGGTTATATGCCGAGTGAGGAAACTTACCTCCGTAGAAATGGTAAAAATTGGAAACCAATTAATGCTGTTTTTAACGGAATGGGACAAGGAGATATTTTGACAACGCCGATGCAGTTAGCAAATTTTACAGCGGCAATTGCCAATCGTGGTTGGTATATTACGCCTCACATCGTGAAAAATATTGATGGAAAGCCAAACCCTAATCCTTTATTTAAACAAAAAAAATACACGAAAGTCGATAAGAAATATTTCGATCCAGTTATTCAAGGTATGGAAGCAGTAATGCTTCGTGGTACAGGACGCGGATTGAAATCTAATGACTTTACACAATTGGCAAAAACAGGTACGGCACAAGTCCCGCAAGGGAAAGATAATTCTATTTTCGTATTAATTGCTCCGGCTGACAAGCCCAAAATTGTTGTAGCATCTGTTATGGAACATGCCGGTTTTGGTGCGACTTGGGCAGGGCCAGCTTGTACAGTTATTGCTGAGCGTTATTTGCTAGGAGAGATTAAAAGAGAACATCTTTATAAAAAGATGGTAACGTCTAGTTTTCAACCAGAATATCGCCGCCAATGGAACGAGTATCTAAAAAAAATAGGAAAGTATGTGCCGCCAAAACCAGATTCTATTAAACTTCAAAAAATAAAAGACAGTTTAAAAAATCTAAATGCTAAAAAGCAAACGAGCATAAATACTTCAACTAAAAAAACAGCAAAACCATGAAGTGGGCAGAAGGCATAGACAAACTAGGGCTTGGTCTTTATTTTGTGATTTGTATATTCGCAATTCTCAATATTGGGAGTGTGGATCCAGATAGTGGTGCGCGACAGTTGATGTGGTTCGGGATAAGTGTTTTTGTAGGACTTGTTATTTTCGTAATGAGAACCAAATTTTTTGAGAATATGTCTTTCGTTTTTTATGTGATGGGCGTGTTACTTTTGGTTGGGTTATTTCCTTTCGGAAAAGAAATTATGGGCCAAAAAAATTGGTACAAATTCGGGCCAATCAGTTTGCAACCAGTAGAGTTTGCAAAAATTGCTGTTTCTTTGATGTTAGCCAATTATGTTTCTAATCCTGATTTTGATATCAAACGTCAGCGCGATGTAATCACTTGTTTGGCAATTATCGGCATTCCAGGAATTGTTGTTTTGATGATTCCTGATGTGGGATCTCTTATGGTGTTTTTGGCGTTTATTATTGCGATTTATAGAGAAGGTTTTTCGGGGAAATTCTTTAGCATAATGTTTGTCTTTATCGCTGTTTTTCTTATTTCGATAGCTATTAATCCTTTGTATGTTATTGGAGGAATTGTCTTAATAACAGCCATTTATATTTTCTTTAATTTTTATCGAATCCATTGGAATGTCATGAGTATTTCCGCAGTGGTTTTAATAGTCGGTGTGTTGTCGGCTTTTTCGTATGTAACGCCAATGGTTTTAGAAAAACTTCCCAAACACCAACGCGAAAGAATCGAGGTTTTGTATAAAGGCGAACGTGCTTTTCGTGATACATCGGGCTACAATTTATTATATTCCAAAACAGCCATTGGCTCGGGAGGACTTTTAGGAAAAGGCTATAAAGAAGGTTCGGTTACACAAGGAAAATTCGTTCCGGAGCAAAGTACAGATTATATTTTCTGTACCGTTGGCGAGGAATGGGGCTTTGTAGGAAGTACACTTTTGGTCTTGTGCTATGCCTTATATATAGGACGGATTTATTATCTCGCAGAAAATCAAAAATCCACTTTCAACAGGGTTTTTGGCTATTGTTTCGCCTCCATTTTGTTGATGCATTTTTGTATGAATATTGGGATGGTTATGGGCTTGTTCCCGACTGTTGGGATTCCGTTGCCTTATTTTAGTTATGGTGGAAGTTCGTTGTTGGCCTTTTCAATAATGACTTTTATTTTTTTCAAACTTAATTACGCTGATAAAAACAGTCTTGTTTAGATGTTGTAATTTGTGGTCAAATTAAAACCATGAATTTCAAAATTATTTTCTATTGTTTCATCTTTTTTTTAGGACTAAATTCTTGTACTTCGCGAGAAGAAAATTTACCAGAATCTTTTGTTTATGTACAACGAGAAATTCCTGATATTATCGTGGATTTGCGTTATTTTGGGTCCAATAATTTCACGGGGCGTCCTGTTGTCGGTTACGAGAAACCTGTTTTAATAATGAGCAAAAAAGCAACTCAAGCTTTAGCGAAAGTTCAAAAAGAACTAAAGAAAAAAGGCTATGCTCTAAAGGTTTTTGATGCTTATCGACCACAACGGTCGGTGACGAGTTTTGAAGTGTGGGCAAAAGATATTAACGACACGATTGCCAAAGCCGAATTCTATCCACAAGTTGACAAACGTGATCTTTTCACATTAGGATATATTGCTTCCAAATCTGGACACACGCGAGGAAGCACAATCGATTTGAGTTTGGTCGATCTTATAACAGGAAAAGACGTGGATATGGGAAGTCCGTTTGATTTTTTTGGAACGATTTCGCATCAAGATGCTTCACAAATTACCGTACAACAGCAAGCCAATCGATTGATACTTAAACAAGCGATGTTGCAATTTAATTTTAAAGAATATCAAGAAGAATGGTGGCATTTTACGCTGAAAGACGAGCCTTTTCCTGAGACTTATTTTGATTTTGTGATTAAATAATGTTTTTTTAGGAATTTAAAAATTTTAATGCATTTTTGCAAATATTAAATTTATATGATAAATCGATTATTAATAGTATCATTATTTTTCTTTTTTGTAAACTTTAAATCCCAAGCTATACAAGCTCAGGTTTTAGAGGCTTACCCTGCCAACCAATTTTTTTATCAAAATGGAGTAGCTGATTTTTTTGAGGATTTTCAAAAAATGATGTTAGAGGATAATATTAAAGCCTGTGAAAATCCAGAGGAAAAATACAAAATTGGATTTATTGTTTATCCTGATAAAAAAGTTAAATATGTTAAAGATTTTGATACTTTAAGTATTAAAAACAACCAATGTGCTTATGATATTATTAAGAAAGTTTTCCCAAAATTAAAAAATTGGAATCCTGCTGTATATAATAACACTATTGTTCCTGCCGTGGCAAGCGCAGAGATTAATCCAAGTGACATTCTAGATTACGAATTTAAAACCAGTCCGGCTGGTGTTAAAATGTTCACGAATAGAAACCTTACCGAACCTCAATATCCAGGAGGGCTAAGTAAATTTCGTATAGATGTTGCCAATGTGTTAATGAAAATAGTAAGTAAAAAATCGATGCAGGATGGAACTTATTTTTTTAAAATAAAATTCGATGTTGATGAATTAGGTAGTATTCAAAACCTGAGTATTATTGAAGCGAATTATCAACTAAGCACTTCCCAAGTTGAGCAATTGTTTCGAAATATAAAAAAACTGAATAAATTTACATCTGCAACAAAGAAAGGAGTACCTAAAAAATCTTTTTATACTTTACCAATCACGCTATCTTTTGAATGATTTTAAAGAGATTTATAAAAGAAATGGAAACCTGCTACATTTAACAGAATCCCTTTAAAAACAAGGGTAAAAGGAGGTGTGGTTCTAGAACCGTATATTTAATTAGTTGTACAATGCTGTGGTTTTATCTGCCATTCTGTCATCAAAATTCGTATCTTTGCACACTAAACTGATTTGAAATTTAATTTTCGGTATTTGACTGTCTTCATTCTGAGCGAAGTCGAAGAATCGAATCTCAAATCTCGAATCTTAAATCCCGAGACCGTGCAAGAAAAATATATAGACGAAACCAAACAAGGAGAAGCTTTTGCAATAGCCGAAAAACCAGAAAATTCTAAGAAATTATTCCTGGAAAGTTATGGCTGCCAAATGAACTTTTCCGATTCTGAAATTGTAGCTTCCATTCTTAATGAACAAGGTTACAACACCACTTTAAATGTGGAAGAAGCGGATTTAATTCTCTTAAATACTTGCTCCATTCGTGAAAAAGCGGAACAAACCGTGAGAATGCGACTTTCGCAATTCAAAAACCAGAAAAAATCCAATCCCAGTCTTACCGTTGGCGTTTTGGGCTGTATGGCTGAACGTTTGAAAACCAAATTTTTAGAAGAAGAGCATTTGGTGGATTTGGTCGTTGGTCCCGATGCTTACAGAGATTTACCCAATCTTTTAAAAGAAACCGAAGACGGTAGAGATGCCATCAACGTGATTTTGTCTAAGGAAGAAACTTATGCCGATATCAATCCAGTTCGTTTGGGCGGAAACGGCGTTACCGCGTTTGTAACCATCACCAGAGGTTGCGATAATATGTGTACATTTTGCGTAGTTCCATTTACTAGAGGTCGCGAGAGAAGTCGTGATCCGCATTCTATTCTTGAAGAATGTAAAGAATTAGCTGCAAATGGTTATAAAGAAATCACGCTTTTAGGCCAGAATGTAGATTCGTATTTATGGTACGGTGGCGGTCCGAAAAAAGATTTCGCCAAAGCAAGTGAAATGCAGAAAGCAACGGCTGTAGATTTTGCGCAATTGTTGGATTTGGTGGCGAAAGCTGTTCCGGAAATGAGAATTCGTTTCTCGACTTCCAATCCGCATGACATGACGACTTCCGTGTTCGAAATGATGGCGAAACACGATAATATCTGCAAATATGTTCACCTTCCGGTGCAAAGTGGAAGCAACAGAGTTTTAGAATTAATGAACCGTCAACACACTCGTGAAGAATATTTGGATCTGATTAAAAAAGCCAAAGAAATTGTTCCCGAAGTGGCATTTTCTCAAGATATGATTGTTGGTTTCTGTACAGAAACTGAAGAAGATCACCAAGATACTTTATCGTTAATGCGTGAAGTGGAGTACGATTACGGTTATATGTTTGCGTATTCTGAAAGACCAGGAACACCAGCGCACAAAAAAATGGAAGACGATATTCCTGCAGATGTTAAGCAAAGACGTTTAGCGGAAATTATCGCTCTGCAAGGTGAACTATCCCGAAAAAGAATGGCAGGTTATGTGGGAAGGGTTCATGAAATTTTAATTGAAGGAACTTCCAAAAAGAACGAAAATCAATGGAAAGGGCGTAATTCTCAGAATGCTGTTTGCGTTTTCGATAAGTTAGACGGACAAAAAATTGGCGACATTGTGTCTGTTTTTGTTCACGGAAATACGCAAGGAACGCTTTTGGGAGAAACAGCGAAATAGAAATTCTTCTTTTTTAGTTGTATGAACGATTTGCAATCTCACATATTATTTCAAAATATTTCTGAATTACTCGAGAATTCAAGAAAAAGAGTTGTCGCAACTGTTAACCAAGCGATGGTTCTAACTTATTTTGAAATCGGAAGGATGATTGTAGAAGATGAACAAAAAGGAGAAAACCGAGCAGAATACGGAAAAGCTATTTTGAAAGATTTGTCTATTTTGTTAACTGAAAAATTTGGAAAAGGTTTTTCTTATTCAAATTTAAAACAAATACGACAGTTTTTTTTGGCTTATTCAAAAGGACAAACACTGTCTGTCCTTTTAGAAAATAAAAAGTTATCGAAAGAACAAACAGAGCTTGGGAAAACTGAAGATTCAAAATCAAAAAATCATGAAATAAATTTTTATCTTTCATGGTCACATTATCTCAAATTAATGAGAATTAATGATCTTAATGAAAGAAAATTTTACGAAATAGAATCTTTTAAAAACAATTGGAGCTTAAGAGAACTGCAAAGACAATACGATTCTGCATTGTATTCGAGATTGAGTTTAAGTAAGGATAAGGAAGAAATTTTGAAACTTTCAGAAAAAGGGCAAGTTTTTGAAAAACCCCAAGATGCTGTAAAAGATCCTTATATTTTAGAGTTTTTGGGGTTAGAAGAGAAGTCAAATTATTCTGAAAACGATTTAGAAACTGCATTAATCAATAAGTTAGAGCATTTTCTTCTTGAATTGGGGACAGGATTTACTTTTGTGGCTCGACAAGAAAGAATTTCCTTTGATGAAAAGCATTTTCGTGTAGATTTGGTTTTTTATAACCGAATTTTAAAATGTTTTGTATTAATTGACTTAAAAATCGGCGAATTGAAACATCAAGATATCGGTCAAATGCAGATGTATGTTAATTATTTTGATCGTGAAAAACGTTTAGAAGATGAGAATAAAACCATTGGAATTATTCTTTGTCAAGACAAAAATGAAGCTTTAGTAGAATATACTTTGCCAGAAAATAACGACCAAATTTTTGCCAGTAAATATAAAACCGTTCTTCCGTCAAAAGAAGAATTTAAGAATTTATTGAAAGAATAAAACAAAGATGAAAAGTCTTTCGTACATCATTATTTTAATGAGCTTGATTGGAAATTCCCAATCAGGAAAGGTTTTTTGTGTCGAAAATAAACTGAATTTCTGTTCAGAAAAATCGGTTGATAAAGTTTCTAATGAAGACGCAAAACAGCTTCTAAAAGACTTTGGACACTTTATTTCCAAATACAATCAGAAGTTTAAGAAACAGCATGTTTTTGTAGAATCTTTTTCAAAAACGATTTCTTTTCCGCAACCTAAAAACCAATTTGAAAACTGGTCTTTTGATGAGGTTTCAAAAATTCAGAAAAAAACTTCAAAAGTTCGTAATAAAGACGATTTAGAAATAAGATTTTTAGCTTAATAATGATGATTAATAAATTCAAATAATTTCTTAATCTCTCAATTTCTTAATCTTTAAATTAAATCATTCAAATGAACGAATTACAAAACATAAAAAACCGCTTCGGCATCATCGGGAATTTCCCTGCACTTAACCGCGCCATCGAAAAAGCCATACAAGTCGCTCCCACCGATATTTCCGTGCTTGTCATCGGAGAATCTGGTGTTGGGAAAGAACATATTCCGAAAATTATTCATGCCGAATCTAAAAGAAAACACCAACCTTATATTGTAGTGAACTGCGGTGCAATTCCGGAAGGAACAATAGATTCTGAGCTTTTCGGTCACGAAAAAGGCGCTTTTACCGGCGCAACAGCTACCAGAAAAGGTTATTTTGAAGTCGCTGATGGTGGAACTATTTTCTTGGATGAAGTGGGTGAATTGCCTTTGCAAACGCAGGTTAGATTACTAAGAGTTTTAGAAAGTGGTGAATTTATGAAAGTGGGATCTTCTCAAATTCAGAAAACCAATGTAAGAATTGTTGCCGCAACCAACGTGAATATGATGAACGCGATCCAAGATGGGCGTTTTCGTGAAGATTTATATTATCGTCTGAATACGGTGCAAATCGATATGCCTGCTTTGAGAGAAAGAAAAGGTGATATTCATTTGCTTTTCAGGAAATTTGCCATCGATTTCGCTGAAAAATACAGAATGCCAGAACTGAAATTAACAGACGATGCTGTTCAGTATTTGGAAAATTATCCATTTCCTGGAAACGTTCGTCAGCTCAGAAATTTGGTAGAACAAATGACGGTTGTAGAGCAAAATAGAGAAATAAATTCTGTAAAACTTGCCGAATATATTCCGACACAAACGCACCTTCCAGCGGTTATTCAGAAAAGTGGAAGCGGAAATTCTGCTGATTTTGGTTCCGAAAGAGAGATTATGTACAAAGTACTTTTCGATATGCGAAACGATATAAATGATTTAAAATCTTTAACTTCGGAGTTGATAAAAAACCGTGGAAATGGTGATTTGAGCAATCAGGAAAAGAATTTAATTAATAGAATTTATACGCCAGAACCCACACCTGTACATAACCCGAACTCACTTTTGTATTTTGAATCCAAGGATCAACCCAATGTACAATCTGCAAATGTGATGAATGTTGAGGACGATAATCCTTACGAAGATGTTTTGGATATTGAAGTTGAAGAATCTAAACCAGAATCTTTGTCGCTTCAAAACAATGAAAAAGATTTGATTATAAAGGCTTTGGAAAAGCATCGCGGCAGACGTAACAAAGCAGCGGATGAATTGGGAATTTCGCAACGTACACTTTATAGAAAAATAAAACAGTATAATCTAGAGGATTAAAATGAAATTTCGAACTTCAAATACCAGAATCTCAAGCTTGAAAAACTTGTTTTTCTTTTCACTTTTTGCAGCATTTTTAATGATGCAAAGTTGTTATAGTTTTACTGGCTCGTCATTGAGTCCAGAGACACAAACCATTCTTATCCGCTCTTTCCCAAATAATGCAGCGAACAATAACCCGAATTTGAGTCAGGATTTTACTGTGGCAATTCAGAATCGTTTTTTGCAAAGAACTACTTTGAAGGGGGCTGTTGAAAAACCAGATATTCTTATTGAAGGAGAGATTATAGATTATAACATAACGCCCACCACGATTTCGTCGCCGATAGAAAGCAGCTCTACAGGAAATATGATACAAGCGGCGCAAAACAAACTTACAATGACAGTGAAAGTGCATTATGAAAATCACGTCGTGGGCGAAGAGAAAAAAAGTTTTGACAGAACTTATACAGATGAGGTAACTTTCAATAGCGATATGGATTTGATGACGATAGAATCTTCGCAAGTCAAGATTGTGACAGACAGAATTATCACCAAAATTTTTAATGATATTGTAGCAGATTGGTAATATGAATGCAAGAATTATAGAACTTCTTCAGCAACCGTCGCTGATACAGAATACAGACCTTCAACTTCTCGAAAAACAAATCGAACATACGCCGTACATCCAAAATGTACGAGCGCTTTATTTGTATGGGATTCATCTTTACATGCCAGAGCGTTATAAGGACGTTTTGACAACAACGGCAGCCTATACAACGGACAAGAAAATTCTGTATCAATTTATTAATAAAAAAAGTCTAGAAGAATCTCAGGCGATTTCGGCACCTATTTTAGAAGATGAAAAAGAGAAAGCTTCAGAAATCATGAAGCCCATTTCTGAAGATAAAATTGAAGAAGTAAAAGCTAGCGATCCTGCTGAAACACAAGATGAAGGAACTCTTCTAACAGAAATTATCAAGACAGACAAACCGATTGAAGAAAATCTTGAACAGCACATAAAGCGGGATTCGACTAAGGAAGATAGTAGTGATGTCGTTGTTAATAATGACGAAAAAGAAACTCTATCTCAAAAGGAAAAAGATGTCTTCAACGACAATCAAAAAGAATTTATTGATAACTCTAATCCGTCTAGCATACAAACATCAACAGAAGAAACTGAAATAATTGTCGAGGAAACTTCTAAAGAAGATACTATTACTGAAGAGCTGACTGTGCCCGAAATTAAAGAAGAAGTTAACAAAGATGTAAGTTTTGAAGCAATTGATGACTTTCTGCCAGAAGTTAAATTTTCGGTTCCTAAAAATCATCATCAATTTCTGAATCCACCAAAGTTTGAAGTTAAGGAGCACAAAGATGTTGATATTGCTTTTGGGAAAAAAACTCAAAAACAAAATCTTCCTGTTCTAGACGAAGTTGAAGAAACTTCTGAAAAAAATCTGGACTTTGGACCTTTCAACGAAGAAGTTGATGTGTCAGCATTAGAAGGGTCTAAAATAGAAAATGCTGAAAAAACAGTCGTTGAAACAAGCGTTCAAGAAGATAATACAGTTCCAGAAATTATTGAAAAAATAGAAAATTCAACTTGGAAGCCAATGTCAATCGATACACATCAGCCCGATGCTTTAATTGGGAAAGTGGTTTCCGATCCAGTTTCACAACAAGTTTTAGATAAAACGGAAACCATACAAACTGAGGAAGTGGCTCACTTGCAGGAAAATCAAGCGGCTGAGATTTTAGAAACAGACCATTCAAATCTAGAAGAATCAACAGAAATTATGGAGGACAAACGTCCTATTTTCAATGTGTCATTTTTTGGAGAATCGGTTTCTATTGTGAAAGATGAAGATTCTGGTGTAAAAGAAGTTTTACAAGATAAAGAAGAAATAACTCCAGAACAAATTTTAGTCTCTGAGGATAATATTGAGGAAAATGTTTTAGAAAATAAAACAGAAAAAAGTAATGTTAGTCAGTTTATCAATACGTGGCAAAGTTGGTTAAAGATCGATCGCTCAGAAGAAATTGAAAAAGATAAAGAAATTAAAAAGCAAAAAGCGATTGACCAATTTATCGAAAATCAACCAAAGATTTCGCAGTTGAAAGATGAACCGAATTTCATAATAAAAGAGAAAAAAGAAGATATCTCGCATCTGATGACCGAGACTTTGGCGAATCTTTATTTGGAGCAAAAACTGTATTCCAAAGCCATTAAAGCTTTTGAAATTTTGAAATTAAAATATCCTGAAAAAACAGACTACTTTGAAGCCAAAATTAAAGATATTAAAGAACAAAGAAAAGCATAAAAAATAACCGAGTTTGTCACTCGGTTATTTTTATTTTAGTTCAATAGGATTATTGCGTGATGCCAATTCTTCTAGTCGTTTTTTTTGTGCATCTTGCATTTGGCGAGGATTTGTACCTTGCGCAGACCGACGATTGTTTCCGGTCATATTACCCATAAAGCTACTTGGGTCTTCCATGAATTTTTTCTGCGTCACCATGAATTTTTCTTTAGTAATTCTGATGTCTTGACTTCGACTTTGTGGTGATTGTAGGTTTGGGATTTTCTTGCTTTCCATCAAATCAAAACTGTAATCGCCTTTGCTGTCTTCGAGTTTTATAATCAAACCAGGTAATCCACCAAATTTATACGGACCATCTTGCAAAGGCACTTCTGGCGTGAACCACGCATACCAAATTCGGCCACCATATTGGATTTGGGCCTTTTGCGTTTGATAATTTCCAATCTTTATAGTTTCTGATAAAATTGTCCAATTATTAGGGATGTTTTCGGTGTATGTATATTGATCTCTGCCAAGGCGTTGTTTAAAATTTATATTCTGCTGTACTAGATTTTTTTCAACTGTAAAATCGATACCCGATCTTAAATCTTGCATTTGGCTACGATCGAAATTCCGAGTTTGTCGCATACGATTCATTACGGAATCTCGCTTTGCACGATTTTCTGAGTAAAAAGTAGAGTTTTGTCCGTCAATATCAAGATAAACACGTTCGGTTTTTTTTGAAACATTAGTAGAATCGGGTGTCATGGTAGCCTGATAAATAAATCGTGTTGCTTGAGAATATCCAAATTGGAAAATAGTAAAGCATAGTATGCTAAAAATATATTTCATATTGTTTTTTGTTTTAGACAAGTTAAAATTTGAAAAGTTAAATCTGTATTATTAACATGTAAAGAATGATGATTTTTAAGTTTCCATTTTACAAGCCATACAAAAATAGATTTATTTTTAATTCAATATTTTAAAGTGATTTATTTTGATGTTTTTATCAGAATAATCATTTATTGTTAATTTTACCTTAGAATTGAATAGGTTAAATGACTTGAAGGTTTCGTTTAATTCTTTAAGTAAATCTTAAATTATTAAAATAGAATCTATCGATTTGAGATTGCGGAATATATGTTGTATTTTTGTAGTCTAAATTAATTCTAAATAAAAATGATTAAAGTTTCAGATCAGGCAAAAGCCAAAGCGGCACAGTTAATGACTGAGGAAGGCTTCAATCCTGAAACCGATTATATAAGAGTGGGCGTTAAGAGTGGAGGTTGCTCTGGACTTGAATATGTCCTAAAGTTTGATGACAAAAAAGAAGAAGCCGATCAGGTTTTTGAAGATAATGGCGTTAAAGTCATAATCGATAAAAAATCTATTCTTTATCTAGCGGGAACCATTTTGGAGTATTCTGGAGGTTTGAACGGTAAAGGTTTCGTTTTTAATAATCCAAATGCTGCAAGAACTTGCGGTTGCGGAGAGAGTTTTTCTTTATAGACACTAGATTAAAGACATTAGATTCTAGACTTTTTGGTCTGAAAATCTGAAATCTGAAATCTGAAATCTAAAAAAAATATGAATAAATATACAGAAGACGACCTAAGGGTTGATCTAGAAAATAAAAAATACGAATTCGGTTGGGAAACCAAAATCGATTATGAAGATTTCCCTACTGGACTGAATGAAGATATCGTTCGTGCAATTTCTGAAAAGAAAGAAGAGCCAGAATGGATGACCAATTGGCGTTTGGAATCTTTCAGAATTTGGCAAAAAATGGAAGAACCAACATGGGCAAATATCAAATACGAAAAGCCAGATTTTCAGGCGATTCGTTATTATGCTGCTCCAAAAGTAAAACCAGAATTGGCAAGTTTGGATGAGGTGGATCCTGAACTTTTGAAAACTTTCGAAAAGTTAGGTATTAATATCGAAGAACAGAAGCGTTTAACAGGTGTTGCGGTAGATATCGTAATGGATTCGGTTTCTGTGAAAACCACTTTCCAAGAAACCTTGATGGAAAAAGGAATTATTTTCTGTTCCATTTCGGAAGCCATCAAAAATCACCCAGATTTAGTTAAAAAATACTTGGGAACAGTGGTTCCGAGAGGTGATAATTTTTATGCAGCTTTAAATTCAGCGGTATTTTCTGATGGATCATTCTGTTATATTCCAAAAGGCGTGAGATGTCCAATGGAACTTTCTACTTATTTCCGTATCAATCAGGCAGGAACTGGTCAGTTCGAAAGAACGCTGTTAATTGCTGATGAAGGTTCTTACGTTTCTTATTTGGAAGGTTGCACAGCGCCTTCAAGAGATGAAAATCAGCTTCATGCAGCCGTTGTAGAGCTTATTGCAATGGATGGTGCAGAAATTAAATATTCTACGGTTCAAAACTGGTATCCAGGAAATGAAGAAGGAAAAGGAGGTGTTTTCAATTTTGTAACCAAAAGAGGAATGTGCGAGAAAAATGCAAAAATCTCTTGGACACAAGTAGAAACCGGTTCTGCAGTAACGTGGAAATATCCTTCATGTATTTTGAAAGGTGACAATTCTGTAGGCGAATTTTATTCGATTGCGGTGACCAATAATCACCAATACGCCGATACAGGAACGAAAATGATTCACATCGGAAAAAATACCAAATCGACGATTATTTCGAAAGGTATTTCTGCTGGAAAATCTAACAATTCTTATCGTGGATTGGTAAAAGTGATGCCTTCTGCAAAAGGAGCGAGAAATTTCTCTCAGTGTGACTCTTTGTTGATGGGTAATGATTGTGGAGCGCATACTTTCCCCTATATTGAAATAAAAGATCCTTCAGCACAATTGGAACACGAAGCAACGACTTCAAAAATTGGTGAAGATCAAATTTTCTATTGTAACCAAAGAGGAATTGATACCGAAAGAGCTATTGCATTAATCGTTAACGGATTCTCAAAAGAAGTTTTAAACAAACTGCCAATGGAATTCGCCATCGAAGCTCAGAAATTATTAGAAATTTCACTTGAGGGATCGGTAGGATAATTAGTTAATTTGAAAATGTGATAATTAGATAATGAAAGAGAATGTTATATTAAAAAAGACTTTTGATTTTTCATTAAATGTTATCAAATATTGCGAATTACTACATGGACAAAAGAAATTTGTGATTTCCAATCAACTTCTCAGATCTGGAACTTCGATTGGAGCGAATACCCGAGAAGCTCAGAACTCTGAAAGTAAAAACGATTTTATACATAAATTTAAAATCGCTGCGAAAGAAATAGAAGAAACTAATTATTGGCTTTTGCTTTGTCAACATTCTGAAAGTTATCCCAATTGTGAGGATTTAATTCAGAATTAAAAGAAATAGAAAATATTATAAATAAAATAATTATAACATCTAAAATGAGATAGAATAATGAGATAATCAGGTAATTAAATAGCGAGATATTTTTTTTAAATCTCAAATCAATAATTACCACATTCTCAAATTACCACATTATCACATTCTCAAATTACCACATTAGAATTATGTTAAAAATAAATAATCTCCACGCCAAAATTGAAGATGGCGCAGAAATTTTAAAAGGAATTAATTTAGAAATAAAACCAGGTGAAGTTCACGCTATTATGGGCCCGAACGGCGCTGGTAAATCTACACTTTCGTCTGTAATTGCAGGGAAAGAAGATTATGAAGTGACCGATGGTGAAATCCTTTTCGAAGGTGAAAACATCAACGAAGATGCTCCCGAAGAAAGAGCTCACAAAGGAATTTTCTTGTCTTTCCAATATCCAGTGGAAATTCCGGGAGTTTCGGTGACCAATTTCATCAAAGCAGCTTTGAATGAAACTCGTAAAGCAAACGGATTAGAAGAAATGCCTGCAAAAGAAATGTTGGCTTTAATTCGTGAAAAATCTGAGCTTTTGGAAATTAAAAAAGATTTCCTTTCTCGTTCATTAAACGAAGGTTTTTCGGGTGGTGAAAAGAAAAGAAACGAGATTTTCCAAATGATGATGCTCAATCCGAAATTAGCTATTTTGGACGAAACCGATTCAGGTTTGGATATCGACGCCTTAAGAATTGTTGCTGATGGCGTGAATAAATTCAGAAACGAAGGCAATGCAGTCCTTTTGATTACGCATTATCAAAGACTTTTGAATTATATACAACCAGATTTTGTACACGTTTTAGCGGACGGGAAAATCATTAAAACAGGCGACAAATCTTTGGCTTTAGAATTAGAAGATAAAGGCTACGATTGGCTACTAAAATAATTCGAGATTCGATATTTGAAATTTGAAATTGTGGGAACGATAAATAATTTTTAAGATTTGGAAATTTGGCAAAATGCTAGAAAATTTTGCGAGTCTATTCATCAAAATTGTTTGCTCAATGATAGATTTCAAAGGTATGATAAAACACAAATTGACAGAGCTTCTTGGTCGATAATGGATAATATCGCTGAAGGTTTCGAAAGAGAAGGCAATCGTGAATTTGTTAATTTTTTAGCAATATCCAAAGGGTCTGCGGGAGAAGTTCGATCGCAACTTATAAGAACATTTGATAGAAAATATTTAGACGAAGAAACTTATTTAAAACTAAAAAATGAGAGTTTAGAGATTTCAAAAAAACTTTCGGGATTTATTAACTATCTGAAAAATTCAACTCATAAAGGAAATAAATTCAATAGTAATAATGGTGAATAAACTAAGGTTTAACATCATGAATTTCAAATCTCAAACCTCAAATTTCAAATATGATATTAGAACAAATTACAAATAATCATTCGGATTTTTTAGGAACTCTAAGTCATCGTTTTTTGGATGACAACAGAATTCAGGCTTTGAAAAAGTTTGAGGAAATTGGCTTTCCAACGAAGAAAGACGAAGAATATAAATATACCAACCTTAAGGAAATTACCGAAAAAAACTACAATTTTTTCGCAACCAAAGAGCATCATATCGCCAAAGAACAGATTGATGAGTTGCATTTGGGGGAAGAAAATTTCGATTACATCGTTTTTGTAAATGGTGAATTGCATAAGGAACTGTCTAAAATTTCCATCGGAAATGTAGAGATGCTTTCTTTCAATTATGCTTTGAATGACGAAAAACATAAGAGCGTTTTCGAAAAATATTTCAATACCATCGCTTTAGAAAACAATCCTTTTGTGGATTTGAATGAAGCGTATTGCAAATTCGGATTCTTCCTTCATGTTCCCAAAAATACGGTGATTGAAAGGCCAATTCATGTGTTTTATCTTTCTCAAAATCAGCAAGAAAATACATTTTACAACACGCGAAATTTATTAATTGTTGAAGAAGGTTCAAAAGTAGAAATCATTGAAAGTCACCATAATTTTGATGAAAGTTTTGTGTTCACGAATTCAGTAACTGAGATTTTTGCATATTCAAATGCAAAAGCGGATTGGCATAAACTTCAAAATGATAGCGATACATCGTATTTAATTGATAGCACTTACGCAAAACAAGAAAGAGACAGTTTAGCGACGGTAAATACGTTTTCTTTTGGTGGAAAATTGGTTCGTAATAACTTAGATTTCATTCATAATGGAGAAAATATCAATTCTTTTATGAACGGAATTACGGTGATTGATCACGAGCAGTTGGTGGATCATCACACCGCTGTTCATCACAAAACCCCTCATTGTGAGTCTTACCAAAACTATAAAGGAATTTTTGGTGGGAAATCTCATGGTGTTTTCAACGGAAAAGTTTTTGTTGATAAAATTGCTCAAAAAACCAATGCTTATCAGCAAAATAACAATGTTTTGTTGAACGAAGGTGCAACAATTGATACCAAACCGCAATTGGAAATTTTCGCAGATGATGTAAAATGTTCTCACGGTTGCACAGTTGGACAATTGGATAGTGAAGCTTTATTTTATCTTCGTGCACGTGGAATTTCTGAGAAAGAAGCTAGAGCTTTATTGTTATATGCTTTTGCTCATGATGCCATGCAAAATATCGACATAGAGCCATTGAAACAAAAGGTTTCCTCGCTTTTAGCAGAGAAATTGGGAGTGGATTTGGTTGTTGAATAACATAAAAATTTGAAAGGGCATTTTCGCCCTTTTTTTATTAAATAAATTGAAGAAGCTTTTACCTCGAATATTACTATTGCTTTTTGTTGCTGCCCAAGTGTATTTTGTGGTAGCTATTATCAAGGAAAAACCATTGAAATCGTGGTTTGTCATTGCTTTTTCATTAGTCGTTTTGGGAATGTTTTTATCGTACAGAAAAAGGCATCGCCTTCACATTTCTCAGAAAAATGATTTTCATTTTGTTATTTTTATTTGGTTTTTAATAGGAAGTTGTACGACTTATTTTCTACAATCTCAATTAGGCTTCAATACCGTTTTGTCGGCAGGTTTGGTGGGTTTTGTGGGAAGTTTCACGAGAAATCTCAATAAGAAATTCGAATCTGCTTCGCATTGGCCAATTGTCATTTATTGTGGTGCTTTCATTGGGATGACGCAACTTCCGTATGGATATGTTTTTATTTTTTTAGCCACTTTTTTAACGGGAATTTTTTACTCTTTTTCGCAACATTATTTTCACGGAATTGGCGGAAAACTGGGAACATTAGCTTTTATGGGCGTTTTTTATGCTTATTTAATCTATAAACTGATTTTGCCATGATGTTGCTTGTTTTCAGTATTATTTTGGCAATTTCTGCCACTTGGCTAACTTATTTTCTGAATAAGAATTTGAAATTAGGCCCCGTTCGAGCATCAGGTTTAATTGCAACCATTACGGGCGGAATTTACCAACTCAATACTTGGTTTTGGCATTTTGATTTTCCGAAAGATATTCCTTTTATCGTGATTGGATCAAGCTTCATTGGGATGATTTCGTCGCGCAAACATTATAAAAATTTCAATCTTTTTATTGCGCCTATTTTATTTGTATTAATTTACAATAACATTTCCAAAGAGTTTAAAGGCTTTGGTGGCGCTTTGGGAACTGCAGCCTGCATTTCTTTGGTGGTTACAATCTATCTACGAACGCTAAGTCCAGTTAAAAGAGTGATTAAACCTTTTCGAAAAGTTAAAGTGATGACGTTACGGAGAGAGAGAATTTTTAAAACTTACAAAAAATCCAAATTGTAAACGAAGTTTTTTATTTTAGTGAAAATTTTGAGATGACCCACGATCAGCTTATGTTCAATATTAATGCTTATAAATCGAATAATCAAATTCTGGATTTGGCTAATTTTCTGGTGTATGAATTTGGCTTAGATCATCCTAATTTAGAAGGTTTTGGTTTTCGAGATGAGTTGGAGAAAAATTCAATTTTACTAACGGCAAACGGCGATATTGGTGAGCGTCAAATGGTGATGATACCTCGCAATTTATTTGATTTTGATTTTAATTTGGTGATTAATATGTTAGCGCATGAGATGTTGCATGTTCGACAAAAATCACCAGAAGTAAAACTCGAGGACAAAAACGAACGCGAATGGCAAGCTTATAACGAAATGTTATTTCATACGAACTTCCCCAATGTCCCCGATGTTAGCGACTATCACAAAAAATTCTTTGGCGAAAAAGCTTTAGAATATTATAAAAGAATGGGCGATGGATCTGTACTTCAACTAAAATATGCTGAAGAAAAAGAACGTCTTTTAGATTTTTTAAAAGTTTTAGATAATACAGAAAAAATAATAGGGCCTAAGTAGCTTTGAAAAATCTTACTCAAAATTTTGTAGTTCTACCAACTTGTGATAGACGCCATTTTTTTCCATAAGATCGTGGTGGGTGCCTTGCTCCACAATTTCTCCTTTTTCCATAACGACGATGTGATCTGCTTTTTGGATGGTTGATAGTCTGTGCGCAATAACCAATGAAGTTCGGTTTTCCATCATTTTTTCTAAAGCATCTTGTACAAAACGCTCAGACTCGGTATCCAAAGCAGAAGTTGCTTCATCGAGAATCATAATTGGTGGGTTTTTAAGAACGGCACGCGCGATAGACACACGTTGTTTTTGGCCACCTGATAGTTTGTTGCCATCATCGCCAATATTGGTTTCGTAGCCATTTGGGAGGCTTTCTATGAAGTTATGGGCATTGGCAATTTTTGCAGCTTCGATAATTTCTTCTCGCGTGGCGTTTTCTTTGCCCATCGCGATATTGTTGTAAATACTATCGTTAAACAAAACCGACTCTTGTGTGACCATACCGAGAATGGAGCGGTATTGTTTGAGATTGAGGTTTTTAATATTAACATCATCAATATTAATACTGCCTTCAGAAACGTCATAGAATCGCGTTAACAAGTTAGCAATAGTTGTTTTCCCGCTTCCACTTTGTCCGACCAAAGCGACGGTTTGTCCTTTCTTAATTTCGAGGTTGAAATTCTTTAAAATTAAATGTTCTTGGTTGTAGTAAAAGCCAACATTTTCAAAAGAGATTTTATGTTTAAGTTCAGAAATAGGAACTGGATTTGGGATTTCATCAACCTTAACATCGGCATCCAAAATATCCATAACGCGCACCAGAGAAGCTTCTGCTTTTTGTACATTCGATATAGATGAAGAAAGACTTTTGATAGGCGCTAAAATTTGGAAGAATATTCCCAAGAAAACTAAGAAATCTTCTGGGCTGATGCTTTTGTTAACAATAATTTCTTTTCCCCCATACCAAGTGATAATAAGAAAAGTTACGGCGCCTAAAAATTCACTCATTGGTGACGCTAGTTCTTTTTTGCGTCCGAGTTTTACAGAGTAGTTGATCCAATTGGTCATCGAGTTGGAGAAACGGGAACTCAGCAGCTTGTCAGCATTGAAAATTTTAATGATTTTTGAAGATTTTAAAGTTTCATCAACGATAGAAAAGATATTCCCTAATTCGTTTTGTGCGTCATGAGAATGTCTTTTAAGACTTTTACCAAGAAAAGATATCAAAGTTCCCATGATAGGAAGGACAATGAGACTAAATAAAGTTAATTGCGGACTTAGATAAAACAATGTTACCAAAGTGCTAATTAGCATAAATGGTGAGTTGATGAGATCTACCAAACTTCCAAGAATGTTGTTTTCAACTTCGCCAACATCATTGGACATTCTCGACATCATGTCGCCTTTTCTTTGTTCTGTAAAAAAGGAAACTGGTAAAGCCAAGACTTTATTATACATCGCACTTCGCAAATCTTTGGTAACGCCAACTCTGTAGTAGATTAATGTAAAAGCGCCTAGATAACGGAAAATGTTTCTTAGCAAAAACATAAATGCTGTGATAATACACAGCCAAAATAATACTTGGAGCGCACCTTTTTCTATAACTTGAGATTGAATAAAGTAATAAGAATAATCTTTAAGATAACCAAAATAATGCGTAATATGGCCGTCGTATATTGGCTTGTCTAAGACCTTATCCATTTTGATTGTTCCGAAAAGCATACCCAAAACTGGAAGGATTGTTCCTAGTGATGCAATCTGGAATAATGAATATAGAATGTTAAAAAATAAACTCGCGTAGATGTATTTTTGATGAGGAGCGGCAAATTTTAGAATTCGTCGATATAAATTCATTAATATTATATTAAGCTACAAATGTAATGTATTTCACCAATAACAAAAAAACAGCTCCTTAAAAAAAAGGAACTGTTTCAAACTCAAAAAAATCGTTGTTACGTCTATCGAAGTCTGTCTACAGATTTTACGAGCTTCTCATCGCGACGAATGTATAAATTGCTCATGAGCAAAAATACAATATCCATGATTGGAAAAATAGGCTCAATACCCTTCTCAGGAAAGTTAATTCCTCCGGATAAACTTAGTAACCAATACCCTAATAAACCGATCAACAAAGCGTTTATAATCATACTGACGTTATTCAGCAGTATTTGTCTTTTTCTATTTTTAAAGCTAAAAATGCTTAGAAGTCCTAGAAGGACTAGTGCGATACATATTAACATCATCACAGGGATGCCTTCAATAAGAATAACATCTTGAGATGTTATAAATAAAAAGACTGCTGATAACACAGCAAAGAACATTGTTACAGACTGTATTCTTTGGATCATACTTTTAGTATCTACTTTATCTTTAAAAGATTAGGCAAATTTAAAATAATTTTTGCGTATTTCAAAAATTAATGTAGATTTGCATAGTAATCATTCAGAAAATCATAAACCACCTGGTTTAACTGTCTTACTTACAAAGTTTTAAAATACAATTTTTTACAACATTTATGTTTAACATTGATACGCTGAAGTCAAAGTCGCTCGACGAATTGACTCATATTTCTAAAGAGTTAGGCGTTAAAATCGGTAGAAAACCAGAACACGAACAAGTGGTTTTTGCGATTTTAGATTATCAGTCGACCCATCCCAACGAAATAAAATCTTATCTAGAAGCCAACAACCAACCAATGAAGGAAGTGGAAAATAAAGAAATACAACCAGAACAAAAGCCAGCAGCAAAAAAGCCTGGTAGAAAGCCCAAAGCAAAACCAGATGTACTAGCTTCTGAAGAGCTTTCAAAAGAAGAGGTGAAGATAGAATTAGCCCCAGAAGCTTCCAAAGAAGAGGTTGTTGCCGAAACAAAGCCAAAAGCAGAAGGAAATGCAAACCTGCAAGATAAAAAACCTCGCAAGAGAATGGCAAAACCTACAGAGAACCAATCTGAAGAGCTAGTAAAAGAAGAGAGTAGTATAGAAGCTACTCCAACGGATAAGCCTACTGAAGAGGTTACTCCAAAACAACAACATACTCCAAAACCGCAAAATCAACACAAAAATTCCCAAGGTCAACAACACCAGAATCGCGGTAGCCAACAACAAAATAATAACAACAATCAAAATAAAGAACAAAATACTCAGCAGGAAGAAGTGCCAGCGAAGAAAGAGTTCAATTTTGATGGTTTGGTAACAATAGAGGGGGTTTTGGAAATACTCCCAGACAATTACGGATTCCTACGTTCATCGGATTTTAGTTATATTTCTTCACCAGATGATGTTTACGTTTCGACCAATCAAATTCGTAATTATGGTTTGAAAACGGGAGATTCTGTAAAAGGTATTGTAAGACTTCCAAAAGAAGGTGAAAAATATTTCTCACTTCAAAAACCGACAGAAGTCAATGGTCGCGATTTAGAATTTATTAAAGATCGTGTAGCATTCGAATATCTCACGCCACTTTTCCCACAAGAGAAGTTTAATTTGGCTGGACGAAATTCAACCATTTCAACAAGAATTGTGGATCTTTTTGCGCCCATTGGTAAAGGACAACGTGCGATGATTGTGGCACAACCCAAAACGGGTAAAACGATTTTGTTAAAAGATATCGCCAATGCTATCTCTGCCAATCATCCAGAAGCTTACATGATAGTACTTTTAATTGACGAGCGCCCAGAAGAAGTTACTGACATGCAACGTAGCGTGAATGCAGAAGTTATCGCATCCACATTTGACGAAGCAGCGGAAAAACATGTTAAAGTTGCCAATTTGGTCTTGTCAAAAGCACAACGTATGGTAGAATGTGGTCATGATGTTGTTATTTTGTTAGATTCCATTACGCGTTTGGCGAGAGCTTATAATACCGTAACGCCCGCTTCGGGAAAAATTCTTTCTGGTGGTGTTGATGCCAATGCGCTTCATAAGCCAAAACGTTTCTTCGGAGCGGCCAGAAAAATTGAAGGAGGCGGTTCTTTAACTATTATAGCAACAGCCTTGATCGATACAGGTTCCAAAATGGACGAAGTGATTTTCGAAGAATTTAAAGGAACAGGTAATATGGAATTGCAATTGGATAGAAAAATTGCAAACAAACGTATTTATCCAGCAGTAGATCTAGTTGCATCTAGTACGCGTCGTGATGATCTTCTTCAAGATGAGGTCACACAACAAAGAATGTGGATTATGAGAAAGTATTTGTCAGATATGAATCCTATGGAAGCCATGGAGTTCGTTATGAAGAATATTAAAAACACAAGAAATAATGAAGAATTCTTGATGTCCATGAATAAATAATTTGAGTATTAAAAGCAGAACCGAAAAAGTTCTGCTTTTTTTATGAAAAGTAATTTTGTTTCTCAAATTTTATTAATTTTAAACCGTATTAAAAATTACAAAAATGCAAAACATTCCTAGTGTTGACTTGCGTGATTTCCTATCGGATGATCCGGTACGTAAACAAAAATTTGTAAATGAAATCGGAAAAGCCTACGAAGACATCGGCTTTGTAGCACTCAAAGGTCACTTTCTTGCTGACCAATTGGTTGAAGATCTTTACGGCGAAGTTCGTAGCTTTTTCAATCTTCCTTTAGAAACTAAAGCTAAATACGAAATTCCCGGTATCGGTGGACAACGTGGTTATGTTTCGTTTGGTAAAGAATCTGCAAAAGGACGTACAACGGGCGACCTAAAAGAGTTTTGGCACTTCGGGCAATATGTTGAAGATGATCCGAAATTAAAAGCTGAATACCCAGAAAATGTTATTGTTGAAGAACTTCCAAAGTTCAACGACGTCGGTAAAGAAGCTTACCAAATGTTGGAAAAAACAGGCGTATATGTGCTTCGCGCATTAGCGATTTATCTTGGTTTGGATGAGTTCTATTTTGACAAGTATGCGAAAAACGGAAACTCTATTCTTCGACCAATCCATTATCCGCCAATTACCGAAGAGCCAAAAGATGCGGTAAGAGCAGCGGCACACGGCGATATTAATTTGATTACATTGTTGATGGGGGCACAAGGCAAAGGGCTGCAAGTCCAAAACCATAATGGTGAATGGATTGACGCGATTGCAGAAGATGACGAATTGGTAATTAACGTAGGTGATATGTTGTCCAGACATTCTAACAACAAACTGAAATCGACGATTCATCAAGTGGTAAATCCGCCGAGAGAATTGTGGGGAACATCACGTTTTTCTATTCCATTTTTTATGCATCCCATTAGCGAAATGCCTCTTAATGTATTAGAGAACACAATTGATGAAGATCATCCAAAAGCTTACGAAGACATTACAGCAGGAGAATTTTTAACAGAAAGATTGATAGAATTGGGCTTGATAAAAAAATAAAATTTGTACAAATTCTCATTTGATTAAAAGAAAGTCAGCAAATTTTGCTGACTTTTATTTTGTTTAATTATTTAGTTAAGTTTTGGATTAAGCTTTTTCACCATTTACAAAAACTTCGTAAGTCACTTCAACATTTGGTTCCAAAGTTTTAGAAACAGAACAATATTTTTCAAAAGATAATTCGGCGGCTTTTTGTGCTTTTTTAGGATCTATATCGCCTTCGAGTTTGAAGATCACTTTGATGTGTTTAAAAGGTTTAGCATCTTCAACCTGTATACGATCGCCTTCCACTTCCGCTTTGAAATCGGTTATCGTCTGACGTTGTTTTTTTAGAATAGAAACAACGTCGATTCCACTACAACCAGCAACCGCCATCAAGATGGTCTCCATTGGAGAAACGCCTGTTGCGCCTTCTTTTGAAGTGTTGTCAAGCAAAATCGAATGTCCATTTTGATTCGTGCATTCGAATAAATAATCGTCGTTAATTCTATTAAGTTGTATATTCATTTTAAATTTATTTTACCAAGTAAAATTACAAAATTCCTCGTGCTTTTATTTCCAAATATTTATTGATAACATCAATGTTGAGATTTTCAGGAAGTGTATAAACCGAAAAGATTCCATACTTTTTAAGTTCTTGGATAATCAATTTTTTTTCATACTCGAATTTTTCAGCGATGATTTCATCATAAATTTCTTGTATGTTTTCAGGATTCGTTTTTAACAAGCTATGAATTTCTGAGTTTTTAAAGAAAACCACGACCAACAAATGCTGTTTGGCGATTCCTCGTAGATATTTTATTTGACGATTTAGCGCGTCTAAAGTCTCGAAATTTGTAAATAACAGAATTAGACTTCGTTGATTAAGACTAAATTTTACGTCTTGATATAATCGATTAAAATCGCTCTCGAAAAAATTAGTTTGAATGTTGTATAGAGCTTCTGATATCTTACGAAGTTGTCCCGATTTGTTATCTGGCGCCACACGATTTTCCATTTTTTTAGAAAATGACATCATTCCTGCGCGATCCCCCTTTTTAAGAATAATATGAGAAAGCGCCATCGTCGCATTAATCGAGTAATCTAAAAGACTCAATCCATTGAACGGCATTTTCATCGTGCGACCTTTGTCGATAAGCATGACAATGCGTTGCGATTTTTCATCTTGATATTGATTAATCATAAGACGATTGGTCTTGGATGTGGCTTTCCAATTGATGCTTCGGATGTCGTCGCCTTGTACATATTCTCGGATTTGTTCAAACTCCATCGTATGTCCCAATTTCCGAATTTTTTTAATTCCACCTAGAAGAAATTCGTTTTGAAGTGCCATCAATTCATATTTTCTTAGATGTATAAAAGATGGATAACTTGGCAAAGTTGCTCCGTTTTGAAATTGGAAATGCTTTGACACAAATCCTATAACTGAACTCACAAAAATATTGAGGTTTCCGAAATTATATTCACCGCGTTCTTTCGGCTCAAGCTTGTATTGTAATGACAAATCGCCTTTAGCCTGAAGTTTTTTAGAAATAAAAAAATCTCTTTTTTGAAACTGAAATGGAATTTCGTCAATAATTTTAATATTCGTTTTGAATGGGAAATTGCTTTTAATATTGAGTTTTACAGGATTTTGATCGCCATTCGATAATTTTTCGGGAAGGATTCTGTTGGCTTTTATTCCATCTTTAACTTTGAATAAAATGAGATAATCCGAAAAAATTAAAACTAAAATTGCAATTAAAATAAGATGCGCTAACCACATCAAAATCGGGAAGAAAAATGCTAACACATAGACAACGCCCGCTAGGATTAGCGCGAAAAAAAATCGGTTGTTAAGATGTAGATTTTTCATGGATCTATCGAGGGATTTCTATCGTATCGAGAATTTGTTTGATAATTTCGTCAGCAGTAAAGCCTTCCATTTCGCGTTCTGGCGCAACAATAACTCGGTGACGCAAAACTGCAAAAGCGGCTTCTTTAATATCGTCAGGCGTAACAAAATCGCGTCCTCGGATGGCAGCAAAAGCTTTACTCGCCGTTAATAACGCCAAACTCGCTCTTGGTGAAGCGCCAAGATATAAGAATTGGTTTTCTCTTGTGTTAACAATAATTTTAGCAATATATTCTAGAAGATTTTCTTCAACCACGACGGATTTTACTAAAGTTTGGTAACTTTTCAGTTGTGCGCCAGAAACCACAGGATTTACAACTTCGGTTTTGTCATCAACTTTACTATAATGTTGGTTTTTAATAATTTCGATCTCTTGAGCAAGTTCTGGATAGCCAACTTCAATTTTGAATAAAAAACGATCGAGTTGCGCTTCCGGAAGACGATAAGTGCCTTCGTGTTCTATTGGGTTTTGAGTGGCGATTACCAGAAAAGGCTCTTCCATAGGATAGGTTAGGCCGTCCATTGTTATCTGGCGTTCTTCCATAACTTCGAAAAGTGCCGATTGTGTCTTAGCTGGTGAACGGTTGATCTCATCAATCAAAACAAAATTTGAGAAGATGGGTCCTTTTTTAAAATTAAAATCCGAGTCTTTGACATTGAAAACGGAAGTCCCCAAAATGTCGGAAGGCATCAAATCGGGCGTAAATTGTATTCTGCTGAAATCGACATCGATGGTTTTGGCGAGAAGTTTCGACGTAATTGTCTTGGCAACGCCTGGCACACCTTCTATCAAAACATGACCGTTGGACAATAGTGCCGCCAAAAGATGTTCGATCATTTTGTCTTGCCCCACGATAACTTTAGAAATTTCTCGTTTTATATTGTGCAAACTATTGCTAAGCTCTGACATGTCGATTCTGGATTGGAAGTCGTTGCTTTGTTGCTCTTGGTTTTCCATAATTTTTAATTTTCAAAATCTATTTGATGATGTTGTTGAGTAGGCTATTCATTTTTATAAAATCTTCTTTCATAACGCTAGAATAAGGATCTTGTGCTTTCTTGATTAAAGATACCGCTTCTTGAATATGTTCTACAGGAACACCTGTTTTTAATTGTAATTTTTTGATGAAATCCTCATCCAATTTGTGCGTATCGATGAGTAAGTCCAGTCTAACTTTATTTAAAAAATATTGTGCTTTTTTCGCCATCATATCATGGAAATCGCCTTCTTGGAGATATAGGTTTCCGATGCTTTTTACGAAATCCAAAGAGGTGTTTTTCAGAGGTTCAATAATTGGAACGATGCGTTGCTTGCGTTTTGCATTGAAAAACATAAATAAAGCAAGACCAATTATTGCGAGATAAAGTGCATAACGCAAGGCCGGATTCGCCAGTATAAAACGCATGTTAGATTGCGAATTGCCCACCGATTGGCTTTCGGTAAACCAAATGGTTTTTTGTTGAGGTAAGAACGAAAATAACTTAGCAGGATAATTGGATCTGCTTTTTAGCAAATAATAATTGGAAATGGCTATGGGTTCCGAATAAAAGTAGAAATGACCTTTTCCAAAATTGATTTTTATAAAGTTGGCATTTTTGTAATAATTGTTCTGAAAATCTGTGGTCTTGTTATAGCCGAGAATTTCGTGTTTGGGATCAATCCTTGTAAAACCTTTTCTGTCAGGAAGTCTGTTGATGTACAAGGTGTCTTTGGCTAGATTTTTATCCGTAAATTCTAAGGTGTAAGTATCATCAGAATTAATATTCCAAAGTCTAATTTTGAGACTGTCTTCGATGTTGTTTGGTAAGCTTCGTCCAATAAAAATTGCGTTGGATCCAGCTTTTACTTGGTCAAAAATTTGGTTCCAAGATTCTTGGTCCAAGCTTTTTTCGATGACTAAAATATTGTGATTTCTATTTTCTTTTTTCGAAGTATAATAATCGTAAGGCGATTGGTCAATACGTTTTAATTGATTGCCAAAAAGTTGATCCGCTTCTGAGTTGAAAACAAATAATCCGAAAGGCGTTTTGGAATTGGGATCGAAGTTTTTTCGCCAATCCAACAAAGGTTTTTTATTGATTTGGAAAACTCCCATTATCACCAAAATAACGAGAAAAACACCAAGATATATTTTGAAATTCTTGCTCATTATTTAAAGTTATTAAAATAGGTTTTGAAACTGTTATATCGATTGTGATCCAGATTGATTTCGCCGTACCAAACATTTTCAAAAATATAAGTCAATCGATCGAACTGTGTTTTTTGGTCTTTATTTTTCAACTCGCGGCTGTAATCTCGGTTGGTTTTTTCGATGTTCCAATCGATACGTTTTTGATCAGAAAGTTTTTTTAGCAAATACAAAAACTGATAGCGTATCGCCGAACGGTAATTCTGTTGCAACTCAAACTCGGAAATGCTTTTTTCAAAATTAATTTCATGGATGTTTTCATGAAGATCTTCGGTGGCGATTTTCAGTTTTTCATTCTTTTTGCTGAAGAAGAAATTGCCTTCTTTCAAAAAGAATTTGGTGATGATAAAATACAGTAAAAATCCAACGAGTAAAATCACAAAAATTCGGATAACAAGGCTGGTGTATTTACCTGTTTTATTGGTGTCAAATTCTCCAAAAAGCGTTTGAAGGATTTTGGAAAGCCATCTTTCGAATTTTGCAAAAATCGATTCTCGCGGTTTTGTCAAACGATAATCAAAATCTTCATCACGGTATTTTTTCTGGTAGTTTGGGCTAAATTTTCGCGGTGTAATTTGGTTTTCGGTTTGATAATTTGTTTTAAGGATAGAATCGGTTTCTACTAATTTTTCGTTGGATTCCATCACCAATTTTTCCGCAACAACAGGCGATTGTTCTTGAGCGAAAATCGGTGTGACAACTAAAAATATAAATATAGAAAACAGATTACGCATCAACTTGTCCAATTGTATCAATTTCGTTAATATCCAATTCGCGATGAAGGTCTTTTCTGCTATCATAATACATAAATCCTGCGTTAACAGCCATAAGATTGTAGACAATGGAGCTTATTAAAACCGAAATGCCATAAGAGACAAAAAATACAATACCCATAACGCCCGAAAAAATAGTACTCGGATCGTTGATTTGGTCATAGTTTGGATTAAGACTCATATTGCCGATTATCATAAAATACGGAATCATCGAAAAGGCCATACTGATGATATAAATGATAATCCCAAGAACTAAAGTTGATCCCCAATATTTCCAAAACCTAGTCCGTGAACTATCGAACATATTTCCAAAAACGCTTCTTGCCGAATAGCTCAAAGCTGCGAAGTAGCCTTTGTCGGTGCTCATATAATCGTATAACGTCAAATATAAAACATTATAAAAAGCAGGCATCATTAAAATGAATAAGAAGAATCCAATGAGAATCATCATCAAAAAAGATGATATCGCTATAAAAATCATCATCACAGGCATTACAATAATTACCGTAAGCAAACAGAACATGAAAAACTTCCCCACATTTTTTCGCATATCCGTCAGGAGATTGTCTGTTGATATTTTGGTTTGATTTTCACCAAGTCGTTTCATATAGAAAATTGGAAAAGTATAAACAACGACAGCGATTATGAATAATAAAATAAAAGCGATGCCGCCCACCAAAACCAAAATTGGCCAGTTGTTGCTAAAATAACTTTCGAACAGATAGCTTTCGCCACCAGCATTAGCAACGAAAATCTGCATGAAAAATTCACGATAAAAAAAGATCGACAACAAGGTCATGATGAGCAATAAAGCTCCGTTGATAATGAAGTAGCTTTTGAAATAATCTTTACCATAAATTCGGAAAAAATTAAAAGTATCGCTTACCAAATTACCAAAGTTTCGCTCCTGGAAAATTTGCATCGTTTATGTGTTTTTTATAAATTATTCTTGGATAAATTCCGTAATAGAATCCTATTGTAGATAGACTAATAATTATGATTAATAAGTTGATCCAGGTGGGCATTACCTGCGCGTGCCTTGTAACATAACCTTCGATGATTCCTGCGACAATTGTAAAAGGTAGTGTGCTTAGGAAAAGCTTCATACTCGTTTTAAAACCAAACTTGAAAGACTCAAATCTCGAATAGGTTTTTGGAAACAGAATAGAAGCGCCTAAAATAAGTCCTGCAGCAGCTTCGATAATCATAGCTATAATCTCAAAAGTACCGTGGAGCCATATGCCTTTTGCACTTTCTAATAAAACACTTTGGTCTTTAAAAAAATACTGAAAAGCACCTAGCATAACACTATTTTGAAATAAAGCATAAATAGTTCCGACACCACCGAATATTCCGTAAACATACAATCTGGCACCGACATAGATGTTGTTCAGAATAATAACAAGCGAGGTTCCCCAAGTTGAGCCTTGTCCATAGATCGCGGTGGGATCGCCTTTTTTGATGTTTTCTAAAGTTTGGTTAATGTAATCATCACCCAAAATAAGTCGAGCAAATTCTTTATCATAAATTGATGATAAAACGCCAATACCCGTGAATATTAAGAAAAAACAAATCGAATATAACAAGTATCTTCTGTATTGATAGGCAATAAGAGGAACTTCTGCTAAAAAAAAAGATTTAATTTTATTGTCTTCTACACGTTTGGTCTTATAGATTTTTTGAAATATTTGAGAGGACAAAAAATTAAGATAAACCGTCGTCTTACTTTTAGGATAATAAGTTTGTGCAAAAGAGAGGTCGTTAACAATGCTAATATATAAAGATGACAAATCATCAGGATTTTTTTTGACTTTTCCCTGAATGACTTGGTCGATTTCCAACCATTTTTCTTTATTTTGCTTAATGAAAGCGATTTCTCTCATGATTTTGCTAATGTAACAAAAAAAATGAATCAAATAGGTATCAATACATCTCAAAATGTCAACATCGATTTCAAAATTGCAAGCGTTGGAGAGCGGTTTTTTGCTTTTGTAATTGATGTGTTGATAAAGCTAGCGTATGCTTTTGCAGCAGCTTGGATTCTTTTTGATGTTTTGCGTATTGGTAGTTTTATGAGCGGGTGGGATAATTGGTCCTATGGTGCTTTTATGGCAATTATGTATTTGCCAGCGATTGTTTATACTTTTGTTCTGGAAAGTTTTTTCGAAGGCCAAACACCTGGTAAAAAATTAATGAAAATTCGTGTGGTCAAAATAGATGGTTACCAAGCAAGCTTTGGAGATTATCTCATGCGTTGGTTTATGCGACTTATTGATGTTTATTCTAATTTTGGCGTGGTTGGTTTGATAAGTATGGTGACTTCAAAATACAATCAACGTTTGGGCGATGTAGTTGCCGGATGCGCGGTTATTTCTTTAAAAAGTGATGTTAATATGTCGCATACCATTTTGGAGGAGTTAAAGGAGGATTATATTCCGGTATTTCCTCAAGTTATTTTGTTGAATGACAATGATATCCGAATTATTAAAGAAAATTATCAACGTGCTATAAAAGCTAAAGATACAATGCTTGTTAAAAAATTAGCAGATAAAATAAAACAAACTATCAAGCTGGATGCGGATAATCTTACCTATACCGATTTGCAATTCATTAATATTGTAATTAAAGATTATAATTTCTACACTGGGAAAATATCTTAAAATTTATGTCTAATTAATCTTCAGAGTTTTTCGAAAAAGTGAATGATGAAGAATTCTTCCATAAGAAAGAGACTATCATTTTTGGTAGTCTCTTTTTTGGTCTTAATGGTTATTGGTTTTATATAATTAGTGTTTTTGTTGGAACAAATGTAGAATATATTTATATAAAGTCAATCAGGAAAATGCCTTAAAAATTAAGGGGAAATTTCCCCTTTTGTATGTTTGGACGAGGGATTACTTTTGTTGGATTGTTTTATGGGAAACATTCATATTTCTTAAAATAAGGCTTAAAATAGTTGTTGTAGATTGTGTAAAATCAATTTCTTAAATTTTAGACATGCTTTGGATTAATTTGCAGCTGGTTAATTGGCTTACTGGCATTTTGTTTTTTTTGATTTTGCTTATCATGGTATTGGTTTTTTTTAAAAGAAGAAAAGCCAAATTGCGTATTAAACAATTGGAAAGAAAAATTAAATTTCAATCCGCTTTACAAAATTCTTTGCTGGAGATAAAAGAAGAAAGAACTTTGGCCTTTACCCGAGAATTGTATGACAATGTCGGGCAAATTCTTTCCGCTGCGCTTATGCAACTTAATATGCAAATTAGTTGTCAAGACAACGAAACCGAAAAAGAAAATAGTCTTGCCGTAAAAAAATTAATAGAAAAGTCTTTGGAAGAAATACGCTATATTTCCAAAGCCAGTCTTTCTGAAGTGCAAAACGAAGTAGTTTTCACAGATTTATTAGAAAAGGACTTGCAAAGAATAGAATTTCTAAAAAACATAAAATGCGATTTTAAGCTAATTGGAAGTGCCCCGAACAATATTTCCATAGCGCATCAGGTTATTATATACAGAATGCTTCAAGAGATTATTAACAATATTTTGAAACATTCGCAAAGTGTAAAAATTGAACTTGAAATTAAAAATAACCTTCAAAACTGCTTTATAAGCGTGCGAGATTACGGTAAAGGTTTTGTTGTAAAAGGTAAAGAAATGTCTGGAGCTGGTCTTAAAACCATCAAAACCAGAGCCAAGCTTATTAATGCTAAATATGCGATTGATTCGAAATTAGGAGAAGGAACTTTGATGACAATCGATTATCCATATTTATAAGTAGATTATTTTATGAAAGAAAAGCTGAAGATAGTAATTGTTGATGATCACCAATTGTTTGCACAATCCTTAAGTTATTTAATAGGGACTTTTGGAAATTATGCCGTAGTTGGACATTTTGTAAATGGGAAAGATTTTATCAATGCTTTGGATAATGATATGGAAAAACCAGATTTGGTATTGCTGGATGTCAATATGCCGATAATGAACGGTGTGGAAACGATGAAGTATCTTAATGTTAACTATTTTGATGTTAAAGTCTTGGCATTGTCCGTTAATAATGAGGAAGAAACAGTTTTGAAAATGTTGACCAATGGTGCCAAAGGCTACATATTAAAAGATACAAGTCCGAATCTTTTTAAACAAGCACTAGATGAGGTCTATGAAAAAGGCTTCTATTACTCTGAAATGGTCTCCAATTTTTTGATTCATTCTCTTAATAAAAGCAACGAAACGATTGTTCTAAAAGACAAAGAACTCGAATTTATTAAATTAGCTTGTACAGAAAAAACCTACAAAGAAATTGCTGATGAAATGTGCCTAAGTCCCAAAACTATTGATGGGTATAGAGAAAATATCTTTCAAAAGCTAGATGTTAAAACAAGAATAGGACTGGTTATATATGCGATTAAGCATAAATTGATAGAAGTAAACTAAATTTTAATTGTTAATAAAAGCAAAGACCACCGAAAATCAGTGGTCTTTGTTTATTTTAAGAATACATTTGATCTCTTAATTCTTTGATCTTTTTATCTTCAAGATACTCATCGTATGACATATCTCTATCAATGACACCTTTTGGTGTTAATTCGATAATACGGTTACAGACTGTTTGTAACATTTCGTGGTCATGAGAAGATAATAAAATATTCCCTTTGAAGTTCGATAAAGAGTTATTCAGAGTTGTAATGCTTTCCAAGTCTAAGTGGTTGGTTGGTTCGTCTAATACTAAAACATTGGCTTTTTGCAACATCATTCTAGAGAACATGCAACGCATTTTTTCTCCTCCAGAAAGGACTGTACAAGATTTCAAAGCTTCATCGCCTGAGAAAAGCATTCTGCCTAAGAAGCCTCTTACATACTCTTCGTGTCTTTCTTCGTCTGTTAAAACGAATTGACGCAGCCAGTCTACTAGATTAATATCATCTTGGAAGAAAGTGGCATTATCAAGAGGCATATAACTTTGTTTTGTCGTCACACCCCATTGGAAAGATCCTTTATCGGCTTCTGTATTTCCTGTGATAATTTGGAAAAACTCAGTAATTGCTAATGAGCTTTTCGAAATGATAGCTACCTTGTCATTCTTTTTAAGGTTGATGTCAATATTTGAGAATAATAATTCGCCGTCTTTTGTTTTTTCAAGATTTTTAACTTCAAGAATTTGATCTCCAACTTCTCTTTCTTGGTCAAAAATAATTGCTGGATAACGACGAGAAGAAGGTTTGATGTCCTCAATGTTTAATTTGTCAATCATCTTCTTACGTGCAGTCGCTTGTTTCGCTTTTGCGACGTTAGAACTAAATCTTGCGATAAAGTCTTGGAGCTCTTTTTTCTTTTCCTCTGCTTTTTTGTTAGCTTGTGCTCTTTGTCTTGTTGCTAATTGTGAAGCTTGATACCAAAAGCTATAATTACCTGTATATAGGTTAAGTTTAGAATAATCTAAGTCACCGATGTGTGTACAAACAGCATCTAAGAAGTGGCGGTCGTGCGACACTACAATAACTGTATTTTCATAACCTGCTAAGAAGTCTTCTAACCAAGCAATAGTGTCTATGTCCAAATCGTTGGTAGGCTCATCGAGAATCAAAACATCTGGATTTCCAAACAAAGCCTGCGCAAGCAAAACTCTTACCTTGTCTTTGTTTTCTAATTCGGACATCATTTGGTAGTGTATTTCATCTTTGATGCCCACGTTTGACAACATAGTTTGCGCATCAGACTCGGCATTCCAACCACCCATTTCATCATATATAACCCCTAGCTCTCCAGCTTTGATGCCGTCTTCATCAGAGAAATCTGGTTTTGCATAAAGCGCATCCATCTCTTCTTTGATTTCGAAAAGTTTTTTGTTTCCACGAAGAACTGTTTCCAAAACGGTGAAATTATCATAAGCAAAGTGATCCTGCTCAAGAACGGACATTCTTTTACCTGTTTCTAGCGATACATTCCCTGTTGTTGCGTCTTGTTTTCCACTAAGTATTTTCAAAAAAGTAGATTTTCCAGCGCCATTTGCACCAATAATTCCGTAGCAATTTCCTTTAGTGAATTTTATGTTGACTTCATCGAAAAGTACTCTTTTTCCGAACTGAAGTGATAAATTAGATACTGTTAACATAGAGTTTTGTAAATTTGTGCAAAAATACGAAATTTAGTTGGGATAATAAATTGTCTCCGTTACTCTATATAAAAGCCTATGAAAATAGAAAAAACAGTTAATATTTTTAACAAGCGCGCTCGTTTTGAGTACGAGATTCTTGATGAGTATGAGGCTGGTATTGTCTTGACTGGTACAGAAATTAAATCCTTACGATCTTCAAAAGCTTCCATCACAGAAAGTTTTTGTGAATTCCAGGGTGATGAACTTTATATTATTAATATGCAGATAGATGAATATAAACTCGGGACTTTTTATAATCATCAAGTTAAAAGGGCACGGAAGTTGTTACTGCATAAATACGAATTGCAAAAACTTAAAAAAAAGTTAAAGGATGTTGGTAATACGATAATACCTTTAAAGTTATATATTAACGATAGAGGAAAAGCAAAACTCCTGATTGCATCGGCTAGAGGAAAAAAACTTTATGATAAAAGAGAGGCAATTAAAGACCGAGAGAATAAAGTTAACCTTCAAAGACTATTAAAGAAAAGTTAAAAAAACTTTGTTTATAACGAAAAATTATATTTATTTTGCATTATCAATTATTTAATCATTTAATTCTATGAAAAATCTAAAATTAGGAATTTCAGCATTGGCACTTACTATTGCCTCTACTGTTTTCGCGCAGACTACAAGTAACCCATGGGTTATCGGTGTAGGTATGCATGGCGTAAACCACGTAGCGCAAAGAAGCCAGTTTAGTGGTACGTTCTCTGCGTGGAATTTTAAACAAAATTTATTCGGAGTTTCAAAATACTCAATTACTCCACCATTATCTAAATTAACAGTTGCTAGAAACTTAAACAAGTATTTGGTATTAGACTGGCAAACAACTGTAGGTAATGTTGATAACAAGAGATTTGGTCTTGATAAAGAATTCTTCTTACAAACAGGTCTTGGTTTACAATTCAAATTCAATGGTCTTTGGAATGAAGAGTCTTGGTTTGATCCTTACTTAAGAGTTGGTGCTAACTACCTAAGACATGATTATAGTGGAATGAATTTCCCTGCAGTGTCTGGAGGACGTGGTGGTGCAACTTATAATGGTTGGGATAATGAAGGAGGAGATGGAAAAGCTAATCACTTCACAGTTGCTACGGGTGCAGGTCTTAATCTTTGGGTGACTAAAAACTTCGGTTTAGGTGTTCAGGGTGATTATGTTTCTACACCTGGAGACAAATCTAACATTGCTAACTTCTGGCAAGCTTCTGCTTCAATTTTATTTAGATTTGGTAACACGGATAGAGATAAAGATGGTATCCCTGATAAAGAAGACAGATGTCCAGATACTCCAGGTTTAGCAGAATTCCAAGGTTGTCCTGATACAGATGGAGACGGTATTCCTGATATTGATGACCAATGTCCAGATGTTGCTGGTCCAAAAGAGAACAACGGTTGTCCTTGGCCAGATACTGACGGAGATGGTGTATTAGATAAAGATGATCAATGTCCTACTGTTCCTGGTCCAGCTGAAAACAACGGTTGTCCTTGGCCAGATACGGATGGTGACGGTGTATTAGACAAAGACGATGCTTGTCCTACAGTATTCGGTCTTAAAGAATACAACGGTTGTCCAAAACCAGCTGAAGCTTATGCTTTAGAAGCTACAGGTGCTCTTAAAGGAATCTTATTTGATTTCAACAAATCAACTATAAAAGCTGAATCTAATGCTAAATTAGACCAAGCTGCTACAATCATTAAAGATGCTAAAGACGGATTATTCTTAGTAGAAGGTCGTACAGATAAGAAAGGTTCTGAGGCTTACAACTTAAAACTTTCTAGAGAAAGAGCTGCTTCAGTAGTAAGAGCTTTAGAGGCTAGAGGTGTTAGCGATAATCAATTGAAATCAATTGGTGTTGGTGAGCAAAAAGCTACTGTTGATGAAAAAGCTTCAGATGCAGATAGACAAGTTGACAGAGTTGTAGTTGTTACAGCTGTTAATAAAGATGCTTGGCAGTCAATGCAAAAATCTGACCTTCCAGTAGTAACTAAGAAGGTAGTTAAAAAAGCGCCAGCTAAGAAAAAAGCTCCAGCTAAAAAGAAAAAATAATTAACTTATTTTTCTAAATATAAACACCCTCATTTTTGAGGGTGTTTTTTATTTAAATACTTTCATATTTCACGAATTGAAAGTACTTTTGTAAATAAATTTTCAATACACAATGGGAAGAGCATTTGAATATAGAAAAGCTTCGAAAATGGCACGCTGGGATAAGATGGCCAAAACCTTTTCGAAAATAGGGAAAGATATAGCTTTAGCTGTAAAAGCTGGAGGTCCAGATCCAGAATCTAATCCAGCATTACGTCGTTGCATTCAGAATGCTAAAGGTGCTAATATGCCGAAAGATAATGTCGAAAGAGCCATTAAGAAAGCTTCGGGGGCAGAGGCAGAAAACTATGAAGAGATTACTTATGAAGGCTATGGACAGGGTGGTGTAGCATTTTTTGTGGAATGTACAACCAATAATTCTACAAGAACGGTTGCAAATGTTCGTGCTATTTTTAATAAGTTCGATGGAAACTTAGGAAAAAATGGAGAGTTGTCTTTTTTATTTGATAGAAAAGGAATCTTCACTATTGATAAGGTTAATATTTCTATGCCTTGGGATGATTTTGAGATGGAATTGATTGATGGTGGGGCAGAAGATATTGACCAAGATGAAACGGAGGTTATTGTTACCACAGCTTTTGAAGATTTTGGAATGTTGTCTCACAAATTAGATGAAATCAACATTGAGGTTAAAAGTGCCGAATTACAGCGTATCCCGAATAATACTAAGGAAGTTACAGCTGAGCAATTTGCTACCAATATGAAAATGCTAGAACGTTTTGAAGATGATGATGATGTGCAAAATGTTTTCCATAATATGGAAATTACAGATGAACACTTAGAATCTTTATAAAATTAAAAAGCCGCATTTGCGGCTTTTTTTATAAGATATTTTGAAGTTCTTTTAGGTTAGAAATCGTTTTAAAGTCTAGATTTTCAGAATAGGGAATGTCTTCATCAAGAACATTGAAATAGATTGCTTTCATTCCGTAATTTGTCGCACCTATTATATCGGCAATCCAGTCGTCACCAATCATTAAACTATTTCCAATATTTGCATTCTCTTTATCTAAAGCATAAGCAAAAATTTCGGTGTTTGGTTTTCTTTTACCGATAGAATCTGCGCTGGTTATGCTTTCAAAATAGTTTGAAATTCCAGACAATATGCATTTTCGTTCTGTAACCTCTTGAAAGCCGTTGGATATGATGTGAAGTTTATATTCTTTGGATTTTAAATAATCAAGACATTCTTGAGTGCCATCCATTAAATGGTTGTAAGACAATATTTGGTCAAGAAAATGGGCTTCAAAATATTGTGAAAGATTATAATTGTCAATTCCAAATTCTAAAAAAGTATCATAAAATCTGTGTTTGCGCAAATATTCTTTATCAATTTTTTCGTCACGAATTAATTCCCAAAGATTTTCGTTAATTCGGTTATAAGTCTTGTGGAAAATTTCGAAGTCGATGTTGTATTCTTCAGAAATATTCGTTTTGATGAATAAATCTTTTATAGTAAGGTAGGCGTTTTTACGATGGTCCCACAATGTATTATCTAAATCAAAAAAAATGTGCCTTATATTGTTCATAAGGCACAAAAATAATCAATTTTAACCATACAAAATGACTGTAATCATTAATCTAAAACTTTAATAGTATTTGAAAAGGTTTTATCTTAATTCTTGATAATCCTAATTGGACTTTTATCTTTTAATCTTACTATTTCCAAAGTCTTGGAAAAATTTAGTAAAAATGCGATAGTTTCCTTTTTAGGCTTCAATGTTTTAAGTGCTAAAGTGTCGTTTTTTTTCATAGGCGATTTATCTTATACCTACAGAACGCAATTCAGTCTCTATTTATTATTTATTATTTTGTTAAAATTATGTTATTGTCTTCCATTATTTTACGAAGATTAATTAGCGCATATCGAACACGTCCCAAAGTCGTATTAATACTAGAGTTTGTGTGTTCAGCAATTTCTTTAAAACTTAAACCATCAAAAAATCTTAGTTTGATAACTTCTTGCTGATTCTCTGGAAGCATCCCAAGTATTCTGAATAAATCAGTGTTTATTTGTTGATTAATCAAAAAGTCTTCGATATTGTCTTCGGGTTCTTTAATGATATCAAAAATGCTGAATTCTTCATCTTGATAGGAAGATTCGGAAACCTTAATGTGTTTTGCCTTTAAGCGATAATGATCGATTATTAGATTGTGGGCAATTCGTTTCGCCCAAAGGATAAACTTATTTTCCTCCTTATAACGCCCTTCTTTAAGGGTAACAATTATTTTCATAAAAGTCTCTTGGAAAAGGTCATTGGCTAGCTCTTCATCCAGAACTTTATAAAATATAAAGCTAAATAATTCTTTTTGATGGCGTTGTATAAGTCTTGATAAAGACCCTTCGCAGCCGTTTTGGTAATAGCTGATTAGTTGACTATCGGTTTGTGTTTTCATAACTTTATCTCTCACATGGATTCGGCAAAATGCTTGTGCATTTCGTAATTTCAACGATGTTTGTCTAAAAAAGAGATAAAATTTTTGTCGATAGATTAGTAATTTGGTGTTGGTAAATATACTAAAAAAAAGTTAATGAAGTCTTAAATTTTAAATTTTAACACTTTTGAAGACTCCAACTATTTCAAAAAATCATTAATCATTACGAAAGGTAGGTTGATGCCAAAATTTAAGTTGAAACCTTTTAAGCTTTTGCCATTGAGATCTTGTCCTGAAAACCCAAATCCGTATCCTGCAGTCAGGTCTATAATTCCCAAAAGACTAACACCGACTTTTGGAGCTATGTACTTGCTTGTCGCTTCCGCACCAATTAAGAAATAATGGGAATGGAATAGATCGACATCTTTTTGAAAGTTTAGTAATATATCAGCCTGTAGCTTTGGCATAATTGCGAAGTCGTTATTAGTAGATCCCATCAGGGCGGAAGCACCAACGCGATACAATACATCATCATTCTTTAAAAATAAAAACTTAAGCCCAACATCTGCAAAACTTTGGTTTTGATATGCATAACCGATATTTAGCAAAGTATGTGTGGTTGATTGCGCTTTTAGGCTCGTCGAAATTTGGGTGATGCATACAATTGTAAGCGTTAGTATTATGGCTTTTAATTTCATTTAAATAGTTTTAATGAATGTCAAAATTAAATAAAAACAGCTTTATCCAAACGAATAAAGCTGCTAAAGATTTTAAAGTTTCGATTATAAACCGAATTCTTTTTTAATATCATCTACTCGGTCAAGTTTTTCCCAAGTGAAGAATTCTAAGTTGTCGATGGTTTTTGTACTGCCATCGGATTTTTTGAATGTTTTTGAGCCAATATAATGCTCACGTCCCATGTGGCCATAGGCGGCTGTTTCTTGATAAATTGGGTTGCGCAGTTTAAGATTTTGCTCAATCGCATAAGGTCTCAAATCAAATAATTTTGATACACGATTTGCGATTTCTCCATCATGAAGGTTAACTTTTGATGTTCCATACGTATTGATGTATAGTCCACAAGGTTCCGCCACACCAATAGCATAAGAAACTTGTACCAAAACTTCGTCAGCAACGCCTGCTGCAACAAGGTTTTTAGCAATATGTCTTGTAGCATAAGCTGCGCTACGGTCAACTTTTGAAGGGTCTTTTCCAGAGAAAGCGCCACCACCATGTGCACCTTTTCCCCCATAAGTGTCCACGATAATTTTTCTTCCTGTAAGACCTGTATCACCATGTGGTCCACCAATTACAAATTTCCCAGTTGGGTTGATGTGGTATTTGATTTTATCATTAAATAAAGCCTGAATTTCTGGTTTTTGAGTTTCTCGAACCTTTGGAATCAAAATTTCGATGATGTCTTTTTTGATTTTGGCAAGCATTGCTTCTTCTGACCCGAAATCATCGTGTTGTGTCGATACAACAATACTGTCAATTCTAATAGGTTTGTGGTCATCAGAATATTCAATAGTGACTTGGCTTTTTGCGTCGGGTCTTAGATATTTGATCGCATCATTTTCTCTTCTGAGAACTGCAAGTTCTTTAAGGATTTGATGCGCTAGATCTAGAGCCAAAGGCATGTAGTTTTCGGTCTCGTTAGTCGCGTAACCAAACATCATACCTTGGTCGCCAGCGCCTTGTGCATTGGCTTTAGAATCAAAATCGCCTGCTGAAACGGCGCGATCGACACCTTGGTTAATATCAGAAGATTGTTCGTGGATTGCAGAGATAACTCCACAAGAGTCTCCATTGAACATGTATTCGCTTTTCGTATAACCAATACGGTTGATAATATCTCTAGCAATAGATTGTACATCAAGATAAGCTTTAGATTTAACTTCACCAGCTAACACGACTTGACCGGTTGTTACTAGTGTTTCGCAAGCTACTTTAGAGTCTTTGTCATTAGCTAAAAAATTGTCTATTAGGGCGTCAGAAATTTGATCTGCAACTTTGTCAGGATGTCCTTCCGAAACGGATTCGGATGTAAATAAATATGGCATAATATTCCTTTTTTTAATTAGAAAAAAATTGTGGTCAACACATAAAGGAACTAAAAAGAAATTTCTGTTTTAGCATTTTTTATGGAGGTTGCAATCAGTTACAAATTTTTCCTCAGATTTAATTATGCAAAGTTATTAAGTATTTTTATTAAATCAAAATAATGTATCCAATAAAAATAAAAACCTCATTTACTGAGGTTTTACATTGTTATAATCGTTGGGAGCTTTATAAAAATTAAGTTTTTTTTCTATCGATGTTTTTATTTGTACGATAAGTTCATCAATAATTCTCTGTTTGTAAGTCGGTTTATAATAAATTAAACTAACTTCACGATAAGGGAAGGGTTTTCTAAAACGGGAAACCTTGCATTTTTGTTCTGGTGCTAGTTGGTCAACACCCATTTCTGGAATAATACTGATACCGCCTAACTTATCAACCATTTGGATTAAAGTTGAAACATTAGAAGCTGCAAAATCCAAATTTTTAGGCTTTAATTTGTTCTCTTTAAGATGGCAAATGTTTTCAAATTGCGTTCTCAGACAGTTGCCTTCTTCTAGCAACCACACTTTGTTAACATCGATTTCTTCTGGGACAACAAAACGCTCTTCCTTCTTTTGGCAATCTTCATCAGAAATATAAAGCATTAGTTCTTCATTAAATAGGAAGTCGTGATAAAATTCATTGGCAGCATCATAAGGTGTGGAGATAATGCCAGCGTCAAGCTCTCCCGATTTCAAAGCTTTTATGATATTGTCCGTCGTCATTTCTTTGATATTTAAATCAATTTGTTGATTTTTGGATATAAAACTAAAAATTTCGTTTGGAAGAATATACCCAGCAACAGTTGGTATTATCCCGATATTAATTTTCCCAGCTAAAATATTGTTGAGTTGATGCGCTTTATTTCTTAATTCGTTGACAGCGTCAACAATTTCTTTAGCTTGATCAATAATAACACTTCCTGCATCTGTTGTACGTATCGGATGGGTTGTACGGTCAAAAATTTTAAGGTCAAGTTCCTCCTCAAATTTCTGAATCATTGCACTCAGCGTAGGTTGTGTAATGAAACAAGCTTGTGCAGCTTTTCCAAAATGTTTATACTTATCGACAGCAATAAGATATTCGAGTTGTTGAATGTTCACTTTAATATACTTTATCTATTACAAATATAGCTATTAATTTGTATCATAAATATATTTTTTCAAATGTATTAAGTGTCAAAATATAATAATCTTTTTAACGAATAATTATGTTTTTAAGCTAAAAATTATCAAGGATAATGCGTAACTTTATAGTTCAAAAATGTAGCTTTTATGAGTTCGGAAAAGTTAACCAATGCTGTAGGTTCACCTTATTATAATCACCAAGATTCTCAAACAGTTGGGCCGCGAGGGCCTGTTTTATTGCAAGATTTTATTCTTCAGGAGAACTTGGCTCATTTCGTGCGGGAACGTATTCCCGAACGTGTCGTGCATGCGAAAGGCACGGGGGCCTATGGGAAATTCACGGTCACAAATGATATTAGCCAATATACCCGTGCGAAATTGTTTTCAAAACTTGGAAATTCATGCCGTATGTTTGCTCGTTTTTCGACGGTTGGAGGCGAGAAAGGAAGTGCAGATACCGAAAGGGATCCACGCGGATTCGCATTGAAATTTTATACAGAAGACGGGAATTGGGATTTGGTAGGTAATAATACGCCTGTTTTTTTTATAAAAGATTCAAAAAAATTTCCAGATTTTATTCATACTCAAAAGCGTCAACCCAAAACCAATCTGAAAAGCGCAACCATGATGTGGGATTTTTGGAGTCTTAATCCAGAGTCATTGCATCAAGTTATGATTTTGATGTCAGATCGTGGCACGCCTTATGGTTATCGACACATGCACGGTTTTGGATCACACACGTTTTCAATGATAAATGCAAATAATGAAAGGGTTTGGGTTAAGTTTCATTTTAAAACCAAACAAGGCATTAAAAATTTTAACCAAGAAGATGCCAACAAAATGAAAGGAGAAAATCCTGATTTTGCGCAAGAAGATTTGGTAAAAGCTATTGAGAATGGAGATTTTCCGAAATGGACACTATACATCCAAGTGATGACAGATGATGAAGCCAAAGCGTTTCGTTGGAATCCTTTTGACGTAACTAAAATTTGGCCACATTCAGAATTTCCCCTTTTGGAAGTCGGTGAGATGGAACTTAATGAAATTCCTATCAATTACTTTGCACATGTAGAACAAGCAGCTTTTTCACCGAGCAATTTAGTTGACGGAATTAGTTTTTCGCCAGATAAAATGTTGCAAGGCAGATTATTTTCTTATCCTGATGCACATCGTTATAGACTAGGCACTAACTCGCATCTTTTGGAGGTTAACAGATGTCCTTTTGCCGCTAACAATTATCAACGAGATGGCCGTATGGCGGATTCTAGCCAATATCAGGACAAACCCAATTATTACCCAAATAGTTTTGATAATATAAAACCAGATCCAGCATACAGAAGTTTTGAATATGATTTGGATAACACGCGTATTTCAAATTTTGATCGAAACGAAAATGATGACGACCATTACACGCAGCCAGGACTTTTATATACAAAAGCGATGAACGATGATGATCGCTCTGCTTTGGTTAATAATATTGTTTCTTCGATGCGTGCTATTGATGGGCCAATGCGTGCCACAATCATCAACCGTCAACTTTGTCATTTTTTCAGAGCAAATATTGAGTTGGGAATGAAAATCGCACAAAGCCTTAATGTTAATATTGACGCCAATATGATGACCCACGCAAAGTAGGTTTAGTAAATTTTAAAAAATAAAAAATGCAGTTCTTCACAAATGGGAAAACTGCATTTTTTATTATGTCCAAAATACTTTTCGCTTTTTACAATTACAAGATGAAACATTATTCTTAATTTTATTGCACAAAATTTTTTACATGAAATTAATAGGACCATTTAAACAAATTGTCACTTTAAATAAAATGCCTCTTAGAGGAAAAATCCAGGATGAGGCTTTAGAAATTCTTGAAGATGCAGCCGTTGTTGTAAATCATGACAAGATTGTTGATCTTGGAAGTTTTGATGATTTAAGCATAAAGTATAAAGACATCGCTACCCAAAAAATTGAAGGCACACAAGTTTTGTTGCCAGCTTTTGTAGATGCACATACACATATCTGTTTTGGGGGGAACAGAGCCAACGACTTTGCTATGAGAAATGCAGGCAAGACTTATCTTGAAATAGCAGAAGCGGGAGGGGGCATTTGGAGTAGTGTACAACATACAAGAGATGCTTCGGAAAACGCGTTGTTGGAGTTGACATTGGAGCGGATTAATTACCTCTTAAGCCTTGGTATCACTACGATTGAGATTAAAAGTGGCTATGGGCTTAATGTTGATGAAGAATTAAAAATGCTTAGAATTATTAAAAAAGCTCAAGCTAAAACCAAAGCTACTTTAGTCCCTACTTGTCTAGCAGCACATCTTAAACCGAAAGATTTCGTTGGAGATAATAAGGCTTATCTTGATTATATTTTAAATGAAATTCTACCGAGAGTTAAAGAAGAAAATTTAGCCAAACGCGTAGATGTTTTTATTGAGAAATCAGCATTTCAACCAGAGGAATCTAAAGAGTTTTTAGAAAAAGCAAAAACAATGGGCTTTTTGTTAACAGTTCATGCTGATCAGTTTACGCCAGGAAGTTCTCGTGTCGCAGTAGAGGTTGGTGCGCAATCCGCAGATCATCTAGAAGCTACAGCAGATGAAGACATAGACTTCCTTGCAAAATCAAATACTGTTGCCATTGCACTTCCAGGGGCAAGCATTGGCTTGGGGGATCGTTTTGCGCCAGCAAGAAAACTACTAGATGCGGGAGCCATTTTTGCAATTGCCAGCGATTGGAATCCGGGATCTGCGCCAATGGGGAATTTGATAACACAAGCTTCAATTTTAGCAACTTTCCAGAAATTAACAAGTGCAGAAGTCTTGGCAGCTTTGACTTATCGTGCCGCTTACGCACTAGGTTTTGAAGATCGTGGCCAAATTGCCATTGGCAAAAGAGCTGACTTTGTAAGTTTCGAAACGGATAATTTCCAGAATGTTTTGTATTATCAAGGTCGATTGACAGCAAAACACACTTTTATAAATGCAGAAATAGTTTAAATATGAATTTTGATTGGCAAGGACGTTACGATGGCGATGAGGCTTTGTACCAGAGAATTTTTCAAAAAGTTAAAAGTGGGACACAATTTTCTGATATTAAAGAAGGGGATTTTGCTTTACAAGGTTTTGCTGTTGACGAAGGTGTAAAGCGTAACAAAGGTAGAGTTGGCGCTTCGAAAGCGCCCGATGTTATTAGAAAAAATATGGCAAATTTTCCTGTTGTACAAGCCGATTTTAACTTGTTGGATTTTGGGAATTTAGAATGTCTAGATGGGAATTTAGAATTGGCACAAGATAATTTTGCGGAAAATGTTTCTGATATTTTAAAATCTGGTGGAAAGTCAATTGGATTGGGCGGTGGACACGAAATTACTTTTGCGCATTATTCTGGCATGAGAAAGGCTTTTCCTGATGCCAAAATTGGTATTATAAATTTTGATGCTCATTTTGATAATAGAGAACCTGAAAATGGATTAGCAACTTCCGGGACTGGATTTTGGCAAATTGCTCAAGAAGGAGTGCTTAATAGTTTGCATATTGGGATACAAAGGAATAGCAATACGTTAAAACTTTTTGATACCGCACACCAACTCGGAATGAATTATATCTTGGCAGAAGAATTGTTTTTTGAAAACCTTCCAAGACTTTATATCGAGGTTAATCGGTTTTTAGAAAGTATAGATGTCTTGTATGTTACGATTTGTATGGATGTTTTTAATGTGGCGATTGCGCCAGGCGTGAGCGCTGCGGCTTATAACGGTATTTTTGCTGATCCTGCTTTTATGAGTTTGTATCGTCATATTTTGGCGAGTCAAAAATTGAAAGCTTTGGATGTTGCAGAGGTGAATCCTGAATTTGATATTCAGGAGCGTACCGCGAGATTGGCTGCTTGTCTTGTTAATGAAGTGTTTATGGTATAATGGACTGTTGTGGTGCGTGAGGTGGACGAAGGATTTGTCTGAAAGACAAAGTCCACAATATAAGGCGAAGCCGCAGGCTTCGCCTTATATTGTGGACCGAAACGAAGTGTAGTCCGTAGAAGACCGACCCAGCGCCCCGACTGCTAGACTATTTCTTAGAAATCCAAAAATATTTTTCAGGCGGGGTGTTGGGACACGCCCATATTTTAAAAACTAACAGGAAGGCTTACTTGTGCTGTATCCCAAGCGGCCACCATATTCGCGCCATTATCGGTTTTTACAAAGCTAATCGAAAAGTTCTCGATAGGAGCTGCCAATTTTGTAGCAGGAACTTTCATGCGAACAACGTCGTTAGCGGAATTGTAACTATAAGCGCCCCAGACGTCGGTTGTTTTGTTGATGATTATGGTCCATTCGGTTTCTCCAGGAATTGCAAAAATACTATATGTCCCAACAGAAACTTCTTTTCCGTCAATGTTGATTGGTTTGTAAACTTTGAGTTCTGTATTTTCGTTGGCGCCAAAACGCCAAACTTCGTTGTATTTGATAAGGTTTCCGAAGATGGAGCGTCCTTTACTTTGTGGTCTAGAATAGATAACCTTCATCACTGGATTTACATTTTTCCCAGTTGCTGCATCCAGAGGATAATACACAATATCTAAAGGGCTAACATCTACTTTTGCAAATTTTAATTCTTTTGGATCTTGTTTGGTTTGGGCAATTCCTAATAGTCCAACGCATAAAAAGCTAATACCAATTAATTTTTTCATATTTTAAGTTTAAGTAAATTTTCGATTGCTTGGTCTAAAGTTTCTTGTTTTTTGGCAAAACAAAAACGGATGACCTTTTCGTCTATAAAATTATGATAAAAGGCCGAGAAAGGAATACCCGCAACATTATAATTTTGTGTTAAATTATAACAAAATTCCTTATCGCCTAGATCTGATATTGCAGAAAAATCTACCGACTGGAAGTAGGTGGATTCACAGTTTAATAATTTGAATCCAGTTTCTGAAATTGCTTTTCTAAAATAATCGCGTTTGGATTGATACATTGTCGCGATTTCGGTATAATCTGTTGTTTGTTTCATATATTTTGCAACAGCGTATTGTGCTGGAGCATTGGCACAAAAAACATTGAATTGGTGAGCTTTGTTGTATTCGGTCATTAGGTTTTTGGGAGCCAAAATATATCCGAGTTTCCAACCTGTAATATGAAGCAATTTCCCAAAAGAAGCGATAACGAAACTTCGTTCTTTAAGTTCGGGATATCGTACAAAACTTAAATGTTGTTGATTATCAAAAGTGATATTTTCGTAAACTTCATCACTTAACAAAATAATATTGGTGTCTTTTATCAATTTGATAAGTTCTTGGATGTCAGTTTCTCTTAGGATCTGCCCCGAAGGATTATTTGGATTGTTAAAAATCATCAATTTGGTTTTGCTCGAAATCAAATTCTTGAGTTGCTGCCAATCTATTTTATAATCAGGTTTATGAAGACTCAATCGTTTAACAATTCCACCGAAAAGCTCAATTGCTGGTTCGTAACAATCGTATGCGGGCTCTATAATAATCACTTCGTCGCCGGGGCTTATTAAAGTAGCGATTGTTGTAAAAATAGCTTGGGTAGCGCCAGAAGTTACAGTTATTTCGGTGTCAATATCATATTCCGAATCATGCGCGTCGATTATTTTTTTGGCAATAGCTTCTCTTAGATCTATAAAACCAGCCATGGGAAGATATTGGTTAAAACCTTTTGCTGAAGCTTCTTCGAGATATTGTGTGAGTTTTGGATCGATTGGGAAATCTGGGAATCCTTGTGAAAGGTTAACCGCATTTTCTTTGGCTGCCAAGGCGCTCATTTCTGTGAAAATGCTCACCCCAACTTTTGGCAATTTGGATTTGATTTTTGGAGTCATAAATATTTTGAAAGTTGAATAAAATTAATAATAATTATTCGATTTTGTATTTTAGCAAAAAAATAAAATTGTGAAGCGGCTTATCTCTGTTGTAGGACCTACGGGAATCGGAAAAACAAAATTGGCAATCGAAATTGCAAAGTTTCTGAAAACCGAAATCATTTCTTGTGACTCTCGACAGTTTTACAAAGAAATGAAAATAGGAACTGCCGTGCCTTCTGATGAAGAATTAGCTGCCGTGCCGCATCATTTTATCGGGAACTTAAGCATTGACGATTACTATTCAATTGGGCAATTTGAGAAAGAAGCGCTTGTAAAATTGGACGAATTGTTTGTGGATCATGATTATGTTGTCATGGTGGGAGGAAGCGGAATGTACGAAAAAGCAGTGGTCGAAGGTATGAACGACTTGCCCGAAGCAGATGAAGAACACCAAAAACTCTTACAATATATTTTTGAACATGAAGGTATTGAGCCGCTTCAACATCTTTTAAAAAATTTAGATCCAGAATATTATTCGAATGTCGATCTCGAAAATCCAAGACGTCTTTTCAGGTCTTTGGATATCATTTTTCAAACTGGAAAATCTTATACCGAAAATCTGGTTTCTCCCAAAGACAAACGGAATTTTGAAACTTTCCGAATAGGCATAGATGCGCCGAGAGAAGTTATCTATGACCGTATCAACCAGCGTGTCGATATTATGATGGCACAAGGTCTCTTGCAAGAAGCAACTGGTCTGCTTGCTCATCGTGATAAAGTGGCTTTGCAAACCGTAGGTTACACCGAGTTGTTTCGATATATGGACGGCGAATGGACTTTGGATTTTGCAATTGAGGAAATCAAGAAAAATTCGCGACGCTATGCCAAACGTCAAGTAACTTGGAACAAAAAACTACAACAGCTTAATTGGGTTAACTACGAAAATTCTGTCGAAGAAAGCTTATCTTTGCTACAACAAATTTTATAATTATGTCTAATACACCTTCTAATATGTTGGCTTTAGGAACTCTTGCTCCAGATTTTGCACTTCCTAATCCGTCTAAAGAAAATAAAATAGAAACGCTAAATACTCTTAAAGGCGAAAAAGCGACTTTGGTAATGTTTATCTGTAACCATTGCCCATTTGTATTAAATGTTATTGAAAAAATTGCAGAACTGTATGACGATTACAAAACTCAAGGTATCGAATTCGTTGCGATAAGCGCCAACGATGCCGTAGCTTATCCTGCTGATAGTCCAGAGCTAATGGCGGATTTTGCTGACGAACACGGTGTTAATTTTTCATACCTTTATGACGAATCGCAAGAGATTGCTAAAGCTTATCAAGCAGCATGCACGCCAGATTTCTTCTTATTTGATAAAGATCTGAAACTCGTATATCGCGGACAAATGGACGACTCTCGACCAGGAAATCATAAAGAAGTTACGGGTGAAGATTTGATTATAGCTTTTGAAAACCTTTTAGCAGATCAACCTCAAGAAGATATGCAAATGCCTAGTATGGGTTGCAATATCAAATGGAAAGCTTAAAAATATAAACGCTCTCAAAACTGAGAGCGTTTTTTATTTCAAAAATGGATTGTAGTCTTTTTCAAAACCGATACTTGTAGGATTGCCATGTCCGCTATAGACTTGCGTTGCAGGATCCATTATCAGAAGCTTTGTTTTGATGCTATCGATAAGTTGCTCGTAATTGGCTTTGTACAAATCTGTTCTTCCGATACTTCCATAAAATAAAACATCTCCAGAAATCACAAATTTTTCCTTTTCATTATAAAAAGCAATACTTCCCGGCGAATGCCCAGGAACAAACAAAATTTTAAATTCTTCCTCGCCTAATTTTAGAATGTCGCCTTCATTCAAAAATTCTAAATTTCCAACAAATGGCGTGAACTGAAATCCAAATTGCATGGCGCTAAGTGGTGCACGGTCAAGTAGTTCTTTATCATTTTTATGTAACAACACAGGAACATTGTATTTGTCAAATGCCCATTGCAATCCCAAAACATGATCGATATGTGCATGTGTTAGAAGTATATTCTTAATTTTTAATTGTTGTTCTGTGATAAAACTTTCTATTTGTTGCGTTTCATGAACTTGGAAGTTGCCAGGGTCGATGATGAATGCTTCTTTGTCGTCATTATAAATAACATAAGTATTCTCCGAAAACGGATTGAAAGCAAAATTCTTGATGTGTAACATATTTAATTCTTAGTCCTACAAAAATACCAAATCGATTCTAATTTCTTATATTCGTGAAATGAAGAAATTAAGTTTTGTTTTCCTTTTGATAATCATCAATTTTCAAGCCCAAAAGATTGCTGGCATACAATTGTTTAATCCTCAGACCAACGATGAGACTCCCATAATAGGTTTTAATCAACAACTTATTTTAAGATTTGATGATTTAACGAATAGCAGCCAGGTTTATCGCTATACCATCAAACATTATGACCGCAATTGGCAAGACGACGGCTTATTTTTTACAGAATATGCCAATGGAAGTCTCAATGGATTAATCGACAATTTCCAATATTCTTTTAACACAGTTCAGGCTTATACCCATTATACTTTGACTTTTCCAAATGAAAAAATAAGTCCTAAAATTTCTGGGAATTTTGAATTGATAGTTTACAAAGACTCGGCTGAGAAACCATTATTTACCAAAAGATTTATGATGTATGAAGAAGGTGCGAATGTCGGTTTGCAACTCTCAAGATTTCAAGATGCTAAAAAACCAGATTTGCGTCAACGCATCGAGGTTCAGGCGGTTGGTAGCGGAACCAGTGTGACCAATAATATTACGTCGATCACACTTTCTCTCATGCAAAATAACAATTGGAACAGCCTTATGTCGAACCAAAGACCAACGTCAACTTTGGGAAACAAAATGCTCTTTCAACAACTCAGTTTAGCCTTTCCGGGAAATAGTGAATTTTATTATTTCGATAACAAAGTCCTCAACCAGGCTTATGATATGGTCGCCAATGTCAGCACCGAGAATGGACAAAATCAAACTTATCTTTTCCCAGTATGGGCCTATCCAGACACTTATCAACCCTATCCCGATGTCAATGGCGCGTATTATTTCCGAAGAAACGACTTAGGAATTGAAAGAGATGCCAACAAAGAAGGCGATTATTCTTGGGTACATTTCGCTTTAGAAAGTCTGAAAATGGACAAAGACATCTATGTTTTAGGAATGTTTAACGATTACAAAGCCGATGATAAAAGCATCATGAAATATGACGACGCCAACAAAATGTATATTGCGGATATCTTTCTAAAACAAGGTTTTTACAACTACATGTTGGCTACAAAAAATCCCGATGGAAGCTTAAACTATGGAGAAATTAATGGTAATTTTTGGCAAACCGAAAACCTCTATCAAGCCATGATTTATTACAGACCATTTGGCAGAAACTATGATGGATTATTGGGTTACGGCGAATATCGTACCCCTGTAAGGTAATATTTTGGGCGATTCCCGAGCCAGGCTTTTTGCCAAAGCGTTCGGGACCGGGCTATCCGCTTCTATCTTTTACAATGGGCTTCGGCTCCGCTCAGCCGCATTGCAAAAGGATATCCGCTACTATCCCTATCGCTAACCAAAGAATATTTGGAACAAATTTTGACAACCAAACAAAAATATTTAGATATGACTTATACATACCAAAATCAACAATCCGGAAACGGCGGTTTTTTCACCATGCAAAATGATACCGAAGAAGTTGGACGACTCACTTACACCATTATGCCAGAAGAAAGTCGGTTTGTCATTTCTTTTGTTAATATTTACCCGAAATTCGAAGGTCAAGGTTTAGGAAAACTCATGGTAAAAGAAGCCATCGATTTTGCAAGGCAAAACAATTGGAAGGTCTATCCACATTGCTCTTATGCCAGAACTGTGATGACAAAAATGGACGATGTACAAGATCTCCTTTTGAAATCTTAATTTTTATAACAACAGAAGCGACTCAAACGAGTCGCTTCTGTTGTTAAAAGCCGAGGCTTTGTCTCACTTTTGCTAATGTCGCTTGCGCAATAGGTTTTGTTTTGGCTGCACCTTCTTGGAGCTTGGCTTCCAATTCGTCGAGATGCGTCATATAATAATCGAAAAGTTCTCTTTCTTTTTCAAAACGATTTAAGATAAGATTTAGCAATTCTGTTTTTGCATGACCATAACCAAAATTTCCCGCCAAATATTTGGCTCTTAATTCTTCAGTTTGTTCTGGTGTAGCAATCAATTGATATATTGCAAATACTTTGTCGGTTTCTGGATCTTTTGGTTCTTCCAAAGATTTAGAATCAGTTTCGATAGACATTATTTGTTTTTTTAGTTCTTTTTGAGGTGCAAAAACATTGATGATGTTTCCAATAGATTTTGACATTTTTCGACCATCGGTACCGGGAACATACATGGTGTCTTTTTGTAGTTCTGCTGATGGTAAAGTCAAGACATCACCCATTTGACGGTTGAATTTTTCTGCGACATCTCTTGTAATTTCTAAATGCTGAAGCTGATCTTTCCCAACAGGAACAATCTCTGCATCGTACAATAAAATATCAGCCGCCATCAAAATCGGATAATTGAAAAGTCCTACGTTAACATCTGCAAGCCTATCCGATTTATCTTTGAAAGAATGGGCCAATTGTAGTCTTTGGAAAGGAAAGAAACAATCAAGATACCAAGTTAATTCACAAGTTTCAGGAATGTCGCTTTGTCTGTAGAAAAAAGTTTTCTCTGTGTCCAAGCCACAAGCCAGCCAGGCCGCTGCAATCTCGTAAGTGTTTTGTCGTAAGGTTTCCGCATCTTTTATCAATGTTAACGTGTGGAGATTAGCAATAAATAAAAAAGATTCGTTTTCTTCTTTTTTTGACAATTCGATTGCGGGAATAATCGCTCCTAAAAGATTTCCCAAATGTGGAGTTCCTGTAGCTTGTATACCTGTTAAAATTCTTGACATTATTTTGATTTGTTACAAAATTACGAAAGAATCAGCATTACACAAGACTTTTAGAATGATGCTTTTTAGATTTTTGTTTCGCGGTCAGTATTTAAAAATTCAGAAATTTTTTCTTGCTGATACTTATTGATTTGTCGCGTTTTTTTTATCAGGTTAATTAAAAACAACAACAGAATAAGACTTGTAGCAACTAAGATAATTTGATAAATACCAAAACGCTTTGAAGTTTCTTCCTTTTTTTTCGAAATTTCATCACTGTGAAGATTGATGTAGCGGTTGAGCGACTTCAACTCAGACGCTTCTTTTGTTTGTCGAACTTCTTGGTATTTTTGATTGTAAGTTTGGTAATCTTGCCAATCATTTAATACTAAATAATTATCGGACATTAGCTTGTAGATGCCTTCTTTGAGTGTTAAATCGCCAACAGGAATCGCCAAATCTTCAGCTTTTTTTAGGAGTTCTAAAGATTTGTCGTATTGGTGAATGAGATAGAATTTTTCAGCCATACCTTTGTAAGCGAAAGATTCTAAGCTTTTACTTTGCGCTTTTTTGGCGTAGTCTGTTGACTCGTTAAAATAAATTTCTGCTGGACCAAATTGTTTGAGATCTAAATAACAATTCCCAATATTGTAAGCGATGACGCTCATGTTGGCCAGAAGGCTTTTGTCGGCAGGTATAGTTTTGTAATATTTTAAAGCAGATTTGAATTTTTCTAAAGCCATCTCTGGATTGGACTGGGCACGATAAACCATGCCTCGCACAATATTGATAAATTCCCAATAATAATTTCGATGGTATCGACCAGCCGGAATTTGGTTGCATAATTCCTGAGAACGATCCAGCGTTTCCAAAGCTTTGTCATACAATTCCATTTGCTGATATTGTACCGCAATATGATTGAGAATTCTAACTTTTGTAGCTATTTTTATATCCGAATTGTTGATGAGGTTGCTGGTCTGGTTAATATAATATAACGAGCTATCGATGTCGCGTTTAGCAATATAGGCATTGGACAGCAACATATAATAATGGGCTGTTTTTTCGCTGCTTTTTGTTTTTTTTGTTAGACCTTTTGTAATTTTTATCGTTTCTTCGGGACTGTCATACATTACCGCATGAGCGCGTTTCAACAAAGAATCATCGCTAATACTCTGCGATAAAAGCATTAGTGGAAAAATAAGTAAGATGTAAAGCAGCTTGGTCATCATCTACAAAATTTTACGTTTTTTCATCTATTGAAGATTTTACTAAAAATAAATCTTGTTGGTTTTAAAATGTTATAATTTGTAATTATTTGACAATGAGTTTTTTGTAAAATAAAATTTTCTTTTTTCTCGAATATCCAAAATCATATATGCTTTGTTTCTACAATTTTTACACTATGTTTAGTGAGCAATTAATTATTATTATGAAGAAAATTTACACAGCAGCACTTGTAATTTGTAGTTTAGGATTAGCAAAATCTCAAGTTTATGAAACGGTAGATATGGGATTTATGACAGACGTATCTAACAATGGCGTAGCTGTTGGAAATATAATGTACGGCAGTCATATTATGTGGAGAGAGGCTGGAGGTACAGTTGTAATTGGCGAGCCAGCAAGTGGAGCGCAAATAGGTGGGACGACAAATGTAACAATCGATGGAAAATTCATCTCTGGTACCGTGACCAACACTAACACAATGGTAGAAGAAATGGCGCTCTGTAACGTTGAAACAGGACAATGGAAATACCTAGGCGCACTAGTTCCCGGACAAGAGGTGTCAGCGTGGGGAATGACTAGCGATGGCTCTACTGTTGTAGGACTTGGATTTGTTAGCGACATGGAAGCTCACGCTGTTAAATGGACACAAGAAGGTGGCCTTGTTGATTTGGGAAGTACTTTTCCAGAAACGAGTTCTAGAGCTAACGGAATTAATGATGATGGGACAATTATCGTAGGATGTCAAGATGACGATTTTGATCGTTTTGGTGCTTATTGGAAAAATGGCGTGCAACATTTATTGAAAAATAACGATGGCGAAAATGTTGGAGAAATCTTCGCTGTAACGCCAGATGGTAAAACCATGATTGGTGCCAACTATGACTGGCCCTATATCTGGAAAGAGACAGACGGTTATCTAGAATTACCACACGAAGACCCAATGTATATTGGTGGCTCTATTGCTGTTACAGACGATGGAAAAAAAGTGCTAGGTTTCTATAGACCTTGGGGACAAAGCGCATTTTCTGGAAACGGATTTATCTGGACTAAAGAAAATGGAGTTGTTGATCTTAATGATTATGTACAAAGTCTAGGAGTCGATGCCGAAGGAATGACATTTTCATTACCATTAGGTATGTCGCCAAACGGAAAATATATCGTAGGAATTGGGACTAAAAATGATGAAAATTTAGGTTTCGTAATCAAATTACCAGACTCAGCATTAGCCACAAATAATGTTAAAGTTTCAAAATCTGCAATCTATCCAAACCCTGTTGTTGACGTATTGAATATTACCAATGCAGACAAATTGGAAAATCTTGAAGTTTACAATTTTGCAGGTCAAAAAGTTCTAGCAACAAAAACAATTAAAGATAATAAGCTGAACGTTTCTCAATTAGCGAAAGGTGCATACATTCTTAAAGTAACAAAGAATGGTGTAACAGAAAGCATCAAATTTGTAAAAGAGTAATTTCTATATTAAGTTAGGTTAATGAAAGAGAAAACCGTCATTGCGACGGTTTTCTTTTTTTATAAACAGAATGTAATTTTAAAGTAAAAAAAGATTTTTTTTTAAATAGAATTAAAAAATCGAAATCTTTTCGCCACCAAATTTCGGCTCTATACCAAACCATAAATCCAAATAAACTTTGGCTCTTGCAAACTTCTCTCGTAGATTGGTTTTGAAGCCAGCAGCTCTATTGACATCTTTTGCATTATAGCCAAAAGCGTCGATGCCGTTTTGTTGCGCTAAAAATACAGCACGCTCGTTATGGAAACGCTGCGAAATGATAATGTAAGAAGACTGACCGAAAATCTCCTTTGCGCGTACCACCGAATCTAATGTGCGGAATCCTGCAAAATCCTCAAAAATGTGATGTTCAGGAATTCCTTTTTCAATAAGTGCAAGCTTCATATCTTCGGGTTCATTGTAATTTTTTCGAGAGTTGTCGCCACTTACAATAAGATATTTGATTTTTCCAGCGTGGTATAATTCTGCCGCAGCATCCATCCTATAAGTAAAGTACAAGTTGGGTGTTCCATTGGCTAATGTTTTTCCAGTGCCCAAAACCAAACCTACTTTTTCATTAGGAATTTTTGAGAGATCGGATGTTACAAAATCCTTGGTATCCTTTTCTATTTTAAAATTGCTACCCCAAACAAAAAAGGCTGACACTACTGCGAGTATCAGTCCAATTATCAATATTTTTTTGAATATTTTCATTTCTAAAATTCGCGAGTTTTTTATTGAATTTTAAAAATAATATTTATTTCTGGCTTGTCAAGGTTTTAATCTAAAAATCTAAACCATTAGGGAATGCTTTTTTTCTGAAAATATACAAGAATAAAGCGCCTACCGTAATTGCAGAATCCGCAACATTAAAAATATACTTGAAAAACTCAATATGTTTTCCTCCAAAAATAGGAACCCAATCTGGCCAAGTTGTATCAACCAAAGGGAAATGTAGCATGTCAACCACGCAACCACGCATAAACTGCGAATAACCTTGTCCCAAAGGTGTCAACTGGGAAATACCATCATAATCGATCCAACGTCCAATGCTTTCTTCATACATGGTTCCAGAATCGAAAATCATTCCGTAGAACATGCCATCGATAACATTTCCAAGCGCGCCAGCAAAGATCATCGCCATCGGGATGATGAGGTAATTGGAAGCACCTTCTTTTAACCATTTTTTGAAAAGCACCACCATACCGATGGCGAGAGCAACTCTCAGAATAATCAAAATATATTTGCCCCAAAGTCCGCCAAAATGTAGTCCGTACGCCATGCCTGGATTTTCAACAAATGTTAATCGGAACCAGCTAAGACCGAAAACTTCAACGCTTTCACCAAGATGAAAATGGGTTTTAATATAGATTTTTGACGCTTGATCAATTAATAAAATTAAAAACGTTATTAAAGCAATCTTCTTCATTATAAGCCTTTAGGTTTTGACGGTCGATTAATTTTTTCCGACGTTTTATCATTGATTTTTGTAATCGTTTTTTTGTTGTGAAAATGGTTTCTGGTATGAAATTTTTCGAACTCGATATTCATATCTTTTAGCACACTTTTCAGTGCGGCCAATTCTGTTGTATTTTTTGTATGTACAATAATAGATTCCATAATTTTAATTTAATTTTTGGACAATTCTTCTAATCTTTTTCGGTCTTTAGAACTCAAATCATCGATGCCGTTTTTTCCCATTTTGCTGAGAAGTTGGTCGATTTCTTTTTCGCGTTCTCGTTTTCTCTCGTTGAACCTATCGTCAATACTGATATATTTTTCTTCCTGAGACGAAACCGTCGATGTTATTTTCTTTCTAAAAACAAAGGCAAAAATAACGATAATAATGAGAATGATGCTAACTATTGTCATAACTTATATTCAAAAAAAGGTTTACAAATTTTTGTAAACCTTTTGATTGGTTATTGAAAATTGTAGGCTGTACAATTTACATAATATAGATTTTAATTTTATCGTTGCATATTTTTAGCTTCAATGCTTAATGTGGCGTGTGGTACAGCTTTCAGCCTTTCTTTTGAGATTAACTTTCCTGTAACACGACAGATGCCGTAGGTTTTGTTTTGTATTCTGATCAATGCATTTTTTAGATCACGAATAAATTTTTCTTGACGCCCAGCCAACAAAGCATTTTGCTCTTTGCTCAAGGTTTCAGCACCTTCTTCAAAAGCCTTAAAGGTTGGTGAAGTGTCGTCTGTACCATTGTTTTGGTCATTGATAAAACTCTCTTTTATAAGTAATAAGTCTTTTTCGGCTTTATTGATTTTTTCTTGGATTAATTCTCTAAATTCCTGCAACTCGGCATCACTATAACGCAACTTTTCTTCTGCTGTATTCATAACTATGTTTATTGTTTGATTTGATATATAAATTTAAAGATAAGAAAAAAAAATCGATATGATGATGAAAAAAAATCAACAAATTTTAATTTTTATTTAAGCTTTCTTAACTTTTACTTTAAATGTCACTTCTTCTATTTCGATTTCATCAAAACTATCAAGGCTTTCTACAATCGCAATTTCTTCTGCCAAAACTTCTGCCGTGATATAATTTTTATTTTTATTGATGTCCTCTGCGAAAGGATTGTTGTTTTCTAAACCAATTGAGATTTTATCCGTTAATTCGAAATCTTTTTCTTTTCTAAGATTCTGAATTCTATTGATGAATTCTCTGGCAACTCCTTCGGATTTTAATTCTTCCGTTAGCGTCAAATCTAATGCCACAGTTGTTTTTCCGTCGCTTGCCACTGTCCAACCCGGAATGTCTTTGGTGGAAATTTCAACATCTTCAATTCCGATTTCATAACCTGCAATCGTCATTTTTCCGTCTTTTTCCAACTGGGTAATTTGCTCTGAACTTAATTGAGAAATTGCTCCAGCGACAGTTTTCATGTCTTTTCCAAGCTTAGAACCTAAAGCTTTGAAATTCGGCTTGATTTGTTTCACAATGAGATGTGAAGCTTCTTCAGCGTTAATCAATTGAAGTTCTTTTACGTTTACTTCTTGCTTAATGAGTTCCGAAACCGCTAAAATTTGCTCCTCGGTTTTCTTATCCAAAACAGGAATCATCACTTTTTGAAGCGGTTGACGAACTTTTACGTTTTCCTTTTTTCTCAATGAGAAAACCATCGACGTAATATTTTGAGCCAAATGCGTTTTTTCCACCAAATCGGTATCGATTAAGCTTTCATCTGCAACTGGGAAGTCTGTTAAGTGAATTGAATTTGCATTGTTTTTTCCGGTAATAGCGTTCAAATCCTGATACAACTGATCCATGAAGAATGGCGCAATTGGAGCGGAAAGTTTCGCCACTGTTTCCAAACAAGTGTATAAAGTTTGGTAAGCCGAAATTTTATCTTCGCTGTAATCGCCTTTCCAAAATCTTCGGCGACAAAGTCGAACGTACCAGTTTGACAAATTATCGTTCACAAAAGTATTGATGGCTCTTGCCACTTTCGTTGGTTCATAATCTTCGTAGAATGCTTTTACATCTTTAATGAGAAGATTCAATTCAGATAAAATCCATCTGTCGATTTCTGGTCTGTTTTTAACTTCCGCTTCTGAATAGTTGAAACCGTCAACATTCGCGTACAAAGCGAAGAAAGAATAGGTGTTGTAAAGCGTTCCGAAGAATTTTCTACGAACTTCATCAATTCCTTCAATATCAAATTTCAAGTTTTCCCAAGGATTCGCATTTGAAATCATATACCAACGCGTAGCGTCTGGACCGTACACAGAAAGCGTTTCGAAAGGATCGACCGCATTTCCGAGACGTTTAGACATTTTTTGGCCATTTTTGTCCAAAACCAAACCGTTAGAAACCACATTTTTGTACGCCACAGAATCGAAAACCGTCGTCGCAATCGCATGAAGCGTATAGAACCACCCACGAGTTTGGTCAACGCCTTCCGCAATGAAATCCGCAGGATATGCTTTTTTATCGTCGATTAATTCTTTGTTTTCAAACGGATAATGCAGCTGTGCGTAAGGCATAGAGCCCGAATCGAACCAAACGTCGATCAAGTCGCTTTCACGCTTCATTGGTTTTCCAGAATCGGAAACCAAGACAATTTTATCCACCACATTTTTATGAAGATCGATTAAGTCATAATTTTCTTCGGACATATTCCCGATTTCAAATCCTTTGAACGGATTTTCGTGCATTTGTCCTGCAGCAATAGATTTTTCGATTTCGTTGTATAATTCTTCAACAGAACCAATAACTTTTTCTTCAACCTGTCCTGAGCTTGTGGAAGGGTCGGTACGCCAAATTGGCAACGGAATTCCCCAATATCTTGAACGGGAAAGATTCCAATCGTTTACGTTTTCTAACCAATTCGCAAAACGCCCTTCTCCAGTAGATTTTGGTTTCCAATTGATGGTTTCGTTCAGCTCTACCAAACGGTTTTTCACTTGAGACATTTTCACAAACCAAGAATCCAAAGGATAATATAAAACCGGTTTGTCGGTTCTCCAGCAATGCGGATAGGAGTGAACGTATTTTTCCACCTTGAAAGCTCTGTTTTCTTCTTTCAGCTGAATCGCCAAATGAACATCCCAAGATTTTTCTGGTGCTTTTCCTTCGTCGTAATATTCGTTTTTAATATATTTTCCAGCGAAAACTTCAGGAACATTTGCTCCATGAATGAATTTTCCTTGCAAATCCACCAAAGGAACTAAATTGTCGTGCTCGTCTTTCACCAACATTGGCGGAACGCCAGCATCTTTAGCTACTTTCGCATCATCTGCACCAAAAGTTGGCGCCGTGTGTACAATTCCTGTTCCGTCTTCCGTCGTTACGAAATCTCCAGGAATTACACGGAAAGCTTCTTCAGGATTTTCAGCAGGTAAAAACCAAGGAACAAGCTGTTCATAAGTTGTTCCCACCAAATCTGAACCTTTAAATTCTGCTAAAATTTGATAAGGAATGGTTTTGGATTCTGAAGTGTAATTCGCAAAATCTTCATCGGTTCCTTCCACAAATTTTTTCCCGAATTGTTTTGTTACCAAAGCTTTCGCCAAGATAATATTAATCGGTTCAAAAGTATATTGATTGAAAGTTTTTACTAAAACATAATCGATTTTTGGACCAACCGTTAACGCCGTGTTGGAAGGTAAAGTCCAAGGCGTTGTCGTCCAAGCTAAAATGTAGATAGGTGCTTGTTTTTCATTATCGAATTCAGCCCAATGTAAAGCGCCTCCGCAAGTGTTTTCGGCAATATCGCAACTTTCAATTTTTGAAATGCCAGCAATTTTAGAAGCGGTTTTTTCAGAAAGATTTTTTACTTTAAACTGAGCAACAATCGTCGTATCCGAAACATCACGATAAGTTCCGGGTTGGTTCAATTCGTGAGAAGATAAACCTGTTCCCGCTTTTGGCGAATACGGCTGAATGGTGTAACCTTTGTACAAAAGTTCTTTGTTGTGCAATTGTTTCAATAACCACCAAACTGTTTCCATGTATTTTGGTTTGTAGGTGATGTACGGATCTTCAAGATCTACCCAATAACCAATTTTTTCGGTAAGGTCATTCCACACATCGGTGTAGCGCATTACCGCTTCGCGACAGGCTTTGTTGTAATCTTCAATCGTAATTTTTCTGCCGATATCTTCTTTGGTGATGTCTAGTTCTTTTTCAACGCCCAATTCTACGGGAAGTCCGTGTGTGTCCCAACCTGCTTTACGGAAAACTTGTTTCCCGTTTTGAGTTTGAAAACGACAAAAAATATCCTTAATTGCTCTCGCCATAACGTGGTGAATTCCTGGTAATCCATTTGCAGAAGGCGGTCCTTCATAAAATACAAATTCTGGATGCCCTTGGCGGATTTCCACAGATTTTTTGAATGTATCGTTATCTTTCCAATTGGCAGCGATATTTTCTGCAACTTGGGTGAGATTGAGGTTTTTATATTCTTTAAATTGACTCATTTTCTTAGTCTCAAGTTCTTTTATACTAAATGATTAAGTTTGCGAATTTAGTGAAAATATAGGAGAAAATTGTGAGATGTATGCTGAGAATTGTTGCACCTAAATATAAAAATGTGCTGAGAAATTAAAATATTTAAAAATCTATAAGCTGGGAATAGAAATTTTAAAAGGAGAGAGACTAGCTCTGGTTTTGTTTTTATAGGAAAAATTAAAGTAAATGATATTGAGATTTAGAAAAAAACGATGTTAGTATTTCTGAAAACAAAAGACGACTTAGTTGCCTAGTCGCCTTTAAAATTCTTCTGTAAATGATTTTATTTTTTTTGTATTTTGAAAGTTTTGATACTTCCGCTTTCCAGTTTAATGTTTACTAAATAATTTCCTGATGTTAAAGAAGAAATGTTGATTTGATTGTTTTTCACATCTTTAATGGTCATCAGTTTTTGTCCTGTATAACTAAGGATATTGACTTCTTTAATTGATTTTGTAGAAGAAATATTCAGGATGTGTTTTACAGGATTTGGATAAAATGTGATTTTGTCAGCATTGGCGTCGTCGACAGCCATCAAGCTACAATCCGCATCAAAAGACCAAATGCTTTCTAAGCCTGGATCTTCTTGCCAAGTTGTGGTAATCCATGTTGCTCTATCGTCCAGACTTTGAAAAGTTGGAGAGGTAAGCCATCCGTTGATTCGGTGGAAATTTAGGATTCCAATGTTATTGTTGGACTTGGACCAAACTTGTATAGTTACCCAATATCTGGTGTTTTCTTGTTGGTTTACAGGAAGTTCTAGTCCATTGTTAGGGATTGTGACATTAGCCCAATAAGTTGGGAATCCCATAATTTCTTCTGTGTTTTGTATAACTTCTACATCGGGATTGTCGTAGGCTATTATCACATCACCTGGAGAATTATTGTTGTCTTTTCGGATTTCGATTTTATATTTTAGAAAATCTTCTGTTCCGGCTAAAGGCACCAAAAGAAATTTTAAAGAGTTTAATTTGAAAGCCTCAGAATCTTTCGGGACAAAAAAGTCATCAGCTGTTAAGTATCCAGCTTCTCCGCTTACCGAGCACGCGACCCAGAACGGGCCATTGTAAGATTGGTCGCAACCGTATGTGGGTTCTGGAGGAACAGCGCCGCAGAGGATATATTTTTTCACGCTTTCGTCAGAATCTCCACATTGATTATCTGGGTGCACATAAAATCTTACAACTTCATCTTTTGTTGAGGTCCAAGTTATTCTGTCTGTTCCTGAAGCATAGACTTCGGTTCCTTCTTCGTTGGAAATTGTTATGAAAGCCTTTTTTACACTGTTGTATTCGGAATATGTAATGAAAGTGTAGGCTACTCCTGCGCTAACATTGACGTTGGAGTACGTGTTGTAGCGCGAGGCTGTGAAGATTTGTTCTTCTCTTCCTCGACATTCTGGGGTGAAAGTTTCTTCGGGGAAAGGGCCATAATAAAAATTGAGACAACCTTCTGGATTTGTTTTTTGAAAGGTGATTTTGCTTTCAAAGTTTTGGGCTTTTTGAGAGAAGCTCAATTGTGAGAGAAAGAGCAAGCCTAAAAGAGCGATTTTTTTCATGTTTAAAATTTTAATGATTGTTCGGCAAATTTTAGGATTATGAAAAATTCGGGCAAACTTTATGGTGCGTTATATATGCTCAACTCGAGATTTGTGAGTACTCATTATATACTCATTTGGTTTTACTTTGTTGTAAATCAGGGTTTTGTATGGTGTTTATAATTCTAACAAATATTTGTTGAGATCGGTTTTGCTATTGGTTAATCCTATTTTTTTTCTCAATCTGGTTCGGATATTTTCTATTGATCGAATAGAAGATTTGGTAATATTTGCAATTTCTTTGGTAGAAAGGTTAAGTTTTATGAGTGCGCAAATTCTTTTGTCTAGTGCGCTGAGATTAGGATGTAATGCGTCTAGTTTTTTATAAAAAGATTCATATACATTAGAAAATCTAAGTTCAAATTCTTCCCAATTATTATAGGCGTCGTTTTGTGTCATTGTTTTAATGACATGGTTTAAAGTGTTTTTTACGTCGGTTTTTACAGCGTCGGATTGTATTTTTTTGAGGTCGTTCATCAGAAATTGATAAAGTTCTTTTTGCTCTGTTTCTTTAATGGTTTTTATGGTCAGTTCTTTATTTCGGATTTCGAGTTCTTGTTTCAGTTGTGTTTCTTTATATTCTTTCAGTTGGTTGTCTAGTTTTGCTTTTAGCAATTTGTTTTTGTATTTAATAATAATGATGAAAAAGATGAGCAATAATATTACAAGACTGCAAATGGCAATGATGAGTGATGAGCGTTTTTTGTTGTTGGCGATTTCTAGTTCTTGGTTTTTTATTTTATTGTTGTAATCAATCTTTATTTTTTCAACATTCACAGCTTTCGATTCTATGTTGAGGTTTTTCCTGGCATTGTCATATTTTACAAAATATTCCGAGGCGGTTTTGTAATTCTTTTTAAGAAGATAAGCTTTGTAAAGTGTTTCTAAAAGATCTCTTTGTGAAAAAGTATTCTGGGTGTTGTCTAGTTTTTCGGCGTGGCGCGCATAGAGAATAGCTTGGTCGGCATTTTTCATTTGGATATAGACATCGGCAATGTTTTGGCTTATCCAGCTTTGTGTTTCTTTATCTGTTGTATCGTTGGTTTTTGATTTTGCTTTTGTAAGAAAATCAAGTGCTTTTTCATTTTGGGAGAGCTTGGTATATGTTCTGCCAATGTTGGTTAAGAGTTCTTGTTCTAAACTTTTGTCCTGGCTTTTTTCTAAATACACCAAAGCTTCTTCGAAGTAGGATAAAGCTTTTTTGGGAAAGTCATAATTAAGATGCAGATTTCCAATATTGGTTTTCGTCTGTGCCATCATTGGGTAGTTTTTCTGTTTCTTATAATGTTCCCAAAGTTTATTGAAATAATACAATGCCAAATCTTTGTCGTTGAGTCTTGCGTACAAAATAGCAAGTTGGTTTTCTAGCTTATAGCGCCGCTCGTGTGTGGTATTTTTATAATATTCGTATTGTTTGAGAAGAGATTCTCCAAAGAGATCGAGCGCGTCAACATCAAAATAAATTTTCCCTGATTTTTTATAAAAGTTGATCCAGGCCTCGTCGGTATCAATTTTTTGGGTGTTGTCTTTGGACAGGTTGATGTAATATTTGGCTCTTTCAAAATTTTTAAATTTGAGTTGGTCAGCAATTTTAAGGCTCAGTTCAACATTTTTTTGGGGATCTTTACTTTGGAGTAGGCTGTCGGTAAGAACAGCCACTTTGTCTTGAGAAAATAATGATGCAGAAATGAAAAGCATGCCGATATAAATGCTTTTCTTTACTAAAAATATAAATTTTGACATGTACAAAGTGGTGATTTGATGTTGATAGTCTATAATTATTAAATTATTAACAATAATATTGAATATTGCTGAATGTTGAAAGCTTTTGAAATAAAAAATCTAATTTTTAGCACGTTGGTAGATTTTATCATTAAATTATTCTCAATCCTAAAATTTTACTTTGTTTAATAGGTATTTTTATATTAGGAGTGTTGGCAGTTTATTTTTGTATATTTTTCCTAAGACTAAAAAAACTTTTACATTTGCATTAATGTCAAAATATATAATTATTTTGCAAAAGTTAAAAACACAAAATCCCCATGCCTGATCTACTGAAAGGAAGCCTGAATTATTTTTTGATAGTGATTGTCTTTCCTTTTCTTTTGCTTTTCATGACCTATTATGGCTTTGAGTCATCTTACGTCAAAATAAAATATCTGGAAGAACCGCCCGATTTTATTTTTTCGTCGGTCTATGCTTATCGCATTATTCCCAACTATGTCAGTGTTGAGATGAACAACGGCCTCCATTATATTATTGAAAATTATCTATTGATGCTAAAACCTATTTTGCTGAAAAGCGGGACGGTGTATTATCATAGTATTTTCCTTACTAATGCGATATTCTTTGGTGTTTCATTTGTTCTTTTTGAACGGGTTATTAATCTACTGAGTAAGAATTTAGGTTTTTCCAATCAGAAGAATTTGTTGTTGTTTTTGGTTGGTGTATTGTTGGTTTGCATGACGCAATATGTTCCTACAAATGGCGATTCTATCGCGTTGATGTTTTTTTTGATGGGTATTTTTTTTAGTTTAAAACATCAGGAATCAAGAAAGTTAAATTATGTTTTTTTAACGGCTTTTGTTATTTTTATTTCAACCTTTGTTCGGGAAACAGCCTGTCTTAATATTGCGTTTTTCGGTGCTTTATTTATCGATTTTAAAAGTTTAAAATCTTTAAAAACAAAGGATTTTACCAATCTTATCATTTTAGTTTTGGCCTTTATCATTCCTTATATTTTGTTAAGAACAGTTATTATACAACAAGAAACAACTTTCTTTGAAGGTGTGTATCTGAGACAGAATTTCACAAGTCCATTTAATTTGCTGGGATTATTGTTCGGTATAATTGGGATAGGGATTCTTAGGAAATTAGTTGTGGATAAAAGTCGGAAAGATATTTTTAATCGGTTTTTGATTTTATCTTTGCCTTATTTTTTAATGATTGTGTTGGTAGGTTTGTTTTGGGAAACAAGACTATTTTTGCCGATTTTCGTAGCTGCCATTTGCTTAGCATCTAGTTCTAAAACCGATCTAAAACTATCCGTATAAGATATGAGTATTCTGCATCCGTATTTTATCGTAGCGCTGATTATCATGATAATTTTTAGTTTTCATGAAGTCTATGCTGGAAAAGTTAATCGAAAATATCTGTATTATTTTGGTGCTTATCTTATTGTATTAGCAGGTTTTAGAAATAATGTAGGTGCCGATTATGGAAGTTATATGGGGATTTACTATTGGTCTGCTTCAAAAGACTATTGGAGTATTTTTCTTAAAGCTTTGACCTTGGATCCGCCCACGCCTGTTGAGTTGGAATGGGGTTATGTTTTGATTAACAAAATAATAGTAGGATTTAAGGCACCATTTTATATGTTGACCTTTGTCGTTGCGATATTGGCTATTACCTTCAAAAATAAATTTGTGGAGGAAAATACCGTTTATCCTTTCACGTTGTTACTATTACTATTTATTCCAGGATATTTTATTGGAGAAAGTGGTCAAATGCGACAAAATTTAGGTTCTTTCATCGCTTATTTTGCGATTCGATATATCAAAGAACGTAGAGTTTGGATGTACTTGCTATTCATTCATATTGCTGGAGGCATACACAATGTTTGTTATATTCTATTGCCAATGTATTGGGTGGCAAGAATTCCGCTCAACAAAATGTGGATGATATTATTAATTATCGCATCCATTATTGCTTCGCCTTTTGAAGTGTACAGAATTTTTGGAAGTTGGCTAGATTCTATGACAACGGATATTTCCATGGTTGTAGGTTTTAATGGTTATATGAATGAAGAGATTGTCCGCCAAAGAGGAGGTTTTGGAATTCCAGAAGCCATGATGCTTATTATTACCTTCTTTTTGTTTGTTTTTGACACGCCGATGAAAAAGAAATATCCTTATTACGAATACCATCGGAATTATGCTGTAATCGGAATTTGTTTCTATTTTATATTCAGAAATAATCCGATTTTCTCGTCTAGATTAGCAGGTGTATTTGTGGGATTTGCTTACATTCTTATCCCAAATGCGATGTATGTTGTTAATGAGGGGACTAAAAGATTAATCCATTTGTTTATTTTATTTCTGGTGGTGTTCAACTTTTTCGTTTTCTCGACTTTTAATAATATTATTAAAGGGCGATTTACAATTGATACCTATAAAAACTGGATCCTTCCTTAAAGTTAATGAAACTGGAAAAAGCTTTAGAAAAAATAAATCTCAAAGCGTTAGCCTATATTATTACGCTAGCGACGGCACTTTATACTTTGGTTTTTACGTGGTTTCATAATGCTAAATTCGATGGTTATATTCTCGGAGATTGGTTGATTAACTATCAAGATGGCGGTTTCAAAAGACGTGGATTATCCGGAAGTTTCTTTTTTTTGATCCAAGATATTACAGGGTTAAAACTAAACTTTATCGTTTTTGGATTTCAGTTTGTTATCATTTTCTTATTCTTTTTTAATTATTTTAAAATTATAAAACATAAGAAAATCGACTTGCCATATATATCGCTGATGTTATCATCGGTCGGCTTTGTTGGGCTCTTTAACACTGTTGATTATGCCGGAAAAAAAGAATTTATTGTCTTTCTTTTGTTTTCTTTTCTGGTTTATTTCTTAATTAACAATAGATTAACACGACCTAAAGAGTGGCTGATAACATTGGGATTATTTGTGACCATGTTTTTGCATGAAGTTACCTTGTTCTTTGTTCCTTATTTTGTAATGGCCTTGTATCTAAAGGAAGGTAAATTTGAATATAGACGCTATTTTAAATTTTTTGTTGCAGTTTTTGTTCCCGCAATTCTGATTGTCGTGTTTGGCGGAAATATCAACGAAGGACAGTCTTTGGTGATTCTCAAAGAGCGTGACGTTGTTATGACGCGTGGTATTTTCTTTTGGGATATCAACGAAAGAGACTATATCAAAAATGCTTTTGATGATTATCGATGGTATTTTTTAAGTTTTGCTATTAGTGTTTTCCATATTTTATTTTATTTAAAAGTCGAAAACTTTAAGAAGATTTTATCCTATTTACTACTCGGTACCTTTTTGTTTTCGTTGCCACTATTTGTTTTAGCAATCGACTGGGGTAGATGGATGTACATCCACATGATGTTTTTAATTATCCTTTTTCCAATGTTTCAAAAGACCACAAAATCTATTTGGGAATATACTCCGATTCAGTTGAACAAAACCCATATAATAAGTGTGCTAATAATTCTTATATCATTAATATATAGAGTAGAAATGTCCGGAAAAGGCTTCACCTGCGAAGGCTTGTTTTACAGATTGTTTTTTGTTCCTCTTGAGCTGATTCATAAAATGATTTGATGCAATAAATTTCATTTTAAAAAAAAACCTCTACTTTTGCAGAAAATTTCAGAATGTCCAAAAATCTAGTTATCGTAGAGTCACCTGCAAAAGCAAAAACCATCCAGAAATATCTGGGGAAAGATTTCGAAGTTAAATCTAGCTTCGGTCACATAAGGGATTTGCCTAAAAAAGGGATGGGGATAGATTTGAGTAATTTTACGCCAGATTACGAAGTTTCTGCCGATAAAAAGAAATTGGTAACAGAACTGAAAGCCGCAGTTAAAAAAGCCGAAATGGTTTGGTTGGCTTCCGATGAAGACCGCGAAGGAGAAGCTATTGCATGGCATTTGGCTCAAGAATTAAAATTGAAGCCCGAAAACAGAAAAAGAATTGTTTTTCATGAAATTACCAAGAATGCAATTTTAAAAGCTATTGAAAATCCACGCGATATCGATCAAAATTTAGTCGATGCACAACAAGCAAGACGTGTTTTGGATAGAATTGTAGGTTTCGAAATGTCACCCGTTCTTTGGAAAAAAGTAAAACCAGGACTTTCTGCGGGTAGAGTACAATCGGTTGCCGTAAGACTTGTTGTGGAAAGAGAAAAGGAAATCCGAAATTTTACTCCAACGGCGAGTTTCAAAGTAGATGCTGTTTTTTTGAATGATTCAAAACAGGATATTGCAGCAAGACTTAAAAAAGATTTCGCTAAAGAATCTGAAGCAGAACAATTTTTAGAACAAGCAAAAAACACCGAGTTTAAAGTTCTAAATGTAGAAACAAAACCAGGTACGCGTTCGGCTTCGGCACCTTTTACAACATCTACACTTCAGCAGGAAGCGTCTTCAAGATTGGGTTATAATGTAACCACAACCATGCGTTTAGCGCAACGACTTTACGAAGAAGGTTTTATAACCTATATGAGAACCGACTCCGTGAATTTATCTCAAGAAGCTATCGAAGGCGCTAAATCTCAAATTCTATCAGAATACGGAAAAGAATATTCTTCTCCAAGAAATTATACTACAAAATCTGCTTCTGCACAGGAAGCTCACGAAGCTATTCGTCCAACAGATTTTTCTGTGAAAAGTATTGGCGATGCACAGCTTAATAAATTATATCAATTGATTTACCGTAGAACTTTAGCCTCTCAGATGGCGAATGCTAAAATTGAGAAAACGGTTATCGAAATCGGAAATCCAAGTTTGCCACAACATTTTGAAGCTCAAGGAGAAGTTATTATTTTTGATGGTTTCTTAAAAGCTTACGGCATTGTAAAAACGGAGGATGATGACGAAGAAAACAACGAAAAACTGCTTCCAAAAGTAAAAGTTGGTGAAGTTTTAGAGTATAAATCAATTGTTGCTTCGGAGAAATTTACAAGACCTTCTGCAAGATACACGGAAGCGGGTTTGGTAAGAAAACTGGAGGAATTGGGCATCGGTCGTCCTTCTACTTATGCACCAACTATACAAACGATTCAGAATCGTGAATATGTTGACAAGCGTGAGATAGAGCCACAAACTAGAGAAGTTGTACGTATTTCTTTAGCGAAAGGAAATATTAAAAAAGAAGTTCTTGACGAAAAATTCGGTGGCGATAAAAATAAATTCGTTCCTACAGATATTGGTGAAGTGGTGAATGATTTCCTGACGTCTAATTTTGCAGAAATCCTAGATTTTGGTTTTACAGCAAGAGTGGAGCAAGAATTTGATGATGTTGCCAATGGCGGAAAAGAATGGAAAAACTTAATGACAGATTTCTACGGTGTTTTCCATCCGAGAATTGAAGATGTTGAAGAACATGCAGAACGCGCTACTGGAGACCGTTTGTTAGGAATTGATCCTAAATCGGGTAAAAATGTTCACGCAAGAATTGGCCGTTTTGGAGCGATGATTCAAATTGGTGAAGTGGAAGATGAAGAAAAACCAATTTTCGCCTCATTGATGAGTGGTCAAAATATCGCAACCATTACTTTAGAAGAGGCTTTGGAATTGTTCAAACTTCCTTTTGATCTTAATGATTTTGAAGGTCAAGGTGTAACTATCGGTGTTGGACGTTTTGGGCCTTACGTGAAATGGGGCGAAACTTATATTTCAATTCCAAAAGGTGAAGATCCACTATCTGTAAATCAGGAGCGTGCCGAAGAAATTATTAGAGAAAAGCAAAAAGCCGATGCGCCAATTGCGAGTTATAAAGGAGAACCTGTAACCAAAGGAACGGGAAGATTTGGTCCATTTATCAAATACCAATCCATTTTCATTAATGTTCCTAAGAAATATGATTTCAATAATCTTTCTCAAAACGATATTGTTGAATTAATAGAAGCTAAACTTGAAAAAGAAGCCAACCGTTATATTCAACAATGGGAAAAAGAGAAAATCGCTCTTGAAAACGGACGTTGGGGACCATTTATTAAATTCGGAAAAACCAATCTTAAAATTCCGAAAAGAGCCGATGGCGAAAAATACGACGCCGAAGAGCTTAAAGAAATTGATTTGGAAACTGTAAAAGCATGGATTAAAGAACAAGATCCAAAAGCTTTTGAAGAAAAGAAAAAAGCTCCTGCTAAAAAAGCTGCCGCAAAAAAGCCAGCAGCTAAAAAAACGACAACCACGAAAAAGAAATAATTTTTCTTGAAAATATAAATTCAGCCCTCTGCAAGATTTTGTAGATGGCTTTTTTATTGTAAATTGTCTTGTTCAAAAAAATCTCAATTATGTCCGAAATCAAAATCCTTGATTTACAATTTCAAGATACACCACATGCGATAGGTTCCTTTTTAATTCCAAGTAAGGATGGTTTGCTGCTTATTGAATCTGGTCCAGAATCTACCTTTCTTCATTTAAAATCTGCTATCGAAAATGCAGGTTTCAAAATTGAAGATATAAAACACGTTTTGTTAACGCATATTCACTTTGATCATGCTGGTGCAGCTTGGAAGTTTGCAGAACTTGGAGCGAAAATTTACGTTCATCCTATCGGTTATCCACATATGCTGAACCCAGAAAAACTTTGGAACTCCGCAAAAATGATTTATGGAGACGATATGGATCGACTTTGGGGTGAGATGAAACCCATTCCAGAAAACCTGCTTGTAAAAGTGGATGATAACGATATCATTAAAATTGGTGAGCATGAGTTTAAAACCATTTATACACCTGGACACGCTGTTCATCACAATTCTTATAAATTAGGAAATGTTATATTCACGGGAGATGTTGGTGGTGTTAAAATCGGGAATCATCCTGTTGTTCCGCCTTGTCCGCCGCCAGATATCAATATAGAATTATGGAAATCTTCTTTGGATAAATTGGATGCTGAAAACGCCGAAGCTTTTTATTTGACGCATTTCGGTCGACAAGAAAACGTTAAGCAACTTACCCATGAACTTAGATTAATTTTGGACGATTGGGCAAATTGGATTCAACCTTATTTTGATGAGAATGTTCCAGCTGAGGAAATTGTTCCAAAATTTATGGCTTATACCAAACAACAACTTCAGGAAAAAGGTTTATCTGCCGATGAAATTCAAGTTTATGAATACGCTAATCCTTCTTGGATGTCGGTTTCTGGACTTTTAAGATATTGGAAGCTAAAACAACAAGGAAGAATATAGTTTTTCTTTTTCCTGGCAATCCGCCTCCTTTTCTAATTCTTTTCGGCGGCCGGGCTGTTCGCTGTATCTTGCTTGCTTCGCTCGGACGTCTATCTTCTCAAGGCTTCGCCTTTCGAAGACGGTCGCCTCGCTGCGCTCGGCAAGGATGCCGCTTCCATCCCTATTGCGATGGGAGAGATTTGTAGATTATGAATGATAAGGACTTCTATGAATTTAAAATTTTTAAAAACGTTCAATTGTTAAGCTGTATAATTGTTGAATTGTTTAATCGTTTAATCGTACAATTGTTCAACCGTTCAACCGTTCAACCGTTCAACCGTTCAATTGTTCATTAAATCCTTTTATACCATTGTTTCATGTTTATTCTTTGTTTTCGGTTCTTGATTCTAAAAAAAAACGAACTTGAAAACAAGCAAGTTAGGATATAATTAAAAAATAAGTTCCGATAAGTTTGTGTGATAATAAAAAAGCCTCTACTTTTGCACTCGCAAATCAGAAGTGTTTTGCAGCGCAGAAGAGGGATAGAAATAAATTAATAGATTGATTATAGGTTTTTGAAAAAAATTTTAAAAAAACTTTCAAAAACATTTGGTCAGTTTGGAAAAAGTTTTTACTTTTGCACTCGCAAATCGGCTGAAAGATGACAGAAAACAGTATGCTGATTTATGCGAAAAGAACGAAGTTCATTGACATAAATATAACAACCAAGTAAGGAAAAAAACCAAAGCGTCAATTTTAAATTGAGTTAGAGTTTAAGGACAAACAAACATACAATGGAGAGTTTGATCCTGGCTCAGGATGAACGCTAGCGGGAGGCCTAACACATGCAAGCTGAGCGGTAGAAATCTTTCGGGATTTTGAGAGCGGCGTACGGGTGCGTAACACGTGTGCAACCTGCCCTTATCAAGAGGATAGCCCGGAGAAATTCGGATTAATACTCTATAATATATTGACTGGCCTCAGTTTATATTGAAAGATTTATCGGATAAGGATGGGCACGCGCAAGATTAGGTAGTTGGTAGGGTAACGGCCTACCAAGCCGATGATCTTTAGGGGGCCTGAGAGGGTGATCCCCCACACTGGTACTGAGACACGGACCAGACTCCTACGGGAGGCAGCAGTGAGGAATATTGGACAATGGGTTAGCGCCTGATCCAGCCATCCCGCGTGAAGGACGACGGTTCTATGGATTGTAAACTTCTTTTATATAGGGATAAACCTACTCTCGTGAGAGTAGCTGAAGGTACTATATGAATAAGCACCGGCTAACTCCGTGCCAGCAGCCGCGGTAATACGGAGGGTGCAAGCGTTATCCGGATTTATTGGGTTTAAAGGGTCCGTAGGCGGGCTTGTAAGTCAGTGGTGAAATCCGGCAGCTCAACTGTCGAACTGCCATTGATACTGCAAGTCTTGAGTAAAGTAGAAGTGGCTGGAATAAGTAGTGTAGCGGTGAAATGCATAGATATTACTTAGAACACCAATTGCGAAGGCAGGTCACTATGTTTTAACTGACGCTGATGGACGAAAGCGTGGGTAGCGAACAGGATTAGATACCCTGGTAGTCCACGCCGTAAACGATGATTACTCGTTTTTGGGGATTTATCTTCAGAGACTAAGCGAAAGTGATAAGTAATCCACCTGGGGAGTACGTTCGCAAGAATGAAACTCAAAGGAATTGACGGGGGCCCGCACAAGCGGTGGAGCATGTGGTTTAATTCGATGATACGCGAGGAACCTTACCAAGGCTTAAATGGGAATTGACAGGTTTAGAAATAGACTTTTCTTCGGACAATTTTCAAGGTGCTGCATGGTTGTCGTCAGCTCGTGCCGTGAGGTGTTAGGTTAAGTCCTGCAACGAGCGCAACCCCTGTCACTAGTTGCTAACATTTAGTTGAGGACTCTAGTGAGACTGCCTACGCAAGTAGAGAGGAAGGTGGGGATGACGTCAAATCATCACGGCCCTTACGCCTTGGGCCACACACGTGCTACAATGGTAGGTACAGAGGGCAGCTACACAGCGATGTGATGCAAATCTCGAAAGCCTATCTCAGTTCGGATTGGAGTCTGCAACTCGACTCTATGAAGCTGGAATCGCTAGTAATCGCGCATCAGCCATGGCGCGGTGAATACGTTCCCGGGCCTTGTACACACCGCCCGTCAAGCCATGGAAGTTTGGGGTACCTGAAGTCGGTGACCGTAACAGGAGCTGCCTAGGGTAAAACAAGTAACTAGGGCTAAGTCGTAACAAGGTAGCCGTACCGGAAGGTGCGGCTGGAACATCTCATTTTAGAGCGTTGAAGAACGTAAAACAAATAAGTCATTTATATGACACTTACCTTAAACAAAGCATAGCTTTGGTTTTTTTTACTCGGTTGTAAATATTAAAATATACCCACTAGAAATTAGTACAGGGAAGAGATACAAGAGCCGAGAGCCAAGAATCAAGACGAAAGAAAGTCTTGTATCTAGGATCTTGAATCTATAAGTCTAAAAAGACAGTCTCGTAGCTCAGCTGGTTAGAGCGCTACACTGATAATGTAGAGGTCGGCAGTTCGAGCCTGCCCGAGACTACTAATTAAAGCGGTAAGCTGTTAAGCGATAGGCAGTAAGCATTTAGCTTAAAGCATATAGCATATAGCGTACAGCACCTAGAGGGGGAATTAGCTCAGCTGGCTAGAGCGCCTGCCTTGCACGCAGGAGGTCAAGGGTTCGACTCCCTTATTCTCCACAGTATTTTGAATTTGATTTAAAAGTTACGGATAGAGCCAAAAACAATATCTGTTCATCAGAGGATAAATAAGACAAAAGATCATTGACATTAACGGTAAAGACATCACAAAGAGAAAACCGAGCACTTATAAGTGCTTGAGTAACCTAAAAATAGGAAAGAAATCGTTAAGGGCGTATGGCGGATGCCTAGGCTTTCAGAGGCGACGAAGGACGTGGTAAGCTGCGAAAAGCTCGGGGGATTGGCACACACGAATTGATCCCGAGATGTCCGAATGGGGCAACCCGGCATGTTGAAGACATGTCACCTCGCAAGAGGAGCAAACCCGGAGAACTGAAACATCTAAGTACCCGGAGGAAAAGAAATCGAAGAGATTCCGTAAGTAGTGGCGAGCGAAAGCGGATTAGCCCAAAAGCTTTTATATGTTTAATAGAATGTTCTGGAAAGAACAGCCATAGACGGTGATAGCCCGGTATATGAAAGGCATATTTAAGTGATAAATGAGTAGGGCGGGACACGTGAAATCCTGTCTGAATATGGGGGGACCATCCTCCAAGGCTAAATACTCCTGAAAGACCGATAGTGAACAAGTACTGTGAAGGAAAGGTGAAAAGCACTTCGAATAGAAGGGTGAAATAGAACCTGAAACCGTACGCCTACAAGCGGTCGGAGCTGGCAAGTCCAGTGACGGCGTGCCTTTTGCATAATGAGCCTACGAGTTAATTTTACTAGCGAGGTTAAGGACTTCAGGTCCGGAGCCGGAGCGAAAGCGAGTCTGAATAGGGCGGTTAGTTAGTAGGATTAGACGCGAAACCTTGTGATCTACCCATGGGCAGGTTGAAGCTTTGGTAACACAAAGTGGAGGACCGAACCCGTTGACGTTGAAAAGTCTTGGGATGACTTGTGGGTAGGGGTGAAAGGCCAATCAAACTGGGAGATAGCTCGTACTCTCCGAAATGCATTTAGGTGCAGCGTCGTATATAAGTTTATTAGAGGTAGAGCTACTGATTGGATGCGGGGGAGTCAAATCCTACCAATTCCTGACAAACTCCGAATGCTAATAAATGTTTTACGGCAGTGAGGGCATGGGTGCTAAGGTCCATGTCCGAGAGGGAAAGAACCCGGACCAACAGCTAAGGTCCCTAAATCTATACTAAGTTGAAACAACGCGGTTGGACTGCATTGACAGCTAGGATGTTGGCTTGGAAGCAGCCATTCATTTAAAGAGTGCGTAACAGCTCACTAGTCGAGCGGTCCGGCATGGATAATAATCGGGCATAAGTATAGTACCGAAGCTATGGGATTATTTAATAATCGGTAGGAGAGCATTCTATTTGCGCTGAAGCAGAGTCGTGAGGCTTTGTGGAGCGGATAGAAAAGAAAATGTAGGCATAAGTAACGATAAAGGGGGCGAGAAACCCCCTCACCGAAAGACTAAGGTTTCCTCAGCCATGCTAATCAGCTGAGGGTTAGTCGGGACCTAACGCGCACCCGAAAGGGGAAGTGGATGGACAATGGGTTAATATTCCCATACTTGCTCACACTAAAAAGGGGACGGATTGCCGTACTTACTGGAGACTGACGGAATAGTCAAGGCCTAGCCTTCGGGCGAAGCTGCTGTAGGGAAAGCGGTTCCAAGAAAAGCCGAAGTGAAGCAACCCGTACCAAAACCGACACAGGTAGTCGAGGAGAGAATCCTAAGGTGCTCGAGTGAGTCGTGGCTAAGGAACTAGGCAAAATAGTCTCGTAACTTCGGAAGAAGAGACGCCATCAGCAATGGTGGCCGCAGTGAAGAGGCCCAGGCGACTGTTTATCAAAAACACAGGACTCTGCTAAATCGAAAGATGCTGTATAGGGTCTGACACCTGCCCGGTGCTGGAAGGTTAAGGAAGGTGCTTAGAGGTAACTCGAAGGCATTAACTGAAGCCCCAGTAAACGGCGGCCGTAACTATAACGGTCCTAAGGTAGCGAAATTCCTTGTCGGGTAAGTTCCGACCTGCACGAATGGTGTAACGATCTGGGCACTGTCTCAGCCACGAGCTCGGTGAAATTGTAGTATCGGTGAAGATGCCGATTACCCGCAATGGGACGAAAAGACCCTGTGAACCTTTACTATAACTTCGTATTGACTTTGAGTAAGTAATGTGTAGGATAGGTGGGAGACTATGAAGCAGGCACGCTAGTGTTTGTGGAGTCAACGTTGAAATACCACCCTTTACTTACTTGGAGCCTAACTTCTTTTAGAAGGACATTGCGTGGTGGGTAGTTTGACTGGGGTGGTCGCCTCCAAAAGAGTAACGGAGGCTTTCAAAGGTACCCTCAGCACGCTTGGTAACCGTGCGTAGAGTGTAATGGCATAAGGGTGCTTGACTGTGAGACCAACAAGTCGATCAGGTGCGAAAGCAGGACATAGTGATCCGGTGGTTCCGTATGGAAGGGCCATCGCTCATAGGATAAAAGGTACTCCGGGGATAACAGGCTAGTCTCCCCCAAGAGCTCACATCGACGGGGAGGTTCGGCACCTCGATGTCGGCTCGTCACATCCTGGGGCTGGAGAAGGTCCCAAGGGTTGGGCTGTTCGCCCATTAAAGTGGCACGCGAGCTGGGTTCAGAACGTCGTGAGACAGTTCGGTCTCTATCTATTGCGGGCGTTAGATGTTTGCGCGGAGTTGACTCTAGTACGAGAGGACCGTGTTGAACAAACCTCTGGTGTATCAGTTGTACCGCCAGGTGCACCGCTGAGTAGCTATGTTTGGATGAGATAAGCACTGAAAGCATATAAGTGCGAAACTCGCCGCAAGATTAGACATCTTTTAAGGGTCGTGGGAGATGACCACGTTGATAGGCTATAGGTGTAAAGGCAGTAATGTCATAGCCGAGTAGTACTAATTACCCGTAGATTTATAGCCTATTGGTTGCTATAATCTTAAAATTAATATTTAAAGACAAGTTCTTATAAGTGCGCTAAAGGTTTTGCCTTTGTGATGTATATTACCGATAAAAAGCAGTATGCTTTACGCTGTAAGCCTAGAGCTTATAGCCTACTGCCTACAGCTATATACCTTATTTAGGGTGGTTTTAGCAGAGGGGCTCACCTGTTCCCATTCCGAACACAGAAGTTAAGCCCTCTAGCGCCGATGGTACTGCTAACGCGGGAGAGTAGGTCGCCGCCAGTTTTTATTAGAAAGCTCATCAACATTGTTGATGAGCTTTTTTTGTTTTAGAATATAATATAAATGGAGAAAGTGAATAAAACAAAGCTGCTTTAAAAACAAAATTTTGATGCTATTAAAATTGAAATTTGGTTTTATTTTAATAGCATTTATTAAGTATTATTATGGCAAAATTTTAGCCAGTTGTTTCTTGCTTATTTCTTTTATTTAAATTGAAATCTTGATATTTTATATTTAATCTAAAATTTTTGCTTTTATTGATTTGAAGAAGAATAAATTTTGTTTTAACTGATTAATTTTTAATAAAGAAGTGTATTTATTGATTATTTAAGAAAATTTTAGGATTTAACTGGGGCTCATTTGTTTTCTTTTTTCTACATTTGATAAATAAAATAATTTATACAAATGAAAAAAACACTAAAGATGGCAGCTTTGGCTTTAATGATTTCAATGACTGCAGTTTCTTGTAAGAAAAAAGTTTCTGATGCAGATTTGACAAGTAAGGCTACAACTATTGTAACAACTTATCCTGGAACTTCTGTTGAAGTAAAAGATGGGCAAGCTCACCTAAGTGGTGTATTTGCATCACAGGCAGATAAAGATGCCGCAATTGCTAGCTTAAAAACTGTTGAAGGAATTAAAGATGTTCATGATATGGCAACAGTTGCTCCGCCTGTAGAAGTTAATATGGTTGACGCTTTAGTTCTACAAAAAGTGGGCGAGGCTATTAAAGATATCAAAGGTGTAAAAGCTGAAGATATTGGCGGTATATTAACTTTGACTGGGACAGCTTCCGCTTCGGACGCTAGAAAAGTTAAAGAGTCGGTTGATGCTTTGAAAATTGGAAAATACGATAACAAAATAGTTGTAAAATAGTAGTTATGAGTTTACAGGATAAATATGCAGGTGTAATTTCTGCAGCACACTCTGCGGAGTTAGGAAATCTTAACGTTCAAGAGCAAGATGGTATTCTTTATATTACTGGCGATGCAGCAAGTAGTGCTTCGAAAGATAAAGTTTGGGACGCATTAGGAGCGATTGATCCTTCTTTTACAGCTTCTGATATTAATATCGATGTACAAGTAAAAGGTTTGGGTGCTGGCGCTAATCTTATAGTAGCTACTGAAGAGTCAAATCTTAATATCCGTCAAGAGCCTTCAACGGACGCATCCATTGTGGGAAAAGCTGCCAAAGGTTCTTCCGTGAGCCTTTTAGAACAATCTTCGAACGAATGGTGGAAAGTGAAAACTGCTGATGGCGTAGAAGGTTATGCTTATGCAAGATATTTGAAAGCTTAATTTTTAATTAAGAATATTATATAACCTCCTTTTTGGAGGTTTTTTTATTTATTAACCTTTTTAATAATATCATTTTTTATTATATTTTCGATATTATCTGGGTAATTAACTTTAACATTAAAAGGATCATTAACCCAATTTTGAATGTGATTTTTTTCAAGTTTATCAGAACTATTAATGCCGAGATTTTTGAGAGAAGATGTATTGTAGGCCTGTTCATATTGGTTTTGTATAGGAATTACAAACAATTTTTTTTGCAGGAAAAGAGCTTCTGCTGGCATTTCGAAACCTGCATTACAAAGAACACCTTCGCAGTTAGCGAAAATTTCTAGAAACTTATTTTGATCAATTGGATAAAATTCCACATTGCTTTTGCGGTAGGTTTCATTTGCTTTTTTTGAAAAAACTTTCCAATTAACATCTATTTGAGATAATATTTCGTAAATGTTTTCATCCGAATAGCTAGGTAAATATACCAAATAGAAGTCCTTTTGCACTGCATCTAGGTTTCTGATTTCTTTTCTAATAACAGGCGTTTTTATATTAGGATGAAAAGTTTCAAAATGAAAACCAATTTTGTCTTTGCAAGGTGCATAATAGTTCAGAATCTGTTCTCCCAACCAATTTTTAGAATCGGGTTTAGGAACGCCTTGAAAAGATAATGCAGCCTGATGGCTCAATGCAATAATGGGATGGTTTTTTAATTTTGCTGCCCAAGCTGTTATGGGTTCAAAATCATTGATAATGAGATCATAATTACTTAAATCAAAATTATTGATAAGTTGTAAAGCGCTACAATAATTGTTTCTGAATAAGGTTTCCCAATACGACAAACCTCCATGGTTATCATAAAGTAATGACACGCCATCGAACCTAAAATCAATATCAATTTTGGGCTTTAACTGGCTTTGATGCCCGCTTATGAGAACATCGACTAAGGCATGCTTTTTAAGAATGGGAACAATCTCTTGGGCTCGAGCAATATGGCCATTTCCAGTGCCTTGTAGTGCATACAATAGTTTCATAACACGATATTTTTCATGAGGAAAAGATCTTTAATTTCTAGATCTAAAAGCTCTTCTTCTACCTCGTTATTAGTTTCTAATTGGTCTTTTATCTCGTCAAAATAGACGATTTTCCATACACCATTGTCGTATTCTAACGCACTCAGATTTTCTATCCAATCACCAGAGTTGAGATACATACAGCTTCCTTTTTTAGTTTCTATTTTTCGGATTTGTGGCTGATGGATGTGTCCACAAATCACGTAATCGTATTGATTTTCGATGGCTAATTCTGAGGCTGTCAATTCAAAATCGCCAATATATTTAACGGCTTTTTTGACATTATTTTTAATTTTTTTTGAAAACGAATATTTTTCGCGTCCCATTTTTATTAAAACCCAATTCACAGCATTATTAATTTGAATCAAAAGATCATAGCCTTTTCCGCCAAGTTTAGCAATCCATTTGGAGTGTTGTACCGACGCATCAAAAACATCGCCATGAAAAAACCATGCTTTTTTGTTATCGATTTCAAGATTGAGTTTGTTGCATAATTTCAAATTTCCTAATTCGAGATCTGTAAATTTTCTAAAACTTTCATCGTGATTTCCCGTGATGTAATAGACTTTTGTTCCTTTGGTAGCGAAGTTGATGAGTTTTTTCACCACTTTGAGATGCGATTTTGGGAAATAACTTTTTTTAAATTGCCAAACGTCGATAATGTCGCCATTAAGAATCAAAACTTTTGGTTTTATCACTTGCAGATATTTCATCAATTCTTTGGCTTTGCAACCGTAAGTGCCTAAATGGATGTCAGAGATTACGACCATTTCAGGATTTCTTGTCATAGGATTTGGTTTTCACAAAAAACGCATTTTAGTTTTACGTAGATGTAAAGCGATTGTTATTTGTTTAGAACGAAATTGTTTCCTAAAGATTAACAAGAAAGTGATAATCCGTATTTATTCGTTTCAAAATTTTATATTTGCAAGATTAGAATAAATTATGAAAGGACAGAATAAGCTTTTTATTGCCATTATTATTGCTTTAATAATCGGTGTTGTGCTTGGCGGCGTTGTTAATAAATTTGAAAGAGGAACCAGTATTCGTATTAATACAGAAATTGTAGATGCTAAACATCCGCTTTTGGACGAAGTGAAATTCACAACAAGTGATGGTCAATCTTTGAGTCAGAAATTTGTAATTGCTGAAAATGATAAGAAAAAAGATTCTTTAACCAGTCTTTACAAAGGTCAAGATGTTCTTGTAATAGGACAAAGTGCAAAAACTGTTTTTGAACCGACACAACTAGCCCACCAAGATATTCAAATCGAAAAAGTTGAAAAGTCTAATGCTGGGCGTGTAACTTCTTTAGACAATATCACCTCGTTTTCGGACATGATAAAACTTTTAGGAACTATTTTTATCCGGCTGGTACAGATGATTATTGCGCCTTTGGTATTCACAACTTTGGTGGTTGGTATTGCGAAAATGAGCGACATTGCGATGATTGGTCGTGTTGGTAGTAAGGCGATGATTTGGTTTATCAGTGCGTCACTTGTATCTTTAGTCATAGGTCTTGTTTTAGTGAACTGGATGGAGCCTGGCAAAGTTATGCAACTAGAAAAGCCTGCTGCCGAAGCCGCCGGAGATCTGATGAAAAGTGCGCATAGTGGACTTTCTCTAGAGCAATTTGTTAATCATATGGTCCCAAAAAGTTTGTTCGAAGCATTTGCAACCAATGAGGTTTTACAGATTGTCGTCTTCTCAGTAATGTTCGGAATTGCTTTGTCAGCGATGGGTGAAGATTATACCAAACCAATTGTAAAGGCTTTGGATATTTGTGCTCATGCCATTTTAAAAATGGTAGGATATATTATGTGGGTGGCACCTCTAGGGGTTCTCGGGGCTATTGCCGCTGTTGTTGCGACCAATGGTTTTGAGATATTTTTGGTATATGCAATATATCTACGGGATTTCTTCTTTGCCTTGGCTGTGCTTTGGCTAGTATTACTTTTAGTAGGCTATATTATTTTAGGAAAGCGATTATTTAGTTTAATTAGAAGAATTAAAGAACCATTACTTATAGCATTTTCAACGACAAGTTCGGAAGCTGTTTTTCCAAAATTGGTAGAAGAATTAGAACGCTTTGGTTGTAATAAGAGAATTGTATCTTTTATATTGCCATTAGGCTATTCATTCAATTTAGATGGAAGTATGATGTATATGACATTTGCTTCTATTTTCATCGCCCAAATTTATGGTATAGAAATGAGCATCGGTCAACAAGTCATTATGCTTTTAGTATTGATGTTGACCAGTAAAGGAATTGCGGGAGTGCCAAGAGCGAGTTTAGTGATTATCGTTGCAACTTGTTCTATGTTTGGGATTCCACCAGAAGGTATTGCTTTAATCTTGCCGATTGACCATTTTTGTGATATGGGAAGAAGTATGACCAATGTTTTAGGAAATGCGTTGGCAACTTCAGCTGTTAGCAAATGGGAAGGGCAATTGGAAGGTGAAGGCGCTGTCATAGAAAGTTAATTTCTATAATACTTATAGTTAGCAAACATTATTTGAATACGGAAATTGGTTTAATTTCCGTATTTTTGTATTTATAAAAGATATCAAATTTTTATGTTGACGAAAGAAAGAGTTCAGGACTTTTTAAAAGAAATAGAAGTAGACGATTTAGTTACCAATCTACAGATTGTCGGTAACGACGTATATATCGATATGATAGCACATTCTCCTGCGATGCATGAGAAGAAAAAATTAGAAGTAGCCATGAAGCAAGCTTTTGCTTCAGAATTTGGCGAAGAAATTCAGTTGAAATTAAAAATTGCTTCTCCAGAGTTACCTGCTCAGCCCGAAATAAAAGGGAAACAAATTCCCGGAATCCAAAACATTATTGCAATTGCTTCTGGAAAAGGAGGCGTAGGAAAATCAACAGTATCTGCTAACTTGGCAGTGACTTTAGCAAAAATGGGATTCAAAGTAGGATTGTTGGACGCAGATATCTATGGACCATCTGTTCCTACTATGTTTGATACAGAAGGTCAAAAACCAATTTCTGTAGAAGTTAATGGAAAAAACCTGATGCAGCCTGTCGAAAATTACGGTGTTAAAATGTTGTCCATAGGTTATTTTTCTGGCGCTAATCAAGCGGTAGTTTGGAGAGGACCAATGGCAAGTAAGGCGCTTAACCAAATGCTTCGTGATGCTAACTGGGGAGAATTGGATTTCTTATTAATCGATCTTCCTCCAGGCACAGGTGATATTCATTTGTCCATTATCCAAGAAGTTCCTGTTACAGGTTCAGTTATTGTAAGTACGCCCCAACATGTTGCTTTGGCAGATGTTAGAAAAGGAATCGCTATGTTTAATATGGAAAGTATTAATATTCCAGTTCTTGGTTTAATAGAAAACATGGCGTATTTTACACCAGAAGAATTGCCAGATAACAAATATTATATCTTTGGAAAACAAGGTGCGCAATATATGGCAGAAGATTTAGGAATTCCTGTTTTAGGAGAGATTCCGTTGATCCAAAGCATCAGAGAAGCTGGTGATGTTGGACGTCCCGCAGCTTTGCAAGAAGATTCAAAAATTGCTGCTATCTATGTAGAAACGGCACAAAGAATGATCGAAAGTCTTGTAGAAAGAAATAAAAATTTACCACCGACAGAAGCTGTAAAAATCACAACCATGGCGGGATGTTCGCCAAAGAAAAAGTAAAATATGGAAAACACAAATCTTACACATGAAGAATTGGTAACCAAGGTTATGGAAGCTCTAGAAAGTATTCGCCCTTTTTTGAATAAAGATGGTGGCGATATAGAGTTGATTGATGTTAAAGAAAGCAAAGCTTACGTGAAATTGTTAGGAACATGTTCTAGTTGTCACATCAGCCAATCTACGATGAAGTTGGGTGTAGAAACTACCATTAAGCAATATGCTCCAGAAATTTTGGAAGTTATTAATATAGACGAGGTCTAAGACATTACGTCTTTTTGTAAATAATTACGCCGGGCAACAAAGTTGCCCGGCGTAATTATATGTAATTATATCTTACTCTACAATCTCAGCATCGATAATTTTTTTCTCTGGAGAATCGGGATTCTTCTGTTGAAACTCCCAAATCAGATATTTGTCCACCTCTTTCAAAAGCATGGGGATTGCAAAAGCTAAAATTGCTAAATCATCCAAAGCCCCAACAAAAGGTACAAAATCAGGAATAATATCAATAGGTGACAAAACGTAGATTAATGCCAAGGCAGGGAACAAAATGTCCGTTAATTTCATACTATAGCTTCCAGAGCGCCAGGCTTTTATCATACGATAGACGGCTGGGATTTTTTGCATAAAGCCTTTGTGCTTCAGGGCTTCTTGTGCAAGTTTCATTTTAGAATATTTCATCGGTGTGTGCTAATAAAATTTTTTCATCATTCAGTTTGCAAATAACATTCCAAGACTGTCTTAACAAATTATAAATTATTTAGTTACGCTATCAACGAAAGCTTGGCTACTGTCAGAATTCCAGTCCAGTGTACTGTCTTCCTTTTTCAAAATCTGCAAATTACGACCAACAATATAAGTTGTAGGGAAAACATTAGGCAACATTTTGGACGTCAAAGGACTTTCCGCAATATAGACAGGAGCTGTGTAATGGTTTTCGGTAACAAATCTTTTCACATCATCTTCCTTATCTTGCATCGCAATTAGTACAAATGCCATTTTAGAATTTTTTGATTGGTATAGAGCTTCGATACTCGGCCATTCTGTACGGCAAGGTGCGCACCAAGTTCCCCAAAAATTAAGAAAAACAATTTGACCTTTAAAGTCGCTCAATTTAGCGTTTGGCGTATTAATCCCTTTTAGGTCAATATCAAAATCTTCGTCCGAGAAACTGCTTTCCGCCACCACTTTGTCCACCGTTGCAGTCATCGCAAACTGAGAACTAACGAATTCGCGCAAAGGTTTTATCAAGGCAAAAGCCAAAACAACCAGCAACAGAATGACATACACCAAATTCTTTTTCAAAAAAGCCATAATTTTTATTTATAAATTTATTTTGGGCGTGCCCCTTTGTTTTCCTTTGCTATAATACGCGACGTTTTTTTAAAAAAACGTCGCGCATTTTCCAACGTCAAAACAAGCGGGTCGGTCTCCGTGCAGTCGCTGTTTTATCGGACGGCTTCCGCTTCGCTCCGCCGCCCGATAAAACGAGCTCCGACAATGCACTGCGCCCTCACGCAAGTTACTGATTTGGGATCAATTCCAAAAGCTCCTCAATGGTATCAAGACCTCTGTTTTTTGCATAATAAGTTTGTAGCTTGACATAGAAGTCTTCTTTCGAAAATCCTTCTGGATCAGCTTTGTGCATTTCTAAAAGTTCTTTTCCATGTTTAGGACGCGGTCCCCAATGGTTAATGTAATTAAAATCTTTATCCAAAATGATTACAACAGGAATAGATTTACTTCCATTTGTTAAAAAATCATCAATTAAAGAGGGGTCTTGGTCGCGATAACTTATTTTAACCTTTTCTGTTCCAAAAAAATTAGAAACAACAGGCACCACTTGGCTTGCGTCACCACACCATGCTTCAGAAATAATTAATATTTTACCATCAAATTTTTTTTGAGCCAAGCGTTCAAGCTGTTGCTCATTAGGATGAAATTTTTCATTCATACGATTCATACGCTGAATCCCTAATTTATAATACTCCTCGTAATCTTTGTCTTCGTCTGTTTGTGGATGTTCTAGACGTTCCGCTGCATTGCTTAGATAGTCTTGATAACTTACGCCGTTATCCCAAAATTTTTTTATTTCCATTTCTTTTTTTTACAAATCTCAGTTTATTTATTATCAATGACTGTAACAAATATTACATATCAGCAATTATATTCTTCTTATTTTATTAATTAAAAACATGTCCGCCAATACAAAGGCTGCCAAACTTTCTACAACAGGAACCGCACGAGGCAAAACGCATGGATCGTGGCGGCCTTTGCCTTCTACAATGACTATTTCGCCTTCTTTGTTAATACTTTCTTGCGGGCGCAGAATGGTAGCAATGGGCTTAAAACCTACACGGAAATAGATATCCATCCCGTTAGAAATTCCCCCTTGTATGCCTCCCGAAAGATTGGACTGGGTTGTGCCATCTGGATTGAACAAGTCATTGTGTTCTTTCCCAGTCATCTTTGCACCACAAAAACCACTTCCATATTCAAAAGCTTTACAAGCGTTGATGTTGAGCATGGCTTTTCCAAGCTCTGCATGTAATTTGTTAAATATAGGTTCGCCCCAACCGGCGGGAACGTTTTTGATAACACACGTTATGGTTCCTCCTATGGTGTTGCCGTCTTTTTTAATTTCTTTAATACGTTCAATCATTTTTTTTGCAGTTTCCTCATCGGGACAACGCACCATATTGGTTTCGGTTTTAGTAAAATCTAAATCCTGATATGGTTTTTTACAAAAAATGTCGCCAACAGAGGATACGTAAGCATTAATTTCAACTTCTGGAATAAGTTGCTTGGCAAGACTTCCTGCGACAACCCAGTTGAGCGTTTCTCGAGCAGAGGATTTTCCGCCACCGCGGTGATCACGAAATCCAAATTTTTGATCGTAAGTGTAATCGGCATGACTAGGACGATAGGCGCCAGAGATATGGTCATAATCTTTGGAACGTTGGTTTTCGTTTTCTACAATAAAACCAATAGGTGTTCCTGTTGATTTTCCCTCAAAAATTCCAGATAAGAAACGGACAGTATCGCTTTCTTTACGTTGTGTAACGATAGAAGATTGACCAGGTTTTCGACGATCCAAATCTTGTTGAACTGCTTCCAGATTAACATCTAATCCCGCCGGGAAGTTGGTTATCGTACCGCCGTATGCTTCACCATGACTTTCTCCAAATGAGGAAAGCGTCAAAAAATTTCCTAAGACATTGAACATAGTACAAATTTAAGATTTTTAAATGGCTTTTCATACTTTAATAAATAGGCTTTTTTATCTTTGGCATATGAAAAATGTTCTCATTCTTGGAGCCAATTCTGATGTGGCAAAACAAGCTTTAAAATTGTACGTGCAACAAGGCTATTTTGTAGTAGCGGCTTCCCGAGATTTATTGTCATTAGAAAGTTTTATTGAAGAAAATAGAATAGAGCAGTCAAATGTTAAATTGATTTATTTCGATGCAACAGATTTTTCTTCTCATCAAAAATTTTATCATGATCTTCCTGAAAAACCAAACATTGTTGTTTATGCCGCAGGTTTTTTGGTTCAGAATGAAAAGGCTTTTTATGATTTTGAATCTACCTTCCAAATGATGAAGGTGAATTATGCAGGAGCAGTTTCTATTCTCAATATTATTGCTTTTGATAAAGAGAATGAAAATTTGGAGAGAATTATCGGTTTGTCGTCGCTTTCTGGCGTGCGCGGTAGAAAGTCCAACTTTATCTATGGAAGTACAAAATCGGCTTTCACGCAATATCTGGCTGGACTTCGGCAAGAACTTTCTCAACGGAATATTAAGGTAAATGTTTTGGTGATTGGCTACATTAACACCAAAATTAATGAGGGATTAGACTTAAATAAAAACCTTATTATGGAGCCCGATTATGTTGCAAAACGTATTGTAAATGCTGGACATTCTTTCGTAATTGTTCCCAATTGGAAATGGAAAATTATTTATCAGATTCTTAAAGTTCTTCCAGAGTCTTTAGTTTCTAAATTACCATAAAAAAAGCGAAGTGAAAACCTCGCTTAGAAAATATCTTTATCCAAATATAAGAATCAACAGACTGGCAACAAAAATTCTGAAAATCGTAACCAAAGGATAGACTTGGGCATAACTTTGTATGGGAACATCATTTTTTAAATAATTTTCGCTGAAAGATAAAGCCGCAGGATCGGTATAACTTCCGCTCATAATTCCAGCCAATTGCAAGAAGTTGATTTTCATGAAAAAATGTCCCACGATTAGCATAAAAATTAAAGGAATAAAGGTTATCGCAGAACCATATAATAACCAAAGCCAGCCATTATATTCAATAAAATTATCATAAAAATTTTCGCCAGCATGTATTCCTACCGCGGCAAAGAACAAACAAATGCCGAGGTCTTTCATAAAATAAGTCGCTCCATTATTAATATACGAATGAATAAAAGCGATGCCGCCATATCTCGAAATTAGTAATGCTACGATTAATGGTCCCGCTGCAAAACCTAGTTTAATAGGAATAGGAAGTCCAGGAAGCGCAATGGGTATAGATCCAACGATGACGCCTAAAAGTATCCCGGCAAACAATGATAAAAAATCGGGTTCTATTAGTTTTTTTTCTTGATTACCAATGATTTTTTCTGCTTCATCCAAAGCTTCTTTTGTGCCGATAATTCTTAGTTTGTCACCATAAAAGAGTTCCAACGACGGACGAGGAATCATTTCTTTGCCAGCGCGAAAAATCCGGGTGACCTTTAAATCATAAATATTGTATAGATCAAGTTCTGAAAGTTTTTTGCGCATTGCGGAACGGCGTGTTACAAAGATATTTCTTATTTGGATCTCTTCATCCGATTCAATGAATTGATCGGTGGATGGTCGTCCCAATTTTTTGATAAAATCATCGACATCATTTTCTGTTCCTACAATCATCAGCACATCGCGCTCTTGGAGTAAAGTGTCTAATCTTGGCGAAAATACAGATTCGGTTCCGCTGTGTTTTAGTCTGGAGATGATAATATTCGGATTAATTTCTTTAATCACTTTTTTGATAGGCATTCCAACAAAATCAAGATTGGTAACTCTCATTTTTTTATGAATAAGAGGTTGTTCTCGGTTGATTTTTGATTTTCTGAATTTAATCATTTCTTCTTGCGGATCGATTTTCAGAAATATTTTTGATAAAATTATAGTAAGAATAATTCCGAAAACGCCCAAAGGATAAGTTATAGCATAACCAATGGCTGGATCATCAAATTTTTTACTAGGAAATTGTGCACCAAGCTCTTCGATGGTGTTTTTTGCAGCACCTAATCCTGGTGTATTGGTTACGGAACCACTCATAATTCCGACAAGATTTTCCATGCTAAGACCTGTCGATTTATGAAGAATAATGGTGATAACTCCGCCGAGCAAAACTGTAGAAACGGCGAGAATGTTAAATTTCATGCCTTCACTTCGAAAAGATGAAAAGAAGGATGGTCCTACTTGAAGCCCAATCCCATAAACGAATAAGATAAGACCAAAATCTCTTATGAAATCCAGAATTTCTGGATTTATCCTATATCCTAAATGGCCTAATAATAAGCCCGTAAACATAACCGCAGAAACGCCGAAAGTAATTTTTCCTAATTTTAATCTTCCAAAAAAAACTCCAGCACCTATTGCTAGCATGATGCTAATCATGGATTGTACAATTGTTGGATTTTCCGCAGGCAGCAATAATGCGTGTAACCAGTCTAGCATAATTAATTTCTTAATGTTTTTCTCAAAACTACAACAAAGAATGTGGATTCATGGTATTTTGTTGATAATATCTCTTTTTTTACGTGGTGAGATAAATCAGTTGTGTACGAAAACTGTTTGGACATATCCATAAAAAATAAGCAAACTCAAAATGGAGTTTGCTTATTTTTATAATTTTTGATTAACTTTCTTTGTAATGAAAAATTAGTCTTTCAAATTCAGTTTTAATTCCAGTTCGTCTAATTGCTCATTGGCGATTGGCGAAGGAGCATCAATCATTACATCACGCCCAGAATTATTTTTTGGGAAGGCGATATAATCTCTAATCACTTCATTTCCATCTAAAATGGCTACCAATCTATCAAAACCGAAAGCCAAACCTCCGTGTGGCGGCGCTCCGTATTTAAAGGCGTTCATTAAGAATCCGAACTGCGCTTCCGCTTCTTCTTTTGTGAATCCTAATAAATCAAACATTTTTGACTGTAAATCTTTATCGAAAATTCTGATAGAACCACCCCCAATTTCGTTACCATTTAAAACTAAATCGTAAGCGTTGGCTCTTGCTTTTCCAGGGTCGGTTTCCAATAAACTAAAATCTTCGGTTTTCGGAGACGTGAATGGGTGGTGCATTGCGTGGTATCTTCCTGTTTCTTCGTCCCATTCTAAAAGTGGGAAGTCGATTACCCAAAGTGGAGCAAATTCGTTTCCTTTTCTTAAACCTAAGCGGTTCCCAAGTTCCATTCTTAAAGCAGAAAGTTGCGTTCTTACTTTATCAGCATTACCGCTCATCACCAACATTAAATCACCTGCTTTAGCTCCGAATTTCTCTGCAATGGCTTTTAAGTCCTCCTCGTTGTAGAATTTATTCACGGATGAAGTGACAATACCATCGTTTTGGAATTTCACCCAAACCATTCCTGTTGCACCAATTTGTGGTCTTTTTACCCAGTCAATTAACTCATCAATTTGTTTTCTGGTGTAGTCTGCACAGCCTTCAACACTAATTCCGACTACCAATTCAGCTTCGTCGAAAATTTTGAAATCTTTTCCTTTCACTAAATCATTCAGCTCCACGAACTCCATTCCGAAACGAATGTCTGGTTTGTCGTTTCCATATTTTTGCATCGCATCTGCGAAAGTCATTCTTGGGAAATCACCGAATTCTTTTCCTGTAATATCTTTCAAAAGGTTTTTCGTCATGCCTTCAAAAACATTCATAATGTCTTCTTGCTCTACGAAAGCCATTTCGCAATCTATTTGCGTGAATTCTGGCTGTCTGTCGGCTCTTAAATCCTCATCGCGGAAACATTTCACAATTTGGAAATATTTATCCATTCCACCTACCATCAATAATTGTTTGAAGGTTTGTGGCGATTGAGGAAGTGCATAAAACTGTCCAGGATTCATTCTGCTTGGCACCACAAAATCTCTAGCTCCTTCTGGCGTAGATTTAATTAAAACTGGCGTTTCCACCTCGATGAAACCTTCTTCTGAAAGATAATTTCTCACTTTTTGTGCCATTTTATGACGGAAGATCAGTTTATCTTTCACAGGATTTCTACGGATGTCCAAGTATCTGTATTTCATTCTCAGCTCTTCACCCCCATCGGTTTCGTCTTCAATGGTAAATGGAGGAAGTTGAGATTCGTTTAAAATCGTTAATTCTTTTACTAAAATTTCTATTTCTCCAGTTGGAATATTGGGGTTTTTGGATGCTCTTTCAATCACCTGACCTTTCACCTGAACTACAAATTCACGACCTAATTTCTTAGCGTTTTCCATTAATTCAACCGAAGAACGGTCTTGGTCGAACATCAACTGTGTAATTCCGTAACGATCTCGCAAATCGATCCAAATCATAAATCCTTTGTCACGAATGGTTTGTACCCATCCTGAAAGTGTTACTTCTTCATTAAGGTTTTTCAGCGATAATTCGCCGTTGGTGTGTGTACGGAACATAATTTTAATTTAAAATTTGAGGTTTGAAATTTGAAATTTTCAAAGTGCAAAGATACTGATTTGGAATAAAAAATCTGTTACAATGATAGTTCTTAATATTAGTTTTAAATTTTTTGTGTAGATAGGATTTGGGTTGTGTTCAAATTTTTGCCAATTTTTCGTTTGTTGCTGAATCTGCGTGAGCGATGATAGCGGATATCCTTTGGGCTTGGCGCGAGGTGGCGGAGCGATAGCGGAGCCATCCGAGCGTCGAGCCCAAAGATAGAAGCGGACGTAGCGACCCATTTTTTTCGCTTTGGAATTTGTTTTGGAGGAACAATGGGACACGCCAAAATAATATTGTGCTTTTGAATGTTAAATTAAATTTTCATAAATTCGTAATAACCAAATACTTAATATTTTTTGATATGGGAAAAGGAGATCAGAAGTCTCGCAGAGGCAAGATAACAAATGGTTCTTATGGAAAAAGAAGACCTAAAAAATCCAATGTTGCAAAAGTTGTAACAACAGTAAATGCTGATAAAGAAACCAAGGTAAAAGCGACAAAACCTAAGGCAGAAAAGAAAGTGGAGAAAGAAGAAACTAAAGTTGCTGAGGCAAAACCCAAAACCACAAGAAAGAAAAAAACCGAAGAATAATCTTCGGTTTTTTATATTTTAAAAAAAGCTTATTTTCCAAAAATACTTCCTAGCAAACCTCCAAGGCCGCCTTGCTGAGATTTTTGTTGATTGCCTCCGCCGAGAACGCTTCCAAGAATGTCGTTAAGAGGGTTTCCAGAACCTTGACTTTGTCCGCCGCCTAATACACTTCCCAAAATATCATTCAAAGGATTGGATTGTTGCGTTTGGGCTTGTTGAGAAGCACCACCAAGAATACCTCCTAATAAATCGCCTAATCCACCTGCGTTTACATTGTTAGCTTGCTTTTCTTTTCCAATGTATCCCATGATAATTGGTGCTAACATGGCTAGAACAGGACCAATTTTGTCCATAGAAATCCCTGTATTCTGAGAAAGCTGATTTTCGACGTTGGCTTTATTTCCTCCAAAAATGTGATCAAGTATTGAATTGCCTTCGGATTGTCTGTTGATGGCCTGAGACGGGTCGTTAAGAATGCTTCCGTCATGGTCTTTGTCTAGTGCGTTGTTGAGCGCCTCTGCTTCTTTGGCGTCTTGAGATTTGTTTTTAAGATAAGAAATAACCAAAGGTGTGGCTACTGCAAGTAATGCAATAATTTGATTTTTACTGATTCCGAATTTGTTTTCGGCCTGTTCTGCAACTTGGTTGCTAGTGTTTCCTGTTAATAGGTCTAGTAAGCTCATAGTGTTTTTAAATTTATTTTTGATTAAACGAATATAGTTTTTTTCTGGTAATTAATATTCTGTTTTATCTGCCTTTTTTGTCCATTTTTGAAAGGTGCTTTGCGCTTCATCACGAAGAAGTTGCACCATCGGGATTTTTCGATCCTCAATAGCTAAAGGTATTTCATCATAAATTAAAGAATCGTCAAAACCTATATCTTTGGCGTCGTTTCTGGTGTTGGCATAATATATTTTGTCGATTCTAGCCCAATAGATGGCGCTTAAACACATAGGACAAGGTTCGCACGACGTGTAGATTTCGCAACCAGAAAGATTAAAATCATCAAGATGTTTCGCCGCATTTCTAATGGCAACAACTTCCGCATGTGCTGTAGGATCGTTATTAAGAGTTACTTTGTTGCTGCCTTCAGCAATTATTTTTCCGTTTTTTACAATGACAGCACCGAAAGGGCCACCGCCTAAGTCAAGATTTTCGCAAGAGCACTCGATGGCTCTTTGCATAAAGTTTTCGTGATTCGACATGGGATTTTGTTTAGTTTTTAAAAATAGGAACGTTGCTACAAGCTTCCCCAAACATCAAAGATTTGACAATGGGTTTCAGTTGTTCTACAAGTTCGATATAAGCGTTATTGGGCATTTCTATATCTGAGCAGCCTTTTACAAGGACGCGTTTGTCCTTTAATTCAGAATAATCATAGGTTTTAATCGCATTGTGCATCAAAAGAATATTGAGATCTTCTAAGCTCCCAAAGACGATTTTTTTGGTAACATCGGTTAATTTTGCTGTGATTAAAAAATAGGCCCATAACGGAATAATCGCATCTTCCGAACAATAGATATAGACATAAGCATCGCGATAATCTTCAGGATTAAGATTGGCAACCATCTCACGATATTCCTTTTCGCGGAGAATAAGACCTTGGTAAAGGAAGTCTTTTAAATCTATTCCCAGTTTCTTCCCTCTCGGCATAAGACTCGACAAATCAAAATTTACCAAACTCGTGTTCTCTGCAACTTTATTTCTAATTTCGAATTCTTCCGACATTTCAATTAATATTTATCTTTACACAAAATTAAGTCAAATATTTGATTTGGTGGCGGATTTTAAAATCTCAAATCTCAAATCTCAAATCTCAAATTTATTTTGAAATATTACATTATAGCAGGCGAAGCTTCTGGAGATCTCCACGCAAGCAACTTAATGAAAGCGATAAAAGAAAAAGATCCCAATGCTGATTTTCGGTTTTGGGGTGGCGATCTGATGCAGGCGCAAGGCGGAACTATGGTCAAGCATTATCGTGATTTGGCTTTTATGGGATTTGTTGAGGTTGTTCAGAATTTAGGAACGATTCTTAAAAATATCAAGTTGTGTAAAAAAGATATTGCGACTTACAAACCTGATGTTTTGGTGCTTGTAGATTATCCTGGGTTTAATCTTCGTATTGCAAAATTTGCAAAATCTTTGGGTATTCGGGTGGTTTATTATATTTCGCCTCAACTTTGGGCTTGGAAGGAAGGTCGTGTAGAAACGATTAAAAAATATGTAGATGACATGCTCTTAATTCTTCCTTTCGAGAAAGATTTCTATAAAAAACATCAGGTTGATGCACATTTCGTTGGTCATCCTTTGTTAGATGCGATTTCGGATTTGCCAAACGTCGACGCAGAATTATTTAAAAAAGAAAACAATCTTAATAGCCAGCCCATCATCGCTTTGTTGCCAGGAAGTCGCGAGCAGGAAGTCAAAAAAATGTTGGAACTGATGTTGTCGGTTCGCTCGTATTTTAAAGAATATCAATTCGTTATAGCTGGTGCGCCAAGTTTGGTAAAAGATTTTTATGAGCAATATGTGGATGAAAATGTGCATTTCGTTTCTAATAAAACTTACGATTTGTTGAGATGTTCTCGGGCAGCTTTGGTGACTTCTGGGACGGCGACTTTGGAAACGGCATTGCTGAATACACCCGAAGTTGTGTGCTACAAAAGCAGTAAGATTTCCTATGAAATTGCTAAACGTCTTGTTAAACACATCAAATATATTTCTCTGGTTAATCTAATTATGGATCGCGAAATTGTTACAGAATTGATTCAGGATGAGTTGAACACCCAAAATTTAGTGAAAGAACTCAATAGGATTTTGTCCGGTACTGACCGAGAAAAAATGTTGAATGATTTTTCCCAATTACGTGAAAAGCTTGGTGGGAAAGGCGCGAGTCAACACGCTGCTGATGTGGTAGTTAACATAATATAATATCGTCTTTTGTAATTCCAAAATTTATTACTTTTAATGCAAAACATTAAAATGGTGCCTTATGTCTCGCCAGCCTTTATTTGTGATGTTGTCGACATTTTGTCTTGGAATTATTCTTCGAGATTATGTTGATTTGTATTTTGGGTTTATCTTATTCCTTTTTTTATATTGTAATCTAATTGTTGGATTTTCTTTTAAGGTTAAAACCTATTTCTTTGTCAAAAAGCGACAATGGTTGTTGGGTTTTGCCTTTTTTTGTTTAGGCTTTCTATTTCACGATTTTAATATTAAAGATTTTGAAAAAATCAATTTTGATACAAAGAAACATATTGTTTTTAAAATTGATAAAAAGCTTAATTCCAACGAAAAATATAAAAAATATCAAATCGATGTCTTGTCTGTTTCTAATAATAAAGACACACAATTCAAAGCTGTTTTACAAATTCCTAGACAAAAAGCAGACTTGGATTTTCGGCATATTTACAAGTCGGAAGTTTATTTTTCTAGTTTAAAATCACCAAAATTCGCATTTCAGTTTGACTATCCAAAATATCTGGAACGGCAAAAAGTTTCGGCTTTGGCATTTGCAAATTCAGAGATTTTGGGAACGCTAAAACCTCAAATTTCTTTTAAATATCAAATCAAACAACTTCGATTAGAGACTTTGCAAAGAATTGGTCAATCGAATCTTCAAACAAAAAATCAGGAATTTCTGAAAGGAATTATTCTTGCCGATCGCACAGGCATGGACGATGTCACAGTTTCGGATTTTAATAGATCTGGCCTGGTGCATCTTTTAGCGATTTCTGGATCTCACATGTTGATTATATTTTGGTTGGTTTTATTGGTTTTAAACAAAACTTTCCCTGTGAAATACAGAAAAATTGGAGTTGTCACTGCTCTAGTTGCGATTTGGACTTTTGCGATATTTATCGATTACGGAAGTTCGGTTGTGCGTTCCTGTATTATGATTAGCGTTTATTACATTTCGGGTTTGCTCAATCGAAAACCGCATTTGTTGCAAAGTTTAGCCGTTTCAGCATTTCTTATTTTGTGTTGGGATACGCAACAATTATTTGACGTTGGTTTCCAATTGAGTTATGTTGCAGTGCTTGGGATTTATTGGCTGTATCAACCTATTTTAAATTGTTTTCCAAAGAAGAATTATAAAATTTACAAATTTATCGTGGCGATTTTTAGCTTGTCAATGTCGGCACAATTGGCAACTTTACCACTTGTTTTGTATTATTTTCATCAATATTCTTTGGTGTCGATTTTTGCGAATCTTTGCGTGATTCCGTTTTCTGAAATTATTATTGTTTTCTCCTTATTAATGGTGGTTTTATTTGCTTTTAATCTTGAATATTCTTGGCTAAATATCTTGTATGATACTTTTGTCGATATTTTATTAAAGTTTATTCATTGGTTTGCCACTTTAGATTTTTTAATGTTTGAAAACATTGGTTTTTCCTTATTAGAAGTTGTTTTGGCATTAATTGTAGTCTATTTTTTACGATTTGTTTTGATTAAAAGAGATTTGAGACATCTTTTGAATTTTGGTTTTACAATACTTTTATTTTGGCTGATTAATTTAAGTGTTAATTTTTATCATTTTAAAAAGGATGAAGTTTTAAAAATCGAGTTGTTTAAAAATAATATTGTTCTCATAAAGGAAAAATCGAATGTATTGGTTTTGTTAAAAGAAGGTTCTGATATAGAGTCTGTTAAGAAGTTTTTAGTTAATCCTTACTTGTCATTTCGACGTATTAAAGAATGTAAAATTATAATGATTTCTGAAGCGGTTTCGGGAATTAATTATCAAGGGAAATATTATAAAATTGATCCATAAAATCTTTTATTTATTTAGAAAGATTACAAACTACTAAATTCTGACATATCTCACGAGGACTGCAATTAACATTTTTTTAACTTTGTGCGTATTCAAAAAAAAATAAAATTAGATTATGGCAGGATTTTCATCTTCAATAGGAAGAAAATATGCAATGGCACTATCGGCGTTTTTTTTGCTGGTTTTCTTGGTGATGCATCTTTTCACTAATATGCTATCGGTATTTAGTGAGACAGGGTTTAATCAGGCATCTTATTTTATGGGTTATAATCCATTTATCCAATATCTGATGCAACCTGTATTGATTTTTGCAGTGTTTTTCCATTTTATTATGGGATTCATTTTAGAAGCAAAAAATAACAAGGCGAGACCAGTAAAGTACGATGTTAGCGGTGCTGCAGCAAATTCTTCATGGATGTCTAGAAATATGATTATTTCTGGATTGGTAATTTTAGCATTTTTAGGACTTCACATGTATGACTTTTGGGTTCATGAAATGAATTTCAAATACATCGAAGGGAACGTAGATGCTATGGGTACAGACAGGTTTTGGATAGAACTACATGCTAAATTTGCTGATCCTATTAAGGTGGCAATATATGTTGTAGCTTTTGTTTTGTTAGGATTACATTTAGCACATGGTTTCCAATCTGCATTCCAATCTGTTGGAGCTAGACATCCAAAGTATACGCCTTTTATTAAGGCTTTCGGAACTTGGTATTCAATTCTTATTCCGCTAGGATTTATTTTTATCGCGGTTTATCATTTCATAACTCAATAATATCATAAATAAAATGAGTAATTTAGATTCTAAAATTCCAGCTGGTCCACTGAAGGACAAATGGAGTCATCATAAAGATCACATGAACCTTGTTGCGCCTAACAACCGTGATAAAATTGATATTATTGTTGTTGGTACAGGTTTAGCGGGTGGTTCTGCTGCAGCTACTTTAGCTGAGCAAGGTTATAACGTAAAAGCATTTTGTTATCAAGATTCTCCAAGAAGAGCGCACTCTATTGCGGCTCAGGGAGGTATTAACGCTGCTAAAAATTATCAAGGAGATGGGGATTCAACTTATAGATTGTTTTACGATACTATTAAAGGTGGAGATTACCGTGCAAGAGAGGCTAACGTTTATCGTTTAGCGGAAGTTTCAGCAAATATTATTGACCAATGTGTTGCTCAAGGGGTTCCTTTTGGGCGCGATTACGGCGGTCAGTTAGATAACCGTTCTTTCGGTGGGGTTCAGGTAAAAAGAACTTTCTACGCAAAAGGGCAAACTGGTCAACAGTTATTATTAGGGGCGTATTCTGCAATGAGCCGCCAAATTGGTAAAGGTAGAATTAAAATGTACAACCGTCACGAAATGCTAGATTTAGTAATCGTAGATGGAAAAGCAAGAGGAATCATCGCAAGAAACCTTGTAACAGGAGAAATTGAAAGACATTCTGCTCACGCAGTGGTTATTGCTTCTGGAGGTTACGGAAATGTTTATTTCTTATCGACTAACGCGATGGGATCTAACGTTTCTGCAGCTTGGAAAATTCACAAAAAAGGAGCGTATTTCGCAAACCCTTGCTATGTACAGATTCACCCAACTTGTATTCCAGTTCACGGAACGCAACAGTCTAAACTAACTTTGATGTCTGAATCTCTTAGAAACTCTGGAAGAATCTGGGTTCCTAAAAATATTGAAGATTCGGTAGCAATTAGAGAAGGTAAGAAAAAAGCAAAAGATATCCCTGAAGCCGATAGAGATTACTATTTGGAAAGAAGATATCCAGCTTTCGGTAACCTAGTTCCTAGAGACGTTGCTTCTAGAGCAGGTAAAGAAAGATGTGATGCTGGTTTCGGTATCGAAAATAACGATACTAAAGAAGGTGTGTTCTTAGATTTCTCTACAGAAATTATGAAAAAAGGTAGAGAAGCTGCTATTGAAAAGCATATTCACAATCCTACAGAACAACAAATTTACGATCTTGGTAAAGCTTGGATTGAGGAGAAGTATGGTAACCTTTTCGTAATGTACGAGAAAATTACTGCTGACAATCCTTATGAAACGCCAATGAAGATTTACCCTGCTGTTCACTACACAATGGGTGGTGTTTGGGTAGATTATAACTTACAATCTACAATCCCTGGATGTTTCGTAATTGGAGAAGCTAACTTCTCAGATCACGGCGCTAACAGACTGGGTGCTTCTGCTTTGATGCAAGGTTTAGCAGACGGATATTTCGTTCTTCCTTATACTATTGCAGATTATCTTTCTGCTGATATTAGAACAGGACAGATTCCAACAGATTCTGAAGCTTTCAACCAGGTTGAGAAAGAAGTTAAAGATAGAATTGACTATTTATTGAATAATAAAGGAACGCATTCTGTAGATTATTTCCATAAAAAATTGGGTCACATTATGTGGAACAAAGTGGGTATGGGAAGAACACCAGAAGGTCTTAGTGAAGCAATTAAAGAAATTGAAGAAGTAAGAAACGATTTCTGGAAGAATGTAAAAGTTCCTGGTTCTAATGATGAAATGAATCCAGAATTGGAGAAAGCACTTCGTGTAGCAGATTTCCTAGAATTAGGTCAATTAATGGCAATTGATGCATTGAACAGAAACGAATCTTGTGGAGGTCACTTCCGTGAAGATCACTCTACGCCAGATGGTGAAGCAGAACGTGATGATGTTAACTACAAGTATGTTGCAGCTTGGGAATATAAAGGAAACGATATAAACCAAGAAGTAATGCACAAAGAAGAGCTTGTGTACGATAACATCGAAGTTAAAACAAGAAGTTACAAATAATCTCCAACCAATAAATATATAATTATGAGTGCAAAAAAAGGCTTAAATCTTACGCTGAAAATTTGGAGACAAAAAAATAATAAATCCAAAGGTCAATTTGAGACCTATAAAATATCTGACGTTTCTACAGATTCTTCATTCTTAGAAATGTTAGACATTCTGAACGAAAACTTAATTAACGAAGGTAAAGAACCTATCGCTTTCGATCACGACTGTCGTGAAGGGATTTGCGGAATGTGTTCTTTATACATCAACGGTCGTGCGCACGGTCCCGATACAGGTATCACAACTTGTCAGTTACACATGCGTCACTTCAAAGATGGAGAAACTATCGTTATCGAACCTTGGAGAAGTGCGGCTTTCCCTGTAATCAAAGATTTGGTTGTGGATAGAAGTGCTTTCGATAGAGTAATGGCTGCAGGTGGATTTATTTCTGTAAATACATCGGGGAGAACAACAGACGCTAACAATATCCTTGTTCCAAAAGAAGATTCAGACAGAGCAATGGATGCAGCGGCTTGTATCGGTTGTGGTGCTTGTGTAGCAACGTGTAAAAACGGATCTGCAATGTTATTTGTAGGTGCAAAAGTTTCTCAATATGCATTATTACCACAAGGTAGAGTAGAAGCTAAAAGAAGAGTTCTGAACATGGTAGCAGCTATGGACGAAGAAGGATTTGGGAACTGTTCCAACACTGGTGCTTGTGAAGTAGAATGTCCTAAAGGTATTTCTCTAGAAACGATCGCTAGAATGAACAGAGAATATATGTCTGCTTTTGCGGATAAAGGATAAGACAAAATCTTATATACATAAAAAGCTTTCAGAATTTCTGAAAGCTTTTTTTATTTTAAAAATTATTTTTTTTTAAAGATCAAAGACATTCGGTCTTTTAACAACGATACAATCTTTTATCCAAAGTGTAAAAGCTAAACCCAAATAGAATAGAAAAAATATTCCTGCCGTTGCAAAAGTTGAGTATATAAAAAATACGCGAAGTTTCGAAACGGGTATCCCCAACTTACTTCCCATTCTCGTCAAAACTCCAAACCACTCTCTCTCAAAACGGTGACGTATATTGTTAATCATGTTTTAAAATATTATATCCAATGCCGCAATTTAGGCATTTTTTTTCGTTGCAAAAAGTTTTATAATGTTGCAGCAAAGATTGGGTTTCCAAAGCCGATTTCGAGATAATGCCGAAACTTTCCCAAGTGTCGATAACCGAATTTCTCTCAGCCTTTAAGTCCTGGTAAAACTTAATAATTTCATCGTTGATATTTTCGTTACATTCTAATTCCAAGCAGTATTTTGTAGGAAGAATAGTATTAATAAGGAGGCGTTCAACAAATTCGTCACTTAGTTTTTTCAATGAATTTTCTGACGATATTTTCCCAAAGTTGAAATGGGTATCCCAATACTCGGAGGCTTTTATATCCAAAAAAATAGTCTTTAATTCCGTAATGTTTTTTGCGGTTTTAATTTTTGAAAAAAGATGAGGTTCTCGGGAAAGAAGTTGCGCCAATTGGGATAATCTTATATTAGGGAAATTCGGTGGACGAAGTTTTGAAAACTTTGGATTTAAACTAATATTTGCTATGTCAAATTTAGATTTTAAAAACTGAAACTCACGAGCCCAAGTTGTCATCATTTCATCTTTAGGCTTTTCCAACCAGCCACAAAGACCGAAAAATAAAGCTTCTAAAGCCGTTGGGTTTTGCCGTATTTTTTTTATAACCGAATAATCGATACTTTCAGCCAATTGTTTGAAGATGTCCGCATTTATTTTTAATCCGAAGGCGTAAGCAAGATTGATGAACAACACGGCTTCGTAATCGTTTTTGGTTTCAGAAAGTTGATTTTTTGTCGATTCAGATTTTTGGCTAAGCTTTTCTAAAAGCTTTTCTTCATGAAAAAACAGTGGAACTTTCTCCTGAGTAATCAGCTCCTCACAAGGAATGAATTTAAAATGTTCCAAATCCATTTGATTGAAAGTGCTTAATTTTTTATTATCGATATATTGTTTTATTTCTAAAGTTGGGATATTCTTTTCTACTAACAAATCGATGTCGCAGTCGTCTTGGTAAACAACATGCAGAATAATGTTTTGATAATCTTCTTGCTGAGAATGTTTGTGAAAATACCAATCAGACGACTTTACATGTAGTTCAATATGTCCCGCGAAAATTGTGTCTTGGTATTTAATTTGTGCAAATAGAAAATCTGGACCTTGATTGTGATTCCACTGTCCGTAATTTAAAATTTCGATAGGAAAGCCTTTTGTAGAAACAAAGTCATAATTTTCGAATAGCTTTTTACTCCACAAATATTGTAGAAAATCTTCTTTAATCATCACGGTGTTTTTTAGTTTGATAAATAAAATTAAAATTTAATTATCAATTAAACACAGAAATAATTTATTTTTTTAAAACCTCGTTATAAAGTTCTATATATTGGGGAATTATTTTGTCGATGTCAAAAAGTTCCGCGTTTTCTTTGGCATTGCGTTTCATTTCTGCCAATAGTTTTTCGTCAGAAAGAAGTTGTTTGGTATATGTTGTCATCGCATCAACATCGCCGATATTGGCAACAAATCCTGTTTTTCCATGGATGTTAACTTCCGGGATTCCGCCGGCATTACTGCTGATAACAGGCGTTCCGGCAGCCATAGCTTCCAAAGCCGCAAGACCAAAACTTTCTTGCTCGGAAGGAAGTAAAAAAACGTCTGACAGTTTCAAAATTCTGTAAAGCTCGTCCACTTTTCCGAGGAGCCGAACCTTATTAATCAATTCTGGATTTTTTGTCAAGAACGAATTTATCTTTTCCATATCGGGCCCTTCCCCGATAATGATGAGCTTGCTGTCAATTTCTTTTTGAACATTTTTAAAAACAGCCAAAACATCTTGAATTCTTTTAACCGAACGTAGGTTGGAAACATGTATCAAAATCTTTTCGCGAGGCTCTGCAAATTGGTCGCGACAACAAATGTTTTTATCTAAAAAAAGACGATTGTCGATAAAGTTGGTGATAACCTTGATTTCTTTTTTAATATTGAAATTTTTGAGGGTATCTTGTTTTAAACTTTCCGAAACCGAGGTAATGGCATCGGATTGATTAATAGAAAATTCAACTGCTTTGTTATAACTAGGATGTTGCCCAACCAAAGTGATGTCCGTGCCGTGGAGTGTGGTAATCAACGGAATATCTTTTCCGTCTTCCTTCAGCATTTGTTTGGCATAAAACGCAGAATATGCAAACGGAATGGCATAATGTGCATGCAAAATATCCAGATTGTAAAGACTTACAACTTGGTAAATCGTCGATGATAATGCAATGTCGTAAGGTGGAAATTTGAAAAGCGGATAATTCTCAACCTGAACTTTATGAAAGAAAATATTGGCGCGCGTCATGTCCAATCTTGCAGGAAGATTTGAACTTATGAAATGAACCTCATGACCCTGATTTGCGAGAATCATTCCCAGTTCTGTGGCCACAATGCCGCTTCCGCCGTAAGTTGGATAACATAAAATTCCTATTTTCATTGTATTATTTTGAGGTGACAATTTATTGAATTTATTAACATAATATAATTGGTTTACACAATTTCTATTATTTGAAAATTCTAAATTTCATTTAAAATTATTATTTGTCTAATGTTTTTCCGGCGCCAAATTGCCAAGTATCATTTACCAATACTGGAAGCTTTCCAGAGATTTTTGTTTTTCCTGTTAAGCCATTCACCGTTGCTTTTTGAGAGTCATCATTGTTTTCATAGGAAACCAAAAGTGTAGAAATATTATCGGTGTCCAGGTCACGAAGTGCATAAGGACTTCCAAAAATATTCAAAATAACTTGGTGTTTTTTCGATGCCTCAGCAATTATTTTTTTTGATGTTTCCGAAATTTTGTAAGGCTTGTAAGCGGTACTGTTATCTTTATGAACGCCGATAATCAATTTGCTATTTTTTGGAAGTTTCGAAAGTTCTTTTGACGATATTATTTCAATATTTAAGTTGTTTTTCAATAGATTTTGAAAAGTTTGATAGGGCGCTTCTTCAAGACCTAAATAATATATTTTTTCTTGAGCGTTTAGGGGAAGTAGCGCTTTGTCATCTTTTAATAATGTCAACGCATTTTCATAAAGTTTTTGTACCAATTGTTGATGCGATGCATTGTTGATATCTTCAAGAATATTATTTGGGTTTTTGTTGTCGTATTTGTTTAAACCTAAATAATATTTGGTAAGCAAAATTTTCTTCACACTTTCTTCCAAACGTTCATTAGATATATCACCTTTTTTGATGCTTTCAGCAATTAATCTCTTGCCCTCTTTCACACCTTGTGAGAAAAGCATAATGTCATTGCCTGCTTTAAAGGCTAAAGCGTCCAATTGTCCAGGTTGGTAACTATCGGCAACTGCGCCCATATTCAGCGCATCTGTGATAATCAAACCTTTGTAACCCAATTGGTTTTTTAGTAAATCTGTGATAATACTTTTTGATATTGAAGCGGGAATATTTTGTTCTTTTTCTAATGTTGGGACATAAAGATGCGCAACCATTACGCCACCAATTCCTTCTTTTATTAAAGCTCTGTAAGGTGCTAATTCAATGTCGTTGAGTCGTTTTATATCGTGGTCTACCAATGGTAAATCATAATGAGAATCTGCGCTTGTGTCGCCATGTCCTGGGAAATGTTTGATGGCGGCCAAGATATTATTGTCTTGTAAACCCTGAGAATAAGCATTTGCTTTAGAAATGACATTTTGAACATCGGATCCAAAAGAACGATTCCCGATAATAGGATTATTAGGATTGGTATTAACATCGACAACTGGCGCAAAATCCCAATTGATGCCCATTCTTTTGCAGTCTGCGGCAATTTTTGTGGCCATCTCATAAACGAGTTTTTCGTCTTGGATAGCACCCAATGTTATCGCCCAAGGAAATTTGTAAGCTTTAGCAATTCTTTGGAAAATTCCCCATTCTGCGTCCATACCAATCATCATCGGAACTTTAGAGCGCGTCTGGAATTCGTTGACAAGGTTTACCTCCATAGCGGCATCATCTTGCATCAAAATTAAACCACCGATTTGCTCTTTCGAAACTAAATTCCGAATTTCATTAATATGATCAATACCTTTGTTGGTGTACAATGCAACAATGAAAAGTTGTCCTAACTTTTGATCTTCCGAGAGTTCGTTATAAGTTTTATCAACCCATTCTTTAGCAATTTTTGTTTGTTCTTCGCTAATGTTTTTCGGTGTGTATTGTGCTTTATAGAAAATTGAGCTAAAAATTGTAACTGCCAGAATTAACCTTTTCATGTTTTACTTATCTAAAATATTAAGTGACTATAAAGATATATCTTCATTTTTTATTAAAAAAGAAATGTGGTATATATTTTGAACGCAAAAAGATTAACAAATAAAATTTTAAAACTATGAAAAAATATTTGACTATATCAGCAATGGCAATCTTGGGTCTGGGCGCTGTTGTTAGTTGTACAACAGATCGAGAGATTGTCCATGAGGTTCCTGCTCCAGTAGATTATCCACAAGTTTATGATTTAAAAGGAGTTAATTTTACACCTGCTAATAGTTTTACATATATTCAAGGCTTTAATGCGCCATTGCTGGATCAAGATTTTGTATTGATTTACAGAAAAAAAGGAAACTTAAACAATGGTAAACCAATATGGGAGCCGATTCCTAAAACTATTTATTTAGATAACGGCGAAGAGATTGACTATGACTATGACTATTCGGTGGTAGATTTTTCCATTTCGTTGCAAGGGACTTATGATGTGACGACAACACCAGAGTTTTCTCAAAACCAAACTTTCAGAGTAATTCTTGTACCTGCAGAATTTGGAAAAGGCGTTAATTCTAACTTGTCAAAAATGAGTTATGATGAAGTTATCCAGCGTTATAAAATCGACGATTCTAAACCAGTATCTTTAAAATAGAGAAAATTAAAATACTTATAAAATAAAAAAAGCGAGAAAATGTTCTCGCTTTTTTGTTATAAATCTTGGTCGTTTAGAAGATGACCGAAAAAATCTTTTTTTGTTTTAAGATAAGACGAACTTATTTCGGTCGCTTTTATCTGTAAAGGAATTCTGGAGTTAAGTTTGATATTGCTATTTTCAACATATTTTAATTTTTCAGGATTATTGGTCATCAAATTGACTGCCTTAACGCCTAACATATTTAAAATATCAATAGCTACATCGAATTTTCTTCCATCTGCAGGAAGTCCTAATTTTAAATTAGCCTCAACTGTATCCAAGCCTTTTTCCTGTAAAGAATAAGCTTTCAATTTGTTAATAATGCCAATATTTCTACCTTCTTGACGAAGATAGACAACCACGCCACCATTGTTGTTAATGTAAGAAAGGGCCGCATCTAGCTGTGGACCACACTCGCACTTTTTGGAATGAAAAACTTCTCCAGTAATACACTCCGAATGGAATCTTACGTTGACATCTTTTGAAAAATCCGTATGTTCTGCAATAATCGCCATGTGAGGCATCCAGTCGTCTTCGCGGTCAGAAAAAGCGATAATTCTGAAATTGCCCAACTCTGTTGGCACATGGGCTTCAGCTTGTATTTTGAGCATTAAATTTTGAAAATTAATTATTTGGTACTAATAATGTTTTTGGATTCATTTTTTTCCACCGCTTCCAAAAGGCTCACATTGGTTTTAAGATTTACCAAATAGCGATTAAGGACCTGGTCGTCATCACTTTTCAGATATTTTCTAAGTCTTTGGATATTTTTGTAACTGTCTTCGAATTGTTTAAAAGATTTCTTTTTTTCTTTCTCATTAGAAGACTGTATCGCATACAGATAATTGGTTAAGTTTTGCTTCAGTTCAGCGACTTGATTGTTAACAGCAACGTTTTTGAACTTAGGAAAAGTTGACACCAAATTGGAAATAGTAGAACTATAAGAAATTCTTTCTGGAGAGAAATTTCTTTCCGTTGCCAATGCAAAATCATTGGATAAAGTATTTTCAGAATAAAAACTTGTCTCCGTAGTGCAAGATGCAAAAGAAGAAAGTATTAACAGAAAAATAAAAAGTCTAACTCCAGCCCAGCGAATCATTTTTTTTGCGTTTTTTGATAAAGGATTGGGTTAAGAGATTCGTCATTATACATTTTCATCTGTTTATACGTTTTCATCTTAACATTACCGTTTTCAATATCAATTATCAATTGGTCAATCGCTGTCATGAGATCTTTCTGCTGTTCTAAAAGTACATTTAGCTTTACAGAACATTTGGCGACATGTTCTTCTGAAGCGTCTTTACGAACAACTTCTTGGTTCATGTGATATATTTTTAAAGCTAAAATTGAAAGTCTGTCAATTGCCCAAGCTATTGTTTCAGAATTAATCCTAGCATTATCTTTTGGAGTAATATTTTTGAATTTATCTAAAAACCAATCGTCAATATTTTCTACCAAATCAGTTCTTTTTTGATTGGATAAGTCTATTCTACGTTTGAGTTGAAGAGCTTCTGCCGGATTGATATTTTCATCACGGATAATATCCTCCAAATGCCATTGTACGGTGTCAATCCAATTCTTTCTATACAAAAAATGTTCCAAGCTGTTAGTTTGGAACGGATTATTTTCTAAAGTGTCGACATGATCTAGTTGATGATAGTCTTCAATCGACTGATTAAAGATATCCCAAGCCTGTTCTGTAAAACCCATCTATTAATTGTTGGTAGAAGAGTTATTGTTGTTTTCACCCTTTTTATCTTCTTCTTTCACAGCATCTTTAAATTCTTTGATGCCTGATCCCAAACCTTTCATCAACTCAGGGATTTTCTTACCTCCAAATAATAATAAGAGTACTAAAGCAACGATTAAAATATGTTGCCAAGAAATTGCTAATATGCTTAATGACTGATACATTATTTACATTTTTTAATTCGACAAAGTTACATTATTTTTTAATACGAAACCCAACCCATTGGATCAACAGGACTTGTCCCATTCCAAATTTGAAAATCTAATGTGTAAGAACCGTCTAGACTTGTAGTAATCTCGCCAATCTGAGTTCCTGCAGAAACCGTTTGGTTGGATTTTACATTGACGTTAGAAAGATTAGAGTAAACTGTAAAATAGTTACCATGTTTTACCATCACTGTTTTGGTTCCGCCATCTACGATAATTGTTGATACAACGCCAGGGAAAACACAACGTGCTTTTGAACCTGGGCTAACAGCGATTTTGATACCATTGTTTTCTTCCCAAATATTTTTGAAAACTGGGTGTTGTTGACGTCCGAATCTGTGGGTGATATTTCCACGTTCTACAGGGAAACCGATTCGCCCTTTGCTTTCAGCAAAATTACTGCCGGCGGTTACACTTCCGACTCCAAAAGCTTTCATGGTTTTGGTTTCTGCTTCTTTTTTCTCTTCTTCCTTTTTCTTATTTAATGCAGCTTCAGCGGCTTTGGCAGCGGCTAAACGCTCTTCAGCGGCTTTTGCTCGTGCTTTTGCATCGTTCGATTCTCTTTCTGCAAGGATTCTTCTGGCTTCTGCTTTTGCATCTGTTTCTGCTTTGGCAGCTTCATCAGCACGTTTTTTTTCATCAGCTGCTTTTTTTGCAGCGAGTTCTCTGGCTTTTCGTGTTTCTTCTTCTAATGCTTTTCGCTCTTTTTCAAGGGCTTCGGCTTTAGCTTTATTTTCGGCATCGATTCTTGCTTTTTCTTTTGCTGCAGCAATTAGAGCTTGTCTTTTTCTTTCTTCTTCGGCTTTTTTCTCAGCTTCGGCTTTGGCTTTAGCAGCGCGAATTTCTTCATTAATAATTGCACGGATTTGCCCTTCCAAAGAACGTTGTTGCGCTTGTTTTTGTTTTAGTTCTGTCGTTAATTGCGTTTCGTTTTTCTTAAACTCAACCAAAAGATCTTCTTTTTGCTTACGCTCCACTTCGATGGTTGCTAATTCTTTTTTCTGGTTGATAAGAAGCTTGTCTTTTTCGTTTACAGATTGTTGTTTTTTAGCAATGTTTTTTTGAATTTCAGTGGCTTTGTTGGTGATTTCTGCCGCTTTACGATCTTGATACTCAGAATATTGTTTTAAATACTGAATACGACGAAGTGCTTCACCAATGTTTTTGGATGACAAAATGAAAGTAACTTTATTTTGTACACCTTTATTTTTATAGGCTTTAACAAGAATTTCGGCATAATCTTTACGAAGTTTGCTAAGTTCTCGTTTGTTTTTATTGATTTCGAGTTGCGATCTATAGATGTCGTCTTCTATAAAACGTTTTTCTTTTTGGGTATTGTTATAAGATTTTTCTCGTAAAGAAATTTTTTGATTAACGGCATTGAGGTATGCGAGTGACAGCTTGGACTCGTTTTTGGTTTTAGCAAGATCTGCATTGATATTTGCAATTTGCTTTTTGATATCAGCGTTTTGCTTTTGTAGCTGTTCTTTTGTATTTTGGCCGAAAATGCTTCCGAAAAATAAGATGCTTAATAGAAAACTAATCTTCTTTATCATTTAATCGCGGTCTTTTTATAATTATTAGGCACCGAATATGGCGTTGCCATTTTGGAAAAATCAAATTTCGTGTTTTCGATTAAGATTTGGTCGGTTTTCTTTCCTTTTATAATTATTTTAACATTTTTTGGGAAAGCGATTTCTTCAACTTTTCCCCAGTTATTATAATAAACTTCTAATAGATCCTTATTCGTTAGATTATTTAGACTCACTTTAATAAGATTCAAATCTTCGGAATAATCATTTTGGATAGCATATTCATTAAGGATACCGTCAACCTCGATTTTGATATTTTTTTTTGAATTAAGGCTAAAACCTTTTGCATTTTGAGTTAGTTCAAAATCTTGTTCGTTGATTGGTGTGAAGGTTTTACCAATTAATAAATTTTGCAGAGATGTATAATCGATAAAGTTGACTTTTAATAAATCATTTAAATACGAAAAATCCGAATCGATGTAGGTTTTATTATAACTTTCGTAGGCTTTGACTCCATCGGGCGTTGCTATACCGCGTGCAACATTTATGAAAAGTGCAGCCATATTCATCCAGACTTTTTGCCCGTTCTCGATATAAATAGTTGCTGAAATTGGTGGAATAAAACTGCCGTTTTCAACATTAATTTTGCTATTAATTTTTACTTGCTCAAAAGCGGGTTTTTCAGCAATTTTATTGAAAAATACTTTGTTGGATTTAATAGGTTTTGTAGTGCTTATGGGCGTGGTGGCTGTCGTCTCTGTTGCCGTTTTTTGAGTATGGCAAGCGGATAATACCGAAGCTGCAAGTATGATAATTCCTAACTTTTTCATTTTGAATTTTTAATAGGCTTTGCAAAATTAACGCCAGATGGCGATAAATATTTTGAGATTCAGTCTCTTGTTTTTCAGAAACTAAATCTCAAAATAATAAAAATGTTGATTTTGTTAATCTTTTGAAAAGAAATCCAAAACGGAATAGTCCCCCAAAGAAATCTCTCTGGCAACACCAAAATATTGTGCCGAGTTACCAATCATCGAGTTGGAAAGATTGCCGTGATCGATAATTGTTTTTTCTTGTATTAAAGAATTGTCTATATTGGAATTAATAACTTTGGTTCCATTTCCAACAGATACATTGGGGCCTATTTTAGAATTGCTGATCTCAACATTCTCACCAATGAAACAAGGTTGGATAATCAATGAGTTTTCGATTTTGGCACTGCTTGGATATTGCGCCATACATTCTTTTTCGTATTCAAGAATTTTGCTATTGGTTTCTACAGTAGCGTTTTTGTTACCACAATCCATCCAATCGTCAACTTTCCCAAGCGTGAATTTCGCGCCTTTTTGACGGAGATTTTCCAAAGCAGTTGTTAATTGGTATTCGCCACCAAATTTTATATCATTATCCATGATGAAGTTGATTTCTTCCATCAACTTTTCAGCATTGCTAAAATAATAAATACCAATGATCGCAAGGTCAGAAACAAATTCTTTTGGTTTTTCTACAAAATCTGTGATGAAGCCATATTCGTCCAATTTTACAACGCCAAATGCGGATGGGTCTTCAACTTTTTTCACCCAAATAACGCCGTCCGAGTTTTTATCTAAAACAAAATCTGCACGGAATAAAGTGTCTGCAAAAGCCACGACAACATCGCCTTTCATAGAAGCTTCCGCACATTTTATGGCATGTGCCGTTCCTAGAGGTTCATCTTGTACATATACGCTGCCTTTGGCGCCAAGGCTCTCGGCAATTTTTATTAATGATTCCTTTACTTCGTCGCCAAAATCGCCGATAATGAAAGCGATTTCATCAATAGATTCTCCAGCAACTTTGGTGATATCTTCAACAAGTCTTTGTACAATAGGCTTGCCTGCAATTGGAATTAATGGTTTTGGAACAGTAAGTGTATGTGGGCGAAGTCTAGATCCGCGTCCAGCCATAGGAACTATAATTTTCATTATATAAGGTGTGTTTTGTTTTTTTAAGTTATGAGGTGTAATAAATGTTTTTACACAATAGATAATTTTTCAAATGTAAAAATATAAGATTTGTAAAGCAAATCATTGGCTTTAATATTTAGTAAAGTGTTGATTGTGATTATTAAAATTATCTTTTTATTAGTTGTAGAATCATTTTTTTTTCAGAAACCAAAATGCTTGTGATAAATATAATTAATAATAAATTGCTCAGCCATACATTATAATCAAAGTATTTAACAATGATGAAACTGAAAATGCCCAACATAACTAAAAATAATGTCATTTTTTTTATGCGATAAGGGATTGGATAATATTTTTGACCGAGTAAGTAGGAGGTAATCATCATCACAAGATATGCCCCGAAAGTTGCCCAGGCAGAACCAATCATACTTTGGTAATGGACTAATGCTAAATAATTAAATCCAATATTAATCCCAGCGCCCGTCCAAGAGATTATCGTTCCCATGCTAGTCCTGTCAGTTACTTTGTACCAAGTTGAAAAATTATAATATATCCCAAAACAAAGATTAGCTATTACAATAATCGGGATAATGTCAATAGCAATCCAATAGGAGGTATTTGGGATAAATAATGTCTTCAACCAAGAAATGTTGGCGATGATGCCTAAGGCGACAATAGAAGCGAAGAACGCAAAATATTCCGCAACTTTAGCATAAGTTTTTGTAGCATCGCCTTTGTCCATTTGTTTGAAAAAGAAAGGTTCAATCCCCATTCTGTAAGCGGTTACAAAAAGCGTCATCAAAACTGCTAATTTGTAGCACCCGCCATAAGCGCCAGCCTCCATGTCCGAAATGTGATTTCTTTGGATAGTTTTGTCAAAGTTTTCGTTCACCATAAAAGCCAGTCCAGCTAACATCAATGGAAAAGAATATGTAATCATTCTTTTAAATAAAGAAACTACGAACTGAAATCTTACTTTTAAAATAATAGGAAATAAGAGTAAAACGCCTAAAAAACTTCCAGCTAAATTACTAAAGAAAGGGAAGTCAACATTGTTATTCAACCCGATGCTTTTAGAAAAACTTTCAGGAATCCAAAAAAATAAAGCCGCAGTGAAAACCGCTTGAAATACAGATTGCACAACCCGCACTACCGAATATTTTATCGGCATATTGTTAAACCTTAACCAAGCAAAAGGAATCACTAGAAGTGTGTCAAAAAATGCAATTAAGGCAAACCATCTAATGTATTCTGGATTGTTGCTGTAACCCCAGTAATCGGCAATAGGTTGGTTGAAAATATAACAAAGAATTAAAAACATACTCGATGTTGCAAACAAAAACCAAAAGGAGGTGTTGAATGTTTTTTTCTCTTCACCTTTCTCCGCAGAAAATCTAAAATAAGCCGTTTCAAAACCAAAAGACAACACAATATTCACAAACGAAATAATAGCGTAAAGCTGTGTGAACATTGCAAATCCTTCGTTCGGAATTTTGTAAATAAGAAGCGGATTCAGGATGAACAAAATAATTCTCGGTGCAATTGCGCCAATACCATATATGAGGGTTTGTGTTAAAAGTTTCTTATACAAAATTGTTTTTTTGCAAATGTAAATATTTAGTTTTTCATAGTGGCAAATCGGTTTTAGTCTTTTTAAAACTCTAAATTTGCAATGAAATAAATGTGAAAATCAGAATTTGGAATCAGTTTTTCTAATTTCTCAGTCTAATCTTTAATTTTTAGTATAAAAGTGAAAATTCTAATTAAAAATGCTCAAATCGTCAATGAAGGTCAAATTTTCGAAAGCGATTTGTTGATAGAAAATGATATTATTTCGAAAATTGCTGAAAATATTTCCGAGGAAAATATTGAACAAATAATTGATGCTTCAGGAAAATTCTTACTTCCAGGTGTTATCGATGATCAGGTACATTTTCGTGAGCCAGGTTTAACCCATAAAGGCGATATTGAATCTGAATCTAAAGCAGCAATTGCAGGTGGAGTTACCAGTTTTATAGATCAACCAAACACGGTTCCGAATGCGGTAACTCAGGAATTATTGGAAGAGAAATATCAATTAGGTGCAGAAAAATCTTACGCGAATTATTCTTTCTCAATGGGCGGAACCAATGATAATTTAGAGGAAGTTTTAAAGACCAATCCGAAAAATGTGGCGGCAATTAAACTGTTTTTAGGTTCTTCCACTGGAAATATGCTAGTGGACAATCCCGAAACTTTGGAGAATATTTTTAGCAAAACCAAAATGCTGATTTGTGTTCATTGCGAAGATGAAGATACTATAAAAGCCAATACCGAAAAATATAAAGCTGAATATGGTGAAGATATTCCAGTGAAATTTCATCATTTAATTAGAAGTGAAGAAGCTTGTTATAAATCGTCTTCAAAAGCAGTTGAGTTGGCGGAGAAAACAGGTGCTAGATTGCATATTTTCCATTTGTCAACAGCGAAGGAAACGGCTTTGTTCAGAAACGATATTCCTTTAAAAGACAAAAAAATTACGGCTGAAGTTTGCGTTCATCATTTAACATTTACCAATGATGATTACGAGACCAAAGGAAGTTTAATTAAATGGAATCCTGCGGTGAAAACGCAAAAAGACAAGGATGGACTTTGGGAAGCTCTTTTGGATGATAGGATAGATGTTGTGGCTACAGATCACGCGCCGCATACTTGGGAAGAAAAACAGAATGTTTATACAAAATGTCCTTCTGGAGCGCCTTTGGTGCAGCATTCTTTAGCGGTGATGTTGGAAAATTACCACAACGGAAAAATTTCTTTGGAGAGAATTGTAGAAAAAATGTGTCACAATCCTGCTATTTTATTTCAAGTAGAAAAAAGAGGTTTTATTAAAGAAGGTTATAAAGCAGACTTGGTGTTGGTAGATTTGGATAATCCTTGGACAATAGCAAAGGAAAATATTATCAGCAAATGCGGTTGGAGTCCGTTGGAAGGAACAGAATTGAAATCTAAAATTACTCAAACATTTGTTAATGGGCATTTAGCTTACGATAATGGTAATTTCTCTCTTATTAAACATGGAGAAAGATTGTTGTTTGATAGAAATGTAAATATTTAGCATGACTCAGTTGAATTGATAAATCATAAAGAACCGCATCAAAAAGATGTGGTTCTTTTGTTTAAAGCTAGATTTTGATGGGAAAATATAATGTTTTTTTTGGTTTTGATTAATTTTATGAAAAAGAATAATATAATGAGTTTAATATGTTAAATTTGGCTTTGCTATTTTAATATTAATAATTATTCACTTTAAATATGAGTTTATTTGTAATTTTTTAGTAATTTTGCAGATTAGCATCAGCTAAGATATTGTTGTTTCCTGCCAAAATTATCGATTGCAAATCCTTTATTTTTTCCGAAGAATTTTGTCCTTCGCATTTTTTGGCTCTTTATTCTTTTTAATTTTTCTTTTCTTTTTTCTAAAGATATTACGCTAAAGGACTCTGCTTTTATTTACGTGAAGGGCGATGCTATGATTGTGATAGCTGATATGGATTCGCCTGAAGGAAATCGCATCACTATAGTTTCTAAAGATTTTGAGGAAAGAAGTAAGAAAGAATCGAAAATAGAAAAACAAGCAGGAAAAACCATTCAAGAGCTTGCCAAATCTAAAGTTCCTAAGATAAAAAACCAGCAACCGAAAACGGTTGAATATGTTTTTAAAAATAAACTTCCGATGTCTAACGATCAAATGACGGCCGGAGGCAAGGTTAAATCTTTAAGCTTCTCGCCGCGTACGGAAGATTTAGTGGGTACAAAGATTATATTTACGTTTTCTCCAAAAAAAATCTTTGTGGAGAAGAAAATACAAAATAGTAAATATTCGTTTCATATTTTACAAAAATTATCCTATTTCTTTGCGGTAAGACCTCCTCCTTATTTCTTTTCATAATAGTCTTAATTTGTTTTAGACACAGATAAATTAAGTTACGCAAAAACAAGATGCGAGGTTTTGTTATGCGTTTTTATGATGAAAAATAGAAATAATTTTAATTAATCAAAAAATTTAAATATGAATATAACTAAACTATTTACTAGTATAGTCGCGTGCTTTCTGTGTTTTTTTGCAGCAGCACAACAAGATGGGAAATTATACCTGTCATTGGCTTCTCGTGGAGCTGTATATGATATAACAGGATTGCCAAGTACTTTTCCTACAACATCAGTTTTTTCACAAACAACAGCTAACCATATTTCAAATTTGGGAATTGGGTACAAACCAGCTCCAAGTACAGATACGAATCTCTATTTTGTACATTCTAATACTACAAATAATAGCGCTGTATATTATTCGGGAACAGCTTCAGGAAGTACCTTGCCTACAGGAATTGGAGGGATTGCCGTAAACAATGCTCCTGGATCCTACTTTGGGTATGTGTATGGTTTCGCTACAGGTTCAAAAAACTTGTATAGAATTCATCCTAGTGCACCATCTCAAGCCGTTACTGGAGATGCTGATTGGACTGATGGAGCAATCTTTGGGACTGATACCTTTTTTGATGTTGATAATAATATATACACATTCATCCAAAGAAGTGGGAATACCTATTTATACAAAATTAATTTAACTTCACGAGTTGCTTCCAAAGCACTCACCCTTTCGGGAGATATCCCAAGTGCAATACAAGGGATGGCCTATCTCAATGGTTATGTATATTTATCTACTTTAAATAATACTAATGACGCTGGTAATGTCGAAATTCGAAGATTCAAAATGACGGATGGTATCGTAACTTTAGAAAGAACGTATTCAGGTCTTGGTTATTTAAATATTGATCTGGGAACAGTGCCTTATTACAAACCCTGCGAAAAGCAAGAAGTAATCTTCACCGAAGATTTCGGCCAAACTACAGTTAGACAGCCATCGCCCTATATGGTTCATGGTGTTGGGCATTTTACATTTGCAGATTATTTAGCGATTCCTCCAAGTCAGTATAACACACAATTGGCTAATGTTGTGGGCTATATAGAAAACGGATATTATGCCGTAGTAGCCCCGAAAAGAATTCAGGATGGGCATTCCATTTTTAATTACGGATTTAGTATTTGGGGGACAGATGCTAATGGAGATACCTTTAACGATCATACGGGAAATGCCGATGGGGCAGCCATGATTATCAATGCAGGAGAAATTTACGCACCTATTTATAAAAGAAAAAGTACAGTAGATGTTATTCCGGGTAATTATTATAAGGTGAGCTACTACGCTTACGAACGTTATGATGGTGCCTCTATCAATGTTCAAATGATGAGCGGTTCTGGAAATACCGTTCTTGGACAAAAAATGATGGAACTTACAGGTAATGGCGACAGAACTTGGAAGAAATACGAAGTGGTATTTCGGGTGCCACCAACATGTACAACGGGTGATCTAAAATATTATGTTTCGTTAGTTAATGGTCGTAAAGGATCAACTAATAATGACTATGCTATTGATGATATTGTGTTTGAAGACTTAGGTTGTTCTTATTATGAAAACGATTCCGTTTTGTTGAATTGTAATCCTACAGCAGAACCAATTGCCGTTACCGATTATAAATACAACCAGCCTTCTGGTCCTGTGACCATCAATGTTTTGGAAAATGACAAACTACACAACGGAGCGCCTGCAACACCCGGAAACGTTATCTTCAGATTCTTTGGGATAAAAGATGTTATGGGACAATATGATAACCCGCAAAATACAGATCCATATTATACAGTTCCAGGTGAAGGGACGTGGCGCTACAATCGGGCAACTAGTTTTGTAACCTTTACACCACTGTCTACATTTACCGGAAATCCAACGCCGGTTACCTACACTATTTTAGACAAAACCTTAGCGCTTAATGGATCCAATCAGGGTGATGAGTTTTATCCGGGATCCGAAAGTAATATTGCACAGATTATCATTACCTATCAAACTGCATGTTACAACGAGGTGGTCAATGTATCGCCGGGTATCCCAACCAAGCATGGTATTACATTGCTCAACAGAGCTGGTTCAGAAAATGATAACTGGCCAATGGTGAGAACTTCTGGCTTCACTGTTGTCGAGTCCAATAACAAAGGATTTGTACCAACACGTATGACCAAACTTGAGATCGAAGGTGATGGCGGAAGTACGCCAAGTAAAATAACGCATCCACAAGAAGGAATGATGATTTATGATACCACAGATAAGTGTCTTAAAATTTATGATGGTACAAAATGGAGCTGTTTTTCAACACCTTCTTGTCCTTAATTTTTAAATTAAATTAACAATGAAAAATTTATTTATAGCATTATTTGCAATTTGTTCGTCATCTGCTTTTGCGCAAGTCATTATTGGAGATGATGCCGGAACCACTACAGACAAAACATCTGTATTGTTAGAGTTTGCAAAAAACAGCGATACGCAACAAAATAATAAAGGATTGATTCTTCCTTATGTACAAAATCTACCAACAGGAACCAATGTTTCCGAAGGTACAATTCTTCTTCATGCTGAAGATAATGGCACAAAATCCAGAATGAAGTTCTATAACGGAACAGCATGGGTGGATCTTAGTGGTAAAGATGCTAATATCACATCTCTGCTAAATATCCAAAACGGAAAATCCGAAAATGCAGATGCAAAAGTAATTGTAGGAAATAACCAAACCACCGCAAAAGGGGCTTTTGTTCTTGAATCCAATACCCAAGCCATGATTCTTCCCATTGTAGAAGATGTGAATAACATCCCAAGTCCATCACCCGGAATGATGGTGTACGTAAAAAAACAAGGTGCCAAGAGACTTGCCGTGTATAACGGAAGCGTATGGTCTTTCTGGCGTATGAAATATTAATGAAATTTATTTAAAGAGGCTGTCTCAAAAGTATCCTTTCTCTTGGACTCATGTCTGACAGACTTTGTCATTTAGGAGATTCTTAGAGCGTTAGTTTACCTTTTGAGACAGCTTCTTTTTTAATCCTTGAAGATGAGGAGTTTTCGGTCTATTGAAAACAGAGTGTTTATAATTTGTATTTTTACTTGAAACGAAACGGATTATGAAGCGCACGGTTTTACTCATACTGCTTTTGGTATTTTTCTTAGCTGATCTATATTTTGTTGGATCACATCAGGAGAATTTCAGGTTTTTCACCAAAATAATGCTGCTGCCTTTACTTACTTTATATTATGTATTGGAAGTTAAATCCCAAAAAATGAAGCCGAATACATGGTTTGTAGCAGGATTAGTCTTTAGTTTTTTTGGCGATTTATTTCTGCTGTTCAAATGGGGATTTCTTTTGGGATTAGGGAGTTTTCTATTGGCTCATGTATTTTATGTGATTTGTTTTATCAAGCTTAAAATCAAAAATGCTTGGGGATTTTTACCATTTATAATCGCTTATTTATTAGGTTTGTTTTGCTACTTGTTTCCGCATTTAGACGAAATGAAAATTCCCGTTATCTTGTACGGAATCGTCATCTCCGCAATGCTTTTTACCAGTCTTAGAACAGGAAAATCACTGCTGATAGTTAGTGCGTTGCTGTTTGTCATTTCCGATTCAATTCTTTCTATTTCCTTATTTGTGAATTCGAATGTCGTTCTCCAACTTTTGGTGATGCTTACTTATGTTGCCGCTCAGTTTCTTTTGGTTCTTGGAATGTTAAAATCTACAAAATAGATATTCATTACATTCTATTTTATAGGACTTTCCAAAAAATTCTAAGTATTTTTACTGAAAACATTTTCTTATGAATTTATACACACAACCTATGCTTCGCGAAGGAGCGTTACAAGATAAAGTAGCCATTGTTACAGGTGGTGGAAGCGGTTTGGGCAAAGCGATGACCAAATATTTCCTTCAGTTAGGAGCAAAAGTAGTTATCACTTCCAGAAATTTAGATAAATTACAGGCCACTGCTAAAGAATTAGAAGAAGAAACGGGCGGTAAAGTTTTATGTGTTTCTTGTGATGTTCGAAATTGGGACGAAGTGGAAGCCATGAAAGAAGCTACGCTAAAAGAATTTGGTAAAATTGATATTCTATTAAATAATGCTGCAGGAAACTTTATTTCACCAACTGAAAGATTAACGCATTCCGCTTTTGATTCTATTTTGGATATCGTTTTAAAAGGAACCAAAAATTGTACGCTTTCTATCGGGAAACATTGGATAGATACCAAATCTCCAGGAACGGTTCTTAATATTGTTACTACGTATTCTTGGACAGGCTCAGCGTATGTGGTGCCTTCTGCCTGCGCAAAAGCAGGTGTTTTGGCTATGACGAGAAGTTTAGCAGTGGAATGGGCAAAATATGGAATTCGTTTTAATGCCATTGCTCCAGGACCTTTCCCAACAAAAGGAGCTTGGGATAGACTTCTTCCTGGCGATTTGCAAGAAAAATTCGATATGCGTAAGAAAGTTCCTTTAAGAAGAGTCGGAGAACATCAGGAATTAGCCAATCTAGCGGCTTATTTGGTCTCAGATTATTCGGCTTATATGAATGGGGAAGTGGTAACTATCGACGGTGGCGAATGGTTGCAGGGCGCAGGTGAATTTAATATGCTCGATCAAATTCCTACGGAAATGTGGGATATGTTAGAACAAATGATTAAAGCTAAAAAAAGTAACTAGATTATATTTATAATAATTTAGAGTAAAAACCTTTTCAGAAACGAAGAGGTTTTTATTTTATCTTTTATTCCTGTAACTTTCAGAGAATTTTACAGACCAATTTTTTAAAATAATCATATGAAGATAAGATTTGTTTCCAAACTTGTATTAGCTGCAGGTTTTTTAATTTGTTCTAATACAAATGCGCAAACCAAAAGTATTTACGACTACAAAGAAGCTTTTAAAGAACCATTTTATACATCCACCGGAACAGATTTCCGCTCGGCAAGTGGACAGCCTGGGCCGAAATATTGGCAGAATTCGGCAGATTATGTCATCAATGTTGCACTCAATCCCGAGAAAAAAGAAATTACAGCTTCACAAGAAGTAACATATGTTAACAACAGTCCTGATGAGATGAAATTCGTTTGGATGCAGCTAGACCAAAATTTATTTAAAAAAGATTCGCGAGGAAGTGCCATGATCCCGATGAGTAACTCCCGCTATGGCGACAAAGGTCAAAGTTTTGACGGCGGTTATACAATAAAATCTGTGAAAGTTGATGGGCAAGTCGTGAAGTACAATATCACCGACACAAGAATGCAAATAGATTTGCCAAAACATCTTAAAGGACATGGTGGTAAATTAAAAATCGCAATCGATTATTCATTTGTTTCACCAGATTATGGCTCGGACAGAATGGGCGTTTTGGAGACTAAAAACGGTAAAATCTTTACCATGGCACAATGGTTTCCGAGAATGGCGGTTTATGATGATATTTTGGGCTGGAACAATTGGCCATATTTGGGCGCAGGAGAATTTTATTTAGAATACGGAAATGTGGAAGCGAATATCACCGTGCCTTCTAATTTTTACGTTGTCGGTTCTGGCGAACTTCTGAATCAAAAAGAAGTCTATTCAGTGGAACAAAATAAACTTTGGGATCAAGCTAGGAATAGCGACAAAACAGTGGTGATACGTTCCGCAGCAGATGTTAATTCTGCTTCTAAAACAGCTTCAGGAACCAAAACGTGGAAGTTTAAAATTAATCAAACCAGAGATTTTGCTTGGGCAGCTTCGGCATCGTTTATTATTGATGCAGCAAAAATTAATTTGCCTTCCGGGAAAAAATCTTTAGCCATATCCGCTTATCCTGTGGAAAGCGATGGGCGCGAAGCATGGAGTCGTTCTACAGAATATACAAAAGCATCTATCGAGCATTATTCTAAACAATGGTATGAATATACATATCCAGCAGCAACCAATGTTGCGGGTAACGAAGGCGGAATGGAATATCCAGGCATTGTATTTTGTCATTTCACCTCGAAAGGAAGTGAGCTTTGGGGCGTTACCGATCATGAGTTTGGACACAATTGGTTTCCAATGATTGTGGGATCTAATGAGAGAAAACACGCTTGGATGGACGAAGGTTTTAATACCTTTATTAATGATATTTCGACAAAAGAATTTAATAAAGGCGAATACCATCGCGAACGCCCTCTCAGAGCGATGGCGTCTTATCTCTTCAGTGATAAATTGGAGCCTGTAGAAACACCGCCAGATAACATGAAAGAAGCAAGTATTGGCGCTTTGGCATATTACAAACCTGGCGCGGCAATGACGGTTCTTAGAGAACGTGTCCTCGGGACAGAAAGGTTTGACAAAGCTTTTAGAGAATATATTGATCGTTGGGCTTTCAAACATCCAGTGCCAGATGATTTCTATAGGACAATGGAAAATGTATCAGGAGAAGATCTTGGTTGGTTTTGGAGAAGTTGGATTCAGAATAATTGGAGATTGGATCAGGCGATTACCAATGTCAAATATGTTAATGGTGATGCTAAAAACGGCGCAATTATTTCAATTGCCAATTTAGAAAAAATGCCGATGCCAGTCTTTATGGAGGTGAAATATAAAGATGGAACAAAAGAAGCTATTAATTTGCCGGTTGATATCTGGAGAAGAAATGTGGAATGGACTTTTACAGCGCCTACAACAAAAGAAATTGCTTCCATAACGATCGACCCTGACGGGACTTTGCCAGATATTAATATTAGCAATAATGTTTTTAGAATGAGCCAAATGGCTAGTGAAAAAATTAATATTAATGATTTTACTGGCGATTTTACAAACCCTCAGATTCCTGTGAAATTTGTGTTGAGTTCTCAAAATAATATGTTGACGGCGAAGATGGGAGAACAACAATCTTTTCCATTGAGTTATGATGGCGACAATGTATTTGTCTTTGATGAAGCAGACATTAAAATTAAATTCGCGAAAGACAAAAAAAGTTTTGATCTCACACAGGCAGGCCAAGCTTTTACTTTTACTAAAAATTAACAAGATTAAACCCCAAATATTTAAAGACAGTTTCGGCTGTCTTTTTTTGTATAGCCTTTGTAGGAATTGATTAATTTTGTGAAACTAAAAACGCGTATGAACATTTTAGATCTTTTAATTGTTGACCGAGAACCTATTGATTGGGACGATGTTATTTTGAACGATGACAACAAAAAAGAAATCGAACAATTGATGAAAGAGTTTCGATACATCGATGTTCTTAAACAATACAATCTGCCTGTCAATAACAAAATTTTGCTTTATGGGCATTCTGGTTGTGGGAAGACGATGACTGCGAAAGCAATTGCCACAAAACTTAATAAGCCGCTTTTTATTTTAGATCTCAGTACTTTTGTATCGGCAAGAATTGGCGAAACCGCGAAAAATATTAAAATGGTTTTTGACAAAGCTGAGCGAGAACGCGCTGTTTTATTTTTGGATGAGTTCGATTATGTCGGGAAAATGCGTGGTAACGATGATAACGATGTTGGCGAAATGCGTCGCCTCGTTAATGCGCTTATCCAGATGATCGATCAATTCCCAGAAAAGGCGATTCTTGTGGCAGCGACCAATCATGTTGAGGTTTTGGATATCGCTTTGTTCAGAAGGTTTCAAGTGAGAATCGAGTATGACATGCCGACTGATGAGGTTTTGGATCAATATTACGATTTGCTTATCGCGCGTTTTCCACAAAGCTTGCAACAGATTTCCAGGAAATACAACATCTCTTTTGCAGAAGCCAAAGATTATACTTTTACGTCGATAAAATCAAAGCTTATCGCAGATTTGGAAGATGAGATTTTGCAATAAAAAAGTTAATGTTAATAAGATTTTTGTTGAGATTAACCTAAAAATAGCGTTATATGTTTTTTTAATAAAGAAGCACAATCCATATTCAGATCGAGTTTCTTTATTTTATTTCATTTTTAAAAATATGCAGTAAGTTTTAAACCCAAACTTACATACGAAATATTTTCTCTTGACGAAGAATTGTTCAGTTCATTCGCTAATTCAATTTCATCAAGAACAGGTTCTTCAAATTCATAAGTGATTTTGGAGGAAGTTCTATAAAAATCGGCATAGCCAGTTAAACCAATTTGAGAATTAAATTTATAGGTCAAATCTATGCCAGTCCCAAATCTAAATGCATTAGAGGGAATATAACTTGCTAAATGGAGGTTTTGTTTTTCAGGCGTTTCGTCCATATCGTTGAACTCTGCATAGATTTTTCCAGTTGCCGCTTTAGAATAACCAGCGTTGGCTTTTAGTTTTAACTGAACATCCTTGTTGATATCGTAAGCGAAATAAGGTCCAACCGAAAAATTTAGTAGACCAATTGACTCTGTAGTCAAGCTTAGGTTTTGTATGTCAGGATCGTCAGTCGGAAGGCTTACAGCGCGTACTGGAAATGTGTTGAAGGACATTTCGCCACCCACACCCCAATGTTTATTAAAAAAATAAGCGCCTTCTAGTCCGGCTTCAAAACCAATTGTCTTGGATTGACTAAGGCCAGATTGTTTTAAAAATTTTGTGGTAGAAATGGACGCTCCCGATTTAAGAGCCAAAAATGAAGGATTGTCATTGCCTTCAATACGATTTAGGATACCGATATTGTCGCCTTCGTTTTTATAAATTTTATTAATGAAAAAATAGGCTAGCTCCGAGGATAAAATTCCGATTCCTGCACCAGTGAGAATGTCTGGAAGCCAATGGCGGTTGTTGAGGCTTCTGCCCAATCCTGTTGAAGCTGCCGCGCTGTAACCAGCAATGCTGTATGCGGGATTCGCCAGTCCATACTCTTTATGTAGAAAAGTTGCATTAGTGAATGCCATAGCCGTGTGTCCGGATGGGAAAGAGTTGTTTTTAGAACCATCGGGACGCTCTACTTTCGCGGTGTATTTTATAGCATTCACCAAAACACCCATAATGGCTAAACTTGTCGCGTATGAAATTGTAGCTCTACCGATGTTGTTGCGTCCTTTTACGCCCGCAAGTTTTAATCCATATACTGTTGCGGCAGGAGCGTATTGTAAATAATCATCATAAGGCACTTTAAAATTGGGAAGATAGCGGTTCCTGTATTCGCGGATGTTTTCTCGCTGATCCCAAGTTGCAGCTGAGGCTACAAATAAAATTGTTGGGGCTATAGAACGTTTTACCCAAGGGTTTTCGAAAAAATTCTTAGAAGAATTATCAAATTTTTTTGTTGAAAAATTAGAATTGTTGATGCTGTCTTTAACTTGCGCGTTCGATAGCAAACAATGACAAAAGCTAATAAAGAATACTGCTTTTTTCATGAGGTTTTCAGGGTTTTAGTTTAGTATAATTTGAAAATAATGAATTATTATTAATTCAAATGATTTAGTTGGTGCGAATTTATAAAAAAATAAAAGAAAAAGTGTGCTGATAAATGGAAACTCCTAAGCTTTGGCCGAATATGAATGAAAATTAAAGGAATGTATTGTAGGTTTGAAAATAAAACTATTCTTTAGAATCTAGAAAATTTAATTTTAAAATTTGTAGTAAGACCGTTTCTGTAATAAATGATAAATTTGCGGTCATTATTTAATCAGTTATCATAAAAATATAAAATTATCATATGAAAAGACAGACTATCGCATTATTTTGCATAGCATTATTGAGTGTTTCTTGTAATAAAGAAAGTAATAAGCAAGACGGCACTAAATATAAAGATGACCAAAAAGCTTCTTATTATATAGGTTTGAGTATTGCGCAAAACATGAAGCAGGAGGGTTTTAAAGTAGATGCAGACCTTTTAGCCAAAGCAATTAAAGAAGAAATGGATGGTAAAGAGAAGACTTTGCCAGCTGAAGAAATGGATGCTTTTATGATGAGCTTTATGCAGAAGCAAAACGAGAAAAAACAGTCTGCTGCATTGGCGAATGCAGATGGAAATAAGAAAAAAGGAATTGATTTTCTTACAAAGAATAAAACAAATCCTAACGTGAAAACTACAGCTTCTGGTTTGCAATATGAAGTTTTGCAGGAAGGCGATGGTAAAACAAAACCTAAAGCATCGGATGTTGTACAAGTAAAATATACTGGAAAACTTTTAGATGGAACGGTTTTCGATTCTACGGATAAAAACGGAGGTGCACCTGCGGATATTAATTTAGGAGCCGTCATTAAAGGTTGGACAGAAGGTATTCAATTGATGAGTAAAGGGGCTAAATACAGATTTTATATTCCTGCAGAATTGGCATATGGCGATCAAGGCGCTGGAGATGCAATTCCGGGCGGTTCTACCATTATTTTTGATGTAGAATTGATGGGAATTAAATAAGCCTACTTATAACTTTAAAATTAAAAAAGCAACAAGAATTTCTCTCGTTGCTTTTTTTTAGTATAATGTCCCGTCCTGAAATAGCGATACAAAAAAAATAATCGTTATTATGGAAGAAAGAAGCAATTATGTAAAACGTACTCAGCGCGATTACAGTATGTCTTTTAAGTTGAACGTTGTAAAAGAAATCGAGTCTGGAGAACTCTCTACCACTGTTGCTTGCCGAAAATATGGCATCCAAGCCCGAAGCACAGTTGTGAGTTGGCTCAGAAAATTTGGTACCTTTGACTGGGAGAACCAATCCCCATCGAATATGCCAAAGTCACCAGAACAAAAGATCATGGAGCTTGAAGCCCAAGTAAAGCTTTTGCAAAAGCAGAAGACCTTTCTTGAGAAACAGGCTTATGTGGCTGATAAAAAAGCCATTATTTTCGATATGATGATTAACCTTGCCGAAGAGGAATATCAAATTGATATACGAAAAAACTCACCACCCGAACTATCGACTCTTTCCGAAAGGAACAAAAAGAAACCATAAGTTTCTCCTGTGAATTGTTCGGGGTTGACCGACAGGTTTATTATCGTCATTTGAAACGAAAAGCAAAGCGGCAACAAAATGCACAGCAGGTTGTGGATTGGGTAGCAGAGCTGCGAATGATTCATCCAAAAATGGGTGGAAAGAAGTTGTATTTTCTTTTGAAAGAGAAACTTGAAAATTTAAGAATTGGCAGAGACAAATTCTTTGACTTCTTAAGGGCTAACCATTTGTTAATCATTCCCAAAAGAAGTTATCACAAAACTACCAATTCGTATCATCGTTTTAAAAAACATAAAAATTTGATTAAAGATTATCAATACAAAAAGCCTAATAATGTTTGGGTATCAGACATAACTTACTTGGGAAACAGAGAAAACCCAGCCTATTTAAGCTTGATAACCGATGCTTATTCTAAGAAAATCGTAGGCTTTGATGTGTCGGATTCTTTGGCTACAGCATCTTGTTTAAATGCTCTAAAAATGGCATTGAAAAAAGAAAACCCGAAGAGTCTTATTCATCACTCAGACAAAGGTTTACAATATTGTTCCGATGATTATCAAAAGCTATTGAAAAAGCATAAAATCCGTTGTAGTATGACACAAGAATCAGATCCTTATGAGAATGCCATAGCCGAAAGAATCAATGGAATTTTAAAACAGGAATATGATATTGATAAATTTAATGTAGATTTGAATACAAGAAAGATTTTGGTCAAACAAACCGTAAAGGTCTATAATGAGTTAAGACCGCATTTGTCAAACTATTATTTAACACCGATGCAAATGCACCAACAACAAGAATTAATACCAAAATCTTACAAAAAGAAAAACAGTACAAATACGAATATATGTACTGTTTAAAATAAAATTTTATTGGTCTAATCCTGTATCATTTTTTCAGGACGTTACATAATATGAAAAAAGTGTAGTATTTTGTCTTTTTTAAATTTTCAAATTATCTCATTCTCAAATTCAAAAATTACTCTGTTGGTCTAAAAACCAAACCTGTTTCTTGGAAATAATCCATCGTAATTCTATCGCCATCGTTGATGTTTCCTGCCAGAATTTCTTTAGATAATTTGTTCAAAACATCTTGCTGAATTACTCTTTTCAATGGTCTTGCTCCAAAAACGGGGTCGTAACCTTTGTTCATTAAATAATCCAAAGCGTCTTGAGTTGCCGTCATCATAATATTTCTTTGAGCGAGAAGCTCATTCAAACCTCGCAACTGATATTGTACAATTTTTCCAATATTCTTTTTGGTTAAAGGTTGGAAAAGCACAATTTCATCAATTCTGTTCAAAAATTCTGGTCTCAAACTTTGTTTCAAAAGATCAAAAACTTCTTCTCTGGTTTTATCTACAATTTCGTCATGATTTTCTTCCGTTAAATTCTCAAAATTCTCCTGGATTAAATGCGAACCCAAATTCGAAGTCATAATGATAATTGAGTTTTTGAAATTCACCACACGACCTTTGTTATCGGTTAAACGTCCATCATCTAAAACCTGCAACAACGTGTTGAAAACATCCGGATGAGCCTTTTCAATTTCGTCCAAAAGCACCACAGAATAAGGTCTTCTTCTCACCGCTTCGGTCAATTGTCCGCCTTCATCGTAACCCACATATCCCGGAGGCGCGCCCACCAAACGAGAAACGGAATGTCTTTCCTGATATTCGCTCATATCAATTCTCGTCATATTATTTTCATCATCGAAAAGAAGTTCTGCTAAAGCCTTTGCCAACTCGGTTTTACCAACTCCTGTTGTTCCTAAAAATAAGAAGGAACCAATCGGTTTTTTGTCGTCGCTCAAACCTGCTCTGTTTCTTCTAATCGCATCGGAAACAGCTTCTATAGCTTCTTCTTGACCAACAACACGTTTGTGAAGTTCGTCTTCCAAATGCAATAATTTTTCTCTTTCAGATTGAATGAGTTTGGTTACAGGAATTCCTGTCCATTTTCCGATGACTTCGGCGATGTTTTCAGAAGTCACTTCTTCTTTAATCAATTCATTTTTATGGTTTTGCATTTCCAATTCTAAGGTTTGCAAAGCATCTTCCTTCTCCTTGATTTTTCCGTACTGAATTTCCGCCACTTTCGCGTAATCACCAGCTCTGGAAGCACGTTCAGCTTCTAATTTTAAAGCTTCAATATCTTTTTTAATCTGAGTTAAATCTTCAGATTTTTGCTTTTCCTTCAACCATTTTGCATTGATTTCATTTCTTTGCTCATTGATTTTGGCTAAATCTTCTTTTAAATGATCAATTTTGGTTTGATTGCCTTCTCTTGAAATAGCTGCCAATTCAATTTCCATCTGCATGATTTTTCTGTCCAAAACATCCAGTTCTTCGGGCTTTGAATTAATTTCCATTCTCAATTTTGCAGATGCTTCATCAATTAAATCAATCGCTTTATCAGGTAAAAATCGGTCTGAAATATAACGTTGAGACATTTCTACCGCTGCGATAATTGCTTCATCTTTAATTCTCACTTTGTGGTGAGCTTCGTATTTGTCTTTAATCCCACGAAGGATGGAAATCGCCGATTCTGTATCGGGTTCTTCCACCATCACCTTTTGGAAACGTCTTTCTAGGGCTTTATCTTTTTCAAAATATTTTTGATATTCGTTCAAAGTGGTTGCTCCAATTGCTCTTAATTCTCCTCTTGCCAAAGCAGGTTTCAAAATATTGGCTGCATCCATCGCACCTTCGCCACCTCCAGCTCCTACCAAAGTGTGAATTTCATCGATGAAAAGAATAATTTGTCCGTCGGATTTCGTGACTTCATTCACAACAGATTTTAAACGTTCTTCAAACTCGCCTTTGTATTTTGCACCGGCAATCAAAGCGCCCATATCCAAGGAATAAAGCGTTTTGTCCATCAAATTTTCAGGAACGTCGCCGGAAATAATTCTATGGGCAATTCCTTCTGCGATGGCGGTTTTACCAACTCCGGGTTCACCAATCAAAATCGGATTGTTTTTAGTTCTTCTCGAAAGAATTTGCAAAACCCTTCTAATTTCTTCATCACGACCGATTACGGGATCTAACTTCCCTTCAGCAGCGAGTTCATTGAAGTTTTTAGCATATTTATTTAAAGATTGATACGTTTCCTCAGAACTTGCCGAAGTCGCTTTTGAACCTTTTCGAAGTTCATTAATTCCGCTTTCCAATAATTTCTTGGTAACGCCCATGTCTTTCAAAAGTTGAGAAACTGGCGAAGAAATCTCCAGAAGTGATAACCAAAGATGCTCGATGGTTACATATTCGTCACCCATTTTTTTAGCGATATTGGGTGCGTCTAATAAAATTTTATTCGCCGATTGAGAAAGGTAAATGTTTCCGCCTTCCACTTTTGGAAGTTTTTCTAACAATTCGCGGTTTCTTTCTCTAACTAAATTGGCATCTGCTTCCGATTTTTTCAATAAAAACGGCGATATATTTTCATCCACTTGAAAGATGCCTTCAACTAAGTGTTGAGGTTCAATCTGTTGGTTGCCAAATTCCATAGCGACTTGTTGTGCAGCTTGGATGGCTTCTTGTGATTTTACGGTATATTGGTTTAAATTCATATTGTGTGATTGTATTTAAATTTTAGTTTTTTTTTAATTCAAGTATCAGGTTTTAAGTTGAAACCATTATTTCTCAAAACCTAAAGCTTGAATATCTAATCATTTAATTCTGAATTTTAGTTCTCAAAAACTATACATTTGTTAAATTTATTAAAAATTAAGCCAAAATTTCCGAATTATTGAAATTTAACCAAGATTTAACGTGACAAAATTTCTCGTTTGCATCTTATTCCTAGCATTCATCTTCATTTTAAAATTCGCTTGAGAAATCCTATCTTTGGGAAAACCCATAAGTATGTACACACAATTTGAAGTAGAATCGCATTTTGACGGACGATTAAAAGTAATATTTCTAAATCAACCAGAAGTTTTTAACAGTCTAAATAAAACAATGCTCAAAGAGCTAAGACATGTTATTGAAGCCTTTGGTAGAGAAGAAGTGGTGCGTTGTATTGCAATATCTGGTAGGGGAAAGGCTTTCTGTGCTGGACAAAACCTTAAAGACGCTGTTGATCTTAAAGATCATGTTGATGACGACCGCGAAATCCAAAGAATTGTTATTGATTATTATAATCCTTTGGTTGAGGCGATTACACATTCTAAAAAACCAATTGTTGCGTTAATTAATGGACCAGCTGTTGGTGCAGGAGCGATGTTGGCGATGATTACGGATTTTGCATTGGCAACAGAAAGTGCTTATCTATCTTTAGGTTTTGCTAATATAGGCTTGATTCCGGATACCGCAGGAACTTATTATCTGCCGAAGTTGGTGGGTAGACAAGTAGCGAGTTATCTAGCATTTACTGGAAAAAAAGTGCCTGCTTTAGAAGCTAAAAAATTAGGTATGATTGCGGATGTTTTCCCAGATGCTGATTTTGCTGAAAAATCATTTGAAATATTAAGCCATCTTAGTTTCGCTGCGACAAAAGCAATCGGATTGACGAAAAAAGCTTTCGTTGAGTCCGAGCATCACACCTTGAAAGAGCAGTTGGATCTCGAGTCTATCTATCAACAGTCCGCAGCGCAATCTCATGATTTCCGCGAGGGTATTACCGCTTTCTTAGAAAAACGCAAACCAGAATACATCGGGAAATAAATGGAGAACTCTTATTTAGTAGAAGCTCAAAAACTTTTAAACCAAGATGCGTTTTCACAATGGATGGGCGTTGAGCTGTTGGATGCGAAAGAAAATTATTGTTTGATAACAATGCCTATAAAGAACGAAATGATTAATGGATTGAAAACCGTGCATGGCGGCGTTACGTTTGCATTAGCGGATTCGGCTTTGGCATTTTCTTCGAACACAAAAGATGATGCAGCGGTGGCGCTCAATTGTTACATCAATTTTATGAAAGCAGTTCGGTTGGGCGATGTGTTAACAGCAGAAAGTATTTTATTAAATGAAACCAGAAAAACAGCGGTTTATGAGATTTCTGTGAAAAATCAAGATGATGAGTTGATGGCGAGTTTTCGTGGAACAGTTTATAAAATCGGAAAGAAAGTTGCTGATTTGTAGTTGATTGTAAAACTTTAATAAAGAAGTCCAAAATTTATTTTGGACTTTCGTTTTTATTTATAACTTTGTATTTCAAAGTACTTTTATGGAATCGAAACATATTAAAAATGATCTGCAGCATATTCGTCAAATGATGGAACGAAGTTCTAGATTTATTTCGCTGAGTGGTTTGTCTGGGATTTTTGCAGGGATAACTGCATTAGTGGGTGCTTTTGTGGTATATCGGGTTTTTGAAAGTGAAGGTGTTCTTTATTTTGATAATACGGATAAAGTTTACAGTATTGATTTCATTAAAAAGTTAATAGGTATTGGTTTAATCATACTTTTTGTTGCTGTTTTTTCAGGCTACTTTTTTACAGCTCGAAAAAGTAAACAAAATGATCTTAAAATTTGGGATGCTACCACCAAACGTTTGTTAATCAATTTTGGGATTCCTTTGGTTGCAGGAGGTATTTTTTGTATGGGTCTGGTCTATCAACATTACTATGTCATGATTGCGCCAGCAACACTTGTTTTCTACGGTTTGGCTTTGATTAATGCGGAGAAATATACTTTGACAGATGTTAAATATTTAGGAATTTCTGAAGTTTTTTTAGGATTGATTTCGTTGTTTTTTCTTGGTTATGGTTTGTTATTTTGGGCGATAGGATTTGGAGTTTTGCATATCGTGTATGGATTGATTATGTATAAAAAATACGACAGCAATAAGTAATTATTTTGGTTTAGTAAAAGAGATATGCTCAATATTAATTTGCTTAATAAGGAATTCGAAAGTAGGGTTAGGCTCGGCATTATGTCGGTGTTGATGGTTAATGATTGGGTGGATTTTAATGAAATGAAAACACTTCTTAAGGTTACAGATGGGAATCTGGCGAGTCATAGTTCGGCTTTGGAGAAAAATGCTTACATCGAAGTCAAAAAAGAATTTGTTGGTAAACGTCCAAAAACATCCTATCGTGTAACTCAAGTTGGTAGAGAAGCTTTTCAAAAGCATATCGATGGATTGGAGTTGATGTTGGGGAAATAGTTATATTTTTTTATTTTTAAACTTTGAAATACAAAGTACTTTGATTTATGTTTAAGATTTATTTCATATTAAGTTGGATTGGTGGTTTGTTATCATTTGCCTACTGTTTTTTAACAAGTGACGATGACGCTTTTTTCGTTTCGTTAATGCTTCATGCTTTTAATGGCGTAATCAACTTCATTTTTATGATGGTGTTTTTTATTTACTCATTGATTTTTTTGGAAGCAAAATTTTACTTTCAAAAGCAAATCTTGTTGTTGATGTTCAACTTTCCAATGTTCATGTTTTTTGTTCTGACAATACTAATTATTTTACAATAACTATTTTATTATGAAAACTTCACAATTAATTTTCATTTTTTCTTTAACGTTTCTTCTTTTATTTTATGGTGAAACGCCAGGGATCAATCTTGCTGTTTTAGCTTTGTTATACACGTGTTCAACTTATTTTGTGGCACCGAAGTTACATCGGACAAAGACTTTTAAATTCATGACTTTCTTTTCTATAGTTTCGGGTTTAGCCCTTGCTTGGTATGGTGATTTTTCTTCGTTTTTAGCCATTGTGATTTCGGTGTTATTACTGCGATTGTTTGCATTATCTACAGAATTAAAACCAATTCTAGTGCTTCCTGTGGCCGCATGGCAAGGCATAAGTTTCCCGTATCGGTTTTTTTTATTCAATGATTGGCTTCCTAAGGCGAATGCCCAAAAATCGGTACAAAAGATTTTTGCGGTTGTTGTGATTCCGGCTATTTTATTCTTGACTTTTTTCGCAATATATACTTATGGAAGCGATATTTTCGCTGGTTTTTTGGGTGGCATTTCTTGGGATTTCAATATCTATGAATTGGTAGGGCTTTCTTTTTTAGGTTTTTTTATCGCTTTTAATTTTTGGAATGTTAAAATTGAATCTTTTATTTTTAGTTCAAATCATCATTTTCGCGACGATTTTGTAAACGAGGACAAAGTTGCAAAAGCAAGTTTTAACTTTTTGGACATCAATCTCGAGCGTCAAAGTGGCTTTGTTTCTTTGCTTGTGCTTAATTTAATGCTAGTTTTCTTTTTAATAAGTTTTAATTATGAACAATTTTTTCGGGGAGAATCTTCACCCGAAGAGCTTTCTGGCGCAACACATGAGCGTGTTAATTCGGTGATTTTGAGTATTGTGATGGCGATTTTAGTGATTATGTTTTATTTTAAATCTAATTTTAATTTTGATGAAAAGGTCACATGGCTTCGGCGTCTTGCCTACATTTGGATTGTTCTTAATATGCTATTAGTATTGTCTGCGGCGACCAAAAATTTGGAATATATATCCGAGTTGGGTTTGACCTACAAAAGGCTGGGTGTGTTGGCATTTTTAGGTTTGGCTTTGTTGGGATTGTCGTTTGCTTTTTATAAAATCAAGAATAGAAAAACCAACCTTTTCTTAGTTAACAAAATGCTTTGGGCGGTTTATGGTCTGGTTTTGGCATGCAGTATTGTCAATTGGGGCGCTTTGGCAACGTATTACAATTTGAAAAATAACAAAGTGGACTGGACTTATTTGAAAAGTTTGAATTTCAACGACCATATTCTCTCGAAAGAAAATCCGAAGTATAAAAGTCCAGATCTTATTTATTATAAAACCGAAACAAAGCAATCCAGCTTCCTTTCAAAAATATTATATTATGAAATCTATGCTCAATAAAAAATGGAATTTACTTTTAGTCGGATTTGGAATATTAAGTTTAGTAGCTTGTAAAAAAGAAACAGATAAAATTATCACAGATACAAAACGGGATACCATAACAACTGTTGAAAAACCTGCAGATACACTGTCGGCGATACTTGCTACTAGAACAGAAGCCAATCAACTTATTCTGGATGTGGATGGTACTAGCTTGCCAATTCGTTTGGTTGAAGAAATTAAAAACCCAGAACAGCAGATTATCGTGCGTCTTCTTAATTATGATAAATCTAATCTTAAGGCTTTTATTAAATCTGATAAAGAGATGAATATTAGGATTAACCAGATCCGAATGCCAGATAATACTTTTGATGGGCCATTCTCGCAAACAATAGATTATAAAACACCACAAAAAGGAGAATATTGGTTGGTGCTTTCAAAAAATAATATGGCTTCGGGAAATCCGTTGGGCAAGTTTTTCTTGAAAGTTGAATAAGTTTTTGATTTAATTTTAAATAAAAACGGATTGGGTAATTATTACCGAACCCGTTTTTTTTATTCTTGAATTTGCTTTAAAATAAATTGAATCGCCAAATGATATCCAGACATTCCGAAGCCGCTAAGTACAGCGTCGCATTGCTCTGCCGTGACCGATTTTTTTCTAAACTCTTCACGTTTGTAAATATTACTGATGTGGATTTCAATTTTAGGTTTAGAAATGTTTTTTAAACAATCAGCAATGGCGTAAGAATAATGCGTGTATGCGCCAGGGTTGATAACGAGTGCGTCGTAATTATCTTGTTGCAAACGGTTGATGATTTCACCTTCGATGTTGGATTGGTAAAAGTCGATATTGCCGTTAGCGTGTTTAGATTTTAATTCGGATAGGCAAGCATCCATTGTTTGTGATCCATAGATCTCTGGTTCGCGTGTTCCAAGAAGATTAAGATTGGGACCGTTTATGATGAGAATATTCATTATAGAAATTATTGAGATATAAAGATAAGAAGCTTTGTACGAAACACAAAAAAACCTTCATAAAAATATGAAGGTTTTAAGTAGCCCGTAGGGGAATATTAATATACTTCAATAAAACACAATAAATATTCATTTCGTTGATTTTAAATAATTTACAAATATTTAAGAAACATTAAAGCGTTATAAACAATATTGAACATCCCTTGAATTTGTCCCTGATTTTTGAAGTAGGGACCAAAATCAATTCAGTTCAACCTTCTTAATTTAGTCATAATTATTTAGAACGATTTTGGAGTAATCGAACAATAAGTGAAAGACTGAAAACTTGTCTTTTGTTTCATTTGATTTTTGGTGTAGAGACCTGTAAGAACCTTCAAAGTTTGGTGCAAGAATCTCAGACTGCAAATCTTTAATAGTAGTCAAATTTTTATTAGATTTTAACTTTTTATTTATTATTGGAAAAATTGAAGAATGGGATATTTTGGGGTTTTCAATAAATCCGATTTGCCCTTCATAAGGTATTCGTCCTTTTACATAGCTTCTCTGTGAAAACTTTATAGTATCACCTATGTAAGCAATAGAATCTGTATTAGTTTTAATTCTTTTACATTCTATTGCAAAATAAGTCAACTTATCTTCTAAATCTAATTTCAAATAAGGATAATCAATTTTAATATCTATTTTATCGTCATGCATTAAACCATCCTTAGCATCATAATATGATTCAGCAGATTCCTTATTGATAAAATTCTCTATTGAATATTCATTAATGGGGCTGTCATTTAAAAGATTGATATTTTCCCTCATATAATCATCAACAAGTCCATTTCTTAAAAAATCTTCTTGCTTTATTTTCCCCCTTGTAGCATAATCATATTTCTTTCCATCCTTTAAAATAAGATGATAGCAGTCAATTACATATCTCATTATTTTCCTAACATGAGATTCTATAACCCGATTTCTATTCTTTTTAAAATTATCGGCGTTACTAATCATTGGCAGAAATGTTATTAAGACGTTTTAATTCTGCTTCTTGAATAGCCTGCTTAAATTCTGCAACATCATACCATGCCATTGCACGATGCCAACATTTATATTCATTTGGCTTTATAATATAAAAAGAATCACTTTCAAATCCTTTTATATCCTTTTGAATATATAGATTTTTTGATGGGTCGCTGGTATCTGTTATTCTTTCAATAGTCAAATTATTTGCCAGTTTCTCCAAAACATCTTTTTCATCAGTATTTTTAGGATATGATATTTTTTCTTTTGGCTTTTTGTCTGTAATAATGAAATTCATTGCAATGAAATGTCTCATTGTAAAAATCTCAACTTTTACAAACTCATCATAATATATTTCCTCAAATTCTTTTATGTAAACATCGGCATATTTCTCTAAAACTTGTTTTTGGTTACGGTGGTCAGAATCATTAAAATTAGTAACAAGATGCTGTTTGCTTTGTTGAAACTGATAACGAGAGACATTTAAAGCATAATCAATTAAATCCTTCTCGTAGTCTTTGACACCATAAGAGTCATTAATTATTTGATTATTTTTTTGGAGCAAAAAATGATTTACAGAAGGCTTTCCAAGATTAAATTTGTCATAAAAAGTGGCATAATATTCAATAATTGATTTAGCATTATTAACCAATTTTTCTAATACTGATTTATCAAAATCAAGCAATGGCATCCTTAGTAATTCTTCATCAAATCTTATAGCGGGTCTAGTTGCTACTCCCCAGGCACCAGAAATTAGAAAAAGAAAGTATTGACTTAAATCAGATTTAAGTAAAGAATATAATAATAATATAATATTTTCAGTTTTTGAAGAGATAGAAAACACCCCTTTTCTAAAAACAAAATCCTCACTTGAAAAAGAAATTAGTGGTTCTGATTCATTAAGAGCCTGTTCTTTAAATAAAACTTTATTGCCCAAAAAAATATTTTTATCTCTCCCCCTCGACAAATAAACGTCTTCTTTATTTAGAGATTTGTAATTTTTGGTATTAGTGTAGCCCTGTTCAATCTGAGAGTTTTCTAAAATTTTCATTCCAATTAATTCTGGAAAAAAATTCGGATCTTTCCCTCTTTCTATACCAGCCCCTTTATAGATAGTGTTATTATTGATAATTGACCCAATATTTTTTTGAGGTAATACTTTCAAGAAATTAAAATCCAAATAACTTCCATATAAGGCAACCTTAAACATCCAATCATTTTCTAAAAAATATTTCTGTGGTAACGCTTTTTGATCAAACCTTTCAATAACTAACATTTTGAAATATTTGATAAAACGATTAAATTTAACTGATTGATGATTAATTATATTCTTTTGGCAATCATTATCTTTTGATAGTCTAAAATAAACGATACTAGCAGGACTATTTTTCTTCTCAAAAATTAATCTTCTTACTGGGGATAAATCAAAAAACTTTTCTACACAAAATGTAGTTAAGAAATCCTTTTTAAATCCTTTAGTTTTTTGTGAAACATTATAGAAAATTGTACTAGTAACAATGAGTGCCGATTGTGTTTCATCACTCATAAAATCTTTAGCTCTCAAAAGAAATGACTGAGCAATTTCAAATCTGCCAACTGTTTTTTTATTGTCCTTTAACCATTTAACATGAACTACATCTTCTTTTTTGCTTTTCCATGGTGGATTCCCCAATATAAATTTTGGTGGATTATTTTTTATTACTTTATTAAAATCATGTGACTTATCAAAGAAATTAGCTTTGAAAAGATTAGTCCCTAAAAGATTAGGGAATGGATACTTATCAATGTCTTTTGGCTGTTGATAATCCAATAATGCTATATAAATTGAGAAACAAGTAACTTTTAGAGCCTCTTCATTTATATCAATTCCAAACAGATTATTTTTAGCAATTTCTCTAATTTTGTTACTAAATTCATTTTTATTTGAATCTCCATTAAGTTCAATTTCTTTTTCAATCATTCTTCTCAAAGATTGAACTAAGAATATTCCCGAGCCAACTGCAACCTCAAAAATTTTACATTCTGAAACATTATTTTGATTCAGATATTTATCAACAGTATCTGATAAAATATAATCAACTAAAAAAGACGGAGTATAAACTGCTGAATCTAAATCTTTAGTCTCATCATCAATCAAAGATTCATAAATACCCGATATTACTTCAACAGGAATAATTGAAAAATCAAAAATCTCAAAGAAAGAGCCTTCAAATAAAGAGCCTTGTTGCTCAAGCTCTCCTTTAAAAACATCAGCTAAATAATTTGCTTGAATTTGATTTAACTTTATATCTGTCTCTTTGAAAAGAACACCATTGAAATTATCATTAAGTCTTTCAAATAATTGATTGAGTTTTTCAGGTTCTGAAATTAAAAGAATAAAGTTTTTTCTTTTTTCATTAAGTGATTCGCCTGAAATATACGCCTCATCAATCTTGATACCTCTATCAATTAAATATCGAATAAAAATTAATCTTAGAATCAAAGAATTGGCAGATTTCTCATCAAGAAAATTTGATTTTGTTTTATCAGTTAAATAATTTCGTACATCTTTAATGTTTTGAAATAGTCTCTGATTAACCCGTGTTTGGTTTTCGTTTTTTTTAGACAAGTATTCATCTTGAAACCAAGCCCAAGTTTCCCCCGACTGCAAACTCCAAAAAGAAAATTTCTCGTCTCTTTCTTCATCAGATATTTCAACCTCTTGGAGATAACCGCCTCTACCATCTTTATTTTTGATATAATTTAAAGCATTATAGATAGAAATATCTTTGTCTTTTAATATAAAAACGATTGGGGAATTATCAAAAGACCAAACTTTTTTATGTATCTCAGATTCTTTATTTAAATCATCAGAATTGGTTAAATCAAAAAACAGTAATAAAGGTTGGTTATTGAATACATAGACTGCATCGGGAGAAATTCTTTTAATTTTATTTAGGATATCCGGATGAAAATCAAAATCATAAGAGCCATCCTGTTCATTTTTATAAAAAACAGTATTTTCCAAGTTTAACTTAATCAGAAGTTTATGTAGTTCAGAATTTTTCACCTTATTGCAAAGTTACAATAAAATATAATTCTTGCCGATTAAAAAACATTACCAAATCCCCTTGTCCCAATATTTAAATTATTAAATCAAATTTCTCCATTGCGGTTGCTTTTATTTCATCAGCAATATCTATATAGGGTTTCATGGCGCTGTAATCACTATGTCCAGTCCACTTCATTACTACTTGCGGAGGAATCCCAAGTGATAATGCATTGCAAATAAATGTTCTTCTACCGCAGTGAGTTCCAAGTAAAGAATATTTCGGTAACACTTCGTCAATTCTTTTTTTTCCCATATAATAAGTCTGCGTAATAGGTTCATCAATTTCTACTAACTCTGCCAACTCCTTTAGGTAGTCATTCATTTTTTGATTGCTAATAACGGGTAAAGCTCTATTTTGCACAAAATCTTCATCTTTGTATTTTAACAAAATTTCACGACTATGCGCATTAAGGTCGATTGTGAGATTATCAGATGTTTTTATAGAATTTATTTCAATGTGTTTTTCTTTGACGTCCGATTTCCGTAAATTAAAAACATCAGAATATCGCAGACCGGTAAAGCATTGAAATAAGAAAACGTCCCGAATTTTTTCAAGATGTTTTTTGTTTTCGGGAATTACATATTCACGAAATCTCTTCAATTCATCCTGTGAAAGAAAAATAACTTTTTTCGGAATGTTCTTTAGTTTTGGTTGAAATAGTTCGAAATAGGAATTTGTTTGATATCCTTTTCTTTTTGCCCATTTTAAAAACCACTTTAAAGACTTAAACTCTTTCAGAATAGTAGAGTTTTTATGATTTTTTGATTCCAAAAAATGTTGGAACTTGTTATAGCCCTCCTCATCCAAGTTGTCAAATTTTAAATTGGGATTAAATTCTGTTAACTTGTTTTTTAGCGTATTCATCTTCATCAAGGTTTTATCTTTCCAATATGAGTTTCTTGATTCTTCTTGAGTAAATAGGTCAAAAACATCAAAAAAAGACTTTTCTTCTACAATTTCAGTTTTCGAAGTTCTCCCAACTTCGCAATTAAAAGATTCACGGAATTGTTTTGAGCATGGAGACATTACATCAACTTCAAATTTTTGAAAAGTTCTTTGACAAGCCGATTCAAATTCTTGAATTTTCCTGTTGATAATGCTTGCGAAAATTTTCTTATCGCCGTGAGTTGTATTGGCCTTACAGCGTTGTGTTTCCTTGCTCCATTTTTGTATTTCTACTCTATATCCCAAATTGAAAGCCACAATATTGCCATCCCACTTAATGCGATATCGCAGTTTTGCAGTAGGATTGTCTTTTTCCCTGTCAAGAAGAAATTGAGCGTGATACTTTATATTCATATTAGAAAAATTGATTATCGATTTTCAATAGAACCCAATTTAAAGTCCCGTATTGACACTCCTTCTGCTTTTATAAAGTCATCTAAAGAGTATTTTAAAGTCTTTATCAGTTGGTTGTCAGCATAAATATTTATTGTTTTGGACAAGGTTGGTAAAGTTGTTTGTTCTGAACTGTTTTTATGTGTGTAGATTTTTAAAGAAAAATATAAAACAGGTTCGCGGGTTTCAAAAGATTCAATGGGCTTTAATGAGTTTGCTAATATTCCTGTTTCATTTCTATTACTTGTAAGCTCCTGGGAAATCTTCATTAAGTCAGTGAAAGATGTATAATTAAACCCTCCTGCTTCATCTTTCCAATTGTTCGTTCCCATTGTATTTGTAACAACTGAAATATCCTTATCTCTCGTATCAACAATCTGTTCTAAATTTCCATTATTCACTTTTACAATACGAAGCCATATATTTTGATTGTATTTCTCAATGTCCCCTTCGTTTATTATCTCAATTTTCAACTTTTTTTGAATTTTTATTAAATCTGCTTTTTCATCTTCTAATTTCTTATTTTCTTTTTCCTGATATTTTGAAAAAACCTTTTGTGCGATTTCTGCATCTCTACTTTTCCAATTATTCAAAGCATTTTTCTTCTGCTGAGCAATCACGATTCCCCCAAATAAAATAGCACTAATTATCAAAATCCTTTTCATAGTTATTTTTTTAAAATTTCAAGAAGTATAGTAACCTGTCTCATGCTATCCGATAGTTGCTCTTGACTGGTTTTCAATCTTTCTGTTAGTTCTTTTTGTATTTCTTGATAGCCTTTTTGAAGTTCTATCATATTAGAAAACTCGCTATGCGAAATAGTAACATTTCCACTAATATTTCCATTAATGTTGCTGTTTACATTATTTCCTGAGCCATTATTATTAATGTTTTGGTTGTTGGTTTTTAGCATTTCACCTGATTCCGAAATAAACCACTCTGGATTCAAATCGGTATAAGTGTATAGTATTTTTTCAATAGTATCTGAGTTGAGTCCCGAGTTGTTTTTTATAGCTCTGCCAATTAAACCAACAGACAAACCAGCTTCAACAGTGATTTTATTGGGGTTTAACCCTTTGTAGGTCATGTAACTTTGCAATCTTTCAGTTATAGTCATCTTTAATTTTTTTTTTGTTTTTGAGATTAAAATATAGATATATTTCAATATTTATTTTATATTTGCAATACAAATATAGTAAAATATATACAAATAAGTATTTTTTTAGAACAAATTACAATAAAAATTTCAAAATGGAAGATTATAATAGACCAATTTGGCAATTGACCATAGGTGAATTTGTGGAAATTTTAGATGCCAGAAAACAAGAATCATCAGAAAACCCCACACAAGAAAAGGTATTTAATGAAAAGTATGTTTACGGTCTTTCTGGATTAGCAAGAATATTGGGATGCTCTAAAAATCATGCAGGAAAATTGAAAAGTAAGGGAATTTTTGATGAAGCCATCATTCAAAATGGGAGAAAAATTATCATTGATTCGGAAAAAGCATTAGAACTTTTTAAAGATAACAGCTGATGGAAAACATAACCCCACAAACACCTCTTTGCAATCTGACCGTAAAAGAATTTTTAGAGATATCTAAAAATTTAAATTCTGAAAATATGTATGAATACGGTTTAAAAGGTTTGGCAAAAATTCTGGGCTGTTCCATTTCAAAAGCATCCAAGATTAAATCTTCAGGAATTTTGGATGAAGCCATCATTCAGAAAGGAAACATCATCATCATCGACAAGAAAAAGGCTATAGAACTTTTTGCAAGCAGTTAGAAATGTATTACTTGGAACTTATCGACCGATTTTGGGACTTCAATCACAAGGCAAGACTTGGCTCTTCGGCAATTTCGCTCTATCTGTACCTTTTGAAATTAGGAAAGGACAACGATAGTTATAAGGTCGTTATTTCCGATGTTGCACTCGGTAATGCATTGGGAATAACTAGAAAAACCGTAAAACCGACCAAAGATAAACTTCGCGAGTTGGGTCTTGTTGAATTTGAGTCCAAAAGTGGATTTCCTTGTAATTACAGAATTCTGTTAAATTACTTATCTGATATTCCCATACTGGAGAAAATAGAGAAGGAAAAAATCGAAAAAGTACCAAGTTTGGAAATTGTTGAAAAACATGAAACTTTAAAGAGAAGCGATTCGTCCAAGGAAGTTGTTCCCAAAATCAGTAAATCTAGTGATAAAGTTTCCATTACTGATACTTCCAAAAGCAGCAAGTCAAAAATTATTCCCGAATTGGAAGAATTTATTCAGTTTGCAACAACTTTAGAGGATTATCAGCCTCTTTTGGACTCTGTAATTGAAGAAAAATATCATTCGTGGTTAGAAAACGACTGGCGGAATAGTTCTGGAAGACCCATTTCCAACTGGAAATCCTCATTAAAAAGTATCCTGCCCTATTTGAAGAATAGTCAAAATGATGATACAGTTTCCGTCGATTCCATTCCAAATATCAAACGACCGAAAACATCATGAAATCAATAAAAAGTCGATTTCATTTCTAACAAATCGTAAAAACTTAAAACAATGAAAATATCTGACTTAAAACCTGGTCAAAAAGTAACCATCAATAAAATATCTTACGAATATCTGGGTATCCAGAAAGTGAGGATCCCCAATATAGGAGAAGCCGAAAAAAGGGTGTTCAAAGCAACTGGTGTTGATTCCTACAAACACTACAATCTCATTGATGGAGACAAAACACTGAAAAGTGAGAAAATAAAACTAGTAAAGAAAACTGTTCGAACCAAATAATTACCATCTGAAATCAGGAAATAAGAAATCAGGAACATTAAGAATAGAAAATGTCTTTATCTGAAAAAGATTTGCGCCATGTCCGAAAGAAGTTTGAGGACAAGGGAGAAAAAGTTCCCGACAAGATTCGGCTGGGAAACCATTTCGTGGACGACTTTATTTTTGATGACCAACAAGCGGCGGACATCCCAATCAATGCGCTTCGAGTCATTTTCAATATCGTTGCAATTATCGGCAATGAACAGTTTCGTCCCGAAGACCGTCCGAAGCAACTTTCCCTATTTGATGAAGAATTTGAAACAGAAAATAACATTTTCGCCTCCATCAAAATCCGGAACAGTAAAATTTCTCCGAGTGGTTCCACAAAGCAGGTTGTGGATGCCTATGAGTTTCTCGCCAAATTTAAGATGGGATGGTACAAATCGCTTAATTCAAAAGGGAAAGAAATCAAAACATTTGGCGGACTTATTTCTACGCCAACCTATGACCAAAGAGGTTTTACCACATTTCTAATTAGCAGTTACTGGCTGAAAAAATTATTGGTTATTCCCGAATATAATTATGTACTCTATCATCTGGTGTATAATATCAGAAACAACAAACACATTATTTTCTCCATCTGGCTTTCAAAAATTCCCGAATCGGGAACAATGCTGAAGCTGGGTAATTTCAATAAAAAGTTTGGGTTAAATTATAAAAATACCAAAGATTTCTGCTTCAAATTTCTAAAGCCCATCAAAATCAATCTCGACAGATACAATAGTTTTTCTTTCCAATACAGGTATGAAAAGGATTCCATATTTATTGTTCCTATCTTAACCAAAGGATTTTCTCATCCATTTGAAGAAGCAAAAAAACTTATAGAATCAAACCAAGAGAATTTTAACCAAAGTCATAAAATTAACCGAAGATTGCTCTATTTCAAAAAACGATATAGATTAGACGAAGCCGAAACAGTCCAGTTTTTCCATCAATACGAAAATATACCGCAGACAAGGGAACTGATTGAAAGAGCCTTCAAGGAATTTATTAGGAACTGCAGAATGAGAAAGATAGCATCGACCGACTTTAAAGGTCAAAAATTTCTTATTGAAATTCAGGCACACATCAAGCATTTGTATAGAAATACAAAAATGGGAGAAATATTCCCTAATGGCTATCCGATGATTGTCTGATTTCGGAATTGCACTCACCACCAATTCGGAATTGCACTCACTAAAGTTAAAGAAATGTTAAAAATGAACAAAATAACAGCATCGAATTCGGAATTGCACTCACCCGAAGATTTAGAAAACACAAAAATTGTGGATAACCTAGCTGTTTTGTGGATAACTACGGTTATCAGAATAAATGGAAAAATCGATTCGGAATTGCACTCACCCCAAAACAGGCTTTATTTCGGAATTGCACTCACCCAAATTTCGGAATTGAACTCACTAGTTTTCGGAATTGAACTCACCGAAAAACACCATTAAATCCTTTGTGGCAAAAGAAGAATGCCATTTGCTAAAAGTAATATAAAAATAAATTAAAAGTCTTTTTTATTTAAAAGGGAAATGTGGATAAGTAATTTGCATTAAAAGAAAAAAAATGAATTGCGAAAAAGTCAAGCAAAACGTCGGAATTCGGGCGGTTTTGGAGTCGTTCGGGCTGTTTCCGGTCAAAGAAAATCCGAAAACTGCGTTTTATTTTGCGTTGGACCGGGAGGAAAAAATTCCAAGTCTGGCGGTCGATTTTGTCAAAAACAAGGCGTTCGATTTTGGAAATGGAAAAAGTTACGATGTGATTTCAATTGTCCAACAGATAAAGAAATGTTCCGTTTCAGAAGCATTGAAATGCCTTTCAACATTGGATTTTAGAGTTCAAAATGAAATAAAATATCACGAAACTACTGGTCAAACATGCAATCAGATTTTAGAAATCAAAGAAATCCAGCATCCTGCATTAATTCAGTATCTGAAGTCCCGAAGAGTTTTTGAGCAAAAGCATAGGGTTAAGGAAATTCACTACGAATTGAAAGGAAGAAAATATTTCGGAATTGGATTTCAGAATAAGTCCGGAGGTTTTGAGATTCGCAATCCACAGTCAAAAATATGTTTGGGAAAAAAGGATGTGACGTTGATTGTTAATGATAACAATCTCAAGAACGAGATTCTCATATTTGAGGGCTTTTTCGATTATCTGACCTACCGAAATTTAGACAAATCAGATAATTCAAACTGTGATTACTTGACTTTAAATTCAACTGCAATGTTTTTCAAGGTGGAAGAAAAACTGAAACAATATGAGAAAATTTCACTTTTTCTAGACAATGATAAGAATGGGAAATCGGTTAAATTAAAAATTAAAAGTCAATACAAAAATGTAGAGGATTGCTCTTTAATTTATCATAATTTTAAGGACTTGAACGAGTGGTTTTGTAATATTTGATCAGTTTAAATCATTGGAGAAACCATTTTCCAATGAATTTCCTTTAGTTTTCCATTAACAACCACGTCCATTGATTAAGTTTCCCAACTGCGGTTGGGCTTTTACGTTTGCAAATGTAGGACGGCACCACCCACACAAAAAAATCTTTTTGGGTTTCTAAAAAAATTCTTTCCACAAGCTCCAACAATTTTTCCAGACACTCCTAAATCCTTCGGACAAAAAGATTTCAAGCCCGATTCGGAATTTTCTGCCTTTATCCAGCGGAACCGAATCGGGTTTTGTATGGATGGTGCCGTCCTATGTTCATGGGCAAAGAAAAAGCCGGAACCTCAGTTGTACGAATCAAATCAACCATAGACGTTCTTTGAAATCAACGGAAAAACAATAAAAATCCAGCAAAAAATACTGTTTTCTAACTTAATATAAAAAAAGAAAAATGCCGAGTGTCCTCGATACCAAATCAATTCACTCCCAACATTTGACCTTTGACAAAACAAAAATTAACAAAATATTAACATTTTAAAATTTAAGATTATGAACACAATCGTAGGTAGAATTACCAAAAATGCAGAAATCAACACCTTGAAAAACGATAAACAGGTCGTAAACTTTTCGGTAGCACCCAATGACTAAATTACTAAAAAAAGTGGAATTGAAAAGCATATGCGGCTAAATATTTAGGCTTTTCAATTCAAGACTTCATCCCGCATTTTGCCAATACAATGTTGAACTAAACCTTCGGTAGCTTTCTCAGCGCTATATTTAGTTACTTTGTAAAACTAATTAAAAATCAGTAAAATGGCAACAAAAAAAAGAGTGTAGAAGAGCTTAGAGAAAACAAGATCATCAATCAGGCAAAGCGCGAAGTTCCGGGATTTGCGGAGCTTTTGCATAGGTTTGAACGTACGGTTTCTGTATTGGGAAGAAGCCAAAGTACCTTTCAAAATTACTCCAGACACGTGGCTGCGGTGTCGCTACATTTCGGAAAAATTCCTACAGAATTGGATCCCGAGCAAATTCACGATTACCTTTTTTACCTTCAGAAAAAATCTAAATCTCCATCACAATCGTACTTTAAACACACCGTTTACGGGCTTCGGTTTCTGCTAAAATCGGAAGGTTTAAGTTATGATTTTTTGAGTATTCCGGAAATTAAAAAAGAGAAAAAACTGCCTGTAGTGCTTAGTAAACAGGAGGTTTGGCAAATGCTTTGGGGGTGTAAGCTTTTAAAGCATAAAATTTTGATCGGCATTCTTTACGGCTGCGGATTGCGATGTATGGAAGTTCGAAATCTCCGTTTATGCGACTTAGATTTTGATCGAAAACAACTCAAAGTGGTTCAGGGAAAAGGCAAAAAAGACCGTTATTTGCCACTTTCCGAACATCTGATTCGTGGGCTCAAAAAGTATATCGAAGCGGAAAAACCGGAAGATTATCTCTTTGGAGAACCTCGTGGAGGGCGTGCTGGTGGCGATTTCGATTCCCGTTACTCCCAGCGCGGCGTTCAGTGGGCGGTAAAGCAGGCATCAAAAACGGCAAACATCCTGAAAGATGTGAGTGTCCATACGCTTCGGCACAGTTTTGCGACGCATCTTCTGGAAGATGGGATGGATATTTTGAGCATCAAAAATCTTCTCGGTCACGAAAGTATTGACACGACGCTGGTTTATCTTCAAATTGCACAACTTTCCACACAAAAACTCTTCTCTCCGCTCGATACTTTGTTTGAAGAATGTCGGTCGAAGTGATTGAATTTAAGTCTATTGAAAATCAGGATTTAAGGTTTAAATTTAATGAGGATCAAAGTTTAAAATCGAAATACGAAGTCGCCGATGTTTTAAATATTTTAGGTTCAAAATTGGAAAATTTAGAACTTAATTCTTGGCAGTTAAGAACTTTATTTGCCTTAAAAAAGTGCAGAACTTCGGCTTTGGGTGGTCATATCGATGCTTGTGATGAATGTGGAAATGTAAGCATCAGTTACAACTCCTGCCGAAACCGTCACTGCCCAAAATGTCAGGGCAAAAACCGTGAAAAATGGATTGGGATGAGGGAAAACGAACTGCTTCCGGTACCTTATTTCCACGTGGTTTTTACGCTTCCGGATGTATTGAACAAAACCGTACTTCACGAGCCCAAGATGTTGTATGATATATTGTTTGAATCGGCTTGGGAAACGCTTCAAGCATTTGGAAATAACCGTGGTTTAAAGATGGGAATGATCGCCATTCTGCATACATGGGGACAAAATTTGAGTTTGCATCCGCATTTGCATTGCATTGTTCCAGGTGGAGGTGTAGATGGCAAAGGCAATTGGCAACGCAAGATAAAAACCGATAAATATTTGTTTGCAGTAAAAGCGTTGAGTAAGGTTTTTCGTGCTAAATATGTAGCCTTGTTGCGCAAAGAAAAGTTGGCAGATGCTCAAGTTTTACAAAGTTTGTTTGAAAAGAATTGGGTGGTTTATGCCAAACGACCTTTTGGTGGCCCCAAGCAAGTGATCGAATATTTAGGTAGATACACCCACAAAGTTGCGATAAGCAATCATCGGATAAAAAATGTAAGCGATCACGAGGTTACTATTGCGTATAAAGATTATAAAGACGGCAGTAAAACCAAGCAACTTACCTTAAAAAACGAAGAATTTGCAAGACGATTTAGCTTACATATTTTACCCAAACGTTTTGTACGCATCAGACATTACGGAATAGTAAGTAGCAGTTGGAAACGTGGCAAACTTCAACAATTGCAAAAAGAGTTAAAGATAGTTCGTCCCAAAATTGAACCCAAAACGCAACATAAAAAATGCTATTGTTGTAAAGTCGGTAATCTAATAACGCTGCATGTTTTTGGACAAAGAGGACCACCGAAAGCCTATCTTATCGAAAACAAACTTGCGCTTGTGAATTAACTTTTATGGGTAAGGGAACTTGTGCTTTTTTGCATCGAAAACCAGTGTTAAAAAGTAAAAACAAACACAAAAAAAAGCAGTAATCGTAAAATTACTGCTTGTATATCTTAAAGCTGCACTTCGAAAACTCCATAATACTTTATTAGCTTCCTACGGTTCCGTTCAACGGGCTTTCATCTCATGCCCTCCGGGCAAGACGAAAGCTTAGTTATTATATGCCGTTTATATCTTTTTTATCATTTCAAATTGTTTCCCCGACAATTCAATATCTTTCGATTTGAGAAAATCAACAATCGAATTACAGGAAATATCTGAATTTACCAATTTTGTTTTTGTTACCTTATTGAATTTGCTGGTTTCGTGAAACAACAACGAAGCAATGCCCTTTCTCCTAAAAGGTTTGTCTACTGCAATTTGTGTAATGTCTCCCGAATTGGGTTCAAAAATGCAATATCCTACGAGTTTCCTGTCAACAAATGCACCAAGACTGATAAAGTCTTCACTCGCTCTTTGGATTGACTCAAAACTATTCTGCCACGAAGGATAAAAATCCCAAAAATCTGAAACGAAAAGATAATTGTTAATATCAATTTTTTCAATGAAACACGACGTGTCAATGTCTTTTATTTCATTATTGAAATTTTCATTGCTCCATACAAAATAGTTGAGTTCGCGTGTTACTTCAAAACCGATATTTTGATAAACAGAAACGGCTTTTGTGTTATGTTGCAACACTTCCAAAAGATAATGATTAATATTCGCCTCTTTCAAATAAGGGATTGAATACTCAAAGATTTTTGTTGCCAAGCCTTGTCCTCTGTACTCTTTTAGCGTTCCTGTCCCTGTATCATAAGCCATTTTTATCCCATTGAAATCTCCAATTCCGTTTAAGGTAAATGCTACAATATTTTCTCCTTCAAATGCTGCAAACGATAAATTGGGATTAAAACCACGCCTTTTCCACATCGCTTTAAGCTCTTCTGCATTTACCTGCATTTCATAGTCAGCAAACGACTGACTGAATGCTTTGAATATAGTTTCAAAATCTGTTTTTTCAAGTGATTTAATTTCCATTCTGTATTATTTTTAATTTGTTCTTACTGCATTGTCGCCAAATGGCATATAACGTGCCGCGTATTGGCGATGGGCGGGATTTTTAGCACTGAACTTTAATCGAAGAACAGAAGTTGAATTTTGCACTTCCGTTGATACGAAGCCGTTCAGCCCGCCTATTGCCAATACGATGTTATAGCCAGTGCCTTTTGTCATTTGCCTTTTGTTTTTTTAAATGATTTCACAATAAAGTATGTCATAGGAATAAAAATAAGTCCTAATGTTAATGGTAAAAACCAAACACCAAGTCCCGTTGTTTGTCCGTTTACATTTCTGATTGTCTTAAACGCAATTAGTCCGAAGATTACAACAATAATGAACTTTAAATATCTAATCATTCTTGTCGCATTTGTATATTGTCGCAATGCGTTGTCTTCAGTTATGTTGGTCGGATAATTAAAATCGTGTGGAAATTTGTTTAAGATTGTCATCCCTACAAAGAGAACTGTCGCAATTAATGGCAAAGTCAAGATATTACCTTTTCCACCAAAACCGTCTGCTTCTCCTGAACTGTTGTAATGTATAGGAATTGTGTCAGGCAGGTTTGTATAGTTTGTGATTGTCAAAACCCAAATCGCAAGAATGGAAACCCAACCAAGAATTTCAAATGTCTTGTCAGTTGTCGTAAGTTCTAATTCTATTTTTGGTCTTTCGTTCATATGTTTCAATTTAGCACGGTCGGTCGTGGCATTGGCTATAACGGGAAACGCATTGGCGAAGTGGCGGATAAATTGAACCGAAAGTTCAATTTAGCAGTGACGTAGCCGATGTGTTTCCACAGAAGCTAAATTATTAAAAAAAAGCTGAATGTGGGACACATTCGGCGGAATAAAAAGCACAAAAGTTGAATTTTGAACTTAACCCGCCATTTTGCCAATGCGATGTTGAACTGAACAAGGGAAATGAGCGGTATCCTGCCAGACAGGATACCGACATTCACGAGGTTTCGATGGTTAGTGCGCCGCATCGGAGCGGGCCTGCTACCAGTCGTCGGTTAGACGACTGGCGACTTCTCGGTGGCAGCCCCACGGAGCCGAAGGAGCACCAGCCCCAACGAAACCAGTACCGCCATCGCCGTGGCGTAACAGATCACGGGCCACGCTGTGTCACCGTTTAAAAGTGCCACCGCCAATGTCCCGACAATGCTGACTATCAGGCTTTGAACGCAGAAGTAGAACGCGACCGCTGATCCCGCGATGTCGTCGAACTCTGCCAAAGCGCCGTTCGCGGTAACGGACACCGTGAAGACAATACCGACCGCGACAACCCACATCGGTAGGATGAAGGTGAGGAATGACGGCGAGCCGTAAAGTTCGCCGATCCCCAACAGGACCGCTCCGCAAACAAGCAACGCCATCCCACGCGCCACGCATCCTGCGATGCCCCATCTGGCGATAAAGGACTTCGCGAAACGGGTTGTCACGATCATTACAAGCGCGACAGTGGCGAAGGCAAAGCTGAATCCGATCTCGGAATATTCCGCTTGGCCTATGAGCACACGGGGAGCCGTCGAGAAGAAGACGAAGTAGGTGCCCATACCGGCGCTAAAGCCGACAGTGTAAACCCAAAAAGCCGGACTCGCGAAGATCGGCAAGACAGATCGGCGCGTCTTGACTTGATCCAGAGGGCGGGTTTCGTGCCACCTGAAACCCGCATTTAGGAGTGCGAGCATCGCCAGTATAGCCAAAGTAATGAATATCGCCTGCCATCCCAAGAACTCGCCGATCAATACTCCGGCGATAGGGCCGAGCGCAGGCACGAACGCCAGCATCGAACTGAAAAGGCCGTAGATGACGACACCCTCAGGACGGTTGGCATAAACGTCGCGAACCGTCGCGAACGTCGCCACCAGCATGGCCGACGCGCCCACTGCTTGAAGTAGACGGAAAGCGACAAAGGCCGGTGCAGTTGAAGACCAAGCTGCTCCCAGAGACGCAATGACGAAAGCCGTTGCGCCCGCAAGTAGAATTGGCCGTCGCCCGATTCTGTCTGAGAGCGGACCAAAAATCACCTGGCCCACGCCGAGCATCACCATATAGAGGCTCAACGTGAGTTGGATCATAGCGGGCGTCGTGTTCAGGATGCCGGGCATCGCTGGAACGACAGGGAGATAAATATCCATCGCCAGTGAAGCGAGGATGTCGAAAGGAGCCATCAGCAGCAGTGCTGCCGGCAGCGTATAGGCCCACGCGGGGCGTTGTTTTTGTTTATCAGTCATTTATGTGTTTTTCTATTCCATCAATTATTGATTTCCAATCATCAACGTGTAATTCGTGTCCTGTACCTTCAAGGGTGATTAGATTTGAACCTTTTATTTTTTCTAGTAAAAAACCTGCATTCTTATAATGCCAAATTTTGTCGTCTGTTCCGTGGATAATTAAGGTGGGTTGTTTGATTTCGTTTAATCTGTTCCAATATTCTTCACCACCTTGCAATGCAGCGTGATTGAACATACTTATATAATTGTTGGCTCTATTGAACTCAGCTCTTATCAGTTTTTCACTTCTTTGTTTGTCAAATTGTTTCTTGCCACTCATTAATTCTGCACCCTGAATTAAATAGTTTACCACACTGTCTTCATTTGTCCAATTGACTGTACCTGCTTTACTATGGAAATCTAAAATACTCGTGTCCATTTCAGGTATAGTTGGGTCTGAGTCTCCCCAAGGGCCTGATGACATAAGAGTTAAGGAGTTAACTCTGTCGGCAAACTTTATTGATGCTATTTGAGAAATTAGTCCGCCCAAAGAAATCCCCACAAAATGTGCTTTGTCAATCTTGTAGCCATCCAATATTGAAATAGCGTCATTAGTTAAGTCAACAATATCGTATGGAGTAGAACCTGGTTCATAATTAGTGGATTTTCCTACATCTCTGTTGTCGTAACGAATAACAAAAAATCCTTTTTCAGATAATTGTTGGCAAAATTCAGTGTCCCAATACAGCATTGATACGGTTGCACCTGCTACCAAAAGGATTGCTGGATTTTTCTTATTTCCAAAACTATCCGTACAGAGTTCAATGCCGTTTGTTTTAATTATTTTCTCTTTCATTTCTGTTTTCCTTTGTTTGCAACTGATTATTATCAGTCCTAAAATTAATATCCAAAGTAGTTTTTTTTTCATTTATCAATGTTTAACTGTTATGCTGGTATCTTTCACAATGCCCGCTAACATCTGTTTTAACGAAACGAATATACGGAAAATTTCGCTTAACCAACCCTTTATGTGTAGTTTTTTAGTATCTTTGTCAGATGAAATTATCAGATTAGCAAATTTACTTTACGCAACGTATAGGAAGAGAATAGTTTAGTATTATTCTTCGTTTCCTTATTGTCTCTTATTGTAAATTAAATATGTTAAATAATGAAAAATTACTTCGAAAGTCCTTTTAAAGGAAAAATAATCAAAGACCACATAACTAATCCCAATATAATTTCGGGTAAATATTCTTATTATTCTGGTTATTATCACGGTCATTCATTTGACGATTGTGCTCGTTATCTGTTTCCGGACAGGAATGATGTCGATAAACTAATTATCGGTTCTTATTGTTCAATAGGGAGCGGTGCAAGTTTCATAATGGCAGGTAATCAAGGTCATAAATATGATTGGATTTCCAGTTTTCCATTTTTTTATATGTCTGAATTTGATGTTTTCAGTAAAAGCCAAGATGGATTTCAAAAAGCAGGAGATACAGTTGTTGGGAATGATGTTTGGATTGGTAGTGAAGCTATGATAATGCCAGGAGTTCAGATAGGAGATGGAGCTGTTATTGGCAGTCGTGCTTTGGTTACAAAAGATGTTGAACCTTATTCAATTGTAGGGGGAAATCCAGCCAAATTGATAAAAAAGAGATTTAGTGATGATGACATCCAAAAATTGCAGGAAATGAAATGGTGGGAATGGGATGAAGAAACCCTTTTTGAAGCAATGCCAATTCTTTGTTCAAATAAAATCGATTTGTTGTACAAGTTTTTTAGAAAAATGAAATGATAAAAAGAAGGTTCCGAAATTCGGAGCCTTTTTGTTTTAACTGCGTTTGCGGCTAAAATTACACATAACTTATTTATTGATACGGCTTTTCTGTACAAAACAGCATAATACTTGATGTTTTTGTGCAGGTTTGTTTCTTTATTTGATCAAATATAACGAAAGTAGGTAGACAATGATTTCTTATTTCTCATCAAGTAATCACGTTACCTCCAATACCTTTTCACTTCAAACGCATAGGCATTTTTCTCATCCACTGCTTGGGTTGCTACCGTTTCAACATTCCAAGCGACAGCTTCGAATTTCGGGAAGAAGGTATCTGCACCAAATTCGCCCTGCACATGGGTAATAAACATCTCTTGAACACAATCAAGCGCTAAAGCTTCTCGGTAAATTTGTCCGCCTCCAATTATGAAAACGGTTCGTTCCACTTCATTTTTATAATGATCCAAACAGGATTCCAAGGAAGAAAAAACAACTGCTCCAGGAGCATGATATTCGGTATTGCGTGTTAAGACCGCATTCTCGCGGTTGGGCAACGGCCGAAAACGTTCCGGAATGGAATCGTAGTTTTTTCTACCTGTAACCACAATATGTCCCGTGGTTGTTTCTTTGAAAAATTTCATATCTGCAGGCAAATGCCACATCAAATCATTGTTCTTTCCAATACCGAATTGCTGATCAACAGCAACAATCAATGCTACTTTCATGGAAGTACTTTGTAAATTGTAGGTGAAATGAACACCATGCGGGGATTTGGAATTACTGCATCGTGAACCTGTGTTCCCCTGGCCTCTTCTTCCGTGAGAAAATAACCAATTACCCAATGATAGGTTCCATCCGGAGCCACCACCTTGTGGATCGTTGGGGTGAATTTTTTTGAGAAATTAATTGGATTGCGAAGTATCCCTTCTGAATACTCTTGGGCATAATACCCTGACAAAAGCAATTTGTAATGAGTCACAACCGTGGAATCAGCATCTACCTTATATTCAACAGATCCTTTCGAATGACTTTGAAAAAGTGCTCTTGAATCGGTGTAAAACAAGTTGCTTTTGGTTTGTACCTCAGGGGTGAAAAAATCCGGACGATGGATGCCATAATCAAACTCCGGTAGAATATAAAATGGTTTCACTGCAGCTTCTTGACGCGGATAAACCCAAGTGAAGGTATGTGTCACGTGTTCAATGTTGACTGCCTCGCTACTTTTTACCAAATCAGCCCGCAAAATCATACCGCCATCCTTGTAACGATCCCGCTTTTTTCATTGCTTCCTGACCTGAACCTTTGTGTAGGTCAAGGGTTCCACCAAAAATTCTTGCCTCTCGGTCGTTGTCTCTTTCGTAAACTGAAACGTCTATGCCGTTTTGCTGTAATAATTTTGCCATAGTCAGTCCAACGGGTCCACCACCAATTATTGCAACGTTCTTATCACTAAGTAAATTCATTTGTTTGTCTGTATCTATTCGCATTGTCATTCAAAAATGGCCCATAATGGCTCGGCGAATTGGCGAAGTAGCGAAGCTGTATCGAAGATACAAAAGCGGAGCTATTTAGCCAAGTCGCTTGTTGTAAGCAGTCCGCGAAGCGGCGGCTTACGGCAAGCGACGTAAGTCGCCGAGCCATTGTTAGCAAGGAGCGCAGCGGATTGCTAACAACGGTTTGGCGCTTGGCGCAGTGGCGGATTTTGGAGCACAAAACTGTCAATACACCACAAAAGTTGATGCGAGGTAGAATGTTCAATTAACCACGTCACCCGCCATTGAGCCAAACGCCTGTTACCTGCTGGCATTCTTTTAAATTATATTCAAGTCTTTAAATACTTTTTTGGTAATTTCTTTTCTGCAACTTCCGAAATCAGACCTTTTCATTTTTCTGTCTTGTAAAAGTCTTGTTGCAAAAATATAAGTCCCATTTTTGGTCTCAATGTACCCTGTCCACCAACCTGTATTGATGTTATTTTCCCTTGTCCAACCTGTCTTAGCCCTTATAGTATATTCTTCATTTTGTTCCGTAATCATTACGTTTTTAACAATGTCAATATTTCGCTTAGAAAAGGGTAATTTTTCTTCATAAAAAGATTTTACAAATTCGACCTGATTTTTAGGCGAAATTGCAAAGTCTCCAAAATTCCAAAAATCGGCTTCAGTTTGGGATAAATTATTGTTTCCATACTTGCTCTCTGCGAGGTGTTTTCTATAGGTATCTTTTCCGATTTTCTTTGCAAGTTCTACAAAAACCCAACCTGCTGATAATTCAAAGGCTTCTTTGACTGGCATATCGTGATAAATTTCGGGTCTATAACCATACTTAACTGTATCTGTACTACCAACCCATTTTATTATTTCGTTTTCATCTTTGATAGTATTAGTTTCAAGAGCAATCAATAAATTTATAATCTTGAATGTAGATGCTGGAAGCGTTTCAATTTCTAATCCAACTGTGTCCGATACAATCCATTTATCATTTCTAATGTCATAAATAGCAATTGTGCCTTCAACTCCGCAACTGTCAAAATAATTTTGGAAGTCGCCCCGTATATTTATGTCGTTCTTAGCCAAAATATTTGATTTTCCATCTGCTTGTCTGTTAGACGAACATCCATAAATAAGGAAAAGTGTTACAATAAAAGAAAATAAACTTTTTGATTTCATTAGTTTCTTGAATTTACGGTTTGGTTTTTTATGCTTGCAGGTAACGAGAGGCGAACTTACGCCGTTGCCTGTCCAGTTCCGAAGGAATGGACTTGGCGGGACTTTTGCAAAGTTCCACCGCAAAAGGCGTGACAACTAGGCAATGGCGTAAGTTCGAAGTTAAGCGAAGGACGTTCCCGCCTTAACGCCGCTGTCTATATTTCCTTAATAAAGCATACTATCCGGTTTGCTTCTGCAAATTCTACACCTTTATGGAATGCAATACTGTCCTCATTTTCCAGTTCACAATCTGATGCCAGTTCGGAATAGCCTTTATTTTTTGCCCATTTTTCAACTTCTTTTACCAATCTTTTTGAATACCCTTTTCTTCTATGGTTGTCTTCAACATATATTCCTTCAATATATCCGACAGGAGAACCTTGGCTTCCCTCAACATAATCATATCTCGTTGAAGCATGTATAAATCCAACTGGAATTCCATTTTCATATATTAATAAGCAAATCTCATCATTTTTATCAATAATCTCTTGGAAATCCTCATACAAATCATTATAGTCAGCTTCTGACCATAATTTATTTGCCAGTTTGCTTACTATTTCAACAGTTTCCTTATTCATCTGTATTATCATTTTGTCGTCCACCTTTGTACTGATCTCTTATAAATATGAAGCCTTTTTATATCTTAATCATGTTATTTCTAGTATAGACGGATTAAAGAAATAGATTATTGAAATCATCAATAATATCAAACCTGATAATATAAATCCGACTCCGATTATCTTTATATAGCGGAGATAGTAGTTATTCGTTGGCTCAATAGGCTTCAGCACATAGAATCTGCTAGATTTATTCCAAACAAATTCTGTTCCGATTATCTTTGGTCTATATACTGATATGATTCCAACTGAAGCGAGAATAATTGAAGTAATAATCAACGCAACCAATATACTTAACTTCAAAACGCTCACTCCTTATAATAGTTCAAAATATCAATCATAATTTGGTTTCCATCTTGGTTTTGTTCAAATAATATGCCAAATAAAAATTTAAGTGTTGCTAGAACGTCTTTCGCTTAACGTTTTCGGGCTTTGCGTTCGGGCGGGTTTCGGAGCACAAAACTGTCAACCTGCACTGAACTTGAATAGAAGCACAAAGCTCCAAGTGATACGTCACCCCGCCTGACGCAAAACCCGTGTTAGCGGGTCGTTGTTCTTGTTTACTTTTCACTGTCAAGAGTTAATTTGTAATAGAAATGTCGCACTTTCTCTTCTTCTGTCGGATTTGTAAGACGGTAGAAATCAAGAGCATAATTGTCAACTTCATCTGCTTGCACAAAAACTTCTTCAAATCCCTTTTCTTTGAAATATTGATTTGTAAACGCTATTAACTTTCGCCCCACGCCTTTTCTTTGGTAATTCGTCAATACTGCAAGGTCATATATATAGGCTAATGGTTTATCTGAATAGTACTGGTCAAGCACATAAACTGTCAGCCCACCTATAACTTTGTTGTTTGCCCTAGCCGTAACTACATAAAAGGTTTCTTGGTTTAATAGTTTCTGTAAGTGCAATTCACTTGGCAAATTGAAATTTTTCATTTCAAATACATTTTCAAAAATAACTATTAAGTCCTTGAACTCTTTAATATTGTCAGATTGTAGTATTTGCAATTCTAAGTTCATACATTTCTCAGTTTTCTTTTTTAGAGGTAGTCCTTTACAATGCCCGCTAACGGTTTGGGTATTGCCGAAGGCGGGGAAATCAAGGAACAAATGTTGAGTTCAGCACCGCAGTTAGCAAAACCATTTTTTTGTTTGCTAATTTACATTTTTCGAAGCAAATAAAAAATGGTTTTTGCGGAATTGTGGTACAAAAGTTGAGTATTGAACATTCAGCCCCGCTTTTGGCAATACCTTGTTAGCGGTAGTTTTAATTTTCAAATACTGTTTTTCCGCTCTTTTTTAGTTGGTATTTGTCGCCTTTCCCTGAAAGTTCATAGGTCTCATTTTTATACCAAATACCCGAAGCAGATTTTTGTTCTACAAGATCAATTTGTTCCCCTCCGTTAAGATACGCTTTTACAGTTCCTTCCGTGTTATTGAACGTCAAATTCAATACATCTCCTTTGTCATTCTTCGCAACTATTTCGACTTTATCGTCTTGATGTTCAAAAATTACTTTGTCATCTTTCAAGAGTTGGATGTCGTTCCCTTTTCCACTTAATTCGTAATGGTCGTTTTTGTACCAAATTCCTGATGCAGGTTTTTGACTTGCAAGTTCTGATGATTCACCATTAAATGAAATAGTTACAACATCTTTTGCATTATCAAAAACCATATCAAGTTTGTTCCCTTGTTTGTCGGTTAGTGATTGGTTGGCGATTTCATTTGGCGAAGATGCTGTTGTTTCAGTTTTAGTTTCTTCTTTTTCCTCTTGTTTTGTTTGTTGATTACAAGAGCTTAGTATTAATCCTACTGATAATGATGTAATGATTAAAATCTGCTTTTTCATTTTTTTTAAAAATTTATATTATCCTACTCGTAAAACTTTTCGGGGTCGCTATTTTGTTAAACTGCTGTTGCAAGAGAATTTCAAATATTATACCAATGTCGTCTAATTATTTTCATTTATTTATTTATTCGTTAGTGTTCCTTTATACACGATTGGCTCGGTAAAATTACCGCTAACGTTTTGCGGCTTTGCGAAGGAGCGGATTAGAAAGACTAAACTTTCAATTTTGAACTAACTTAAGCAAAACCATTTTTTCTATTTGCTAATTTACATTTTAAAAGCAAATAAAAAATGGTTTTGCGGATTAAATGCACAAACCTTGAATTAACCACTTAACCCGCTCTTTTGCAAAACCGATGTTGGCGGTAGTTTTTTTATCTTATTTTGTGTAGGATTTCTTTCAGTTTGGGTTCAATATTTAGTTCATCAAATAGTTTTTCCGATAAATTTAATGAGTTCTCAAAAGCCAAAACGATGTTTTTGGGATTTAAATCTGATGTTACTTTTTTATACTCTGAATACCAAATCGTGTCAATGTCCTTTTCGAGACTTTTAGTCGGACTTTCCCAATGTTGCGTTTTGCTTGTTCTTGCTCTTATAAGCCAAAGCAAGTATTTCTGCACATTTGATAAACTGTGATGAGCGTGAGCAAATTCTTCTCGTTTAATCAAGTTGCTTGTTGTCAGTACAACATTCAGTAATGATTGGCTTAACCACAAAATATTTTCATTTGTTATTCTTTCGGGCGATTTCGTTTTGATTTGATTAAGCGTTTTCGTTAAATGTCCGTCTTTGTCGATTAGGTTCATTTGGTCAAAATCGCTAAATGTAACTATTCCGTCCCAAGATTTGATAATTTCAATTTCCTCTGTTTTTAAAAAATGAAATTCTCCTCTGACCAAATTCTCAAAAATAGCAACTTCGGTTCCATATTCATTTATAAAATATAAAGCCACAGGATGAATTTGATTTACCCATTTTTCTGCTGAGAAATTTTCTTTATTTTTTACAAAGATGTAAAATTCGATGTCAGAATATTTGTCTCCTTCGTTTTTGGTAAATGAACCATACATAAAAACAGCGGAAATATTTTCGTCTTGTTGAGCTATAGATTTTGTTTTGTTAATCATTTGTAACTGTGTCATTTTTTCTAATTTTTAAAAGTTAATAATAGAATATTCCATTACTTTTTGAAAGCAATGAAAAGGTTTAAGTTTATATATTTTGGACAGTTACTTATAGCTTCATCGGATTATATTTTTTTATGTTCAACATTCTGTTTGGTAAAATTACCGCTAACGTGCCGCGTATTGGCGATGGGCGGGATTTTTAGCACTGAACTTTAATCGAAGAACAGAAGTTGAATTTTGCACTTCCGTTGATACGAAGCCGTTCAGCCCGCCTATTGCCAATACGATGTTGTACGACGTAGTTATGTTTTGGGTTTTAGTCCAGCTAAATATTTTCGTATGTCATTTTCTAATTTATCCGGGTATTTGTACTCTAATTTTTTTGACAATTCAGTTCCTATTTCTGAAACTAAATCAGTCATTGAAAATAGAGCAGTCCAATTTTCCTTTATATCGCTCCCTGAAAATGTTTGTTCTGTTTTAGCCCACATTTCCTGGTTAAGATACTTTTTGAAAAGTCGTCCATATTTATTGGTCGTTATGTTCCAATTGTGTTCACTTGCAATGTGCCATTCAATTAAAGGAATTAAATATTCTGTGCGAATAACGGTTTCCGACATAAATTTCGCATAGAATATTTCATCTCTCACAAGACACTTTGCCACGTAAGTTGTGTCCCACCAAAAATCGTTTATTAGATTTTGAAACTCTTTTTCAGACGGTTTTTTGATAATGGAAATTTGATAAGTTGGTTTCAGCATTTGCTTTGTAATACCATCTTTATCAATTAAAATTTTATAACCAATATCCCAATCTTCTGGTAATTCTTTCTCTTGCGTTTCCTTTATAAATTTTGATTTGCTGTAAAGTTTAAAATCTACTTTCACACCGTCTTCATAAAGTAGCATTTTCATTGCGTGTTTATGGTTAAAACAACTTTCGTCTTCTTCAATCATAGCAATTGGATTTCCGAATTTAAGCGTCCAGCTTTTGTCTGAAATGTAATTTGTATTATCCTCAAAAACAAATTCAATGTCTAAATCACTAAATTCGTCAACAAGTGCTAAAGGATTTACAAGTGAACTTGTCAGAAGAAGAACTCTTACATCTTCGTTTTTCTCCGACCATTCTATAATTGTTCTTAACTTTTCTTCTCTGACTTTCATTTTGTTTGGTTCGGTTTTACTATGTCGTACAACGGAAAAAGTATTTGCGAAGGGCGGGCTAAATTTAACTGAAAGTTCAATTTCGACCGAACGAAGCAAATTGCTTTTTCAGATTACTAATCTACAAAAAATTGTAATATGAAAAGCAAGTTGCGACTAAATGCATCGGGTTTTTCTATTATATATTCAACCCCGCCTTTTGCAAATACAATGTTATGTGCAGTGCTTTTTAATTTATAGTATTTGAGGTCATTTCTTTTTCTTTCAAAAAATAATCGTAAATGATTTTAATAAGACCAAAAAACACTACTACTTCGACTAGCATTCCCACAACAAAGCCAATTTTGTAGGCAGTTGAATTTGCTACGTCGTTTAATTCCATAATCTGATTAAAATTTATTAATTCCCAAATAGTTTTTCCGCCTTTTATCAAAAGAACAAAACAAGCAACATATAAAAATACTTTTTTTAAATCCATTTTTTATTTTTTTTGAAGGTTATTTTATTTTAAGTTTAGTTTAATTTCTGGTTTCTCAAAGTTGAATATATTAACAGCAATAAGAAAAAAGGAAGATTTATCATTTAATTTCAATCTTATTTTTCCATTCATTTTTTTAATTTTTTTGGCAATATAATAAAAATTTTCTTTCTATGACGCTGTTTTGATAGCATTGCACATAACGGAAAAGGGCTTGGCGAAGGCGGGGATAAGAAAGAGGGAAATTCCAACTAAACCCGAACCGAGCAAAAACCATTTTCGTTTTTTCAAAATTACAAAAAATAAAAAAACGAAAAGGTTTTTTGCGGCGAAAAGTGCTGAAGTCTTCTAAATGATAACTCTCCGCCCCGCTTTTGCCAAACCCATGTGCTTGTTGCACAACTCAAATATACAAATAAACTTGTATAAAAACGGGATATTTCGTAAATTGATGTATGCAAGGAAAGAAGAGTTTTACACCACAATTATTTGTTTCGGTCAATTTATTAGACCTAGTTCCAGAGGATAATTTTTATAGAAAAATGTTATCCGAACTCAATTTAGATTTCATTTATAAAGCAACTCAAAAGTATTATGGTAAGGAAGGACAGGAGAGTATAGATCCTGTTGTTTTCTTTAAGATATTATTGGTGGGATATTTAAACAATATCAATTCAGATAGACAGTTGATAGCTTTTTGTAGTGATAGCTTGTCGATAAGATTGTTTTTAGGTTATGATGTACATGAGCAGCTTCCTTGGCACAGTACCATTAGCCGAACTCGCGGTTTGTATGGCGAAGAAGTCTTTTTAAACTTGTTTAAAGAAGTCTTGAGAATGTGCGTTTCTAAAAATATGGTTCGTGGTAAACGACAAGCGGTGGACAGCGTTTTCATCAAAGCTAATGCTTCTATGGATAGCTTGGTAGAGAAAGAAGTTTTAGAAGACGCCAGTGCTTTTGTAAACGAACTAGAAGAAAACAGCGAATACAAAGTAACTACCACCCGCAAGAAACTCGTTGAACGCCACCATGATTGGAAAGCAGAAGCGTATAAAGGAATGCCAGCAAATAGCAATAGTAGACAGATAGATGAAAACGGCAATCTCATCCGTCCCAAATACCTATCTAATCACACCCATTATTCTCCCACAGATAGCGATGCTAGAGTGAGTGTAAAACCCGGCAAAGCGCGACAATTAAATTATTTTGGACAAATCGCAGTTGACGATGCGCACCATGTCATTACAGGAGCGTGTTCAGATTTTGCGGATAAACGCGACAGTCAGTGTTTAGAACAAATTGTAGAACTCACAGAAGAAAACCTAAAGGAAAACGGAATAGAATTACAAGAACTTTTAGCCGATGGTGGTTACAGCAGTGGCGAAGCATTGGCGTATTTGCACGAAAAAAACATCAACGCCTACATCCCTAACTTCGGACAATACAAATCAGAGCGAGAAGGTTTTACTTACCACAAAGAAGAAAACTATTATCAATGCACAAAACCCGAAGGTAAGCAAGCTAAACTGCTTTTCAAAGGCGAAAAAATGGATAGTAAAGGCTACACCAAACGAACGTACCGAAGCAGTGAAACAGATTGCAAAAACTGTCCACTAAGAGAACAATGCTGTGGCAAAAGCACCAAGTTTAAAAAGCTAGACGACAGCATCCACAAAGAACATTACGACCGTATGCATCAAAAACTCACCCAAAACGAGAAATATGCCAAGAAAATGGTTAGAGTGCGAAGCAAAACGGTAGAACCCGTCATTGGAACGTTGATCAACTTTACCAACATGAAACGAGTCAACACTCGAGGCATCAAAAACGCAAACAAACATGTACTGATGGCAAGTTTAACCTACAACTTGAAGAAATACATGCGTTTTACCATTAAAAAACCAAGTATTTTAGCCCAAGTTCTATCTCTAAAACAAGGGAAGAACTTTGCTTTTTCAAAACGCGCCTTTTCAGTCTATAAAAACTCGATTTTAAGCTATTCAAATTCTAGAATTTTGAACTACAACTAAAAAAAAACCTCTCTAAAATTGCTTCTAAAGAGGTCAAAATTTCATGTTTTTGAAAACTATTTTCTAAAAAAAAGGAGTTGTGCAACAGTTACCCATGTTATGTGCAGGCGTTTTTTTTTTTCAGTCAAAAAGATTTGCTTGAACATATAAGTTGTCAATTTTTTTCATTGTTTGATTAATTAATATGTCTAAATTCTTTTGTGTTAGAATTGTAATATTTTTCTTTTCATTGATTAATTGTCTATTCAAATCAAACATCGGATTATTGAGGTCCGTATTTTCGTCATACATAACCGCTCGTGGAATTTCATATTCTTTTGCAAATTCCATTGCTAATCTTGCTCCGCTGTCTAATTTTTGTCCGTGTAAATTCCATCTATTTGCAGTATCTTGTGCGTAACTTGCTGCTAAAATAATTACATCACAAAATAATGCTTGTAATCTATCTCTTTCCTTATAACGACTACTTAATTCCATTGAAGATTTATGTTCTTCAAAATATTCTGTTATTAGTAATCCTCCTTCTTCAACTATTTCAAAAGCAAGACCTCTATTTTTTGCAGGCATAATGTTATTTAAAGCACTTGGTAAGATTGCAACTGTTTTTCCTCCATTTAATGCTTCTATATGTGCTATACTATCGCATCCTAACGCTAAACCACTTACAATCGTAACGCCTTTTTTTACGATTTCAGAAACTATTTTTCTTTCTCTTTTTTCAATCGCTTCATCAGGATTAAGAAGTCCAATTACAGAAATATTAGGATTATCTAATTTTAATAACTCAAGATTTCCTTTGTAAAATAAATATATTGGTTGTTCGCTTTCTTTAACATTTCCACGATATTTTGGGAAATTATTATCTCCAATCGCAGTTAATCCATCACAGCAATCTTCTAATAAATCTAGTTTATTTACAATCTTATTTTTGCTATACTCAAAATCATCAAAAGATATTAGCGATTCTTGTTTGGAGTTATTGTTTAATAAAGAAATTATTTCATTAACAGATTCATTCCCTTTTAAATTTTTCACAATCCAAGCTCTACCAATTCCTTTAAAGCTTTTTGCAGTAAGTATATTTAATGCGTTATCAGTATATTTCATAAGTTTATATTTTGTTGAATTGTATTTCCAATTGCATAAAATGTAACAGAATTAGCACCAAGATTGATTAGTGCTTGAATCATGTCTTCATCTATATTCACTGTTTTTGTGTAAATGTCGTCAATTAATAAAATATCTTTTCCTGCAATTTGATTTGAAAAATTGCATGTATCTAAACTTATTCCTGCATAAGGTTCGGCTCCGTCATTATTAAAGCCTTCCATTGGTTTTCGTAAATGAGTTGTTTTAGTATTCGTATGTCTTATAATAAAATCTGTACCATCAATATAGTTGCTTCCTAATCTATTTACAGCATTTTTTATTGTTGCCTTGAATAATAATTGATTTGCATTATAATTCTTATCGGCTTTTGACCTCGGTACAACACAAACAGTTAAGGGCGTTTTCTTAATATTTATATTGATTTGAGGCAAATCTAACAATAACACTTGCATCAATTCTTGTTGTGCTTCCTGCAGTCTGTAATCTGACCAATTGTGATGTGGGTCGTTTTTGAATTTATAAAGATAATTTGGATTATTTGGAAGTTGAAAACCTCCAAAATCCGTGTGATAAAAGGCATCTATACTTCTATCTAAAAAGAATTTACCCGTTCTAAAATCTTTACTCGGTAAAATTGTAAAACTGTTCATATTACAAAGATATTATATTTTCTTTTGGTATTCCCACAGAAATTGCATCAATGATTTCATTTTCCTCATTTTCAAAAACAATTACTGATTTTGGTGAGATATTCAAATTTTCAATTGTAGTTTGAAATTTATTTATTTTTTTCTCATCACGAAATGTTCCATAGAAAAAGTGTGAAAAGCAATCCAAAACATTATGATATTCAAGAGTAATTTTAGCCCTTTCTTTTCGGCAATTTGTTACTAAAACTGTAGTGTTAGTTTTACAATATTTCTTTAATATCTCAAAAGGAATACTATTTAATTTAGTGAACGATAAGTTTTCAGGATAATTTTCTTCCTTTAATTTTATTATCAATTCAGCATCAAGGTTTGATAAATTTGGAATTGCTTGAAATAAACAACTTCGGTCAAATCTCTTATTTTCGTTAAAAGTAATTTCTATGTCTTTAATTTTTTTAATAGCATCTTTATAAGATAAATAATTTGCGTAATCTGTTTCTATCAAAGTGCCATCTAAATCAAAAAATAATATTGAGTTGCTATTTATTTTTTGAATAATTTCATTCGTTTCTTCTTTCATTTTTCCGTGTTTTTATGCGGTTTCGCAATACGCTTGCACATAACGTTTTGGGGCTTTGCGATGGTGGGGCAATCGAAGCACAAATCTTCAATTTTGCACAAAAGTTGAACCGAAGAACAACAGTTGAACTTTGCAGTTTCGCCCCACTATTGCAAAACCCTTGTTAGCTGCTGGGCTTAATTTTGCTAAAATAGCTTATTTTTTGAGATAATAATTTGTACTTTTGTGGCTTCACTTCCAAAAAGTATACAACACGTGGCAAAGCCTTGGATTAAATAATTATTAGGGTAATTCTCTTCAAAACCCACTTTTATGGTATAGTACTCTATTAGTATTATGCTACAATTATTTTGTTGTATAATTTAATCAAGTTTTTATGGAAAACCGTAAATGGTTTAAGACCTATATGTTTATATGGGCTGGACAGTTTGCTTCAATGCTTACAAGTTATGCTGTTCAGTTTGCTATTGTTATATGGCTTAGTCTGGAGTACAAGTCAGCCGAAGTTTTAGCCTACGCAGGAATAGCAGCTATGTTGCCTCAAGCATTGATAGGCTTAATAGCAGGTGTATATGTTGACCGTCTCAATCGTAAATATGTAATGATTTTTTCGGATGCTTTTATAGCTCTCTGTGCCCTTTTGTTACTCGTCATTTTACAAAATGAAAATGTTAATCTTATATGGATATACATTTTATTGGGTTTACGCTCTGTTGGTAATGCTTTTCACGCTCCGGCACTACAGGCAATTGCTCCGCTGATTGTACCCCAAAATGAATTGATAAAGGTAGCAGGAATTAATCAGGTGTTACATTCGGTTTGCAGTATTGGTGGTCCTGCCATTGGCACATTAGCCATTGCTTATCTTCCTATTTCAAAAGTATTGTACTTGGATTTGATTGGAGCATTGCTGGCTATTCTTTCACTCGTGATGGTGAAAATTCCCAATGTGGTTGCGAAGTCAAAATCGTCTGCACATTCTATTGCTACAGAATTTTCGGAAGGGTTTCAGACTGTTTCAAAAAACAAAGGTTTGCGTTATCTTTTTCTTTATGCAATGGCGATAACCTTTGTTATAATGCCAGCTGCCATTATGTTTCCGTTGCTCACAACAGGGCATTTTGCAGGAGGAAAATGGGAGATAGGAATTGTAGAAGTGGTTTGGGGCGGAGGTATGCTTATTGGCGGTGTCATCCTGAGTATTTTCAAATTGAAAGGCTCAAAAGTAGTCGCAGTCAATGTTATGTATGTATTATTGGGACTTACATTTATTTTGAGTGGTGTATTACCTGCAAGTTGGTTTGTAGGATTTGTGATGGTAACAGCCATTGGCGGTATCAGCCTGTCTGTTTTCAATGGCTGTTTTACAGCAATTGTACAAACAGAGGTAAGTCCTGAAAAATTAGGACGTGTATTTTCACTTTATTATAGTTTGGCAGTTTTGCCAAGTGTAATCGGTTTATTATTCACAGGCCTGATTGCAGAAGTTATTGGTGTAAACATTACGTTTATCATAAGCGGTTGTTTGGCAATCCTTGTGGGTATTCTTTCGTTTAGCACTCGCAACTTAATGCAATTAGGTAAAATCAAAAATATTTAAAAAAATGAAAAATAGAGATATTCAAAAATTAGCGGAAAGAAATGGGTTAATTCTTTCGGATGAAATGAGTTTTAATGAAATGGGAATTGATTTTAAGGTTGGTTTCGCTACAGATAGGGATGGCACAAAGTGGTTGTTGCGTATTCCAAGAAGAACAACCTTAGGCGAACAGATTGCGAATGAGAAACGCATTCTTCAATTGGTGTCGAAATACCTTTCGGTTCAAGTTCCTGATTGGCGTATAGCTAATGAAAAACTGGTAGCCTATCCTTTGCTCGATGGAAAACCTGCACTTACTTATGATGCGGAGACTTATGAAGTAACCTGGAATATGTCTAAAGAAAACGACCTTTATATACCATCATTAGCGAAAGCACTTATAGAACTTCATTCAATTCCTACGGAAGAAGTACTTCGTAATAATCTAAAAGTTTTGACACCTGAACAGGTTAGAAATGAGATTTCTGAAAGATTGATTTTGGTGAAATCTGAATTAGGGATAAATGCCGAATTAGAACTTCGGTACCAAAAATGGCTGGATAATGATGCCTTATGGCCGAATTTTACAAAATTCATTCACGGTGATTTGTATGCAGGTCATACACTTACTCATCATAATGGAGAAGTTTGTGGAATTATTGATTGGTCAACTGCACAAGTCAGCGATATAGCACAAGATTTTTCAGGTCACGTTACTGTTTTCGGTGAAGAAAGTCTGAAAAATTTAATTTCGGCATACGAAAAACAAGGTGGAGAAGTATGGGATAAACTGTTTGAACAAGCAGTTGAACGAGCTGCTGCCGCACCTCTAGCTTATGGATATTTTGCTTTAGAAACACAAGATGAAATTCATCTTAGTTCTGCAAAATTACAGTTAGGTGTTGAGTAGATTTTTTTTAGTAGGGGCTGACACCTTAATCGGGTCAGCTCCCTATTATTTCAAGGGATGTTTGTCTATTAGCGTTGTTGTGTAGCCTTGCAGCTAACACTCAAATATATGAATATTTATGAATCAAGCATCATAAAATCGTAATTTTTTTTGAATCTTTATTAAGTATTTGTATATTAATATTTTATAGCTATATTTGGATTGCGTATTTTAAATTATTGGCGGCGGATAACATCCAACGCCATCTGATTTTAGCTTTTTTTAATATATAAAAAATACGCAGTGGTGGTATGGATTTTTCAGACAAAAGATTTCAGTTTTCCTCCGGAACTCACAACGGCTCCAACGTTATTTGGGTGCAGTTTGAAAAAGACCGGCAGCTCATTTCCTTTCTGCGCGAACACACAAAAGCACGGTGGTCCGCCTCACAAAAAAAATGGTATGTTACCGATAACAGGCACTACCGCAAACTTTTTGGGCTGCCCGAGAAAATAACCGGCAAGGCAGTACTCTCCAAAATTCACCTTGTCAATTTGCCGGAGTTCCAGCGTTTCCAGGAACATCTCCTGCTGAAGCGGTACAGTCAAAATACCTTACGCACTTACAGCATAGAATTTGCACAGTTGCTCTACATCCTAAAAAGTTATCCCGTGCAGGAGCTTTCTCCCGAACGTTTGCGGTCTTATTTCCTCTACTGCCACGAAAAACTGAAACTCTCGGAAAGCGAAATCCACAGCCGCATGAATGCCGTAAAGTTTTATTTTGAGCAAGTGCTCCACCGCCAAAAAATGTTTTTCGACATTCCGCGCCCAAAGAAAAAGCTGCTGCTTCCCAAAATGCTCAGCAAAGCTGAAATCAAGAAAATAATAGCTGCCACACTAAATCTCAAACATTCACTTGTTCTGAAAGTGTGTTACGGCATGGGGCTCCGTGTGAGTGAAGTGGTAGCGTTAAAACTTTCCGATATCGACAGTGCGGAAATGCTGGTGCGCATCGAACAGGGGAAAGGTAAAAAAGACCGCATCGCCGTACTTCCCCAAAGCTTACTGCCCGAATTGCGGGAATATTACCTGAGCTACCGCCCAAAGGTTTACCTTTTCGAGGGTAAAGAAGGCGAGGCATATTCTGTACGGTCTGCGCAGGCGGTATTTAGGAAGGCGATGGAAAAGGCAGGCATTCGCAAGAAAGTCGGTATTCACGGATTGCGCCACAGTTTTGCCACTCACTTAATGGAAACAGGAACCGATATCCGCTTTATTCAGGAGCTCCTTGGGCATAATTCCATTAAAACCACCCAAATCTACACGCATGTGACAGACCTTTCAAAGTCCAGGATAAAAAGTCCGCTGGATTCTTTATAATTTTTTTCTAAAACGGCTGTTCTTTCCTGTTTAAAAGTGTTTCTCCATTTTGATATTTGCTCTTTCGTAAACTCCACTTTCAAGTTCAACTTCTTCAAACCCATATTTTCTAAATAAATGAATAGCCGATTGCAACGTTGTGTTTGAGTATAAAATAAGTATCGTTATTTGTTTTTGTTTGGCAATATTTAAGCAATGTTCAATCAATATTGTCCCAATACCGTGTCCCTGTGCTTTGTCGCTGACAGCCAATTTACCTAATTCGTAAACCGTTTCACTTTTCTTTAACAGTGAGGCTGTACCAACAATTTCACCATTGAGTTTAGCATAATAAATATGGCCGCCTTTGTCTATGATATGCTTTTGGGGATCTGAAAGTGATGCAACATCACCTTCTTCTATACGAAAATATTTTTCAAGCCACTCGTAATTCAGTGTCTTAATTGGTTCAGATAACTCTTCTGAAAATTCTATGATATCAACCAAGTTTTTTTTACTCATTTGCCGGACAATTACATTTATAGATTTTTTTAAATCGACTGTTCTTCCCTGCTTACATCACTTCTTCCACAGTATAGATCCAATTTAAAACCAAAAATAAATTGGAGAAATAACAGATTTATTATAGATTTTTCTATTTTTTTAAAGAAATTAATAACTTAAAGATCCGCTGAACTAAAGCTTCGGCAGCTTTAACAACCGCCTAAATCTGTAACTTTGTAAAATTAACTAAAAACGGGTAAACCGCCCAAAAAAGAGACTCTTTCAGAAATCCCCTGTAAATCTCTAAAATCCTTCGCCGATAAACCCATAATGCTGAAAAAAAACTCCCGAAGCTTCCGTTAAATAGGGTATCACTGTTCGTTATTCGCACGCAACAAGAACTTAGCTGTTGAACTAAACCTCCGGTAGCTTTTCCCATTTGCCGTTTTAGTAACTTTGTTTTTATTAACCTTTTAAAAACTCATGAAATGGCTAAAAAAAAAAATCTACGGAGGATTTAAGGACCAACTATATAGCTCCAACAGATAATTGTATTCATGATGGCTCCACAGTTAATACAAAGAGTTTGGATATTGTTATGACGTATTTGGGACATTTTAAAATTTAATAATAAATTGGAAAAGGAAAAAGACATATTAGACAATCTTGAACTACGTTCAGAAAACGTGCAGGATATTCTCACGCAGCCGCCACATTGGATGATTCGATGGGGAAACACGGTAATTTTCGTCATTCTCCTGATGGTTCTCTTGATGAGTTATGTAATTAAATATCCTGAGTTTATACCTGCCCCCATAGTCGTAACTTCCAAAAATCCACCTGAAAAACTTGAAGCAAGAACAAATTCTAAAATTGAAAAAATTTTAGTGAAAGATCATCAGTCTGTAAATAAAAATCAAGTCATGATGGTGCTTCAGTCAGCTGCTGATTACAAGGATATTCTAGCTCTAAAAGATATAGTTGATTCAATGTCATCATCACAAGTTCTCTACTTCCCTACTCAACAGGCATCAACCTTCAAACTTGGCGAAATACAGGGAGAATACAATAGTTTTGCAAAAGCATTGCAGGATGAAAAACTTTTTACTCGTCTTAAGCCCTATGCTCCTGAAAATATTGCAGCAAACCAAAGTCTTGGGGAATACAGGGCAAGGATTGCTACATTACAACAGCAGCGGAACTTAGAAGTTACAAAATTTGACCTTACCAAAAAAAATACTTGCGCTCCCAAGAATTGTTCAATCAAGGTGTAATTGCCGCGATGGAACTAGAAAATGAAAAAACAAAATTTCTACAGGCAGAACAAAATTTGAAAAATATCAATATAACATTGTCACAGATGCAGGAAGCGGTTTCAAATCTAAATAAAACCAAAAGCGGTGCATCAATAAATACTGAGAAAGATAAGATTACATACAGCTCCCAAACGCTCCAATTATTTGAACAGCTAAGAAAATCACTGAGACAATGGGAACAAAATTATCTCATTATTTCTTCTACTGAAGGAGTAGTTAGTTTCCAACAATTTTGGGGCGAGAACCAATTTGTAAAACCCGGTGATATTGTGATGTCTGTTCTACCCAATGATAAGGAATTAGTTGTTGGTCGGATGTTGATTCCATCAGTGAATTCCGGTAAAGTTAAACCAAATCAAAAGGTTTTAGTAAAGCTTGATAATTACCGATACCAAGAATATGGAATCGTTGAAGGCAAGGTCCAAAACATTTCTCTTACTCCAGATGATAAAGGGAACTATTATGTTGACGTTTTGCTTCCAAAAGGATTGCGGACTTCTTTTGGGAAAAAGTTGCCATTTGACAGAGAGCTCAAAGGAAGTGCCGAGATTGTCACCGAGGATTTAAGGCTAATTGAAAGGTTTTTCTATCAAATTAGGAAATTGTTGGGGTATCAAGCTTGATGTTTTTTTTAGGAAAAAGATTAATAAGGTTGAAAGTATTTCAAAAAGAATAGTTTACAAGAATTGAAAACCTTATCGGTAACGATTTAGTTATGGTGCTATCTGCACTCACTTTCATTTGATTACCTTGTAAATCAGTAGCAAATATAATAAATCCATTAGACTTAGTCCTCCCTTTATCAGTTAAATTTTGTGTGTGTTTAAATGGAAATTTGAAGCTACTTCATACTAAAATTTTATAAAATAATTTCCACAGGTGGGTTAAACTTGGGTTAGATTATCATTTATACTAATGACTTTTGTGTGTAAAATAGGAATAATCAAAATTTGAAATTTACCAATCATCACAAACATTATTAGCTATGGGACATTCTTTACACACAATTATTTTAGAGATACATAATAAGGAGGATAAGATTTCAGCGCAAAGCGAAAGGATAATTGATGAGGCTTATCAAATGACCTTGTATCTTCAAGACCTCCTATTTTCGGTCAAGAAACAAGTTATTGAAAATGGCTTTAAAAATGATGAGGAAGAAATAAAATTCTTCCGAAACATTAAACCTCAAATTCTTGGAAAGCTAATTTATTACAACAAGATTTATCGGATTGAAACGACCTGTCCCGTCAGCAATGGTAAGATGTATTACAGCTATTTTTCAAACCAATTAGCAAGTCTGAAAAGAGAATACGTTGAGCATATTTGTAACTCTGACTTTTACAGGTACTACCGTTCGGGGCGTACTGACCGTGACCACACCTATTTCAAACGTGGAAACATAAACTATCACGACGGATTAAATAGTATCGTATTTGAAATTGACCCTGAATTTTCTACATTTTACGATTACAAGACAGCAAGGATTATAGCCAACGAATTACTCTATACTTATCTGCTTTCAAAAATAAATCCTGAGGAAAACCCCGATTTAATTGCACAAAAGCCTGAACGTTCCAAAGATATTTTTTGGACGGAAACAAAGAATGCACTTACAGAATTAATCTATGCTCTATACGCCTCTGGTGCAATTTCTCACGGTAAAATAAGTGTCAGAAAAATCAGTCTTATGTTTCAAATACTGTTTGGCATTACACTAAACGACTTACATCACACATTCCATAGAATGAAAACTAAAAGTGGCTCACGAACGTTGTTCTTAGACGTACTTAAAGTTTCGTTAGAAGAATATATGGATAAAGACCTTTAGAATTTAATGCAACTCTATTTTTAAGGCAGTACATCAAAAGTGTACTGCCTTTTTATTTTATCTATTGCCAACTATATACCAATTGGCAAATGGTGGTATTTACCTTACTTAAAACATTCCAAATCCTTTAAAACACTTATCAAATAAAGGATTTCTGCTAATTGCAAAAATTTTCAAAAAACCGCCAAACCAATTGGCGAGGCTTGGCGGACAAACACTGCCACCTTTAGGAGTTTTGCATAGTGAACATTTAAAAACTGTGCAATGAAAATAATAACTATTGAAGAAGAAGCGTGGCAACAGCTCAACAGCCGTATCAATGCCATTGCTGATTACCTGAAAAGATTGGACGACACAAGCTATGATGATTTGTGGCTCAACAATCACGAAGTCTGCCAATATCTGCATATCAGCGAAAAAACGTTGTGGCGTATGCGTACCAAAGGCGAAATAACTTACTCCAAAATCTACGGGCAATACTTCTATACGATTGGAGCAATCAAGGATTTGCTTAATACTAATGCCATACAAAGTAGTGACGAATATGTTGAGGAGCTTATGGCAAAGGGCAAAAGCTATATCGAAAAAGGCAGAAAACTGAAATCAGGTAAGAAATAGTATGAACTCTTAGAAAGTAATAGCTATGAATATTGATAGAATGGAATTTTTGTCGTGGATGGAGCGAATAATGGACAGGCTGGATATGTTGAGCAACCATATCGACGATTTACAAAAAAAACGCAACAGCATAGACGGCGAGGAACTGCTCGACAATCAGGATTTATTGCAAATGCTGAAAATCAGCAACCGCTCCCTCCAACGTTATCGCTCCATTGGCAAGCTCCCTTACTATACCATAAGCGGAAAGCTCTATTACAAGCTATCCGATATACATCAGTTTATTAGGGAAAGTTTTAATAAGTAGCCAAACACTGCCTTTGACTGCCTTAGAGTGCCACTTTGGGTTATGCAGTAACCACTTCCTTTACTTTCGGCATTGAACTTTAAAATTTTCAGATTATGAGCGAAGAAACTTTAAATCAAGAGAAAGCACCCGAACAAGTTGCACAGGAAGTACCTGAGCAACTTTCGGACGTGCTGTTAGTGCTGGATAAGGAAAAAATGAAAATCCAAGCCGTTAAGGGTATTGACAAAGACGGAAATTTAGAAACCGTTGACCCAACTATAAATAACCAATCCGAATTTCTACGTGTGGACAAACACGGAGATTTCATTACCAACTTCTTTTCCAACTTTTGGCGACAGTTAAAAAACCCAACCCCTTTTGCATTCTTCAAAGTGGGTGCAGACGATGTAGTCGAAAAAGCAAAGCAATTTCAACAACAGGTAGATAAGCCTACGCCGGAAGGCGAAAAGGAAATGAAAAAGCACGAGGTAAAGACTGACCCGAAACAGGAACAAAAACAAGAAAATAAAGATGATATGGCAACAACACAGACAACACCGGAAACAAACGAGTACCGTTTCAAGTCGGAACAGATTGATTGGGCAACATTGAACAACTTTGGAATAACAAAGGAATACCTCGAAAAGCGAAACCTGCTTGACCCTTTATTAAGGGGGTATAAAACGAATGAACTTGTCTATATGGACGCTAATTTTGGAGGGGTAGCCCACCGTTCACAAGCACGTTTACAGTTACGGCAAGATGAAAAGGGCGAGGTTGTTGTAATGGCACACGGTGTCCGCAATTCCCCAGACCTACACAGAGAATTTTTCAATCATAAGTTTACCGATGAAGATAAAAAAAACCTGCTCGAAACGGGTAATATGGGGCGAGTAGTTGATTTGGTACACCCAAAGACAGGCGAACTTATACCGTCCATTATCAGTGTGGACAGGCTTACCAATGAGCTTATCGCCCTCCGAACTTCTTTAATCAATATCCCCGATGAATTGAAAGGGGTTAAGTTTAACGAGGAACAAAAACAAACCTTATTGGAGGGTAAACCTCTATTCGTTGAGGGTATGACTTCAACAAAAGGAAAACTCTTTGATGCAACGGTACAGTACAATGCGGACAAAAATTATTTAGAGTACCTATTTGATAGAGGAAATAATCGTCAGCAATCCCAAAATAACCGACAAGCAAATCAGCAAAGCCAGCCACAGGAAGCTCCGAGAGTTTTCAGAGGTACTGAACTGACCGACGAACAACACAACAAATTCAAAGACGGGCAAACGGTCTATGTTCAGTTGAAAGATAAAAAAGACCAGCCTTATAATGGCTATATCACTTTCAACAAAGAAACGGGTAAAACCAATTTTGAGTTTCCTAATCAATACAAGGAGCGTGTTAAACCTACCGAAGCTCACAAAACACAAACTGCGGTCAATTCAGAGGGTAAAACCAACGAAGCAACTAAAAATCTCAAAGAGCCTTTAAAATCGGGGCAACAAAGACCGAAGAATGAAAAGCAACAGGAGCAACAGAATAATCCAAAAGCCCCTGCAAAGTCAAGAAGTAGAAAAGTGAGTTAATTATGAAAACAGTTATTGCAGAAAAACCAAGCGTAGCAAGGGAAATAGCAAGCTTGTTAGGAGCTTCCGAGAAAAAGGACGGCTATCTAACAGGCAACGGCTATTTTGTTACGTGGGCATTCGGTCATTTAATTGGCTTGGGAATGCCTGAAGATTATGGGATTTTGGGGTTTGACAGGGCTTCTCTGCCCATCCTCCCGAACCCGTTTATATTGACCGTTCGCAAGGTCAAAAAGGATAAAGGCTATCAAGCCGATACAGGAGCATTAAAGCAACTGAAAGTCATCAAAGAACTATTCCATAAAAGCGAAAGCATTATCGTTGCTACCGATGCAGGGCGTGAGGGAGAGTTGATTTTCAGATATATTTACGAGTACCTGAAATGCCGTAAACCCTTTGAGCGGCTTTGGATAAGCTCGCTTACCGAAAAAGCAATCAAGCAAGGATTTGACAGCTTGAAAGACGGTGCAGCATTTGACGGCTTGTATCAGGCTGCACAAGGCAGAAGCCGTGCCGATTGGCTGGTGGGTATCAATGCCACACAAGCATTGAGTATCTCCGCAGGCAATGGCATTTACTCGCTGGGCAGAGTGCAAACGCCTACGTTGGCGTTGATTTGCAAACGCTATTTGGAAAACAAGAGTTTCTCCATTAAAAAGTATTGGCAAATTCAGCTATTGCACCGCAAAGAGGATATTGACTTTAAAAGTATCTCAAAAACCAAATGGGAGGAACAAAAGTTAGCCGAAGATACCTTGCGGTCAATCCAAAGACACGGAACGGCTACGGTTGTATCTGTGGAAAGTAAGAATATCACGGAGCAACCGCCCTTATTGTTTGACCTCACAGGACTGCAAAAGGAAGCCAACAAAAAGCTGAACCTATCTGCCGAACAAACACTCAATATCGCTCAAAGCCTGTATGAACAAAAATTTATTACCTATCCCCGTACCGGAAGTAAATACATACCGGAAGATATGTGGGCAGAAATCCCCAACCTTGTAAGAGCGTTACAGGACAACGAAAATTTTAAGCAAGCTGTTTCAAAATTGAAGTGGGGTCGTTTCAATAAGCGAATTGTAAACGATTTGCGTGTAACAGACCACCACGGGTTGTTGATTACCGACAAAATTCCGTCTGCACTCAATGCGGACGAAACAAAAGTGTATAATCTGATTGCCTTTCGACTGCTCGAAGCCATATCACAAGCCTGCGTAAAAGAGATTACCGATATAGCGTTAGAAGTATCGCACTACGATTTTACGCTGAAAGGCTGTAAGATATTAGAGGCTGGCTGGCGTTCCATAAAAGGCAGTTTCTCGGACGATGACACCGAACCGATACAGGACTTGCCCGAACTCAAAAAAGGCGACGAATTGAAAATCAAAGAAGCCTCCTGTTTGGAAAAGAAAACAAAACCGCCTGTACTTTTTACAGAAGCCGGACTATTGTCGGCAATGGAAAATGCAGGAAAGGAAATCGAAAATGAGGACGAACGAAAAGCCCTGCAATATATCGGTATAGGTACGCCTGCGACAAGAGCGGCAATCATAGAAACCCTATTTACCCGTAATTACATCCAACGGGAAAAGAAATCCTTAATCCCGACTGAAAAGGGATTGCAGGTATATGAATTAGTCAAAGACCGCAAAATTGCGAACGTGGCTATGACTGCCGAATGGGAATTGGCTTTGCAGAAAATCGAAAACAACGAAGTTGATGCGAGGGTATTTTTAAGAGAAATGGAAACCTACGCAAAGTCTATAACTGACGAATTGCTACAAAGCTCCCTTGCCAATGAGAACCTGCCTAAACTGACCTGTCCGAAATGCAAAAGCCAACAATTGATTATCCGTGATAAGATTGTCAAATGCCCTGACGAACATTGTAATTGGGTACAATTTCGTAGGGTTTGTGAGGTGCAGTTAAGCATAGCCGATATTACAAGCCTCGTCAATAATGGCAAAAGCCCTTTGATTAAGGGAATGAAAAGCAAAGCCGGAAAGAAATTCGATGCCTATATCGTATTGAATGAGAACGCCGAAAGCTCCTTTGAGTTTGAGAAAAATAAATCCAATAAACGCAATGGAAAATAAGCCAACAATTGTACCCAAAGAAATCAGCAATCTGATTTATACCATACGAGGCAAACAGGTAATGCTGGATAGCGACCTCGCTAAATTATATCAGGTAGAAACAAAAAATCTGAACAAAGCCGTAAAGCGAAATATGCAGCGGTTTCCCGAAAAATTCTGTTTTCAACTGACTGATGAGGAAGCGGATTTTTTGAAGTTCCAAATTGGAACCTCAAACATTGGGCGAGGCGGAAGACGTTACCTGCCCTATGCTTTTGGCGAACAAGGAATTGCGATGCTATCGGCAGTGCTTCGCTCCGACGTGGCTGTAAATGTTAGTATTGAGATAATGGACGCATTTGTCGAAATGCGGAGAATGCTCATCAGTAACTCCTCTCTGTTTCATAGGCTGGATAAGATTGAGATAAAGCAATTAGAAACCGACCAAAAGATTGAGGAAATCTTTAAGGCTTTGGAAAGCGACAAGCTCCAAAGTGACAAAGGCATTTTCTATAACGGGCAGGTCTTTGATGCTTATACTTTTGTTTCCGATATTATTCGAAGTGCCGAAAGCTCCATTATCTTGCTCGACAATTATGCAGATGATACAGTGCTGACCTTATTGGGTAAGCGTAAGGATAATGTAACCGCAAAAATCTACACCAAAGCTATCAGCAATCAGCTACGCCTTGACTTGCAACGCTACAACAGCCAATATCCTACGATTGAGATTAAGACTTTTTCCGATGCCCACGACCGCTTTTTGATTATTGACGATACGGAACTTTACCATATTGGAGCATCACTGAAAGATTTGGGTAAAAAGTGGTTTGCCTTTTCCCGAATGGATATAGAGGTCGGCAGAATGCTTCAACTCTTGAACAACCCATAAAAACAAAACCCTCTGAAAATTCGGAGGGTTTGATTTTTAGCCTTTAGATGCTTCCAAAGATGCTTTTCTGAACTCTTTTAAAAGTTTCTCCAATTCAAGCGAAGTCTTACGTGCTCTTGTACCTGCCGCTTTGTTTCCCTTTTCTACTTGCAATTGTGCATCAGCTTTCAACGCTTCATAGCTTGCGTTGATTTTTTCAATTAGTTCGTTCATTATGATAGTGAATTAAAATTTGTACAGCACAAAAATACGTTTTTCTACCTTATATGATATACTAATACGCCAAATCCCGCCTTTCAAAGCCAAACCCTGCCACATCTTCAAAGGCTTTTACTGCCTGCTCTAATTTTAGGATTTACGCAAAAATTCTAAAACATAATTTATTATGAGTACACAGCAAAAAGACTTGTCGTATTTCCGCTTACGACTGCAAGAACACCTTAACAGTAGCTTCCCTGAAAAAGCTCACGACCAAAAATTTATTGACCAGCGTTCTTCGTGGGCTACAAATGCTTACGAGGGTGCGTTCCGCTCTGGCAATGCTATCGACCAATGCAATGAGATTGCCAATTACATACTCTTTGAGGGTTTGCACTTTTCCAAGTTTGATACGGTTTTTCAAGTCGTATGCAATGAGTTCGATACCCTAATGGCAGATGAGGAACTGCGACCATTCGCTCTTAAAATGTTCCCAATCTGTGAACCAGTATTTGCCAAGTATGAACTGACCGATGATTTTGCCTACGGTTACGAGTTTGATGTCCTCTATACCGAACTGACGGGAACCATCACAATATGGATTGATGAAAATGGGCTTCAGTAAACTTCAGCACCTCCAGCACAATATCGAAGCCCTGCGGATTGCTTTTACATTGGAAAAGGAGAAGCGACAAGCGACCGCAGAAGAAAGACTGCTAATGATGCGTTATAGCGGATTTGGCGGTCTTAAATTCGTATTGAACCCCATAGCAAATGAAATTGACATCAATCATTGGAGGAAGACCGAACACGATTTATTCCCGATTACGCAGGAACTCCACCAACTTCTAAAAGAAAACGCTACGGATGAAAAGCAATACCGCCAATACGTGGATAGTATGAAAAGCTCGGTGCTGACTGCTTTTTATACACCGCCACAGGTTATAGATGCCATTGCACAGGCAATACGTGATAGCGGCTTGAACATTGACAAATTCCTCGAACCCTCCGCAGGTATCGGGGCTTTTGTTCAGTCCTTTGCAGAGAGCCAAACCAAAGTTACTGCTTATGAAAAGGATGTACTCACAGGCAAAATCCTAAAGCACCTCTATCCTGAAAGCAATATCCGTGTAAGTGGCTTTGAGGAAATCCCCGAGAAGGAACAAAACAACTATGACGTTATTGCAAGCAATATCCCTTTTGGCGATACCTCTGTGTTTGACCTTTCGTATTCCCGAAGTAAAGACCCTGCAAAAATACAAGCTGCCCGAAGCATTCATAACTATTTCTTTTTAAAAGGGAATGATATGCTCCGTGAGGGCGGTTTGCAGGCATTCATTACTTCACAGGGAATTTTAAACAGTCCGAAGAATGAGCCGATACGCAGGGTATTAATGGAAAACAACAATTTGGTTTCGGCTATCCGCTTACCTAATAATCTGTTTTCGGATTATGCAGGTACAGAGGTCGGCTCCGACCTGATAATCCTGCAAAAGAATACGGCAAAACAAAATCTGACCGAAAGGGAAGATCTGTTTTGCCAAAGCAACAAAACAGGATATGGTACACCCAGCAATGCAATATTTAATGACGGTGCAAGAATTATAAATACGCATTGGAAAGTAGATACCGACCCTTACGGGCAACCTGCTCTAATCTATACCCACCAAGGCGGCGTTGAAGGCATTGCCAAGAACCTTAAACAAATGCTTTCCGATGATTTTGGAAAGTATCTGAATTTATCTTTGTATAGAGGCAGACAAAACGATGAGCCTATCGTACAAATTCCGGTACAGCCAACACCACCTCCGGTTATAGAGCGTGAAATCATTCAGCCGGAACTCCCTCGTTTTACGCCACCAACCATTGTGCAGGAAAGCCCACAAGAATTTACGCAGTTAAGTATTTTCGACCTGTTTGCAAATGCTGGCGAACCTGTCGCCGTTCTTGCTCCACCCAAGCGAGCCACAAGAACCAAAAGGCAAACAATCAATAGACGTAGAACGCCTATCAATCGCCAAACGGACTTATTCAGTGAGGCGATGCAACAACCGTACACGCCTCCTGCTCCTAATGGTACGGTAAATAGAACAAGCCAACCCAACAGCAATGAACAGGAAGCAACCGGAGATTTGTTTTCACAACAAAACGGGAATGGCCAAGCCGACAAGCCAGCCGTTTCCGTAGCCGTTCCTGTTACCATTCCCGAACCTGCATTATATAGTCAGGAATTGCAGTCGTACCACCGTAACGACTGTCTTGTTGTGGACAATGGTTGGGTCGGTCATTTGCAGGAGGTTGATAAAGAAAACGGAACGGCAATTTTCCATCCCTTGCAACTGCCGTCAGCCCAACAAGCAAGAGCCGAAGCCTATATTGCCGTGCGTGATACTTACAACGACTTGTATCAAAAAGAAGCCGAAAAACAAACGGAGCATCAGGAGGAAAGAGAAAACCTTAACCGCCTGTACGATGCCTTTGTCAAAAAGTATAGCAACTTGAACAGTGCCGATAATATCAAGCTGATAAAGACCGACAGTGCAGGAAAGGAAATTCCGTATTTGGAGCGTGTGAAAGGCGGCATCGTTCAGAAAGCGGATATATTTAGCCACCCCGTAAGTTTCTCTACCACAAGATTAGCAACCGACAACCCACAAGAAGCATTAGCATCCTCGTTGAACAAATACGGAAGTGTGGATTTGGACTATATGTCCGAAATCAGCAATATGACCGCCGATGCCTTGAAAGAGCATTTACACGGTCGTATTTTCTATAATCCATTGGAAAGGGAGTACGAAATAGCCGAACGCTGGATAGCTGGTAACGTAGTTGAAAAAGCCAAAGAAATCAGAGCCTGCGTTGAACAAAATCCCGATGATAAGGAAGCCAAACAAAGCCTTACGGCATTAGTGGAAGCCAGACCAAGACGTATCGAATTTGAGGAGCTGGACTTCAACCTCGGCGAACGCTGGATACCCACTGGCGTTTATGCCAAATTTGCCTCACACCTTTTTGATGCAGATGTAAAAATCCACTATTCGGACAGCTCCGATGATTTTTCCGTAATCTGTAATCAGGGCAATCAAAACATTTGGGTCAAGTATGCGGTCAAGGCTGAAAGCCGGACGTTTGACGGCGTGGCTTTGATGAAGCACGCCCTTGTCAATACCACACCCGATATAACCAAGAAAGTCGAAATAGACGGGCAGGAAGTCAAGGTCAAAGATATGGAAGCTATACAAATGGCTAATTCCAAAATTGACGAAATACGCACCACTTTTACAGATTGGCTACACGCCCAAAGTGATGAGTTCAAAACCCGACTGACCGACCAATACAACGATACCTTTAACTGTTTTGTACGTCCAAACTATGACGGAAGCCATCAGGATTTTGCAGGCTTAGACCGCAAAGCATTAGGTATCGAAGACTTGTACAATAGTCAAAAGGACACCGTTTGGATGATTAAGCTGAATAACGGTGCTATTTGCGACCACGAGGTCGGTGCTGGGAAAACATTGGTTATGTGTACTGCCGCACAGGAAATGAAGCGTTTGGGCTTGGCACACAAACCAATGATAATAGGATTAAAAAGTAATGTACACGAAATCGCCGAAGCCTACAGAACAGCGTACCCACACGCAAAGATACTGTTCCCTGGCAAGGAAGATTTCACTCCACAAAAACGCCTCCGGATATTCGGGGATATAAAAAACAATGATTGGGATTGTGTAATTCTCACGCACGACCAATTCGGAATGATACCCCAAAGCCCCGAAATCCAAAAGGAAATCCTCGAAATAGAATTGGATAACGTGGAGCGAAACCTATATACAATGGAGGCTGACGGTGCGGAAGTAACAAGGGGTATGCTTGCCGGAGCTATCAAGCGAAAAGACAATCTCGAAGTGAAGCTAAAGACTTTACAGCACGATATTGAGAACCGCAAAGATGATATAGTCGATTTTAAAATGATGGGTATAGACCATTTATTTATCGACGAGAGCCACCAATTTAAAAATCTAATGTTCAATACCCGTCATAGTCGTGTTGCTGGATTGGGTAACGTGGACGGTAGCCAAAAAGCAATGAACCTGCTTTTTGCTATCCGTACCATTCAGGAGCGAACCAATGCGGATATGGGGGCTACCTTTCTTTCGGGAACGACTATTAGCAATTCATTGACCGAATTGTACTTGCTTTTCAAATACCTACGCCCGAGGGCATTGGAAAAACAGGGCATTAACTGTTTTGATGCGTGGGCAGCTATTTACGCACGTAAGACGACCGATTACGAGTTTTCGGTCGCCAACAATATTGTAGCAAAAGAACGCTTCCGTTATTTCATCAAAGTACCGGAGCTTGCACAGTTCTACTCGGAAATAACGGATTATAGGACGGCAAGGGATATAGGCATTGACCGTCCTGAAAAAAACGAAATCCTTTACAACATTCCGCCTACGCCCGACCAAGCGGAGTTTATACAGAACCTGATGGAATTTGCGAAGTCAGGCGATGCAACTTTGCTGGGAAGACACCCGTTATCAAAATCGGAAGAAAAAGCGAAAATGCTTATCGCAACGGATTACGCCCGTAAGATGTCATTGGATATGCGAATGGTAAGCGGTATATACGAAGACCACCCCGACAACAAAGCCTCTCACTGTGCCAATAATATTGCGAAATATTACAATAAATACAATGCACAGAAAGGAACACAATTCGTGTTCTCGGATTTGGGAACATATAAGCCGAACGAGTGGAATGTGTACTCTGAAATCAAACGCAAGCTCGTGGAAGACCACAACATACCTGCGAATGAAATCCGGTTTATTCAGGAAGCCAAAACCGACAAACAACGTAAGGAGCTTATCAAGGGAATGAACGAGGGTAAAATCCGTGTGCTGTTCGGCTCAACGAGTATGCTTGGAACAGGTGTGAACGCACAGAAAAGAGCTGTTGCCGTTCATCATTTGGACACACCGTGGCGACCATCCGACCTTGCCCAGCGTGACGGTAGGGCAATCCGTAAAGGCAATGAGATTGCCAAACATTTTGCCGATAACAAAGTAGATGTCATCATATATGCCGTGGAGAAATCGCTGGATAGCTACAAATTTAACCTGCTGTTTAACAAACAGCTTTTTATCGACCAATTAAAGTCCAACAATCTTGGTAAGAGAATTATTGACGAGGGCAGTATGGACGAAAAATCGGGTATGAATTTCTCTGAATACGTGGCAATCCTGTCAGGAAACACAGACCTGCTGGATAAGGCAAGAGTTGAAAAACAGATTGCCGGATTGGAAAGCGAAAAGCAAGCGTTTAACCGTTCCAAGTATAGTGCAAAATCCAAATTAGAAAACTATACAGAAGAATTTAGCGCAGCTCAATCACGCCTCATCCGAATGACAACCGATTGGGACAACTTACAGCAACGCATACAAAAACGGCAGGATGGCAAAATCTTAAATCCTGTACAGTTGGACGGCTTATCTCCTAATGCGAACGCCAAACAGGTTGGAACCAAGCTCAACGAGATTGCCGATAAAGCCCGTTCAGGTGGGGATTATCAGGAGATTGGTGGTTTGTACGGATTTCAGCTATTGGTTAAAACGGAAATGTCCGAAAAAGACGGCGTAGATATTCGGGTAAACCGATTTTTTGTACAGGGAGAGGGTAACATTAAGTATAACCACAATTTTGGTGTGATTGCCAAAGACCCTGAAACCGCCTCTGTAAACTTTTTGAGAGCGTTGGAAAAACTACCGCCACTTATGGCTAAGGAACAGGAAAACATTGCCAGCTACAAAAAGGATATACCGATACTTCAGGAGGTCGTTAATGGTACGTGGTCTAAGGAGAGCCGACTAAGCGAACTCAAAACGGAGCTGGCGGCAATAGAGCGAAAGATACAGCTATCTATCGAACCAGAGAAAAAGGGAGAACCTGCGGAACAAGTGGAAAAAAAGCAAGAAACACCAAAATTCTCGGACAGTATTGTACGCACAAAAGGTATTCATTTGCCACGAGGAGTACTGTAAAAAAAGGGCTTTTATAAGCCCTTTTTCTTGATTTGTGTCGGACTTTTTGATGCTACTTCTCGTCCTGTTCGTCCATTCTTTTAATCAATGCTTCACGCATTTCATCAGAAAATTTGGTTCGGTTTATCTTTCGGGATTTTAGTTCCGTAAATGTATGGTAAAAATCGCCTAAATCAATACCGAAAAGGTGTTCAAAGTGTCTAACAATAACGACAATATCTGCTTGTCCATTATTGAAAACCCCTGATAAATAAAGTCCATATATCAATTCGGTCGCTGCGGCTTTACTCGCAGTCCATTTTAATGAACAATTTTCAAATGATGATTTCTGATTAGTATTGTTTAGCTGGTTTTCAAGATAAATTTCCAAACGGTCATTTGCGATAATCTTAGCGACCTTAAAATCGTGTGAAGTAGAAAAACGACTATCTGCTTCAAAAGAAAAAGTATCTAAACTTAGTTTTATGTCGTGTTGTTCTCGTACAAAATATTTATGGTCGAGATAGGTACTGTTAGTCCGGTAATATTTACAGAACTCGATATTTCTGTCGTAAAACCTTTTGAGTTCCGATAATTCTTTGACGAGATAATCCTCTAAAACCTGTTGCCCACCATAAGGTTTCTTTGCTTCTATTTTATAGATAGCATTATAATAGATAAGGTTTGAAACAATATTTGGTTTATGGACTTTGAAAAACAAAATTTCTTCATCAGTACCGGCAAATCCATTTTTAAGAATGTACTTTTTTACTTTCGTAAGCTCTTTAACTATTTCATTGAGAATAGCTTCAAGTTCGTGTAAAGAATAATCGGCTTTAATCTCAAATTCGAGAGCTACCGTTTTTATTCTGTTCAGTGTTTCGTTATAAAATTGTTCCATACAGTTACATTTTTAACATTAGGAGTAGTTCTAAAACGCTTACACATATTTATAATACCCTCTAATTTTTACATACTACAATACTTGTTTGTAAATAAAATAGTCAAACAATTTATCATTGGTTATTCTGTTTTTCTTTTAATATGTTTTCTTCCTTAATTTTTCTTTGCTCACGTATATACGCCATAGCTTCGGCGGTTTTCTGCTGATAAAAGTCCTGCATTGCCTCTGTTAATTTTGGCAGGGTTAAATCTGTACAATATGCTGGCGTTACTGGCTCTTGTTTCCAAGAGTTTTTTAATAATCCGTTATCGTAGAAGTCAAAGCCTATTTGGTCTAACAGGTTACGGATTATTTCTTTGTGCCTGCTGTTATCTCCCGATACGGAAAGGGCAATCCTTTCGGGGTCGCCTTTTGGACGGGCTTTTTCTGCCAAACTTTTGAAGTTTATAGAATTAAATACTTTAATGACAGGTCTTCCAATAATCTTTGATACCCATTCCGAGTTGGTCAAATCGCTCTCCAATTCTTCTATAATACCATCTCTGATTAATGGGAAATAATTACAATTGTCTATAACGATAACGTCATCTGATACACCATTAAATAAGTCTTTGGGCAACTTCAAAATGCCCGATTGTGGTATAGCGATTATTATCAATTCATTTTCTCTTGCCACTTTATAAACCGATACGGCTTCTATACCGATTTGCGAAGCCAATACCTGTAAGGTTTCAGCACCTTTTGAGTTTGCAATGGAAACTTCGTGACCTGCTTTGACAAAATGCTTTGTCAAAGTCTGCCCCATATTTCCTGCTCCGATAATTCCGATTTTCATAACTATTTGGTTTGATTTACCGTACTTCCATTAGTTATATCTTCTGTTGCTTTGACCATCAACGTATCATTTTCTGCAAGTTGGTCGCTGAAAATCTCAATGTTCTCTGCTGTTTCCAAACCAAGTTCCACCTTTATATGGTGTGCTTTATTATCTGCTACTTTAATTACAAAAACGCCCTCTTGGGTAGTCATAACAGCGGTTTTGGGTACTACAAATGGATTATTTCTACTTTTCAGCGATATGGAAACATCGGCAACCGTTCCTGCCAATAGTTTTTTATCAGCATTGGGGATATCCAACTCCACCAACTGCGAACGGAGTGTTTTATCCAATGCCCCTGCCATACGGCTGATATTTGCTTTGAATGTTTCCCCTTTGATATAAGGTACAGTAAACGTAAGTTGGTCGCCTGTCTTGAGATAGCCCGAATAGGCACTCGGCACGGATACGGCTAACCTCAAATGGTTCTGTTGCTGTATGGAAAGCAAAGGTGTCTGTGTGCCTCCTCCGACAAACGCCCCGATATTGACATTTCTTACTGTTATTATACCATCAAAAGGTGCTTTGATTTGCAGGTAACTTTGCATTGTCTGTACTTCCTGATAGGTAGCCTGTGCGGCTTTGAACTGTGCCAAATCTGCATCTTTTTTTGAAGATGCCTGTTCTAAATCGTTCTTGGATATTGTACCCTCGACCTTGCTCGTTTCCAAAAGCCGTTGATAGGTACTGTTGCTTGCTGTATAGATAGCTTCACGGGAATGCAGGTTGGATTTGGCGGCGTTCAACTGTGAAGCGATTTCGGGTGCTTCCAACTGTATCAATACCTGACCAGCCCTGACCTGCGAACCTACATCTACATTAAGTTTGTTCACGTAACTGCTGACCTTAGCATACAAATCCACTTCACGGAATGCCTGCAACTCGGCAGGCAATCTAACCTCCGAGGTAATACTATCCCTTTTCAACGTAAAAGTGGTTGCAACGGCTTCCTGTTGGGGAGTATCTGCGACCGATTTTTCTTTCTCTTTTGGTGTATTATCGCAAGCTATAAAAAGCAAGGATAAAAAGAGGATAAGCCCTATTTTCTGTGTATTCATTTTTATTGTTCTGTTAATGGTTCGTAATAAGTGCTGTCTTTATCATCAGGGTCTAAGGAAACGGATTGCGTTTTTGATTTGCCCTGTACCCAAGCAAAGACCAGCGGAAGTATAATCAGTACCGCAATTGTCGAAAATATCAGACCGCCGATAACAGCCCTACCGAGCGGAGCGGTCTGTTCGCCTGCTTCTCCGTGACCGATTGCCATCGGCAACATTCCTGCAATCATCGCAATACTTGTCATTATGATTGGTCGCAACCTCACGGAAGCGGCTTCTTTTGCCGATTTAATGGCATCACCATTGTTACGCCTTAGTGTTTCGGCATTGGTAATCAGCAAAACGGCATTGGCAATGGAAACACCTACGGAAAGGATAATCCCCATTGCGGATTGCAGGTTGAGTGTTGAACCTGTTGCCAATAACAAGAGTAACGAACCGAGAACTACGGCAGGAACGGCACTCAATACGGTAAATGATACTTTAAACGATTGGAAATTGGCGGCAAGCATCAGGAATATTACTACTACGGCTACCAAAAGACCGCCTTGCAGGCTTGACAGGGTTTCGTCAAGCACTTCGGTAAGTCCGACCTGCTGAATGGTAAGCCCTCTCGGTAGTTCTCCCAATTCGGCAATCGCTTTTTCTACTGCTTTGGATGCCGTACCTAAGTCTTTATGGTGCAGATTGGCGATAACAGATAGATAGGGCATTACACCGATATTATCTGTCTGACCGTTGACGGTTGTCGGGGTTAGCGTTGCCACATCGCCGAGTACGGGGCGGAGTGAATTGTTGCGTAATGGTATCTGACCGAGTTGGGAAATATTGCCCATTTTATCGGGCGGTATCTGCACCTGTACATTAAAGGCAAAGCCCCACTTTTCATCAAGCCAAATATTTTTCTCGGTATATCTTGATGAAGAAGTCGAAGCGACCAACGAACGGGAAATTTCGCTCATATCCACCCCTAATTCTGCGGCTCGTGTGCGGTTGATATTGATGTCCATTGCCGGATAGTTGGTTGATTGCAATGTCTGCAAATCCCTGAATGTATTGTCCTTTTCTAATAGTGCAATCAGTTTGTCGGCATATTCTTTATTGACTTTCTTATCCCTGCCTGCAACCCTTACTTCGATTGGTGTTGGCGAACCTTTACCCAAAATTTTATCGGTAAGGTCTATCTGTTCAAAATACAGGTTCAGGTTGGGATGTGCTTTGAGTATCTGCTCCCGTAGCTTGTCTTTGAAATCGTCCATATCTACCCGATAATCTTTCAAAGCAACCCGCAAAACGGCTTCGTGAGAACCCGACATAAACAGGTATATCGGAGAGGTTGAACTTGATGCAGGGTGCGTTCCTGCAAAGGCAGACGAAATGCCCACGTGCTGCTCGCCAACGGTTTCGTTTATAATCCTAAGTATATCTTTTGTTATTTCTTCGGTACGTTCCATACGTGTACCCTCCGGCGCACGTACCCTTAATTGGAATTGGCTCGAATTGACTTTTGGCATTACGTCACGCCCTATGGTGGTTATCAATAGGGCAGCAATTCCCGTAATGATTATGAAGTAGCCGATAGTAGCTATTTTACGGACAGCCATTAGCTTATCGAGCAAACGGACAAAAGAAACCTTAACTTTTTCAAAGCGGTTGGGCTTGTTAGGCTCTTTGTTTTCGGTTTCTTTCTTGTGTGTCTTCATCAGCCAATTTGCCATTACCGGCACAAAGGTCTGCGATAATAGAAAAGAGGTTATCATAGAAAAACCAATGGCTAAGGAAAGCGGCAGGAACAACGCACCTGCCATTCCGCTCATTGTGATTGCAGGGGCAAACATTGCCAAAATACACAAGAGGATAAGCAATTTTGGTAAGGCGATTTCCAAACAGGCATCAACGATTGCCCTTGCTTTGGATTTGCCCATATCAAGGTGTTGGTGTATGTTTTCTATCGTAACGGTACTTTCATCAACCAAAATTCCGATTGATAACGCAAGTCCGCTCAACGTCATCAGGTTAATGGTAAACCCAAAAAGTTTGAGGAAAAATACCCCTGCAATTACCGAAATAGGTATGGTAAGTATTACGATTAATGCGGCTCGTCTGTCGCCAAGAAACAGGATAACCATTAGTCCTGTCAATATCGCTCCGATAGCACCCTCCGTTACCAATGTTTTAACGGAGTTGATAACATATACGGATTGGTCAAACTCGTAGGAAACCTCCACGTCTTCAGGCAATGAGTTCTGTATTTTGGCCAGGCTTGCTTTCAGATTTTTAACCACTTCCCACGTGGAAGCATCGGCGGCTTTGGCAATACTAATATAAACCGAACGCTTGCCGTCCACAAGGGCATAGCCTGTCGAAAGGTCTGCTCCGTCCTTAATGGTAGCCACATCGCCCAACCTGACATTGGCTACTTCTCCTTTGAATAATGGTATCTCTGCAAACTGCTCCAATACTTTGATACTTGTATTGGTCGGGGTCATATAGTTCAAATCCCCAATCCTTACGTTCCCCGATGGGGCGGTCTGGTTGTTCAGTCTTATAGCCTGTACCAATTGGTCGGCAGTAAGATTGTGTGCCCTTAGCCTTGCAGGGTCAACATTGATTTCTATTGTCCGTGAGCTTCCACCGAAAGCCTGCGGAGCTGTCAATCCCTGAATGGACGTAAAAGATGAACGGACGTAGTTGTTTGCCAATTCCTGCAATTCATTGTTGCTTCGGGTCTTGCTCTTTAGGACTAATTGACCGACAGGTAAGGACGAAGCATCAAAACGGACTACATAGGGTGGCTGTGAAGACGGTGGAAAGGCTACCTGAACCCTGTTGACCAATGCGGTCAGTTCTCCTGCCGCCTGTGCCATATTCGTACCCTCGTGATAGGTCAGCTTTAAAAGGCTCAACCCTTGCAGGTTTTTCGTTTCGATGGACTTAATGCCATTTGCCAAGAGTAGGACACTTGCATAATTCTTTGTAAAATAGGCTTCCATCTGGTCGGGCGTATAACCGCCGAACGGCTGTGATATATAGATAACGGGCAAATCCATTTTCGGGAGTATATCTACTTTTATATCCCGAACTGAGCCTATTCCAAAGAACAATATCCCTGCTACGAGTACAAGGATGGAAATGGGTTTACGGAGTGCAAATCGTATTAAATTCATATTTTTTTCGGGAATTAAAATTCATTAATAAACAGGTTGAAATCTCCGTTTGCGGCGGCTTTCATCAGCAACGCCTGCCATACATTTACAAAGGCAATATCACGGTCTGTTTCTGCCCGATTGAGCAAATATTGTGCGTTGATAACGTCAATCAATGTACTTAGACCGTTATTATATAAGGTTAGCCGTTGTATGTATGCTTTTTGGGCGGCTTCGACCTGCAAGGGTGCTTCATTATGGTTTGCAATAGCGTATTCCAATCTTGAAGCGGCGGCATCTTCCCTGTTTCGGAGTTCTATGTCAATCGCTTTGTATTCTTCTTCCAAGCCTTTTGTTATCAGTCTTTGGGCAGTTACATTTTTGCTGTAACGGCTTATTGAGGTCAAATTCCAAGTAACTCCAACACCAAAGAGGTAGTTTTGTCGGTCGGGCGAAATGCCATCAAAATAGTTTTGTGTAAATGCGGTCTGGTCGGTTGCATAATCCGAACTGAAACCCGATGCCCGTGTCTGATACACACCGTATAACAGGAACGAGGGCATATACTGTTTTTTGTATAGTTTTTCCTGTGCCAAACTCTTGTTTATTTTGCTTTGGAAAAACAATCGTGTGGGATGGTCGGGATTTTCATTGTTAGCAAAAAGGGTTGCCTGTGGTCTTTTATTGATGAATGTTGTGTCGCTGATAATATTATAGGGTTCTTCTCCTAAGAAATTTACCAATTCGTTGTTCTGTACCTTAACCTGCTCTTTCGTTTGGTTCAAAAGTATTTTGGCTTTGGACACTTCTGCGGAAGCGGTTACGCTATCTACGCCTGCCAACAATCCATTTTTTACTCGGGTTGCTACATTATTATAAAATGCTTCGGTTCTTTGCAGGTTTCGCTCCTGTGAAGTGAGCAACCTTTGGCTTGCCAACAAATTAAGGTAGGCGGCGGCTATCTTTACCTTATGTTGGAATATCTCTTGCTCGTAGTCCTTTTTATAGACATCGGCATCGGATTTGGCAAGCCGTACCTGTTGCTGTGTCCGTCCGAAATTGAAAAACTCCCAATTGACATTGACCAAGTATAATGCTCCAAATGCAGCGTTCCAATTCTGCTCCGGTAACGGTAATCCTGATGAAGCAACCCCAAGACCATTCAACCCGTACATTGCTCCGTTCTGACCGTTGATGGTTCCGTAGTTTTGTTGGGCTGACAGATTTAGGTTAGGCAGGTATTCCCGTTTTGCCCTTATCACATTTTCATTGGAAGCATTGGCATAATTTCGTTTGGCGTTCAATCCGCCGAAATTGGAAACGCCCTTGTCAATTGCTTCTTTAAGTGGTAGTATTTGTCCGTAGGTTTTGCCCGAAAATACGAAAAGCATCGAAACGCTTATATACGTTGCAATGGACAGTATTCTGAAATATTGGCTCATAATGTGCATCTTATCCGTAAAGGAGCAAGCCGAAGTGAAAATTTACACTTACCCCAATTTATTCATTTACAAAGGTCTTGATGTTAGCCAAGATGAAACTTATACGGATTGCTGTATTTTCTACCATTTTTGCTGATTTTGGGTTTATAAAATGGATAGTGGCAGTTGCTTTTGAAATGGTCTGAAATAAAAACCTCTTGATTTTACAGATAAAACCAAGAGGCTTTGAGCCGTCTGTGGGCAATAGATGTTATAATATAACCAGCGTAAAGAACAAGAAGTAAAAAGGGGTATGATACTCATTGATTGGGCTACAACAAAACATCTTCTGCTTCCTCAATTTTTAGCAATAGTTCTTCCTTGCTCTCACAGATTGTAAATTCGTCATTGATTAATCCGTAAGCCTTTCCTTTCAGTTCGGGGTATCTGCTTGCACATTTTTTTATACACCCGATTGTGATTTCACAATCAATCTGCTCAACGGCATTTTTTAATTCCTGCGGCTATATACCTGTGCAGTTCTTGCACACCATCAAATGTTTCATATCGTTCTATTATCTCTTTCAATCGTTTATTTTATGGGTTGCCAAAAACATCGTTTAGGCGACACGATACGTCCGGTTTCCCTTAATACTTTCATCGCTTTTATCACTTCATTCTTGTCCATTTCCGATTGCTCGGCTATTTTGCCTGCATTGGTGGGAACGCCTATTTTTAGCATCGTTTCCAATACTTTTTTTTCGGTTGCTTCCATAACTTTAGTATGTATTGGTGTACACGATACCGCCCTCTGCATCCTTAAAGGTTTCCCATCCTGCGACAAATTCAGGCACATCACTCCCCTGTACAGGTCTGAACTCTACCGTAATGCCATCAAAACTGCAAGCCGTTAAAAGTTCGGGTCTGTCCTTATAGACAAATTTTAAGAACGGGGCTACTTCAAGCCATTTTTGGGTAATTTCAGGACTGTCGTTAAAGGTAACCGTACCCGAAATACGCATCCATCCCATTTTTCCCAATGCACATATTTCGGCGTTGGCATTACTCTCAAGTTGCTTGTACACGTTCTTGACCTTACTGGTGTAAAAACTCAATTTGCCATCTACTTCCAATAGAAAACCTATCGGTCTGACTTTTGGCTTATTGTTTTCTACGGTAGCCAAAGAATAGGGAGCATTTGCTCTTAGAAATTCTAAAATCGTTTTCATAATAAATTGTTTTAATGAACTTTATAGGGCAAAATTAACTACATCAAGCTGCTTTTCTGTTTTCATAAAAACTCCAAAATTTTTCAAAAACGGAACAATATCGTACATTGCAATATTTATAATGCTGTTTTATGTCAAAAAATGACAATGGTCACATTTCTGAATGGTTGAACGAGGAGTTCGCTTATCGTGAAACCGACCTGCGTATGTTTATGTCCAACCATTACAAATTGGAAATGGGCTTTGCCCTATTGTGTGTCAGTGGTGAAGCCTTGCTGACCATCGGGGTATTGGAAAACCGGATTATTCCCGATACGGAATTAATTGTTTTACCGAAGTCCACTATCAGCCTTGTTTCTGCCTCGGAAGATTTCAGGGTAAGGATGTTTGTTTTTTCAAGCGAATTGATGGACAATACCAGTTTACGTCTTGGGAGTTCTCTTTTTCTCTTTCTCCGTGATACGCCGTTTTTCCAGCATACACCAAACTGCACTTTGTTAAGAAATCTGAATGTGCTTATGGACAATGCGGAATTGGTATCGGGCGAAAAGACTAATGAAATGGTAGAGCTGATGCGGTTCAATTTTTTACAGAATTATTTCATCTATCTATATGATAAATGCCAAAACCATTTCAGCCACCTGTTTAAAACGTATTCCCATAAACGGTCGCTGTTCTTTCAGTTTCTTTCCATATTGGACGAACATTACGAAAAGGAACGCAATGTGGCTTTTTATGCCGACCAGTTAGCTATTACACCACGATATTTGAGGAAGATTACGGCAGAGAATGCCAATTTTAAATCGCCCAAAGAAATGATTGATAAACGCCTGATTATTGAAATTGAAACCTTGCTCTACAAAACGGATTATTCGCTTCAGGAAATTGCCGAACAGCTAAATTTTCCCGACCAATCCTATCTAAGCCGATATTTTAAATCGCATAAGGGGTGCAGTCCGCTTCATTATAGAAAGGCAATAAAATTTTTGAATTAAGGAACATATTTTTGACAGGTATATGAATTGCATATTGGCTACCTTTTTTACTGATTTTGAGGGTGACATAGTTACTGTGTTTCAGGAATGTATAACTTTGTAATAAATAATCGTGCTATGGATGATATATTGAAAATTGAAAGTATTTCAGAATACAATAAGCTACGTGGGCTTGAAACGTTTCATCCTCTTGTCACTGTTTTTGATTTTGCAGAGGTTGGAGCAATGCCGTCGCTTGCTTTTAACCTCAACCTTTTTGCCGTATATCTAAATGATTTGAAGTGTGGGATATTGAAATATGGGCGTAACCATTACGATTATCAGGAAGGAACATTGATTTTTGTTGCGCCAAGACAGGTAATGCGTGTTAAGCACCGATTGAAAGAGTTTACGCCACAGGGTTGGGGGTTATTGTTCGATGCGGAATTGCTAAAAGGTACGTCTTTAGCACAACGTATCAAGGACTATACTTTTTTTTCTTACGATGTGAACGAAGCCCTGCACCTGTCAGATGCAGAAAGGGAGATTGTATTGGATTGTTTTACCAAGATACAGAACGAACTACGTCACGCTGTGGATAAGCATAGCAAAATGCTGATTGCTTCCAATATAGAATTGCTGTTGAATTATTGCATACGGTTTTATGACCGTCAGTTTATCACAAGGGAAAATGAAAACAGGGGAATTTTGGAAAAATTCGAGCGGTTGCTTTATGAGTATTTTTTATCCGATAAACCGAAAACAATCGGTCTGCCATCAGTAGCGTACTGTGCAGAGAAGTTTCATTTATCGGCAAGCTATTTCGGCGATTTGATAAAAAAAGAAACAGGTAAAACCGCTAAGGAATACATTCAGGGCAAAATCATCGAAATCGCCAAGCACAAAATATTTGATGAACATAAGACGGTCAATGAAATAGCCGAGGAATTGGGCTTTAAATACCCTCAACATTTCACGAGATTTTTCAAACAACAGGTCGGACATACGCCGATTGAATACAGGAGAATGAACTAAATAATCAATTAGGATAATAAAAACGGACTATTACTTATAGCCCGTTTTTTTGCTTGTATTGAATTAATCTTGTTGAATTAAGTGCTGTAAATCGGGGTCATTCTTTATCCTTTCCATTTCGCTTTCCACAATATGAACAATGTCTAACTTTATCTGACGGTAATTGCTTTCAATATCCCGTTTCATATTGTCCATTCCGTTGTCGTCTGTGAATGATAAAATCTGCGGTATCTTCTGATACGCTTTGGTTTCGGTCGCAACCTTTTCATTATCGACCACTATTTCAGCGTGAAATATCTTTTGCTCGATACGTTCGTCGAAGTTGTCGGACACGGAACCCACGAACATACCTTGTGTAAGTGTGCTGATTTTGGAAGCCGGAATAAGGCTGTCTAATTGAGTGGATATGGAAGTAGATTTATCATTTCGGTTAATGGTCATACTTTGCCGTTTTTGCAATACTTTTCCGAAACGCTCTGACAGGCTCTTTGCCGTTTCGCCCACTACCTGACCGCTAAAAATATTACCTACCGTATTCTGAATAACCTTAGCTTCTTTGTCGCCATAATCACGTATTAATTGCGAAAAATCCTGAAAGCCTAAACAAACTGCTACCTTGTTACTTCTCGCCGTTGCAATAAGATTATCCAAGCCACGAAAATAAATCGTAGGCAATTCGTCAATGATTACCGAACTCTTTAATTGTCCTTTCTTGTTGATGAGCTTGACAATTCGGGAGTTGTACAGACCCAAAGCTGCGGAGTAGATATTTTGGCGGTCGGGATTGTTACCTACACAAAGTATTTTAGGCTCATTTGGGTTGTTAATGTCTAAAGAAAAATCGTCGCCAGTCATAACCCAATACAAACTTGGGGAAATCATTCTCGATAAAGGAATTTTTGCTGAAGCAATCTGCCCCTGTAATTGGTCTTGTGCGCCGCCCTGCCAAGCATCCATAAAGGGCGACAAATAATTTTCCAAATCGGCATAAGAAGTCAGGATAGTAAATACGTCTGCATACTTTTTATTCAGTAGCTCAATGGCGTGGGGAAAGGTACAATATTTACCGTTATCGTAGATTTTTAAGTACCAAATAATGGCTGCTAATAGGATAATCGGGCTTTCCACAAAGAAATCCCCTTGCTTCTGTATCCACGACCTGTTGAGGTTCAGCATTATGGTATAGGCGGCTTCGTAGGCATCGCTAATGTCCGTCATAAAGTCGGGGTTGAGCGGATTGCAACGGTGGCTCTTGCGTGGGTCGTCAAAGTTTATCACGTAGAATTTTGGCTGAACCTTATATTTATCCCTGTTCTTTAATAAATGATTGTAGGCAATCGTGGAAAGGTCGTCAAACTTAAAATCGTAAATGTACATTGAGAAGCCTTTCTCAATCTGCTGTTTGATATAATTGTTTACAATGGCGTAGGATTTTCCGGAGCCTGGCGTTCCTAACACAATCGTTGCTCTAAACGGATTTACGATATTTATCCAACCGTCGTTCCATTTGTTTTTGTAGTAAAATTTTGTGGGCAGATTAACCGAATACTCATTCTGCATTAACTTGGTTTCCTGCTGGAAGCTCTCGTTTTCGTTATTGAATACGTCGTCCATTAAATTGCTACGCAGCAAACGGCTCATCCAAACTCCTGCCACCATTAAAGCGATATAGCCTAAGCTTGTGGTCAGGATATACAGAAATGTAGCGGTGTTTAATGGTAGTTTTAGTAATGGAAAGTTTAAAAAGAACAGGACGAAGCCGATAACCAATGCTACATAAATTTTGCCCCAAGTAATCTTTTCGTCCTTAACACCTTTCGTCCCCAAACAGCTCAAAGCCAACAAAACCAAAGCGAAAACTTTGGTATATAAGGTATGTTCAAATAGTCCTGCCGTTCGATTGAAATTTCCTAAAATCTTATTGATAATTTCCAATGTCCAGCCACGTTGTATAAAGAACCCGTAACAGAACCAATACAAGTGCATCAATACTATAATGATGCTTACTGCTCGCATAAAAGCCATAATCTTGGCTAAGCCTCTTAAATCGTCTTCTCCCTGCATTATAAAAAATTTTAAATGTTCGGGCGTGAATTTATGAGCTGTATAGCGTGGCTATAAGATTGTGGCAGTCAATGGCAGTACGTGGCGGTGTTTGGCTGAATGTTATTGTAACGCTCTTTTGCGTTTACGTTTTTTCTTCAATTTGTTTGCAAAGTCCTGTTCCTCGTAATCTTCGCCCTGTGCTTCAGGTAATAGCAAGCCGCCAAAGGCTTCAATCAAGCCGTCGTCTTTTTTGTCAGGAATGTTTAAGTCGAACAAATGATGCAGTTCTTCCGTGGGAAGATCCGCATCATTTGATGTGGATTTTTTTTCTTGTGGCTCGTCAGGCTCTTTAATGTCGGGCTTGATGTTGTTGTTCCAATAATCATTAAAGGTATTGGCAGAAAGTTCCTTTGCCAATCGTGAACCGTTCCAAACGGTTTTGGAATTGTGGTCTATGAATGTCATACCATAAATCCGTCCGGTGTCATTTCTTCGCACTACCACATTTATACCTTGTGCGGATAACTGCTTTTTAAAGCTCAATTCATCAGCCGTAGATTGCAAGGCAATGGTAACGGCTGATTTGAGTGTCTGTTTGGTCGGGTTGTCTTTCAAATCCGTTTTACATTTCGCAAAATGCAATTCCAAAGCTGGTAGCCCTGCATTCTTTCCGAACAGGGAAGCTTTAAACGGGTGTCCGGCTCTTTCTCCTTTTTCATTTAACGGAATATACAATAAACCTTGTCGCATTTTTCCCTGCAATTCGCCCTCCACTTTCTCGGTGGTAATATTAAAAAGAGAAAGCAAAGCGTTGTATTCTCCCAAAGACTGATACTGATAGTAGTTCGGTAAGTGCCGAACTACCGAAGCAATCTGACTTTTTACATCGCCTGCTTTATAATCCACAGGTTTAAAAATCTTGTTGTTCTGCTGGCGTTCCTTGTCCGTAGCTGGTATGAGATTGTGTTGCTGTTCGAGTTCTCGGCAAATATTCATCGAACGTATTTTTTCAAATTTATCCGATATTTTTTTACCGTTTTCGTCCACACAGACCGATACAATGTGAATGTGAGAGCGGTCAATGTCGGTATGCTTAAATACTACAAAAGGCTGTTCGCCGTAGCCCATTTCACGCATATATTGCTGTGCCATTTCCCGATATGTATCATCGCTGACTTTATCATTCGGGTCTGGATTGAGTGAAATATGCAAGGTATGTTTCTCGGTATTGAGGTTTGCCATCAAATAAGGAGCAAAAGATTGTGCTAATTGTGCAACGGAATATTGCCCGTTTGCTGTTTCAATAATCTTATTGGCAAACAGGATTTGTCCGTTTTCCTTTTCAACTTTTAGGTTATTGTACGCCAACGCACCGTATAAATTTTCACTTCTTCCGATTTTCGCTATCATTTTTAAGGCTGTTTTTGAGGTGTTTCTTATCAAATTCCTCGGTTATTTCCACAACTTTTTTGAATAATTGCACCATTTCAGCCGTTTGTTTTTCCAATTTATACAGGTATGCCGATGCCTTTTTCTCTGAAAAACTCTTATACAACAGCTTTACAATCTGATTATAATTAACCCCGATTGAGCGGAATTGACTGTGAAACGAAGTCAATCGCATATAGAAATCAACTGTTCCTTTATCAATTTGAACGGACTTCATCGTCTTGTCGAAGATGCAGGACGTTATAAAATGTGCTTTAACCTGCATACCCGATTGGTCAAACAGGGCAAGAAAACGGGCGTGTTCTTCCTCGTTAAAAGAAATCGTGTACCGGATTTTCGCAGGGTCGTTTTTAAGAGGACGCCCTGTCTTTTTTAACTGCTTTTTGCTGTTCTCATTCATCACTAATCCATTTTAAGTTCATACAAAACGCCGACTTCGGAGGACGTTTTCTGCTCCCTGCAAGGGCAAGTTGTTTTGAGCATCGGAAATCGTTTCGAGATGCTCAAAACACAACTTGCCGTGTTCTGATGAACACAAAAATCCGCCCTACGGGTCGGATTGAATTTAACAGGGAAAAACGGCTCGAAGCCGTCGCTGTTAAAATCCATTTTACCTCTTCGGTTTTGCATAAATCCGTTAATAAAAATCATTATACAAAGTAAAGCCCTCTTTATGAAAGCATTGTACTGCCGTACAGTGCCAAACACCGCCAATGAACGCCAAACAGTGCCACATCCCACTAACCAGATAAATCATTCGCTTTATTTGCCCTAAAGTTTTAGTGCAGGCAGTAAAACAAAGTATCTGAACAGGTAATGAAAACAAGTATCTAAACGGGTAATAAGACAGGATTGGAAAACAGGCTCTTTGTAATAAAAGAATAAGGTTTTAAAAGCATAAAACTATAAAAGTGCAAAAGCATAAAAGCGGTAAAGCACTTTATCATTTGCAAGGTTTACAACCTGCCAAGACAGAAAAGAAAGCAAAAAACAAGGTAGGAAAACATACAATAGGAAATACAGAAAAAAGGTAAAAAGTGAATTTTTCAATAAACCCAAATTCAATCCTTTTAAAATGACAAAACGTGAAACAATAAATTTTTAAATAATGGAAACAACAAAAGAAACTTTAAAAATCAGCTTCGCCACCCAAAAAGGTGGTGTAGGAAAATCGACGATGACCACCTTGCTGGCAAGTGTGCTTCACTACCGCTTGGGTTACAATGTCGTGGTAATGGATTGCGACTTTCCACAGCACAGCCTGACCAAAATGCGTGAACGGGATAAGAGAACTATCATTCAAAATGATTACCATAAAAAGGCAGCACTGAAACAGTTTCAGGAAATCGCTAAAAAAGCCTATCCGATAATTAAATGCAAGGCTGAAACGGCTTTGGATATGGCATCGGAATATATCAAGAAATCGGCGGTAGAGCCGGACGTGATTTTCTTTGATTTGCCGGGAACGGCAAATACCAAAGGTGTGCTTACCACCTTAAAAAAAATGGACTTTATCTTTTCGCCGATTACCGCTGACCGATTGGTCGTTGAAAGCACATTGGGTTTTACTAAAGCATTCCTCGGGCTTCCTCAAACCGAAGACAATAACGTAAAGCAAAAATTGTGGCTGTTTTGGAACCAAGTGGACGGCAGGGAAAGGACAGGCTTGTATGAAGCATATCAGAGGGTGATTGAAGAACTTGATTTATCTATTATGGAAACAAGGATTATGGACAGCAAGCGGTTTAGAAAAGAGGGAGAAGATACGAGCGGTTATGTGTTCCGGTCAAGTTTACTTGCTCCTGAAGCCCAACCAATGAAAGCAACCCGATTGGATTTGTTTGTCGAAGAATTTTTAAAAATCGTTCATCTCTAAAATCTTAAACTATGGCTATAAATAAAAAGAACAACGATTTTGAAAAGCCCGATGTCGATGAGGAATATCTAATGAACATCATTAGCGGTGATGAACCCGATGTCCAACCCGATACGAAAAAACAGGAAACCCCAAAGGAAACAAAACCGAGGGAAAAAGCTCGTAACAGCTCGGCTAAAAAAGCGGACTATGAGGACACATTTTTAGTTAATCGGTTTCCGTCAGGACGTAATGGAAAAGTAGTCTATATACGCCCCGAATATCACGAAAGGTTGCTCCGCATTGTGCAATTATCAAGAGAAGAAAAGACAACGCTCTACTCGTACATCGACAATATCCTTGAATACCATTTTAGGGAATTTGGCGACGATATTACAAATTATTTCAACGAACGTTTTAAACCCATTTTATGATGAAAAAAGCAAAGAAAAACAAGAAGAAGAATGCAGTTGCTCTAAGCAACCATTCCGAAAGTGAGAATAACAAAGTTCAGGTAACGTATGAAAACGCATTTCTGCAAATGAACAAAACGCAGAAACGGGGCAATAAAAGTATTTACCTCAATTCAGAGCATCACGAGCGTTTAAGCCGTATTGTACAGGTTATAGGCGAAGATAAAATTCCGCTGTTTGCCTACCTCAACAATATCCTTGACCACCATTTCAGGGTGTCTGAGAATATGATTACAAAGGAGTTCAACGAAAAGCACAAATCTCCATTTGAATAACAACTTGATTATGGAAATAGTAATTGTAATATGCCTTTTGATAGTCATTTTCTTGCTTTTGCAGGATAAGGTTATCATTAAGTGGAAGTCGGAGCATAAACCGATGCAGGAAAAAACCAATCCGAAACTGCCCGATATTATGGGGCAACCCAAGCCTGTAAGAAGCCAATCAGTGCCAAATACTGCCACTGAACGCCAAATTGCAGAACCGGAGGTAAACCCTGATAATTTAGACATCGAATACGACGAAAATGAAAACGTTGGTATTCAAATTCCGCAGGGGGAGCTGGACAAGGTTTTCAGCAATGAACCCGATTTGAAAGAGGAGGAAGAAGAATTGAACGGGAACAGAACTTCCGCAGGCGATGACGGTTTTGCCCAAGGGGTTACCTTTGAAGAACTGACAGACGTGGGGGTCTTGCTTAAAAAAGAGAAATTAGAGCCAGCCCAAAAGGAAACAGCGATTGATATAGTTCAAAGATTACAGGGAACCGAATTATTAAGCTTGTTGGAAAGTTCAATGGAAGATGCCTCCCAAAAGATTGCCGAGCTTTTGGATAGCACGCTTACAACTGAAACCGAAAACAGTTCTTCCAATTTGCGGAAAGATGATTTTGACATTGAGGAGTTTTTATAAAACTCCCGTATCACACTCAAAAAAAGAAACGTCAAACCGTAAAATGTTTGGCGTTTTTTTATGCTCCATTATACCAATATAAAGCCACTGAACGCCAAACACTTCCTTTGACTGCCACTTTCTAACACCACCTCATTTTCCATAAGACATTTGTCCCGAAAGCCCGCAAGGTGTGGGTTAAGGATAACAAATTAATGTGTTTCAATTATGGAAAAACAAAGAAAAAAAGTTTTGCTGACGGCAATGGCGATGCTGTCAGGAATTGGTGCGTTTGCACAAGGAAACGGGTCGGCAGGTATCAATGAAGCGACCCAAATGGTAACGTCCTACTTTGACCCAGCAACCCAATTGATTTATGCGATTGGGGCGGTCGTAGGCTTGATTGGTGGTGTAAAAGTGTATAACAAATTTAGTTCGGGCGACCCCGACACGAGTAAAACAGCGGCAAGCTGGTTTGGTGCTTGTATCTTCCTGATTGTAGCTGCAACCATCTTACGTTCATTCTTCCTGTAATCCTTTGCTTTATGAACAGTTATAACATTAACAAAGGCATTGGCAGGACGGTAGAGTTTAAAGGGCTGAAAGCTCAATACCTGTTCATCTTCGCTGGTGGTTTGCTCGGTACGCTCATCTTCGTGATGATATTGTATATGGCTGGCGTAAGTAATTACATCTGCCTGTTCCTCGGAGCTGGTGGTGCTTCACTCATTGTGTGGCAAACATTCTCGCTGAACAAAAAATACGGTGAACACGGGCTTATGAAAGTAGGTGCGAGAAAAAGACACCCTCGCTATATCATTTGTCGCAAGCCTGTACACAGGTATTTAAAATTCACTCCTAAACCGAAATCCGTATGAGAAATGTAGCAAAAACAGCCACATTGGAACATAAGTTTCCATTGCTGGCAGTAGAGAACAACTGTATCTTATCCAAAGATGCAGACATTACCGCCTGTTTTGAAGTACGATTGCCGGAACTTTTTACCGTAGCTTCTGCCGAGTATGAAGCCATTCACTCGGCGTGGCATAAGGCAATCAAGACCTTACCTGATTTCACGGTAATCCACAAACAGGATTGGTACATCAAGGAAAGCTACGCTCCCGATTTGGCACAGGAAGACCAAAGTTTTCTTTCAAAGTCCTATCAACGCCATTTCAACGAGCGACCGTTCCTGAACCATTATTGCTATCTGTTTCTGACAAAGACGACCAAGAACAGAATGCGTATGCAAAGCAACTTTAGTTCGCTTTGCAAAGGCACACTCATTCCAAAGGAAATCAATAAGGAAACGATACACCGATTTATGGAAGCGGTCGCACAGTTTGAGCGTATCGTGAACGATAGCGGTTTTATAACCCTGCGACGTTTGACCGAAGATGATATAATCGGTACGGACGAGAAACAGGGCTTGCTGGAACAATACCTCACACTTTCGAGAGAAGCCGGAACACCAATGCAGGATATAGCACTTGGGGCAGAAGAAGTGCGTATCGGAAACAAAAGGCTGTCTTTGCACACCTTGTCCGATACAGACGACCTGCCTGCAACCGTTTCGGCTGATACCCGATTTGAAAAGCTATCCACAGACCGGAGCGACTGCCGATTATCTTTTGCTGCTCCCGTAGGATTGTTGTTGAGCTGTAACCACATTTACAATCAATACATATTCTTGGATAACAGCGAAGACAACCTACAAAGATTTGAGAAATCTGCTCGTAATATGCACTCTTTGGCTCGGTATAGCCGTGCTAACCAAATCAATAAAGAATGGATTGAGAAGTACCTGAACGAAGCCCACAGCTTCGGGCTATCTTCTGTAAGGTCGCACTTCAACATAATGGCTTGGTCGGAAGACCCTGCGGAACTCAAACAGTTGAAAAACGATTGCGGTAGTGCATTGGCACTTATGGAATGCAAGCCACGCCACAATACTACCGACGTAGCTACGCTGTATTGGGCTGGAATGGCTGGCAATGCTGGGGATTTTCCTGCGGAAGAAAGTTTTTACACGTTCATAGAGCCAGCTTTATGCTTCTTCACAGAAGAAACCAACTACCACAATTCGCCCTCTCCGTTCGGTATAAAAATGGCGGACAGGCTTACAGGAAAACCAATCCATTTGGATATTTCCGATTTACCAATGAAAAAGGGGATTATCACGAACCGCAACAAGTTCATACTTGGGCCATCTGGTTCGGGAAAATCTTTCTTCACAAATCATATGGTACGTCAATACTACGAACAGGGTGCACACGTACTGCTGGTAGATACGGGTAACTCTTATCAGGGATTGTGTGAGCTGATAAAAGGTAAAACAAAAGGCGAAGACGGCGTTTACTTTACATACACAGAAGACAACCCAATTGCTTTTAATCCTTTCTATACCGATGACGGCGTTTTTGATATTGAGAAGCGTGAGAGTATCAAGACTTTGATACTCACGCTTTGGAAACGTGATGATGAACCGCCAACCCGTTCGGAAGAAGTAGCATTGTCCAATGCCGTTTCCGGCTATATTGACCGTATCAAGCAAGACGATACTTACCCGTCATTTAATGGTTTTTACGAGTACGTGAAAGGCGATTATCGCAAGGTACTCGAAGAAAAACAAGTCAGGGAAAAAGACTTTGATATAGCCAATTTCCTGAATGTTTTAGAACCTTATTATCGTGGTGGAGAGTATGACTATCTGTTGAACTCCGATAAGCAATTAGACCTCTTGTCCAAACGCTTTATCGTGTTTGAAATTGATGCCATAAAAGACCACAAAATCCTCTTTCCGATAGTCACAATCATCATTATGGAGGTGTTCATCAACAAAATGCGGAGGCTGAAAGGTATTCGCAAGCTCATACTGATTGAGGAGGCTTGGAAAGCAATCGCCAAAGAGGGAATGGCTGAATACATCAAGTATTTGTTTAAAACCGTCAGGAAATTTTTCGGAGAAGCCATAGTTGTAACGCAAGAGGTCGATGATATTATCCAGTCGCCTATTGTCAAGGAAAGTATCATCAATAACTCCGACTGTAAAATCCTCTTAGACCAACGCAAGTATATGAACAAGTTTGACGACATACAGGCGATGTTGGGACTTACGGACAAAGAGAAAGGTCAGGTATTATCTATCAATATGAACAACGATGCCAGCCGACTTTACAAGGAGGTTTGGATAGGATTGGGCGGAACACACTCGGCAGTGTACGCAACGGAAGTAAGCCTTGAAGAATATTTGGCTTACACAACGGAGGAAACCGAAAAAATGGAAGTGATGCAACTCGCTTCCGAATTGGACGGTAACGTAGAACTCGCCATTAAGCATATCGCTATGCAACGGCGTGACAATGTAAATCAATAGTAATTAACAATCAAAAATTTTAAGGCAATGAAAAAACTGTTTTTAATGGTGCTTACGGCAATGCTGTTTGCCGTTGCACCGAGTGCAAAAGCTCAATTTGTAGTAACTGACCCTGCAAATTTGGCATCAGGTATTCTCAACAGTGCGAACGAAATCGTACAGACTTCCTCAACTGTGAGCAATGTGGTTAAGAACTTCAAAGAGGTTGAAAAAGTTTATAAGCAAGGCAAGGAGTATTACGACAAGCTGAAAGCGGTCAATAACCTTGTGAAAGATGCCCGTAAGGTGCAACAGACTGTTTTGCTGGTGGGCGATGTATCGGAAATGTATGTTCAGAATTTCGGCAAAATGATGAACGACCCGAATTTCTCTGCACAGGAATTGACTGCAATCGCAAACGGTTACTCTGCTTTGTTAAACGAAAGTACAGAGCTGCTAAAGGAACTGAAACAGATTGTATCCTCCACAGGCTTGTCACTAAATGACAAAGAGCGTATGGATATTATCGACCGAGTGTATAAAGAAGTAAAAGAATACCACAGCCTTGTACGCTACTACACCAACAAGAATATCTCTGTTAGTATCCTGAGAGCAAAGAAACAGAACAATACCAAACGAGTACTTGACTTGTACGGAACTCCTAACCAAAAATATTGGTAGTTATGGAATTTCAAAATCTGCACGAAGTCTTACGCTCATTGTACGATGAGATGCTCCCACTGTCCGCCGATATGGCGGCAGTGGCTAAAGGAGTAGCCGGATTGGGTGCTTTGTTCTATGTCGCTATAAAAGTATGGCAGGCATTGAGTAGAGCCGAACCCATTGATATGTATCCTTTGCTCCGTCCGTTCGCATTAGGCATCTGCATTATGTTCTTTCCGACTATCGTTTTGGGAACAATCAATGCGGTGCTAAGTCCGGTGGTACAGGGTACGCACGCCATACTCGAAAATCAGGTGCTTGACCTCAATGATTTGCAGGCTAAAAAAGACCTGTTGGAACGTGAAGCAATGCTGCGAAACCCCGAAACTGCGTACTTAGTATCAAACGAAGAGTTCGACGCAAAGCTCGAAGAATTGGGCTGGTCGCCGGGCGACCTGATTACAATGTCGGGTATGTATATGGATAGGTTTGCCTACCAAACCGAGCAAGCCATTAAGAATTGGTTTCGCAACCTGCTCGAAGTACTGTTCCAAGCTGCTGCATTGGTCGTTGATACGATACGAACATTTTTTCTAATCGTGTTGAGCATATTGGGGCCGATAGCCTTTGCGATTTCAGTGTGGGACGGTTTTCAGTCCACACTTACGCAATGGCTGACCCGATATGTGAGCGTTTATCTATGGTTGCCCGTCGCCGACCTGTTTAGTTCAATGCTTGCCAAAATTCAATCCCTTATTATCGAAAAGGATATACAGATGCTCGCTGACCCGACCTACATACCCGATACGGGTAATACGGTTTACATCATCTTTATGATTATCGGCATCGTGGGTTACTTCACTGTTCCAACTGTGACAGGCTGGGTAATTCAGGCTGGTGGTGCAGGAAACTTTACACGAAACGTAAACCAAGCCGCTATGAAAGCCGGAAACGTGGCAAGTGCCGGAGCTGGTTCTGCTGCCGGAAATATCGGAGGTCAGCTACTCAAAAAATAATGTAAAACGAATAATCATTTAAAAAAATGGAATTTAAAACTTTAAGAAATGTAGAGAATAGCTTTCGGCAGATACGTCTGTATGCAATTGTGTTTGCTGTTCTCTGTATTGGCGTAGTAGGATTTGCCGTGTGGAAATCCTACAACTTTGCCAATGAACAACGCCAAAAAATCTATGTTCTTGACAATGGCAAATCTTTGATGCTTGCTTTGTCGCAAAATGCTTCGATTAACAGACCTGTGGAAGCAAGAGAACACGTCAGACGTTTTCACGAGCTTTTCTTCACGCTTGCACCCGATAAAAATGCTATCGAGAGCAATATGGCAAGGGCATTCAACCTTGCCGACAAATCAGCCTTTGACTATTACAAAGACTTGTCGGAGAAAGGGTATTACTCCCGTATCATATCAGGGAACGTACAACAACGCATTGAAGTGGATAGTGTCGTATGCAATTTCGACAATTATCCCTATTCGGTGCGGACTTATGCCAAACAATTCATCATACGGTCAAGTAACGTAACACGCCGTAACCTGATTACTTCCTGCTATTTAGTGAACTCGGTAAGGTCGGATAATAACCCACAAGGGTTTAATATCGAAAAGTTCGCAGTCGTTGAAAATCGGGATATAGAGGTCATTAACCGATAAAATCAAGGATATGAAACAGCAATTTGATTTAGAAACCTTTGCCAAAACCCTTACCGATAAGGGGTATGATGGCTACTTCCATACGGAGAGCTACTGTGCTGGCAAACTAAAGGACAGCATCAGTGAATTTTTAGAGGCTTGGAACAACGGTAAAGAAACCCCTTTATTGGCAAATTACCTGCATTTGTCCACTTACCTGCAATGGAATGGCGAGGATAAGCCCAATATTCAGTGCAATATGTGGGTAAAATACGAGAACGGGAAATTCGATTTACAAGAAACCGAAATGTATATCAAGAGAGCTGACCAATACGGACAATTATTAAAGGAAACCAAGTTGACCAATCTTACTGCAAGCTCGTTTCCGACCGTAAAAGAAGCAATTGCCCAAGTAAGCGAAAAACCTAAAGAACAGGTTACTCCCCGAAAAAAAGGGTTTAGAATGTGATAACCCAAAATCATTAAAGTATGAAAAAATTAAGGGAAAATATGGACAGGTTTTTTGACAGGCAGGACGAGTGTTGGCGGTCTTTGCCCGTGGGCAAACAGCACCTCTATACGCTATACTTCTTTGTCGGTTATCTGCTACTGACCGTAGGGGTGGTTGCCAAAGTATGGTACGATACCAAACAGTCAAAAAACGATATGCACATTGAGCATATCGAAAACCCTGTCCTCAAAAAGAACGAAAGCCCTGTAAGATTGCAGGACACATTAACAACAATTTTAAAAGATAGGATTTATGAAAGAAAATGAGAACAAAAAGTCGGTTGTTCGGGTAACTGAAGGAAACCCGAAAGATACCGCTGATGTACTGCAAAACGGTACAGAGAACAAAACGGAAAAACTTAAAAAGCCAATGATTTTTGGTTTAATGGGTATTGTTTTCGTGGGTTGTATGTATTTGATTTTTAAACCGTCGGAAGACAAAAACGAAATCGAGAACATTGGTCTGAACGATGCCGTTCCACAAGCTACCGGAGCCGGACTACCCGACAATAAGGGCAAGGCTTATGAGCTTGAAATGCTCGAACAAAAAGACCAAGAGAAACGAAATGCTTTGACTACGCTTTCAGATTATTGGAACACGGACAACAACGACGAACCAATTGATGAATTTGCTAAGGAAGAAGAAAGCTACGACTTTGGTAGTGGCAGAAATTCGGGAAGAAACGGCAATCCTGCACTGAACAGCTACCGAAATATGCAAAGTACATTGGGGTCATTTTATAATGACGACAATTCGGAAACAATAGAACTTCGCAGACAGTTGGACGAACTCAAAGAGCAATTAGCGGAACAAAATGTACCCAAGCCTGTAACCGTAGATGACCAGCTTGCTTTAATGGAGAAATCCTATGAAATGGCAGCAAAATATCTTCCGCAAAATACCAACACAAGCACCGCAGAAAACGTACCTGTAAACGGTACGGCTTCGGGGTCATCAAGCAATCAGAAAGAGCATTTTGTGGCGTTTACTGCGGCAAGAAAAAATACCGTGTCCGCTTTGTACCGTGAGCCTACGGATAGTGCCTTTTTAGCTGATTGGAGCGAAACCCGAAATCGAGGTTTTTATACTGCTGGTGCTACCGAGCAAGTGGTACAACCAAAAAATAGCATCAAAGCCTGTGTACACGATGCACAGACGGTTGTCGGCGAAACAGGTGTAAGATTGCGATTATTAGAACCTGCCAAAACCCCAATCCGTACAATCCCACAAGGAACGATTGTTACTGCCAATGCCAAGTTTCAAGGAGGACGTTTACAGCTCAAAATTACCTCTATCGAATTAGAGGGAAATATTATCCCTGTGGATATTACCATTTATGATTTGGACGGACAGCAAGGACTTTATGTTCCTTACTCTCCTGAAATGAATGCACTTACCGAAATGGCTGGGAATATGAGCCAAACGGGCGGAACAAGTGTAATGCTGACACAAAATGCCGGACAACAAGTCGCTGCCGATTTAAGTCGTGGCGTGGTGCAGGGAATTTCGGGCTATTTCGCCAAGAAAGTACGCACACCAAAAGTTACGCTAAAGGCAGGACATCAGGTCTTTTTGGTATCAAAACAATAATGTTGAACTCAAATTTTTAAACAAATGAAAAATCTTTTTAAAACCTTTTGGGCGGTTGCCCTGACCATCGGCTTTGCCGTGACTTCTTTTGCACAAGATAGTGTAAATGCAAAAACTCCGCTTGCTTTGGGCAAGATAGAACCCTACAAAATGGAAGTGACCTACGATAAAACTTCGCATTTGATTTTCCCGTCCGGAATAAGATATGTGGATTTGGGAAGCGAATACCTGATTGCAGGAAAGGCGGAAGATGCTGAAAACGTATTGCGTGTAAAAGCATCGGTAAGGGATTTTGAAACCGAAACCAATTTTTCCGTTATCACGAATGACGGACGTTATTACTCCTTTGATGTGTATTACAGTAGCTATCCTGATGTATTAAGCTATGACCTGCTGACAATGCAAAAGGCAATAGATAAAACCAACGGAAATGATGTGCTGTTTGAGGAGTTGGGCAATAATTCTCCGTCTTTGGCAGGCTTGTTATTGGAAACCATTTACAAGAAAGACAAGCGTATCGTGAAGCATATAGGGGCTAAGAGTTTCGGTATTCAGTTTATCCTGAAAGGTATCTACATTCACAACGGCAAATATTACTTCCATACGGAATTGAGAAACAAAACCAATGTACCGTTTGAAATAGACTTTATCAATTTCAAAGTCGTGGATAAAAAGGTCGCTAAGCGTACCGTAGTGCAGGAACGGGCATTGACACCGCTACGAACTTACAAGCCATTGGAGGACGGAATAAGTGGAAAATCTACTGAACAAAATGTTTTCCTGTTAGACAAATTCACGATTACCGATGACAAGGTACTGCTGATTGAGATTTTTGAGAAAAACGGAGGCAGACATCAAACAGTTCAGGTCGAAAATTCGGACTTAATCAAAGCTCGTGTAATCAGTGATATGCACCTGAAATTTTAATAACCCTTTAAAGTAATAACAATGAAAAAGTATATCTATACCGTGATGCTACTTTTTGTGGCCATCACGGTTACACAGGCACAAAGAATGCTCCCAAAACAGAAAGGATTGGAAGTAAATGTTGGTGTATTATCTGATGATAAAATCGGTAATGATTATTATATCAATATCGGTATGACCGTAAATGGCAAAAACGGCAATTATCAGATTTGGGCTTTGGAATACACGCACCAATACCACGACTATAAAGACCAACGAATACCGCAGGAAACCTATACTGCTGAGGGCGGTTACAGTTTCTTCCTGCTGGGCGACAGCCGTAAGAACATTACGTTGAATTCAGGTATAACGGGAGTAGTCGGTTATGAGAACATTAACCGTGGCGAAGCTATGTTGTATGACGGTGCAAAAATATTGAGCGAGGACAATTTTGTTTACGGAGCTGGTGGACGGCTCACATTTGAAACGTACCTGTCTGACCGATTTGTGCTTATCCTGCAAGGGCGTACAAAGGTCTTATGGGGTACGGATTTACGACAATTCCGACCGTCCGCAGGTGTGGGATTAAGGTTTAACTTTTAAAATTTGAAACGATGATAGCAATATTTAATAAATTCAGAACAGGATTACTGCCGATATATGTAATGCTGGCAATCCTGTCAGGTTCTATTTCGCTGGTATCTTGTAGCAAAGATGATGAACTCGAAATACAGAACGATTTTCCTTTCGAGGTCAATGTAATGCCCGTACCTAAAGAGGTTTCCAATGGGCAAACAGTAGAAATCAGAATAACCATACAGCGTAGCGGTAACTACCAAAATACACAATATTATCTCCGTTACTTCCAATTTGACGGAACGGGAACATTAAGGTATTATGATGAACCGCCATATCTGCCAAACGATTTGTACCCATTGCCAACGGAGCAATTCCGGTTGTATTACACTTCATCTTCTACCGTATCACAATCCTTTGAGGTTTGGATTTCTGACAGCTTCGGAAATGAGAAACAAATAAGTTTTCAGTTTAACAGTAGTGATTAAGTGATACTGAAACATAAAAGCAAAACCGACTTGAAACAGGTCGGTTTTTTACTTTTTAGCATCCAATGTAAGGCGTTTTTGTTTAAATTTACTTCATTATAAATCATATAGCTATGGATACGGTTACAGCTCAATTAGTGTTTGGTATTTTTGTTATTGTCGTTGCGATTGGGCTTATTTATTGGATAAACCGCAGGAAGTTTTACAGGCGTAGTGCTGCTGGTGTAGAAATGTTTTCGAGGTATTCTACCGCCGTATTTGTACGTTTTTTGGAACGTGTCGGCAAATGGATTGCTTACGCTTTGATTATACTCGGCATTGTCTGTATTTGGACTTATAGCCAAATGAAAAAGGATAAGGAGAAACAAGAAGTAAAGACAGAGCAACCTGCCCAAAGCTGACTTTTTTCTAATAGTATTTTTTTCAAAATCGGATAGCTCCAAAGGTTATCCGATTTTTCGTTTGTGGTAAACATAAAACGCCAAACACTGCCTTTCAACGCCAAAGGGTGCAACAATCCATACCCCTGTAACAAGCCTTAATATCTTCGACTTCCACAGAAAAAATAAGCAAACTATGGAAGTTATCGCTATACAAAAGTCCGCATTGGACGGAATGAAGAATGATATAAAAGAGCTTTTGGAACTGACTGAAAATGCTACTCGGAAATATGACCCGATTTTCAAAGGAGAAAAGTGGCTCGATAATCAGGAGGTTTGTTTGATGATGAATATTACCAAGCGAACTTTGCAGACCTACAAAGACAAAGGCTTACTGCCTTACTCCAAACTGAACCGTAAGAATTATTATAAACGCTCGGACGTTCAGGCTTTGCTCGAAGCCGGAGAACCGTACAATACTGTTGAAAATGGATTTACTGACGAATGATACCGAAGAAATCATTGCCTATCAGGAAATGATAACACGGTTGCGAAACCATATTGAGGATATACTGAAAAACTACCGTCCTGTAATGAACGGGGAGATTTACCTGTCGGGTGAAGACGTGTGCAAGCTGTTACACATTAGCAAACGCACTTTACAGCAATACCGTGATGATAATATCCTGCCATTTATTCAGATAGGGGGCAAGATTATCTATAAGGAGAGTGATATTCTGACCATCTTGGAACAGAATTATACAAACGCTAAAGATTAAACGCTTCTCGGGTCGGGTCTAATCGGCATCATAGCACAGCGTTGCACTTCAATTGCAGGACAACCGAAATCAACAACCACTTTACCCTCGATAAGATACAATCCTTTGCCCCGAAGCGGAAACTTTTGCAGGCTTTGCGGAAAGTGTACCGTATCAATAAAGTCGCCGTTTATATCTATGAATGTGCCGAATTTCATAATCGTGCCATTTTTTGTACGGACTGTTTTGTACGTTACCAAATGGGCTACAACTCTCACAATCTGTCCACAATAAGGAACTAAAGTTTTCGCTGTAACATTGCCCCGATAATCCGACTTGGCAAGGTCAAACATACTGCCCGACACAGGGAAGCCCATTAGCTCAATTTCATCGTATAGGTTTTCCAATTCGTCTGTTACGAATACAGGTAACTGCGGTCGTTCGACAGTATTGGTAAACAGTTGTCCTACTTGTGTGTGGGTGGTTCTGCTCTTGTTCAAAAGCAAATGAGCCTCCCAAAGCAACTCTTTTTTACCTGTCCGCAAAAAGCGAAATGCTCCTGAGCGAATAAGAATAATAATCTGCTCCAATCCTGCACCCGTTCGTAGATTGAAATTTTCCAAACTCAAATATTCCCCGTTGCGTTTGCGTTCTTCGGGGATAAGCTGTGCCAATCTGTTTTCGAGGTTCAACAGGCAGTCAAATCCCAAATAAATATCGCTTCCCTCAATGGACGTATCAAAGGCACTCTTATTCACACAAGGTAGGCAGATATTTCCGCCTGCATTTCTTGCTTCATTGATATAAACCTCCCGTGAATAGAAACCGCCGTAATTATTCAATACGCTTACCATAAATTCCAACGGATAGTAAGTTTTGAGAAACAAACTCTGATAGCTTTCCACGGCAAAAGAAGCACTATGAGCCTTGTTGAAACTATACCCAGCAAAGGATTTCATTTGTCGCCAAACCTCTTTTGCTACCTCATCAGGATAACCCTTTGCCCTACAATTAGCGAAATACTTATCCTCAATCTCTCCCAAATGGTTTACGTTGCGGTATTTTCCGCTCATCATACGCCGTAAAACATCAGCTTCGGCTAAATCCAATCCGCCGAAGTGATGCCCGATTTTCATAACGTCCTCCTGATAAACCATAACGCCGTAAGTGTCCTCCAACTGTTCTTTAAATGCTGGGTGTATATACTCCACCTTTTCGGGGTTGTAATGTCGCTCGATATAAGTCTGCATCATTCCTGAACTCGCCACTCCGGGGCGAATAATAGAGCTTGCGGCAACCAGCGTCAAATAATTGTCGCATTGCAGTTTGCTGATAAGCTGCCTCATCGCTGGGCTTTCAATATAAAAGCAACCAACGGTATTGGCTGACCGTAATTGCTCGGCAATCACAGGGTCGGTAAAAAAGCGTTTGGGGTCGGAAGTATCTACCGTTTTACCTTTGTTCAATTTGATTATTTCCCGACAGTCTTTGATATGCCCGATACCTCTCTGCGAAAGAATATCAAACTTTTCAAAGCCTATATCCTCCGCTACATACATATCGTATTGTACCGTAGGTAGTCCCTTTGGTGGATAATCCAATGCAGAATAACAAGTGAGTGGCTTGTCAGAAATCAGCACACCCGAAGCGTGTATCGTCCTTTGGTTCGGGAAATCTGCCATTTGATTGTAAACTGACAGAATTGTATTTGTTACCTCATTTTTATTAAGCATATTTTCAGGTTCGTTCACAAGACGGTCAATCTCGCTTTTGGGCAATCCGTAAACTTTACCTAATTCACGTATAATGGAGCGGTCACGGAACGTACCCATCGCACCCATTAGGGCGGTATGTTCGCTCTGATACCGTCTGAAAATGTAATCGTACATTTCGTCACGGTCACGCCACGAAAAATCTATATCAAAATCGGGAGGGCTTTTTCTTTTCGGGTTTAGGAAGCGTTCAAAATATAGGTTCAACTCAATGGGGCAAACGTCCGTAATTCCCAAACAGTATGCGACGATGCTGTTAGCTCCGCTACCTCTGCCTACATAGTGAAAATTACGGCTTCTCGCATATCGACAAATGTCGTCTGTGATTAAGAAATAGCTGGAAAAGTTGAGGTTGTCTATTATATCCAATTCTTTTAATACACGCTCTTTAGCCAGCTTGTCAGTTACTCCGTACCTTTTGGCAAATCCATCAATGGCGTATTTGTACAATAGCTGTTTATCATCGTATCGGTTGCCTGTAAAGGTCTTGCGGTTCTTAGTGTTCTTGAAATCAAAATCAAAACTGCAATCCGCTAATAAATTGTTGGTATTTTCTATGAGTTTTGGTACAGGACTGTAAGCATTTAAAAGCTCGGCTTTGCTTATGAAAAATTCTGTTTCTTTTCCGATTTGCTCTGCCGATAATTGTGAAATAAGGATATTGTTATCAATAGCACGTAGCTGTTTGTGTAGTTGGAAGTCGGTCTGACGGAACGAAACAGGCTGTAACATTACATAGCTCTCCCAATACTTTTTTGGGGCTAATATAAACCTGTTTACTTCCTGTGGACGTATGCCTATAAATTCATTGTCCTTTAGTTCGGCTTCTTTTACCGTACCGAAAGGATAAACTACAAATACATTCTGAAATTCGGGAGCTGTACTTGGCAATGCGGATTTTGTACGGTTGGCAAGGGTCATTAAATCGTTTAGTTCCTTAAAACCTTGTTCGTTCTTGGCAATCCCCACGTATAAAAGCTGGTTATCATTTCGGAACTCCATTCCTGCCAATCCATTTATACCTGCTTCACGGCATTGTTTGATAAAATCAAGAGTAGCCGATGAATTATTAATGTCTGTCAACACTGCCGTTTCATAGCCATAGGCACGGAGGTTCTCAATGAGCGTTGCAATGCTCATTGTACCATACCTCAAACTATAATAGCTATGCAGATTTAGTAACATACTAATAATAAATTTTAAAGGGCAAACCCACGTATTACTGAATTATGCCCATACCGCATTCTGATTTTATCCATTGCTTTGGAAAGGTTCATATCTTCGAGGGTATCATCAAATAAATCTGCCTGATATGAGCCTGCAATAAGGTTACTGAATTTTACACCTACCAGCCTGATAAGCATACGGCGACTATACAGTTTGTCAAATAACTGAAGTACCTTTTGCGAGATAACACGCTCGGAAGCTGTAAAGGAAAGTTTTGCCTGCGTGGTATTTGTATCAAAATTGCTATAACGGATTTTGACCGTTACGCAAGAGGTCAGTTTACCGTCTTTGCGTAGGTCAAAAGCCAATTCGTCCACCATAGAAAGCATTAACCTCCTAAGTAGCTCCATATCAATCGTGTCCTGTTCAAAAGTATGCTCCTTACTCATACTCTTTTGTTGATGAAACGGTACAACCGCACTTTTGTCGATGCCGTTTGCCTTGTTCCAGATGGTTACGCCGTTCTCTCCCAAAACCTGCCTCATTGTAAATACATTCATCTGTTGTAAGGTATAAATATGGGATATGCCCATATTGCGTAGCAATGGATAAGTTTTTTCGCCAATGCCAGGGAGTTTGCGAATGGACAGTGGTGCTAAAAATGGTTTTTCCATACCGCCGTCCACTTTTCGCTCTCCACAGGGCTTGGCTTCTCCTGTTGCAATCTTACTTACGGTTTTATTAACTGAAAGACCAAACGAAATAGGCAATCCCGTTTCTTTGATGATACGCTGGCGTAGTTCCTGTGTGAGCCTCCACGTTCCGAAAAATTTATCCATTCCTGTCATATCCAAATAGTGTTCGTCAATAGATGCTTTTTCTACTACAGGTATTTTTTCTTCAATAATTTCGGTAACGATATTGGAATACTTGCTATATAGGTCGTGGTCGCCACGAACCAAAACGGCATCGGGGCAAAGCTGCCTTGCTAAACGCATAGGCATTGCAGAATGAACACCGAATTTCCGTGCTTCGTAACTACACGAAGCTACCACGCCACGGTCGGAACTTCCGCCAATCAAAACGGGTTTCCCGATAAGGTCGCTATTTAATAAGCGTTCTACCGAAACAAAAAAGGTATCTAAATCACAATGTACAATCGTCTTCTCCATAACGCACAAATTCTTTGTGTCAAAATTACTAAGATTTGTAGCAAAAATTTTTACCTTTGTTGCTACAAATCTTCGCAATGTCAATATTGTCAGAAAACATAAGGTATTTAAGAGGTCAGCTCGGCTATTCTCAACAACGGGTAGCCGATGACCTTATTATTACCCGTGGGCGTTACGGAAAATATGAAGATGATTTTGCTGAACCGCCGATTGAGATACTACTTAGAATTTCACGTTACTACAATGTCAGTATTGACTTGTTGGTTTCTGTGGATTTGAAAAGGTACAATTTAAAAGAGATTTTGGAACTGCCCGATAATCGTATTTTGCTCCCTATAAAGGTAGATAGCCGAGGCGAAAACAAAATCGAAATTGTACCCCACAAAGCAACAATGGGTTATCTAAACGGATATGCAGACCCCGAATATATCGAAAGTCTGCAAACCATTTCTTTGCCCTTTCTTCCTGCTGGCAAATACAGGGCTTTCCCTGCGGAGGGCGGCTCAATGCCACCGCACCCTGACGGTTCGTATATCGTAGGGAGATATTTTGAAAACCGTGCCGATTTGAAAGTAGGCAAAACCTATATTTTTGTTACCCGAAGTGAGGGATTGACTTATAAGAGGCTCTCTAAAATCTTTACAGAAGATTTGGAAGTAAGCCCCGATAATGACTTTTATAATACCTATACTATCCACCTATCTGATATTTTGGAAATTTGGGAATTTGCTTGCAGTATTGCCACAAAGGAATTTTCAAAGTCGGATTTTCAGTTGGATAATATCCTCATTCTTCAAATGCTGAAAGAAGTGAAAGCGGAGGTAAAAATGTTACGTGAAAAGTCCTCCTAAAAGTTAAATTACAATTTGCCGATATTCTAAACCTCCAATTTAACGAATTAGTGTTGCTGAACATTATTAGCTTCACTATATTTGTATTTGAAAATATAGACAATATTTAAAGTGTTTTTGCTTTAAAACTCGGTACTAAAAACTGGTAATTTTTCGTAACCCCGAGGCAATAAGTAAGAACGCTCACGCAATAGGCGTGGGCGTCCGCTTATTCGGGGTTTCGGCGTACCAGTGCCTTAGTATCGGTAAGTGTGATTGCCTACGCTTTTTTTTGGGTAGGCTCCACTAACAAAATAAAAATTATCAGTTATGGACACAGGAAACAAAACCCCAAAAAACAGCATTGCGTTTATCAATGATAAAAGCCCTCTTATTGATATTGCCTGCAACGACCTTATTGCTTCAGGAATTGAAATATTGTTCCGTTCGGAGAATGTTCAGGACGGGTTATCTCAATTATCTGCTTTGAGTAAACTCCCTAAAGCAATTATTATTGACCTCAAATTTCACGACAATAATGTGCTTGCACAGCTTCGGGAATTAAAAGCCAAATACCCAAGTATCGGGCTAATTGCCTATGGGGATGGTGATACAGATGAAACGGTACAGGCTCTTATGGAAATAGGAATAAAAAGTTATCTGCTAATCGGTAGCGATACAGACGATTTTAAAAGAGCTATCGAGAAAGTTTAAAATATCTGTTCTTAGAAGCGACGTTCTTTTGCTTCTTTTCTTTGGTCGCTAATGTGGTAAGAAAAGAAGTACATTCAATAGCAAAAAGGGATAATGAATATCCCACGTAAAATATCGCAACCTAAAAGGATTGCACCATAATAATACAAAAAGACTGCCCTACCATCGGTAGGATCTGTCTTTTTGTCGCCCGATTTTTGAGGTCGGGCGGTAGTTTATTTTTTCGGTTTGCTTAACCATATTGGCAAATCTATCAACTTGGCTTTTTTATAGCTTGGCTTTTAATGCTATTAAAATGATTTTCGATTTTACGTTCCAGCAAAGTTTCGAGTATTTCGCACTCACTGTCGTATTCTTCTCCCTCAAAATAGTAGGTATCTGTTGCTTCGTCTAATGTAAAGCTGTCAATGTCCTGCTGGTCTAAACTAATGTCCGTCAATATGCCGCCCTCAAATATTACTTTACCGTATTCCTTGCAACCTAATTCCTCATACTCCAGCGTAAAATCTACTTTAAAATGCTCCGCTATCCACTTCACGGTTTCCGTATTGGGGGTGTACTTCGTTTCATAATGAAACTCGTTTGTTAAACCCTCGTACTGTTCGATATTGTAGAAATAATCTCCGTCACTATCCTGTATAAAATCGGGTAACTGTCCTACATCGTCAATTTTTTGACTATCTGCCATAGATTTAAATAGCCCGTTTATTTGTTCGATTGCTTTCGGGTGTCCCTCGAAAACAACCGTATTATTGCACCAATTAGCCATAATTATTTATCGTTTAGGGTTACTTTTAATAAAGGCTCATTCCCGAAAATTAGGTGTATAGCCTGTTTCAGATTGGGTGTACATTCTTCTGCCTGTGCATATTCAATAAGGCAGTTTATCGCAAATATTGCATTGTGTCCGTCAAAAAAATGGTCTGCGAACCAACGGGGCTTTTTCAGTAGCTTGTCCTCGTTCTTCTCTATTACCCTGTGTGCATTCTGGACAAGCCAGTACCAAAAATCTGCGGTAAAAAATCCCTTTTTATGCCAACCCTCTCTAAAGGCGATTTCATTGTGCAGGAAGTAATCACACTGCTTTTTTATAGCGTTCTGAATGTTCGCCATTTCTTCGGGGAATAACTTGCAAAGCAATTCGCCTCTATCCAAATTGTCCATTTTATGTAATGCTTTCATATCTCTTGTTTTTAGTAGGCTACCACCGTTTATGGCGGTAGCCTGTTGTTATTTAATTAAAGTTTAAGATTTCCGCACCGTCTAACGCAAAGGCGGTACATAGATTAAATGCCTTTTGTGATTTGCGTTGAGCCGTTCCACCTAATACAATGTTCTGTAACTTGGCTTCGTCATTATTGTATTTTTTTACGTTTTGATAGTAGCCTGTCACAGCGTTATATGCTCCGAATAAAGTACCCTTTGTTGTGTCCATTAGTTGGGTTTCACTTTCCATTGCGTAAGTAAGAGCATTCTCTACGGTGTTTTTAAATACGGTAGAAACTTCATCTTCCGCACCTTTTTTGATAAGCTCTAACGTTTCCTTATTAGGGCTAAGTGCCATTTGGATTAGCTTTCTTACTTCTCTGTCGGTTACTCTTATTTTCGTCCATTGGTTGAAAATCCCCTCTAACTGACTGCTCAAAGTGTTGGCAAGCCCCATAATCTTGTGAGCGTTTTCGATACGGGATTTTGCTCCCGATGTGTGCTTAATTCGCACAACATTTGTCATTGTACGCAAAGAGGCGTTTAAGGTGTTTTGACAAACTATGCGAATAGGTGTAAACGCTGCCGTAATACTTCCGCTTCCGTCGTGGCTGGTTGTTAGGAAGATGTATTTTTCCGTCACGTCGTCGCCATTTCCCACACGGATATAGTCGGGCAGTTTTGCCGTGATAAAAATGCGTTCCCCTTTGCCTAAAGCCCCTGCCGTTTCGTATAAAATGCCGTCGCCTCCACCCACAATAGCATCAAAGAAATTGAATGCTTCACGGTTTTGTACAATGTGATAATCCTTACCGACTACTCCCAAAACTGCGTTATTGTCGGTGCGAATGTTAGCGAAATAGTTAGGTACTTCTAATTCGGTGCTACCTAACTCTATGCTGTCGGCTGTTTCGATAATACCCGAACCTTTGGTAAATAGAGGTGCTTTTTCTACTTCATAATCTAAACCTGCGTGTATGATAGCTTCTGTACTTGTTGGGTACTGCTCGACAATCTGCCCCAGCCCGTGCCACGCTTTTTGTTTAACAGATAAAAAACTGTGTTTCCCTGTTCTCTCGTTGTAATTGATGTTGTGTGCCATTTTGATAAAATTTTGATGTTAAAAAATATGTTACGCTCGCTTTTCTCTTTCCTGCTGTGGCTTGCTCCGCCTCGCTTCGCAAATCATTTTTCCAAAAGAAAAACCGGAAAAAAGAAAGCGGACAATCAAGACGGGCAATAGCGAAAACCAAGAAAAAAAATGATTTAATGGGGGTTCCTTTAGGGGGAAACCGTTCATTCGTTTTTTTTATTGGTGGGTGGGTGCGGTGGCTGCCCGTCATAACTTGGCTGCCTTTTTACCGGTTACTTTATGGGAAATGGTTCCAACTATTTTTTAAATGGAGATAAACAATCAGGCTATGAAAGCCTGACCAACAGGGATTTCAAAAATGCTGGAAATGGGGGATATTGGGGGCAGGGCGTTTTTTAAATTTCTGTTTAAGAAGTAGCCAAAAGCTCTTTTACAGCGAGGGATTGGAAAGGGAGGTAAATGTGCTTTGGCGATTAAAAATTGAGCAAAAAAAAAAACAGAACCGTTAAGTTCTGTTCATTTATCTGTTTGAATTTAATTAGATAGCTGTCAAAAATGCTTCTTCCATAGCCTTAAATTTCGGAGTAACTAAATCCATATCCTTACTAATTTTTTGGCTGGTAATCTTTGCATAAATCTGTGTGGTAGAAATATTTTTATGCCCCATCATTTTGCTTAAGCTTTCAAGCGGTACACCCTCGGTCAAAAACATTGTTCCGAATGTATGTCTTGCTGTGTGGAAAGTTACTTTTTGCTCTGTAATAATTTCTGCATTTTCAATCAACTTTGTGATATGCTTATTACACGTGACATTGGTTGGAATAGGGAATATAAAATCATTACGGGTAGTGCCTATATACTTTTCAATGATACGCTTTGGAATATCCATCAGACGAACATTGGAAGAAACATCTGATTTCTTTCTCCGGCTGATAATCCATTGATGACCGTCAAAAAATGATTGTATATTGCTTCTTTTCAATTTCTTAATATCCGCATACGCAAGCCCTGTAAAGCAACTGAAAATAAACAGGTCTTTTACAACTTCATACCGTGGGTGTGGTGGCTTACTTAGCATTAGTTTCTCAACGTCCTCTTTCAAAATGTAACCTCTGTCGGTTTCCTCCATACCGATTTCGTAATCCTCAAAAGGATATTCACGTATCAAGCCCTTTTTAATAGCTAACTCTGCCAAAGCCAAAACAGGCATTGTATAAACCCAAATTGTATTATGGCTTAATTGTATATCATAACGTAGGTAAAAATCAAACTCACGGATAAAATCGTTATTCAATTCACGGAAAGCCATATCATCACGATGATAGCGTAACTGTATAAAGTTGGAAAGATGATTGCAAACTGTGATATACTTATTGTAAGTACCCTCTGAGCGTTCTTCTTTTTCGACCAATTTTTTAAATTGGTCGTTCTGGTCGTTGAAAACTTTTAGGATAGCATTGTCCATTACACCAACGCCCAAAAAGGAGAGCTTTACTTTTTGAGAGGTGGCAAAGCCCTCGTGTTTGAGCATATCTTCGTAAATCGTATCAATACGACCTCGTATGTTGTCTAATTTTTTGTTTATCCTTATTGCTTCCGCACTCTTTCCTAAAACCCTCCCGAACTTTAAATCCCAATTATCTGCGTTAATTTCTAACTTTGTTCCGAAAGTTTTAGGTGTTCCGTCAATGGTAATACGTGCCATAATCGGAGCATTACCGTTCTTTTTTGGTTCGTTCTTTTTCAGGTAGAAAAGCAATTTAAACGTTGACCTTTTTGTCTGTTCCATAACCACAATGTTTAATGTTTAAAATTAAATTACATTGAGTTACAAGGAAACGTAAAAAGAGGTGCAAAAGACTGAAATATAAACTGTTAGTACTTATTGGCTACCAACTCAATAGGTAACGATTTAGGAACCTAACTTTGTATTTTCAAGCCCAAAACCTTTCGGACAGAGAGTTCTCAAACAAGACTACACTTTTATAAAGCATTGTATAATAACGGGTTTAACCGTTTTGCTTATCTTTACATTTTAATAATCTTTTTTTAGGAAAATAATTGTTAATGCTAAGATTTCTTACAGAAACGAGGGATTTCCGTGCATTATTAGTGCAAATTCTCAACAAATAAAGTCATCTTTTTCAAAAACCTGCCTGATTTAACCACAGGCAATTTTTCAACCTGCGTAAATTGGGCACATCCCAATCACAAAGCCGCGTAAAAAAGCCCATTTCCAAGAGAATCTTTTTCATTATTTTTAATTCCAAGATTATCTAAACTAAAATCTAAAAAATAACTCTGAAATAATCATCTACAGAATTTTCAGTCCTTCCGATTCTTTTGTTAAATATGCACTCCCAAAGTAACCACCTGCGAAAAATAGACACAAGTTCAAAATCAACCTGGGTAAAATAGACCCACCCTACATTTTCCTAAATGATAAGCATTCTGACAAAAATTTCAATGATAAAAAGACACACCTTCCTTCAAAACCTGCACCAAATAAACTTATCTTTTTCAATAAGTTGGGTAATTTAGCTACAGGTTATCATGCAACCTGCGTAAATCAGCCACATCCTACTCGCAAACGTGGGTAGAAAAGTTACACCTCAATTCTCCCCGTTTTCCATGTTTTTTTCCTTCCAAAGCAACTTTATCATAAAAAACCGCAAAACAACCCTAATATAAGCATTCGAGGAACCTTTTCAGACCTCTAAAAAAATCAGTAAACTTTTGTTGCAAGATGTGTCTTTGTACCCACAAACTTTTCAAGTTTTGGGACAAAGACGGTCTTGCCTTTTTGCAAAAGGGGAAAAAACGGCGGAACTTGTTTTTTTTAATCACCAAATCTGGTTCAAGCATCTAAACTCGTCTAAATTATTCTTTTTTAATCTTCGGAGAATCTAAACTCGTCTAAATTGTTCTTATTTAGCCCACGCCCCATGAACACTATTGTTTTCACGGATTTGATGTCCCAATTTTGCAACAGAAATTTTAATCAAAAAAATGAAAGCAACCCTCTATGTTCTCCTGACACTTTTTGCCATCAACCTCAATGCGCAGGTCGGAATAAACACACAGACACCCGAAACTACTTTTGATGTAGTAGGAAAACCAAACGACACCTCACATCATGACGGGATTATTCCTCCAAGGATAACGGGCGACCAGTTGGCGAACAAGTTTTACACACAGGCAAAAAAAGGTGCGGTTGTATTTGCCACCGCTCCGGCTTCCAATCTTTCGGGGCAGGTCATCAATATTTCAGAATCAGGAATGTATTATTTTGACGGCAACGTATGGCAGAATTTCGCAAAGGAGAAACAGCCTGTCGAATACAGAATTGTACTCACCTTCGATCCCAACAGCACCGCCGCACTGACAGCAACTTCAACTTGGTCCGCCCCTGTAAACTATTCGGGAAATAGCCACGCCTATCTTACCTCCTCAAAATATTACACCATTGGAACCAAAAATTTCGGAGGACTAAAGGGAGCGGTTTTGTTCAGAAAAGTACAGGGAATTGTAAATGTATGGTTTCAGATGTACAGGTCTTCTGATTCCGCACCGATTACGGGAAACGCCTTCATCAGCATTGCGAGCATCTACAGCGACATCGGATACATTCCCAACCAGATTGTCTTACTGCATACGGAAAATTCCACGCAATATTTTCCAGCCCTGCTGGAGAATTACAGCATCCAGATTCCGCAAACCTCCCTAAACGCAATGTCCACATCCTACTACACCTACGGAGAAGTTCAAGGATATTCCAACTGGATCAAGCCTTATCTGCCCTAATTGATGATTCAACAAAGTCCTTAATGGAAAAAGAAGACTACATAAAATTCAGAATATCCAAAACCAAAAAACAGGACTGGAAAAAAATATGCAAAGACAGAAACCTCACATTGACCGACTTACTGACGGCATCAGTTGAGAACAGAATTTTAGACAACGAAAGAAGACAGATACTGGCGTTCATTGAAAAACAAGACAACGTCTTCATCAAGATAGAGACCAACATCAACCAGGTAGCGAAAATTGCAAACGGACAAAAGTTTATTTCGGAATCAGAACTGAAAAACTTCACCGCAAAGCTTTCAGAAATCGCCAAATTGAAGAAGCAGCAAAACCAAATCTTCGAAAAGATCTATGAAATGCTCGCAAAATGATTGTCAAGATTATTCCTGCTTCAGGCTCGGATTTTCACGGCGTTCAGTACAACGACAAAAAGATGGAGAAAGGAACAGGAGAACTGATGCTGATGAAAAACTTTCCCTCCTTCATCAATGGGGAAAGCAGTCCGGAGCAGGTTCGGGACTACTTCAAATCCATTTCAAAAAATGAGAAGGTAAAGAAACCACAGTTCCACGCCGTCATTTCTGCAAAATATCAGAATCATGGCAAGGAAGAAATCACCGAAATCGCCAAAGACTTCATGCAGGAAATGGGCTACGGAAAACAGCCGTTCATAGTTGTTTACCACAGCGACACCGAGAACAACCACGTCCATATCGTCTCCACAAGGGTTGACAAGCAGACCGGAAAGAAAATCAACGACAGTTACGAACGCTTGAAAGCCCAAAAAGCATTGGCAGATACACTAGAAAAACGATACGGAGTAAGTTCCGAGGAAAAATTAGAAAAACTGCTAAACTATCAAATTGCTTCACTCAGCCAACTGGAACTCCTGCTTGAAAGAAGCGGGTTCAAACTAACTAAAGACACAAATGATGAAAATGACTTTTCCATTCTGAAGAACGGGGTAAAACTTAAAACCATCCACGGTAACCAAATCAGTTTTACCCCCAATTCGGACAACGGACGAATGAGACAGCTGAAAGCCATTTTGAGCAAATACAAAGACCTCTGTTCCAATAAAGTCTTCAAGGTAGAGGACAGAAGGGCGCAGGAATCACTGCTACCGGAAGAAAGGCACAGCGACCATTGGAAACCCAAGATAGAGTTCGAGAGCGAGCTCCAGAAAAAATTGCGGGACATCTACGGACTGGATGTGGTCTTCCACCACAAGGACGGACAGAAACCCTTCGGATACAGCATCATCGACCACAAATCGGGAAAGGTGTTCAAGGGAAGTGAGATCATGAAGATGGACGACCTGTTTGAGATGACCGATGAGAAAATTGACAAGAAACTTTTTGAAAGTCTAAAGGACTATAATCTGGCGGACAGTTTTTCAAAACAAATATTAATGGAGCATCTGAAACGCCAGAATCCCGAAAACGCTATAATAGAATTTATGCTTTTCGAGTCTAAGAAAATAAAGAACAGGGAGGTTTTCAACGCCATAAAAAACGAGGTAAAGGATTATGTCGAAACACAGAATAACAAGGATGTCCACCTCATAAAATCGGAAGATGGAAAATATTATGCCGTCCACTCCAAACTGCATTATGTGGGTTCATTGGAAAACTTAATTGGAGAGAATGCCTATCAAAAATTCCTCAATCCAAGCAAAGAATTGACACCGGAAAGTAGAGATGAAAATCTTTCCAAGGAACTGGATAGAACCATAGACGACCTGATTTTCCAATTCACCAAACCGTCGGGAGGAACAGGGAGAGACCCTGCCGAAGAAGAGTTAAGAAAAAGACGCAAAAATAAAAAAAGAACATAAGAATGATCATCACATTTGCCACCCAAAAAGGCGGAACAGGGAAAACCACCCTCGCCATCGCATTCGCCAACTATCTCTCCAGAATTTCTACAAGGAAGATCAAGGTGTTTGATTTCGACTACCAAAAATCCTTCTTCAACAAATGGAGGGAGGATGCGGACTCGGAACTGCCCAAACTCTACGAGGTGGAAGTCATTGGCGAAGATGACGATGAGCCGCCTTTCGAGGACTTGGAACAGGTTGTCGACCTGAAAGAAAGCAAAGACCTGTTCCTGTTCGATCTGGCGGGAACACTGGACCAGAGATACAGCGATGTTTTGGTGTACAGCGACTTCATCATCATTCCCTTTGAGTATTCCGATGTGTCCGTAAAATCAACCTTGGTATTCAAAAATCTTCTGGGTTTGTTGGAAAGCGAGGCGGAAAGAATCTTCATCCGCTCCAAATACGACAAGGGCTACAAATATCTCAACCAAAAGGAAATGGATATCGAGTTGGCAAAATACGGAACTCTACTAGAAAATCCCGTGTTCAAGAGAAACTGCCTCCAAACCATCGACACGAGAAAACTCACCTACGAGCAAAAATACGCCGTAAAGAAGCCGTTCGACGAAATTATACAGCAGATCAGCGAGGTCAAAAAAGTTGCGCTTTAACGAGAGACAAAAGAGACAAGAAAAAAATAATCCATAAACCACAAACCTCAAATCAATACATTATGTTAAAATACTCACTCATCCTTTTAGGAGCCTACTTTCTGTACTATGCCGGAAATATCGTCTACGACCTTTTCCTAAAAAAAGAGAAAACCGTTCAGACCGATGTTGCAGAAGAATACTCACTCGGCGACTTTGCACAGGCGGAGAATGAGGAACCCACCTTGATCGGCATCGAGGATGTGGAAAATCTCAAAACCCCGAAATCATTCCTAAAAAGCGAACCCATTCCGATTCAAAGACAGAACAATTTTGAAGACAATCCCAGTTTGGAAGAATTGAGGAAACGATTTGAAGAGGAAGAGGATTTGGATGGGACCAGCTCAAAACAGCCCGAAACCAAACACCATGAAAATCCGCCACAGCAAACGGAAATCAGCAAAAAGCCAGAAATTATTGAGCCAATAGTTTCCAAGAAAAAAAATGATGCACAGAGCAAGAAAGACCAATGGAAAGAATTTGTCAACCTTTCTGAAACCAACGTAAAACTGGTGGACAATATTGAGGGACAAAAGGTTTACCACTCGACGATTTAACCAATTTACCATACATAACTAACCTAAATTTTAAAAATGATGAAAAATTTTATCAGAAAAAACGTGACAAAAAAGAAAGTTCTAACCCTTGCCTTGGTGATGCTGGCAATGACCCCGATGCTTGCGCAGGGCGGAGCGACCGCCATCTCCAATGCCGCTTCCGACATTAAGGACTATTGGGACCCCATCAAGCTGATATTAAAGGCAGTCGGTGGACTCGTAGGATTTATCGGAGGATTGAGGGTGTACAACAAATGGACGAACGGCGACCAGGATGTCAACAAAGAAATCCTCGGCTACGGCGGTGCGATGATCTTCCTTATCGTGGTTCCGGAATTTGTAACCGCATTCTTTGCTTAAGATGGGATACTACCTGTACAAGGGGCTCAAAAAACCCCTTGTATTCTTCGGACTCAAAGGCAAATACATCATTTATGCGGTAGCCGTCATCGGCGCAGGTGTGGTTGCGGCACTCATCTTATCCAAATTCGGATTGCTGGGTTCATTATTAGGTTTATTGGTAACCGCAGGAGGTGTCTACCTCATTTTCAAGAAGCAGGACAAAAACGGACTCTACGACAAGACCAAAAATTTTGACCAGATATTCATTTTTCCAAAAAAACTCAACAACAAAAGATTTTTAAAAGATGGTAAAGACAAAGAAACAGGCATTTGACATTCCCTTCATCGGCTACGATTACGGAAAGGATTTTGGATGGGATTTTGATGTCCTCTTCGGACAGTACGGGAATCCGATTATCGGCATCAGAATTAAGAACATTGTGGAACAGTATTCCGCCGACCCAGACAACTACCTGAACTTCCATACCGTGCTGAATCAAGTCGTATCCATTATTGGCGAAGGAAGAATCGTTCAAAAACTCGACATCTTTTCCAAAAAGAGATATACCGCCGAATCCTCCAACCAGTTCCTCCAGCAGAAATACTCCGAGCATTTTGACGGAAGACTATTTAAAACCATCGAAACGGTACTCCTGTTTACGGACATTGTGGACGACAAACTCAAGAAGAAAAACAAGCACTACCAGTTTTCCGAAAAAAGTTACAAGGAACTTCGCGACAAATGCCAAAAGGTGTTGATGCTCTTGAAGCAGAGCGGTTGCGAACCCCAATTTTTATATGAGAAAGATTTTGAATACTACATTTCGGGTGTATTGTCGATGCAGTTTACGGAAACCCCGGTTTTTGACAATATCAAAAGTACCAACGAATATCTCCAAATCGGAAACCGCTTCGTCAAAAATATTTCCTATGTGGATGTCGAAAATATCGACCTGCCTTCAGAAATAGATCCTTTTTCCATATTGGGAGGAAACGGAGCAGCCTCGGAAACGGCGGTGGACAACTTCACCTTCATCAACGAATTGGAGGATTACGAAACCATCATCTACAATCAGGTCATCACCATTCCTCTGCAGGCGCAACAACAGCGGGAACTCGACAAAAAGAAAAAGAAGCACGAGGGGGCGGCAAACAACTCTCCATCCAACGCCATTATTGCGGAAGAAATCCAAACGCTTCTCCACAATATCGCCATCGACGGACAACTCGTGGTCAATGCCCATTTCTCCCTAATATTTTCAACACATACACTGGAAAAAATGGAAGGAATACAGTCGATGATCGAGAACAAGCTTTTTACGAAAGGAATTATCGTCTCCAAGAACGCCTACAACCAGCTCGAACTATTTCGCTCCGCCATTCCAGGCAATGCCACGGAACTTCGGGAATACGATTTATTTATGACGACAAGCGAAGCGGCCTTGTGTTTTTTTTTTAAAGAAAGTTACCCCGTGAACGAGGAATCCAATTTTTATCTGCGTTTTACCGACCGACAAGGCGTTCCATTGAAAGTTGATCCGGCGGACTTGCCGATGAAGACAGGAAGAATCAACAACCGAAACAAGTTTGTCCTCGGTCCGTCAGGTTCTGGAAAGTCCTTCCTGATGAACAATATCGTTGAGCAATACCTGACCTACAATTATGACGTGGTCATTGTGGACACGGGAGATTCCTATTCGGGAACCTGCAAATACAAAGGCGGGAGATACATCCAATACACTGAAGAAAAACCAATCACCATGAATCCTTTTTTGATGAACAAGAAAGAGTTCAACATCGAAAAAATAGAATTTTTGACCAATTTGATTTTCCTGATTTGGCAAGGTCCCGATGCCACGATGTCGTCCGCACAAAAATCTATTTTGGACAATGTGCTGATGTCGTATTACCACCAATATTTCAATTCGGGAACCAGGTGGTATGAGCATAAGACCTCGGAGGAACTCATTCTCTATCTGAACAAATACAACATCCACGAGGAAGACATTATTTCAGATTTTGAGATCCAGTCGAACGGACAGTACAACTATTACGATATTTTGGGAATCGCTTTCGATGCAGGTTCTGACGAGATTAAGGAGGCTTTCCGAAAACTCGCCATCGAATATCATCCGGACAAGAATATGAACAACCCGAATTACGACAGCGAAAAATTCTACAAGGTTTACGAAGCTTATGAAACCCTGAACGATGAAGATAAGAGAAAAATCTACAATGAGACGCAACTCATCCTCATCAAGTCCAACGAGATTATCAGGCAGCCGAAAACGGCGGAAGAATGGAACGAGTCCTTCCGAAAAACCATCATCAAGAAAATTAAGGAGCTCGAAGAAAAATTGGAGGCAAAAGAACTTTCCTTCAACGGATTCTATGACTACTGCGATAAATTTCTGCCCCTTTACCTGAACAATAAGAAACACCACATCACCGAAAAGGAATTTAATCTAAGGACATTCTTGTTCGTGCTGAAGGATTTCTACAAAGGCGGAAGATATGGAACGACACTCAACGAAAGTGCAGACAACACGCTCTTTGACGAGCCATTCATTGTTTTTGAAATCGACAATGTGAAAGACAATCCGAAACTTTTCCCGATTGTGACGCTCATCATCATGGATACTTTTATTCAGAAGATGCGGCTTCGAAAAGACCGAAGAAAGGCACTCATCATCGAGGAAGCGTGGAAGGCTATTGCCAGCAAACTGATGGGCGGATATATTCTCTATCTCTACAAGACGGTTCGGAAATTTTGGGGAGAGGCGGTGGTCGTTACACAGGAATTGGACGACATCATCGGAAATGCTGTCGTAAAAAACAGCATCATCAACAACTCCGATACCTTCATATTGTTAGACCAGACGAAGTTTAAGGACAACTTCGACAAGATCGCCTCACTGCTTTCATTGAACAAGGTGGAGCAAAACAAGATTTTCACCATCAATAATTTAAACAACAAGTTTGGAAGAAGCCGTTTCAAGGAATTTTATCTGAAGCGGGGTTCCAAAGGAGAAGTTTACGGCAATGAGGTTTCCCTGGAGCAGTATTTAACCTACACCACGGAAAAGCCCGAAAAATCAGCAGTCGAATATTATGTCCAACAATACGGAAACTACGACGAGGCTCTGCAAAAAATTGTATCCGATTTGAAAAATTTTGGAGACAGCCTTGAGAACTTGGTATCGCTCGTCAACCTCTACCAAAAGCCATTGGACAAAAAAGTGGTTTCGTATTACATAATGATGAAGAAGACCAACAAAGGACAAAATATCTTCAAAATCATCTCTCAGGAACTAGAAAACCGAAATATCCATTTTTCAGAATTAATCAACCAAAAACACGAGGAATATGAAAAAGTATAAGCCCCAAAATCCCCAAAGGGGACTTTCAATAAATTCCCTCTCTTGGAGGGTTTGGAGGAGGCTTTTCCTGTTGATTCTCCCCCTTTGGGGGACATGGGGCTTCTCCCAAAACACCTACATCGACCCGACGGTAACGGCGGCGATGATCCTCTATTCAGAAAACTTGAAAGCCAAGCAGAACGATGTGATTGATGAAACCTCCAAACTGAAGGATGCCCAAGCGTGGGTGGGAACCCAGATGGTGGTTGCCAACGATATTCAGAATAAGATTCTGAAAGGTCTGAAGGAAGTTTCGGGAACCTTGCAGAACGGAATCCAGGTGAAGGAGATTTATTCGGAACTCAACAAATGCTACAATTATTCATCGCAGGTAGTTCAGTTGGCATCGGCACATCCACAATATGCCATTTTCGGGGTAAAGGCTTCACAGAAAACCTATGAACAGAGTATAAAAATAGTGACTGATGTCTCCGACATCCTCGCCTCGGGAGAGCTGAACCTTGCCACTGCGGGAGACCGATACAAGATATTGCACAACATTTCCGAGAATGTCAAAAACCTAAAGCTTTGGCTTCTGGCAATCAAGTTAAGACTGGAAAAAGCCAATCGTTTGGGATTCTGGAACTCCATCAATCCATTTGCAGGATACATCAATACCGACAAGGGAATTGTAGAAAATATTATGAACCGATACAAAAGAAATTTCTAGCCCCTGTCCCCAAAGGGGAACAATGTAAAAAAATAAGATGAAAATGAAACATCCCATAATTAACGCTTTAAAAAGCCCCCTTCGGGGGTTTGGGGGCTTGCTGATTTATTTTGTGCTCACTTCATCCAGTGGCGGCTCCACGCCGTCTTGGCAGCAGGAAAACGTATCCTTTCCGATGATGAACCTAGAAATCAAGGCGACGATGGATGAAAACGAGAGGCAGAAGGAGATGCGGAAAAACCAAATTGCCAATGCCACGGTGGAAACCGCCAACAAAACCCAGTGGAACAATTTCAAGGACAAGGTGACCAAAATTCAGGACAGACTTCGAATCGTATCGTTCGCCATTCAAGCGATTCCCACAGGAATTGCGATGAGCAGGGAGATTACGAAAATCACCCAAAACCAGCAAGCCATTATCCATGAAATCAGTACCGCACCTTATTCCATCATCGCGGTTCTGCCTTCACAGGTTCAGTTTGTGGATGATCTGCAAATGGTGACGAGGCTGATTGTCGGGATTGTGGTTTCCTATGGGGCAATGAACCAGATGGAAAAGTCGGAGCGCAAGATTTTATTGGATTATGCCTTGGGAGAAGTCAAGACGCTGAGCAGAAATTCTACCCATATGCTTTTAAAGATTCGGGACATCAAGGCAAAAGTCTTACGAAACAAAAGAGCCTTTCAATACTATGTGAATCGGGACAAACAGGTGGTCGAGAACATTATGAAAAACATCAAATCCTTTTAAAAATGAGAAAACTATTTATCGGAGGAATCTTGTTTTTTTCTGTTGGTTTTGTAAGCGGACAGCAGATTGTTATCAACGACAAACTCTTGGTGCAGATGACCACCAACCACGGCGTAAGGCTGGGAAGCGAGCAGGCATTTCTAAACTCTTATGAAAAACAGAAGGAACTGTACGACGACATTAAAAACAAGACTGCACAGGTCATCGCCATTCAGGAATACATCTACCAACAACTAAAAAATGTCAACTCGGCACTCACGCAGAGCAAAAAGTTAATCTATCTGTACCAATATCTGGGAAAGGTAGCGAACAACTCCAACAAAATGCTGGACTTGTCGGCGCAACATCCAGAATATGCCGTCTTGGTTTCCAAATACTATGTCGAAATCGGCAAACAGACCTTAAAACTCAAGCAGGAAGTCACGCAGGATATTTTGAACGAGAACAAGGATTTCCTGATGGATCCGATGGACAGGGAGATGCTTATTGAAAAGGTGTTTACCCGAGTTCGGAACATCAATGGAAACATCCTCTACATCATATTGCGGTTAGAAAACGCCAAGAAGATTCCGTACCTGTACCAGGTTCCAGTGCTAAGAAACTACCTCAATATCGACAGGGCGATTGTCGGAGACATTATCCAGAAATACAAATACATATTCAATTAAAAAGATGAAAAAATTAGTTAAAAAATTTGCCCTCGTTCCGCTTTTGCTGACAGCAGTCGGCGTATTCGGGCAGTTTACCGTAAAGCGTTTGAACGACCCCTCCATCGTAGCCCAGCACAAAAGGATGGTGTTCCAGAGTTGGGGCGATTGGCGTCCCTATCCAAAATACCTTTTGGGGATTCAGACCAACTTCGCGTATGCCACCGTTTGGGGAATGTGGGCTCCCAGCAGAAACAGGGATTATAAGGATGGAGAAGATATCCGACCGCTAAAACCGACGGGACTTCAAAACCAGCGTTTTGCCCAAGTGAAATTTCAAGAGGAAGAGGCAAAAAAGATAAAGGCGGCATCCGACACCATCTATAAAAGAAGCGTCCAAGACTTTGCCCATTGGACTTCGGCGACGGTCGATGCAGACCCGCTCTGGTTGCTCTACTACAAAAGGATGCTCAGACCCATTACCGAATTTCCAGACAATCCTCAAAACTTTATCGAATGGAGGCTGAAGAACCAGCAAACCTACGAAACGCTCAATACCACGGGAACTTTAAAAAGACTTCAGGAGGAATTGGACTTAATCAAGGAAAAATATTCAATGTCGAGGTCGATGGATATGCCGAGAGGAAAACGCTTTTTGATGTACCATGACACCCTTATCAAATGGAGAAGGTTCGTGCAGGAATTAAGGAAACACAACGATAAGACGACACTTCTTTTGGACTATAAAAATATTCTGAAAAACCATTCGCCTTATGCATTGCCACAGGCTTGGACTCCCGCTTCCGACAAGCAGATCATCCACAACACGATGCAGCAGTACAAACATAAATTTTAGTGATGAAAAGAAATACTACACCCTTATTTTGCCTCTTGGCAATATTGCTGCCGATAATCGGCTTTGCCCAAACCGACGGCGACTACAGCAACCTGCTCCAATTTCTAAAGGGCGACGGCGCATTTGAGAAATGGTTTATGGAGGTCTTTACCAAACTGGACAACAGCGTTCAAGACGGTGCTGTCGGATCCGCTTTGGTTGGAAGGGCGATCGGAGGACTGGGAGCGTTGATGTATCTCGGATACATGGGTTGGCAAATGGCGGCGGGCGACCGGGAATGGGAAATCACCCCGATGCTCAAACCAATCCTCATTGGATTTACCCTGGTGTATTGGAGTGGTTTTGTCAATCTGATTCAGGCACCCTTTGAAGCCATTGCAGAACCGGGAATCGCCATTTTCAGCGACATTGAGTCCGAAGTGAATGATTTGAGGATTCAACGATTCAAGAAACAGCAGCAGCTACTCGATGCCGTCATCAAACTGAAAGCCGACGAGGATGCGAAGCAGGACGTCATCAACAACACCGGCAAAGATGCCGACGACTCTTGGTTCGACATCAGCGAGGGACTGGACAAACTCATCCAACCCATCAAGGAATGGCAGTTACGGATGGAGTTCCAGCTCCAAAAACTGGTTGCAGAAATTATCGAGTTCGTTTGCCTTTCCATCCTTCGAATCTGTGTCTACCTTATTTTCTTCATCCAAAAAATTTGGGCCTACATCCTCATTATTTTGGGGCCTATTGCGGTAGGTATGGCGCTCGTTCCAGGATTTGAAAACTCGCTGTACAGCTGGGTTTCCAAGTTCATCAACATCAACCTATACACCTTTGTAGCCTATACCATCATCAATATTGGTCAGCAACTGATCGCTTCGGGTTATGAAATGGAGATTGAGCGGTATGACACGCTTTTAACCAATGGAACCATCACCAATTTAGATGCCTTGATGGTTTATGTGAGCAATTCGGGAATGATCTACAACCAGCTCTTTACCTGTGTCGCCTATATCGTGACGGGAATCGGGGTATTGATGACGCCCACCATTGCCGACACCATTGTTACAGCGGGAGGTGCAGGTGCGATGACCAAGATGAAGAGTGCTGCTGGAAGAATGGCGAGTGCCGCTAAAACAACGGTATTGGCAGCCAAAACCGGTGGAGCTTCCGTAGCGGGAGCAGCAGCAAAATCGGCTGCATCAGGTTCCGCATCGGGAATGGTCAACAGTGCGATGAATAACAACAAAAAATAAATAAGATGCTGATCAAAAATATCGAACAAAGAATAAAAATCAACAAGGTAGTTTCGCTGGGAACAATAGCATTTGCCGTAATTATCGTATTGGCGGGCTTCTTCTTTGCCTATCGGATGATTCAGGATTCAAGAAAATCCATCTACATTTTGGACAACGGGGTTCCGGTACTGGCAAAGCAGACCGATGTCTTGTTAAACAGACCCGTAGAATACAAAGCCCAAATTGAACTGTTCCACCGACTATTTTTCACCTTGGCTCCCGATGATGCCTACATCAAGGAGAATATTCAAAAATCACTGTACCTCATTGACGACAGCGGAAAAAAAGAATACACCAATCTCAAGGAAAAAGGCTTCTACAACCAGATTGTGGCCTCCAGTTCCATGGTCAGTATTCATACGGATTCCATCTCGCTCAATATGGAGCAACAGAAATTCTCCTTTTTCGGAAAGCAGATGATTACCAGAAAGTCTGCCGTGATTACAAGAAAATTGATTACCGAAGGATACTTTGAGGACATCATCCGAAGTCCAAACAATCCGCACGGTGTGATGCTTAAAAATTGGAGGATTATCGACAACGAGGAAATCTCCAACCAAACCAAAAATTCCTATTAAAGATGAAAAATTTTCTAAAACAAACCGCAAAAAAGGGATTGGAATGGGCGGCAAAAAATCCGAAGAAGTTTTTCACCCATTCGATGGTTTTTCTCTCCGTGTCTTTTATCGGATCGCTGATACAGGGAATTTTCTTTCCGAGCCAGTCGACATTTAAAATCAAGCCCCCAAACCTCTATTCCAAAAGCAACACGACCCAGCAAATTAATAAAAACCAAGAGAAAGAAATGGAGAAAATAGTTAATGAACTCAAAATTTTAAAAATGAAAAGGGACCGAAAAGAACTCCAAAAAGAAGACAGCCTGAGAATAGAATATTTGTACAACCAATACCAAGAACTGCAACATGGACATTAAGAAAATCAACTTTAAGGAAAAAAAATATGTGATGCCCCTTCTGGCATTGCCGTTCCTGCTGCTCTTTGTGTATGTAGGTGCCCAATTTACCAAAGAGGACACCTCTAAAAAGGACAAGCCGAAAGAACTTTCCCTGTCTCTGGGAGAAACACGGGACTCCATCATGACGAAGAACGATGCCTACGACGCCTTTTTCAAGAAGGACGACAACAGGACGATGCTCGGAGGATTGGACAAGGAAGAGGACAGTCTGCTCAGTTATGAAGACCAGTTGTCTTTGGACCAGAAAAGAAAGATCGATTCACTGAAGGCGGTCTCCAGCAGACAAAATCAGCAGGCGTCAAAAGGAGGCAACTCTTCCTATTACAATCCAAAACAGCAAAATGAGGACAAGGATTTCAAGAGGTCTTCTGAAATCATCCGAATGCTGAACGACAAGTCCAATGGGAAACAGGAAAATGAGCAACTTTCAGAAAATCAAAAATCTAGTAATCAAAATGCACAGCAAGACCCCGTAAAATATCTGAAACAGCAGATGCTCGTCATGGATTCCCTAGAAAAAGCGAGGGATCCCGAATACCAAGCCAAACTCTTGGCGGAACAGAAACTCAAGGCAAACAAGGAAAAGATGGACGAGTTCCTCAATTCCACCTTCAATGTCGGCAAGTCGGGAATCAACAGCGAGTTCAATGCCTTCTACAGGGAAAATGAGAACAGTTTTATCAAAGCCGTCATTGATGAAAACAACAAGGGATTTCTGGGAAGCAGAATCCGGTTCCGATTATTGGAAGACATCTTCGTCGGCAACAGAAAAATTGAGAAAGGCTCCATCCTTTACGGGCAAATCTCGGGATTTTCCATGCAGCGGGTTGACCTCAAGATTGTCTCGGTATTTACCAAGGGAGAAATTCTTCCCGTCAACCTTTCCATCTATGATATCGACGGTTTGAAGGGACTTTATGTTCCGGAAAGCGTCTTCAGGGACATGATTCGGGAAATGGGGAGCAACTCCGTACAGGGAACACAGATGGATATGGGCGGACAGGGATTTTTCACGAGCATCGGCTCAAAATTGTTCACTTCCACCTCCAAATCCATAGCCAACCTCATTAAAACCAACAAAGCCAAACTGAAATACAACTCCTATGTATTTCTCATCGACGAAAAACAGCTTAAAGACTCACAAAACCAACAAAAGAAATAAAAATGAAAACAGCAATCAATATCCTATTATTCCTTATATCCAACCTTTTTATTGCCCAAACCGCAACCAAGGAACAAGTCATTTCGGAATTGCCCGAACTAGTGATTACGGAGGGCGTCAACCTGCACATCATCTCACCGGAACCCATCCAATATGTGGATTTGTCCACCCAAAAACTCACGGGTGATCTACCGAACATCAATATCGCGAGAATCAAGATCACGGATGCTCCTACCAACGTCGACCCAAAGGAAAAGGCAAAAACCACCTCTTTATTGAATGGCGACAAAATAGGAATAATAACCGTTGTAGGTCAGTCTTTTATTGCCCAATATAAGGCTATTTACAGAAATTCGGAAAATAAAAACACCGTGACCAACATCCATATCCAGCCAGAAGAGATGCAGCCGATTGAACTGGACAAAACCCGTTTTTCCAACTTGGAGCTGACCAAGTTTGCGATGGACATCATCCAGAAGAAGACGGAAGAAAATCCAATCAGGGAGCAAAAAGACCTTAAACTCAGTATGCAGCTCAACAATGTGTACGTTATCAGCGACTACATCTTTCTCGATATGACCTTCAAAAACAGCTCGAACCTGAGTTACGATATCGAAGACCTAAAATTTTCCATCGAGGACAAAAAAATCTACAAGGCGACCAACAATCAAAGCATCGAGATGACACCGATTTTTAGACTTTACGCCCCGAAACATTTCAGGAAAAATTTCAGAAACATCTATGTCTTCAAAAAATTCACTTTTCCGAACAGCAAGGTGATGATGATCCGCCTGATTGAGGAACAACTCTCGGGAAGAACCATCGAGATGAAGGTGAATTATTCAGATATTTTAAAAGCAGATACATTTTAGTTATGAACCCATTACCAACAGAATTAATTATTGTCCTTCTCCTGGCGTTCATCGCTTTCATCGCTTCTTGCATATCCATATTTTTTTTATTCCGTCTCAGAAAAGCAAAGAAGGAAATAGAAAAGGAAATTATAAAAATGGCTTATCTGAAAGCGTGGTATAAGGAGATTGCAGTGAAGATTTATGGTAAAGACCGTATTGAGGAAAAAGAGAAAGAGTTTTTAAAAAACTACAATTTATAGGAAGTAATGCAGGAACAACAACACCAAATTAAGATTTACGGATTCCTTCAGAAGGCGGTTTATGCGGTCGTGGCATTGGATTGTGCGTCGCTTTTCTACCTCGATGCAGATATTCCTATAGTTTCAAATCTATTGAAAAATTTCTCGAAGATGAGTTTCTTTTACCCACCCATCAACGCAAAGTTTGCGACCCTGATTCTGATTGGATTGGTTGCTGTCGGGACAAAGGCGAAGAAGAAAAAGGATTTGAACATCGCCACGGAAATCGTAATCCCCATGATATTGGGCTTGTTGATGATTTTTTCTTCACTCGTTTGGCAAAACGAGGCAGGAAACTCCAAACTCCCTAAAATTTTTCCTGCACTGAATCTTTATCAGGTCATCTATGCCGTATTGTCTTTTTTGGGTGCAGTAATCCTTCAAATGGGAGCAGACGCCATCTCAAAACTCATGCAACAAAAAATGGGAAAAGACCGATGGAATGTAGAGGAAGAAAGTTTTGCCCAAAATCAGGAACTGGTAGAAACGGACACCTCGATCAATATCCCATATCTCTTCAGATACAGTAAAAAAATCAACAAGGGATGGGTCAATATCAATCCATTTCGTGGGACGATGGTGATTGGAACGCCTGGAAGTGGAAAGTCTTTCGGAATCATCAATCCCGCAATCAGGCAAATGATAGCGAAAGGCTTCTGCCTGTGTATTTACGATTTCAAGTTTCCCGATTTGGCGCAGATTGCCTACTACCATTATCTGTTGAAGAAAAGCAAAGATTCAGGGTATGAATACGATTTTCATGTCATCAATCTGAACGAGGTAGAAAAATCCAAAAGGGTAAATCCATTGAAAAAAGAATACATCCAAACCTTGGCGGAAGCACAGGAAATGGCGGAGTCAATGGTATCGTCGCTCCAAAAGGGAGGTTCAAGTTCGGGAGGCGGCTCCGATGCTTTTTTCACCCAATCTGCCATCAACTTTCTTTCGTCGAGTATCTACTTTTTTGCCACCTACGAGGACGGAAAATATTCGGATTTACCACATATCCTGTCCTTTATGAACCGAAGTTACAAGGAGATTTTTGACACACTTTTTACCAACGAGGAAATATTCTCACTGCTTTCTCCCTTTAAGACGGCGTATGAAAACAAGGCATTTGACCAGTTGGAGGGACAGGTCGGAACCTTGAAGATATTTCTCTCACGATTGGCGACCAAGGAAAGTTTCTGGGTGTTTTCGGGCGACGAAGTGGAACTAAAAATTACGAACAGGGAGAATCCTTCCATCCTGATTTTGGCATCCGATCCAGGAACGCAGGACATCAATTCCGCCCTTTATTCATCGGTTTTAAACAGGACTTTACGACTCATCAACTCCAAACACAATTTGCCGGGAGGAATTATTGCTGACGAGTTTCCCACCATCTACATACATAAAATCGACAACGTGGTGGCGACCGCAAGGAGCAACAAAGTGGCGGTCTTATTGGGACTTCAGGAAATCCCACAACTCCGACAGTTTTACAAAAAAGAAGTTGCCGACACCATTTCCGCCATTGTTGGAAATATCCTTTCAGGTTCCGCAAGGGACAAAAATACTCTGGAATGGCTGGAGAAACTGTTCGGAAAAATCAAGCAAAAATCCTATTCCCAATCCATCTCCCAACAAGGAACGACGACCAGCATCAACGAGAAAATGGACTTTATGATTCCTGCAGGAAAAATTGCGACGCTCAAAACTGGCGAAATGGTCGGAATGATTGCTCAGGGCGAGGAAAACGACACCGAGGAATACAAAACTTCGGCGATGAACGGCAAAATCAATTTGGATATGAAGGCCATCAAACAGGAAGAACACAACTATGTGAAAATGCCTTCCTATTACTCATTTGTCGACAAAATGGGAAACAATAGGAAAAACGATGTCCTGATGACCAACTTCAGAAAAATCAATAAGGAGGTTGAATTAATCGTAAATGAATTTACTAAAAATGAAAAATAGAACGACAATAATAACATTAACAATTCTCCTTTTAACAGGCGGTTATTCCATGGCTCAATTCAATACGCTGATGCCGACAAAACCACACAAAACGGAAGACTTTAAAATTATGGAAACCCCAAAAGAGGAGAATTCCAACCAAAAAAAGGAGAAAAAATCGTGGAAAGAAATCTTCAACATCACCCCAAAATCGGAACTGAAAAACGAAACCGAAAGTTCAATGAAGATGTTAACGAGTCAAATCGACTCTCTAAAGACGATGCTTAAAAACTACCATAATGGAAACAATCAAAGTAACGTGGACTACAAAAAGATGAAAGATTCACTATTTGAACTGATGCAAAATTTTCAACCCGAAAAAAAGCAGGAAAAGGATTTTGAAACCACCTTTGAAGGTTTACGGAAAAATATCTCAATGCCTTTGCGCAATAGAATTAGCGTGACTTCGCCTTACGGAACAAGGATGCATCCAATTTTCGGCACTGCAAAAATGCACAACGGAATTGACCTCAAAGCCAACTACGAAGATGTTCACGCCGTGCTTGATGGAATCATTACCGAAGCAGGTTGGGATTCCAAAGGCGGTGGAAACTACATCAAAATCAAACATTTCAACCGATTTGAAACCTCCTATCTCCACCTCTCCGAAATCTACTACAAAGTCGGAGAAAAAGTCAGGGCGGGCTTCATCATCGGGAAAAGTGGAAACACAGGGAACTCTACCGGACCGCACCTGCATTTTGCAGTAAAGGAGTTTGGACAAAGCATCAATCCCTACCATTTCTTAAACGACCTAAACAAAGCAAACAATTTAATAGCAACCTACTATGCAAACTGAAAACCTACCTACCGAAGAACTTAAAAAGTTCGGAATCATCAATGAAGATTTGTCATTTTCAAAAAAACTGAAAGCGGACGACATCCAAAAATTTCTGCAGGGCTACACGATTGTCGCAGACAACGACAAAAACAGGGCAACTTTCCAACTCACGGAAAACAACACCCGACTGAAAGTCATCTTTCTGGAGCGGGATAAAAGCATCTCCGAAATCCTCAGAAACAGCAAGGATGGAATTGAGTATTCCACTATTCAAGACCTTTCAAACAAAAATGAGAAGAAACTTTCGCTTGAAAAAAAGGCATTCATCTACGACAAGGAAAACAACATCGTCGCCGAGTTCGACCTCATTAAAAATGCCACCGAACTCACCGCAATCATTGCCGACAAGAAGGATGTCGCGGAAATGAACCGCTACAAAAACGAACTTCAGAAACTGAAAAATTTCCTGATGGATAAAATCGACCAATATCCCGAAATCGCCAAGGAAATTTCCAACGACTTGAACATCGTTTCCAGAGAAATCAACACCGTAAACAGCATCTCACCCGATGAGAAGCAGATTTCAAAAGGTGGCAATTCCGAAATTGACCTGAACGTCAATGACAGGGATAGGTACGAAGACGCGAACAGAAACCGGGAAGAGCAGGAAGAAGAAATCGAACAGGAAATCGAACAGGAACAGGAAAAACGCCGTGGATTCCGCAGATAAATTTTTGAAAAGATGGAAACAGAAACGATCAATTACCAGAGCAAATATGGACCGAACACGAATTTCCAATTTCCGACGGACGAGGATACGCAATATCTCAAAACGTCGGCGGGCGAAATATTACCGTACAAACTCTTCAGTGGGAGAAATGATGCTGACCCAAATTCCGCCATCCTACGGGAAAAGGACAATCAAGGTTACGCCAATGACTTTGCGCTCGTAGAGCGGCAGTTTTCGGAAAACAAAAGTCTTTCATTCATGGCGGGAACCAAAATTTCTGATGTGAACGATGTGGCTTGGCTTTTCCGTGCGCTTGAAGACGAGGCGGTGGAACACACCTTTGCACTCTACAAATTCAAGGACGACAGTTATCTCGTTCAACATCTTTCGACAGGCGGAATTACTTCCACCGTTGTGGATTTACGGTTGTTGACGGGAAACGTCTTCAAAATGCAGCCCGAAAGCATCACGCTCGTCCACAACCATCCGAGCGGACAACTGATTTCGAGCAAACATGACCGACTCATGTTGCAAAGACTGCACGAAATTTTCGACCATACAGGAATAAAGGTGGAAGACGGCATCGTCATCAATCTGCGTTCGGGGAAATATTTGGTATTCAACGGAGATTTGGGAAGCGACCGTGTTCTGGAACTTTCCGAGCAAAATCAACAGCAGGGAAAAGTCAGCACCTTTTCCTTTAACAAGCAGATTTTTGCCGCCAATTATCAGCCGTTCAAAATCAACAGTCCCGAAGATTCCGCCGCCTACATTTCAAGCCAAAAGTTTGGACTGTCCGACAAGACGGAAGCCATCATCCTGAACAATGCGAACGACATCGTTGGGAAATTCATTCTTCCGCAGCATCGACAGTTCGAGAAACTGACCGAACTGATGACGATTCACGCCGGAACGGGTGTCATCCTTTATGGAAACAATGTAAACGAGCAGATGTACAAGGAATACCGCGACAAACTCGAACTGATGGGGTTCACGGCTTTGGATGCGATTTTATTGGAAAGCGGAAACTACCACTCCCTTTACGAAAAGACCAAAATCAACGTCTATGACCACCTTTTGGACAAATTCAGCAAGAACCATCTGAATGCGGAACCCATTGTCGGCGTATCGGAAAACAACCTAAATAATAGTTACTCTAAAAATTTTAGAAATATGGAAGAACCACCACAAAAGGATTACGTCAAACTGTTTATTGACGATTCCGAAGGTCATACCAAGCACGAATTTGAAATCTCCTTGACGGAAGACGACAAAGTGAACTACAGCCAGATTGCCTCAAAAATCCAGCTGTATCGAAAGCCGGAAGACCATGTTTTGCTATTCGTTGGCGGAGAACTGCTTACCTACGAGGGAAATGAGGAAACAGAAAAAATCATCGATTCCCTTAAAAGTCTTTTTCTTCCCGATGAGAAAAAACGGAGCAATTTATTCAGCCAAAGTAATTTTCATTCGAGATTTAAAGAAGAAATGGATGCCACAAGGTCAGGATTTTCGATAGACGACATCATTGGAGAGCCTTCTATAAAAGATTACGCCAAAATGAACGGAGATGACTTAACACAACACCTCAATAAAAACAAAGAATATTTTAACAATCAAACCCCAAACATTATGGAAACACAAAAAGAATTCAACCAGGTAGATTATCTAAAAAATCAGCTTAAATACCTCGGTTTCGGCGAAGACGAAAAACTTCACAAAGAATTGGAAAAAGGCATCAAGTCCAAAAACCAGCAATTCGAAATCAAAACTTCCTCGGACAAGGCACTGCCCGGAAACAAGGTTGATTTTGCCTTGAAATTCAACAAGACGGAAACGGGTGGTGTTTTCCTCAACTCTTACGACGCCAAATTGAAGAACGAGAAAGGCGAAGAAATCACCCACAATTTTTCGGTAAACAGAGAAAATACCTTTACCGCAAAAGAAGCCGTAAATCTTTTGGAGGGACGGAGCGTGAAAATCGAGTTCCACAACCCCAAAAGCGACCAGTCGGAAACCGCCTTCGTGCAGTTCAACTTTGAGGAGCCAAAGACGGAGAAAGGAAACTATATGTTCCAGAATTTCTACAAAAACTACGGTGTCGATACCGACAAAATCGTGGAAAAAGCCAACCTCGTTTTCGAAAAGCCGGAATACAGGGATAACACCATCAAGTCACTTGAAAAAGGAAATGTGGTGAAAGTGAAATTTGAAATGGACGACAAGGTGGTGGAAGGAAAAGCAGTGCTCAATCCGCAATACAAGAACCTGAACCTTTACGACAACGACATGAACCGCATCAACACCAACAAACCTTTGCAGGGAATGGAAAATGAAGAAAAACAGGAGAAAGCCCATGTGAAGGAACAGAGCATCAAACGATAATAAATAATACCTGACTATTATCCGAAGGCGGTAAGTCAAATTTTGATTTGCCGCTTTTTTTAAAATGTAATCATTATGAACATCAAATCCATATTTTTAGTTTTCGTTTCAGTATTTATCCTAAATTCCTGCCACAAGGAAATCAAATCCGAAAAAGGCGGAATCGACCTCATTACCAATGTCTATTTTGATGCCTCCAGAGGATTGGACAAGATGCAGAGTTTCCACATCTCGAAAATGAGTTATTCGGAAAACCAAATTATCGAACTGGTTCCAAACCACACCTTTCCCGAAATGAATCAAAATGCCTATCTCGTGAGAGATTCTTTCTGCTATCCATTGGATGCTGAAAACGGCAACATCATACTTTCCGATATTCTTGAAAAACAAAAACCCGCATTGGTTTGGAACAAGAAGGACGGCGCCATATTCTCAAAAGAAATGATTCCGAACTATAATAACAGGCGGAAACTCTCCGACACGGTGTTATTCAAGAAAAAATACAGACGCTTCGAAATCAATTCGCCTTGGAACTATACCCGTTTCTACATCTATCCGACAGACACGATTCTGCCGTATTCCCTCTACAGACACGCCGAAAAGGATTATGGCGGAAGATTGGAGCGCATCGATTCCTACAATAAAAAGACCGACATCTTTGTAAGCCTGCAACTGCTTCCAAGAAAAAACTGGGACGACACGGCGAAAGACATTTTTGAGTTCAACCACTTCGTAAAAAACAGAAAAAGTGAGTGAGACATCCTATTTAAATCATTCTAGTTCAGAAATTTCCATTATTGAGGGAACTAAAAACGAACTGATTGTCTTTAACAGCGATAACGACAAAGATTCGTTTTTGGAACTTTTGAAACTAAACAATCAAAACAACGGCAGAACCCTTGTAACACTCAATTATAATGAAAATACTGGAAGCTTTGTCGAACGGTTTAAAAACTACGACGGAAAGATATTTCTGTGTCTAACCGGTGATGATGACGGAAATAGGTCTACACAAAAAATCCTCAATGAATTTCAAAATAAAAATATCAAGGACATCCGCCTGCTGTATGGAATTTCTGAAAATGGGAACCAAAACCTGGAAGAATATTTAAAAAATAAACTCCAAGTTCAAGAGAAAAATACTACTTTAGTTGAACAAAAAACGATAAGAAATGAAGACGATGGAACTCAATCCGAAGGAATTTCCGACACTCAGCACTTGGGAGCCGAACTTTCTCAACGAAATTCTGGAGAATCTAACCAAACAAGCAAACCCAAGCAAAACGGAAATCACTTTGGAGGACAAGCTGTGGACGGCAACCATACTGGAAATGGACTTGAAGACACAATCTGGAAGCATCTGGTCGGAAAACCAGAGCGAGGACCCGTTGACGGAACACAACCGCAAAATGCTGCAAAAAATGAGGGAGCAGAACATTCCTTGGGCGGAATCGTATCCGGGAGAAATGTATCCAATAGAATAGCAGAAATAGTAAAAACATCTACTCAAAACAATGAGGCATTAGGGGTTCTTATTTCAAAATATAAAGGTCAAAAACTGACCAATGAACAAGTTGCGGAAGTTGTTTCCGCAGCTTGTTTTGTTTCCAGCGATAAGCAAGTTAAACTCAAGGAAAGTCTTAACATTACCGAGGATTTAAAAGAGATCTGTCATCAATTCAAAAGTGGCGGAACAGCTAAAGAAGGCAGGGGTATTTTGGATGAATACTACACCGATTCAAGGATTGTAGATGCCGTCAGAAATTTAATCAAAGACCAGTTTAAGAACAGGCAGGAAATTTCGGTATTGGAACCCAGCGTTGGAACGGGAAATTTTCTGTATGCAGTGAAAGAATTGGGAATCAAGTCCAATATCACTGCCTTTGAAATCAACGAAACCACCGCAAAGATTGCGAAAATCCTTCATCCCGAAGCCCACATCCATCTCCGCTCCTTTGAAACCGAGTTTATCGAAGAGAAAGGCAACAAGAAGGAATTTGCCGAAAAATACGATTTGGTTATCGGTAATCCACCCTACGGCGACCATCGCGGATTATACAAAGGTTTGGGAGAAGAACCCAAAATCTCCAAATACGAGGACTATTTTGTCAAAAGGTCTTTAGATTCTCTTAAACCCAATGGAGTTTTGGCAATGGTGCTTCCTTCGGGTTGGTTGAACCGACAAGCCCAACTAAAAAATGCAGATATTTTGGAAGGTTTTCGTCTGCCGAATGGTGCTTTTGCCGGAACTCAGGTAGGAACGGACATTATTATTCTGCAAAAAAATTCCCAGAAAATTTCTACAGATATTTCCAATTATTTTGAAAAACATCCCGACAGGATTTTAGGGGAAACCCGAGAGAAAACCAACCGTTTTGGGAGGTTGGAAAACTATGTCTATGGAAATTTAGAGGACGCCTTATCTAGGATTGAGCAACTCAAAAATAAAAAGCAGACCGAAAGAATTGGAAACCTCTTTGAAGATTTGTTTTTGGAGGTTGATCAACCTAAAGGAGAATCAAAAAGCAAAACTTTAGAAAACACCATTCCCGCTAAAACAGAAGAAATTGACCTTGCAGAAACGAAAGATAAAATTGAGCAAGTTCTTTCCAGACTTAATGAAGTAAAATTCAAATCTCCCGCAATTGAAAAGGAGATTGAGAAGTATTTCAAACTCCAAACCCAAATTTTTGATAATCCCCCAAATTTTTCGAAAGACCAAATTGATGAAATTCATCGTAAAGCGGATAAAATTATCCAGTCCCACAAAGAGAAAAATGCGGAATATCGAATTCAGACCAAACCGGAAATCAAGAAAGGGGTTTTAAAATACCAATTTTTCAAAGCCGATGAAATTGTGAATGCCTCGCTTCAGAACAGTACCGATATTACTAAAGAACAGATTGAGGCATTTCGGGACACTTCCTACGACGGCACATTAAACAATCACGGTAAGCACTACCAATTTGCCAACTATATGGACGGAAATTGGGTTCACGATTTTTATTACGCCGAAGGGAATATCTACGCCAAATTAGAACAACTGGAAATAGACTTTAAGGACAGGTTCTCGGTTGGCGGAACAGAAAATCAATATGAGAAACAAAAGGATTTACTCCTCAATGTTCTTCCAAAACCAAAAACTTTAGACGAAATCTCAATCAGTCCGAATCATGAATTTGTCCACCAGTTTGATTTGGGAACCATAGAAAAGGAACGCTGGAATCAAAACACAAGACAGACGGAAACTGTAACGGTTCCCTATAATCTTGCAGAAAAATTCAAGGATTTTGTCGGAACGCTTTCCAGTGAGGCATTTGCAGGTTCTTCATCTTGGGAAGTAAGAAGTTTTGTAGACAACGAAAACGTTACCGGAAGCGACAAGGAACGGAATGCCTTGGTTCGCGAAAGACGAAAAGTCGCCGCCAACGACTTGTTTCAAAAATTTTTGAGGGAAGAATTGTCGGACGCTTTAAGGAAGCGTTTTGTCAATGATTTTAACCGAAACTACAACAACATCTATGTTCCGGACTATTCAAAGTTTCCTTTGTTTTCAAAAATCCATTTGAATTTTAAAGGTCGAGAACTTAGATTAACTGAAGTTCAGAAAGCCGGAATCGGAAGGCAGACCACGAAAGGTGTCGGATTACTTGCACATGAAGTGGGATTTGGAAAAACATTGTCTGGAATCCTGTCCATGCACGAAGCGATGGAAAGAGGAAATGCGAAAAGACCGCTGATTGTCGTTCCCAATGACAGCATTCTGAAACAGTGGGTGGAAACCATTTTTGAAACCATTCCCGAAGCCAAAGTGAATGTCTTGGGAAATCTCGGAAAAGACTTCGACCTCTCAAAATTCGACAACAAGGATGGGGAAATCACCATCGTCACTTACGAGGGTTTTAACAATATCGGTTTTTCTGAAAATATTACCCAAAATCTGGCTTCCAAGTTCTCCTATATTTCAGAAAATGAATTAAGAAGTGTAAACACCATCAGCGAAAGGGATTTTCAGAAAGAACTGGAAAAAGAAAAAGAACTGGTGGGTAAAATGAAGCGTGGCAAGATTTACGATTGGGAAGACTTTGGTTTTGACCATCTGACTTATGACGAAGTCCACAACGCGAACCATATCGTAGGAAAAGTAAGAATAGAAGACCGCAGATTTGCTTCAGACTTTAGAAATCAAAACCAGCAGACTTCAAAGTTGGGTATCAATACTTGGATGGCTGCGCAATACATCCAAGAAAAGAACGACGGTAGAAATGTTACCTTGCTTTCTGCAACGCCATTTACCAATAAACCACTGGAATATTATTCTATTCTCTCCTTGATTGCGAACAAGAGATTAGAAGAATCGGGCTACTTCAATGTGAATACCTTCTTTGAAACCTTTATGGAGGCAGACAACGACATGGAGATTGACGCAAAAGGTGATGTGAAATTCAAGGCGAATGTTCGACGTTTTAAAAACAATTCGCTGTTTCAGCAACTTTTATCTGAATTTATTGATATCAAAGGCGAAGAAGACAATCCCGAATTGGTGCGGCCCAACCGAATCAACAAGGAATATAAGATTGAGCAGAACTATTTAACGAGTGAGCAATACGAAATGCTCAATGAAAACTTTACCGAAACCCAAAAAGGGGCAATTCTTACGCATATCCTTAATGCCCGTTTGATTGCGATTTCACCATATCTTTCTCCCTATTATGAAGGAGAAGAACCGTCTTTAGAAGAGTTTATAGAGGATTCTCCGAAACTAAAACAAACGATGGATTTGATTCGGCAGAACAAAAACGACATTCCGGATTCGGGACAGATTATCTACTCTGAATTAGCTGTTTCGGAATTTCCGAAACTAAGGGAATATTTGGTACGGGAGGTCGGCTACAAACCGGAAGAAGTCGGAGTCATCACCGGAGCAACCAGCAAACCAAACCGTTTAAAGATTCAGGACGATTTCAATTCCAGAAAAATAAAGGTGGTCATCGGAAGCGAGGCGATTCAGGAAGGAATGAACCTTCAGGAAAATACGACGGATATTTACATGCTTTCTCTTCCGTACAACTTTACCTCTCTACGGCAAGTGGAAGGTCGTGCTTGGCGACAAGGAAATAGGAACGAAAATGTAAGAATCAACTTTATGTTGACCAATGACAGCATTGATGTCTTTATGCTTCAAAAATTGCAATCCAAACAGGCAAGATACTTGGAGGCAATGAAGAAGGGAGCCGATGTTTTAGATATTTCTGACATCAGCACGCAGGAAATGAAAACCGCCATCATCACGAATCCCGAAACCAGAGCGAATATAGAAATTGAACTGATGAAAAAGCAAATTGAAACCGAAAAAAATAAATTTTTGGCTGATTCTGCTTTTGTGCTTCGAAAATATGACAGTTTTATTAAAATTCAGGAAGAAGTAACTAAAGCGCAACATAACTACAACCGAATCTTAGGCTATTCCAAGGAAGAGGGCGACAATGCCGAATACTGGAAAAACCAGCTTCCATTTTATCAAAAAACGATTGATTTGACAAAGGAGAAAGTCCAAGAGGAAATTGATATTCTTTCTCAAAAAGGCGTGAATGTGACGGAGATTGAACAGCAGACAAAAATTACTGAAGATAAGATTGCTGAATTGGATAAAAGGTTGGAGGATTTGCCTAATGTTCGGGAGGGATTGGTTGAGAAGTATAGGGAGGAGAAGGAAATGCAGTTGAAAATTAATGAGAGTAGGGGTTATTTAGAGGAGAGAATGGTGGAGAATTCACAATTATTTAAGACGAATATTATCAGAGTAATTGATAAAAATTTTGAAAATGAAAATGTACAAAAAATAGAAATACAACAATATGGAAGAAAGAGATAATAAAAAAACAGGGACTTGAAGTCCCTGTTTTAGTCCCCGCTATGCGTAAATCACTGATTTACAGCGTGTGTAGTAGCCCGTAGGGGAATCGAACCCCTCTTACCAGAATGAAAATCTGAGGTCCTAACCGATAGACGAACGGGCCATTTTATTGTCTTACGCTAATTTGTTAACGTGTTTTGTCAATTTGCTTTTTAAGTTAGCAGCTTTGTTTTTGTGGATAATGTTTTTCTTAACCAATTTATCTAACAAAGAAATTACTGTTGGTAATTGTTCAGTAGCTACAGACTTTTCAGTTTCATTACGTAATACTTTCATCGCTGTTCTAGCAGTCTTGTGATAGTATCTGTTTCTTAATTTTCTTTTTTCGTTCTGTCTGATTCTCTTCAGAGCTGATTTATGATTTGCCATAATTTCCTAAAACTTGGGTGCAAAGATATGAATTTTTTTTAAACTTCAAAATCTTTTGCAGATTTTTTTAAAATTAATTTTTGGTAGCCTATAGGGGAATCGAACCCCTGTTGCAAGAATGAAAATCTTGAGTCCTAACCACTAGACGAATAGGCCATTAGTTTTTTGTGGTTGCAAAAGTAGATACTTTTTTTAATCCTTGCAAATCTTTTTTAATTATTTTAATACTTTTTGAATGATGCTATTCTTAATACCTTTATTCTCAATGTCTTTTTGTGCAGTGACGGCGTCTTCCAAGGTTTTGAATTTTCCATAAGTGTAGTAGAAAATTCCTTTTTCTTTGGTTCTTTCGACATCTTTCAAGGTTTTTAAAATAGGAGAATCGCTTTTTAATTTGTCGTTAGATACCGCAACTTCCAACGTGTAGTATCCGAATCCTAATGTTTGATTTGGTAAGAAACTGATCGCCATTGCATTTCTAAAGCCAGCATCTTTAGCCGTTTTAAGATTGTTATCTCTCACCGAAGGCAGATTGGTCACGGCATAATAATATTTGTAAACATTATTTTCTTTAATCGGTAAAATATAATTAAGACCTTTAAGAGCAGGATCATTATCGTTATAACGGCTCGGTGTGCTCATTAACAAAATTCTAAAATCATTTTTCATAGGCACTTCTGCAGGCTTTACAGGATCTGGTTCTCGCACTGCAAAACCACCACTCAGCGCCTTTCTATAATCTAGCAATGCGTTGTAAATGCTTTCCGCAACTTCTTGTTGGCCTTTTTCTGATGATAGGTATTTGGCGTCTTCGTAGTTGTTTACAAAGCCTGTTTCTATAAGTACAGAAGGCATGGCATTTTTACGAAGGACGTGTAAGTCGGCTTGTTTTACACCGCGCGAATAGCGTTTGTCTTTTTTTACAAAGTTTTCCTCTACCAAACCACCAAACCATTGGCTGGCTTCAAGATATTTGCTTTGCTGAATTTTTAAAGCAATTAAAGATTCTGGAGATCTCGGATCGTAGTTGGCGAAGTTTTGCTTATCATTTTCGTCTAGGAAGATTACTTCGTTTTCCGCTTTAGCCACTTCCAGATTGGCTTTGTTTTGGTTAGGCCCTTGTACAAAGGTCTCGGTGCCTTGCGTGGTGATGCTGCTTCCTGGCGAGGAGTTGACGTGTACAGAGATGAAAAAGTCTGCTTTGTTTCTATTGGCAAGATCGGTTCTGGATGTTAACGAAGGATATTCATCAATCTTTCGAGTGTAGATTACTTTGAAATCTCTATTTTTTTCGAGCATTTTCCCAAGTTTGAGAACCACACCCAAAGTGACATCTTTTTCTCGAACAATACCAAGATCGCTATAACTTCTGTTAGCACCAATGTCGGATCCACCATGGCCCGCGTCTAGTATAACAGTGAATTTTTTCTGGCTAAAACCTAATAAAGGAAGCAATGCCAATAAGAGGCAAATATATTTTTTGGAATAAAAGTCTTGAGTAAACATATTAATTTTTAAAAATTAATTAATTTTGACCCGAATTACAGATGTACTGATTTGGGCAAAAGCATTTTCAAAAATATACTACTATTTTTAATTTTCCTAATTTTTAACAATATTTTAGCACAGAATAATGAGGCTAAAACTATTGAAATTAGGTCTAAACAAGATACTATTCGCAAGAATGATAGCATTCCTGCCAAGGAACAATTGGATGATGTTGTGAAAACTAAAGCCGATGTCGAGCGTAACTCTTTTTCTACCAAGCAGACCTTTTTGGATAAAAATGCGCAAGTGGTTTATCAAGATATGCAGATTGATGCCGACTATATCCGTATCGACTGGTCGAGTAGCAAAATATATGCGCGTGGTGGATTGGACGAAAAAGGACGCGTTACCACGCCTGCTGTAGCGACGCAAGGTGGCAAGACCTTCGAGTATGACGAGGTAATTTATAATTACAAAACCCGACAGGCTGTAGCTTTCAATGCCAGAACGGAGGAGAGCGAAGGCGTTATCGTTGCCGAGAAAACCAAAAAGTATAATGATTCGGTGTTTTTTATGCGCAATGGAAAATATACGACCGATGAGTATTTTGTCAAGAAAAAAGATACGATAGCGGATTATTACCTTTTGGCGCCTAATATTAAATTGATAAAAGGTAAAGAAAATTCCCAGGTAGTAACAGGGCCTATCCAGATGTATATCGAGCAAGTACCGACACCTTTGGTGATGCCTTTTGCTATTTTACCATTTTCGGATAAGCGTTCTGCTGGAATTTTGATTCCGAGTTTTGGGGAACGTCAGGATGTTGGTTTCTTCCTCAATGGTTTGGGCTATTATCAGCCGATAGGTGAGCATTTTGATCTTAAAATCTTGTCCGATCTTTATACCAAAGGGAGCTGGAATCTGAGGCCTGAAGTTAATTATCTCAAGAAATATAGATATAACGGTCGTTTTAATGCGGAGATTGGGACAGTTATCCGAGGTATAAAAGGTCTTGATGATTATTCTAAATCTTCAACTTATAAAATTGCTTGGACACATCAACAAGACAGCAAGGCTAATCCATTATTCACCTTCAATGCGGCGGTAGATATTACGAGTCAGAAGTTTTATAACAACCTTCTGAATAACAATTATATTTACAATAATGAGAACTTAAAGACGAGCCAAACTTCCAGAATTAGTTTGCAAAAACGGTTTTTAAGTTTGCCAATAACCATCAATGCCAATGCGACTTATTCTCAGAACTTTGCAACGGGACTTACCGATATTCGCTTGCCGGATGTCACGGTGGCAATGAGTCAGTTTTACTTATTTAAACCTAAAACCGGTGTCCGTACAGGCTTACTAGAAAATTTAACGGTAAATACCGGCTTGTCATTAAGTAATTATGTGCAAACCAGAGAAGAGGACTTGTTCAAAGATAAGATGTGGCAAGACATGAAGACGGGACTTCGTAACAATATTGCGTTGGCGACCAATACGAGTATTGCAAAATATTTTACATTCACTTTGAGTGCGAATGTTGACAATGTCTTGACTACCAAAACCCTGGAGAAACGCTACAACATCTTAACAGATCGAGTTGATAATATCACAAAAAATCAGTTTGCTGGATTTTCGACCTTCTCTACATCAGCGAGTTTGCAGACTGTCTTATATAAATTTTTGAACTTTAAAAAAGGTTCCATGGTTGAGGCGGTACGACACATGGTAACACCAAGTCTTAGTTTTAATTATACCCCAGATTTTGCTGCGAAAAATTGGGGTTATTACAAAGAGTATTTTGGTTCCCGAGGAGAGATGACCAAATACTCCATTTTTGAAGGCGGTATTTATGGTTCGCCAGGTCAGGGATTGACCCAAAGTATCGGGTTTAACATCGCCAATAATTTAGAAATGAAAGTTCGTTCTAAATCAGACTCTACTGGGGTGAAAAAAATTAAACTCTTTGAAAATCTTAACATCTCTGGAAACTACAACTTTGCAGCGGAAAAGAATAAATGGTCGGTTGTTAACATCAGCTCGCAATCCTCTTTCTTTAACAGTAAAATGACACTTAACACGACTTTGACTCTGGAGCCGTATAAGATTTTGTATGATGCTACGGGTAATAATGGTATTCGTACAGAGGATTTCGGACATTTTAGCGTACAAGGATTTAATATGCAATTGTCTTACTCGTTGAGTGATGAGATATTTGGGAAGAAAGATGACTATGCCAAACTTTATAAAAAGAAAGGGGAAATCCGAAACGAGAATTATTATTTTGATGATGATAATTATGCCAGATTTGATCAGCCTTGGAGTTTGAGTATTAATGCCAACTATGCGTACACACGAGGATTGTCTATGTTTGGTTCCAAAATGGCAACTGTTGGGCTAAATGGTAATATCAAACTAACGCCTTTTTGGAATATTACAGGAAGGGCTTCTTACGACTTTGTAACCAAAGAAATATCGCAAACCTCTCTTGGGTTTTCTAGGGATCAGCGTAGTTTTACGATTAACTTTAACTGGGTTCCTTTTGGTTTTTATAAGGTCTATGATTTCTTCATCGGTATCAAAGCCAATATCTTAAGTGACGCGATTAAATATAAGGACCGAAGCTTTACACAACCGAAAAGCAGCTTCTAAGGAGTTGATAAAAATTCTTAGATTTGTAGCCGATAAACCTTAAATAAACTATGAAAAAGATTATTAATACTAATAATGCTCCTGCCGCAATTGGACCATACTCACAAGCCAATATGGCTAATGGCGTTTTGTATATTTCGGGGCAGATTCCTGTGGATCCTGCAACAGGAAAATTGGAAGAAGGTATCGAAAAAAGTACACATCAAGTCATGAAAAATCTTGAAGCCATTCTAACAGAAGCAGGACTGGGATTTCGTCATGTTGTGAAAGCGACAATATTTTTGAAAAATATGGACGACTTCGCGGTGATGAATGATATCTATGCCTCTTATCTGGATGCTGAGGCTTTTCCTGCTAGAGAAACTGTGCAGGTATCATGCCTTCCGAAAAATGTTGACATCGAAATATCAATGATTGCACACGCCGATTAATGAATTTTTTTAGAAATTTATTTGGTGTTTTTTGTGGACTTCTTGTAGCGGGCCTTATCATTTCGTTGGGTATTCGTATCAATCCAAGTTGGATTACCTACAAAGAGTTTGCACCATTTGAGCATTGGAAACAACTTCTTGTTGAGGTTCAGCATGAGGGGGCTTTCTTTGCTGCTTTATTATTTTTTGGTGGGCTGGGCGTTAGCATTGGCGGTGTGATAACGGCGCTTATTGTAAAGTATGCCAAAGTTGCTTATGCTATTTTGATTGGTTTTATCATGCTTTTCATTGCGATGCTTGATATTATTATCTATCCCTATCATCCCACATTTTATAAAATTTCAATATTTTTAGTCTTTTTTCCTTTTTCCTGGATTGGTGGAAAAATCGTTGAGGTTATCTACGAAAGGAAGAAAAAAATGGAGGCAAAAAAACATCAGAATACTCAGAATAAAATTTAATAATATTTAGAAAGCAGTCGTAAAGATTGCTTTTTTTGTTTTTATGAATTTTGAAATTGATGAATGCTTGAGATTCTTCACTTCGTGCTGAATGACAAGGTGGTTATTTTTGCAAGCTCTGTGTCCGTCTTTTTATTGCTTCTTTATATTTTATCCATACTCTGGACTGGCTTTAAGTAAGCTTTAATTTTAAGTTTGATGATAATTTTATTGAGAAAGTTTTTTTACTAGGCAATTTGATTTTTTATATTTGTAGCTCCTATTTATTAATAAAAACTAAACTATTACGCATGGCTGAACTAGAAGTAGCAAAATCTACCAAAAAAATTTATGAAACCGCAAAATCCGAGGAGCATAAAGCTGGGCACAAAATAAAGGAAATAGCCATGGAGATTGTGATTATTATTTTCGCAGTTTCTGTCTCAATAGCTTTTCATGCCTGGAATGAGGATCGTGTCGAGCAGCTCGAGGTTAAGCATTTTTTATTAGGTTTGAAGGTCGATCTTAACAAAGACATCAAAGAGTTGTCAACTGATATGGAAGCCTATAAAAAGCAGAAACGTTTCTTTTCGTATGTAGCAAATATTCCCGCTGGTAGTTTGGCTTCCCAAGATTCTATCGATGCTAATAAAGATTATTTATTCAATTTTACAGGTTTTACAGGCAACCAAGGTCGCTATCAGGGTTTTAAATCTTCTGGGAAAATAGGATTTATAGAACACGATGAACTTCAGAACGCAATTCTCGATTTGTATGAAGAAGATATTCCTTTGTTGGTGACTTCTACGGATTTCTACAAAGCGCAAAAGCTTAAATATGCAGATTATATTTTTGATCATTCGGTGGATTTTCCAAAAGGGAATTTTTTAAAAATTATTTCTTCGGAACCTATTAAAAATAGAAGTAAAATTTATCTTTCAGGCGTCGATCATATCATCAATAACTATCAGACTTGTATTACTCAGATGCAAGGTGTTATTACAATGATTGATAAGGAATATAAACATTAGAATGTTTGGGTATTTCGACTTCGTTTTGTGACGCCCTCAACTTTTTAAACATTTGGCGTAGAACGCAGAAATTTCGTTCTTTGTGAGGATAAGTTAAATTGGATGGAAAATGCTATGGAAAAGAAATCTTATACTTTTGAAGAGATAAAACAGAAAATGTTAAACTACTGCGTTTATCAGGATCGTTGCCATTATGAAGTGGAGCAGAAAATACGAGATTTCTTATTAATCCCTGAGGCTAAAGATGAAATTCTTCTTTATCTCATCCAAGAGCGTTATCTCGATGAAGAACGCTTTGTGCGAAGTTATATCCGAGGGAAATTTTACATGAAACATTGGGGACGCTACAAAATCCAACTCAACCTAAAACAAAAACAAATTTCTGAGAAACTTATCAGTCGTTGTTGGGACGAAATAGATGATAATGATTATAAAAAAACGATTCGAAGTTTTATTGAAAAGCAGCAAGATAACATCAAAGAGACCAACACTTTTAAAAAGAAAAATAAAATCATAAAGTTTTTAATTTCTAAAGGTTTTGAATATGAGGTTATTTTGGACGTGATGCATGAGGAATTTTGAGTTGTTGGTTGATGGTGTTTCGACTTGGCCCTGTGACCAGAAGCAAATTATTAGTTGTAAGTTTTTAATGGATGATTGTAGGTCGTTGCGTTGCGAAGGATAAAAAATGTACAGATGCTGTTGAAAGCCAAAAGTTAATTTGTTTTTCAGTTGGTTTTGGCTTAATTTCGTACAACATTAAAATTTAAATCGTTATATAATGAATCAGGATATCATCTTCGACCTTATCGAGAAAGAAAGACAAAGACAAACACATGGCATTGAGCTTATTGCATCAGAAAACTTTGTGTCAGATAATGTAATGAAAGCGATGGGAAGCGTGCTTACAAACAAGTATGCGGAAGGCTATCCTGGAAAAAGATATTACGGTGGTTGCGAAGTGGTGGACGAAGTAGAGACTTTAGCTATCGAACGTGCTAAGCAATTGTTCGGGATTGATTATGCCAATGTGCAACCTCACTCTGGTTCGCAAGCCAATGCAGCTATTTATCTAGCAGTTTTGAAGCCCGGCGACAAAATCATGGGTATGGATCTTTCTATGGGAGGACACTTAACGCATGGTTCTGCTGTTAACTTTTCAGGAATTCAGTATGACGTTGTTTCTTACGGCGTAGAAAGAGAGTCCGGACTTATCGATTATGATCAAATGCGTGAGGTAGCGCTTCGCGAAAGACCAAAAATGATGATTGCTGGTTTCTCTGCTTATTCTAGAGATTTGGATTATGCTAAATTCCGTGAAGTAGCTGACGAAATTGGTGCAACCCTTTGGGCGGATATTGCGCATCCAGCAGGATTGGTTGCTAAAGGCTTACTTAATAATCCATTCGATCATTGTCATGTGGTGACGACGACAACACATAAGACGCTTCGTGGACCTCGTGGTGGTATGATTATGATGGGTAAAGATTTTGAAAACACTTACGGACACAAAACGCCAAAAGGTGATATCAAAATGATGAGCCAAGTTTTGGATGCTGCGGTTTTTCCAGGGATTCAAGGTGGTCCTCTAGAGCATGTTATCGCTGGAAAAGCGGTGGCTTTTGGAGAGGCTATCGATCCTCAATTCGAAGTTTATGCTAAACAAGTTAAAGCCAATGCACAGGCTTTAGCAAAAGCAATGATTGGTAATGGTTTCGATATTGTAAGCGGCGGTACAGATAACCACCTTATGCTGGTTGACCTTCGTAACAAAAATGTTAATGGTAAAGAAACCGAAAAAGCTTTAGTAAAAGCAGATATCACGTGTAATAAAAATATGGTGCCTTTCGATGATAAATCACCATTCACAACATCTGGTATTAGGTTAGGGACTGCTGCAATTACAACAAGAGGTCTTAAAGAAAATGATATGGAAGTGATTGCTTCATTAATTTCGGAAGTGGTAGATAATATTAAAAACGAACAGGTTTTAGACTCTGTAAAAACTAAAGTTAATGCGTTAATGGAAGGCAAAGCGCTTTTTAATTATTAAACTTAACTTTTTTATATTGAAAATTCCAAGGTTGAAAAACTTTGGAATTTTTTGTTATACCTAGCTTGTGATGAGTTGTTGCCAAGTTTAATTATAATTTTTTCGAGGCTAAGCGATCTCGAAGCTATCGTGTTTTTTCGAATTTCATAAGAATAATCAATTATTGGAAGATATTATTGGGTTGTGAATTGTATTAAAAACATGAGTTTGGATTTATCATTAGGAATTAGGTTTTATCTTTTTTATAACTAAATAATTTGATAAATGCTCTGTTATTTCGTTTTTTCTATTAATAATAGATCGTTGGTTTGGTTTGGTTTGGTGCGTTGTGCTTGAAATTAAGAAAATTTGAGGGGTGTTTTTCTATGAGGGCGCCAATATTCTGTGTTGTATTTAATTGACTTACAGAGGGGTAATGGCAGCTGGTTTGCGTGCTTTTGGTTATGGTAATCAAGGTTTTAAATTTGACCTTTTAATTTAATGTTTTTCTGGTTATTTTGAAGTTTTAAAGCATTATATTTGCAAAATTTATAATATAAAACTAAAAGCAATATATGATATGTATGTTTAGAATTTTATTATTGACAATTTTGATGTGCGGGAGTCAATTCCTTATGTCACAGCAAGTTGACAGGCTTTATTTGTCTTTGGCGGGGACGGGAAGAGTTTATGATATAACAAGTCTTACAGGGACAGTTAATCTTCCAACGCCTTTAGCTTCACCTATTGCAACCACCGCTGCGAATATGAGTGATCTTGCTGTAGGATATGACAGTCCTGGCGGAAATCCCAATAATTTAGTGTTTATACATTCAAACACTTTAGCTAGTAGTTCATTATATAAAAATGGGAATATAATATCTCCGGCAGCCACTCTTCCAAATGTACCTATTGGAGGAATGGGGACTAATAATGTACCGGGGACTTATTTTGGAAGAGTTTATGGTTTTCAATCCAATACAAAAACACTTTATCCCATTTATCCTTCAGGTAGTACTGTAGCAATTGGTCCGGCATCCAATGATACGGATTGGGCTTCTGGTACTACGTTTGGGACAGATACATTTTTCGATTATGAAAATAATATCTATATGTTTCTTAATAACTCAGCAGGAACAGCTAGGTATTTGTACAAAATCGCTATTGCAACAGGATTGGCTACAAAAGTTGTGCAGTTAAGTGGTCCCGCATCGACAGTAAGTGGGATTCAAGGTATGGCTTATTTAAAGGGTAATGTATATACCGCTACTATATTTGGATCTTCTGGAGGCTCCGCAAACTCTGTACAGATTAATAGGATAAATATCAATACAGGAGCTTCTACAACTGTTGCAACCATAAACATAGGCAGTAATGAGTATGGTAATCTTGATTTGGCGACAGTGCCTTATTATATACCATTTACCTTTAGTTGTGGTAGCGCTGCATTTCAAGGAAATGCCGCTTTTTCTACGGGTTATGCATCAACGAAAACTCTTAGAATTCCTATTACAGATATTTATACACCAGGAACTTACACTCTTAATGTTTCGGGAACCGACATTACAACTGCTTCTCATCAGGTAAATGTGACATCAACTTCAACTTATGTTGAAGTTCCTGTAACGTATAACGGAACAGGTGTGGCTGGTAATAGGACAGTTACAGTTCGACTAGGTAATTCTTCTACAGTCTGCCAAATAACCGCAGTAGTAGAGCCTTCTTTTGGCTGTACTTCAGCAATGTATATCTCGCAGAGCTCAACGCTTTACAATATTAATACGACCACCAATCCATTTACTTTTCCGCCAATTGGAAGTCATACGAATTTTATAAATGCAATAGGAGTGAACCCATTAGATGGTCTCATATATGGTATAGTAGACAATACAAATCAACTTGTGAGAATAAATGCTTCTGGGGTGTTCACAGTCTTAGGAGCTGTTTCTGGTTTGCCAGTAGGAGGAGGGATTAATACTGGAGATTTTGATCATTTAGGTAATTTTTTTGTTAAACAATCTGGTGTTAATAATATCATCTACCGAGTAAATCTTACAACAATGTCGGCCACATCCTTAACAATTTCACAGAGTATCAATATTTCTGATTTTGCTTACAGAAAACTAGATAATAAACTTTATGGCGTGGTAAATGCTGATGGTAGGCTTGCTTCAATTGATGTGTCAACCACCCCTGCAACAGTAACAATACTAGGTGGGGCTAGTAGTATTTCTCCATTTGGAGCGATGTTTGCTTCGTCCACAGGAGAAATATTTGGTTCTGTTAATACAGGTGGTTTTTATCAATTTAATATTATAAATGGACAACGGACTTTAATATCATCTTCTCCTGCAAGTAGTGCTAATGATGGTGCGCATTGTACTAATGCTGCGATAGCTTTTACAAGTGATTTGTATGTAACAAAAACGAATGGTACAACTACTTATGCGCCCGGAACCACTACAACCTACACTGTGGTTGTGGGGAATAATGGACCTTTCGGGGTTCAAGATGCTACTTTCTCCGATCTTGTACCTAGCGGAATTCCTGCCGGGAATGTGTCTTATACTGCAACAGCTGCTGGCGGAGCAACAACTTCTATTACGGGAGTTAATACAGGTTCTATAAATGATGTGATAAGCCTTCCTTTAACAGGGACAGTAACTTACACCATAACGGTCGATATTCCTGTTTCTTTTACAGGCAATTTAACGAATACCGCTAGGGTTACTTCACCAGCCAATAGTGTTGATCCTGATCTATCAAATAACACAGCCACAGATACTGATACGCAATCGGTTTGTTATAATACCGTTACAAATATTTCTCCTGGGATAGATTCGAAACACGGCATAACATTACAGAAAAGAACAGGAACTGCGAATGGAAATTGGCCTATGATGCGAAAGTCTGCTCATACAGTTTTAGAATCCAATACGCAAGGACTTGTTATAACGAGAGTGCCAACCAGCGGTTTAGCTGCTATTACTTCCCCACAAGAAGGGATGATGGTTTTTGATACTACAGTAAAATGTTTAAAAATATATTCTGATTCTAGCTGGAAGTGTTTTTCGGTCCCAGCTTGTCCATAAAATTTTAACTATGAAAATTAAAATAAAATTTTTCTCGTCTCTTTTTGCACTAATGCTATCAGCCTTTTTTTATTCTCAGGTTATTATTGGAGATTCACAGGGTACAGCGGCTAATAAAAACAATGTGCTTTTGGAATTTGCAAATACGAATAATAGAGGTATCATATTGCCTTATGTCCGCACATTGCCAACTTCTCCAACACAAGGGACAATACTTGTAGATGCTGTTGTGCCAGCGCAATCACGCGTAAAATATTATAACGGATCTACTTGGGTTGACCTAAGTGGACAAAATGCTAATTTGACCACCACCTTAAATACACAGACCAATCTGCAAGAATCTCCCGCTTCTAAAGCGATTATAGGCTCTAGCAATAGCACTGCTAATGGGGTATTGGTTCTTGAATCCAATGACAAAGCAATGGTATTGCCAATAGTTAGCGATGTTAACAATATCCCGAGTCCATCTCCAGGCATGATGGTTTATGTTTCTAAACCAGGAGCAAAACGCTTAGCTGTATATAATGGAGAAAGATGGTCGTTCTGGGCGCCTCAATAGAGCTTTTACCTCTTTTGTTTGGAGCAAAAAATTTTGCCCAAGAAAACCAAATAGTAAACATCCAAATTATAGAATGCTGTTTGGTGTATCCCTATTTTCGAATTGCTTTTAAGAACGTGTAGGTTTTTAAAAAAATGACATTATAAAATTCCTCATTTATAAGGATTGTAGTTCTAATGTGTTCACAATAATTTTGGTATCAACAAAAAGCATAAAATTATTGATAATGAAAAAATTAGTAGTACTTCTTTTAGCAGGAATTGTGTTGGTTGCCTGTAGCCGTGACGATGACCAGACGACCCAACCAATAATCCCTTAGTTCGGTGTACCATGGTGCCTGTTTCTGGAACTATTACACGGACGTAAAGGTGTTACTGCGTGTTGTATCAGATGGCTAATTTTGTTTTTTAAATGTTTTTTAGAGGATTTAATTTTAAATAGCAGCGAAAAGTAAAGAATCAATATTTCTTAATAATTACATGTGAAGCATTTTTAATTTTTGTATCCTTGTTAAGAAATTTCAATAATCCTGTTTTAGAATCGCGTCGAAATACTGAGAGATTGCTCGTTTGGGTATTTGCTACAATAAGGAATTTTCCAGATTCATCCATCGCGAACGTTCTAGGGTGTTTGCCTTTGGTTCGCTGATAGCCAATGTTTTCTAGGCGACCATCTTCAAGGATAGAAAATATAGCAATATTATTTTCCTTTCCGCGATTGGAAGCGTATAAAAACTTCCCGTCTTGCGAAATGTGAATGTCCGAATTATCAAAATCCTTTTTATACCGCTTGTTGTGGGTAGCAATGTTTTGTATGTTTTCAAACTTTGAATTCTCAAATTTGTAAGCACTGATGCTTCCGCCCATTTCCTCGATGCAATATACAAACTTCCCATTGGGATGGAATGTGAGATGTCTTGGACCGCTTCCTAAGGTGCTTTTAATTTCAGGTATTTCGGTTGGTTGGAGCGGTTTAGGATTTTCATTTTCAAATTTGAAAATTCTTATTTTGTCAGCGCCTAAGTCCGTGAAAAAAGCATAATCAAAATTTGGAGAAAACACCGCCGAATGTAAATGTGATTTTTGTTGTCTTTTTTTGTCAATGCTGCCTTCCGAAAACTGAAAATGCTGAACATGTGTTGCTATACTCCCATCCTCCACAATTGGAAAAATAGAAATACTTGATTCTGTGTAATTAGCATTCAGTAGCCATTTTCTATTGTTGTGTACACTGACGTATACAGGGTTTTCACCATCCGTTTTTTGGCTGTTTATATAACTTAGTTTTTTGTTTTTAATATCAAATTTAAAACTACTGATGCTTCCAGCATTGGGTGTTTTGCTATCCGTACAAGCGTAAAGAAAGTTGCCATTAGTGGATAATGTAAGAAAAGATGGATTGAGAATTCCTTTTACGGATGAGGTTTTTGTTAGCGTTCCAGTAATGCTGTCGAGTTCAAAAATATATATGCCTTCCTCGTTTTTGTCCCAATTGAAAGAGCCTACAAAGACCATCGTGTTTTGCGAAAAAATAGGAGTGTATATAAAAAAAATAACGACAAGGGGTAATAATTTTCTCAAAAGATTTTTAGAGTTTAAAAATTATTTTACTTTTTCTAAAAGGTAGAGTTTGGCGCCTGAGAAAGCTAGTTTGGACATAAGGTTACCTTCCAGAACCATCGTTTTATTATTAACATCAATCACTGTAATGTAGTTGTTAGAGTTGTATTCGATATAATTTTCTTTTTCTTTGGTCAAAGGATTTTTCCCGAATTCAAATTTATATTTAATCCAATTTTCTTCTTCGTTGCTGCAGTGGACAGGTTTGAATTTTGAGCGGTTGGATTTAAAAATAATTTGATCAAAAGCATCATTACATTCGGTAGCGAAAGAATTGTCTGGATTTTGATCTTTTTGAAAATCTTCGAAAGAACCCTTGTAAACGCCAACCACTTTCCAAGTGCCATCTACGCGGTCTTCATCTATTTTTCCATTGGCTTTGCTAACAGCCCAGCTAATGCCGTTTACGGTTCCTTTTACGGCTTTGTATCCGACTTTTGCAACGCCTTTTACAGCTTTTGCTGCGGTGGAAACAACGCAAGAATGTAAGAGTGTTGCGACGGATAGTATTAAGATTATCTTTTTCATAAAATTTGCTTTGGTTTTACGAAGATAATGTTTTCTTTATTTGGCTTTAATAATGTTTGGTTGTTTTTAGTTATTGTTTTTAAATATTTGTTCGTCAATTTTAAGATGAAAAAATATCCACCAAAAGACTTATAGAGATAGATATTTAAAATTCAAAAATCAATATCTTTACCGCGTTTTTTAGAAATATGTCAAAAGCAAAACTTGTCCGCGTTACCACAGTGCCCATTTCTTTAGAAAAACTTTTGGGAAATCAACTGACTTTTATGAATCAGTATTTTGATTTAACGGCTGTTTCATCAGATGCCATCGCTTTAGAAAAAGTAGGGGATTTGTTAGAGATTAAGACACATCCAATTGAGATGACGCGGAAGATTACACCTTGGCAAGATCTAAAAGCTGTATGGGAAATGTACCAATTTCTCAAGCGAGAAAATCCGGAAATTATACATTCTCACACCCCAAAAGCAGGGCTTGTAAGTATGTTAGCGGCAAGCTTGGCGGGAGTTCCACATCGTTTGCATACCGTTGCAGGTTTGCCTTTGATGGAGGCTAAAGGTCTTAAAAGAAAGATTCTTTTGGCTGTTGAAAAATTGACTTATGCGGCGGCTACCAAAGTTTATCCCAATTCTAAAGGTTTGGAGGATTTTATTTTGGAACATCACTTAACAGCATCTTCGAAGTTGAAAGTCATCGGAAACGGCTCGTCTAACGGGATTGACACCCATTATTTCAGTCCTGAAAATCTTTCAAAACAAGACTTGGAAAATCTTAAAAAAGAATTAGATATTCAGCAAGATGATTTTGTTTTTATATTTGTCGGACGTCTGGTCGGCGATAAAGGTATTAACGAATTGATTGCGGCTTTTGACTCTATTTCTAAAAATAATTCTAAAGCTAAACTTATTTTGGTAGGCACTTTTGAGGAAGAACTGGATCCGTTATCCGAAATCACAATGAAAAAAATAAAGTCCAATCCCAATATTATCCTTGCAGGTTGGCAATCGGATGTTCGGCCTTATTTGGTGGTGTCAGATGTCTTGACTTTTCCTAGTTACAGGGAAGGTTTTCCTAACGTTGTGATGCAAGCAGGTGCAATGGGATTGCCAAGTATTGTTTCTGATATTAATGGCTGCAACGAAATAATTGTAGAAGGCAAAAATGGCGTCATTATTCCTGTTAAAAATGAAAAAGCGCTGGAACAAGCGATGCAGAGATTGATTGACGATAAAAATCGTTTTCAGAATTTAAAGAATAACGCACGTCCAATGGTTGTAGAACGTTATCAACAACAGATAATTTGGGATGCACTTTTGGGAGAATATCAAGGATTATTAAATTAATTCAGTTAAGAAATAAAAGCTTTTTAGATTTAAAAAGTAAAAAACGAAATATGTATAAAAACTTTATAAAAAGAATTTTAGATTTTGTGATTGCAAGTGTAGCCTTGGTCTTACTATCACCAGTTTTGATTGTGGTGACGATAGGTTTATATTTTGCCAATCAAGGGAAACCATTCTTTTTACAAAGACGTCCAGGTAAGAACGAGAAGATTTTCAGAATCATCAAATTCAAAACCATGAATGACAAAAAAGACCGTGAAGGACAACTGCTTCCCGATAGTCAGCGGTTAACAAAAATAGGGGCTATCGTGCGGAAAACCTCTATTGATGAAATTCCGCAATTAATCAATGTCATCAAAGGTGATATGAGTCTTATAGGTCCGCGGCCTTTGTTGCCAGAATATATCTCGCTTTATAGTACAGAACAAAAACGCCGTCACGAGTTAAAACCTGGAATAACAGGTTGGGCTCAAGTTAACGGACGAAATGCCATCTCGTGGACCAGAAAGTTAGCTTTGGATGTAGAGTATGTTGATAATATCAGCTTTGTTTTGGATTGTAGAATATTCTTTTTAACAATAAAAAAAGTCTTAATCCGAGAAGGAATTTCGCAGGAAGGTCAAGTTAGTATCGAAGCTTTTAATGGTAAAAATTAATAATAAAATAAATGAAAGATATTGCGATTTTTGGAGCAGGAGGCTTTGGTCGTGAAGTGAAAACGATAATTGATGCAATCAATAGAGATAAACCGAATACATATAACTTACTTGGTTTTTTTGATGATGCTTATGAGATTGGTGAGAAGATTAATGGTATTCCTAACCTCGGGGGGTTAGCAGAATTGAATGGCTGGCATAATAAATTAGATATTGCAATATCAATTGGAGAACCCAAATTAAAAGCCCAAATTATAAAACTAATAACTAATAAAAATGTTAGTTATCCAAAGCTTATTCATCCAAATGTCTCTATTTCGAATGATGAGGTTTTTATAGGGAAAGGGTCGATTATCTGCGAGGGATCAATTTTAACATGTAATATTAGTGTTGGAGATTTTGTGATACTTAATTTATATTGTACAGTTGGACATGACGTAACTATAGGTAAGTATTCATCTTTTATGCCATCTGTGAATATTTCTGGAGAAGTAGATATTGAAGATTCTGTGTATGTAGGAACTGGGGCAAAAATTATCAATCAGCTGAAAATTGGAGAGAATACGATAGTAGGTGCTGGTGCAGTCGTTTCAAGATCTCTTCCGTCTAATTGTACAGCAGTCGGAATTCCTGCAAAAGCAATTAAATTTAATAACTAAAATAAAAAAACAGGCTTTCCAATGGAAAGCCTGATGTGTTCTGTATAAAGAATCAAGAATTATTTTTTCTTTGCGCCAGCTACTGCAGTAGCTAAGTCAGCTCCAGCTTTGAATTTTGCCACTTTTTTAGCAGCAATTTTGATTGGCTTTTTTGTTGCAGGGTTGATACCTTGTCTTGCAGCTCTTTCCGATACCGAGAAAGTCCCGAATCCTACTAGAGATACTTTACCTTCTTTCTTTTTCAAAGTTGTTGTAACATTGCTAATAAATGATTCTAAAGCTTTCTTAGCAGCTACTTTTGTGATTTCTGCATCTTTCGCGATTGCATCGATTAATTCAGACTTGTTCATAATTATATGTGATTAAAGTTATGTTGTTATAGCAAATATAAAACTTTTTTCATTTCACACAAGTGTTTTTGCCTTTTTTAAAGAAAAATATAATATTTATTTCATAATGCTGTAAATATGATAATTTGAATTTTCGCCAAATAATGGGCTTTTTTTAAATGATGTTAAGTCATTATCACCATAGAATAAGGATATTAGCAATATTTGTCTTTTACAGTTGCAAATTATTAATTCTTGAATTTTAATATTAAACTTAGCTTAAACTATTTTTGGAGATAATAATAATTTAAGACGAGTTTTTATTAGAAAATACATATTTGTAGTAAATTTGCAGCATGTTAATAGAAGTTTTCAAATCCAAGATTCACCGTGTAAAAGTTACCGAGTCGGATCTTAACTATATCGGAAGTATTACCATTGACGAAGATCTTATCGATGCCGCAGGGCTTATCGTAGGCGAAAGAGTCTATATCGTGAATGTTAACAATGGCGAACGTTTTGACACCTATGTTATAAAAGGTAAAAGAGGATCTGGCGAGATTTGCCTTAATGGACCTGCCGCGCGCAAAGTGCACAAAGGCGATACCGTGATTATCATCGCCTATGCACAAATGACGCCTGAAGAAGCCAAAACTTTCCAACCCAAAATTGTTTTCCCGAACGAAGAAACCAACCTTTTAACTTAACCGAATGGAGAACACATCCAAAAGTCCTCTCAAAAAATTTTTAAGTATTGCGATTTCTATTGTATTTGCAGGATTTTTCCTTTGGCTAGCTTTGCGCGGATTAGACTTTGATGTCATCAAAACATCTTTGGCAAAAGCCAATTATTTGTGGGTACTTTTTGCGGCAGTGTTCGGGTTGTTGGCCTATTGGTTTCGTGCCATCCGTTGGAATCTACTTCTAGAACCTATGGGATACCAAATCTCAAATGCCAATTCTTTGTGGTCCATATCATTCGGTTATCTCATGAATTTAACCATTCCCAGAAGTGGGGAAGTGGCCCGGGCGACAGCGCTTTACGGCGTAGAAAAAGTTCCGGTTGATAAATCTTTTGGGACAATTATCTTGGAGCGTGTTATCGATTTGGTTTGTATGTTGGTTTTTTTAGGTCTTACTCTGATTTTTAAATACGATGCGATTTTAGCCTTTTACCAACAATCGGGCGCTAAGATTAATCCAAACAAAATAGGATTGGTTTTGGGTATTTTAATTGGTGCTGGATTATTGTTTTTAGCACTTCGAAAAAGACTTAGAAGCCTTCCTGTTATTGGGAAAATAGTTGGCTTTATAGATGGTATTCTCAATGGACTAACATCGATTTTTAAATTAAAACAAAAACTAAAATTCTTTATTTATACCATTGCTATTTGGGTGAGCTATTATTTGGCGGCTTATTTGGTTTGCTTTGCACTTCCCGAAACGTCCGATTTCGGCTTTGCCGACGGTTTTTTCATTTTGGTTGTTGGTACGCTTGGGATGATCATTCCTGCAAGTGGAGGCATTGGCGCATTCAATCTCGCAATGAAATTTGGTTTTATGGCGTTGTTTCTTTCCATGGGCAAAGATGCACACTTGGGTGGAGAGATTGGACTTATTTATTCATTTATTTCTTTGCCGCTGCAGATTTGCATCATGTTGGTTATGGGGCTTATCTCGATTCCCATGCTTGCAAAAGCGCGTAAATTCTAAAATTTTATTAGGGCAATTCCCTCGCAGCCACTCATCCAACACTCGGGTCGGGCTATTCGCTATTATCTTTTAGCTTGCCGCTCGGATGGCTCCGCTACGCTCCGCCACCTCACGCCAAGCCAAAAGGATAGCCGCTTCTATCCCTATTGCAAAAGCAGATAAGCAGAAGCTCTAACAAGGCTCAGATTTATTTATTTTTATAAATTCAATTAAGAAACAAGCACTTTACTCCCTTTTTCCTCATCTTTTTCGATGCTTAGAGACATGGGAATTCGCTCTTTTAATTCTTCCACATGGGAAATAATTCCTACAATTCTGTTTTCCTTTTGAAGACTTGTAAGGGTTTCAAAAACAATATTTACCGACTCGGTATCTTGGGTTCCAAAACCTTCATCAATAAAGAAAAAGTTTTTTTCTGCTTTAGCATTGGTTTGTACAGATTCCGCCAACGCCAAAGCCAAACTTAAAGAGGCTTGAAAAGCCTGACCTCCAGAAAGCGTTTTCACACTCCTACTTCTTCCCTCGTTCAAATAATCAATAATCTCAAAATTCCCTTTATCATCCAAGTGCAAACTCAATTGATTTCTCGTCATTCTGTGGAAACGAACATTCGCCTGATCGCAAAGTTGACGGAGATAGATGGAAGAAACAAAATTCACAAAACCCGCTCCTTTAAAGAGATTGAACATGGTTTTTAAATTTTCAGCTCGTTTTTCCAGCGTTGAATATTCCTGTAATAATTCTTCTTTTTTCTTAAATTCTTTCTCAAGTCTTTCAATTTCAGCAGAAGTTTTGGTTTGCAAGGTATTCGCTTCCAACAATTCTTTTTCTTTGGTTTTAAATTGGTTTTCAGTTTCCGAAAATTGATTATCATCGAAAGAAAAATCTTTGAGTTTAATTTCCAGTTCAGCAATTCCATTTTTCAAAGTTTCAAAGGCAATGCTAAAGTTTTGAATTTCTTTTCTTTGGTTTGGAATATCAATTGGCAACGCCAAAATCTCGTCCACTTTTTCCATAGAATCAATTTTTTCCTCAACAAGCTTCGCAGAAATTTGATTGTTTAAACTTTCCAATTCTTTTTGAAGCTCAAGAATTCTTTTATCCAATAATTCTAAAGCTGTTTTTTGTGAAGCCAATTTCGGATTCAATTCTCCTAATTCTTTATTGAATTGATTGAAACTTTGTTCTGTTGCAAGATTTTTAGCTTTTAAATCATTCAATTGCAAAATCAAATTTTCAGAATTTTCTGTTTTAAAATCATCATATTTTAAAACTTTTAAATGCATTTTATTTTGCTGAATTTGAGTAGATTTTCGCGCTTCTTCCAACTCAAACTGTTGCAGGGCTTTGGCAAATTTTTCTAAACTTTTTCTCTCGTTTTCTAAGTCCACGCGTTTTTGTTTCAAGACTTCATTCTTAGAATTAATTTGCGTTTCCAAATCTGCAGCGTCCGCTTTTTTCTTAATAAAAAATTCAGGATTGTTGGCTTCAAATTCTTCCCAAATAAAAGTTTTCTGATGCTCCAAAATTTGAGTATTCAAAGCTTCTAAACTTTGCTTTTCTGTCTTCAATTGTTCTGCGAAATTCTGCTTTTTAAAAATAATTTTCTCAACCTGAGTTTGAAGATTTCGTATTGATTTTTGCTCGTTTTCTGCATCCAAAATTTTTTGTACAACAGAATTCAAATGTGCAGAAATATCTTCTATTTCCACAATATTGGGATGTTCCAAAGCGCCACAAAGTGGACAAGCTTCGCCATCGTGCAGCTGATGCGCATATTGCGATAATTGTTCCTGAACTTTAAAATGATTTTTTTGTGATTCTAAGTTTTTCTTTTTCGTTTCTAAAGTTTCCAATTGGATTTTAAAATCTTCAGTAAAAGTCTGTTCATTCACTTTTAAAACGCTCAACTCTTCAGAAACTTCTGAGTTTTGAATTTCTAAATTTTGAATTTTCTGCTGCTGATTTTTAAAATTCCGCTGCAAGTTTTCATTATTCGTAAACCAGTTTCCAACATTCATTAAAATTTGAGAATCTATTCGATTTTTTGATAGTTCTTGAATTTCTTTTTCTGTTTTTTGTATAAATTCTGAAATTGTTTTTTCCAGTTCTTTTACTTCTTCTACTTTATAAAAGCCTTTTTTAGTGCGCTTTTTAATTTCTTCAATTTCAGTTTCAAAAGTTTTAATTTGAATTAAAAATCCTAAATCATTTTCTTCCACTTTTTTATGGGAAAGCTGTTCAAATTCCGGTTTTAAAACTTCTATTTTTTGTAAAACCTCATCCACTTTAGCTTGAAGTTGCTTTAGATTTCCTTGTTGAATATCTTTGTCGGAAAGATGAGTTTTCAATTCTGTTTGAAATCTTTTTTGATCTTTTAAGAGTTGAAAAAAAGCATTATAAACCTTTTCAAAAATATCTAATTCTTGTTTTTGGGTTTCCATTTCAATTTTTTTCTCATTCAGTTTCTGAAAGTCATTTTTCTTTTGAATCAAACTTTCAAAATCAGTTTTTAAAGCCTTTAAACGCTGGAAATTATCATTAATGAGATTAAATTCTTTCTGAATTTTTGCAGTAGTTTCTTTTTGCTCAAAAAGTTGATTTTTCAAAACCGAAATTCCTTCTTCTGAAACGCTTTCAAAACCTTGCAAATGACCTTGCATTTGGTCTAATAAAGATTGATTTTGCTTAGTCAATTTACTCACTTCATCTTGCAAATCAAAACGATGAAGATTGAAAATTTCTTTCATCATCTTTGTCCTCTCCATCTCTCCCAACTCCAAAAACTCTTTAAACTGACCTTGCGGAATAATTATAGTACGTTTAAAATTGGTATAGGTTAAACCAATGATTTCTTCTGCATTGGTGTGTTCTAGCGGTTGCCAATTTCCATTTTTAAATTCGTAAAATATGGCGGAAGCTGGTTTTACATCTTCAAAATTTTTGGAATTTCTTTTGTATTCTCGCGTAGCTCGAAACAATTTGTTTTCATGATTCAAAAAATCGAACTCGATATATGAGCGATTAGATTTTAGGTTCATCATGTTATAAGCCCTTTTGTCACGCGCGTTGAGACGTTCAGTTTCTCCATATAACGCAAAAGAAATCGCTTCCAAAATGGATGATTTTCCCGAACCTACAGCTCCGAAAATTCCGAACAAGCCAACTTGTGTCAATTTCGAAAAATCGATAGTTTGGCGATCTTGATACGAGTAAAGTCCTTCTATAGTGAGTTTTTGTGGAATCATTTAGGCTTGTTTAATTTCTTGAAGAATTTTCATAAGTTCTTCATTGGGTTCTTGGTTCGCGTTTTTTGATTTGAAATAATCAATGAAAAGAGTTTCTAAATCTTTGCTGATGTCGATTTCTTGAGTTGTAAAATTTTGATTTTCATTATTTTTAACTTTTGGAATTAAATAAATAATGCCATCGTGACTTTGGTAAATTCTTTTTCGTTCTTCAGCTTTTAAAAACGAATCAGATTCAATTGTAAGTTCCACCAAAGTATTGGGATTTTCTTCGAGCCAAACAATACTTTCATCGATATTATCAAAGCTTTTTCGAACCATTTTCCGACCTGATTGTAATTCAATTTTATTAAAGGAAACGCCTTGGTTTGGGAAAGCCTCGATGACCGAAACATATTTGGTTTGCCCAGCTTCCGAAAAGCTATAACAAAGAGGTGAAGAGCTGTAAACAACAGGTTTTTCCTCTGTGCCGATATTTGCAAAAGCATGCAAATGCCCCAAAGCTGTATATTGAATTTGAGTTGGAATTGCTTCAGAATACACCATGTCTGCATTTCCTATTTTTATAGGTTTTTCACCTTCGGGTTCTTCTAAAAGTGCTGCGCCACGCTTGTTCATATAAAGATGTGTCGTCAAAATATTCACGCCCTTTTCATCACAAAATTCATCGGCAATTTTCTTCCAATGATTGGCTAAAACTTCATTCAAAGCTTCTTCTTTATTCTCGCCCAAATATTGTTTTAAACGGATTTCGTTGGCGTAAGGCGTATGAATAACACGAATAGAATAATCAAAATCACTTAGTTTTAATTCTAAAAAGCCTTCTTCCGATTTTGTGATTTTAAAATCATTTAAATCAAATTTCTGAATTTTCGCTTGTGGATAACCAATAAAAATAATTCCACATTCTCTTGCCAAAGGATCTGGTGCATCTATTAAACTGGGCGAATCGTGATTTCCCGCAATGGCAATTACTGGGCGTTTTCCGTTGTTAGAAAGCTTTTTCAGGGTTTTATAGAACAACTCCACTGCTTCCACACTTGGATTAAAATTATCGAACAAATCTCCAGCAACCAACACGACATCAACCTTTTGTTCATCAGCAATTGCAACAATTTCATTCATGACATCAATTTGTTCTTCCAATCTGGAAAAACTATCCAAACGCTTGCCCAAATGCCAATCTGCAGTATGTAAAATTTTCATAAATTATTAGTTGTTATCGTTGCTTTCCTTCGCTTTAAAATCTTCTCTAATTTGTTTTAAACGTGCTTTTCTTTCAGCCTCAGCATTCTGAATTTTACGTTTCTTTTGATCGAGTTTCTTTTTGTGATTTTTTCTGTTGGCTTCGTTGTTTTTGCTCATTTCGGCTCAATTTTCATAGCAAATTAAATGCTTTTCCAATCTTGCTAAAATACTATTTTATTCAAAAAAATCAATATTTAATCCATTCTAAAAATGGCTTTAGTTTTAGTATTTTTACAAAAAAAATTATGGACCAAAACTCAAAAGATCCTTTGCACGGAAAACGATTAGATGCTATTTTGGAAGAACTCTTGGAGTACTACAAAGGTTATGGAGAATTGGGCAAACAAATCAACATCCGATGCTTCACAGGTGAAAATCCGAGTGTTTCTTCATCTCTTAAATTCTTACGAAAAACACCTTGGGCACGAGCTAAAGTGGAAAGTTTGTATTTGTATGTTTTGAGACAAAAAAAGAAAAAAAACTAGAACTAATCCATAAATTCCCCAGAAACATAAAACCAACGATTTTGGATTTTCTTAAATTTTGAAAGCTCGTGATGAACTTGGTTTTCACCTTCAGAATCTGTAAAATAAGCTTTAAATTCTACTTTATTTTCAGAAGGTTTGCTCACAATTTCCAGTTTTGTCCAAGTGTTTGTTTTTCCCCATGCTTCCATTTCCATTTTGTCATGATATTTTCTTTCACTGGGAAGTGTGGTTTCCATTAAATAGTCTCCATTGGGGATTGCGTAAGCAGAATACCGAGAACGCATCAGCTGTTCCGCAGAATTGGGAATTTTCTTTTTCAAGTGAAATGTTTCACAACATTCGGTGTAGGATTTTCCTGAGCAACAAGGACAAAGCATAGTTTAGAAATTAGAGGTTAGAGGTTAGAAAAAAACCTTGTCAATGTTTTAAGCCTTGACAAGGCTGCAAGTTTGTTTTTTACTCCCCAAAAGCTCTTTTCAAAAGGCTTTCAACTTGAGGTTCGCTGCCTCTGAAGGCTTTGTACAATTCCATTGGATCTTTTGTTCCGCCTGAAGAAAGCAAAACTTTATATTTCGCCGCTGTTTCTGGATTAAAAATTCCCGTTTCTTTAAAATACGCAAAAGCATCCGCATCCAAAACTTCCGCCCATTTATAAGAATAATATCCTGCAGAATAACCACCTTGGAAAATATGCGAAAAAGTAGGGCTCATCGCTGTTTCTGGATTTACAGGATACAAAGAGGTTTTTAAAGTTTGGGCATCCTCAAAAGATTTAATGTCGTTCACCTCTTCAGGATGCGTGTGATAGGCCATATCCAACAATCCGAAACCTAACTGACGAAGCGTTTGATAGCCTTCCATAAAGTTTTTAGACTGTTCAATTTTTTCAATTTTATCGTTAGGAAGAACTTCTTCCGTTTGATAATGTTTAGCAAAAGTTTTCAAAAATTCTGGTTCGTAGCAGAAATTCTCCAAAAATTGAGAAGGAAGTTCCACAAAATCCCATTTCACCGAAGTTCCTGAAAGATTCGGATATTGTGTATTGGCCAACATTCCATGCAAAGCATGTCCAAATTCATGGAAAAGTGTTGTTACTTCTTGAAAGGTTAACAAACTCGGTGTGTCTTTCGTGGGTTTGCTGAAATTACAAACAATTGAAATATGTGGTCGAGAATTTTCTCCGTTTTTGGTGTATTGATTTTTATAACTCGTCATCCAAGCACCCGCACGTTTTCCTTTTCTTGGGAAATAATCGGTGTAAAGGATGGCTTTTAGTTGTTGGTTGTCAGTTATTGGCTGTTGGTTTTCGTTATCTTGATTCTTGGCTCTTGATTCTTGACTCTTGGCTCTTGGCTCTTGATTCTGAACTTCATAAACTTCATAGGTTTGAACATCAGCATGGTATTTTGGAATATTGTGAACTTCTTTAAAAGTCAGTCCGAAAAGTTTTCCTGCTAATGTGAAAACTGCATCCTGAACTTGATTTAACGGGAAATAAGGTTTCAATTCCTCATCATTGAAATCGTATTTCGCTTTACGCAATTTTTCAGCGTAAAAAGCGTGGTCGTAACTTTGCATTTCCCCGATTCCGTCGGCTTTTGCAAGAGTTTTTAATTCCTCAATTTCTTTTTGCGCGTAAGGCGTTGCTTTAATCAAAAGTTCATTTAAAAAATCTAAAACTTTGGTTGGAGATTTTGCCATTCTTTCTTCTAAAACGTAGTCAGCATAGTTTTTATAGCCCAACAATTCTGCTTTTTGTTGTTTTAAAGTGATGATTTCTTTGATGAGATTCTGATTGTCTAATTCGCCACCATCGAAAGATTTTTTTCCGTTAGCAAGCGCTAATTCCTTTCTTAATTCGCGATTTTCAGCATAAGTCATGAACGGAACATAGCTCGGATATTGCAAAGTGACTACCCAGCCTTCCAACTTTCTTTCTTTAGCTTCCTCTTCATATTGAGACAAAATCGCGTCTGGAATTCCCGCCAAATCGTCTTTTTTGGTGATATGTTTGAAATATGCATTGGTTGCGGCCAAAGCATTTTGTCCAAACTGAAGCGACTTCGTGGATAAATCGATATTAATTTTCTCCAATTTCTTTTTATCCTCCTCATTCAGCAAAGCGCCACTTCTTACAAAACCTTTGTAAGTCTCATTAAGAAGCATTTGTTGTTCTTCGTTGAGCTTGTAATTGTCTTTTTCATCTGCACTTTTATCTTGATTTTTTTTGTCAGATGGAATTCGTAAACTCATTTCGTCAAACACTTTTTTAATTCTTTCGAAGAGTTTTTCGTTTTGAGAAATTTTAGATGAAAATTCTGTTAAAAGTGGGGAAACTTCTTGTGCAATCTTTTGGATTTCATCATTGGTTTCTGCGGAATTGAGATTGAAAAAAATATTGGAAACCACATCCAGTTTTTCTCCCGAATATGCCATGGCTTCGATGGTGTTTTCAAAAGTTGGCGCTGCTGGATTGTTGACAATATCGTTGATTTCTTTCTCAGATTCTGAAATTAATTCTTTGAATGCGGGAAGATAATCTTCGTTTTTTATTTGATCAAAAGGTGCGGTATGAAATGGTGTATTGAAGTTTTGAGTTAGTATGTTCATATTTTTTTTGTATTAATTCTTTTTTTTTTGTGATTCCAAGGAACGATGAATCTAGTTTTAAGATTTCTCACTTTCATTTCGACAAGCTCAATGTTCGTTCAAAATGACAAATTATATTTTCTCAAAGATAATGCCCAAATGTCAATTTATGACAAAATTGCGCACCGGATGGAACGGCATGTTGGAGCTCTTCCAAAAGCTTGGCTGAGCAAAGGCTTGGAAAGCGACTAGTGACAGCCGGAATTTTGCGCCCAAAACTTAAGAATTAAGCTAGAAAATGAGTATTTTTGAGGTATAATTTTTGAAAATGTCACATCATTTACTTTTAATATTTCACCTTTTGGGAGCCTGCATTTGGGTGGGCGGACATTTGGTTTTGGCGATAGGAATTTTACCAGAAGTTTTAAAGAAAAAAGACCCCGAAATTCTTTTAAATTTTGAAAGAAAATACGAGAAAATAGGCATTCCCGCGCTTTTGGTGATGGTGATTACTGGCGTTTGGATGTCGTATCAATTTGGGGTGAAATTTCAGGATTGGTTTCATTATTCGAATCCTTTGGAAACAGCAATTTCTATTAAGCTTTTATTTCTATTGATTACGGTGATGTTTGCGATAAGCGCCAACTTTTTTGTGCTTCCTAAATTGTCTCCTAAAAGCCTTCCTTTAATGGCTTTTCATATTATTTGTGTGACTTTGTTGGGCGTTGGATTTTTGCTGGTAGGAAGTTTTATACGATTCGGGGGAATTTCTTTATAATTTTTTGTGAATAGTAAAAACCTATGATTCGGATTAATCTTTTTATTAAATTGTTTTATATTTAGTTTAAATATTAATGTTTATGCAGAAGTTAGGCTATGTGAAAAGTGCGTTGCGAAGCCACATTATGACAATGCTTTCGGAGAAAATTAGTAAGCTTGAAAAGTTTATTGATTTTACAATAGAAGCAAGTCGCGATATTAAGAAAACGCCAAAATATGATAGCGTCCGAGAGGAAGCTCAGGAAGAGATTTATCAACTGCAAAAGCAGTTGGGCGGTTTTTATACTATGCAAAAAGCGATGGCAAAAGTGGTGAATACCGAGTTTGAGAAAGTACAATTGGGTTCTGTTGTTATTACCAATAAAGCGAGATTTTATATTTCGGTGTCGTTAGGTGAGTTTTTCTTTGAAGGAGATCGGTTTTATGCGATTTCGGAAGAAAGTCCTATTGCTCAAAAAATGCTTGGCATGCGCGCAGGGGACGAGTTTATTTTGAATAAAATCCATCAACGTATCGAAGAGATTTTATAATAATGAAGATTATAATTGAAACCAATCGTTTTTTCTTCGAGAGTTAACAGAAAATGATGCGTCATTCTTTTTTGAACTTAATAGCAATCCTAATGTTTTAAAATATACTGGTGATAAAGCTTTTTCTGAGGTGGAAGAAGCGCAAAATTTTCTTCAAAATTATAAAGAATACCCAAAACATGGATTTGGAAGATGGGCAATTGTCGATAAGCAAAGGCTAGAATGCTTAGGTTGGTGTGGCTTGAAAAGAGATTTTCAAACGCATGAAGTGGATTTGGGTTTCCATATTTTTGAAGAATTTTGGAATCAAGGCATTGCAACCGAAACAGCCAAGGCTTGTGTGTATTGTGCTTTTTCTGTGCTGAATCTCAACGAAATTATCGGACGTGCGATGAAAGATAATTTGGCATCAATAAAGGTTTTGGAGAATTGCGGCATGACATATTGTAAAGATATATTGCTTGATAATCAGGAAGCTGTACAATACTATATTTATAAAACTTAAATTAAAAATCGCTAATCTATTCGTATTTTTGTATTATGGAAAATGCGAAAATTTTAAAACATATCATCGAAGAGCGAAGAAGTGTCTTTCCAAAAGATTACGCAGAAGCGCCAATTCCGGAGCATATTTTGGAAGATATCTTGGGTGCAGCAGTTTTGGCGCCCAATCATAAGAGAACAAAACCTTGGCGTTTCAAGATTTTTCGAGGTGAAGAAAAGCAGTTATTAGGCGAAGAATTACAATCGATTTATAAAGACACAACGCCACCACAAATTTTTTTAGAGAAAAAATATCAGGATATTGGTTTCAAAATAAGCAAAGCCAATATTGTGATTTCTATCGTTTGTGAGTTCAGTCCTTTGGTGCCCGAGTGGGAAGAAATTGCTGCTACAGCGATGGCTGTGCAAAATATGTATCTAACATGTACAGCCAACAGAATTGGGTGCTATTGGAGTTCTTCGGCTGTGGTCAATCATCTCCAAGAATCTTTGAAAATTGAAGAAAATCAAAAATGTCTAGGGCTTTTCTATATGGGAGGTTTGTAGTTGATAGATTTTTTTAGATTAAATAAAATAGTTTTGATAATTAATTTTAAAATTAAAAGAATTTATTATCTTTGCACACTATTAAAATTTAACCGGGACGTGATCCCAAAAATTAAAACAATATGTCAGTAAAAATTAGATTACAAAGACACGGGTCAAAAGGTAAGCCTTTTTTCCACATCGTAGTAGCAGATTCAAGAGCTAAGAGAGATGGTAAATTCATCGAGAAAATCGGTACTTACAATCCTATTACTAACCCTGCAACTATCAATTTGGATGTTGATGCTGCTGTAGAGTGGTTAAACAAAGGTGCTCAACCGTCTGATACTGCTAGAGCAATTTTATCTTACAAAGGAGCTCTTTACAAAAAACACTTACAAGGTGGTGTTGCTAAAGGTGCTTTCGATGAAGCTGAAGCTGAGAAGAGATTCGCTGCTTGGGTAGAAGGTAAAGAATCAAAAGTACAAGGTAAAGCTGAAGGTTTGGCTAAAGCAAAAGCCGATGCTAAAAAAGCTGCTTTGGAAGCTGAAGCTAAAGTAAACGAAGCTAGATTGGCTGCAGTTGCACAAGCTGAGGCTGACGCAAAAGCTGCTGAAGAAGCTGCTAACGCACCAGTTGAAGAAACTACAGAAGCCCCTGCAGAAGGAGAAGCTGCTGCTGAAGAAAATACAGAAGCTTAATAATCTGATATTATGCGTAAGGAAGACTGTTACTTTTTAGGAAAAATTACGCGTAAGCACGGATTAGCGGGTAACGTGATCCTGAAATTGGATACCGATCAACCCGAACTTTACAATAAATTGGAATCAATATTCGTTGAAATCAACGGATTATTGGTTCCTTTTTTTATTGAAAAAACATCTTGGAGCAAGACTGATGCGCTTAATATTTTGTTCAAAAATGTTACCGAAGCTTTAGCAGAACAGGTTCTTGGGAAAGATGTCTATCTTCCTCTTTCTACTTTACCGAAACTGTCCGGTAAACAATTTTATTATCACGAGATTGTCGGCTTCGAGATTCGCGAAGAAGATGGAAAATCTTGTGGAATAATTCAATCTGTGAATGACCAAACGGCTCAACATTATTTTATGTTAAAATTGGCAGATCGTGATGTTGTTATTCCGATTATCAAAGATTGGATTCTTGAAGTTAACCGTGACGAAAAATATATCCAAATGCAATTGCCAGATGGTTTGATGGATGTTTTTTTAACGGATTCCAAAAAAGATGAGTAATTTCTAAATTATCTCGTTTCTCGAAATATTTATTTTCTTTCATCGTGTTAAAAAACAAAACTCTATCGCGATTTCTTGCGTTATTTTAGAGATTTTGAAATTTCAATTGTTAGGAATTATTACTAAAGATTTTTAAAGTTTATTTTTAAGATGAGTTTTCATTGTTATTTTTTCCAAAATTGCATTACGATACTTTAGTTGTTACCACGCAAGAAAAATTCGACAAGAAAAATCTCTTAAAAAAAATATTTACTGCAATAGTTAATGGGCAGAAGCATATTAATTTCATAACTTTGTGGACATTAATTTTTGATAATGAAAAAGCAAACAATTAAAGATCTTTTAACAGATTACAAGAAAGTTTTACATCACGACATTACAGTTTACGGTTGGGTTAGAGCATTCCGTTCTAATCGTTTTATTGCACTTAACGACGGTTCTACCATCAATAATTTGCAGGTGGTAGTAGACTTCGAAAATTTTGATGAAAACATTATCAAAAATATCAATACAGCAGCCTCTCTGAAAATAACTGGTGAAGTGGTAGAAAGTCAAGGTGCTGGGCAAACTGTAGAACTCATTGCGAAAAAAATTACAATTCTTGGAGAAAACTTTACCGAGGAATTGCAATCGACAATTTTGCAACCTAAAAAACATAGTTTAGAAAAACTACGCGAGCAAGCGCATCTTAGATTCAGAACCAATTTGTTTGGAGCCGTTTTCAGAATTCGTCATGCTATTAGTTTTGCAATTCACCAGTATTTTAACCAAAACCAATTTTTCTATATCAACACACCCATTGTTACGGGAGCCGATGCAGAAGGAGCGGGAGAAATGTTTGGCGTAACTAATTTTGATCTAAATAATATTCCGAGAGACGAAGACGGCGCGATCGACTATAGCCAGGACTTCTTTGGTAGAAAGACTAACCTTACGGTTTCTGGTCAGTTGGAGGGCGAAACTGCTGCAATGGGCTTGGGAAGGATTTATACATTCGGGCCTACTTTCCGTGCAGAAAATTCTAATACAACGCGTCACCTAGCAGAGTTTTGGATGATAGAGCCAGAAGTGGCTTTCAATAATTTGGAAGATAATATCGACTTAGCAGAAGATTTCTTGAAATATGTCATTAATTATTGTCTTGAAAATTGTAAAGATGATTTAGAATTTTTGGATAAGCGTTTTGCAGAAGAACAAAAAACAAAACCCGAGAAAGAAAGAGCAAAAGAAGGTCTTATTGAGAAATTACAAAATGTTGTATCTAAGCGTTTCAAGCGAGTTTCTTACACAGAAGCTATTGACATTTTATTAAATTCTAAAGAAAACAAAAAAGGTAAATTCCAATATCCAATCGAAGAGTGGGGCGCAGATCTACAATCGGAGCACGAGCGTTTCTTAGTTGAAAAACACTTCGAAAGTCCAGTTGTATTGTTCGATTATCCAAAAGAAATCAAAGCTTTTTACATGAAGTTGAACGAAGATAACAAAACCGTAGCCGCGATGGACGTATTGTTCCCAGGCATTGGCGAGATTATCGGTGGGTCAGAACGTGAAGCGCGTTATGATGTTCTAAAACAAAAAATGACAGATATGCATGTTGACGAGCAAGAGCTTTGGTGGTACCTCGATACGCGCAAGTTCGGGTCTGTGCCGCATGCAGGATTCGGTTTAGGATTAGAGCGTTTGGTCTTGTTTATCACAGGTATGACCAATATTCGCGACGTTATCCCTTTCCCAAGAACGCCCAAAAGCGCTGAATTTTAATTCAGTTTTTAAAATACAAAAATCCGCCTTTCAAATTTTTGAAAGGCGGATTTTATTTATCGCTATTATTAGGAGCTTTTTCCCGCTGTCCACTATATCTTTGTACTTGTCGCTCGATAGAAGGCTTTTGGACAAAAGTCCTAGTTGTCATCTCGCGCCAACCACAAAGGATGCCGTTGCCATCGGGGCTAGAAGTTTGTCATTATTAGGTCAATTTGTCTGTTAATTTAGCAAACTGTTTTTCCGCATTTTTTTCTTCATAAAGAACAGCGAAAATTGTATTGATAATCGGAAGTTTTAGTTTCTTTTCTTTACAAATGCTATAGATACCATTGGTAGCATAATAGCCTTCTGCAACCATGTTCATAGATTGGATGGCCGATTTTATGGTGTAGCCTTTTCCGATAAGATTTCCAAGATTTCGGTTACGCGAGAACAACGAGTATGCTGTTACCAAAAGGTCGCCAAGATAAGCGCTTTCGTTAACATCTCGCGGTTCTGGATAAATGGCTTCCAAAAAAGTTTCCATCTCGCGAATGGCATTCGAAACATACACCGCAATGAAGTTGTCGCCGTAGCCTAAGCCGCTTGCAATACCAGCGCCGATGGCGTAGATGTTTTTTAGAATGGCACTGTACTCATTGCCAAGAATATCGCAGCTTTGGTTAACTTTAATATAGAACGATGAAAATATTTTAGCCAATGTTTCAGAATCCTGAGCTTCTGCGGCAGCTATCGTTAAATAAGACAAACGTTCCATAGCAACTTCTTCAGCATGACAAGGTCCAGCAATTACAGCTTGATTGCGATAACCAATCTGGAATTTATCACGAAGATAATTGGCAACAATATCATTATATTCTGGGACAATACCTTTGATGGCAGAACAGAATAACTTGTCTTTATAATTGCAGTTAAGATGTTCTAAAGTCGCAGCTAGATAAATCGAAGGCGTTGCTAGAACAATAATATCACAAGATTCCACCAACTCATTGATGTCGGTCGTTAGTTTTAATTGTTTAAGATTGAAGCTTACCATTGGAAGGTAAGTTGGGTTGTGTCCCCGCAATTGGATGGCACCTTTTACAAATTCGTTTCGGACGTGCCAATGCACCGTTTTACAGTTTTCGGTAAGCATTTTAACAATTGCCGTTGCAAAGCTTCCACTTCCTACAACACCGACTATCGGCAACTGCGATGGTTTTGATTTAGCCATTTTTAATTCACTTAAATTCACTAATAATGCAAAGCTACAATTATAATATTAAAAAGAAAATTAATCAATATCAAATCAATAGTTATAACGGGTTCCGTGTTTAATAGTCTTAAAAAATAATTAAAATTTGTTAAACATAATATTGTAAATCTATATGTTACAAAAAATATTTAATTTTGCAGGTCGTTATTAAGTTATATACTAAGCATAGAAAATATGAAGAGATTTTTTAGAAGTAACAAAAAAACAAATATTATTTTGGCGGCTTTGCTGCTGATTGTTTTTGGACAATCTTTTGTTATTGGTAAGTTGTATGCAGATAGAGATGATAAAAATTATCAAGTTAACCTCGTGAAAATTAATACTACTAAAGATAGTATTGACCACCGCGAGCTCAAGGAAAATCTATTAAGTGTGGACCAAGTGGTTCGCAATATCAATGCTTTTTTGGTGTCAAAAAATGCGTCTGATTTAAGAATTGAAAGTCTTGCCAAAGATAGCTTAGCCAACGAAGTTTACCTTTCCAAACAGTCCAATCGTTATAGCCAATATTTGGTGGATCTAGAGAAGAAGCTGCAACAAGTGCCGCTAGGCGTTCCAACTTCAGGTTATATTTCTTCTAACTTCGGGATTAGAAAAAATCCAATTCCTTTCAAAACTGTTTTTGCTTCTGTTAAAACATTGAAACCAGCTAATGATAGTACTTCTTTGGCAAATAATTCTGCTTTGAAAGACGATTCAAAAGCGGATCAAAATGCGCTTGCTGAAAAAGACCAAATGCAGTTCCATAAGGGGATTGATGTCGCGGTAGCTTACGGAACGGATGTTGTCGCTGCGGCGGCTGGTAAGGTTTTGTTTGCTGGACAAAAAGGCGGCTATGGTAACTGTGTGATTGTTTCGCATGCCAATGGTCTAGCGACACTGTATGGACATTTGTCGAGCATTTCTGTGTCTGCCAACCAAGAAGTGAAGGTTGGTGAGGTTATTGCCAAATCTGGAAATTCTGGACGTTCAACAGGGCCACATCTGCATTATGAAGTTCACAGAAATAATACGCCGGTTAATCCAAAACTGTTCATGAATTTATAAATTATATTAAGCCTCTTTTTAGAGGTTTTTTTTATGAACTAAAGAATGAGAATCTTTCTATTGATGCTGAATTTGCGTGAGGGGGGAGCGCATTGTTGGAGCTCGTTTTTGTGAGGTGGCGGAGCGGAGTGGAAGCCCCGAACAAAAACAGCAACTGCGCGTAGACCGACCCGCTTGTTTTTGCAAGGCTTCGCTTAGGGGAAAACAACGGGGCACGCCCCAAATAAAAAAGTCCCGATACTAATTTAGTGTCGGGACTTTGTAATATAAGTTTAATTATTTCTTAAGTTCTTCAAGAAACTCATCGTGAGAAATTTTTGTTTCTTTTTTCGAAGCTTTGTCAAGGATCGCGTCTTTCAACTTAGCCATTGCCACTTCTGAGGAAATTTGACGGATTTGGTTTTCGTCTTTCAGCATTTCAACTGCGTACTTTTGGATTTCTTCGTCAGAAAGGTGGTGGATACCGTAGATTGCTAACTGGTTTCTTACCAATTGCTCAGCTTGTGCTAAGATGTCGTTGTATTCTAAATTGATTTCGTTTTGTGTCATCAATTTACCTTCCAAGATTTGGTATTTGATTTGGCTTTTCTCGTTTTCCAAGATTTCTTTAGCCTGCTCTTCAGACTGGATATTTTGGTTAGAGAACATTAACCATTTTACCAAGAATGCTTCTGGAAGTTGGATTTCTTCTTTCTCCGTGATTTGTTCCAAGACTTTGTTAACGAAGTATACGTCAGCGTTTTGTTGGAAATACTCGTCTAATTCTTTTTTAACACGCTCTCTAAGTTCTTCTTCAGACTTGATTTCGTCTTTACCGTAAACTTTGTCAAACATGTCTTGGTTAAGTTCTGCTAAGTCTAGACCGTAGATGTCTTTAACAGTTACTTCAACCTCGTTGTGGTGCATGTTTTCAGCTTCGTCTTTAGAAATTCCTAGTTCTTTAGCAAGGTCTTCTTTAGCGATAAGGTCTTCTTTAGAAACTTTTACAGATTCGTCTTTTTTCAAAGATTTTACTAGGGTGTAAGCTTCTTTAGTTTCTTTGCTAGCTGTAACTTGTTTTGGTGCGTGGTTGTGTTCGCCCTCTGCTCCTTCTTCTACAACTTGCTTAACTTCTAGAGCTACGTAAGAGTCTTTACCGATTTTGTCTTGTGCGATACGCTCCGCGAAACGCTTTTGCATATTTTCTACACTTGTGTTGATTTCTTTATCAGAAGCTTCCACTTGGAAGTGTGGTGCTTCGTATTTCGAAAGATCGATAGTGAATTCTGGTTCGTAACCAATCTCGAATCCTACAGATAGTTGGTCTGCGTTGTAATCGAACTCGTTCATTGGTTGAGGGACTGGTTGACCAACTAGTCTTAGTTTGTTGTCGTTAACATAGTTGTTTAACGCTTCAGAAACTTGTTTGTTGATTTCTTCAAAAGCGATACCAGCTTCGTATTGTCTTTTAACCATGCTTAATGGCACTTTTCCTTTTCTGAATCCAGGAACTTGCGCATTTTTAGCGTAGTTAATCAATGTTTTTTCAACTTTTTCTTTGTAGTCTGATTTATCCAATGTTACAGTAAGTAATGCACTTACTTCATCGTGATTTTGTGCTGTAACGTTCATGTTTAATAATTGAAATTTTAGTTTGCAAAAATAGTCAAAAAAGAGCGATTCGCAAAATTAAACTTGGGTCTAATGTCAGCAAATCGCTCATAAAATATGTTAATTTTAATTTTTTGGTTTAAATTGAATTCATCTTAGCAAAAATTCTGATTATTAATCGCTTAGTTCGTAATACCGTATGTTGCTTCCGAGTCGGTTTCGCCACCTGAGATGCTTCCCCATGCGCTGCCGTTTTGTGCCTCGCTCGAAGATAATGGATCATGAATCAAAGTCATAATTAATTTTGGTGAAGAGTCTTTCACCGCTTTTACAACAGTCCATTTTGTTTTTAAACCGATTTTTATTCCATCTTTATTTGGGATGTCAAGACGTTCAAGGTTAATCGTGGATCTTGGGAAATCATAAATTAAAAAGTGTTCGTCTTTGGCAAGATTAATTTCATTAGTTACATCTTCGTTCCCATTCATAAATTGTGCATTAACAATGTATGTTGCACCGTCTTCCAGTTTAATTGCCGGAGCAGATCCAGAGCCAACACTGTAATTGTAGTTTTGTGTAGTTCCTGTTGCGTCATGGGTAATGTGTAAGATGATATTTGTAATTTCTTCTTGTGGAAAATCATCTTCTATATCGTTGTCCCGGTTGCATGATATAACTAGGATTGTGAAGATGGAAATTATTAATAATAAACTTAGTTTTTGGATTGAAATTATATTTTTCATTTTTTTTAAAGTTTTGATTTTGAATTGTTTTGATTGTACTAAAAATTGTACCGAATATTGAAGATAAAGTTACGTCCTAAGTCGTCCGAGAAATATCTGAGTCGGTTGAGATAATCGCGGTAACTTTTATTAAATAGATTTTGAATGCTTACGCCAGTGTATAAATTTTTGGCTAAATTGAATCCAGCTTGTACATTCCAAAGGCTATATCCGTCAGGCGGTGTGCTAAAATCCACAGTTTTCGTAATTTCCTCGCCATCTTCATAAAATACGATTTCAGAGTTATGTATTGGAAAACGATTTTGTCGTAACACCGTTTTGTTTTCTAGACTTAAACTAAAGTTTTTCCATTCTTTTTTATGAAATTCTAAATTGTTGCTGAAATTGGTTGGCATCATCAAAATAAGTGGCTCATCGTGTGTAGTATCTTGTCCATAAAGATAAGCGCCGCGTCCGCGATACGTTAAATTGTCTGTCAGTTTCCAATTGATGTCCAAGTCAACGCCATACATTTTAGCATTAATTTGTTGATACTCCCAAACAGGGAAAGGCCCAACCTGTGTCGCTTGCTGAATGCCTGTCGGAATTTGGTTGATGAAATTGTTCGTAGCAAAATAATAAGAATTAATACTAAAGTCTAAACCGCCAAGCAGATGAAGTTTTCCGTCTATCAAAAGATTGAGCTGATTACCTTTCTCATTTTGCAAGCGCATATTTCCTTTTTCAATAATAGCAGCAGAGTGGTGAAGACCCTCGGCGAAAAGTTCTGCAATATTAGGCGTTCTTTCCACTCTTGCATAGTTGAATTTGATGCTGAATTCTGGAGAAATTTTCCAGTCTAATCCTGCATTATAAGACAAATTGTGATAATTGAGGATAGGATTGGTCAAAACTCTGTTTTGATTGGTTCTTACATAAAATTCCGAAAAATCTTTAGCATAGTTAGTTGTCCAATCTTTGATGTCATACCATTTCGTTACATTATAATGTGTTACATCATAACGTGCACCGATTTCCGCTTGAAAGTTATTTGCGATTTTATATTTAAAAATTGAATATAGGCCTCCCGAATATTTATCATAATTAGGAACCAAACGACGACTTTGGGTTTTCGGATTCGAATAGTTGTTCTGATATATCAAGTCGATGCCAGTTTCTAAAGACCATTTTTCGCGTTCCAGCAAATCGTTTAGATTTAATTGATGGGTTATCAATTCCAAATCCATACTCGGCGTATTCTTAAGATCTCCACGACGGATATCGAATTCTTGTCGATGATTGTATTGGAAACTATAGGTTGCCGATACTTTACCAAAATGCTCAAAACGCTTGAAAGCCGAAACTTTAGCAATATGATGTGCTATTTCCTGACGTGGATTGTCGATAGAATAACTAAAATCTCTCATGTAGATAGGTTGTGGCGTCGTCATAGCAAGATAAAAATCTTTGTCGTTGCCCACATGAGAACCACGGAAGATACCTAAATTCTGATTAGTGACATAATAATCAAAAGAAATCCCTTGCTTGAACTCGTTCTTCTGAACACTTATATTAAATGACGAAAAATCCATTCCAGTGTTCATCAGATTATAATCGGGTGTCGATAAATCGCCAAGTTTTTTGAAGCTTCCATTTACTTTTATAGCCCAAGCATTTTGCCATGTTTTTAAAAGTTTTAAATCTAATCCTAATCCTCGCCCGTTAGAAATTCCCGAAATATTGGTTGATCCCGTTAGACTGTCTTTCTTTTTGAAAATTTCAGGTTCTAGGACGATCACACCGCCAACAGCATCGGTACCATACTTTAGAGCAGATGCTCCTTTGATGACGTCGATGTGTTCAAAATTGTTGATGTCAACATTGGGCGCATGCTCTACGCCCCATTCTTGTTCGGCCAATTTCACACCATTGTTGATAATCGAAATTCGGCTGCCATACATTCCGTGGATTACAGGTTTTGCAATGCTGTTACCCGTTTTCAAAGTGCTGACGCCAGATATTTTGGTCAACAGATTTCCTAGATTTTCGGTGGCATTTTTCTCAATAGTCGATTGGTCCAAAGTTTTTACAATAATGGCGCCTTTGGATTTGTGCGCAGCATGTATGGTTATGGACTCAATCTCATTGCTGTGATGTTCTAAAAGGATTTCGAGATTTAGACTTTTGCTAAGCTCAATGTTGGATTGATAAGCATCACAATCTGGATGTGTAACAATTATAGTATATACATCGGATTTTAGATTTTTTATCTCAAACTTTCCATTGTTGTCGGTTGTTGCCGTTGATGTTCCGATAACAATTTTAGCATTTCTTAGAGCCGTTTTGTCATGGAAATCCTTTACCACGCCAGCAATATTATATTGTTGGGCATGGTGGGTGACTCCTACCAAAAAGAGTAGAAGTTTTAAAATTTTATTCATTTTATTTGAATTGAATATCAGTTTAATACACGAAATTTCTGTAATTGAGAATTACAGATTTTTTTAATAAAATCGAATTAAAGCTGATAAACAGGAGGACCACGAAGGTAAAGACGTGTGGTTTCAAAACTTAAGAAATTTTCTTTAAGATGAGAAAATTCTGGTTTTTCAGAAAATGAATTATAAATCTTAAATTCAAAAGTTTTCGGTGCAATACTGTGGTTGGTCGTTGAAAAATGACATGCCAAACAATCGTTTGCACTACCTATTTTTTCCTGAGAAATATTTTCAAACTTTGGGTTTTTGGTGTTTGAAAAACCAAAATAAGGATCTGCATTATGTTGATGCAAGTACGGAGAAAACACAAGCAACAACAGATATAATCCCGCTATAAAGCCAGAAATTATCGCTTTTTGATGTTGTTGGGTTTTAATCATTTTACAAAACGAAACTTTTTTAAGTCTTTCTGATTGGTCTATTGTTAACGGATTTTGTTACGAATTAGTTTTCTGCATCGTAATAAAGTCTGTAGAAACGACCTTTCTCATCTTGGTCTTGCTCAATTTTTTGACGATCGCCGTGGATATAGATGTGGAAATTTTTATCTAATTTAATAACAGATTTGAAGTGTCTTTGCTGTTTTTTAACCGCTGCTGTGCTTATTGGGAAATCCTCAGAAATGCTCATCTGCATATCGTTTTCGTAATCGGTTTTGAAGTTGGAAAAACTTTCTATAACATGCTCGTCAACCAAAACTTCGTTGACAAAATCATCGTATTTGAATTCTTCTTTTTCTTTAAAAAAATTGATGGATTTGTTCAAGAAATCCGCTTGATCTGCTTTGGAAACCTCGAATTCCTGTGGCAATTGTGTCGTAATGTAATCTTTGTAAACCGACAAAGTTTCTTGGGTGTGAAAATAGTCGTTGTCGCGTTGCTTTACTTTTAAAAAATCTTCGAACCAATAATACATGTCGCCATTTTTGTTGTTGTCCACAACGGACAAGATGTAGCCAGATTCTTTATCGTTATTATAAATTAAAGCGGCTTTATCAATTTTTGAAAGCCCGATTCCGAAGTCTTTTTCGATTTCAAAATTCTCGTTTTTTTGTTGGATTTTTAGGAAAGCTTCTTTCTTTTCTGTTTTGAAGATTCCTATTTTGTCAATCTTTCCACCTTCAGGATTTTCTTCTGCATCGAAATAAACTATGAACAATTCACCGTTCATAATACGCGGATTTTCTGCAGCTTCATAAAGGTGTTTTGCAATATTTTCGGACTCCCAGAGGAATTTGTTTTTGTCTTCAAAAATCTCTGTAACAGAGCTGTACACAGGATTGTTCACCAAATAAGAATCGCTGTAAAAATGAAACTGCTCTTCCGACTTGAAAGCGCTGAGGAAAATAGTTCCGAGCAATTCCTTCATGTCTTCGTGAAGATCCAACTCGTCCTGAGAAAGAATTAACGCATCACCATTGATTTTGTTACCGACTTTGTGTACAACTATTTTTGAGAACATTGGTTTTGATTTTGGATTGCAAAGATAGGAAACGGCAGTTAACATTCCATAGCAAAAAATGCAAGTCTTTTTATATTTTATTTGTAAAGTATCGATTGGAAAGTTTAAAATTTATTTAAAAATAGTTTAAGCAGGTTTTACTAATGTTTATATTTGATTCTGCCCAATCATTCTAATACATTAATTAATATGACAACAGACAATAATTACATAGAAATTAATAAGGCCTCTTGGAACAATCGTTTGGATACACATTTGAAATCGGAGTTCTATAATCTTAAAGGGTTTTTGAAAGGTGAAAGCTCATTAAATCCAATCGAATTGGAACTGCTGGGTCATCTTCAAGGGAAGTCTATTTTGCATTTGCAATGTCATTTTGGTCAAGACACGATATCGCTGAGCCGCCTTGGTGCCAAAGTTACGGGCGTGGATTTGTCAGACAAAGCCATTGAAAGCGCTCGGGAAATTGCAAAACAAAGCAACTCCGATGCAAAGTTTATTTGTTGTGATTTGTATAATTTAGAAAATTATTTGGATCAACAATTCGATATTGTATTTACAAGTTATGGTACGATTATGTGGCTTCCAGATTTGGATAAATGGGGAAATCTGATTTCAAAATTTTTAAAACCAAATGGGAAATTTGTGATGGTTGAGTTTCATCCTCTCGTTTGGATGTTTGATGATGATTTTACAAAAGTTGCCTACAATTATTTTAATGTAGCACCGATTGTCGAAACAGAAAACGGAACTTATGCCGACAAAAATGCGAGTATTTCACAATCTTACGTGACTTGGAATCATAGCATGAGCGAAGTGGTCAGCAGCTTGCTAAAAAATGGACTGACACTATCTGACTTTCAAGAATATGATTATTCGCCTTACAATATTTTTAACAACTCAATAGAAGTCGCACCGAAACAATATAGAGTCAAACATCTCGGAGAAAAGATTCCGATTCTGTATTCTATCCTTGCAGAAAAGAAATAAAACAATTAAGATTGCGCAGACATATTACGAACTAAAAATCCGAGTCTCAAAATTTGATGGGAAACTCTAGTAATTGCCTTAATTGTGTCGTACAATTTCTGAAAATTTTTGCCCAAACTGTGGACAAAAGGCAAATATCCACCGGTATTCGCTCAAGCATTTTGTTACGCATGATTTAATTCACGGTATTTGGCATGTTGACAATGGCATCTTTTTCACAATCAAAGAATTGTTCACACGACCGGGACACAGCGTTCGGGAGTTTATTAATGGTAAAAGGGTAGGCTATTTCAGTTTTGTAAGTTTGCTGCTGATTATTCTGGCAATGATACATTTTTTTGGAGAATATGCTTTGGTAAGTCAAGCCGACCTGATGCCCGAAGGTGGGAAAGATGCTGTGAGCGGACTTGAAGAATTTGCGAAAAAATATCCCAAAACACTTTTGCTTTTAACAATTCCGCTTTATTCGGTTTTTAGTTTTTTATGGTTTCGAAAAGCAAAACTCAATCTCACAGAACATTTTGTTTTAAACTCTTATAAAACCGTTGTCGAATCTTTGATGAATTTGTTGTTTGTGCTGTTGACAATTTTTTATAGCAATATATATGTATTGACGATTATTTTTAGTCTTATCAATATTCTTTTGTTGGTGTATGCATTTTGGTTTTACAAACAATTTTTTTCGGCATATCATTATTCAAAAACCTCATTAATATTGAGAAGTCTTGGTGTTATCGTTTCGTATATGCTTTTTTCAATTCTTTTTGGATTAATACTGGGCTTTATAAAGTCCAGAAGCTAGAAGAGAAATTCTTTTACTTTCGATGTCCCATAAAAAAAGCGGCCTCAGAATAGAGCGACCGCTTTTTTTAATGTTAAGTTTACTTCGTGGTATAATATTTAAAATAAAGACAACTGCTTTGCAAATCTTTGAAGGATTGTGTGTCAGCATAGTTTTGTTTTAACTGTGCGAAGTAAGTTCTGTATTTGTCATTTTTGGTTTTGTTAAGCATGCTATCAAAGGTCTTTTGTTTTTGCTCGTAACTTGGATCATCCCATTTCAGGTTGCTATCCTGTTTGTTTTCCCATTGGTAATATTTTCCTTGTTCAGCACTTGCCATTTGGAAAAGGATTCTTGCTTTTTGTTCTTTATCAGTTGTTTGGTCTAAAGCTTTTTTGTAATAATTAATCGACAAATCAAAATTCTCTGGTTTGATGTAACTCGTGTACGAATAGTTTTTATAGTAATATTTGTACGGCGTATCGGTTTTCCAAAAATCATACTTGCTCCAACCAGCATTGTTAGAATCCATCACAAACAATTGACGGAAATATCCCAAAATAGAAGTATTGTACAACATATTACCAATAAGTTGATTGGCGTTGGCCGCTTTTTGGCCATTTGCTGAACCTAATTTTTGTAGCTCAACCAATGTTGTTGCCAATTCCAATTTGTTCATATTGGATTTTATCATTGGGAATTCTGAGATGTAATTTTCGGCTTTCATACTTTCAGATTCAGAACTGCTAAAGCTTTCCCAAATGTTGTGTCCAAAGACCAAAGACGAAATATTGCTAAAACCATCGTAAGCGGTTGGGTCAACTTTTGGCGCTTCTTCTTCGTCGTAATAAAATGAGCTAATTGCGTGGAGTCCGCCAAAGTTTTTAATTTTTGAATAATAATCTTTGGCTTTTACAAAGTTGGCATTTCGCATTTCTTGATCGCCATAGATAAGATTGAAGAAGGCTTCTGGACTTCCTTTGATGTCAATGTTTTTTTCGATGACTGTTTTCTCGAAAGCGGTTTTGTTGTCTTTTTTAATGAAAGCTTCCAATTTTTTGGCAAGTTCTAAGTTGGGACTGAATTGCAAATCCGAAAGCCTGTTGTTCATCAAAAAGGCTTTGCCATCTTCACCTTGCAGAAAATATCGATTTGCTAAAATGTCCACTAAGAAATCCGAAGTCGAAGGTGTAGGATAGTCGTAATAATCCACGCTGTCTTTCTTTTTTTCGGGTTTTACAAAGAAGTCTTTATACTCAGACATTAATTTGTCTTCGAAAGCCGCATCTATTTTCGGTTGCGAGACAATCGTGTTCAAGGCTTTCATTTTATTGATTTCCTGAATGTATTCTGGATTGTTTGTTTTAATGGAACCGAGGATGTCCATGCTTTCATCATAATCCTTTTTCAAAAATTTGAGATATGCCGAAGCAATTTTCCAATATTCGTCATTGGATTTGTCTTTTGTTTTATTGATAAATTTATCCAAATCGTCGATGTAGTTGAGGACTTTATCGTTGTCGCTCCACAAATTGTCATTAGCCGAGAAAAACGGAATTCTGTTAGGGTTATTCAGATAAGATTTGTCGCTTTGGTCGCTACTTCTTTCGGTTGGATTGTCGCTATTTCCTCCAAATAGGTTTTTGAAAAAGTTGACAATTTTGTCCCAAAACGAAACGTCGGTTTTCTTGGTTTCTCTTGTTGTAGAAGACGTTTCTTTATTATCAGTTTTGTTTTCTGTGCTTGTATTGTTTTCTTCTAAAGTTGTATTATAGTAGGTAGGAAGATAACTGCGTTCGAGATCATTAATGCTTCGTGCTGCCAGAACTTTCAGGATTTCCGAATTGGGATCGATGTCGTACATCTTTTCCATAGCAGGAATCGGGTTGTTATACTCTTGATAAGCCAAAAGAAAATAGGCCATGTTTTTTTCTTCTGGCGATTGCGCGCGGTTCATAATGTTTTTGAAAGAAGCGCTGTCCGATAATTTCATCGATACAAAAGCCGACTCTTTTCTCGATTTTGAAAAAGAAAAAACTTTGAAGAAATTCCAGTTGGCTTCTTGTCCATTTCCGAGACCACGTTGCGCGCCAGCCATTTGATCCAATGCTAAAAAATAAGGTGCTGTTTTTAATTTTAAAGGCTCAACATATTTTTTAAAACTGTCAATCGCCTGTTGATAGTTTTGTGTATAATGGTTAAACCTTACAAGTTGATAGCCGTATCTTAGTTTTATTTCGGGATTTTTTGCGGCATTATAAAGATTGGTTAATGCTAAAATTGTTTTGGCATAATCCAGATTGGTAGCATTTACAGGATTATCATTTTCTCGATAGTAAAAACTGTTCGGGCTCTCAACATATTTGATCTGCATATAAGGTTCCAGATATTTGGCTTCCAAAAGATAGTCGATGGCTTCCTGATATTGCTTGTAAAAATTAGAACCCAATTTTGATAAAAAAGGATTGTTGCCAGTTCCTTTTTTGAATTGGTTAAGTTCTGCATAAGAGATTTTGTTTACCAGATATTCTGTCTCCGCATAATTGAATTTGTTTCCAAAGAATTTTTGCCAAGCTTCAATATTTTCGTCATGTACATGCGTTGAGCCTTCATAAAAACGATTGGAGTAGGTGAGTAAAAAAGGTAAATATGATTTGTCTTTAATAATGCTCTGCGTGAAAATGTTGAAATATTCGTAGTCTGGATCGTACCAAGAGCAAGCTTGCGACTGTTGGTGAAGTGCGAAGCTTAAAAGAACGCCAATTCCAATTTTTTTCATAGGTTATTTTATTAGGTTTTTATAATGTTGTGTAAACTGATTGTCCAGATGGTAATATATAATATGATAGGGATAGTTCAGTTTTGTATCGATAAAGTTAATGCTTTCTAAAATATCAGACTCTGGGACTTCTTCAACTTTTATCTCGAAGCCTTTGTTGAGATACATGCCAAAATAGAAATCATCTTTTACAACTTTGTACATGTTATCATTTATTTTCTCAAAATTTTTATTTTCTAAATCTGAAGTTTTTATGGCATTTATCAATTTGTGTTTTCCAAGATGGTTGGTGACGATTCCCCAAGAATAAATTGGTAAAGCGATGTCTAGTTTTACAGGATAATTTTCAAGGTCGCGGAGATAGGCTTTCAATAATGTTAAATCTAAAATGGAGTTCTTATCCGAGTTTTCCAAAGGCGAAGAGGTTGAGTAACACATCAAATACATTTTCTTAACTGGCGGAATACCCATTGTTTTTTTGTCCCGCACTTGATGAAGTCGTAGCGTTGATGTTATGTCTTTTTTTGAAATCCGTTTTAATTCGTTCAAAAATAAAAAATAATCGTCTTTTGTGCTTTTTGTCCAGTCGCTGTCAATTTGGATTTCGTTTTCCAATTTAAAATCAAATTTTTTCGCAAGATTATTAATATGATCTGTAGTTTTCTGAGCAAGGAATGTAATGTCTTTTTTTGAAATTTTGTACCAAGTTTCGTTCGTTATAAAAATGACGGGGACAATTTTCTTTGAAACCGAATTTTCATGCTTTTTCTGAAGAACGCCTACTGCTTCGTAAGCATTGCCTTTTTTCTGCACGTCAAAAAAACGCGTATATAAGACCGGAACTTTCGATTGGTTAAGAAGTCTTGTTTCGTCTTTACTCAGATCAAAATTGCTTCGCCAATAGTAAAATCCGTAGTCGTGCTGCACTTCTTTTTGACAAGAACTAAAAATGATTAGTAAGAAAAACCAATATATATGTTTCATTTTTTTATTTGTTTCTTGACTCAACTTTCAAAATGTTAAGGATTTAATTATGAAAATTGGTCAAAACATTTTGTAGTTTTGTTTAACTTACGAAGATAATAAAGTCTTGCTTTGCTGGACGACGTTTTGCTAATTATATCGATGAAATTATGAGATCTAAAAGTTTTTTTGAACGTTTTGCGAATTGGGCGACTTTTTTCACTGGAAGTTCCAATGCTTTTTTGGGCGCTTTACTTATTGTTTTAATTTGGGTGGCTTCTGGCCCTTTCTTCCATTATTCTGATACTTGGCAATTGGTAATTAATACGGGAACGACAATTGTTACTTTTCTTATGGTGTTTCTTATCCAAAAAGCACAGAACAAAGATTCTAAAGCTTTACAAATTAAACTTAATGAATTGATAGCAGCTAGCAAAGAGGCTAGCAATCGTATGGTGGATATAGAAGATCTCACGGAGAAGGATCTGGATCAGCTGCATACTTATTTTGTGAAATTAGCAGAATTAGCAAAGAAAGAATCCGATATTCATAAATCACATTCGATAGATGCAGCTGTGAAAAATCATTCAGCAAAACTTAAAAATACTTAATCGCAAGCCTTTGACTGTAAAGTTTGTTCAAAATAGGCTAACTATCAAAAAATCAAATAATTTCTTAAATTTTTTTTGGAGTTTATTAAAATATTCATACATTTGCACACTCATTTTAGGGAAGGAGTATGCCTATTTCAGACATAGAACATTACAAAAACCCGTAAAATGCTGAGTGTTAATACAAGAATTAAGAATATAATATTAAACAATGTCAGGTATTATTGGTAAAAAAGTCGGTATGACATCTTTGTTTAACGAAGAAGGAAAAAACATTCCTTGTACAGTTATTCAAGCTGGTCCATGCTCGATTTTACAGGTCAGAACCATTGAGAACGACGGCTACGAGGCTGTGCAGTTAGGTTTCGATGACAAGAGTGAGAAGAACGTTGGAAAAGCGTTAGCTGGTCATTTTAAAAAGGCTGGTTCAGCTCCTAAAGCGAAATTGGTTGAATTCCATAATGGATTCGCTGATGCAAAAGTAGGAGAAGAAGTTAAAGTTAACTTATTTACTGAAGGTGAGTATGTTGATGTAACAGGGACTTCAAAAGGTAAAGGTTTCCAAGGGGTTGTTAAAAGACACAACTTTGGAGGTGTAATGCAGGCGACTCATGGTCAGCACAACAGACTTAGAGCTCCAGGTTCTATCGGTGCGGGATCAGATCCTTCAAGAGTATTCAAGGGGATGAGAATGGCTGGAAGAATGGGAGGCAAGCAGGTGACTGTACAGAACCTTCAAGTGTTAAAAGTAGATGAAGAGCAAAATCTTTTAGTAGTAAAAGGTGCTGTTCCGGGAGCTAAAAATTCTTATGTAATTATCAGAAAATGGAACTAGTAGTATTAAATACATCAGGAAAGGAAACCGGAAGAAAAGTAACTCTAGACGAAGCAATCTTCGGTATCGAGCCAAATCAGCATGCGGTTTACTTAGAAGTGAAACAATATCTTGCTGCTCAGCGTCAAGGTACTCATAAATCAAAAGAAAGAAGCGAAATTACGGCTTCTACAAGAAAACTTAAAAAGCAAAAAGGTTCAGGATCTGCGAGATATGGTGATATCAAATCGCCAACTTTCAAAGGTGGGGGTAGAGTTTTTGGTCCAAAACCAAGAGATTACCGTTTTAAATTGAACAAAGCGCTTAAGAGATTGGCTAAAAAATCTGTATTGTCTCAAAAAATGAGAGATAACTCTATTAAAGTATTAGAAGCTTTCAACTTCGAAACGCCTAAAACTAAAGAGTTTATCAACTTGAACAATGCATTAGGTTTTGAAGGAAAAAAATCTCTTTACATTTTAGCAGAAGCTAATAAGAATGTGTATCTATCTTCAAGAAACTTACCTAAGACAAAAGTGATGACTTATAACGAGATCAGCTCTTATGACTTAGTTAACGCAGGAGAGATTGTGTTCTTAGAAGGTGCAGTAGAAAAATTTCAAGAAAACTTAAAGAAATAAGAAATCATGTCAGTTATAATTAAACCAATTATCTCAGAAAAAGCGAACTATCTTACAGATTTGAGAGGTGCTTATTCTTTCCTAGTTGATACTAGAGCGAATAAAATCCAAATCAAAGCAGCGGTAGAAGCAGCTTACGGTGTTAAAGTGGCAGACGTTAGAACCATGATTTATGCGCCTAAAGTCTCTTCAAAATATACAAAAAAAGGATTACAAGTTGGTAAAACCAACAAATTGAAGAAAGCTGTTATCACTTTAGCAGCTGGAGAAGTAATCGATATTTTTGCAGTAAATTAATTTATTAATCATAAATAATAGTAATGTCTGTTAGAAAATTAAAACCTATCACCCCGGGACAGAGATTCAGAGTTGTTAACAATTTTGAGGAAATTACTACCAACAAACCAGAGAAATCTCTAACAGTTGGTATTAAAAAGTCAGGTGGACGTAACCAAACTGGTAAAATGACCATGCGTTACACCGGCGGTGGACACAAAAAGAAATACAGAATTATCGACTTCAAAAGAAACAAATTCGATGTTGAAGCTACGGTAAAAACTGTAGAGTATGATCCGAACAGAACTGCTTTCATCGCATTAGTTGAATACGCAGACGGAGAGAAAAGATATATTATCGCTCCAAACGGAATTAAAGTTGATCAAAAAATCATTTCAGGAGAAAGCGTAGAACCGAACATCGGTAACGCAATGAAATTGAAAAACATTCCATTAGGTACAGTTATTTCTTGTATCGAATTGAAACCAGGTCAAGGTGCTACATTAGCTCGTTCTGCTGGATCTTCAGCTCAGTTAACATCAAGAGATGGTAAGTATGCAATCATCAAATTGCCTTCAGGAGAATCTAGAATGATCCTTACTGAATGTTTCGCAATGATTGGATCTGTATCTAACTCAGATCACCAACTTACTGTATCTGGTAAAGCTGGTAGAAGCAGATGGTTAGGTAGAAGACCAAGAACAAGAGCGGTTGTTATGAACCCTGTTGATCACCCAATGGGTGGTGGTGAAGGACGTTCTTCAGGAGGTCACCCAAGATCTAGAAACGGTATGCCAGCTAAAGGTTACAAAACTAGAAAGAAAAACAAAGTGTCTAACCGTTACATCGTATCTAAAAGAAAATAATTATGGCAAGATCACTTAAGAAAGGACCTTTCATTCATCATACATTAGAGAAGAAAGTACAAGCAAACATCGAGTCTAACAAAAAGACTGTAATTAAAACATGGTCTAGAGCATCTATGATTTCTCCAGACATGGTAGGTCAAACCATCGCAGTACACAACGGGAAAACTTTTGTTCCAGTTTACGTTACTGAAAACATGGTAGGACACAAGTTAGGTGAATTTTCTCCGACAAGATCTTTTAGAGGTCACGGTGGTAACAAAAATAAAGGTAGCAGATAATCATGGGAAAAAGAAAGCAAGATAGCGCATTAGCAAGAAAAGCAGCTAACCAAGATGTGGTAAAAGCTAGTTTGAACGACTGTCCTTCTTCTCCAAGAAAAATGAGATTAGTTGCTGATATCATCAGAGGAGAGAATGTTGACAAAGCTCTTTATATCCTTAAATTCTCAAAGAAAGAAGCTTCTAACAAATTAGAAAAGTTACTTCTTTCAGCTATGGCCAACTGGCAAGCGAAAAACGAAGGTGCTGATATCGAAGAAGCTAACCTTATCGTGAAAGAAATATTTGTGGATAGTGCAAGACAATTAAAGAGACTAAGACCGGCACCGCAAGGTAGAGGTTACAGAATCAGAAAAAGATCTAACCACGTTACATTAATCTTAGGTAATAAAGAAAACTAATTCAAGGTATGGGACAGAAGACAAATCCAATTGGTAACAGATTAGGTATCATCAGAGGATGGGATTCAAACTGGTTTGGTGGAAAAAACTACGGTGACAGAATCGCTGAAGACTACAAAATCAGAAGATACCTTGAAGCAAGATTATCTAAAGGTGGAATTTCAAGAATCTTTATTGAAAGAACGCTTAAATTAGTTACTGTAACTATTACAACAGCAAGACCAGGTCTTATCATCGGTAAAGGAGGTCAAGAAGTTGACAAACTAAAAGAAGAATTGAAGAAGTTGACAGGAAAAGATATCCAAATCAACATCTTCGAAATCAAAAGACCAGAACTAGACGCAGTACTAGTAGCAGACAGCATCGCTAAGCAGATCGAAAACCGTATCTCTTATAGAAGAGCTGTGAAAATGGCAATCGCTTCTACAATGAGAATGGGAGCAGAAGGTATCAAAGTTCAAATCTCTGGTAGATTGAACGGTGCAGAAATGGCAAGATCAGAATCTTTCAAAGACGGAAGAATCCCATTGTCAACTTTCCGTGCAGATATTGACTATCACATCGGAGAAGCACTTACACAATATGGTAAACTAGGTGTAAAAGTGTGGATCATGAAAGGCGAAGTATATGGTAAGAGAGATCTTTCTCCACTAGTGGGACAACCTAAAAAAGGAGGACCATCTAGAGGTGACCGAGATAACAGAAGACCTTCAAGAGATAAAAAATAATTCAAAATTTTAGACCATTAAATTTTAAATTACCGTTACTTTTTTAAAATCCAACATCTAAAATCCAAAATCTAAAATTTAAATTATGTTACAACCAAGAAGAACCAAATTCCGTAAAGTTCATAAAATGAAAATGAAGGGGATTGCCCAAAGAGGTAGTCAACTTGCATACGGAACGTTCGGGATCAAAGCTACAGAAGGCGCTTGGATCACTGCAAGACAAATCGAAGCTGCACGTATCGCTGCAACAAGATATATGAAAAGAGAAGGTCAACTATGGATCAAAATTTTCCCAGATAAGCCAATTACTAAAAAACCAGCGGAAGTACGTATGGGTAAAGGTAAGGGTGCTGTGGAATATTGGGTAGCTGTAGTTAAACCTGGTAAAATTATGTTCGAAGTAGGTGGTGTACCTTACGACGTAGCAAAAGAAGCCTTGAGATTAGCAGCTCAAAAACTACCAGTAGTTACCAAATTTGTAGTTGCTAACGATTTTGTTAAACCTCTTTAATATCTGAATGACAATGAAAAAAGCTGACATCAAAAACTTAAGCGTTGAGGATTTGAATAATCAACTAGCTGAAGCTAAAGCTAACCTTAACAAATTAACTTTAGCACATAAAATCAGTCCGATTGAAAATCCAATTCAGATCAGAGATTTAAGAAAAACAATCGCTAGACTTAATACTGAGTTAACTAACAAACAATAATATTTCATTTTACAATGGAAAGAAATTTAAGAAAAGAAAGAATCGGAGTTGTTTCCAGCAACAAAATGGAAAAAACCATTGTTGTTAGTGAGACCATGAAAATGAAGCACCCGATGTACGGTAAATTCGTTTTGAAAACGAAAAAATATACCGCACACGACGAGAACAACGAGTGCAACGAAGGGGACACTGTTTTAATTTCTGAAACAAGACCTTTGAGCAAGAGCAAAAGATGGAGATTAGTAAGAATCATAGAAAGAGCTAAGTAATGTTACAAACAGAATCAAGATTAAAAGTAGCTGATAATACTGGTGCTAAAGAAGTATTGGTTATCAGAGTTCTGGGAGGTACCAGAAGAAGATATGCATCTGTAGGAGACAAAATCGTAGTGACTATCAAAGATTCTACTCCGTCAGGGAATGCAAAAAAAGGACAAGTTTCTAAAGCAGTCGTAGTAAGAACAAAAAAAGCAGTTCGTAGAAAAGATGGATCTTACATCAAGTTCGAAGATAATGCTTGTGTATTACTTAACGCATCTGGAGAAATGAGAGGAACACGTGTTTTCGGACCAGTTGCTCGTGAGCTTAGAGATAAAGAATATATGAAAGTCATTTCATTAGCTCCTGAAGTACTTTAATTTTTAAAATTTTAAGAAAATGACAAAGTTAAAAATCAAAAGAGGAGATAACGTCATCATCACTACTGGAAGAAAAGAAATCAAAGGTAAAACTGGTGAAGTTATTGAAGTGATAAAGAAAGAAGGTAAAGACGCCAGAGTTATAATAGCAGGTCTTAACATCGTGAAAAAACACGTTAAGCCATCTGCACAAAACCCTCAAGGTGGGATTGTTGAAAAAGAAGCATCTATCCACATTTCTAACGTGATGTTAGTTGATCCTAAAACAGGAAAAGCTACTAAAGTTGGTTACAAAGTAGACGGTGACAAGAAAGTAAGATTTGCAAAACAATCTGGTGAAACTTTATAATTAGATTACAATGGAATATATCGCAAGACCCAAACAAGCATATAAAGACAAAATTGTTCCTGCAATGATGGAAGAATTTGGGTACAAATCAGTAATGCAAGTGCCTAAATTAGTGAAGATAGTTGTGAGCCAAGGACTTGGTGCAGCTACACAAGACAAAAAAATTGTTGACTATGCTGTAGAAGAATTAACAACTATCACTGGACAAAAAGCAGTGGGTACTGTGTCTAAAAAAGACGAAGCTTATTTCAAACTTAGAAAAGGTATGCCGATTGGTGCTATGGTAACACTAAGAGCAAACCAAATGTATGAGTTCTTAGACAGATTAACTTCTTCTGCGCTTCCGCGTATTAGAGATTTTTCTGGGATCAAAGCAGAAGGTTTCGATGGTAGAGGTAACTATAACTTAGGTATTACCGAACAAATTATCTTCCCAGAAATCGTTATCGATAAAGTAAAGAAAATCCAAGGGATGGACATTACATTCGTGACAACTGCAAAGACAGATAAAGAAGCTAAAGCATTATTAACTCACTTCGGTTTACCGTTCAAAAAGAACTAAGGAAATGGCTAAAGAATCAATGAAAGCGCGTGAGCGCAAGAGAGAAGCTACAGTAGCTAAGTACGCAGCAAAAAGACAAGCTCTTAAAGAAGCTGGAGATTATGAAGCGCTACAAAAACTTCCAAAAAATGCTTCACCAGTAAGATTACACAACCGTTGCAAACTTACAGGTCGTCCAAGAGGTTACATGAGAACTTTCGGGATCTCGAGAGTAACTTTCAGAGAAATGGCCAATGCAGGTTTAATCCCTGGAGTTAAAAAAGCAAGTTGGTAGTCAACACAAAATTAATCTAGATAGTCAAGTTGGCACTCTTAGATATAAGATAGACGGCATCAGATTACAAAGTCAAATTTGTAATCCGATGTCCGAAATCTGACATCAGAGGTCAAAACTAGCTATCCTTAACCAAATAATAATAAAGAAATGGTAACAGATCCAATTTCAGATTTCCTAACTAGAGTAAGGAACGCACAAAGCGCAGGCCACAAAGTGGTGGAAATTCCTGCATCGAAAATCAAAAAAGAGATTACGAAAATTCTTTTTGACCAAGGTTATATCTTAAACTACAAGTTTGAAGACAACAGTGTTCAAGGAGCTATCAAAATCGCTTTAAAGTACGACAAACAAACTAGCAAGCCCGCTATCAAATCTATCCAAAGAGCTTCTAGACCTGGTCTACGTCAGTACAAAGGTACTGCAGAACTTCCAAGAGTTCTTAACGGCTTAGGTATCGCTATCATCTCTACTTCAAAAGGTTTGATGACAGACAAGAAAGCAAGAGAAGAAAAAGTAGGAGGCGAAGTAATTTGCTACGTTTATTAATTTTTAATACTAGGAAATAATGTCAAGAATTGGTAAAGCAATTATAGAAATTCCCGCTGGTATTACGATTTCCAATACAAATGGTATCGTTACAGTTAAAGGACCGAAAGGAGAACTTTCTCAAGAGTTAACAGAAGGAATTTCGATTGAAGAAAAAGATGGACAAATCACAGTATCTCGTCCATCAGATTCTAAGCAACACAAAGCGCTTCATGGTCTATACAGAGCGCTTATCAACAATATGATTGTTGGTGCTTCTACAGGATTTACTAAGCAATTAGAACTTGTAGGGGTTGGTTATAGAGCATCACACTCTGGTCAAAAATTAGAGTTGGCTCTAGGTTTCTCTCACGGTATCGTTGTAGAACTTCCAAAAGAAGTTACTGTAGATACATTGACAGAAAAAGGTAAGAACCCTATTATTACTCTATCTTCTCACGATAAGCAACTTCTTGGGATGGTGGCTGCAAAGATCAGATCTTTCAGAAAACCTGAACCTTATAAAGGAAAAGGTGTGAAATTCGTAGGTGAAATCATCAGAAGAAAAGCCGGTAAATCTGCTTAATTTTAAAATTTAAGAAAATGGCATTAACAAAAGTTGAAAAGAGAAACAGAATCAAAAGAAGAGTTAGAGGTAAGATTTCAGGATCTGCTGAGAAACCAAGATTATCTGTTTATAAGAGTAATAAAGAAATCTACGCTCAAATTGTAGATGATAAAGAGGGTAAAACTTTAGTATTCGCTTCTTCTCGTGAGAAAGGTGTTGCTAATGGTACTAAGACGGAAGCTGCTGCTGCAGTTGGTAAGAAAATCGCTGAGAAAGCTATCGCGGCAGGTATTGAGACTATCGTTTTCGATAGAAACGGTTTCGTATTCCACGGTAGAATTAAAGCTTTGGCTGATGGCGCTAGAGAAGCAGGTCTTAAATTCTAATTTTTAAATTCAGAAATAATATGTTAGACAATATAGAAAGAGTAAAACCTGGAGGATTAGAATTAAAAGATCGTCTGGTTGCTGTTAACAGAGTAACTAAAGTAACTAAAGGTGGTAGAGCTTTCGGATTTTCTGCTATCGTGGTTGTTGGTAACGAAGATGGCGTTATTGGTTACGGTTTAGGTAAATCTAAAGAAGTTGCTTCTGCAATCTCTAAAGCTGTTGAGGACGCTAAGAAAAACTTAGTAAAAGTACCTGTTATTAACAAAACGATTCCTCACCAGACTACTGCTAGATATGGTGGTGCTGATATCTTCTTGAGACCAGCTTCTCACGGTACAGGACTTATCGCTGGTGGTGCAGTACGTGCAGTACTAGAATCTGCTGGTGTACAAGACGTATTATCTAAGTCTAAAGGTTCTTCTAACCCACATAATGTTGTAAAGGCAACTTTCAAAGCATTATTGGATATCAGAAGACCAGAAGAAATCGCTAGAATGCGTGGTGTTTCCCTAAGTAAAGTGTTTAACGGTTAATATAAAAACAATGGCAAAGATTAAAGTAAAACAAGTAAGAAGCGCTATTGGTAGAACTAAAACCCAAAAAAGAACGCTAGAAGCTTTAGGATTAAGAAAACTTCACCAAGTAGTTGAACACGAAGCAACACCTGCTATCTTAGGTATGGTTGCTGCAGTTAGCCACTTACTAGAAGTTCAAGAAGAGAAATAATAAATGTATACATAATGTAATGGTCTTTTCTAAAGATCATTACATTATAATTTTAAAAATCATAATCGTAATGAATTTAAATAACATACAACCAGCATCAGGAGCTACTCACAATTCTAAAAGAATTGGTAGAGGACAAGGAAGTGGAAAAGGTGGTACATCTACTAAAGGTCACAAAGGTCAAAAATCTAGAGCTGGTTATTCTGAGAAGATCGGATTTGAAGGTGGTCAAATGCCTTTACAAAGAAGATTGCCAAAATTTGGTTTTAAAAACGTTAACAGAAAAGAATATAGAGCTATCAACCTAGATAGTATCCAAACTCTTATCGATACACAATCGATCTCTGGTGAGATTACTAAAGATGTATTGGTTGCTAACGGATTAGCTTCTAAAAATGATTTAATCAAAATTTTAGGCAGAGGAGAGCTTAAAGCAAATGTTTCTATCTCTGCTAACAAGTTTACAAAATCTGCAGAAGAAGCTATCACTAAAGCTGGAGGTAAAGCAATCACTCTTTAATTAAGATCTAATGAAAGAATTTATACAAACACTTAAAAACATTTGGAACCTTAAGGAATTGCGCGATAAAATTATATTAACGCTATCCTTAGTCCTAGTGTATAGATTCGCATCTTATATCTCTCTTCCTGCTATTAACATGGCGGAAGTAGGGAACCTTCTACAACATTACCAAAACCAAGGCGGGAACCAACAAGGGGCCGGCCTTTTGGGTTTACTTTCGTCATTTACAGGTGGAGCTTTCTCAAGAGCTTCTATCATGGCATTAGGGATTATGCCTTACATCTCCGCATCGATTATTGTGCAGTTGATGGGTATGGCAATTCCTTATTTGCAAAAATTACAGAAAGACGGTGAAAGTGGTAGAAATACACTAAACCAAATCACGAGATGGTTAACGATAGCAGTATGTTTGGTGCAAGCACCTTCATATTTAACATCGGTGACGCAGTTCTTTTTACCTTACGGACAATTCCAGTCCGCATATTACATTGACCCAAATTCTATCATGTTCTGGCTACCGAGTATTGTTATTCTAGTAGCAGGATCTGTATTTGCAATGTGGTTGGGTGAAAAGATTACTGATAAAGGTATTGGTAACGGTATCTCTATCCTTATCATGGTAGGTATCTTAGCGGATCTTCCAACAGCATTTATCCAAGAGTTTACAACGCAGACGGGTAAAGGTGGTTTTGGAACTATCATGATTCTAGTAGAAATATTGTTCTGGTTATTAGTAGTATTATTAGCTATTATTTTATCAGTTGCAGTAAGAAAGATTCCGATTCAGTATGTGAGTCGTGCGCAGGCAAGAGGTGGTGTTAACAGAAATCTGATGCAAGGTGCCAGACAATGGATTCCATTGAAGGTGAATGCTTCGGGAGTTATGCCAATTATCTTTGCACAAGCATTGATGTTCGTACCAGGATTGTTAACGAAAGTAGATGAGTCTAATACATTTTTGGCAGGCTTCAAAAATGTTTTCAGCTGGCAATACAACGTATTGTTCGCATTATTGATTATCATATTCTCATTCTTTTATACTGCGATTACAATTCCAGTTAATCAGATGGCTGATGATCTAAAACGTAATGGAGGTCTAATTCCTAAGGTAAGACCAGGGAAAGAAACCGCAGATTACTTGGATGATATTTTGTCAAAAATAACCTTGCCAGGTGCGATTTTTTTATCTATCTTTGCAGTCCTTCCGGCAATAGTGCACGGAGCGTTTGTTCAGACAGATAGATTTGCCCTGTTTTTCGGCGGGACATCCTTATTGATTATGGTTGGGGTTATCTTAGATACCGTACAACAAATTAATACATATCTGCTGAACCATCATTATGACGGGTTGATGCAATCTAAATTATCAAGATCATCTAACGACGTATAAGAATTGTATGGCAAAACAAAAGCATATAGAACAAGACGGAGTAATTGTTGAGGCGTTGTCCAATGCAATGTTCCGTGTAGAACTTGAAAATGGGCATGTACTTATTGCCCATATTTCTGGTAAGATGAGAATGCATTACATCAAATTGCTTCCCGGAGATAAGGTTAGACTGGAGATGTCTCCATACGACTTGTCAAAAGGAAGGATCACTTTTAGATACTAGTTGTCTAAATGTAATAATAGAATAAAATTAAGAAAATTACTCTCAAATGAAAGTTAGAGCATCTATTAAAAAAAGAAGTGCTGATTGCAAAATTGTACGTAGAAAAGGCGTATTGTTCGTAATCAACAAGAAGAACCCTAAATTTAAACAAAGACAAGGTTAACAACCACTATTAAATTATGGCGAGAATTGCAGGTATTGATTTACCAAAGAACAAAAGAGGCGTTATCGGTCTTACTTATATCTACGGTATAGGAAGAAGTACAGCTTCAGAAATTTTGAAGAACGCTGGAATCAGCGAAGACAAGAAAGTCAACGAATGGAATGACGATGAATTGGCTGCCATCAGAGGTTTTATCTCAGACAACATCAAAGTTGAAGGAGAATTACGTTCTGAAGTGCAATTGAACATTAAGCGATTAATGGATATAGGATGCCAACGAGGAATACGTCACAGACTGGGATTACCTTTAAGAGGCCAAAGGACTAAAAATAATTCTAGAACCCGTAAAGGAAAGAGAAAAACTGTTGCTAACAAGAAAAAGGCAAGTAAATAATCTGTAGAATTTATTATGGCAAAACAAACTAAAGTTGTTAAGAAAAGAAAAGTAAAAGTTGAAGCTATTGGTGAGGCGCATATCCAAGCATCTTTCAATAACATCATCATTTCTTTAACAAATAAAAACGGAGAAGTAATCTCTTGGGCATCTGCCGGTAAAATGGGATTCAGAGGTTCTAAAAAGAATACGCCTTTCGCAGCACAAATGGCAGCGGAAAACTGTTCTCAAGTAGCTTACGAAGCTGGTCTTAGAAGAGTTAAGGTATTTGTAAAAGGTCCAGGTGCAGGTAGAGAGTCTGCTATCAGAACTATCCACAACTCAGGTATTGAAGTTAGCGAAATTGTAGATATTACGCCAATGCCGCACAATGGATGTAGACCACCTAAAAGAAGAAGAGTTTAATTTTTAGAATTACCCCATTATGGCAAGATATATTGGACCTAAAACTAAAATTGCTAGAAAATTTGGTCAAGCAATTTACGGAGACGATAAAAATTTCGAAAAAAGAAAAAACCAACCTCCTGGACAACACGGACCTAACAAAAGAAGAGGTGCTAAAAAGTCTGAATATGCAATTCAGTTAGCTGAAAAGCAAAAAGCTAAATATACTTACGGTATTTTAGAAAGACAATTTGCTAACCTTTTTGAAAAGGCTGATAGAAGCAAAGGAGTAACAGGTGAAGTTCTTTTACAACTATGTGAGTCTAGACTAGACAACGTTGTGTACAGATTAGGTTTCGCAAAAACGAGATCTGCTGCAAGACAATTAGTTTCTCACAAACATATCACTGTTAATGGTGAGTTGGTAAACATTCCTTCTTATTTATTAAAAGCTGGTGATGTAATTGCTGTAAGAGAAAAATCAAAATCACTAGAAGTAGTAGCTAATGCATTAGCATCAAAAGCAAATTACGAGTGGTTACAATTCAATGACGAGAAGAAAGAAGGTACTTTCGTTTCTGCTCCTGAAAGAATCCAAATTCCGGAAGACATCAAGGAACAGTTAATCGTCGAATTATACTCTAAATAATAATTTTTTTCAAATTTTTGCTCAACCAAACTATGGCAATTTTAACATTTATAAAACCAGATAAAGTAATCCTACTTAATTCTACAGAGTTCAAAGGTCAATTCGAGTTTAGACCTCTTGAGCCAGGATTTGGATTAACAATCGGTAATGCATTGAGAAGAGTTTTGCTTTCTTCTCTGGAAGGATATGCTATTTCATCTATCAAAATAGAAGGCGTAGAGCACGAATTTTCAACTATTCCAGGTGTGATTGAAGATGTTACGGAAATCATACTTAATCTTAAACAACTACGTCTAAAAGCTACAACAGAAAATGCAACTAACGAGCAAGTTAATGTGAAAATTTCTGGACAAGAAGTAATTACTGCTGGTGACTTAGGAAAAGGGATGAACAATTTTGAAGTTCTTAACCATGACCTAGTTATCTGTAATGTTACTAAAGATGTAAACTTTGAGATTACTTTCAATATTGAAAAAGGTAGAGGCTACGTTCCATCGGAACAAAACAAGTCAAACAATGCACCTATCGGTACTATTGCGATTGACTCTATCTTTACCCCAATTAAAAAAGTGCAATATAGTGTTGAAAACTATCGTGTAGAGCAAAAAACAGACTACGAAAAACTTGTTTTGGATATTGAGACAGATGGTTCTATCAGTCCTCAAAACGCATTAACAGAAGCTTCTAAGATCTTGATCTACCACTTCATGTTATTCTCTGATGAGAGAATTACCTTGGAGACAGAAGCGGTTAAAGCATCTATCCAATACGACGAAGAAACACTTCATACAAGACAACTACTTAAGTCAAAATTAGCAGATATGGATCTTTCTGTAAGAGCCCTTAACTGTCTAAAAGCTGCAGAAGTAGAAACGCTTGGAGAACTTGTAGCTTTCAGTAAGTCTGATTTGATGAAATTCAGAAATTTTGGTAAAAAATCTTTAACAGAACTTGAAGAATTGGTTCACGCAAAAGGACTAAATTTCGGGTTTGATGTTGCAAAATATAAGTTAGACGCTGATAAATAATCCTTACAATGAGACACGGAAAGAAAATCAATCACTTAGGTAGAACGGCGCCGCACAGAAAAGCAATGCTGTCTAACATGGCTTGTTCCCTAATTGAACATAAAAGAATCAACACTACAGTTGCTAAAGCAAAAGCTTTAAGAACCTATGTTGAACCTCTTCTTACTAAAGCTAAAGAAGATACAACTCATAACAGAAGAACTGTATTCTCTTACCTACAAAGTAAAGAAGCTGTTACAGAACTTTTCAGAACTGTAGCACCAAAAATCGCTGAAAGAAACGGCGGTTATACAAGAATCATCAAAACTGGTTTCAGACTTGGTGATGCAGCAGATATGGCTATGATCGAGTTGGTGGACTTCAACGAGCTTTACAACCCTAAAGCAGAAGAGAAGAAAACAACAAGAAGAAGTAGAAAACCTGCTACTAAAAAAGAGGAAACAGCTCCAGTTGCTGAAACGAAAGTTGAAGAAACGCCAGCTGCAGAAACTTCTACAGAAGAAAAAACTGAAGAATAATTCAGTTTTTACCGATACCAAAAACGCCTTACAATTTGTAAGGCGTTTTTATTTTTATACTTGGCAGAAATCTATTACATTTGTCGAAATATGCAGTATGAAGTATTTTTTTAGTTGGTTATTTAGCCTAAGTTTTTTATGGGCTTTTAACCAAAATAGCGAGGTAAATGCGATAGATCTCCCAAAAATTCCTTCCAATATCAGCCTTCCCATTGAGATTCCTATTTCAGAAATTGAACACCTTGTTAACCAATCGGTTACAGGGACTATTTATGAAGACAAATCTTTCACAGATAACAACAACGATCAGTTCAAAGTTAAGGTTAACAAGCAATCAAATATTAGAATAAAAGCTTTGACGAATAATCGGTTGATGATTTCTGTCCCTTTACAGATTTGGGCAGAAAAAGGTTATGGCACAATGGGCGTGTATGTTTACAAAGACACGAGTTTTAATCTGGTGATGAATTTTATTTCCAGCATTTCTACCAATCCAGATTGGACGCTAACAACCTCGACGCAAAGTGCAGGATTTGTGTGGAAAGACAAGCCTGTATTGGATTATGGAAAAGTAAAGATACCCATTGCAAGTTTTGTAGAATCGACTTTAAAGGAACAACAAAACAAATTCACTTCTGTGATAGATACACAAATTAAAAGTTCGTTTAAGCTACAACCTTACTTGGTTTTGGCATGGAATCAATTTGCAAAGCCGATTAACATTTCGCAAGAATATAATACGTGGTTGAAAATAACACCACAAAAAACTTATCTTAAACCTATCGAAGTTTTTGCCGATAAAATAAAAACGAATGTTGGGCTGGCTTTGGTTTCTGAGACTTTTGTTGGGCTAGTACCGTCCGCTTCTGCTTTGGTAAAACAAGTCCCTAATTATATTTCTAAAAGCGACATTTCGGATGATTTTGTGTTGCAGACAACAACGAATATCAGTTTTCACCAGGCCACAATTTTGGCAGAACAACAGTTTTTGAATAAAGAAATAGAACTAGGAAGTCCTTCTAGAAAAGTTAAAGTAGAAGCGATTTCGGTTTTTCCGGATAAAGATGAGATAGTCCTTGAGATCCGGACATCGGGTTATGTCAATGGGACGTCAACTGTCAAAGGAAAACCAGCTTATGATGAAGCGAATCAAAAAATAGTATTATCCGATACCGATTTTAATCTTAAAACCAAAAATGTTTTTCAAAAAGCAGTTACTGTCTTGTTCGAGGGTAAAATTCGAAAAATGCTTGAACAAGAATATGGTATCCCGATGCAGGATATGATTGCGTCTTCTAAAGAAAGTATTAAGGAAAGCTTTAATAAAGAGTATTTTCCAGGTTTGAAATTAGCGGGACAAGTTGTGGATCTGAAACCAAGTCAATTTATCTTAACACTTACCTACATTACCGCTGTGGTTGATACCAAAGCGAAATTACAATTGGTAATTTCTGGACTGAATTTTTAGTATATTTAAAGAAAAAATATGAAAATAAAATCAATTTGTTTTAGTGTTTTAATCTCAGCATTTGCCTTTGCACAAGAAAGTGCGCCTATGCATATTCAGAATATGAGTAATGATGCGAGAAGTTTATTATTGAAAGATGGGTACAAAGCTAATTTGGAAACCGAAGGAAATCCTTATTTGGGAAATGACAGCTTCAGAGAAGCCAAAATCGGTAATAATGAAAAGTTGACAAGTGTGCGGTATAATGCATCTTTGGATGCTTTTGAATTTCTACAAAACGGACAAATGCTGCTTATGGGAAAAGAGGATTGGTACAGCCCAATATATTTTCCAGATTTAAAAAATACGGTCATACTTGCGGAATACACGTATAAAGGAAAGAAAATTAAAGGCTACTTGTTTGAATATATTAATGGACAAGATGTTAGCGCATATAGAAGGATTTCGAGAAAATTTAAGAAAGGAGAATATGCTGCTTCGTCTTTTGATAAAGATATGCCAAACCGTTTCATAGAAGAACCAGATGTATATTATCTTAGACTAGCAGATGGTAAATTTGTTGAATTTCCTAAGAATAAAAAGAAACTTATTGCTCTTTTTCCAGATAAAGGAGAAACCATTAATAAAAATATAAAGACCAATGATTTTGATTTTAATACCATGAAGCAAATCATTATGATTCTCAATAAAAAAAGTTCTGAATAATTTCAGAACTTTTTTGTTAGATAATACTTAAAAAAAAATACTATTGATTAAAATTTGTCATATAAATTGTTCTGGCCAAATTGGCTGTTGCAAAATCGACAATGACCATTCCTAAGTAATTGTTTTGATTTTCACTTTCGGCATAATAGTCAAGTATTTTTGGATTGATAACGTTGGAGACATTTTTTATTTTGTTTCCCGAAGAACCTTGCAATTGTCCACTGGTAAAGTTAAAATAGAATTTTCTATTGTCTCTGCTCATGCTTTGTTCTTTTTTACTGAGGTCGTTAACTTCTTTTATCTGATTAAATTTAGTAGTATTAGATTGCACTTTATAGACATCTTGAAAATAGTAATTCACTTTGTCGGCGTTGGTCACGTCGGCTATTGCATTATCTGGCCAATTAGAATAAGTATTGATTCCAAAATTATCTCCTGATATAAAGCGTCTTACCAGAACAATTTTCCCCCTTACTTTCCCCAAATTCGGAATCTTATTGCCCAGATAAAACAAATTAGGATAAGCTTGTGTATATTGATAGAAGCGCTGTGAGTAGGTATTGTTAGTAATGTTTGATTTTTCTTGTTTAACACTCATAATGATCGTTTCTGATGGATTAGCGGCAAGAAAAGATCGACATGTCTTTAGCACATCATCAAAATCTTGTTTTTGGTCCACAGAGCCATGGTATATTTTAAACTCGCCATCTTTATAATTACATCTAATATCTAAATACCGAATACCAAAATTGAGCTGGTCTGCGATGGAGTAGTCTTGGGTTTTCGCATACGTGGTAAATCCCAAAGTGTTGCCATCATGGAGTGCGCCAGAATCATGGGTGCCAGGTATAGAAATAAAATGTAAAGGTCTGTTATCTCCAAAAAAACTCATCCAGTTATTAGCCTGTGGCGTTGTTGTAATCTTTTTGTCAGTTGTATGAAATGACAAAAGAGGTAATATGGAGAAAAGTAACAAAAAGTAAATTTTATTTATTTTCATAATGACTATTTTTTTTAAAAATAGCAGCACAAAACGTAGTTCGTGCTGCTAAATATTCAATTATTGATGAATTGTCATATTATTTCTTAATAATTTTATGACTTGATTTTTGGGCTTTAATGATATAAAGACCCGCTGGTAATCCCGTAATATCAATTTGATTTTTACCTACTTTCACATTGATGGTTTTAATAAACTGTCCTGTGATGTTGTAGATGGCAACCGTTTCCTGTTGTGGAGAATCGATAATGAAAACACCAGATGTTGGATTTGGATATACCTTAGCCGTGGCGTGAGTATTGTTGTCGACAGTTGATAAACTACTGTCTTTAAAGTACTCGTATGCGCCAAGATCAATAACCAGATTTTCTAATCTCTTATTGCCTAATACATCAAGGTCAATATTGATGTCATTTCCTGAAGCGATATAATCATCATTGTTACCTCGGTCGATAGCCTCACTTGTAGATTTTAATCTAAAATCATTGTTGTCAACATCTTCAAATTCTGGATCGAATGTAAAGTAGTTGATGTTGTTACTTAAATGTGGTGTACTTCCTGGATTCATCACTGTATTAGCAATGGTGAAATAGGTTTCGTTACCACCTGTAAGGTTAGTAATAACACCTCCCTTGCGCTTATTGTTCCATAGGATGCTGTTATAGACTTCGAATTTTCCTTTAGCTTTAACATGTAGTGCACCGCCGTTCTCGTTTGTGTTACTAGTATTATTAACGATTGTTGAATTAACAACTTTAATTAATGCATAGTCATTAGAGTACATTGCGCTACCATCTCCATTGCTCACGTTATTGTGTAAAATTGAGTTTACTACATTGATTTTGGCATTTTTCTCGGCATATAACCCAGCTCCGCGCTCGTCACTTTTATTGTTTCTTACGACAACATTTTTAAGATTAATCGTTGCGTCTTCTGCATAAACGCCACCGCCATAATAATGTGCAATACCATTAACATTGCCTTCTCCCACTGCGTCAGCTCCTTCTATAATAACATTCTCTAACGAAGCTACTACATTTTTTCCGTTGCTTTTTGATGTTACAATGATATGATGGTTTTTATCAACAGCACCAGATAGGATTGTTCCTGGAATTGCATCTCCTTTTTCCTGAATACCAGTTACTGGATTGTAGTTACCATATACAATTACATTGTTAGGAATAAAGAATGCATGTTTTTTCTTGTCACCATTAATATCAACTTCGAAATCAGAATCGATTTTTTCATTATCGTCATCACTAGAAGGTCTACCTTGGTCATTTCTGTAAGTTTTAGTATTATAACTATACATTGGTTTTTGTGTACCTTTAGCGACATAGATTTTTAATGGGTTTTGTGCAGTATATGTATTATTCATTCTGCTTACCCATTGTAACGCATCTGCAAGGTTTGGCATTGCATTAGCCCAAGTGTCTCCTGTTTTGTCACTAGTAGATGATACATTAGAGTCAACATAAAGTGCTATTGGATTTTTTGCTACAGATTTGATACTTTCAATAGCGCCAATATCGATAGAATTTTCTTTAATTCTGGTATTGCCATAGACATCCAAGTCAGTTGCCGAGCCTACTGCTAGATAATAGTTTTTATCACCAGCATTAATAGCAGAACTTGTTGGTTGCAATGAATAATCTTCGTTTGCAGCGTCTACAAATTTTGGATCATAGCTTTTGAAGTTGATTCTACCTCCATTTTCGCCGTCATTGTGACCATCTCCATCTCCCACAAGGTTACTTTTTCTGTTGATAATAGAATTGTTAACATTCCATCCATAATCATTACTATCACCTCCTGTAAGGTTTGCAAAACCATTCTTGTTTCTATTGTTCCAAACAATACAGTTTTGAATGTAATAATCTGCACCATTGGCGATATGTACAGCGCCTGTAGGACCACTAGATGTAGTAAGGTTGTCTACAATTGTTGTATTTACAATCTTAACAGAGGTATCACCGTCGTTTGCATATATTGCACTTCCTTCTCCGTCTATCTTATTTTTAAATAGTAAAGAGTTAGATAGTACAATATCACTATTGCCTTCCGCATACAGAGCAGCTGCTCTACCATAATTTCCGTTAGATCCAGTAATACTTTCATTGTTTTTGAAAATAGAACTATGAATTTTCAGACGGGTATTATCAGCATAGATACCAGCTCCATAATGTTGGTTAATGCCTTCACCATTGATTGTAGCACCACCTAATCCGTTAGCTTTACCTCCTGTAATGGTTACACCATCAAGTTTACTGAAAACATTTACATCAGCATCTTTATCTCCTGCAGATACCACAACGTGATAACTTTTATCATTACCCGATAAAATGGTTTGTGCAGTTTGTGTATTTCTCTGTGAACCGTTGTCAGGATCATAGCCACCATAGATATGAACATTTTTTACCATTAAGAAGGTCTTATCAACTTCTGCAGAATATTTGTTAAAATCTACAGCATTATATTTTGGAGTATAAGTACCTTTTGCAACTTTTATTGTTAATTTTCCAACAGGATCAATTCTTTGGTTTATCCATTTTAAAGCATCTGCAAGTTCTCCTACAGGATTGTTCCAGTCTGATCCATTACCAGTTGCTCCTTTCTTTACATAAAGTGTATTGTCTGCACTTGGTTTTATTACATTTTCTGATTGATTTTCGATAGCTCCTAAATCTAGTTTACCAAAAAGTCTTGGGTTAGCTGCTATATCGTAATCCTCTCCAGTGAAAGGTTTTGCTAAACTTTTATAAATTTCGTAGTCACCTTGGTCTAAAGCAGGACTAGCGTTTGTCGAATCTAACGAGTAATCTCTATTAATGGCATCTTTGAATTCTGGATCGTAAATCAAAAAGTTGATTTTTCCATTATTTTCTCCATTATCATGAGAATCATTACCATGGTTACCATCTTTGTTCATAATACTACGATTAACTACAAAATTGGCATCGATACCACCAGTCATATTGGCGTTTACATTAGACTTGTTTTTATTATTCCAAATAATACTGTTTTGGATATTAAAAGTTCCATTGTCTGCTACGTGTAATGCGCCACCTCCAGCATTATTAGATTTGTTATCTGCGATGGTTGAATTAATAATATTTACTTTCGCCTTATTATTAGAAAAGACAACACTACCACCTTCTGTACCATTAGCTACAACGTTATCATATGCTAAAGTATTGAACATGTAAAGATTGGATCCATCTCTGTCTGCGTATACAAATCCACCTCTTTCGTTAGCTTTGTTATTATTAGCTACTATATTTTTTAAATATAAATGAACAGGTTTGCTAGAGTTTTCTGCTACCACATATACACCTGCGCCTTTATCTCTATTAATATCATGGCCATTAACATTGTAGCTATTAGTTCCATTTGCAGTAGAATTCTGAAGTTGGAAACTTTCTAAAACAGAATTGTTAGAATTTTCTCCAGCAGCAATTACTAGGTGATAACTATTAGTTCCATTAAGGACAGTTTTCTTATCTCCTAAAACGCTAGTTTGCTTGCCTGTAGTTGGATCATAACTTCCAGAAACATGAACATTCTTAACCATTACAAAAGAACGATTTTTTGTATCTGTCTCACGTTCTAAATTAGCTGGATTATATAAAGGCTCATATGTGCCAGATGCAACTTTAATTTTTAAAGGATTTTCAGCTGTAAAGGATTTGAAGCTGCTTTGTTGGTTAGCCCATTTTAAAGCATCGGCTAGTTCATTAAATGCATTGATCCAATTACTTCCATTTCCTGTTCCAGTAGCGTCTTTTTTAACATATAAAGTATTGGCTACGTCTGGTTTAATAGGTGCTTCGTTCTCGAATGCTCCAATATCAATTGTACCATCTACGACTCTTGACTTACCAAATATGTCTTGGTCAGGAATACTGCCCACATAAGTAGTGTAATAATTATTATCACCTTGATTAATTGCTGAACTTAGTTGTTGTAAAGTATAATTACCTCCTAGGGAATTTACAAATAAAGGATTGAAAGATCTGAAATTGATTTTTCCAGCATTATCACCATTATTGTGACCATTTCCTCCTTCACCATCTGGGTTGCTATTGGCATTAATTATAGAATTGTAAACTTCAAAATTGGAACTATTACTAGAACCACCCGTAAGATTCAATAATTTTTGCGAAGTGTTGATATTGTTCCAGGAAATAGTATTGTAAATATAAAACTTACCACCTGCTTTTACATGCAGAGCACCACCGCTGTCACTGTTAGAAAGGTTATTCGCTACCGTAGTATTTATAACTTTCGCAACAGCATTATCGTTTAGATAAATTGCACTACCCTCTAATGTTGTATCAAATTTTGATGGTTCGTTATTATGTAATAAGCTATTAGAAATAACTAGTTCACCATCAGATTTTTCAACATATATTGCGCTTCCACGTTCTAATGCTTTGTTACCTGTGAATATTAATTTATTTGTTTTTATTTTAGCGCCTTGGATCATTAGACCACCTCCAAATTTACTACTTAGAGACTGTCCATTGACATCCATGTTATCGCCACCATCAGCGTTACCACCTCTGATTTTGAAGCCATCCAATACAGCGCCAGTAGATTTTGCTCCTGCCGCTATAACGACATGTTTTCTATTAGGTCCATATAGCTCGGATAAACTAGAGTTCATATTTCTCTGAGCTAATGTTATAATGCCATTTTCTGGATCAAAACTTCCGTATATTTTAACATTTTTAGATAGTAAGAAGCTCGTTTTTTTAGGATCAGCATCTAGATTAAAATCAAATGCGTTGTATATAGGTTGATATTGACCCTTTGCTACATATATTGTCGTCCCAGCGAAATTATCTTGATAATTTGTACTACCCGGTATTAATGTAGCTGATTTCTCTGTTCTAAAATTTACTAATTGTAATAAATCAGCAAGATTAGGCAATGCATTTTCCCAACTGTTGCCAGAGCCATTCCCTCCAGTTGCGTTGGGGTTAACATAGACTATGCTACCAAATGTAAATGGTTTTTGATTTTGATATGCACCAATATCTAGACGAGTTCCATTTTTTCTAGGATTACCATTAAGGTCTCGAGTATTGCCTCCTCCGTTTTCATCGAGATAAGAAACTTTACCTTTATCGATTGCATAACTTGTACTTTTTAGACTAAAATCATTATTCGCATAATCAGTAAACTGAGGATATTCATGATATACCAAATTTCTATATTGCTCACCGTAATAGTTCGCAGTGTTGTTATTAACAATAGAATTTCTCATCACAAAATCTGAAGCCGATCCTCCAGACATCCCAGAAAGACCTCCGCCTCCTTTGGTATTATTCCAAAGGATAGTATTGTAAACATAAAACTTACCACTTCGTCTTACATGTAATGCACCTCCGTTACTAGTATTTTCTGAAGCATTTTTAACAATCGTAGAGTTTACAATATATGCTTTTGCTTGTTCACTAAGATAAACCGCACTACCGTCACCATTAGCCTTATTGTTGTAGATCTCGGTGTTAATCAATGTGATTTTAGCATTTGATCTCTCCGCATATATAGCACCACCACGGTCAACGGCATAATTATTATAAAAACGTGAGTTGAGTATGTTCAAAGTAGCATCTTTAACATGTACAGCTCCACCAAAGCCTCTGAACAACCCGTTAGCAGAATTGGTACCATCAGCCTTACCATTGACAATGCTAACTCCATCTAAGGTTCCAAAATCTGTTTCTTGCACAACAACAACATTGTAATAATATGCAGCATTATTGTATGCACCCGATAAAATAGTTTCATTGTCTTTTGAAAAATTTCTCTGAGATTCTGTTACAATACCCTTCTCAGGATTAAAGCCACCATATACAGACACGTCATGAGGGATTCTAAAGCTTAAATCTCTATTGTTTGCATTTTGAACATTGTAAGTCTTGTCTCTTGTAGGGCTATACGTCCCTTTTGCAACATATATTTTAGCGACAGTACCATTTTGCTTAGCTTTTGCAAGCACTGCACCAAGGTCACCATGGGCATTCTCCCAAGAATTACCTGCGCTATTTGCTGTAGAAGCCCCTTGCTTCACATAAAATACATTGTTGCTATTTGCTGTTTGAGCATTAATTAGCCCAACTGTTAACAGCAAACCCAATGTAAAGATTTGTCTTTTCATGTTTAAAAAATTAATTTAAAAAGGTTGATTATTTAAGATATTTCTCCGAGTATCATTTTCCTATCACTACAAGGTAGAATAGAACAGTTATTAAAGTTTTTGGATACTATCGGTATCCGCAACAAATATCAAATAATCAGTAAACCTCTTTGTGTAATTTTGAGTTACAAATTCGTTACAAAGTTTAAGTTACTGTTAGTCAGTTGGTTGTTTTGGGCGGTTTTATGCGGGTTTTTAGTTTTGAGAGTTTGATTAAATATTTTTTTCTACAAACTCATAGGCCTGAATTTGTTCTGAAAGCTCTATTTTTTTCTTTATTCGATACCACGTAACGCGTAAAGATGAAGGTGAAATTCCCAAAGTAGAAGCTATTTGTGAGCTTGACATATTTAGCTTTATCAAGCAAAGGTATCTTATTTCTGCGGTGGTAAGTTGTGGATATTTTTGTATTAATTTTAGGATAAAATAGGGGTAGAATTTTATGAATTTTTGTTTAAAAATTTCCCACTCTTCGTTGGTCAAAATAGTAGAGCTTTTTAGCGCTTTCAGTTCTTCTGAGTCCACTTGTTGGCTTTCAATGGCTTCTATTAATTTGGACTTTTCCTCCAGTTTATTTTTAAATTCTTTAATCTGTGTTTGTACTTTGATCTGCTCTTCTTTGGTTTTCTCAATTAAGATGTCTTTCTGTTTGAGCTTTCGTTCTTTTTCTCTTAGCGATAATTTCGCACCTTTTTTGTACCGACGAAACAAGTACACCAAGAGAAAAATAATTATCAAACCTACAACCACGAAAATTCCTAAAAGCCTAACAATACTTTTTGTCTTAATAGCTTTGTTAATTTCTGACTGTCTGGTTTCGTTAGGATTGTCTTGATTGGTTTTAAGCGCATTTTTTTCATCAATATATTTAGTGAAATACTTCTCAGATGCATTTTTTTTTCCTAATGCTTTGTAGGTTTTGGACAAGCCAAGAAGTGTTTTTAATCTTGTGTTCTTGTCAGCGCCAGTCAGGTTGGTTGCAGTTAAGGCTTTATCATAATTAGTAAGTGCTTCTTTGTATTTTCCTTCGTTAAAATCACATTGTGCAAGTAATGCTAAGACTTTCCCCTCGTTGTAATATTCTTTTTGTTCGTGAGATTTTATGTAGCTTTCTGTAAGTAAAGGCTTTGCATCGTTGCATTTGTTCTGTAATATCAAAGCTTGACCTATTCCTCCTTTGGCTACTATAGACCAGTCAAACGTATTGTGGTCTCCCGGGAAATAATAGATTGGTTTTCTATTATTTTTAAAAAAATCATTAGAAACTTGATCTAGTTTTGTATAATAATATAGACCCTTTTCGGGTTGGTTTATTTCGTTATAACAAGCGCCTAAGAGATCCAAAAGTCTAAAATAGACCTTATAGTCTACAATGTTTTTATCCTTTTCTAAAAGCACAAGGCCTTTTTTTGCATGAGAAATAGTTTTGTTAAAATCTTGTCTTCCATAATATCTATAAGATAAATAAAAATGCCTCCTGTATAATGTTGGGAAATATTTTTCACCAATTTTTTCTTGCTGATAAATAACTTTGTATTTGTCGTCTAGGTTTTTTATAGTATCGTAGGTGTAGTCTTTTTCATTGTAAACACTTTGCAGTTCAAGTGACAACTGTTCGTCTCCAATTTTTTTAACATCTTCTTCTATGGCTTTTTTTAATTTATTCATAGAATACTGGTCAGTTTTCATGTTCAACATATAGAATATGGCCTCACTATACATCAATAATCTTAAAGAAATACGAATGTCTGGCTTTTCGCGCAAGTGCAACTCAATTTTCTTAACCATGTCAAGCGCGTTTTTGTTGTTAAAATTTTTATAGAGATCTTGTTCGGTTTTATGATAGGAAATTGTTTGATACAGAGAAGAGTCGGACCAAGCTTCTATTAGTTCTTCAGAAGTTAAAGATTGCGCTTTGGAAAATGAAATACTGATAAGATAAAAAAATAGTAAAAACCTCTTCATGGAAAGTATAGTAGAATAACTGTCAAAGATAACTAATTTTGATTTTTCAACAATTGAATTTATTGTCATAATTGATTATTGTAGGCATAAAATTGTTCATATTGGATTATTTTAATCAAATTATTAATAATTCTAAATAAAATTATTAAATACGCAATTGCTTGATTGTTAAAAGATTTGATTGTTTTAAGTTAATTGTAGCGCTTTTGTAACGCTCAAATTTTTATCTTATCATCGATTTTTTTGTTTTTTTGAGCTTTCCAATTATTTATGAACACTACATGCACAAAGTCTTTTAATAACAAGGCAAAAACAATCCAAAAAAAATATAAATTTTCGAACCTGATTTTATCTCTTCTTGTCATGGGCTTTGGAGCTCAGATGCAAGCGCAATCTTATATCGAGAATTTTGTCGAAATTCAGGATCTTGCGTACAAAGATTGGCACATGAAAAATCAGAGTTCTGCATTAGGACAGAATGATTGGTCGCAAGGCGATGTTAAAGTTTTTTCTGCCTACGAAGGAGGCGCAAAAGATTATATTGCGGCCAATTATAACAATGCAAGCGGTTTTGGAAACGATAATAACATTAGCAATTGGTTGATAACGCCGAACAGGATTTTTAGAAATGGCGATACTTTTAGTTTTTACACGAGAAAAAGGCTGAACACGATTCCAGATCGTTTAGAAGTGCGTTTTAGTAATAATGGAGCTAGCACAGACACAGGAAATTCTGCGACAGATGTTGGTGATTTTTCTAAAATCCTACTTACAATTAATCCGGCTCTTACAAAAACAGATTATCCTACAGATTGGAAAAAGTACACAGTTACAATTTCGGATCTCGACCAGCCTACTTCGGGACGCATTGCTTTTCGTTATTATGTTACTAATGCTGGCTTAGAAGGTATGAACTCGGATTTTATAGGGATTGATACAGTAGAATATACAGAGTCCAAAACATTGCACACGACGAATGCTTCAGTTGCACACGAAATTAAAATTTACCCAAATCCTGTTAAAGATATTTTGTTTATCAATTCAAAGAAAGAGATTCACAAAGTTGTAATTTTATCTATTGATGGGGAAAAAGTTTTTGAGAAAAAAAGCAAAAACTTAAATAGTGTCGATGTAAGACAATTGAACAAAGGTGTTTATATCATTAACATTTATACAGAAAATAAACATGAAATCTTGAGGTTTATCAAGGATTAATGAGCCGTTTGCGTGAGGCTACTAGGAAAGGCTACTACGAGAATAGCTATGACAAAAACTAAAAATCCGCGTTAAGCCATTGGTTTAGCGCGGATTCTAGTGGAGTTGGAGGGATTTTAACCTTTAGTTTCTTTAAGTGTCATTAAAACTTAATTGATTTGAAAATCAATAGATTATAAAAACTTCATTTCTTTTAGTATCTTAAATGTTCATAAAATTCATACATTTGTGGGTGTAAAAATGGGTGTAAAAAAATGATTATTAAAAGAAGTATAGTCTTTGATTTAGAGAACAGAAAGTATAAAGGTAAAATAATTTCTGACAATGTACCAATAAGAATTCGACTAACTTATTCTGGAAATAGAATTGAACTTTCTACTGGTATCAGAATAGATATGGACAAATGGGACAGTTCTAAAAGAAAAGTAAGAAACAACTGCACAAATAAACTCAAACAATCTGCATCGGATATCAATGCAAAGTTATCTGAATACGAACTTGAAATACAAAATATTTTTAAGAGATTTGAAATTGAAGAAAGAATCCCAAATAAAGAGGAAATAAAGCATCTATTCAATTTAGCCATCGAAAATCAAGGAAGCCCAATTAAAGAGAAACTGTTTTTTGACTATTTTGATGAATTTGTAAAAGAAAATGGTAGATTGAAAAATTGGACTACTTCTACTTACAAAAAATTTGGAACAGTAAAAAATCATTTGTGGGATTTCAACCCTAAATTATCCTTTTCATATTTAAATGAGAAAGGCTTAACGAATTATGTGGAATTTTTAAGGAGTGTACCCGAAATGAGAAATAGTACCATCGAAAAACAAATAGGATTTTTGAAATGGTTTTTGAGATGGGCAAAATCTAAAGGATATAATAATAATTTTGCTTACGAAACCTTTAAACCAAAATTAAAATCTACTCAAAAGAAAATCATATTCCTAAACCAAGAAGAACTGAAAAAGCTGAAAGAATATAAAGTACCCAACAATAAAACTTATTTAGAAAGAGTGAAAGATGTCTTTATTTTCCTTTGCTACAGCGGAATTAGATACAGTGATGCGTATAATTTGAAGCGTTCCGACATAAAAGAAGATTATTTTGAAATCACAACCGTTAAAACTGGCGATAGTTTAGTAATTGAACTTAATAAAAATACTAAAGAAATTTTAGAAAAATATAAAAAAATTCCTTTTGCCAAAAATAAAGCCTTGCCAGTAATTTCTAACCAAAAAATGAACGATTATTTGCAAGAACTTGCAGAATTAGCAGGAATAGATGAACCTATAAGAATTACATTCTACAAAGGAAATGATAGAATAGACGAAGTAACACCAAAATATAAACTTCTAGGAACTCATGCAGGAAGAAGAACCTTTATCTGCAATGCTCTTTCACTTGGAATACCTGTAAACGTGGTAATGAAATGGACGGGACATTCTGACTACAAATCTATGAAACCTTACATAGATATTGCTGATAACATTAAGGCTAATGCTATGAAAAAATTTGATAAAATATGATAATTCCAGAAGAAATTTTAGCACAAATAAGAGAAATCAAAGATATTTTTAAGAATTTAAACCAATCTTTGTTATTAGATACTTTTATCTATGATGAAAATGAATATAATATAGTAAAGAAAAACAAGTTTGATTTTACAAAATTAGAAAATATTGATTTTGAGAGATTGATTATGATTATCATTCAAAATAAAATTGATCCTGCCATATTAAATAGTTTGATCAAAACACTTGAAGAATATAAAATAAATTATAAGTCTAATTATAATAAAATTAAGAATTTTGATAGAGAGATGCTCTTTATAAAATTTTTAGAATATAGATATTTAAATAAAATTTCTATCCTTGAAAATGATATTAGAGAAATTAGAGATGAAAAAAATAAAATGCCTGATTGGCTAAAAGATAAGGAATGTGACTATTTCAAAACTGAGATAGTAAAAATAAATTCTGAATTTAAAATTGGTAAGGAGGTGTTTTTATGGATTAAGGAAGATTATTATACACTTGCTTATCATGCATCATCAGAAATACTAAAAGAGATTAGAAATTCTTTTCCCAATGAGGAAGTTTTAGAAATGGATGAAGATATTTTTAAGTTTGACTATACTTATGAATTATGGAAAATTTTGGCTGAAAATGAAATTATTAATATAGAAATCCTTACGAAAGAAAATTTTCATTTGATAATCAATAATAGAAACCCAAAAACAGATTGTAAAAAAAGTGTTACAAATAGAACTTTAATCAATTTTCCTTTGAATGAATTATCAAAAAAAGTTAAAGGCTTAAAATTAAATAAAGATAAATGGGTAAGTCATGTTTGCAGTTTATTAGATTTAAACAAAGGATCAATATCAAAACATGGCTATAAAAAAGATGAAAATAAAATTTTTTACGATTTTTTTTGTGTCAAATAACAATGGTTTTTAAAAGATTTGATACCAAATAACATTAATTAAATGTTATATTGGAGAAAAACCACAAAACAAAATAAATACTTTAAAGCAAATGATTGATTTTCAATTATTTGCTATTTTATTTTACAAAAAAAATATACTTTTTACCACAAAATACCACCAAAAAAACTTTAGAAATTTGTCCTGTTCGAGCATAGAAATGCCAAAGTACACGGCTATTGTTTAACAGAAAAATTTCAAAAAATGAACCTAAAAGAAAAGCCAATATGGCAGATGCAAGGTAGTGAGTTAGTGGAACTCATCCAGTCAAGTATATCCGGAATTTCAACAACGAATGAACCTACTGAAAAGAAATATGTTTATGGTATTTCTGGTATCCAAAAACTTCTAAATTGTAGTGAATCTTCCGCAAAAAGACTAAAAAAGAGCGGTGTAATAAATGAAGCAATCATTCAAAATGGAAGGAAAATAATCATCGATGTAGAAAAAGCATTGGAACTTTTAAAGAAAAACCAAAAAATCGGCAGATAATGAAGTCGGAGAAAGTCTTTGTACCAAAATCCCGAAAGAAAGTTTTGATTTCCAATGATTTTAGGGAAATTTTGATTACCCAGAATACCTCAATTATTGAGCAACGGATAATTGTAATGATTTTGTCAGCCATTAAAGAACAGCAGTCTCTTTTTATTAATGTGAAATCTTTTGATACTAAAAGAGAATTTCAGTTGTCCATTGACGATTATCACCAAGGCTGGACTAATCAAAGTATTGTTGAATTTGCAATTCCTTTGAATCAGCTTAATCCTAAACAGATAATGAAAAATGCTACTATACAAGAAGCCTTAATAAGCATGACAAATATAAACTGGATGAGGTTGAAAGATGAGAAAATCAATGGTTTTAGGGCAGTACCCTTTATTTTAGAGCCGAGTTGGAATCACAAATATATCTATTTTAAGATGGATAAAGCGGTGATGAAGAATTTGCTCAATATGAATCATTATTTTTCATTACTTAAAGATTTACCTTATGAAACATCAGTTAGTAACACGTTGAGATTCCTTTTGTGGATTTTAAAATTTAAAAAAATCAAACAAGTAACAAAAGAGTATGGACAGATTTTGAAAGAGCTTAATATTCCACCAAATAAATATGAAGGAAGCTATCGTTTTGATAGAGATTTTTTGAAAAGAGTAAAGGCAGATTTGGACACCTTTAATGACATAAGTTTCAACTATTCTCGAACAAAAGACACTTTTCTGTTTGTCATTTATCATACTAAAGAATCTGTTGGAAATATAGAGTTTCCTACACTAGAAACTTTACAAATCAATCGCGCATTAAACTATTTAAAAGTAAAGAGAAAGCTTAATGATAATCAAGTAAAAATAATGAAAAATCTTTATCAAATCAGAGATTATGAAAGCTTATCAAGAATTTTAAAAAGGAAAATTAAAAATGGTTTGGATGGAGAAAATTATATAAAAGCGGTTTTCAAACTTTTAGAAGAAATAAAAGGATAATGTTTCCGAAAATAGGGATTTTGTTTCCGCATTAGTGGATTTTATTTCCGTAATAAAAGATATTATCTCCGAGATTTTGGATAATGTTTCCGCAATTAGGGATAATGTTTCCGTTTTTTTGAAAAAAAGAAATCCAATTTCATAGTATCTATCAAAGATTTTAAGCATTAATAGATTGATGCTTAATTATATTAATGTTATTAATTTTTTAATTTCTATAAAAAAAATAATAAATGTGGATAAATGAACAAACTATAATATGTTCAATTTCAATAATTTAAAAATAATAAAAAACTCCATAAAGCAAGATAATGTTTCCGATATTTTTTGCTTTTGAAAAGAAAAAAAATCAAAAAAAATGAATATTAAACAAGCAAAGAATATTTTATTAACAGAATTGTTGGCAAGATTAAATGTTTTTCCAGCCAAAATTTCTGGAGATTTAGCGATGTATTTTGCCATTAATAGAGAAGAAATAGTTCCGAGCCTTTCCGTGAGTTTGAAAAAAAACACGGCACTAGATTTTGGTACAGGTAAAGTTTATGATTCAATTTCTTTGGTACAAGAAATCAAAAAATGTTCGGTTTCAGAAGCTTTGAAAATCATTTCAGAAATGGATTTTTCATCTTCCTTTCAGAAGCAAGAGAATTTAGAAGAAATTGAAGAAAAAAATTATAAAATTTTAGTGGTAGAAGATGAAATTTCACACCCTGCTTTAATTCAATATTTATTAAATAGAAAAGTTTGGGAACAAAGAAAATTTTTAAAAGAAATTCATTATCGAATGAATGACAAAAATTACTTCGGAATTGGTTTTAAAAACGATTCTGGAGGTTACGAAATTCGCAATAAATATTCCAAAATTTGTTTAGGAAAAAAAGATGTTTCAATGATTAAAAATGGTTCTGAAAATTTGAAAATCTTTGAAGGTTTTTTTGATTTTCTCTCCTTTAAAAATATAGAAAAATCTTTGAGCGATGAAAAGTCTGATTACATCATTTTAAATTCAGTTTCGATGATTTCTAAAATTAAAAGTTTACTCGAAAATCACAAAAATATTGGGCTTTATTTTGACAATGACGAAGCAGGGAATAGAGCTATAGAAACTCTTAAGAAGGAATTTGAAAATGTGGAAGATGACAGGATTTTGTACAAAGATTTCAAGGATTTGAATGATTGGGCAATGTCTTCTCCAAACTTAGAAGAAAAACTCGGCGGTTCTTTAGTGCAAAAAGTACCCAAAGTTTACAATAAGCGTGGTCGCTGATTGTAAAATTGGGATTTTTGATTTCTTCCTATCGTCAGAAATATTTTTTAAAACTCTGAAATTAAAGCAATGAAAAACGATTTTTTACAAGAATTTATCAACCAAGCCACCCAAGAAAATGAAGTCAAAATTGCTCAGGAAAAAAGAAAAAAACATTTCCAAGAATTAGGTAGGAAAGGTGGTTTGAAAACCAAAGAAAATAAAAAATTAGATAAAGTGATTTCGATACGAATGACCCATTCTGAATATGAAACACTCCTTCAAAAACAAGAAAAATCTCCGCTAAAACTATCAACTTATATCCGAAATGTTTTGTTTGAAAAAGAATTAAAAATCAATGAATTTAAAACCGATGAAACATTACTTCAATTTGGTAATAATTTCAAAAAAATAACCAATTTGTTGCGAAATCGAGAATGGACTGTTTTTGAAAATAAGAAAGAAATATTAGCAAAAATTGAAACTACAGTCGATTTGATTCATCACTATTTATATTCAAAAATTCAGAAAAATGAATAATTCAGCGACCACAAGAACCATCACCAAAATCGCTTTAGAATACAACGGAAACGACAAAGGAACTGCGGAAATGGTGGCTTCTAATTGCATTTTGAGTTCAACGACTGAAGCTCAATTTCAAGAAATGAAAACCGTCGCAGATAGAAATTCAAACGTGAAAAAATGGGCTTTAACGGGATATATTTCTCAGCCAGACGAAATCGGAAGAAATTTGACGGATCAAGAATTTACAGAAATTGCCACCAAAGCTTTAGAAAAAATTGGAGTGACCGAAAACAACCAATTTCGATTGGATATTCATAACAGCACAAAACAAAAACACCTTCATTTTATTGTGAACAGAATTGACATTTCAGGGAAATGTACGGTAAAATCACACGATATTGGACGAAGATTTGGAGAAGCAGTTCGAGCAGTTTGCAAAGAAAAAGGGTTGTTAACCGATGTGGAAATAGGGATTCAGAAAAAAGCATTGATGCTAAAAAACTTAAAAGAAACATTAAAAACAGCGAAAAACTTTGATGAACTTATTCTAAAAATGAAGGCAAAAGGTTTTGAAGTTCAGTTATCTACGAATGCGAAAGTTGGCGTTTCGGGAATGCGAATTGTGATGGAGAAAGACAAAAATCCCAATACAGAAAGGATTTATAAGTCAGGGTACAAACTTTCTGAAATTACCAACAAGTTGAAAATTAAAGACATCAAAGCAATTCTGAATGAAAATAATGAGAAGAAATTAAATAACGAAACTATTTTTTCTGAAAATTCTAACCAAGAAATTAATGGAAATGAACTAAAAAGCAATTCCGTAATTAAAGAAGTTGGAAAAGCAATTGAGCAATTTTTACAACCAACTTATGTCTTCAATTCAGACGACGAATTATTAAGGAAAAAGAAGAGAAAATCAAGATAAAAAAATCAAAAAATGGAAAATCAAAAACAAAACGAAGAAACGAAAAGCAATGGAATGGAATTGCTTGAAAATGTGATAAAATCAAACGAGAAAGCAGTTACATCCAACATCGAAAATCTGAAATCTAATGCAAAATTGAGTGCAGATATTGAAGATTTAGTTTTGGCGATTGGTCAAAAACAATTAGATTTTGAAGTAGTGAAAGAAATCTATAAGGAAATATTGAGTTTTTATGAGCTGGAACAAATAAAAAGAGTTGAATTTCTTGCCAATATTCCTACCAAAACAGAAACAGTACTCTCTCAGGAAACCATTGATTTTTATGGCAACCTGGAAAGGAAAATAAAAAGGAATGGGAAATTTATTTGGGGAGGATTTGGAACTTTTATTTTGGGGATTTTCACTTTGATTTTTTCCATTAATTCCGCAACAACTTGGTATAAAGAAAGCATCAAAGCAAAAACCGTACTTCGCCAAGATATTTTAAATGAAATTGCTGGTGAAGGAAAAAGAATAATTGATGAAAAAGAAATAAAAATCCTAAAAGAAAACACTGAAATTATGCAACTTTGGATTAAAAATAATCCTAAAAAAGCAGAAGATTTTTTGAGATTTAAGGAGGGTTTTGAGGCGAGATTAGAAAAATAGTTTTAAAATTACTACAAAAACTTCATTGTTGCTGGTTAAAGATTTACCTAAATAAAAATTAGCTTTCTCTACAAACTCATTTTTCAAATAAAAATGTATTTTTACCAAAAATTATGCTCGAAATGAACGATGTAGAGAAAGCTATTATTGAGTTACTCAAGAAAGGTTACAGTCAAAATGAGATAGCTGAAAATTTTAAAGAAACAAAAAATTTCTCCATATACTCAAAGTCTTCTATTGAGAAAATTATTCATTCTCTGAAAAAACGACACCAAGTAAAAACGATATTTCAGCTTGGAATGGTGGTGGATAAATTTTGTACTGAAAACGCATCAAAGTCATAATCTTAAATTAAATCATAGAATTGACAATATAGTCAATTACCTTTTTCCTATTCTCGAAAACCAAATCCTGGTTGTGTAAATTAAACTGTGTCAGGTTTTATTTTTATAGTTAATTGGGCACCTTTTTTCTAATGGGTAATGCTGAGACCTGAGTTTTAGTTGGTCAAAAACGGTTAGGGGTCGACCCCCTAATCGTTTTTATGTTCCAATGGTGCAAAGCATCGCCATCGTTTTGTTGGTCACCACAAAACTAATGAAAAATATTGAATTCCTGTTATTGTCAATAAATTAATCGAAAAGTTTAAATCTATCCGGAAAAAGGATAGCCAGTTGCTGGGCTGTCTGTCCCCAATCTTTCAAGGGCATAGTCCACTTTTTACGTATATTACGGTAGGCCAGATAAACCAGTTTCTCCAACGCCGTGTCGTTTGTGAAAACCCCTTTGTTTTTTGTCACCTTGCGAATCTGACGATGGTATCCCTCCACCGTGTTGGTGGTATAGATCAGTCGCCGGATGGCGTCAGTATATTGGAAATAGGCTGATAGTTTATGCCAGTTGTCCCGCCAGGATTTTATCACCAGTGGATATTGTTCGCCCCAGTTCAACTCCAGATTGTCCAGCTCCACTTCTGCCTGTTCCTTGCTTACAGCCTGATAAACGGGCTTGAGATCCTTCATGAAGGCTTTTTGATACTTGCTGGCAACATATTTAAGGGAGTTGCGCACCTGATGCACAATGCAGCTCTGAACGATGGTTTCCGGGAACACACTATTGATCGCATCGGAGAAACCGGCCAGATTATCCACACTGGCTATTAAAATATCCCGTACTCCCCGTGTTTGTAAATCAGTCAGTACCGAGAGCCAGAAATTGGCACCTTCACTCCTGGAAATATACATTCCCAGCAGATCCTTATGCCCGTTGCGGTCAACGCCGAGCACATTGTAAATGGCGCGGGTAACCGGTCGGTTTTTATCATCCATGACCTTGTAGTGGATGGCATCCATCCATACTATGGGATAGACTGAATCAAGGGGACGGGTACGCCAGGATTGAAGTTCAGGCAGCACCCTGTCGGTAATGGCGCTGATTGTATCGGCTGAAACCCGATTACCCAGGTTCTCCTCCATCCAGTCGCTGATCTCCCGCGTACTGTTGCCTAACGCGTATAAGCCAATGATGCGGTCAGCTACACCTTCGGCCAATATACGCTCCCGCTTTTTGATAAACTCCGGTTCAAACCGGGAATCCCTGTCTCGTGGCGTGTGAACTGTAACCTCACCCAGGGAAGTCTGAACTTGCTTGCGATTATATCCATTGCGGCGATTACCCGATAAGCGTTCCTCTTCATCCATGTGAACATCCATCTCACCCTCCAATGCTGCATTCAGAAGGTTCTCCAGTAATGGCGCAAATGCACCGTCTTTTCCTAAAAGAGGCTTGCCGGCTTTTAGCTGCTCCAGCGCCTTGGCTTGAAAGGACTTGTAATCAAAATCTTCCATAATGTAAACTATTGTGTAAAAGTAATAAAAAAATGAATTTATTATTTGACACAGTTTACTTTACAGTCTCCTTTAATCAAGAGTAGGAACTGATTTTTCTACTACCCAAACATCCTCAACTCCACAATCTAAGTAAATCCAATCATTCCAGTTCTCAACAACCCACTTCCAATTTAGACCGAAATTAGTGGATAGTGCATCTTTAGGTAATCTTACCAATAGAGAACCTGCTTTATATCCAGATATAACATACAAGACATAACGTAATTCTCCATTATCAAAAGACTCGGCAACCATAAAGTCTACGACCTCCTCATAGGGATATTTTGCTTTACAGCGAAATACACACCCTCTACTTATATCTTGCTTATAGTCTAGTAATCTTGATCTTTGTTCCATTTTCTATCCTCTTATCTCTATTATATCCCCAATCTTCGTACTAGGACACTTTGATAGAAAATCTCTTCGCAGATTCCAATCAGCCTTTCCAACGCCTTGAGCAGCTAGTTTAATGCAGTTTGTGCCATTCTTCTGATTGATGGAATCTATCATTTGCGAAATGCGTTTTTGCTTTTCTCTATCTCTTGGGTCAAAAAGGTCGTGCATATAATTGGTTTCGCTGATGATATGCGTAAGTATAACTCCAGCTTTTTTGTATTCATAACCCTCTCTGTAAATCTCTTTCAGAGCACAACTAGCATGCTTGATTATCTCCATTGTATCAGCAGTAGGGAAAGAAAATTGCATTGCCTTAGATGGAAAATATTGTTGTAAATCTTCTCTGTGGCGATTGGTATAAGCAAAAACAATCATGCCCTGTGTTAATGAATTTTGTTTTCTCAACTTCGCAGCACAAGCTGATGCAAAGTTAGCAATAGATTCTCGTAAAGAATCGAAGTCTGTAACCATTTCACCAAAACTGCGAGAGGTGCAAATTTGTTGTTTTTCAACTACAGAATCAGAAGTGATGCAAGGCTCTCCATGTAGTTCTAACCAAGTACGTTCACCTACAACAGTCATCTTGCTACGCACCCATGAACGAGATTTTTGAGTTAAATCGTAAGCTGTTTTGATTCCATAATATTCTAAAGTCTTGGTCGTTTGCCTCCCTATGCCCCAAATGTATCCTACTGGAGTCTTCTGTAAAGCTTTAATTCTTTTTTCATCAGAATCCATTATACAAACTTTGTTATAAGCAGGATATCGTTTGGCAAAGCTATTAGCCAATTTGGCTAAAGTGCGTGTTGGAGCAATACCAAGTGAGACAGGTATACCAGAACTTCGACAAGTTGTTCTCACTAGTTTCTGTCCAAATTCTGAAAAGTTTTCGATACCAGCCAAGTCCAAGAATGCTTCATCAATAGAATACACATCTATTTCGGGAACTTGCTCAGCTAAAATGGACATCACTCGCCTTGATAAATCTCCATAAAGTGTATAATTTGAAGAGAATACATTGATATTTTGTTGTCTTATTAAGTCTTTGATTTGATAGAATGGCACACCCATCTTCACACCTAACCTCTTAGCCTCTTCACTTCTTGCAATTATTGCTCCATCATTATTCGAAAGCACAACAATAGGTTTTCCATCCAAATTTGGATTGAAAACTCGCTCACATGATGCGAAGAAATTATTACAGTCGATGAGTCCTATCATATTAAACAGACTTCTTTTGTGCTTTTTCTATATTCTCTTTTACACGAAATAGTGTAATTTCAGCAATAAGGTCGTAAGGAATGGATTCAGTGTATAGAAATTGTATACCTCCTTTAGATATGGTATATCCTTCTAATTTATCTTTAAAAGCTTCAACACCTGACGGATCTGGATAAAAGCCTAGATGTTTCTTATATGCAGCAAAGTGCACCAAATTACCATGTAATATAAAAGTTGGTATTCCGTACTTTATAGTTTCTTCTAATTCAGTGTTGCACGACAAAATTATTTCTCGCACTCTCTTTAAAATCTCTTGAATATTTTCAGGAAACTTTTGGATGTATGTTTCTATTGTTTCTTCTTTCATCTCCTCCTCTTATTTTGAATACAATACGTTACAATTCCCCAAATTAAGAAATCATTTTCGATTGTCACTTTTATTGGTTCATAATTCTCGTTGGCTGGTTCTAGCCAAATAACATCTTTTTCTAGTTTGATGTATTTGATAGTGAACTCACCATCAATAAAGCAAACGGCCATATCACCGTTCTGAAGCTCTAGCGATTTGTCAATCACTAGAATATCGCCATCATGCACATTAGCATCTATCATGCTATCACCCTTTACACGTCCATAGAAAGTGGATGCAGGATGTTTTATCAACTCCTTATTCAAGTCGATAGCACTTTCAATATAGTCTTGCGCTGGACTAGGAAACCCAGCCTTGATTCCTCCATCTGCATAGGGCAAAGAGAGTTCTAGACTTTGGTCGGATGGATGTATTTTGAGGTTTGTTTTATTCATGGAGCAAAGGTAGGAAAGAATATTTTTATTCTTGATAGATTCTATTTGGCAATAATTATTCCTTCAAAATCGTCATATAAAAATCCTCCAACTTTAACTTGCCATATTGATTTGCAATATTATCCTGAGCCATAGCTGAAAGGAAAAATTCAAATGGACCATATGCTTTGGAAGATGTGAATGTTCGCAACACCCAAATAGAGAGTTTGCGAGTCCAATCTGGCAGAAAAGTAATCTTGAGAGGTTTATTCAAAACTCGCAATGCTATTTTGGCAATATCCTCTTGTGTCAGTATCTCTTGTCCTCCAGCAGTTTCCTCTCTGTTGCCAGCAATCATTTTGTCAACGCAAACAACTGCTAGATCTTTACCATCTATAGGGTTGAGCTTAAACTGTCCATCACCAAACAAGTAAACTCGCCCCTTCTTAGCCATTTCTAAAAAGTCCTTCATATCTGAGAAAAAACCATTAGGACGCATAATGCAATAGTCCAAACCTGACGATTTCAATTCATTTACAAAACGTTCTTTTGCCTCAAAAATCTTTAAGTGTCTTTGTTTATCTCCATTAATGGCAGAAATATATTCAAATTTCTCTACTCCTGATTTTTTAGCTTCGTATAACAAGTTCACATTTCCTTGATAATCTACATCCATGTAAGTCAAGTCCTCTTTTTGCCTTGTGATGCCAATGGTAGAAAACACCCAATCTATATTTTCTGCAATACTAACAAGTGTTTTGGGCATGGTTATTTCTCCTACAAAAAAGTCGTCCACATCTTTGAACAATTTCTTTTGGCTTTCTTTTCTGATTAATACTCTTACCCAGTATCCTCTACTTTTTAGCTCATTGACAATGTGTTTCCCTAAATAACCAGTAGCTCCAGCAACTAATACTTTTTTCATGTCCTTTTTGCTGTAAAGATAGGGTGATGAATTAGCTATTGTACTTGACGATTGTCAAGAAATCATCGTTTCAGAATGCGACTTTTGATGCGGCTCAATGTTTCAGGTGATACACCGAGGAAAGATGCAATATATTGTTGAGGCACATTCTGAAAAAGTTCGCTATTGCTTTCTAATAATTCAAGGTATCGCTCTTCGGCTGTTTGAGTAACAAAAGATGCAATTATCTTTTGACTGGCAATCAATTCATTTTCGGTAGCTATACGTCCTATTGCTTCAAACTTGGAATCTTTTTGGAGCAAAGTTTCTACCTTCTTCTTATCCAATATAACTATCTCAGATTGACCCATAGACTGATAATTCTCTTTAGCAGCAATACCTAGATTATAGCTTTCTCCAGCACATATAAATTGCCCTTGCGAATAGAAAAAAGCTGTTTTCTCATCCACATCCACTTTGTAAAATAATCGGATACAGCCTTTCGTTACAAAATAGAGTTCATTTGCTATTTGCCCTTCTTCAAAAAACACCTCATTATTTCGCAGTTTCCTTATTTCAAATAAAGACATGAGCACTTCGCACTCTTCATCTGATAATGCGACATAGGTTTTGATATAGTTTATTAGTTGATTCATATGGTGTATCTAATTTAGCAATCATTTATTATGAAATGTACAATTTACAACAACTTTTCCTTTCCCATCCCAGCTCCACAATCCCACTATGTCATCTTCTTGTTCGGTGTTTAGTTCATCAGGAATAGGTATGAACGGATTTTCTAAGATAACGATTTAGGATAGTTGATTTTAAAATTTATATTAGCCCTCAAATAAACCGAGCAGTAAAAAATAAAAGTTATTTTTACAACTGCTATGGAAAAGAGGAAAAATTTTACATCGAAAATCAAGGCTGAATTAGTTTTATCCTTGTTGCGTGGAGAGGATCCGGAGCTGCTTAGCCGTGAATACGGAGTTACTCTGGCTGATATCAACCTTTGGCGGGATCAATTTATCGAGAGTGGTACCGACGGGTTCAAACGTAAACCCGACGATTCGAGGCTGGGTGCTGCCGAGCGTAAGATCGGGCAACTGCAGATGGAGCTCGAACTCACAAAAAAAAAGAACGAATTGGCAGCAAAACTAAAAAGGAAATAATCTCCATGCTGATAGAGGAACATTATCCATTAACCGGGAAACCATATCCGAAGCGTTTGATATTCAAGGTAGTCGGCTACAGCAGCAGCACCTGGTATGAAAACCCTACTCCCAAAACAGGGAAACGGGGCAGAAAACCCAAGCATAGCGATGAAGAGGTTTTACAGGAGATTAAGGAAGAAATTAAGAAGAGTACATTCAACGCTGAAGGTTATCTGAAAGTGAAGAAGCGCATGGGTAAAAGGAAGATAAACGCTCTGGTAGCCGGCAAGGCACGTGTGAACCGCATCATGCGGGAAAACAACCTGCTGAGCCCCTACAGAAGGCCCGGGAAGACGAATAAGCGCGAACATGATGGTACTATAATCACGGATGCACCCAATGTAATGTGGGCCACTGACGGGAAGAGGTTTTGGATTGATGGGTCAGGTTGGCATTGGTTCTTTGGTGTGATCGATCACTTTAACGATGAGATTATCTCATGGCATATTGCAAGGAAAGGCAACCGGTTTGCCGCCATGGAGCCTGTTAGGGCCGCTGTACGGAAGACTTTCGGTTCGGTAGGTAAGGATGTGTGTAAAGGAATGAAGTTGCAATTAAGAAGCGACCATGGCTCGCAGTATGACTCTGCTGATTTTATGAATGAAATGAAATTCCTGGGATTGGAGGTGTCCAAAGCGTTTGTACGGTCACCGCAATGCAACGGGATAATAGAGCGGTTTCACCGCACCCTGGAAGAACAGGTGTTGCAAACAGAAACATTTTCTTCCTTTGAGGAAGCTTATAACAGTATTAATCAATTTATTAATGACTACAACACGGATTGGATATTTCATAGACTGGAATACTGTTCTCCTGTAGAATACAGGGAAAAGTACGCCGAAAGCCAGCGAAAAGAAAATGATGACATACCATCGGGCAATAAGGATCCTGAGGTTCAGCTTGTCCTCATTTCAAGTGGCTCAATGCCACGAAGAAATGAAATAGCTCTTCAGTCAATGATAAAAGGGGCAATTACTTACAGTAACACCCCTTCAATAAATCCTTCGGTATAATATATCACCATCGGATCAGCTTGTCCGATACAAAAGTAATAAAAAAGATTAAATACAATTAATGTGCTCGGTTATTACGGGCTAATACATTATATTTGCACTATTATGCAGCAATAGTAAAATAACATTGAGAATTATAGTTATCCTTTTTTAAAAGGAAACTTAGAAAATTTAGATAGTACCTAAACTTTAGGGTACAGTTATTTTATTATATATAATCATGACATCAAACAAAACAAACAGTATTGTAATATTCATTACAATCACTATTATATTAGACAGTGCTGGATTTGGTATTATCTTTCCAGTATTACCCGAATTATTAGAAAAAGTCTTAAACGCTGATTTAAGTACAGCTGCCAAGTATGGCGGAATACTTACCCTTGCATATGCATTTATGCAATTTATATTTGCACCTATTCTTGGTATTCTAAGTGATTATTATGGACGTAGAAATGTATTACTGCTTTCTTTACTTGGATTCTCTATAGATTGCTTTATAATGGCTGTAGCTACTGAGTACTGGGTGTTGTTTATTAGTCGGTTAATAGCCGGTATTACAGGAGCTACATTCGCAGTAGCTTCCGCTGCAATTACGGATATCACAACTAGTACTAACAGAACCAAATATTTTGGTTATTTAAACGCGGCGTTTAATATTGGCTTTATTATTGGACCTTTAGTAGGAGGGTTATTAGGAGAGTACCACCTAACCTACCCCTTTTACTTTGCAGGAATCTTAGGTTTATTAAACGTCACTTATGGATACTTTTACTTTCCTGAGACAAATAACTTGCGTACTAAAAAACAAATTAGCTTTGCTAGCCTCTCTCCTTTACAAACCTTGAAAAGTATTAAACAATTTAAAGAACTTACAGTTTTATTTTTCGTATTCTTTTTATTATCAACGGCTTCACACAGTATGGAGAGTACTTGGTCATTTTTTACTATGATGCAATTTGATTGGAGTAAACAACACGTAGGATTTTCTCTAACTATAATAGGAATTATAGGTTTTGTAGTACAAGCCTATTTTCTCCAATACCTTTCAAAAAAACTATCTGATCAGAAGCTTATCTACATTGGGTTAATTGTAAGTTGTATAGGATTAATATTATTGGGATTTAGTACATCAGTACAACAACTATGGATAGGAATTACACTTTATTTACTGGGAAGTATTCATCAGACAGGCTTTCAATCTATGCTGTCTAAATCTCTTAATCAACAATATCAAGGAGAATTACAAGGAGTATTGGGAAGCTTAAACGGGTTAACAACTATAATAGGTCCTCCTATTTTCACCTATTGTTTTTATTTTTTTACACAAGACAATGCTCCATTATACTTACCAGGTATTGCCTTTATACTATCAGCACTATTAATTAGCACTAGTTTATATTTAATAATACAGTACAGTAGAAAATAACTTAATCATTACACATCCTCTATTCATAAATATTTGAGGGGGGATGTGTAAAACATTTAAAAAAAACCTTTTCAAACTCCCATTAATCTTTCTTATTACTTTATCAACTACAAACTTCAATAATTAGCCTATTCGTTTACTCAAATTTAATTTCTATAGTTAAGAGCCTTTGCTCTAGTATTTCAATAGGCAAAGTTTTTTAGCTTTTTAGTCTTTACAAGTTCAAGTCCTCTGAATTACTTCAATAAATCTTCCTCAAGCTTTGAGCGTATTTATTTTATAAAACTTGATGTAATCTAAAAATCAAAACTCAAGTGCTTTGAAATTAACCAGACCCTAAGGTCATAATACTATGTATCATGGAAAATTTAATGCACTCAAAAGTTTATGTTGGTACTTATGCTAAGTATAACAATGGTTCAATTAAAGGAGATTGGATTGAATTAAATAACTTTAGCTCCATTGAAGAGTTTTATGAGTTTTGCTCAGAACTTCATTCTGATGAAACAGATCCAGAGTTTATGTTTCAAGATTGGGAAAATATTCCATCTGAGTTAATCTCAGAAAGTAACCTTTCAGAAAATATCTTTTCAATTATTGAAAAAGTATCAGATTTACAGTATACTACTTTAGAGGCTTTTTCAGCTTGGATAAGTATTGACAATCATGATATTACATCAGAGAATATAGATGCTTTATTTGAACTATTTGAAGAGGATTATCAAGGACATTATAGTAGTGAAGAAGACTTCGCCTATCAGATAGTTAATGAATGTTATGATCTTTCTGATTTTGTCAAATCATACTTTGATTATGATAGCTTTGCTAGAGACCTTTTTATTAGTGATTATACTTACGAAAATGGTCATGTATTTAGAAATAGCTAATCATTTTTTGATTAATATATAACAAAAGGAGTTACCTGATTTTTAGATAACTCCTTTTGCTTTATTGTCTTTATATTCCGTATACTTTATTCATAAGGGTGTTCATTTTTAAATTAAAGTAAACTATTAATTAGTAAAGTTTTAGAATATGATTTAGGATTGTTTGGATTCAATAGTAAACATAGAGCTGTTAAGAATTAATTTTACAACAAAAAAAAGGGGGATAATTTATCTCTAAAATCTCCATTTCGTCAATACAATATTAGCCATAATTGCTTTAACCACTATATTCTTCCAATTTTTTTAGTCCTATTTCAGTTCTCCATTTATTAATTTTTTTTTCATCGACAAATTTGTAATAGATTCTTTTAAAATCGTTATCATAATCTATATTAAAAATCGTCCCATACTTTTGCGGTTTCTTAGCCTTCTTTTGTATTAAATCATATGTATCGGCAAAATACTTACAGTCAATCTCGCCTTTTATACACAACTCTTCTAATTCTTTTAAGTGTTTCTTAGCTTGTACTAAAAACAAATCTTCATATCTTAATCTAGCAAATATATAATTAGAGGCATCTCCTACTTGACTTTTTTTTGGCCATCCCTTTTTATTTATTAACTCAAAAAGTAATTTAATATTAGTATTCTCTTTTTCTGATAAAGCTATAATTCTAAAGATCTCGGCACTAAAAGTTACGTCCTTACAAGGAATATGTTTATTAATTACGCTTTCCTCATAAGTTGTCCATCTTTTATCTTCTTTAATTCCAATAAATTCTATGTCACTTAAAGATTGTACTGCAATTCGTTCATTAATATTTTCTTCTAAATAGAAAAAGCAACTATCTACTTGTCCTGCTAGCGCAAGAACTTTTGTATAATTATACTTAAATCCCCAATCCCAATGTCCCTTTTTCTTTTGGTTAAGATAATAGCTAATAGATTCGTCATATTTTCCTTCATCTCTTAAACGCACACCGGGTTCAAGTATGCCTTGTCCGAAAGAAATAGAAAAAAATAAAACAAAAATTATTGATAAATAGGTTTTCATCGTTACAGTAAACTTTTCTGAACTTTGCACTGTGGTGCGGAACTCCTGCTGTAAAAACCGCAATGCACGGATTTGTTCCAACTCCGTAAAATGTGTTTTTGTTCAGCGTTATCACGCCTTCCAATGTGTGATGTTTTAAAATGTTTTCTTTTATCGCTTGTTCTTCTTTGGATTTTCCTGTCATTGAAGATTGAGGAACGATTACAATTACTTTTCCGTCTTGGGTTATGGAATTGAGCAAATGCTCGGTAAAATTGATTTCGTATAAACTCGTATTGCTTTTGCTTCCCATTGAATAGGGTGGGTTCATCATTCCAACGGTGCAACCTTTGAGCTGTAATTGTGCAGGATTTTGTTTCAAAAAATCTTCTTGCTCCAAATTACTTTTTCCGTCTCCACGCAAAATCATATTGGTTGTTGCAATCGTGAACATATACGGCTGTAACTCCAAACCGTGCAACTGATTTTTTCTAATGTCGGCTTGTTGTTTCGGATTGTCCGTTTTCTGCAACATATCGTGCATTGAAGCAATCAAAAAACCTGCTGTTCCGCAACAAGGGTCAAAAACAACGTCAGTTGTTTTTAACTCTGCCAACTCGCAAAACAGTTCGGTTATGTGTTTTGGTGTCAATACAATGCCTAAATTTTGTCCGTCTCCACCCGAATACGACATAAATTCGCCATAAAAACGCCCCAAATAATCCTCTGCCGAATGAATGTATTTGATGTTTTTGTAAATGTTCTCGTAAAGAAATTCGGTGTAATGTTTGAGTGGCGTTTTCTTTAAATATTCATTGACTTCGTTAATCGCTTTCGTATCTTTGATTACCAAAAATTGGCTCAATAATTTGTCTTTTTTTACCTGCGGTGCTACGTTGGCTCGTTTCAGGTTTTTCTCAATGGCTTCGTAAATTTTTTCTCCGTCTGTTGTGGTTTGGTCGCCTGTTAAGCTGTCAATGTTGAAACCTTTGTATTCCATTTCTCGCAATGCCAACAAAATTCCCGAAACAATCAAAGGTTTGTCTTTGTCTTGAATACTGCCGTAATTCCGCAAATCTTCGTGAAGATTTTTTGCGTCTTTCAGAATTTCTTCGGTTGTCTTTTCGTCTGGCGTTTGTTCTTTGAGAATGGTTTTTGTGTAGTATTCGTCAATGTTCTTTTCGTTGAAAAGTGTAAACGTTTCAACGTCTTCCAACTCTTTGTAACCGCCTCTTTCGTCAATAAAAATAGGCGAGATTTTGTGGCGTTTTTCATTGCCCGAAATTCCAAAGGCAATGATTTTTTTGTAAGATGTGTTTTTTGATAAGTGTAATCCGTAAAACAACGCACCGTTTACAGCATAGTTTTTCACGTTTGCAACTTCGCTACAAATTACGTCTTTGTCGTTGCGTTTGATGTGTTGCGAAACGTCTGCTTTGTTTTCAATGATGAGAACAAAATCTTTGACAACTCCGCAATATTCAGGAAATCCGACTTTGCCTGTTCCTGCTTTTGAAGCGGTTTTTAGGGCTTCGTCAATTTCTTTGATGTTGCTTCCTTGTGGATGTAAATCTATGTTTGCTTCTTTGAGTATATCTCTTACCCAAAAATCTGTCAGTACTTCTTTTTTTGCCATTGCCGTTCCGTTACGGCAACAAAGTCAAAACGGATTTTTGTCGGACTGCTGATGTTAGCACGGTCGTCCGTTAGCTTTGCCGCCAACGGCTGGCAAATTGGCGATGGAGCCGACTTTTAGCACAAATGTTGAATAGAATTACTAATCTTCAACATTGCACAAAAGTTCAATAGAAGTACTTCACCGGCTCTATTGCCAATTTGTTTGTTATGTGCCGTTTTATTCCATTTTATACATTTAACAATTGCTGAAACGTAAAGTCGGGTTTAAACATTTCAATTTCGTTTTGAGTTGATTCTTCTTGTGCTTCTTTGCCATAGATAAACATTTGCTGTTCATAATTTTTAACAGCCTCTTCAATGCTATTAAATTTTCCATCGGCTAGATTATCAGACAATATCAAGGCATCCACCAACCCACTATTTACTCCCTGCCCTGCAAAAGGCGGCATCAAATGTGCGGCATCCCCAATCATTGTTATGGGTAATGGGCGCTTGCTTTTCCAAGGCTTTTCTAAAGGAAATATCCGTGTAGCCAATCCTACAAATGACAACGTCGTATGAATCAATTCTTTGTAGCGTTCGTCCCAATCGGAAAATTCTTTCAGAAGAAAATCAACGACACTATTTCTGTTTTGAAAATCTACCTGCGTTTGGTTTTTCCATTCATCAGGTGTTTTAAAACTTATTCCAAAATGCAATGCACCATTATTATTGGGGTTAGCAAATAATAAATTACCTTGGTGAGATGCCATTAGCCGGTTTCCATTGCATAGCTGAAAAAATCCAGGACAGTTTATCTCTGGTTGATGAATATCGGCTTGTATATTGAAAGTACCTGTTTCTTCAACTTCCGTGTCGGTAACAAATTTTCTTACCTTGGACATCCCGCCATTGGCAAGAATAACCAAATCTGCTGTTTCACTCGGTTTATTCTCAAAAGTTAGTGTCCACTTCTTCTTACCAGGTTCAAGCATAACAAGTTTTCTATCCCAAATAACCGTGTCGTTTTCTAAACTATTCAACAAGATAGCCCTTAAGTCATTTCTGTTTATTTCAGGATTGTCAAATCGATTTTCGGGCTTTACATTTTTTGTGGATAAAATATTGCCTTTTTTATCAGCAATATTTACACCCATTGGTAAGGCTAAGTCATAATAAGTTTGTAACAATCCCGCTTTTTTCATTGCTTCCTGACCTGAACCTTTGTGTAGGTCAAGGGTTCCACCAAAAATTCTTGCCTCTCGGTCGTTGTCTCTTTCGTAAACTGAAACGTCTATGCCGTTTTGCTGTAATAATTTTGCCATAGTCAGTCCAACGGGTCCACCACCAATTATTGCAACGTTCTTATCACTAAGTAAATTCATTTGTTTGTCTGTATCTATTCGCATTGTCATTCAAAAATGGCCCATAACGGGAAACGCATTGGCGAAGTGGCGGATAAATTGGACAAAAAGTTCAATTTAGCGAGAACGTAGCCGATGTGTTTCCACAGAGCTAACTTACAAATAAAAAGCGAATGTGGAACACATTCGGCGGAATAAAATGCAGAAACTTTCAATTTAGCACTTAACCTGCCATTTTGCCAATGCGATGTTATGTGAAGGAATTTTTAGTATCTTTGTATTCAAATAATTCACATTTTATGTATTTCAGCAAGCCTTGGTAATTAAAAATTAAAGTAAATTATTAAATCGTCTTTTTGAGACGGTTGCTATTTGGTACGTTAATTTTTAATTTAAAATAAGGTAATAATGAAAAATATAAAACCCTTAACTTTTCCGTTTAATTCGGAAAATAATACATCCATAAAACAAAGTCTTTTTCGATTTCGAGAATATTTTGATTCTTCTACAATTGTTGGTTTAGGCGAAAACGCACATTTCATAAAAGAGTTTTTTACATTCAGGCATCAAGTTATTGAGTTTTTAGTAACTGAATGTGATTTTGACACCTTGGCATTTGAGTTTGGTTTTTCTGAAGGATTAGAAGTTGATAAGTGGATAAAATCACAAATTCCATTCGACGATTTGGATAAGTTACTGTCACACTTTTATTATCCAAATGAGTTTAAAGATACTTTGCTATGGCTTCGTCGGTATAATCAAGACAATAATAATCAAATTACCTTTTTAGGTGTGGATATTCCTAAAAATGGAGGTTCTTATTTTCCAAACTTTCGTATTGTATCTGATTATTTGCAAAGACTTTCAATCGTTTCTTCTGATGTCTTACAGAAGATTTTAAATCTTGCTGAGAAATTTGATTTCTATTCGACTTCTCAGCTTGCGTTAAATTTATCGCTTTTTGATGAAGCTGAACATAATGAATTAAAAGCATTGCTATTAAAAGTTTACATTCGTTTGGTCACTCTTCAACCAAAACTGGAAAGTTTAGAGTTTCAATCGATACTTCATCAAGTTAAAGGCTTGATTTATATGAATTATAATGCTGATGCTATGGAAAGCTTCATTACTGAAAAGGGAATTGAGGGAGATATGGGAGCAAAAGACCAGTATATGGCAGAAAGTATTGATTGGTTTTTGAAAAATTCACTTGGTAAAAAGATTATTTTAGTTGCCCACAATGCTCACATTCAAAAAACTCCGGTGGATTTTGACGGATTTATTAGTTGTTATCCAATGGGGCAAAGACTTTCGATGACTTTTGGAGAAAAATACAAAGCATTTGCAATAACTAATCTACGTGGAGAAACTGCCGCATTGTATCCTGATAATGATTATCAATTTGGTTTTAGGGTTGATAAATTTCCACTTGATTCTCCAGAGTCGGATTCTGTTGAATTTTTTATGCAGGAATTATCAGGAAAAGAATGCTGTTTAATAATCAATAAAAGTAAGGAATTAAAAAATTGTAGTAAGATTCGTTTTGATTCTATATATCTAAAAACTGAAATAGTAGATTCTTTTGATGGGATTTTCCTAATAGAAAAATCAACTGTTTCAGAAATAGTGGATTGAGAATAATGTAAATTTGATTTCGAAAAGGTACTTTCTTTTTTGGAGGTGCCGTTTTATTCTTTCACATAACGGGAAACGCATTGGCGAAGTGGCGGATAAATTGAACCGAAAGTTCAATTTAGCAGTGACGTAGCCGATGTGTTTCCACAGAAGCTAAATTATTAAAAAAAAGCTGAATGTGGGACACATTCGGCGGAATAAAAAGCACAAAAGTTGAATTTTGAACTTAACCCGCCATTTTGCCAATGCGATGTTATGTGTAGTTTTTTAGTATCTTTGTCAGATGAAATTATCAGATTAGCAAATTTACTTTACGCAACGTATAGGAAGAGAATAGTTTAGTATTATTCTTCGTTTCCTTATTGTCTCTTATTGTAAATTAAATATGTTAAATAATGAAAAATTACTTCGAAAGTCCTTTTAAAGGAAAAATAATCAAAGACCACATAACTAATCCCAATATAATTTCGGGTAAATATTCTTATTATTCTGGTTATTATCACGGTCATTCATTTGACGATTGTGCTCGTTATCTGTTTCCGGACAGGAATGATGTCGATAAACTAATTATCGGTTCTTATTGTTCAATAGGGAGCGGTGCAAGTTTCATAATGGCAGGTAATCAAGGTCATAAATATGATTGGATTTCCAGTTTTCCATTTTTTTATATGTCTGAATTTGATGTTTTCAGTAAAAGCCAAGATGGATTTCAAAAAGCAGGAGATACAGTTGTTGGGAATGATGTTTGGATTGGTAGTGAAGCTATGATAATGCCAGGAGTTCAGATAGGAGATGGAGCTGTTATTGGCAGTCGTGCTTTGGTTACAAAAGATGTTGAACCTTATTCAATTGTAGGGGGAAATCCAGCCAAATTGATAAAAAAGAGATTTAGTGATGATGACATCCAAAAATTGCAGGAAATGAAATGGTGGGAATGGGATGAAGAAACCCTTTTTGAAGCAATGCCAATTCTTTGTTCAAATAAAATCGATTTGTTGTACAAGTTTTTTAGAAAAATGAAATGATAAAAAGAAGGTTCCGAAATTCGGAGCCTTTTTGTTTTAACTGCGTTTGCGGCTAAAATTACACATAACTTATTTATTGATACGGCTTTTCTGTACAAAACAGCATAATACTTGATGTTTTTGTGCAGGTTTGTTTCTTTATTTGATCAAATATAACGAAAGTAGGTAGACAATGATTTCTTATTTCTCATCAAGTAATCACGTTACCTCCAATACCTTTTCACTTCAAACGCATAGGCATTTTTCTCATCCACTGCTTGGGTTGCTACCGTTTCAACATTCCAAGCGACAGCTTCGAATTTCGGGAAGAAGGTATCTGCACCAAATTCGCCCTGCACATGGGTAATAAACATCTCTTGAACACAATCAAGCGCTAAAGCTTCTCGGTAAATTTGTCCGCCTCCAATTATGAAAACGGTTCGTTCCACTTCATTTTTATAATGATCCAAACAGGATTCCAAGGAAGAAAAAACAACTGCTCCAGGAGCATGATATTCGGTATTGCGTGTTAAGACCGCATTCTCGCGGTTGGGCAACGGCCGAAAACGTTCCGGAATGGAATCGTAGTTTTTTCTACCTGTAACCACAATATGTCCCGTGGTTGTTTCTTTGAAAAATTTCATATCTGCAGGCAAATGCCACATCAAATCATTGTTCTTTCCAATACCGAATTGCTGATCAACAGCAACAATCAATGCTACTTTCATGGAAGTACTTTGTAAATTGTAGGTGAAATGAACACCATGCGGGGATTTGGAATTACTGCATCGTGAACCTGTGTTCCCCTGGCCTCTTCTTCCGTGAGAAAATAACCAATTACCCAATGATAGGTTCCATCCGGAGCCACCACCTTGTGGATCGTTGGGGTGAATTTTTTTGAGAAATTAATTGGATTGCGAAGTATCCCTTCTGAATACTCTTGGGCATAATACCCTGACAAAAGCAATTTGTAATGAGTCACAACCGTGGAATCAGCATCTACCTTATATTCAACAGATCCTTTCGAATGACTTTGAAAAAGTGCTCTTGAATCGGTGTAAAACAAGTTGCTTTTGGTTTGTACCTCAGGGGTGAAAAAATCCGGACGATGGATGCCATAATCAAACTCCGGTAGAATATAAAATGGTTTCACTGCAGCTTCTTGACGCGGATAAACCCAAGTGAAGGTATGTGTCACGTGTTCAATGTTGACTGCCTCGCTACTTTTTACCAAATCAGCCCGCAAAATCATACCGCCATCCTTGTAACGATCCCGCTGATTGGACACGAAATTACCCAGTGACCAAGCTGTTAGCCGCTGTTTCCCGTTAACTTCTTTCAATTCAACAGGCTGTAAAACATGAGGATGACCACCTATGACCATATCTGCGCCTTGGTCATAACAAAACTTTTCCCATTTTTTCTGATAACTGTTGGGCAAGCTTTGGTATTCAGTTCCCCAATGCATGGTACAAATGATCGCATCTGGTTTCAAGTCGCGTGCTTTTTTAAAATCAGCCAACATCATTGCGCTATCAATATAGTTGATGATCAATGGTGCAGCAACCGACAACCCGTTGGTTCCTTCACTTTGATGGCTATCCAGTACCCTGGCCTTGAAATAACGCACATGCTTCTCCTTTTTGCCCGTTTCGATATCTTCCAACGGGGTGCTTTCGGCCATCACCGCAACGTTCTGCTTTCCCTCGGCTCCCCGGCCACGTGTACCCTTGCCTCGCTCGATTTCCTTACTGGCCACCGAAAAGTAACCCTCATCCAGTTCTATCATCCCTTCCAGTGTATACCTTGCATCCCGGTTGCCCATCGCCCTGCGGAGTTTGTGTACCATCGCCCATACCGGTTCGTAACGCTTCAATCCTAATTGCTTCTGGAGTTCGTTGGTGGAGAATCCCTTTTTTGTGCAACTCATCAGGAACATCGTTTTGTACCACACCAGAAACGGCAGCTTGGAGCTCTCCATGTTCGTACCGCTGCGCAACGAGGTGCGGAAACGGCAACCTTTGCATTCATAACTCCATTTACCCTGTAACCAATAATGGGAAGTGCCCCCGCATCGCTTGCAGACAACCCCTTCCTTATCACGCTGCTCCTTGAAATGCAAACGACAATCTTCCTCCGAACCGAAATGAGCCGTAAAACTGAATATGTTCATAATCCCTGCTTTTTGAGCGCTAATATACTAAAAATATTAGGTGTGTTTGCGGAGAATCAGATTATTTTTTTACTTCAAGTTGATTCTAAATATTTTACCTATTATATTTGCACTATATATTAGCCCTCAAATAAACCGAGCAGTAAAAAATAAAAGTTATTTTTACAACTGCTATGGAAAAGAGGAAAAATTTTACATCGAAAATCAAGGCTGAATTAGTTTTATCCTTGTTGCGTGGAGAGGATCCGGAGCTGCTTAGCCGTGAATACGGAGTTACTCTGGCTGATATCAACCTTTGGCGGGATCAATTTATCGAGAGTGGTACCGACGGGTTCAAACGTAAACCCGACGATTCGAGGCTGGGTGCTGCCGAGCGTAAGATCGGGCAACTGCAGATGGAGCTCGAACTCACAAAAAAAAAGAACGAATTGGCAGCAAAACTAAAAAGGAAATAATCTCCATGCTGATAGAGGAACATTATCCATTAACCGGGAAACCATATCCGAAGCGTTTGATATTCAAGGTAGTCGGCTACAGCAGCAGCACCTGGTATGAAAACCCTACTCCCAAAACAGGGAAACGGGGCAGAAAACCCAAGCATAGCGATGAAGAGGTTTTACAGGAGATTAAGGAAGAAATTAAGAAGAGTACATTCAACGCTGAAGGTTATCTGAAAGTGAAGAAGCGCATGGGTAAAAGGAAGATAAACGCTCTGGTAGCCGGCAAGGCACGTGTGAACCGCATCATGCGGGAAAACAACCTGCTGAGCCCCTACAGAAGGCCCGGGAAGACGAATAAGCGCGAACATGATGGTACTATAATCACGGATGCACCCAATGTAATGTGGGCCACTGACGGGAAGAGGTTTTGGATTGATGGGTCAGGTTGGCATTGGTTCTTTGGTGTGATCGATCACTTTAACGATGAGATTATCTCATGGCATATTGCAAGGAAAGGCAACCGGTTTGCCGCCATGGAGCCTGTTAGGGCCGCTGTACGGAAGACTTTCGGTTCGGTAGGTAAGGATGTGTGTAAAGGAATGAAGTTGCAATTAAGAAGCGACCATGGCTCGCAGTATGACTCTGCTGATTTTATGAATGAAATGAAATTCCTGGGATTGGAGGTGTCCAAAGCGTTTGTACGGTCACCGCAATGCAACGGGATAATAGAGCGGTTTCACCGCACCCTGGAAGAACAGGTGTTGCAAACAGAAACATTTTCTTCCTTTGAGGAAGCTTATAACAGTATTAATCAATTTATTAATGACTACAACACGGATTGGATATTTCATAGACTGGAATACTGTTCTCCTGTAGAATACAGGGAAAAGTACGCCGAAAGCCAGCGAAAAGAAAATGATGACATACCATCGGGCAATAAGGATCCTGAGGTTCAGCTTGTCCTCATTTCAAGTGGCTCAATGCCACGAAGAAATGAAATAGCTCTTCAGTCAATGATAAAAGGGGCAATTACTTACAGTAACACCCCTTCAATAAATCCTTCGGTATAATATATCACCATCGGATCAGCTTGTCCGATACAAAAGTAATAAAAAAGATTAAATACAATTAATGTGCTCGGTTATTACGGGCTAATACAGTTGATTTTAAAATTTATTTTCTACCTTTGTCACACTATGCGGCAGTAAATAATATAATTAGAAATACGAATTCAAGTTCTTGTGGTACATTCTACCATCAAGGATGTATTTTTTATGTGATGCATTTCTACAAAGCATCCGCTATATTATTTACAAAATCAAATGAAAACTATAAATATAGGTATTCTTGCACATATTGATGCAGGAAAAACCTCCATTACTGAGAACTTGCTATTTGCTAGTGGAGCAACTGAGGTACGTGGAAGTGTGGACAAAGGTAATACCACAACCGATTCGATGGATATTGAAAAACGAAGAGGTATCACCGTTAGAGCTTCTACAACGTCTATTCAATGGAACGATACAAAGATTAATATTATCGACACTCCTGGACACATGGACTTTCTAGCAGAAGTGGAACGCACTTTTAGAATGCTAGATGGTGCTATTCTTGTGGTGTCTGCTAAAGAGGGTATTCAAGCTCAAACGAGATTGTTGTTCAATGTCTTGCAACAACTAGAAATTCCAGCCATTCTATTTATCAACAAAATAGATAGAGAGGGAGTAAATCTAAATCAGCTTTATTTCGAAATACAAAATAGCCTTTCAAAAGATATTCTTCTTATGCAATCCGTTGATGGCAAGATTTTAACTTCTAGCTGTACAATACACAACATATCAGAAAAGGACAGAGAAACAATTTTGGAGAAAGATGATTCTTTGCTTGAAAAATACTTAAGCGATACGCAACTCTCAAATTCAGACTATTGGAGTTCAATGATTCATCTTGTTCAATTCGCTAAACTACATCCTATCTACCATGGCTCAGCAATGTATGGCATTGGTATCGAAGATTTGCTAAACTCAATCACTACTTTTATTGAAACATCTCTACCTCAAGAGAACGATTTATCTGCCTATGTCTATAAAATTGAGCATAATAAGAAGGAACAGAAACGAGCCTATCTAAAGATTATAGGGGGAAGCCTTAGAACAAGAAAATCATACAACCTCAATGGCTCAGATGAGAATCTGAAAATAAGAAGTTTAAAGACCTTTTACGCTGGAAACGAAATAGATGTAGATGAAGTTTCTACAAACGATATTGCAATTTTAGACCATGCCGAAAGTCTGATGGTAGGTGATTATTTAGGAACAATGCCAAGTTTATTTGATAAATTGAATATTCCTAGTCCTGCTCTCAAATCATCTATACATCCTGCCAAAGTAGAGGATAGGAGTAAATTAATTTCTGCTATGAATGTATTATCGGTAGAAGATCCATCTTTAACGTTTGGTATCAATGCTGATAATAATGAGCTAGAAGTTTCTCTTTATGGAGCAACTCAACGGGAAGTTATTTTGACTTTGTTGGAGGAGCGATTTTCGGTAGATGCTTACTTTGAAGAGGTGAAAACGATTTATAAGGAACGTCTGAAAACGAAATCGGAATACACCATTCATATCGAAGTGCCACCTAATCCTTATTGGGCATCTATTGGCTTGATTATAGAACCTTTGCCAATCGGTGCGGGACTTACGATAGAGAGCGATATTTCATTGGGCTACTTGAATCAATCTTTTCAGAATGCAGTATTCGATGGAGTCAAGAAAGCCTGTGAATCGGGTTTGTATGGCTGGGAAGTAACCGACCTTAAAGTCACTTTTTCTCACGGAATCTATTATAGTCCAGTGAGCACACCTGCCGACTTTAGAAGTTTAGCTCCCTATGTTTTTCGATTGGCTTTACAACAAGCTGATGTTGAGTTGTTGGAGCCAATCTTAGATTTTAAATTGCAAATTCCAATAGCTGTGAATGCTAGGGCTATTACAGACATCAACAAGATGCAAGGCGAAATATCTACTATTACTTCAGATGGTGATTGGACTACTATTTTGGGTGAAATTCCTTTAGATACTAGTAAAGAATACTCAGCAGAAGTCAGCTCCTACACTCAAGGCTTGGGCATTTTTGTTACTCGATTTTCGGGCTATCAAATCACCAATAAAAAGGTAAGCAGAAGTGTAGAACTGAATGAAAAAGATAAATTGATGTATATGTTTGAGAAGGAATTAGGATAAGAGAATGATAAGCAAAATAATCAAAGAATGCATTCTCGCACTATTTTTGTATCTTGTTCCTACAAATTAACTATACAATTATGTCTGAAAGAAAAATCCCTATATATCTAGAATGTGGTTATAGCATTGCTATGCAGGTGCTTGGCGGAAAGTGGAAAATTTGCATCATAGAAGCACTTCGAGATAAGCCACTACGCCCAAGTCTGATATTCAAGGAGGTGCCTGATGCAACAGAACGTGTAATAAATCAACAACTTAAAGAATTGTTGGAGTATAAGATTATAGATAGAAAAATTTATGCAGAACAACCACCTCGTACTGAGTATTTTCTGACTGATTTAGGTCGTTCCGCATTTCCTATTCTAGACGCATTGGACCAATGGGGCGAGGAAAATAGAAAGTTCTATGAGGAGTTGTTTAATGCTGAAGATGAAGACTAAATGGACTTTAAATAAAAAACAGTGCTTATATATCCAAAGAATATATAGGCACTATTTCTATCGATAATATAATTTAGCTGAGTTGTTTTGTGGCAGCTATTACAATTTCTCGGATACATACAAAATCCTCTTTTCCATGTTGTATTACCACAAAATTTTTCTCTTTAATGCCATAATGTATAACTTTACTTTGTCTATTACCAATTCCTTTGATAATTGATTTCCAATATTTTTCGTCAAATAATATTCTCGATGAAATGCCTTTTTTCTCTAGTTGTTTTTTTATTAAGTATATATCTAAATCAATTGCATTTGAACTAAATTTTGGCGCATTTAAAAGATAAATTTCACTAGAAGATTCATTAAATTTAACATAGTATGTCATTAATTTTATGGTTTCTGGATTATTGACAAACTCCAACCTCCAATCATTTACATTTGGTTTATATTTCTTAATAATACTTTGTAAATTTTGTTTGTCAGAAAGTTTTAAATCAATTTCATCAAATAAATCTTTTAGAACACTTATATTATTTCTAAATTTCGAATTATTAACTTCCCTAAATAATCTTTTCCAACTTACATCTCTTGATTCATTTTGAATGAAATTCCAATTTTTAGAATATATTAGATAATCTCCTATACAAAGCATAGCGCTTCTAAAATTTTCATTTTCATAATTTTTTAAACCTTTATCATCAAAAAACATTTTATAAATTGAAAAATATTTTGAAAGATTATCAAAAATTATTCTTTCTGTTTCATTGTCCCAACTTAACGTTGGATCATTGTTATAATGTTCAAATATATCTGCAAAGTGTAATAAAATTGCAATATGTCCTCTTAAATATTTATCTTTTTCTATTTCAATTATTAAATTTTTCCATTTTGATGATTTTGAAATTAGAATAATTTTAATTACTTCTTCCTGTAAATCGTCAGCAAAAAGTGGACATTATAATATAAAAACTTAAGGAGTGTTTTCAAAAAAAGAATTAGCTTTAATTATGGGAACACCGAAGAAAAAAAGTACAGAAACATTTGTAAAAGACATTCGCAAGAATACGCGCAGGATTTTTACAGCCGAACAAAAGATTTTAATCGTGATGGAAGGACTTCGCGCTGAGACTTCTGTAGCAGAATTATGCAGGAAACACAGCATTGCCCAATCTCAGTTTTATGCTTGGAACAAAGAATTTATGGAAGCTGGTAAAAAACGACTCAACGGAGATGTTGAAAGGGAAGCGACCAGTGATGAAGTATCAGATTTAAAAAAGGAAAATGCCAGGCTCAAAGAGATGGTAGCTGATTTGGTTCTGCGTTACGACATCGTAAAAAAAAGTTTAGACATGCTGGATTGATCCATAAATACAGAAAATATATGAGATTATCAGCAGGAGAGAAATACGAACTAATTCAAAGCGTTACCACCAGTGAAATAGGCGTCAAGCGTACTTTGGAGAGCTTTGGAATTGCAAGAAGCACTTTCTATAAATGGTATCAAAAATATCTTGAAAATGGTTATGATGGCTTAAAAACCTCAAAAAGAAAGAGCAAAAGACAATGGAACAGCATCCCCGAGGAACAAAAAGATTTGGTAGTGGAAATCGCACTAGAACATACCGAGCTTTCTTCCAGAGAATTGGCACATAAAATCACAGATGAACAAGGTATTTTTATTTCAGAATCAAGCGTTTATCGGATCTTAAAGCAAAGGGACTTGATAGCGGCACCTAATCATTTTTTGATTGCTGCTGCAAATGAATTTAAAGATAAAACCAATTTTGTACATCAAATGTGGCAGACGGATTTCACGTATTTCAAAATTGTGGGTTGGGGTTGGTACTATCTAAGTACGATTTTAGACGATTACAGCAGATATATCATTCATTGGGAACTTTGTGATTCGATGAAAGCCGAAGATGTAAAAAGAACGGTAAATACAGCGATTGAAAAAGCAAAATTGAAGTCCAAAGTCAAACCCAGATTACTTTCAGACAACGGACCTTGTTACATCTCAAATGAGCTGAAAACCTATCTGAAAGAGGATTTGAAGATGAAACAGGTTCATGGAAGACCCATGCATCCCCAGACTCAGGGCAAAATTGAACGCTATCACAGAACGATGAAAAACGTGGTGAAATTGAATCATTTTTATCATCCAGAAGAACTCATAGAGGCATTGGAAATATTTGTAAATAATTACAATACAAATCGTTACCACGAGTCATTAAACAACTTGACTCCAGCCGATGTCTATTTTGGAAGATCTGAGCAGATTTTAGAAAAAAGAAAGCAAATAAAAGAGCATTCTATCAAAAAAAGAAGACAGTTGTATAATCAACAAAAATTAATAAATTTATAATCCGAAATACTCCTTAAGGATTTAACTGAAACTGTCCAATTTAGTTTGAAGACGTACACCTGACTATTTCTAGCAGAAAGGAACATTACTGCATCAAGCGAAGGAACATCTACACCTTCACTCAAACATCTTACGTTGGTAAGCACTCTACATTCATCTTGTTTGGGTTCATCTTTTAGCCAAGTAAGAAGTTCTTCTCTTTGTGTGGCAGACATAGAACCGTCAATATGTTTTGAGGCTACAGAAACCGTAACATCTTTATTTTCTTGAGGTAACACTTCAATATATTCCCCAGATATTCCGTTGAAAGTTTGGGTAATAGTTTGGGAATTTGCAATGGTAGAACAAAACGCAACTGCACGTTTCATAGGATTAGGGTCTGTAGATTTTATTAAACCTTCATCGCCCAAAACTTGTTTAGAAAGTGCATTGATACAGCCGATTAATTTCGGCATATCATCTATTTTTATTTCGTGTTCCCCATTAGAAATCATATTCTGAATTACTGGCGGAACATCGTTCTCACTCAAAGTAAGAATGAGAACTTTATAATCGGTAAGTAATTTTTTTTCAACGGCTTCGCCAAAACCAATTCTGTAAATTTCTTCGCCATAAATTTTTTCATCGTCCATAGACCAAAGTAAAGCTTCGGCTTGAGCTGCCTTGCTTTTGGTTTCTTGGTCGTACAAACGAGGAGTAGCGGTCATATAAAGCCTTTTTTTGGCTTTAATGAAGTCATTATCGTGTACTTTGGTAAAAGCAGATTCGTCTTCTGTAGCCAATTTTGCGCCTGTCGTTCGGTGTGCTTCATCACAAATAATTAAATCAAATTCCGAATATTCAGGATAAATTTTGGCTAATTCTTTCTGTGCTTTAGAAATGACCTCAATAGATTGATAGGTAGAAAAAACCACTGTCATTCCATCATTAGAATATAATTTTAAACTTTTGAATTGATGAATAATATTGGGAACATTGGTAGAAGCAGGCAAAGCCAAATCAATTACTGAAGAAGTATCAATATCCTCAACTTTAGTTTTTTTCTTGGTAATTTCTGGGTCAGAGCAAATACAGATTGGATTTATCTTTTCTAAAGATTGTGCACTCCATTCATTCAAAGTTTGTCCAAGAAGTGCGATAGAAGGAACTAAAAAAAGAACCAACCCTTTTCCATTGGTTTCATTTTCAGCAATACGAAGCGAAGTAAATGTTTTACCAGTTCCACAAGCCATAATTAGTTTTCCTCTTTCATTTTCTTGAAAATATTCATGTGTTTTTTCAAGAGCATCTTTTTGATGTTTTTTAAGAGGATATTTTTTGGTTCTTGCTTGTTCGCCTGTAATATTGTTTTCTAATTTTTCCCATTCTACAGGTGCATTTGCTAAATCGTGAACATTAATTCTAGAAACTTGTGGACTTTGATTTTTAAGTGATTCTTCGGCATTATTTGTCCATTTACTAGATGTAGAAACCCATAATCTTTGAGCAAAGTGAACGGTTTTTATAGTTTCAACATCTTTAAATGTTCTACTAGAAGTAGCCAAAAAAGTATCTACAGATTTCTTGTCTATGGTTGTATCTTCAGCATAACACTTACATTGTATCGCCCAATAATCGCCATTATTGGTTAATGCAACTAAATCTATTCCTGTATCCGTGCTTCCCAAATCAGCTTTTGATGGAAATTCATTCCAAAGCCAAACTTTTTTGAATAAGTTTGAATATTTAGGGTCAGTTAATAAATAGGCTTTTATTAGTCTTTCAAAACGTTCTCCTTTATCTTTTTCAGAAAATGAAATTTTACGGTATTTATCAAGAATAGATAGAAATTTATTCGGCATATTTGTTTTTAAGAATTATATAATTCTCAAAATTACAAAAAGCAAATGAAAGAAAATTACGGAAAAACATAATTTTCATTTCTTTTTAAATTCAATTCAATAATCTTAACTATTATTAAGTAGGGAATTAAAAATAAATTTTGAAAATAGTTAAAATAAAATGACACATTAAAGATAATATGCCTGATTTAAAAGTTATAGAATTAATGAAAAATACCTTTAACCTAATATAAATTGTGAGTTTTTTGAATCTAAAATAGAAGTAGGTTGCAAGATTTAGTAAAAGAAATTTTTCTTTTTAACTATTTTATTGAGTACAACTATCAATTTTAAAAAATCTGGAGTATTATCTGAATTTTTGGAAGAGATGGTGTTATTTATTTTGTCAACGTAAGGAAATTGATTGCTTCCAAAGGATTTTTTTATTTTTTTAAGATTATTGTATTTTATTTCAATTTCCCATTGTGTGCCATCCATTACATCCTCATTTGAATAGTTTTCGTCCCAAGATAAGAGAGAAATATCATTGAGTACTTCTATTAAGCTACTTATTGAATTGATTGTTAAGTGATTTTCTTTAGATAAGATGTTTTCTGAAAATCCGTATTGTGATTTCATCAACTCAAAATAATTATCTTTAATAATTATCTGTCTATTCCCTTCAAAATAACCACCTATTTGAAAGTAAAAATATTCGATAGAATTAATGTGTTTGAGCATAAAATCAAAATTACAAAAACAATTGATAGAAAATTATAGAATCCTTAAAATGTAATTCAAAAAAAACACCCAATTTTAAAAAATTGGGTGTAATTTTGGGTGTAATTTTCGTAAATCATTGATTTACAGGTGCGATTGTGGAGTTGGAGGGATTCGAACCCTCGTCCAAACAAGCAATACATAGGCTTTCTACATGCTTATTCTGTTATTGGTTTTCGACCCAAAGCAGACAACAGACCGCCAACTTTGAGCTTATCTTCTAAAATTTTCGAGCTTTGGTCAAAGTGCCCAAAACCTTATTTCTGCATTCCTATGCCCCAAAATCCAACGCCGCAGAACAGAGCGATGGCGAGACATCTTGCTTCCTTACTATCTTCGGGAAAGCGCTTGTGCCTACTAAACTTCGGATTAAGCTGCAAGAGCGAACTCTTCGTTGCCAGTTAAAAATTTGTAGCAAGGGATTTAAGAGATCGCGCTACGGTTCTCTGCATGCTTACTTATGCATTGGTCTTGCTGTCGAAACCAGTCAACCCCATAAGTGTCTGCAAAGATACAAAAATTATATCGTGTTTTTTATTAACTGGGATAATCTACAGAATAGAAAAAGCTCTAAGTGGTTCTGTTTGTTTTTTAAATGCTGATAATTAGCCGTTTATGTTTGGATGTTTAAACTTGGATTGGTTGAAATGGAATAAAACAACAAGGAGGTTTGCTTAACCGCTTGTTAATCAGGTCTTGGCGAATTCTGTGGAAAACTTTTTAAAATATTAACATGCTTTTGGGACTTTTCGGGACTTTTCGATTTTTTTTTAGACTTTCCTTTTCTATTTTTGTGAGGCTGATTTATTTCAAAATCAAAACATTTAATCTCTTGAAATTGAAATAGGTAGTCGTTTTTAATCGATCTAAATTACATCACAAATAGTATAAAACGCGAATAAAAAGTAAAAATTATGGGCATTTTTGATAAAAGAGTAAGCTACAAACCGTTTGAGTATCCAGAGATTTTACAATTTGTGGAAGCTATTAACAAATCGTTTTGGGTGCATTCTGAAGTAGATTTTACGGCAGATGTGCAAGATTTTCATTCTCAGCTACAACCACATGAGAAGATGGCTGTAAAACATGCTCTTTTGGCTATTGCTCAAATTGAAGTTTCTGTTAAAACATTTTGGGGTAATCTTTACAACCATTTGCCAAAGCCAGAATTCAATGGATTGGGAGCAACGTTTGCTGAATGCGAATTCCGTCACTCCGAAGCTTATTCTAGATTGTTAGAAGTTTTGGGTTACAATGAGGAGTTTAATAAGGTTATTGAAATTCCAGCAATTCGTAAAAGAATTGATTTCCTTTCAAATGTTTTGAAACACGCTAATTCTACAACGCCCAAAGAATACGTTTCTTCATTGTTGTTGTTTTCGATCCTAATAGAAAATGTGTCTTTGTTTTCTCAGTTTGCGATTATTTTGTCGTTTACAAGGTTCAAAGGTTTTATGAAAAATGTATCCAACATTATTGCTTGGACGTCGGTGGACGAACAGATCCATGCCAATGCTGGTATTTATTTAATTAATAAAATCAGAGAAGAGCAACCAGACTTATTAAGCGATTCTGACATCGAAGATATTTATACTTTAGTGGATGAGTCTATCGCATTGGAAGCAGAGATTCTTGATTGGATTTTTATGAATGGCGAGCTGGACAACTTCTCAAAAGAAGATCTTCTTAACTTTATGAAATACCGTGTAGATGATTCTTTAAAGAAAATCGGAATGAAAACCCGTTACAATGTTTCTCCAGAACAATACAAGCCAATGGTATGGTTCGAAGAAGAGGTTTTTGCCAATTCTATGGACGACTTTTTTGCAAAAAGACCAGTTGATTATACAAAGCACGACAAATCGATTACAGCAAACGATTTGTTCTAAACTCAATTTTATTTTTTAATTTTAAATATAACATCACACCTTGTGATTCCCAATATAACCAATCTATGATGGACGAAAATATCGATATCTGGTGGCTCAACGAAGAGTCCGAGCAAATGCTTAACAGAGGCTATCTTCTTAAAGGAGAAACTGTAGAAGGTGCAATAGACCGTATTACAACGGCCGCAGCGAAAAGATTATTTAAGCCTGAATTGCAACCGGCTTTCAAAGAAATGATTGTCAAAGGTTGGATTAGCTTCTCATCTCCGGTGTGGGCCAATATGGGAACGCAAAGAGGATTGCCGATTTCGTGTTTTAACGTTCATATTCCTGATAGCATCGAAGGGATCACACACAAAATGGGTGAGGTTATCATGCAAACCAAAATCGGTGGTGGGACATCTGGTTATTTTGGAGAATTAAGAAATCGTGGAACAGCCGTGACAGACAACGGAAAATCTTCTGGAGCAGTATCGTTCATGAAGTTATTTGATACCGCGATGGATGTTGTGTCCCAAGGTGGCGTAAGACGCGGTGCTTTTGCAGCTTATCTTGATGTTGACCATGGTGATATTGAAGAATTTTTGTCGATTAAAGATATCGGAAGTCCCATTCAAAATCTATTTACAGGGATTTGTGTTCCAGATTATTGGATGCAAGATATGGTAGATGGCGATATGGAAAAACGTAAAATCTGGGCAAGAGTTTTGGAAAGCCGTCAACAAAAAGGTTTGCCATATATTTTCTTTACAGATAATGTTAACAGAAACAAACCTCAGGTCTATAAAGATGCAGGGTTGATGGTTAATGCAAGTAATCTTTGTTCGGAGATTATGTTGCCATCAACAACCAATGAATCTTTCATTTGCTGTCTTTCTTCCATGAATTTGGAATTGTATGACGAATGGAAAGATACCAATGCTGTTAAATTGGCTATCTATTTCCTCGACGCAGTTTTATCAGAATTTATTGAAAAAACCGAAGGTAACTATTACCTAACTTCTGCACGTAACTTCGCGATGCGACACCGTGCTTTAGGTTTAGGCGTTTTAGGCTACCATTCGTATTTACAAAAAAATATGATTCCGTTTGAAAGTTTTGAAGCAACACAATTCAATGCACGCGCTTTCAGACATATTAAAGAAGAAGCCGAACAAGCATCTCGTGAGTTAGCAAATATCTATGGCGAGTCAGATATGTTGAAAGGCTATGGCATGAGAAATACAACTTTGATGGCTATTGCGCCTACAACGTCCAGTTCTGCAATTTTGGGACAAACCTCGCCAGGTATTGAGCCATTCGCTTCCAACTATTATAAAGCTGGTTTGGCAAAAGGAAACTTCATGCGTAAGAACAAATATTTGGCTAAATTGTTAGAAGAAAAAGGTCTTGATAACGAAGAAACCTGGAGAAATGTTATGCTTAACCACGGCTCTGTACAACATCTGGAAGGTTTAACAGAAGATGAAAAAGCAGTCTTTAAAACCTTTAGAGAGATTTCTCCGATGGAGATTATTTCTCAGGCAGCGCAAAGACAACAATATATTGACCAAGCGCAATCGCTTAACTTGCAGATACCGTCAACAATGCCTGTTAAAGATGTTAACTATTTGATGATTGAAGCTTGGAAAAAAGGTGTTAAAACCCTATACTATCAAAGAAGTTCTTCGGTTTCTAAAGAACTGATGGTCAACTTCGTTTCATGTTCTTCTTGCGAAGCTTAAACGATAATAAATAATTGATATAAAAGCCATGGATTTTTCTATGGCTTTTTTATTTTAGATTTAAAAATGAAATAAAACAATTTTTTCTAACTTTAAACTTTAAATTGTATTAAAATGAAATTCGGACAAGTTGAAGATCCTTCAAAAATAGATTTCAGTTTACCAACTGATCATCCACAAACTAAAACGATTTTAAATCTAAATAAATCTGGTCTAATAGACATCGAAATTGGATGCGCCAAATGGAACAAAACCGACCTAAAAGGCTTTTACCCAAAAGGAACAAAAGACGAATTAAGCTATTATTCTACACAATTTAATTCGATTGAGCTGAATGCAACGTTCTACGGAATGCCTTCGCTTGAGCAAGTCGTAACATGGAAAGACAAAACACCAGACGATTTTAAATTTTTTCCAAAAATTACCAATACCGTTTCGCACTTTCGACGACTGAAAGACGTCACAGAGCCTGTAACGCAGTTTGTAACGTCCGTTATGAATTTTGATGAAAAGTTGGGAATGGTTTTTTTACAATTGCACGATAATTTTAAACCTAAAGATTACGATCGGTTAGAAAAATTTGTCAAAGATTGGCCTCGTGATGTGCCTTTGGCTATCGAACTCCGAAATACAGAATGGTTTACAGACGAAGAGGTTTTTAACCAAACTTGTGAGCTTTTTGAAAAATATAATATTACAAATATTATTGTTGATACAGCGGGACGACGCGATATGTTGCACATGCGATTGACTACGCCCGTTGCCTTTATACGCTATGTTGGTGCCAATGCAGAAAGCGATTATAAAAGACTCGACGATTGGTTGACGCGTTTGACAATTTGGAAAGAACAAGGTTTAGAACATTTGTATTTTTTCGTACACCAAAACATTGAAAAAGCCTCACCTTTGTTATCTGTACATTTTATTGAGAAATTAAATAAAACTTGGGGCGAAAACCTCCATATTCCGCAAATGGCTACGGAGCCATCGAAATTGACTTTGTTTTAAATAAAAGAAGCAGCTCAACCGAGCTGCTTTTCTTTTTATGACTCATATTTTATTATGGCATTTTGAATCCTCTTGTGGTAATTCTGCCATATTCGTCAACATACTTTACTTGGACATTTCCTTTATAATCGTTAAGGATTTTTTCTACATCTTTTTGACTGTTAACAGGTTTGCCATTTATTTCGATAATGATATAATTATCTACCACGCCAATTTTGTCCATTTCACTATTTTCAACAACATTTCTTGCGATAACGCCACTGTTTAGTCCGTAGTTGGTTTTAATTCGGTCACTTAATGGGTCAAAGTCGCTACCAATTTTTTCTGTCACGCTAAGGTCGGCTTTGCTTCTTGCTGAAGTATTTCCCTTTTGATCCTTAAGAACTACCGTAGTCGTAGTCGCTTTACCATTTCTTGTATAGGTAAGTGCAACTTTGTCGCCAGGACGTTTGCTGCCAATTACGAATGACAAATCTGCGTAGCTATTGATGTCTGTATTATCTATTTTCGTAATAACATCTCCAATTCTTATTCCTGCATCGCCCGCGCCACTATTATCACTAACTTCTCGTACATAGACACCATTTCCTGTTTTTAAATTGGCTTTTTTCTCTTGATTGTATGCCATAACTTGGTTGTCGTTGGATAGATCAAGTGTACCAACACCTAAGAAGCCTCTTTGCACCAAACCAAACTTCTTAATATCTTCAACAATTTTTCTTGCTAAATTAGAAGGAACTGCAAAACCATAACCCTCGTAGTAGCCAGTATTGGATGAGATAGCGGTATTAATACCAATAAGGTCACCACTTACGTTAACCAAAGCCCCGCCACTGTTACCTGGATTAATAGCAGCATCCGTTTGGATAAAACTTTCAATTGGTGTTCTCGATTGTTGGCTAAGAAGATCGATACTTCTACCTTTTGCTGAAATAATCCCAGCTGTTACCGTTGAGTTAAGTCCCAGCGGATTACCAACAGCTAAAACCCATTGCCCAACTTCTACCGCATCAGAATTTGCGAAATTAAGATAAGGTAAGCCTTTTTCTTCAATTTTTAATAATGCTATATCTGTGTTAGGATCTGTTCCTACAAGATTTGCGATATATGATTTTTTATTGCTTAATACAACTTCAAGTTTATTAGCACCTGCAATAACGTGATTGTTAGAAATGATATAACCATCAGGTGAGATAATAACGCCAGAACCTAAACCAGAAGGCATGTTTTTAGGTGTTTGTTGACGTTGCTGTGGTTGACCACCGCGACCAAATGGGTTACCGAAAAAGAAATCGAATAAATCTTTGTCTGGTGCTCTTTGTGCGGATCTGTCAGAATAATTTTTTATGGTAACAACTGCGGGAACGGTAGTTTTGGAAGCTTTTACAAAGTCGTCACCTACAGCCGCCGAATTCATGCCTACGAAGTTAGCTTTCGGACTTGATTTTGTGAAATAAGAGAAATCTTCTCCTGAGTTTTGCGGATCGAAATATTTAATAGCTCCAAAAGTAGTAGCTCCAGATAAAACACCCACAACAGCTAATGGCATTAGTTTTTTTAAAGTATTCTTCATTTTATATCTCTTTTTTTTTATTTTGATTATTGTCTAACAAATTTAATGCTAAATAAGTATAAACTAAAAACTTAGTGTTACATATTTAACAAAATTTAACCATTATTAAATATAAATTAATAAATATTGACTGATTTTAAGAGTTTTTTAAACTGTTTTAAAGTCTTTTTATAATACTATCCTAACTTCTATTCATTATGTAATAGGAAATTTTGTCAATATTTGTTCAGCAATATGAAATCTTGTCATAGAAACGGTGATTGTAAACGAACAAAACTATCAATTGGGAATTATTTTAATCAAGAATAAATTAATTACCTTTGCAAAAATTTATTGATAATAAAATGACAAAAACAGGAAGAATAGAACTAATGTCTCCCGCAGGAGATTTTACTTCGTTACAAGCGGCGATTGACAATGGGGCAGATTCTGTTTATTTCGGAGTAGAGCAGCTTAATATGCGTGCTCGCGCTTCCATGAATTTTACAATTGACGATCTTCCAGAGATTGCAAAACGTTGTGAAGAAAAAGGTGTTAGAACTTATTTGACGCTCAACACAATTATATATGATCATGATTTGTCAATCATAAAAACACTCCTAGACAAAGCCAAAGCAGCCAATCTTACAGCAGTAATTGCTATGGACCAAGCAGTGATTGCTTATGCCAGACAAATCGGTATGGAAGTGCATATCTCGACGCAGATTAATGTAACCAACATTGAAACGGTTAAGTTTTATGCTTTGTTTGCAGATACAATGGTGATGAGCCGTGAGCTAAGTATTAGCCAAATTAAAAAAATCTGTAGCCAAATTGAAAAAGAACAGGTTAAAGGACCTTCTGGTAATTTGGTAGAAGTTGAAATCTTTGGTCATGGTGCTTTATGTATGGCGGTTTCAGGAAAGTGCTATTTAAGCCTTCATTCTCACAACTCATCAGCAAATAGAGGTGCGTGCAAGCAAAATTGTCGTAAAAAATATACTGTAATCGATCAAGATTCTGGTTTCGAAATCGAATTGGATAACGAATATATGATGTCGCCAAAAGATCTTTGTACCATCGGATTTTTAGACCAAATTACAGATGCTGGGGTTAAAGTTTTGAAGGTTGAAGGACGTGGACGTGCTCCAGAATATGTTGCGATGGTAACCAAATGTTATCGTGAAGCAATCGATAGTGTTGCGGAAGGTACTTTCTCTCAAGAAAAAGTTGCGGAATGGATGAAGCAATTAGAAACGGTTTATAACCGCGGTTTCTGGTCTGGATATTATCTTGGTCAAGAGTTAGGAGAGTGGTCTGCTAATTCTGGTTCTAGTGCGACACAGAAAAAAGTCTATATCGGAAAAGGAAGACACTATTATCCAAAATCCGAGATTGCTGAATTTTTAATCGAAGCTTATGATTTAGCTGAAGGCGATACCGTTTTGATCCAAGGCCCAACGACAGGTTCACAAGAGATGGTAATAGAAGGTCTCAAAGTAGATGCTAAAGATGATGCTACAAAAGCGACAAAATCAGACGTTGTAACTTTTAAAACCGACTTTAGAGTTCGTCCTTCTGATAAACTTTATAAAGTTGTTAAGGTTGAAGAGCCAGGCACTCAGCAGAATAATGTAGAAGAAGGTGTTTATTCTCATTAATTTTAAATTTATTCAGAGTTAATGGTTATTGTAACATTGCAAAGAGATAAGTGTATCGGCTGTAATTATTGTGCAGAGTTTGCACCAGACTATTTTAGAATGTCTAAAAAAGATGGGAAATCTGTGCTTCTTAAATCCATAGAGAAAAAAGGGTTTTTTACAATAAAAACACCATCTCCAGACGCTTTTGAATCTTGTGATAAAGCAGCAAAAGCTTGTCCGGTTAATATAATTTCAGTTAAAGAAATTTAGATGGATACTATTTTTCAACAAAAATCAGTTTTAAGAGAAAAATATTTAGAAAAAAGAATGACCTTGTCAAAAGACGAGGTTTTTCTATTTTCTAAAGAAATCTTTGACACTTTTATTTCTAATTTTGAAATTAAAGCAAATTCTAAAATCCATTGCTTCTTGCCCATTGTTTCGAAAAATGAGATAGATACCAGCTTTTTCTTTGATTATTGCTTCAAACATAATATTAGAATTTTTGTTCCAAAAGTCGTCGGTGATAAAATTATTTCTATTGAAATCAATCCAGATTCTGAATTTAAAATAAGCAAATGGAATATCCAAGAGCCTGTAAGCAATCTGGATTATGGAGAAATTGAGTTTGATATTTGCATCACGCCGTTGGTCTACTGTGATCCGTTAGGAAATAGAATTGGTTACGGAAAAGGATTTTATGATAAGTTTTTTGAGGAAAATAAAGTTATTTCAAAAATTGGTCTTTCTTTTTATAAGCCAGTTGAGTGTGTTGATAATGTTTTTAAAACAGATGTTCGGCTAGATTATTTAATAACTCCTAATTATTTTTTTGTATTTTAAAAGTTTCGATTTGTTTTAATTCATTGTAAATCAGTGTTTAAATTTGTAAAATAGATTACAAAAACATTACAAGCGAATTATTTTATTCATAGTTTTTAGTGTTATAAATTTGGAATGTTCAAAATGAAAGAACGAAACACAGATTTTATATATTAATAATTAAAAAACCATTTATTATGAAAAAAGTATTTTTCGCAGTAGCTATCGCTTCATTAGCAGTAGTATCTTGTAAGAAAGCAGAAACAGTTGATACAAAAGTTGATTCAGTAGCTACAGATATGGATTCTTTATCTAAAGAAGTTGATACTGCTGTTGCAAAAGTTGATTCGGTTCAGGCGAAAGTTGACTCTGTAAAAACTGAAGTTAAAGAAGCTGTTGAGGCGGTTAAATAATCATCCGAAACTAAATTATTAAATAAAGCCACCGAGTCTCGGTGGCTTTATTGTTTTATTTTCCAGAAGATGCTTTAGGTAAATTTGTTGTTGTTGGTGGTATGATAATCGTTTTTATGCTATCTTCTTTTTTATTCAATTCATCATAAAAATTCTTGAAATAGAACTTAAATTCGTTATTTGCTTTTGTGGGAACCGATTTTAAGACATATTGTGCGTCACGTTCGTAACTTCCTATGAATAATTTTTTATTATTAAAATACTCAACATTGAATTTTGCAATGTCAAAAGTGTCTTTGCCAACTATTTGCCGCTGAATGCTTAATTTGTTGATGTTGGCGTAGCGTACTTTTAGACTATCCAGATCTTTGAAAAGAGGTTTCAATTGCAAGGAATCGGGCTTCAAAAAGTAACTTTGCATTTGTGCATAGATTACAGAATCTATTTCAGTGTCCTTATTTCCTGAGATATAAAGCGTGGAAAGATCCAAGAGATCTTGTATCTTTTGCTTTGTAATGGTGTTAATCGCTTGTGCACTATCCATTTTTATGGAAGGGATAGTATTGCGGTTATTTTTATATTTAACATCGTTGATAGTCGTGTCGCCTTCGTATTTTTTGTTACAAGACGCCATAGAAACTATTGCAATTGCAACGAATAATCCGTGTAGTAGTTTACTTTTCATTGGTAGAAATTTTAAAGCGGATAAGTACAATTTTTCCATTTTTCATCTGTGTGTCAATCACATTCAGGTTTTCCAAAGCAGTTGTTGGTAAGGTTACAAGGCTAATGTATTTTTGTTTGTCAAGTCGCTCTACGCCATATGTTTCGTTGTCATAAACCTGGGTTATTTGAGCGTTATCACTAATTAATTGATTGAGTTGCTCTCTTTTCTTTTTGAAATCTTTAATAGAACGAGAATAATAGTACAACAGAATGGCGTAATCATTCGGTTTTAGTTCAATATTTTCGTTGCTTGGTGCTGTTTCTAGATTGCGTTTTATTGTATCTGTTTTGTAAAATGGCGACGATACAATCATGGTTAAAGTTTTACTTTTGGTGCTGTATCTAAAAGGTTCATTCGGCTTAACACGAATGAGAATTGGAGATTCGTTTTCATTTAAGATTTTAACATCCAATTCGTCTTTAATTAAGGTGTTTCTATCCGAATCGATAAAGCTATACGTAAAATCATTAATTAACCATTGATCTCTAAAAATTAAAAATAAAATTAAAAGACTTAATACACTGGTTATCAAATACCAGATATTTCTTTTAAAAAAATTAGAGTTGTTAATCTGTTTTTTTTCTTTTGTTGTTTGATTATCAGTGCTGTTTATTTGTAAAATATTATTTATTTCTTCTTTTAGAATGTCCTTTTTTTCTATTGAGATTAGTTGTTCTTGTTCGGCTTCAGGTTCTAAAGTATTTAATATTTTTGGAACTGTATTTTCTATAGAATTTGTTAGAGGTAAGTCCTGTTCCGTAGATGTATTATCATTTACTAGAGCCTTTTCCTCAAAAATAACTTCTTGTTGGATAGATTCTTTAGGAAGTTCAATAGGTTTTAATTTTTTATAATTAAACCAAGATTCATAACCTGCGTAATTTGATAACAAATTTAGCATGTCAATTCTCGGCAATTTCTTTACAGGAGCCGTTTTGAAGTAAGTGTAAAAAGATTTTTCGCTGATGTTGCCTTTAGCATATTTTCGCAAATCTTCTTGGAAGTAGATAATATCTATTCCTTTCCATTTGCTAATATCAGCTTGAGAAGGGGTGTGATTTTCTAAATACTTAGTTTCTACCTCCTTTTTTAGCTGTTCAAAGTATAAAATTTCTAAATTGTCCAATATTTGAAAAATTTATAATTACCTGTATTACAGTAATGTTTATTTGTAAAACTATTTTACAAAGATATTACAATTAATTTTCTAACACAAATATTTTTCTCACCATACCTTTGTCCTGTTCAAATTGAAAGAACAGAAAAGAATTCATTTAAAATAACAAACAAAATTAAATTTAATTTATTATGAAAAAGTCATTATTTGTAGCTGCTATCGCTGCTGTTGCTCTTGTAGCTTGTAAAAAAACTGAAAACGTAGACGCTGCTAACACTGATTCTGCTGCTGCTATGGTTGACTCTGCTGCTGCAACTGTTGATTCTGCTGCTGCTACAGTTGATTCTGCTGCTGCAACTGTTGATTCTGCTGCTGCTAAAGTACAAGATGCTGCTGCTGAAGTTAAAGAAGCTACAAAATAATTAAAAATTATTTGTAAATGAAAACCGTTTCGAATTTCGAAACGGTTTTTTTTATTTCCTTTTTTGTCTTAAAGCTTCATAGCAAGTTATTGCCACGGCATTGCTTAAGTTTAAAGAATCTATACTGCCGACCATAGGAATTAAGGTGTTTTTTCCTTTGTCTTTCCAATAATCACTCAGGCCCGAATGTTCGGTCCCAAATAATACAGCACTTTTTACCGTCATATTTCTAGACGCTAAATCCTTGGCGCCATCTGACATGAAAGTGGTATAGATCTCGAAATCTTCCTTTTGCAAAAATTCGTAGGCTTCTGCATTGGTTACCGCGCAAAAATTCATTCCAAAAAGACAACCAACACTACTTCTGATAACATTCGGATTAAAAAAATCAACTTTAGGATCTGTAACAATTAATGCGTCAATGCCAAAAGCTTCGCAGCTTCTTAAAATAGCTCCTAGATTTCCAGGCTTTTCAATGCTTTCCAGAATAATAACTGTTGAGTTGTCTTTTATTTTTAAAGAATCGATATTCAGTTCTTTATTTTTGTAAACCCCAATTATACCTTCTGTTGTCCCGCGATAAGCCAACTTTTCATAGACAGCATTACTTACAAAATGGATCGGTTCGCAAGGATTTGTTCCTCCAAAAATTTGAGGTGCGATATAAAACTCAATCGCTTCATAACCAAATTGCAAAGCACGTTCGTTCTCTTGTTGTCCTTCCACCACAAAAATTCCCGCTTTTTTTCGATCACTATTTTTAGTCAGCCAACGGCTTATTTTCTTTATTTTTTCGTTTTGAAAACTTTCAATAATCTGCATTTCAGCAATTTTTCAGCAAATTACGGTAATATTTTTAGCTTTTTCCAAATTTTGATAGCTTTTCAGGAGCTATTCCCGCTTTCACTACTCGCTATCTCGAGCCAGCTCTTTTGCCTTTCTTTCGAGATGAGCTCAGACATACCGTTCAATCGGGGCTAAAAAATTCAACACCGAAGTCCTTTATAGAAAGTTATTTAGATTCAAAAAATATTTATCTTTGTTGTATGATTCTACGAGGAGAAAATTTAATTAAAGAATACGGACCTAAAAAGGTGGTAAAAGGTGTTTCGGTACAGGTTCAACAAGGTGAGATTGTAGGTTTGTTGGGACCCAATGGAGCAGGTAAAACTACTTCTTTCTATATGATTGTTGGATTGGTGAAGCCTACTTCTGGTAAAATTTTCCTCGATAATAAAGAAATCACCAGCGATGCCATGTATCGCAGAGCTCAAAAAGGAATCGGATATTTGGCTCAGGAAGCTTCTGTGTTTAGAAAATTGTCTGTGGAAGATAACATTTTAGGAGTTCTACAATTGACAAAGCTTTCCAAAAAACAACAGCAGATGAAATGTGATGAGTTGATTGAAGAGTTTTCTTTAGAACATGTTCGGAAAAACCGTGGCGATTTGCTTTCTGGAGGTGAAAGACGTAGAACAGAAATTGCCCGTTGTTTAGCAACAAGTCCGAATTTTATCCTTCTAGATGAGCCTTTTGCGGGGGTTGACCCGATTGCGGTGGAAGATATTCAGAAAATTGTGAGAAGTTTGGTGGACAAAAATATTGGAATCTTAATTACCGACCACAATGTGCAGCAAACTTTAGCGATTACCAATAAAACCTACATTATGTTCGAAGGGAAAATCTTAAAAGAAGGTCTTCCGGAAGATTTAGCGAATGATCCACAAGTTCGTGAAGCCTATTTGGGTGAAAACTTCGTTTATCAGAAAATTGAAGATAAACCAAAATCAAAACATTGGGTGTATAATATCTGGGCTGGAGATTTTGATTCAAAAATAGAATTTCAATCTTATGCAGATGATACTTTCCAAAATACAAGCGATTTAAAACTTCTTCATGGTTTTGAGGATATCAGTTTTGCTTCTTTGGCCAATTCTGAAATCGAACATATTTTTGCTGAAGTGGTGGACAAAAACGCACACAATTCTTTCATCCTCCAAAAAATAGAATTGCGACCTAATAGAAATTTGGACGAAATTAAAAACCAAGCCGAAAAACTTTCCAGTCAGAAAATGAAGTTTCTAACATCGTTTGATACTAAAACAATATAAAAATGGAAAGCCCAGAATTAAAACAAGAATTTCAGTCCACACCGGAACTTCTAGAAAAATTATATGAATACAGCATGATAAAAAACTATCAGGCTGGAGATATTATTGTGGACGAAAATTCTCAAATACGATCGATTCCTATTGTCACAAAAGGTGCTATGAAAGTGGTGCGTACTGAGGAAGATGGTCGAGAAATACTTTTGTACTATATTAAAGCTGGCGAATCTTGCATTATGTCTTTTTTGGGTGGTTTACACAACGAAACCAGTAAAGTGAAAGCTGAAATAGAGGAAGATGCCGAAATACTTTTTCTTCCAGTAACCAGAGTTTCAGAGTTTATAAAAGATCATCCAGAATGGTTGGATTATATTTTTAAATTGTATCATAAACGTTTCGAAGAACTTCTTGGAATCATCAACGAAATTGCTTTTAAAAAAGTGGACGAACGATTATTAAACCTCCTCGAAAAGAAAGCTGAACTCACACAATCTAATAGCCTCAACGTTACTCACGAACAACTTGCTAACGAGTTGGGAACTGCGCGTGTAGTGGTTTCTCGCCTTCTGAAGCAACTCGAAGAAAACGGTGAAGTACAACTTGGACGCAACAAAATTACTTTGCTTTAGGAGAATCAAGAGCCAAGAACCAAGAGTCAAGAACCAAGAGTCAAGAATCAAGAAATTAGTTTTCTTGAACTTCGTTCGTAAAAATTCAGCCGATATTCAGACTTACAACTTATTACTAAAAACCAAAAACCATCAACCAAAAAATCCTTTTGTAACAAAAGTAGCTGTGCATCTCTTTTGATTTGCTGAATTTTGCATTACAAAACAAGAGAATGGAGATAGCAGGATTTTTAGCATCAATTTTAATAGGAATTTCTTTAGGATTAATCGGCGGTGGCGGAAGTATTCTTACGGTTCCTGTATTGGTGTATCTTTTTCATGTAGACGCTGTTTTGGCCACTACTTATTCGCTTTTTGTAGTGGGAGCAACCAGTTTTGTGGGGTCAACCACTTATTTCAAAAATAAATTAATAGATTTTAAAACGGTTTTTGCATTTGGTATCCCTTCAATAATTGGAGTGTATATTTCCAGACAGCAAATTTTACCTCATATTCCAGACGTACTTTTCAACATTGGTGGTTTTGAAGTCACCAAAAGTAATTTTTTAATGCTTGTTTTTGCGGTTTTAATGTTGATGGCTGCATTTAAAATGATAAAAAAAGATACAAAACCAAATAATACCTCTCATCAAAATTACAATTATCCATTGGTGGTTTTTCAAGGTTTTTTGGTAGGAATTATAACAGGATTTGTAGGTGCGGGTGGCGGATTTTTAATTATTCCAGCTTTGGTAAGTTTACTGAAAACTCCTATGAAGAAAGCCATCGGAACATCTTTACTGATTATCGCTATTAATTCTGCGTTCGGTTTTGTAACCTCTTATGCACACTTTGGAGAAGTCAATTGGAAGTTTTTATTGAGCATTACCACAATGGCAATTATAGGAATTTTAATAGGAAGCCGACTTTCCAGAAATATTGATGGTAAAAAACTAAAACCCGCTTTTGGTTGGTTTGTCCTTGTGATGGGCATTTTTGTCATCGTAAAAGAAATGTTTTTTTAATCGATTAGAAGTTTTGAATTAGTTTCGTCTAAAGTCTAAAGTCTAAAGTCTAAAGTCTAAAGTCTAAAGTCTAAAGTCTAAAATCTAATTTCTAACCTCTAACTTCTAAAAAACTCCTAATGTAACAAAAGTAACTGTGCAGGAATTTATTTATCAAGAACTTTGTACAACTAAAATAAAGAATATGAAAATAGAACAAATTTATACAGGATGTTTAGCTCAGGGAGCTTATTATATTGTTTCAAATGGTGAAGCTGCGATTGTAGATCCGCTTCGTGAAACGCAATCTTATACAGATAGACTAGCAAAAGATAATGTTCGTTTAAAATATATTTTCGAAACCCATTTTCACGCAGATTTTGTGAGTGGACACGTAGATTTAAGTAAAAAGACAGGTGCGGCAATTGTTTACGGACCAACAGCCAACCCAGATTTTGAAGCTATTATCGCAGAAGATGAACAAATTTTCGAAATTGGAAATATCAAAATTAAAGTGCTTCATACACCTGGACATACTTTGGAAAGTACCACCTATCTTTTGATCGATGAAAACGGAAAAGAAACTGCAATTTTCTCTGGAGATACATTGTTTTTAGGAGATGTTGGTCGTCCAGACTTGGCTCAGAAAGCTGCAAACATGACACAAGAAGATTTGGCGGGAATGCTTTACGACAGTTTACAAAATAAAATTATGCCTTTAGCGGATGACGTTACGGTGTATCCTGCTCATGGCGCGGGTTCGGCTTGTGGTAAAAATATGCAGAAAGAAACGGTGGATATTTTAGGAAACCAAAAGAAAACCAATTATGCCCTTAATCAACCTAATAAAGAAGCGTTTATAAAAGCTGTTACAGATGGTTTGTTGCCGCCTCCCGCTTATTTTGGGATGAATGTAGCGATGAACAAGCAGGGTTATCAAAATTTTGATGAGGTTCTTAATAATGGTTTGAGAGCGCTTTCTGTAACGGAATTTGAGGAGGTTGTAGAAAATTCAGAAGCCTTAATTTTAGACGTTCGTTCGGCTGCAGATTTCGCAAAAGGCTATATTCCTCAATCTGTAAATATCGGTCTTAAAGGCGATTTTGCACCTTGGGTAGGCGCTTTGATAAAAGATGTTAAACAACCTATTTTGTTGATTACAGATCTTGGTGATGAAGAAGAAACCGTTACCAGATTGAGCCGAGTTGGTTTCGATCATACTTTAGGATTTTTAGAGGGAGGTTTTGAAACTTGGAAAAATTCAGGGAAAGAAATTGATACCGTGAACAGAATTTCTGCAACGCAATTTAAAACTGAGTTTAATGAAAATGTAAAAGTAATAGACGTTCGTAAAGAAAGCGAATACGAAGCTGAACACGTAGAAAACGCTTACAGAAGACCTTTGGCGTATATTAATGACTGGATTGGAGAGGTGAAAGCTGATGAACATTTCTACATACATTGTGCGGGTGGATACAGAAGTATGATGGCTGCAAGTATTTTGAAAGCGCGTGGTTATCATAATTTTTCTGAAGTTGAAGGTGGTTTCAATGCCATTTCAAAAACAGATGTTCCCAAAACTGAATTTGTTTGTCAATCTAAAATAATGTCATAATGTTCGGATTTTTAAAAAAACTTTTTGGCTCCGAAGATTCGGAAAGACTAGTCGAAGTTATCAATAACGGAGCTACTTTAATAGATGTTCGCTCTAAAGGTGAATTTGCTTCTGGAAGTGTAAAAAATGCGGTGAATATTCCGTTGAATGAAATTTCTTCTAAAGTAAAATCATTAAAAAATAAGGAAAATATTGTTGTATTTTGCAGAAGTGGAATGCGCAGCAAACAAGCGCAATCTATTTTAAAACAAGCCGGAATTACCAATGTTTTTAATGGCGGTTCTTTGCAAAATATGAAAAACATTACCCGTTAAAAGTGAAAAATGAATACAGAAGACCATAACAAAACAGATATGCAATGTTGCGTTACGCAATGCGATCTTCCTTTGGATAAAAATTATTGGGAAACGCGTTGGGAAAATCGCGAAACTTCTTGGGATATTGGTTACGCATCGCCCGCAATTACCGATTATATGGACAAAGTTGAGGATAAAAATATCTCGATTTTAATTCCAGGTTGCGGAAATGCTTATGAAGCTGAATATCTTTTAAAAAACGGATTTCAGGATATTACGTTAATTGATATTGCACCAAAAGCGGTGGAAATTCTTCAAAGTAAATTCCGAAATGATCCTCAAATAAAAGTTTTGTTAGGCGATTTTTTCGAACATAAAGGTGAGTATGATTTAATGCTGGAACAAACTTTTTTCTGTGCTATTCCGCCATTAATGAGAAAAGATTACGCTAAAAAAGCTGCCGAACTTTTGCAACCAAAAGGTAAAATTGTAGGCGTCATGTTCGATACCACTTTCAAGAAACAAGGTCCGCCGTTTGGTGGTTGTCCATGTGAGTACAAACCGATTTTCGAACCTTATTTTGAGATTAAAAAAATGGAAGAATGTTACAATTCTATCCCTCCAAGAAAAGGGTCAGAAGTTTTTGTAGAACTCGTTGTAAAATAATTCTGTCCCATTAACTCCAAATTGAAACAATATGAATACTTTTTTTCAAAACAATAAAATTGTCATTTTAGGCGCTGTTGTTGGTGCTATTGCAGGATTTCTGTATTGGAATTTTATAGGATGTAGCACAGGAAGTTGCGCTATTACATCAAAACCTTTTAACAGCAGTATTTATGGTGCTTTTATGGGAGGTGTATTTTTTTCAATGTTTAAAAAAGATAAAAATAAAATTAAAGAATAAATTATAAAAAATGTTAGAACTTATCAAGCAACCTTGGCCATGGTATGTTGCGGGGCCACTCATTGGTCTTACGGTGCCTATATTACTTATTTTAGCCAATAAAACCTTCGGAATTTCTTCGTCTTTAAGACACATTTGTGCGTCTTGTGCACCAGCGAATATTCCGTTTTTTAAATACAATTGGAAGAGTGAAATCTGGAATTTAGTTTTCGTTATCGGAATTTTAATTGGTGGATTTGTCGCTTTCAATTTTCTTTCTAATGGACAAGCTGTTGCTGTAAATCCTGATCTTCAAACTGAATTGGCGGGCTACGGAATTACAGATTTTTCGAGCATTATTCCAGCCGATTTTATGAATTGGGAAACTTTATTTTCTTTGAAAGGTTTTTTCCTTTTCGTGGTGGGAGGTTTCTTGGTAGGCTTCGGAACGCGTTACGCAGGAGGTTGTACAAGTGGACATTCCATTATGGGATTGGCAAATTTACAATGGCCTTCTTTGGTGGCAACTATTTGCTTTATGTTGGGCGGATTTATCGTTGCTAATTTTGTAATGCCTTGGATTTTGTCTTTGTAGAGTTGAGGTTTTAGAATCAAGAGCCAAGAGTCAAGATTTAAGTTAACTTTAAAATAAAGTCTTGAATCTATTAATTTTAAAAATAAAAAATGAAAACAATAGATTATATAAAGTTTTTAATAGCCGGAATATTTTTCGGAATCGTTATTACAAAAGCGGAGCTCATCAGTTGGTTCCGAATTCAAGAAATGTTCCGTTTACAATCTTTCCACATGTACGGTGTTATCGGAAGTGCCGTGGTTACTGGGATGATTTCAGTTTGGTTGATTAAGAAATTCAAAATAAAATCTTTGGATGGCGAACCGATAAAAATCGCTGATAAAAAATTCAATAAAGGTCAAATTTACGGAGGTTTAATCTTCGGATTTGGTTGGGCGATTACAGGTGCTTGCCCAGGACCATTGTTTGCACAAATAGGAACGGGTGCTTTGGTGGTAAGTGTTACCTTATTGTCAGCAATCCTCGGAACTTGGGTGTACGGGAAATTCAGAGAGAAACTTCCACATTAGGAATCAAGAATCAAGAGTCAAGAATCGAGAATCAAGAATCAAGAATTAAGATTCAAGAGCCAAGAGCCAAGAATCAAGATATAAGAGCAAAGATGAGTGAAAACAAAATCTTTGCTCTTTCTTTTTGTTCTCTATTCGGTTTATCTTTTTTTCCTAAATTTAAGGTTCGCGAAAGAATATGAAAAATCCTTTTAACAGAACTATCACCATTTTTGGAATTTTTAAACAGCTCAAACCTTTCATTAAGCCTTATCGTTTAATGATTTTTTGGACGTTGCTTCTCACTTTATTGGGCGCTTTGGCAGCACAGGTGAACCCAATTGTTCTTAAATATACGGTGGATGAGGTTCAGAAATTAATAGATTTACCAAATCCGATGCAAGAAGGGATTCATGTGTTAATCGTCGTCACCATTATTCTTTTGGTGAAAGAAATCGCTAATATTTTCATCAATTTTGGACAAAAATTTTACGGTGAAAAAATCCGAATTAATGTAAGTTCAGAATTGGCTCAACGCGCAATTGATAAAATTTTAACCTATAAAGTTGCTTATTTTAATGATGAAAACCACGAATCTGGAAAACTTCAAACCCGCATCGACAGAGGAATTGAGAGTTTAACAAAATTGGTTCAGAATTTTTTCATCGATATTTTGCCCTTGTTTACGACTTCCATTATCGCTTTGGTGGTGATGTATATGCAAAATGTGTATGTGGGATTGGTTTCCACAATTGTTGTTCCGATTTACTTTTGGGTGAGCAATATGCAAGCAAAAAAACTCTCTGGCGTTCGTCGTCAGCTTAGAAATCAACGTGAGGAAAAGACCTCTGGACTTTTAAATCTCATTAATTCTATTTTGGTGATTAAAAGTTTTGTCCGTGAAAAATTTGAAGGTAAAAAACAATACGATTTGCAGATGCAACTTATGGAAAGTCAGTTGTACACGCGTAAAACCAACTTTTTTTATGATGGTTTAAAAACTTTTATCGAACAAATTGGTGTGGTTTTAATCATATTGTTAACGGTGTATTTGGTGCTCGATCAGCAAATGACGATTGGCGCAATTATGCTTCACATCATGCTTTTTAACAACGTTTCTTCGCCTATTCGTCAGTTGCACAGGATTTATGATGATATGAACGATGCCATGATTTATGCCGAAGGTTATTTTGATATTTTAAATGCGGATGAAGAAGCAGAACCCAGCGGCAGTTTTGTGGAAAAAGAAATTAAAGGTGAGTTTAAACTTCAAAATGTTAATTTCACTTACCCCAACGGTACGCAAGCTCTTCTTGATGTCGATATGCTGATAGAAGCTGGAAAAACCACTGCTTTGGTCGGACTTTCAGGCGCAGGAAAATCGAGTATTATTAATTTGTTGTGCAAATTTTATCTTCCAGATTCGGGTAATATTCATTTAGATGGGGTAAATCTTAATGAATATGACAATACTTTTTTGAGAGGTGATTTAGGATTGGTGCTTCAGAAAAATCATATTTTTAAAGGAAGCATCGAAGATAACATTCGTTACGGCGATATGAATGCGAGTTTTGAAGAAGTTGAAGAAGCTGCAAAAAAAGCCTATTTGCATGAACAAATTCTGGATTTGCCAACGGCCTATCAACATGATGCAACGCAACTTTCTGGCGGTCAACAACAGCGAATTGCGATTGCAAGATTATTCCTGAAAAATCCACCCATTATTTTCTTGGACGAACCCACTGCGAGTTTGGACGCGATTGCTACGGAACAAATTAAGAACTCATTAGATGCCATAAAAGCAGGGAGAACGGTGGTTATTATTTCTCATTCTTTATCTCAAATTATCGATTCGGATAGGATTTATGTAATGAAAAAAGGTCGCGTTGTGGAAAACGGAACACATGACGAATTATACCATCAGGAGGGCGTTTACAAAGAAATTTTTGATGCTTCGGCAAGAAGTTTAAACCTCGATTTATTGGTGAAAACTTTTAAAGAAGAAGATTGATTTTTTGAAATATTCAAAATATTTTATTTTCAATATTTAGCTTGAATTTTATTTTGTGGTTTACAAATTGAAGCTAAATGCTAAATAAATCTTGGCAGGTAAATTGTTGCGATAAAAAGTTAAATTTTTGAAATGAAAAATTACGTTATTATACTATCAACATTATTTTTAGTCTCTTGCAATAAAGTTGAAGAAAAGATTAATGAAAGCATCGACAAAGCTACAGAAACAGCTAAGCAAAAAACGCAGGAAGTTGTTCAAAATACTTTAAACGAAACCATTAATACCTCTATTAATTCTATTACTAAAGCCGAAGATGTTCAGTTTGAGCAGATTTTTTCTGGAGCAGAGCCTCATTTAATTACAGAATTTAAGGGCAAAAAAATAAAATTTCCGAACGGAAGTCCGGCCTATTTCTTAAAATACAAAGCAGACAAAGCAGCTTTATTACAACTTATGGCGGCTCAACCTACAACCGATGAGGTAAAATCCGATAAAGAAGCAAGAAAAATTGATGGTAAAAAATTTATAGATCAATTTAGTTTTTTTGAAAAATTTATTCCCGAAGGCACTTTTGATTCTAATTTTTTAAATGAAGTAAAAACAGATCATTCTATTGAGTTCTACAAAATCAACCGATTACCTAATAAGTCTACCATTATTGTAAATCCTAAAACAGGAGTTATTTATCAATTTATGGAAGTTGCCTCTTAAAATCATTTAAAAATATTAATTTTAGACTTTAAAATTACAGCAATGACATTCAAAGTATATACAAAAACGGGCGACAAAGGCGAAACAGGACTTTACGGTGGAACAAGAATTTCCAAAGCTTCGGCAAGGGTAGAATCTTACGGAAATATTGATGAACTCAATGCTTTTATTGGCGTTGCAAAATCTTACGTGCATGATATTCCTGTTTTGGAACAACTGCGAAAAATTCAGTTTGATTTGTTTACGGTAGGTTCCGAAGCTGCAACACCTAGCGATAAATTGTTTTTAGCCAACGGAAAATCACGATTATCTCTAATCATCTCTGAATCGGAAATCGAAGAATTAGAACATTGGATAGATGCTTTTGAAGAAGAACTGGAGCCTTTACAATATTTTATTTTACCAGGCGGTGGAAAAGCAGCAACACATTTTCATGTCGCAAGAACCGTTTGCAGAAGAGCCGAAAGAAGTCTTGTTTTCTTAAACGAAACCGAAGAAGTTCGTCCAGAATTGATAAAATATTTGAACCGACTTTCCGACTATCTTTTTGTATTGGCAAGATACATTTCAAAAATCGAGAATGAGCCAGAAGAATATTGGATTCCTAACGAAAGAGCACCGAAATAAATGAACAAAGCTTTGCTCTTTATAAACGGTGAACCGCCTAAAAATTTGCCCGAGTTTTTTAGTTATAAACTTATTGCATGTACGGATGGCGCGTTGGATTATCTTTTAAAATTTGATTCAGAAATTGTTTCTAAACTCGATTTTATCTCGGGAGATTTTGATTCGCACGAACGTCTGGATTTTGTTAATGAAAAATTTATCCTTACTCCCGATCAAAACAAAACAGATTTCCAGAAATCCTTAGAAATAATTTTAGAAAAAGGGATTCCTAATGTAGATGTTTATGGTGCGAGTGGTGGAGAGATGGATCATTTTCTGGGCAATCTAAGTGTTGCCGATTTTATGAGAACAAAAATGGAAATTCGTTTTTTTGATGAGTTTTCGAGTTATTATTTTATTCCAAAAAACTTTAATATTTCTGGTGTAAAAGACAAAATAATTTCACTTTTTCCGTTCCCAAAAGCAGAAAGCATAACAACACAGGGTTTGAAATGGCCACTTTATAAAGAAGATCTGAAAATGGGTGAACGCGTAGGCACAAGAAATATTGCTGAAAATGATGAAGTTGTCATCCAATATGCAAAAGGAAACTTATTAATTTTCATAGGACAATAAGTTTGTCATAAAATATATTAAAAGGTGCATTTAGCATCTTTTTTTATTTAATTTTGCAGATGTATAATTTGTAAAATCAGGATTTAAGAAATGAAAATAAAATATTCGGAGTTAATTGACCAGACTCTTTATTTTCCAACACAAGAATTCAATGTTGAGGAGAATAAATTGACCTTCCACGATATTCCTTTAATGGACGTTGTTGAACAATACGGAACCCCTTTAAAACTCAATTATCTTCCGAAAATTTCTCACAATATCCAACGTGCCAAATCTTGGTTCAGAGAAGCTTTTGAAAAGCATGGATACGAAAAAAATTACCGATATTGTTATTGTACAAAATCAAGCCATTTTGCTTTCGTTTTGGAAGAAGCTATTAAAAATGATATTTCTATCGAAACCTCTTCGGCTTTTGATATGGACATCGTTAAAAGTCTCCATACAAAAGGAAAAGTAGATAAAAATATCGAAGTAATTTGTAATGGTTTTAAAACCGATGATTATTTAATGAAAATTTCGGAAATGATCAATTCTGGTTTTGAAAATATTACACCCATTTTGGACAATTATCGTGAGCTTGATAAGCTGACAGAAAGCATTGATACAACTTTTAACATCGGAATTCGTATCGCTTCTGAGGAAGAACCGAAATTCGAATTTTATACCTCTCGTTTAGGAATTGGGTATCGTGATATTATCCCATATTATAGTCAGAAGATAGCGGATCACCCTAATGCAAGACTAAAAATGTTACATTTCTTCATTAATACAGGTATAAAAGATACCGCCTATTATTGGAACGAATTGTACAAATGTCTTCGCGTGTACGCACGTTTGAAAAAAATTGCGCCAGAAGTAGACTCTTTAAATATTGGTGGAGGTTTCCCAATAAAAACCTCTCTTAATTTTGATTACGATTATCAATATATGATTGATGAGATTGTTTCTCAAATTAAAAAATTCTGTGATGAAGAAGGCGTGGAAGCACCAAATATCTACACCGAATTTGGTAGTTTTACTGTTGGGGAAAGCGGTGCTACACTTTATCGTGTGATTTCTCAGAAGCGTCAAAACGATAGAGAAAAATGGAATATGATTGACTCGTCATTTATGACAACATTGCCAGATACTTGGGCAATTTCTCGTCACTTTATCATGTTGCCACTTAACCGTTGGGACGATACTTATGAAAGGGTGTTTTTAGGAGGCTTAACTTGTGATTCAGATGACTATTATAACTCTGAACAGCATACCAATGCCATTTATCTTCCTGTCTATAACGACACAAGGCCATTATATATTGGGTTTTTCCATACGGGCGCGTACCAAGATACCATTAGTGGTTATGGCGGTGTTCACCATTGTTTAATTCCACAACCGAAACATATCCTGATCGATCAAGATGAAGAAGGTAATTTTATATACAAAGTCTTTCAGGAAGAGCAACAACCTCAAGATATACTGAAACTTTTAGGTTATTAAAAAGTAGTATAAGCTGGATACTCTTCCAGCTTTTTTTAATTAAAATATTGAGAAATTTTTTCCAATTCCAAATCTTTAAAATCGGCAACCAAAATATTGGCTAGAGCATAATCTTGTTGTAAAGTATGTTCGCTTTTATAAGCGGCGCAGAAAATTTCAGCTCTGTGAGAAGCTAAAATACCATTAGTAGAATCCTCAATTACCATGCAGTTTTCAATAGGTTCATTGGCAATGCTGGCTGCTTTTAAAAATATTTCGGGATTGGGTTTCGATTCTTTTAGTTCTGCACCACTAATTTTTCCGATAAAATAGGGATCTAATTCAAACTTTTCAAAAACCATTTCAATAGTTATGCTACTTGCTGAAGAAGCCAAAACCAATTTAATATCATTATCAAAATAATGTTGAATTAATTTTTTTACTCCTGGAATTAAATCAAATTCAGGGTCATTGTCGAACAAAACTTTGAAAATATCGCGTTTCTTTTTTATCAAATCATATTTATCAGCTTGGATGTTAAAACGCTCGATAAGTTCTAGACAAACGCTATCTGTTGTGCGACCTGTAAAAGTGCTGAACAATGCATCATCTACGGTCATATTGTAATAATCAAACATCCCAAAATAAGCCTTGCGATGCAGTGGCTCGGTATCCACAATAACACCATCCATATCGAATAAAACAGCTTTTAAAGGCATTTTTTTAATTTTTTGCAAAGATAAGGAAAGAAAAAACCTTTTCAAATTTTGAAAAGGCTTTATCGTTATTTTAAATTTAAAATCCACTCACTCATTATGTCTAAAACTTTCGGTGAGAATGTTTCTTCAATTTGTGAATATTCGTTGGGACTTCCGGTTTTTGCAGTTTGAAATAAATGGTTAGCACCTAAGATTTCTTTAGTTTTGAAATTCTTGTTTTTTGCTTTTATTAAAGCTGTTTTTATAGCGTCAAGATTAGGCTTTGCTGCAACTTGTGTATCAAGATTTCCATTAAGAGCCAATACTGGTATTTTAATTTTAGACCAATTTTCCGAAGGTTTATATTGAATAAAATACAACATCCAAGGCATTGTGAGTTCTAAGTAAGCTTTCTTTTCTTGTTCTGAAATTCCTGATAGTTTTATAGTTAAGAAATTATCAAAATCAGATTTAATGTTTTTTCCATTATAAGTAGCCAGATAATCGAACATTAACTTTTTATTGCTCAAATCCTTTTTGATAATGTCTTCTGGAAGTTGCATTTGTTTTAAAATATCTTCATTTTGCTGATACATCAATTCATTTATTGGAACTCCTGGACCCGCCAATGAAATGATAAATTTGACATTTGGATTTTTAACTGCAACCATTGGTGCAATCATTCCACCTTCGCTGTGACCAACAAGTCCAATGTTTTTATAAGCTTTTTTTACTAAAAAATCTACAGCTGCACCAATATCCTCTGCATAATTCGTTGAAGTATCATTGATATTTCCTTCGCTGGAACTGCCAACTCCACGGTCATCTAGTCTTAAAGTTCCAATTCCTTTTTTCGCAAAATCATCAGCAATAACAGCAAAAGGCTTATGTCCGAATAGTTCTTCATCTCTATTTTGTTTTCCAGAACCAGTTATTAAAACAACGATAGGGAAGTTTTTTTTGTCTTTTGGGAGGATTAAAGTCCCTGCTAAAATATTTTTATCATTTGGGTTTACAAAACTTACTTCTTCCATAGGATAATCAAATGGAGGTTTTGGAGTTTGTGGACGGTTAAAAACAGAAGTGTTTTTAGTGTCAAATGGTGTTAATATAAGATCAAAACTCAATCCACTTTGCATAAACTTCCCATAGATTTTATTGTCTTTTAAAATTCCTAAATACGTAATGCCTAGGTTTTCTGCATTAATATTAAGTTGTTTACCAATAAAACTTGCTTTTTGTATTGGGATATCTTTTGCTCCTTGCATTGGGCTGTCCATAGTAGCTTTTAGATTGTCTGGACTTCCTGTTAGATTGAAAATTAAGGTTAATTTTTGTCCAGAAAATTCAATTTCCCCTTTCCAGCTACCAATAATATTTTGGGCATTTATAAAAAACACCGTCAATAAAAATGCTAATATTAAAAATTGTTGTTTCATAATTCTGAATTTATAAAAAAGAATGAATGATGAATTTGCTTAAAATCTCGCAAAGGATAAATACACCTACAAAAGCCAAATAATGCCAAGCTTTTTTAGCATTAGTCGCTGTTTTGAATCCCATAAACAAAAGTGCAATCGCATATGCAAGAATGGCAAGGCTGATGCAGGAGAAAATAATAAGCATCGTTATTTCGTCGGATGAAAACTGAAGATCTTTGATGCTCATCATAGGTTCATTAATCTTAGCTTCGATGCTTTTCATACTTGGAAAACTTGTAACAAACGGAATAATATAAATTGGAATTCTGTATAGGAAAGAAGTGTTAAGAATATCAATCATTCTGGTTTTTGGATTGATAAATCGCCCCAAAATAAATAAAAATACACAAGGCAAAATAATATTGACCAAATTGGCTGTAATGGCTTGTGTATAAGTGAGTAGTTGATAAGTGTGCGCATCAACTAACCCATCAAATATAGTATGATTGAACTGCGAAATAAATGAGCCAATAACGGCACTAATAATTCCGACAAGAAGAATGGGTTTTGCAGGAAGTTTTGCTAAAGGGTTGAAGAGTATAGTCCAATTCATGGTTTTAAGATTTTAATGAATTTATTTTTTCGATAAGGTCGTCCAATTTGTTGCGCATTGTAGGGTAGGAGATATTGGCTTGTTTCGCCATTTCTTTAATGCTGCCGCTGCTCAAGAAAAATTCTAAGATGAAATTTTGATCTTCTCTATTAAGTTTTAGATACAAAGGCAAATCAAAATCGCCATTCACAGTGGTTGGACAATTATTACAAGTCATTTGAGAAACCCGTAATGCAGATTCGCAACTGGGACAAAAAATAGGAAGTTTCATTTCCATAGTTTGATTTTTACTTTAACAAAGTTAAAAAACATTTTAATTAAATTAAACATTTAATTAATAAAGTTTAATTAATATTATAAAAAAAAGCCTTTCGCGATGGAAAGGCTTTGATAAGCTTCTATTGATTTTGTTGCCAGAATTCTTCTTTATAAGTTCTGATGGACAGTTTTGTACACTTCTTAGAAGATAAAACCAACTGGATTGTTTCTATTGGATTTTCATCCGAATAGGAAAACTGAGGATTCCTTTCCTTGGATTCTATTTTTTCAGCATTTTTTAGTGTGCTAATCCAAGTGTAAGAAAAGTCGGGATTGTCTTGCTCGGGAATCAAAATAAGTTTTCCCAAAGCATATTTTACTTCTGTGTAATTTAGGTTTGGTATATCACAAGTCTTTTCATCAATAGGTTCTGGATGTTCATCAAACACTTTGTGATCCGCGACAGCGATGTCAATGTGACGGCTGCATTGCTCAATGCCAGACGTGGTTAAGACCGCTAAAGATAAAACAACATTCGCTTCTCTATTTGCTATAATATCGATTGCGCTCTTTCGTGCGTCACCCTTAATGAAATCCTTATTTTCTTGGATTGCCCATTTGTAGCAATTCGTACATTGTGCATTTTCGGTTTCGATGCGATAGCTGGCTTTCTCATTTGTTTTGATGATACCAGGACCAATGATGTTACATTGTGCAAAAGCAAAAAGGCTTAGGTTAATACAAACCAAGCTTAAAGTTTTTTTCATATTGTGTTTTTTATTGTTGTTGTGTTATTTCTAAACTTGTATCACACCTAGATTGAATTTTTCTGTTATTGGTGCATGGTTAGCGGCTTCTATACCCATGCTTATCCATTTTCTGGTGTCTATTGGGTTGATGATTGCGTCTGTCCATAATCTTGCTGCTGCATATTTTGGATCAATTTGTTTGTTGTAGTTAGCAACAATTTTGTCTAAAATCTCTTTGCGTTCTTCTTCTGTAATCTGTTTTCCTTGTTTTTTAAGTGCAGATTCTTGGATCTGGAGAAGAACAGTTCCTGCCTGTTGTCCGCCCATAACAGCTAGCTCTGCCCAAGGCCAAGCAACGATTAATCTAGGATCGTAAGCTTTTCCACACATGGCATAGTTTCCTGCGCCGTAAGAATTTCCTGTGATGACGGTGAATTTCGGAACCACAGAGTTGGAAACGGCGTTCACCATTTTCGCACCATCTTTAATAATCCCGCCATGCTCAGATTTAGAACCTACCATAAAACCCGTAACGTCTTGTAAGAATACCAAAGGAATTTTTCGCTGGTTACAGTTGGCGATAAAACGCGTTGCTTTATCTGCAGAGTCCGAATAAATGACACCTCCAAACTGCATTTCGCCTTTACCGCTTTTTACTAATTTTCTTTGATTGGCGACAATGCCTACACTCCAGCCATCGATTCTTGCGGTACAACAGATAATGCTTTTCCCATAGTCTGGTTTGTATTCTTCGTATTCGGAATTGTCAACAAGGCATTTGATAATATCAAACGTGTCGTATTGCTCAGAACGACCAACAGGCATAATGCCAAAAATGTTGTCTGGGTTTTCTTTTGGTGGAAAGCTTTCGCATCTGTCAAAACCAGCTTTGTCGTAGCTGCCAATAGATTTCATAATCGTTTTGATACGGTCCAAAGCGTCTTTGTCGTCTTTAGCTTTGTAGTCTGTAACGCCAGAAATAGAGCAATGTGTCGTTGCGCCGCCTAGGCTTTCGTTGTCTATGGATTCGCCAATTGCGGCTTTTACAAGATAGCTTCCCGCTAAAAAAATACTTCCTGTACCATCAACAATCATGGCTTCGTCACTCATTATCGGAAGGTAAGCGCCACCTGCAACACAACTTCCCATAATCGCCGAAATCTGTACAATGCCTGCAGAACTCATTTTTGCATTGTTGCGGAAGATCCGCCCGAACATCTCTTTGTCAGGGAAAATCTCGTCTTGCATAGGAAGATATACACCTGCAGAATCTACAAGATAGATAATTGGCAATCTGTTTTCCATAGCGATTTCTTGTGCACGAAGGTTTTTCTTTCCTGTTATCGGGAACCAAGCGCCTGCTTTTACGGTAGCATCGTTGGCAACCACGATACATTGTTTTCCAGACACATAACCTATTACCACGACAACGCCAGCAGAAGGGCATCCGCCATGTTCTTCATACATGTCATAGCCAGCAAAAGCACCTACTTCTATGCTATCTGTGTTTTTGTCCAAAAGATAGTCGATACGTTCGCGGGCTGTTAATTTGCCTTGGTCGTGTTGCTTTTGTAAAGCCTTGTCACCGCCACCTTTTTTGATTTTATTATAGTGCCTGTTTATTTCTGAAAGTTTCAGCTTGTTTTGGTCTTCTCGTTTATTGAATTCTAAATCCATTATTTATTTTTATTGCTTTAAAAATACTCGTTTTTATAGATACGGACAAAATTTGAAGCTTTAATTAAAATTTATTGCTTATAATTTGGGCTTATATACGTGATTTTTGTGGTTGAGAACATATCCGTTGTGGTTATAGATAGATGTGTTGGCGTAAAAAATACAAGCCTTTGGCTTTGTGAACTCAAAATTTGGGGTTCTGGACCAGAAATTTTGATTTATGAAGCCTGAATTTAAGCTTAGTTCCCCAAAAATTAAACGCTATTAAGCGCAAGTTTTCGGTTATTAACCTATAATTTTCATTAATTAACAGCAAGGCTTCTATTTGGAACCTAAATCTAAAGGTCGGCGAGTCCAAGATTTGGGTTGGAGGATTTTTTAAACTTTTAAAAACAACAAGAAATTTAATTAATATCTAGATCGAATTCCTTAAAACTAAAATTATGTGGTTCTGTATTTTTGAAATTGACATTACATGATTGTTGAACGTAGAGCTTATAAAAAAAGTCCCCACTTGTCAATGGAGAAAGTGGGGACTATGATTTGATTTTAAATTTAAGCTTTTTTCTTACGCATTCTCATGTTGAGGAATTCGACAACGAGAGAGAAGAATATGGCAAAATACAAATAGCCTTTTGGCACTGCGCCCACTTCTTGTCCGCCAAGAATCGCGCCTGATAGGTGCATACTTTCTGTTAAAAGCATAAAACCAATCAAAATTAAAAAGGCCAAACCTAATATCTGGATAGATGGATTTTGATTAACAAAATTACCGACTGGCACCGCGAACAACATCATAACACCAACGGAAATGACAACGGCAGTTATCATAATAGGTAGTGCGCCCTGTACGCCATTGGTCATCCCGACTGCCGTTAAGATGCTATCAACCGAGAATACCAAGTCGATTAAAAGGATTTGGAAAATGATATTTGCGAAAGATTTTGCGCCAGAACTTGTGGCTAATTCTTTTTCGTGTTCGCCTTTGTTGTCCACTTTTTCGTGGATTTCTTTGGTGCTTTTATAAATCAGGAATATACCACCGGCAAAAAGTATCAGGGCTTGTCCCGTGAAGTTTGCGCTGAACCAACCCCAATTGATGCTAAAGAGCGATGCTTTCATAGCGATGAGCCAAGTGATCCCAAATAATAAAGCGATACGCATAAACATGGCAAGGAAAAGTCCTATTCTGGTTGCACGCTTGCGTTGGTCTTGTGGTAATTTTCCAGTAACTATTGAGATGAAAATAATGTTGTCTATCCCGAGGATTATCTCTAGAAAAGTTAAGGTGAGTAGTGCGATGAGCGCATCTACTGAGGCGAATATTTGTAGAAATTCCATACTTTTATTTTTGCAAAAATACTTTTATTATTTATAAGTTTGCATTAAGTTTTTACAATACTTTTACATAATGTTAAGTTCGCATCTCGTTAGATTACACCTCATTGTTTTTTTGTGGGGATTCACCGCTATTTTAGGAAAATTAATTCAGATAGATGCTGCGTTATTGGTATTTTATAGGATGCTTTTTACAGCATTTTTTTTATTTATTTATTTAAGATTTATTAAAAAAGAAAGTCTGAAAGTAGATCGCAAAAACTTGCTGAGGTTAATTGGTATTGGTAGCGTAATGGCGGCACATTGGTTTTTCTTTTTCGAGTCGATAAAGGTGTCGAATGTTTCTATAGCCTTGTCGTGTTTGTCCCTGTCAACATTGTTTGCCGCTTTTATAGAGCCTATTGTATTTCGTAGAAAAATAGATTGGCTGGAAATATTGATTGGGATTGTTATTGTTGGCTGCATTTTACTCATTTTCAATGCTGAAATGAAATACAAATTGGGGATTTTCTACGGTATCATTTGTGCTTTGTGTGGAACTGTTTTTTCTGTTTTTAATGGTAAAATGTATGGCAAAGTATCGTCTGGTAATATTATTTTCTATGAGATATTTGGTGGATGGGCGATTATTTCATTGTTTTTTTTGCTAACAGGACAATTATCTTTCCTTAACGAAATAAGTATGCATGATTATGCGTTAGTAATTTTATTAGCGAGTTTGTTTACGGCGTATCCGATGTTTGAAAGTATTAAACTGATGAAGTATATTTCACCATTTACGTTGATATTAACAGTTAATCTTGAACCGGTCTATGGGATTATATTAGCTTTTTTTATCTTTGGCGCGTCAGAACATATGAGTCCGATATTTTATATCGCTTCTGCTGTTATGATTTTATCCATCGTAGTTAATGGTTTGATAAAGTCCAAAAGAAGAAAAAAACTAGCAACAGTCGAAGCCAACAAGACAATAGATTAATGAAGAAACATTTATTTTTTATATGCCTTTTGCTTATTAGTTTGTCGAATGCCCAAATCATTCGTAAGTATTCTAATGAATTTTTAAACATTGGCGCTGGCGCACGTGGTCTTGGTATGGGCGGTGCGGTAATCTCAAATCAAGAAGATGTCTATGCGCCGATGTGGAATCCCGCAGGGCTTAATGGTGTAGAACGCGATTGGCAAGCCTCCGCAATGCATGCCGAGTATTTTGAATCGATTGCCAAATACGATTATGTTGCTTTTGCCAAATCTGTTGAGAATGGTGTTTTTGGGATTTCTTTGGTACGTTTAGGGGTTGATAATATTCTTAACACAACCCAAATGATCGATCCAGAAGGCAATATCGATTATGATAAAATTTCATCTTTTTCGACTGCAGACTACGCCGCGATTTTGTCTTATGCGTTTAATCCATCTGGAAATCACCGATTGAATATCGGGGTTAATGCAAAAATCGTGTATCGTAATATCGGAAAATTCGCGAGTGGCTATGGATTCGGGTTCGATCTTGGTGCAATTTATAAAACAGATAATGGTTGGAACTATGGTGCAATGTTGCGCGATGCCACGACAACAGTCAATTTCTGGACGATTAACGAAAAAGAATTGTCAACTATTGTCAATGGGGAAGAATTTAACCCAGCGCCAGCCGACAAGTTGGAAATTACAATGCCAAAGCTGAATGTCGGAGCGAGTCGCCTTTTTGAAATCAACCGAGATTTGAAACTTTTGCCAGAAGCTGGACTTAATATTGATTTTGCTAAAACGCCTTCTTTAATATCAACAGATTTTGCAAGTATTACACCTTATGCTGGTGCTGAGCTAGCATTCCAAGATATGGTTTTTGTGAGATTGGGTGTTAATCAGTTCAGTAATATTACAGATATTGAAAGTTTAAAAAGGAAAGTTTCTTTTCAGCCAAGCGCTGGTATAGGTATTAAATATAAAGGCCTTACTTTGGACTATGCGATTACGAATTCCGGAATTGGAGGTTCCAATTTTTATTCAAACTTCTTTTCTCTAAAGCTTGATATGCAAGCTTTCCGAAACTAATTTTTCGAGTTTTCATATTTTATTTTATTCTCAATAGTTTTTGTTGAGAAATATCATGTTTTGTTTGTATTTGAAAATCAATTACTTGCATTATTGTTTGTGTTTTTATTTAGAATTGTTAAAAATAAATTTGTCTAAAAGTTAAGAATTCCTAAATTCGCATTGTTATTTTAAATCTTTCTAAATAAGTATAACAATGAATAAGAATATAATTGCATTAGGTTTAATCACAATTTCTGGTTTCGCATTTGGCCAGATGAAATATGAAGTCGTAAGCGATACAGCAAGGATTCAACAGATTGAAGATGTGCTTTTGCATAAAACTGGTAATCCAAACAAAGCAAAACCTCTGTCGTATAAGGCCAATCTCACGATGATGGAAACGCCACAACCTATTGCAATTGTAACCCATGAAGTTATTGAAGAACAACAAGCCAAACAGTTAAGCGATGTCTTACAAAATGTAAATGGCGTTTATATCACATCATCTCGTGGAAACTCGCAAGATAGTTTTGGTGGGCGAGGTTTTATTTTAGGAAACGACAATATTTTCAAAAACGGAAGTCGCGTTAACAGTGGTGTTTTTCCAGAAATTTCTGGACTAGAGCGTGTTGAGGTTCTTAAAGGTGCCAACGCGATGATGTACGGCAATACCGCTGCTGGTGGTGTTATTAATATGATTACTAAAAAACCTCGTTTCCACTTTGGAGGAAGTGCTAGTATGAACGTGGGAAGTTGGAATAGCTACAAGCCAACAGTCGATGTCTATGGACCACTTTCTAAAAATGTTGCTGCGAGAATCAATATGGCGTATGAACATGCTGATAGTTTCAGAGATATTGTTAGTTCGGATAAATTCTATGTTAATCCATCATTTATATTTAATCTTGGAGAGAAATCCCAATTGATTGTTGAAGCGGATTATCTTAAAAATGATTCAACGCCTGATTTTGGAATCGGAAGTATCATTAATACCGATAAGAGTTATAAACTGAATGATATGCTTCCTATAAATGCTTTTTTGGGAACACCTTGGCAGTATCAAAATGTTCAACAAACGTCAACCACTGTTACTTACAAACGCCAGTTAAGCGATAAGTGGACGCTAGACGCAATTGCATCTTACCAAAATTATACGAAAGACTATTTCTCAACAGAGCGGGTTTCTTGGGAAACAACGGCTGATAACAGATATAGATATAAAAGAAATCTTTCCAAAACATATAGCGAGCAAAACTACGGATCTGTTCAGGTTAACTTAAATGGAGAATTTAATACAGGAAAAATTGGGCACAAAGTTCTAATAGGTGCCGATGGCGACTTTGGACAATCGGATTCGTTCACGTTCTTTAATCCTGCTAATAATAAAGAATACGGAACATCCTATATCTACGGGAATAACGGAAGCCCAACAGACTTGCTGTATCTGGATGATCCATCAACTTGGGTTTCGGGAACCATGCCAGACTCAAAAACTTTTGGCAAAACCAGAACAACATCAAGAAGACTCGGTGTTTATGCACAAGATTTCATTAGCCTTAGCAAAACCTTCAAAGTTATTGCAGGACTTCGTTGGTCGTATGTTGAAAACATGCCGTCTTTAAAAACACAATATGCCGTAGCAGGAAAGGCTTATGGTAAGACAATTGTCAAAAATTCGCAAACGTCGGACCAAGCTATTTCTCCTAAGCTAGGACTTGTATATATGCCGAATGATAACTTGTCCATTTTTGCAACTTATACCAATTCCTTTTCAAATAATGTTGGGATAGATATTAATAATGAAGGCTTGAAACCTACCAATATCGATCAGTACGAAGTAGGCGCGAAAAAGAATTTTTGGAACAATGCAGTAGCGCTCAACCTTTCTGTTTATCAAATTATTTATCAAAATTATTATCAAAATGCCTTGGATGAAAATGGCAACCAAATTGATCCATCGGGCATGTTAAAAGAATACTCAGGCAAAATGAGAAGCCGCGGTGTAGAACTGGATATTACAGGTAACCCAACACCCAATCTTTCAATAATAGGAGGTTTCTCGTACAACAACGCTGTCTATCTGGATACGCCCGAAACAACAGGCTATGTCGAAAAACAAAGATTGGTAAGAACACCAGCTACAACAGCCAATTTGTCGGTGTTTTATAAATTCACAGACCAGCTAAAAGGGCTTAAACTGGGTGCAGGAGCCTATTATATCGGTGATCGTCTTGCCGGGTGGAACGATACCAAAAACGGTGGCTCTTCTAGCCTGGATGGCCGTAATGGCGTAAGTCGCATTTTTGAACTGAAAGACTATACGACGGTCTATTTCTCAGCAGGCTACGAGTGGAAGAAATTCATGATTCAGGCCAAAGTTAATAACATTTTTGATGTCGTTAATTATAACGTACACGAGAACTACTCGGTTAATCCAATTGCACCACGTAATTTCTATGTTACATTGACTTATAAGCTTTAATATTTACTATATCTACACTATATTTATAAACCTCAAAGTTCTCTTAAAAGCTTTGGGGTTTTATTTTTTTTAAGCCTAAAAACATGTCATTAAATTGTTTTTTAAAATCAAAAATTAGCCCTTCTGTAAAGCCCTGCTAGAGCGGCTTTGCGAGGGTCAAAAAATAGCAAGCTTGTCATGACCCGATGACAAGCTTGCTATTGCCCATTAACAAGCTTGCTTTTGATGGATACCAAGCTTGCTATTTTCGCATCTCAAGCGTTTGTTGTTAAAAAAAGCTGACAGCAGTGATTAATTTATTGAATAAAAAACTTTTTTATATAGCTTAAAAAGTAATACTTTTGGCGCATAAAAGAAGTGCGGCTTGTTGAGAATCCTTCGGGAGGCTAGGAAAGTCCGGACACCACAGAGCAGCATAGCGGATAACATCCGTCACGCGCGAGCGTAGGACAAGTGCAACAGAAAGCAGGTACAGTTCGGCTGTAGTGAAACCAGGTAAACTCTATGCGGTGCAATGCTAAGTATATCGCCAGTTAAGGTCGGCTCGGTCGTTGGCGAGGGGTAAGCAGCTAAAGTTGCAGAGTAATTTGCAAATCAGATAAATAACAAGCACCCTCTTTTGGGAGGGCACAGAATCCGGCTTATAGCGCTTCTTTTATTTTTTTGTTAAGAATTAAATTCTCTTTCCCACTCTTCGGCAGCGTCCGTTAGGTTTTGATAAAACTCGGTGCCATATTTTCTTGTCAAAGGTTCTTTAAGGAACTGATAAATTTTAACCTTTAATTCTTTTCCTAGTGTACAAGCGTCGTTACAAATAGGCCACTCGTGGTAGTTAAGTGCTGTGAAGGTTTTGTAATTGGTAACACGTATGGGATAGAGGTGACAGGAGATCGGCTTTTTCCAATCGATAATCCCGTCTTCATAAGCTTTTTCGATGCCGCATTTTGTCCAGCCTTTTTCATCAAAAATAACATAAGCACATTCTGCATTGTTAACCAATGGCGTTACAAGATCGCCTTCGTTATCGATAACATGCGTGCCTTGTTCTTCTATTGCCAAAACGCCTTCTGGTCGTAGATAAGATTTTATCTTCGGGAAAATCTCTTTTAAAATAGGAAGTTCGTCTTCATCAAGCGGTGCGCCAGTGTCACCATCTACACAACATGCACCTTTGCATTTGGAAAGGTTGCATACAAATTCCTCAGAAAAAATATCTTCGGAAATTAATTTATCATCTAACTGAATCATATCTAAATTTGAAATATATAAGGTGCTATTTTAAACAAAAACAGCGACATAATGATGGTCCAAAGTCCAAGTTCTTGCATCCAATATTTAGGAAAAAACTTTAGCATTCGGCTTAAAATAATACTTACAGGAAGACCTAGTACCAATAGCATTTCGTAATAAGTTCCCATGTACAAAATTATGGATATTAAAAATGCGGAGGAAAAAAGCAGCAAAAAAGTATATTTATATTTGCTGGTAGGACTTTTCTCATTGAAATGTCTGAAGTGGTCCAACACCGCATAGATTATCATTAAAATAATAGGCGTTATAAAATAGAGATTCGAAAACTCGTTCACCATTTTGAAATTGGCGCTCAAAGGCCAATATTTATTATCCCAACTTTCGTAATCCATCCAGTACATCACGCTGAAATAGATGATTAGAATCAACAAAGCTCCAAAAAATAAGCGAAACAAATTGGCCAAAGCCTTTCCAGAAGTTACAAAAATATGGATGATGACAAAGAAGATTAAAGGCCAAAAAATGGGTAGAAACAAATAGTTGATGCACAGCAAGGCGCCAACCAGAAGATAAGAGCCTTTTCTCAGCTTGTCGCTGGTTGAGGTTAATATTAAAAGTAAAAAAGAGTTGATCAAAAGTGTGATAGCCAGACCAATGCTGAGGTCTCCTGGATAAAAGGCAAACACATAAAAAGTGTAAAGGAATAAAGGTAAATGTGTCTGATAGGTAAGGTCCAGCTTGTTAAATAAAAAATATCCCAACGAAATCCCAGCAAATGTAATAACAGCGGATATAGCGTCTAACCTGTTGATATCCATAGCGTTGAATGCAATGATGATAAGCAGTAGAAAACCGATATAAACGGGAATTGAAAAAATATTGCTTTCTTTAGAAAGTAATCGAAACATTTTTTATAAATTTGTGCAAAGTTAATTTAAAAAAAGAAAAGCAATGACATCTTTCTGGTTGTTCTTAGGTAGTGTTTTCACATGGACTTTCGGGTTCTTTGATTTTGCAGGAAATATCATAAACTGGGTGCTATTTATCGTAGCTTCTGGATTTTTCATTTATTGGTGCTACATTTTGGTAGTTACTTTAGGTGGTGATAAGGATAAAGAGTATCATTCTGAAACAGAAGGCAAATTCCCTTACTACGATCCCAAACTTTACAAAAACGAAGGTTAAATAAATTGATTATATTAAATATAAGCCTACATTATTAATAATGTAGGCTTTGTTTTATCTATTAGGAATATGGTTTTAGTACCACTATTTTTCTTTTCGACATGGGACAACAACGACAGGGATGTTTGCGTTTTTAGTTAGATCTTTTGTTAATGAACCTACAAAAACATCATAAATCCCACTTCTTCCATGAGAACCCATGACAATATAATCTCCATTTTTTTCTTTGACATAATCCATAATAACTTCCGCTGCATTACCTTGTTTTAGAATATGGGTTGCATCAATATCTTGTGCAATTACATATTGTTCTAGTCGGTTGAGTTCTTTTAATTCGTATTTCAACTCGTTTTCCTCAACTTCGGGGAAGTATTGATAGCCCATGTCACTTATTACAAATCCAATATCAGTTGGACTTACGTGGATAAGATGGATTTTTGCAGTCACATCTTTAGCGAAAGAAATAGCATAATCTATAAGCTTGTCGGTGCTATCAGAAAAATCGATTGGAAGAATAATATTTTTCATGGTGAAATATTTTTCAAGGTTATAACTATTTGAAATATTTGATGTTAATTGCGAATTAATAATTTAATACTATTAATTTTTAATTAATCATTTTCTCTTTATAAAGATAGTAATTCTTTATTAAATAATTATTGGATACGAAGTGATATAAGTTTTTTGTGTTCTAGAAAACCTTCTAAAATATCGTTTTCTTCAACTTTTCCGACACCTTTTGGTGTTCCTGTAAAGATAAGGTCGCCCACGCGTAATGTGAAGTATTGAGAAGCAAATGCAATAATGCTGTCGATATCAAAAATCATATCATTCGTGTTGCCATCTTGGACTTTTTCACCATTTTTCGATAAAGAGAATTGAAGCGATTCCAGATTAAAATCCTCTTTATTCAGAAATTCAGACACAACAGCAGAACCATCAAAAGCTTTTGAAAGTTCCCAAGGAAGACCTTTTGCTTTCAGTTGACTTTGGAGATCACGCGCTGTAAAATCGATGCCCAATCCTATTTCATCATAATGTTTGGAAGCATTATTTTTTTGGATATATTTTCCGCCTTTTGAGATTTTAACAACCACTTCCAATTCGTAATGCACATCCTTGCTGAATTCGGGAATATAGAAGTCTGTATCTTTTTTAAGAACCGCTGTGTCGGGTTTTATAAAAATGACAGGATTTTCGGGAATTTCGTTTCCTAGCTCTTTGGCGTGTTCAGAATAGTTGCGGCCTATGCAGATTATTTTCATGATTGGATTTTAAAATTTGCTCATCAATTGGATTTTTGTCCATATCTTTTTCGTGTACAATGGGAAGTCCGCATTTTGCAGCCAACCGTAATAGCCATGGTCTTTTTGGAAAACGCTTTTTACCGTTTGTCCTTTGTATTTTCCGAAGTTGAAAGTTTCCTCATTTTTATCATTATAACCGATAAAACCTGCTAAGTCAGCATTTTTTTGATGGAAAGAATATTCGCTGAGACCTTGGATGTCATTTGGAAGATCCTCGTATTTTGCGATTTGAGCATCCAAAACTTCGAAAGTTGCTAAAGTATCCGCCTCGGCAGAATGTGCATTTTCTAAAGTTTTTCCACAATAGAATTGATAAGCTGCGCCAAGATTACGCGGTTCTTTTTTAAAGAAAATCGTTTGTGCATCAACAAATTTGTGCTTGTTAAGGTCAAAATCCATTCCTGCACGAAGTAATTCTTCTGCCAGAACAGGAATGTCAAAACGGTTAGAATTGAAACCACCCAAATCCGAATCTTTTATCATTTCTAAAATTTTTGGAGCGATATCTTTGAAGCTAGGCGCATTCATCACATCTTTGTCATAGATGCCGTGTACCAAGCTTGAAGCTTCCGGAATTGGCATTCCAGGATTTACCAACCACGTTTTGGTTTCTTTAGAAGCGTCTGGATTAACTTTTAGAATAGACATTTCAACAATTCTGTCGGTAGAAACATTGGTTCCTGTTGTTTCTAAATCGAAAACGCAAAGGGGTTTATATAATTTGAGATTCATTCTTTTTTAGTTATGAATTATGAATTAATTTTTTTAGACTTTAGATCTATTTAAGTTGTTTTTGAAATACTAACGAAATGAGAATATAATAAATCACCAAAAACGGAATAGCATTGACGCCTAATGCGATTAACAAGATGATTCCGCCAATTAATAAAGCCAATTTTGGATGGTTGTCTTCCAATTTCATCGACTTGAATTTCATTGAAATCATTTTAATAGGACTTACCAAAAGCCAGCTACAAATGATGGTTAAAACGATTAATACCTCCGCATTTAGAATATTATTTAATTCTAAAAAGGATGCTGTGTTACTAGCAATTTGATTTTGATTTAAAAAGTATAAACCAAATAAAAATACAGTATTAGTCGGCGTATTAAGACCTTTGAAATAATAGGTTTGCTCTTCGTCCAGATTGAAAATCGCCAATCGTAAACACGAAAATAAAGTCACAAAAAATCCTAGATATTTGATCTCAAAAGGAAAATCGATTCCGAAAGCGGTATGACCGTAGACTTCCAAAAATTTGTAAAGGACAACGCCCGGGAAAAATCCGAAACTCACCATGTCCGCTAACGAGTCCAGTTGTACGCCAAGATTGCTGTTGGATTTTAACGCACGCGCTACAAATCCATCGAAAAAATCCAGCACCAAAGACAGGATTAGACAAAAGCCTGCTGTTTTGTAATCGTTGTTTAATAAATGGATGACACCTACGCAACCAGAAAATAAATTGGCAAGCGTAAAAGCGTTGGCTAGGTTGTTTTTAATGAAATTCATGAGACAAAAATACAAAATATTGAGTTCGGCCATCTAAGAATTCTGTAAAGAAAATAGATGATTCTGTTTCTAAAATACTAAAATCTGTATTTTTGCAAGATGAAAGATGTTAGATGGCAGGAATTTTTGGTCCTGATATATCGCCTTGCGTTAGTGTTTTTTTTCTATCAAATCGCAAGATTTTTGTTTTGGATTTTTAATAAAGATTTGTTGCCGATAGATAGTATTGGCGATTATTTTAGCATTTCATATTACGGTACGGCATTCGATACAACAGCGATTTTGTATGTCAATTCGGTGTTTATCTTGCTGAGTTTGGTCCCTATTGTTGTCAATACAAAAGCTGGATATCAAAAATTTTTGTGTTGGTGGTATTTTATAACAAACGGAATTGCATATTCTTTCAACTTTGGTGATTTTGTTTATTTTAAATTCAGTCAATCACGTTTAACATCGTCGGTTTTGTCTGTTGTAGAACACGAGTCAAATCTTTGGAAAGTCTTTTTCAATGGGATTTTGCAAAGCCCGCTTGTGCCAATAAGTTTTATAGTTTGTATGGTCTTTTGGGTGTTTTTGTATAAACCTGTTAAAGTCAATTATCGAAAACCTCAGAATTTAGTTGTTTATTTTGTGTCAAGCATTTTGATGTTGTGTGTAACGGCGACTTTGGTTGTTGGTGGTATTCGCGGCGATTTTAAACACAGTACAAGACCCATTAATCTGGTTGATGCTAACAAACATGTCAAGAATCCAACTTTAGCAAATGTTGTTCTCAATAGTGTTTTTTCGTTTTTTAGAACTATAAATACCAATAGTTTTAAGCTCGTACATTTTGTTGATGAAGCGTTTATTACTGAGGAAATTCAGCCATATAAATATTATGAACGCGAAGTTGAGGAAAAGCCGAATATTGTTATTTTTATTGTAGAAAGTTTTGGAAAAGAATATTCTGGCGCTTTTAATAAAGAATCAAATATTAAAAATTATGTGTCTTACACGCCGTTTGTGGATAGTTTGGCGCAGCATAGTTTAATTTTCACTAATGCTTTTGCTAATGGTCGTCAATCCATTCATGGGATGAGTTCTATTTTGGCAGGTATTCCTAGTTTGACGGACGCTTTTACGTCTTCGCCTTATTCCAATCAAAAAATTCAATCTATCGTTTCTGTAGCGAATGATATGGGGTATGACACGAGTTTTTATCATGGTGCGCCCAATGGCAGTATGGGATTCCAAGGTTTTGGAAATATTCTTGGTTTCAAACATTATTTTGGGAAAGATGAGTATAATAATGATGAGGATTTTGATGGGATTTGGGCTATTTGGGACGAACCTTTCTTCCAGTATTTCGCAAATAATATTGGGAAAACGCAACCATTTATGTCAACGATTTTCACAGCATCTTCTCATGATCCATTCAAGATTCCGGAACAATATAATGGGAAGTTTAAAAAAGGACCTTTGGCAATTCATGAGCCGATGCAATATACCGACATGGCTTTGAAGAGATTTTTTGAAACGGCTTCTATAAAACCTTGGTTCCAAAACACAATTTTTGTGATAACCGCGGACCATACCAATATGATACATTATGATGAATATCAAAAAGCAATGAACCGTTTTGCAATTCCGATGTTGTTTTATTCCCCAAATCCGAAATATAAACTAGAAGGTGTTGACAAGCGTTTTGTACAACAAATTGATATTTACCCAACTTTAGCAGATTTGATGGGGTATAAAAAATCAATACGAAGTTGGGGAAGAAGTTTGGTGTCCGATAAAGAAGAACCAAATATTATTGTGAACTCTAATTCGATACAAGAACAAATGATTATCGGCGATTACATTTATACTTTCGATGGCAAAGATGTAATTGGGATTTATAATAAAGCGGATTTGGGGCTTACAGAAAATCTGATTAATCAGCCAAGGTCTAAACAACAAGAGTTTGATCTTTTAAAGGTAAAAGCTTGGTATCAAGATTATATGGATCGTGTTATTAATCGAAAATTGTATTAATAGCATATCATTTTTAGATTCTATAATTAAAAAAAGCTTGTAGGTATAGAATATTTATTTATTTTTATCCAAAGTTAATTTAACTTTAACAAGATCCCTTTATCATAACATTGTTATAAAATTTAAAATTATGAAAAAAATCATGCTTGCTTTCGCAACAATATTCATTAGCGCAATGTCTTTTGCGCAAATCGAAGGAAAATGGAAAACGATTGATGACGAAACAGGAAAGGCAAAATCCTATGTTGAGATATTTAAAAAATCCGATGGAAAGTATTACGGAAAAGTTGTACAGTTGCTGATAAAACCTGCAGATCCTAATTGTACAGGTTGTAAAGATGACAGAAAAGGAAAACCAATTTTAGGTATGGAAGTTGTCCGCGGTTTATCAAAAGATGGAAGCGAGTTCACAGGAGGAACAATTACAGATCCTAAAAATGGAAAAACCTATAAGTGCACGATTACAAGAGATGGCGATAAGCTTAATGTAAGAGGTTATATGGGAATTTCTTTATTAGGAAGAACTCAAACTTGGCAAAAAGCAGATTAATATTGCGTTTTTATAGAAATTTAGCAAGCTCTTTTTGGGCTTGCTTTTTTATGTTAGGTGAATAATAAAAAAAAATCTATATTTTTGTAGTCTAAATTTTTCAATACATGAAAGAATATACTTTTCGTGAAGTCATTGCTCAAGCTATGAGCGAAGAAATGCGCAAGGACGAATCCATATATTTAGTAGGAGAGGAAGTAGCCGAATACAACGGAGCTTACAAGGCTTCAAAAGGTATGCTGGACGAGTTTGGTCCAAAAAGAGTTATCGATGCGCCAATTGCCGAACTTGGTTTTACTGGTATTGCAGTAGGTTCTGCGATGAATGGTAATAGACCAATTGTGGAATATATGACCTTCAACTTCTCTATGGTTGCGATTGACCAAATTATCAATAACGCTGCTAAAATGTACCAAATGAGTGGTGGACAATGGAATATCCCAATTGTTTTCCGTGGGCCCACTGCTTCTGCAGGACAATTAGGAGCAACGCACTCTCAGGCTTTTGAAAGTTGGTATGCCAACTGTCCAGGTCTTAAAGTTGTGGTGCCATCTAATCCCTACGATGCAAAAGGACTTTTGAAAACAGCAATCCAGGATAATGATCCTGTTATTTTCATGGAGTCAGAACAGATGTATGGTGACAAAATGGAAATTCCAGAAGAAGAATACTATATTCCAATCGGAAAAGCAGATATCAAAAAAGAAGGTAAAGATGTAACTTTGGTGTCTTTCGGAAAAATTATGAAGTTGGCGATGCAAGCCGCTGCTGATTTGGAGAAAGACGGGATTTCTGTAGAGGTTATCGATCTTAGAACTGTACGACCTTTGGATTATGATACGATTTTAGAATCTGTGAAAAAGACAAACAGATTAGTGATTTTGGAAGAAGCTTGGCCATTTGCGTCCGTAGCATCAGAAATTACCTATATGGTTCAGCAGAAAGCCTTCGATTATTTGGATGCGCCGATTAAGAGAATTACCACGCCAGATGCTCCAGCGCCATATTCTGCAGCTTTATTTGCGGAGTGGTTTCCAAAACTTGAAAAAGTTAAAGAAGAAATTAAAAAAGCGATGTACATCAAAGCATAAAGTCAATAAAACTCTTGAGCAATCAGGAGTTTTTTTATGGCGTGTCCCTTTGTTATCCTTAGCAAAGCCTTTGGCTTCCTAAGCAGTTAACATGCGGGTCGCTACGTTCGCTACAATCTTTTGGGGTGACGCTCGGACGGCTCCGCTACGCTCCGCCGCCTCGCGCCACCCCCAAAGGATTTTCGCTAGCATCGCTCACGCAATTTGCAGATAATTATAGAAAATACTCAAAAAAATAAAATAAAATTTGCAAAGTCAAAAAATATTAATATTTTTGCAACTCAAAATGAGATGTAAAATATGTTAATAATTCCAGTAAAAGACGGAGAGTCTATCGACAGAGCTTTAAAGAAGTACAAAAGAAAATTTGATAAAACAGGTGTTGTTCGTAAACTAAGAGCAAGACAACAATTTATTAAACCTTCTGTATTGAACAGACAAGCTCTACAAAAAGCAGCTCACAAACAAAGAGAACAAAGCAAAGAAGAACAAGCTTAAAACTTCTTTAGCTACGCATATTAATCACTCTCGAATTCGTATATTTGAGAGTGATTTTTGTATTTATACCCGTCACCTATTTTCATGTTAGAAAAATTTATCGACTACATTCGTGTCGAAAAACGATATTCGCCTCATACCATAACTTCTTATCAAAAAGATTTAGAGGATTTTCTCAATTTTGTTTTAGAAACAGAAGCAACAACAGAGTTGCAGCATGTTGACAAAAAAGTTATCCGAAATTTTATTGTCCGGCTTAGTGAAGTGCAACTCAGCAAACGAAGCATTAATAGGAAATTGTCATCATTGCGAAGTTTTTATCTCTATTTATTAAGAATCGGTGAGATCGATATTTCACCTATGGAAAGTATCTCATCCTTGAAGTTTTATGCAGAAAAACAAAGCCCTTTTTCTCTGGAGGAAATGCAAACTTTAAAAACAGAAATAGAAGATAAAACAACAATTTCCCTTTTAGACAAGTTAATTATAGAAACGTTGTACCAAACAGGAATGCGGAAGGCAGAATTGTGTAATCTTTTATTTTTAAATGTAGATCTTACGGCTTTAGAGTTTAAAGTAACGGGTAAAGGGAATAAGCAACGCATAATTCCTATTTCTGAAGAATTAAAAAAAGAGCTTTTAAATTATCTACAAATTCGTCGACCAAATGCCGAACATCAGGATTATTTTTTTGTTAATAAAAAGGGCAAAAAACTCGGAGAAAGATTTGTTTATTCAGTCGTAAATAAGTACCTTAGTCTTGTTACTACAAAGGAGAAAAGAAGTCCTCATATTTTGCGACATAGCTTTGCTACACATGTTCTTAATAACGGGGCAGAGATTTCGAAAGTAAAAAAACTCTTGGGACACTCAAGTTTAGCATCGACACAAGTCTATACTAATGCTAATATTGAACAGCTGAAGAAGGTCTTTAATAATGCGCACCCAAGAGCGCTCAAAAAACAGGGAGAAAGTGATACACCCTCACATCCATAATATTAATTTTTAAAACAAATGTTGTTATGAAAATCACAGTTCAAGCAATGGGGTTGACACCTCACGAACCATTAGAAGAAAGAATTGAGAAAAAATTAAACAAACTAGATACGTTTTATGACAAGATTGTCGAGTGTCAAGTGTTCTTAAAAGTTGAAAATACCTCCGACAAAGAAAACAAAACAACAGAACTTATTGTAAAAGTTCCAGGAGATGATATCGTTGTTAAGAAGACTTGCGCTAGTTTTGAAGAGAGTCTAGACCTGTGTGCAGAAACAGCTAAGAAATTGTTAATCAAGAAAAAAGAATTAGCTTAGAAAAAAAGTTTGAAAAAACTTAAGAAAAAATTTGGGGATTTCAAGAAATCTATGTTATATTTGCACTCGCAAAACAGAACATAAGATCTTTTGGAATCCTCAGTTTTATTAGCTTTTAGAACGATTTCTAAAAAATAATAAATAAAAAAACTTTAAAAAGTTTTTGGAAATAAGAAAATAAGTTTTTATATTTGCAACCGCTTAACCAAAGCAAGATAAGAGTTCTTAAAAATAAAATGCCTCCATAGCTCAGTTGGCCAGAGCACGTGATTTGTAATCTCGGGGTCGTGGGTTCGAATCCCTCTGGAGGCTCTAATAAAAATAACGCGGGGAGATTCCAGAGCGGTCAAATGGGACTGACTGTAACTCAGTTGCTTCGGCTTCGCAGGTTCGAATCCTGCTCTCCCCACATTTTTATTAAGTTTGCAAATTCAAAATTTTATTTTAAATTTGCAGCGTTACCAACATTTTTGGAAACAAAATTGCGGAAGTAGCTCAGTTGGTAGAGCGTCAGCCTTCCAAGCTGAATGTCGCGGGTTCGACCCCCGTCTTCCGCTCCATAATCACAAACCTTTCAGGAATGTGATTTTTTTTTACCCAATCGCCGATATAGCTCAGGGGTAGAGCGCTTCCTTGGTAAGGAAGAGGTCTCGGGTTCAATTCCCGATATTGGCTCTCAAAATCCTAAATTTTTATTTAGGATTTTTTTTATGCGCTTATTTTTGTTAATTTGAAGAAAATTTTTTGGATGAAAGTATTAATATTAGAAGACGATTTGGTTTTATCAGAAGAACTTTGCAAATTTTTGACGTCGCATAATTTTGTCTGTGACAAAGTCTATGATGGCGAATCTTTTTTAGCGGAAGCTCAAAATGAAAACTACGACTTGTATTTGCTTGATATTAATGTTCCCAAAATTAATGGTCTTGAAGTTTGTGAGATAATTCGTAAAGCCGATATAAAAACGCCAATAATTATTTTGTCCGCTTATGGTGATCTTTCTGATAAGAAGGAAGCTTATGCTAGGTTAGCAGACGATTATTTGGTGAAACCCTTTCAGTTTGAGGAATTGTTGATGAGGATCAATTCTTTGTTGAGACGACAGATTGCCACTGTTACCCCTGCGGAAGAAATTATTACAATAGGTGATCTTAAAATTAATAAGACGGATCATAAAGTTTTCCGTGGAGATCAGGAAATTATTTTAACGGTGAAAGAATTCCAATTGTTGGTTTTTCTTGCAGAAGCGCAAGGTCGTACAGTGTCGAAACAGCAAATTACGGAAGAGGTGTGGGAGCATAATTTTAGTACCAATACCAATACTGTAGAAGTGTATATTAATTTCCTACGCAAGAAGATTGATAAGGCTTTTCCTGTGAAGCTTATCCATACCAGATCTGGATTTGGGTATTACCTAAGCTTGGTGCAATAGATGACGTTAAAAAGGAAAATAGCGTTTAATCTAAGTTTTGCCTTTTCAATATTATTTGGATTGGTAATGGTGATTATTTATATTCTTTTTAATGGTTTTAGAAAAGACGAGTTCAAAGATAGATTCAGAAAAAGATTAGATTTCACAGTAACTTTTATTGAAAAATCAAAAAATTTTGAAGAAGAAGCACCTTTGTTTTTTGATGAAAATTCTGATAATGTCCTGCTCAATGAGAAAATTTTGATTTTTGATGCTAATAAAAAATTGATTTATAGTACAATTAAAGATCAAAATGTCGAATGGAACGAATCGCTTCTCGATGATTTGGATCAAAAAAAAGTGGTATATGACGAATCATCTCATCCTGAAATTTATGCGGTGCTTAGCAACATCAATAGCAAAAATTATTATATTGTAACAACTGCAATTGACGTTAACGGAAATTCTAAATTACAGTTTTTAAAATACCTTCTTATTTTCTCGTATTGCTTGAGTTGTCTTTTGCTTTGGTTATTCTGCTATTATATTGTTGGACGACTTCTGCGCCCTTTGGAAGATCTTAATGAGCAAGTTTCTGATATCACAGCACACAAATTAACAACGCAAATTCCAGAGCAAAATTCTAAAGACGAAATCGGTGTTTTGACAAAATCTTTTAACACCATGATTGCGCGACTTAATGATGTTTTCCAGTCTCAAAAAGATTTTACAGCAAGTGCCTCGCACGAGATACGTACACCATTGACGAGAATGTCTTTTCAGTTAGAAAATCTATTGCGACAGGACATACAAGATCAAGAGGTAACGCAATCTCTGAAGCAGATGCAAAAAGATGTACACCAATTGTCCGATTTGACAAAATCGCTTTTGTTATTAACCAGGTTTGATAAAAAAAATATCAGTTCAATTTATGAATTGATAAGAGTTGATGAAGTTATATTCGAATCTTTCGAAAAAGTAGAAAAGAATTTTCCTGAACTTCAAATGGATTTTCAAATTTCTAATACAATTTCCGAATTAGATATTCTGGAAATTAGAGGGGTTAAGTCTTTGTTAGAAATTGTTTTCATTAATCTTTTAAAAAATGCAGCCATTTATTCCATCAATCACAAAGTTGAAATTCTTATTTTAGAAATAGAGGGCAGATTGGTGGTTGATGTTTGTTCTAAAGGAAAAACGCTCAGCAAAGACGAACAACAAAGACTTTATGAGGCTTTTATGCGTGGTGATAATTCTCAAAATACCATTGGCTCTGGACTCGGACTGCGTATTACCAAACGAATTTTGGAATACCATAACGCGGATATTGTCTATAAAGTAAAATCGCACAATGAAAACTTATTCAGATTGATGTTTTAAGTGGCTGTAATATAGTTGTTTGCTTTGTCTGCTTTCTGTTTTTAATCTTATTTTAATTTGTTTTTAAGGCGCTTTTAAGATTATAAGTGCTTTTTTGTCTCAAATGAGATGAAATGAAACGGGTAAAATACCTTTTGTTTGTAGTCAGTACAACGCTGCTTGCTCAGCAAAACATGACAATTCGAGATTGCGAGGCTTCTTTCGAAAAGAATAATTTGCAATTGTTAGCGCAACAATATAATATTAGCATGAGCGATGCCGATATTATACAGGCCAAAATCTGGGAACTCCCACAAGCTAGCGTTCAGTTTAATACTATAAATCCAGAGGATAAAAAGATTTTTGATGTTGGACGTTCCAAAGAGGCGCAAATTTCTCAACTTATATATCTCGGTGGAAAGAAAAAGAACGAAATAGCTTTTGCAAAATCCAATAAAGAGCTTGCACAATTGCAATTTACCCAACTTTTAGTTGATTTAAGAACTCAACTTCGAACCAATTTTTACAATCTTTATTTCGAAAAACTGAAACTCGACAATATTACCAGGCATTTAGGTTATATGAATGATTTGCTTTCGGCTTATAAAATTCAGACTAAAAAAGGGAATATTTCTTTAAAAGACGAGGTTCGTTTACAAACTGAAGTCATACAATTAAGGAGTGATAAAGTTTCTAGCAACAATTCCATTTTAGAATATCAACAAAATTTAAAACTTTTAACGGGCATCACAGAAAATATAGATCCCGAAATTTCGGAAACCGAAGCGCAAAATTCCTTACTAGTAGAACCCATCGGCGATATTGAAGATCTAAAAAGAAAAGCACTTGAGTACAATGTCGACTACCTTTATAATCTAAAATTGATAGACAACGGAAGGTTATACGCACAATGGCAAAAATCATTGAACACACCTGATATTAACCTCGGTATGGCGTACAGTCAAAACGGAGGAACTTTCAAAAATGAAGTTGATATGGTGGTTGGGATGCCAATTCCGTTGTGGAAAAGCAATAAAGGGAATGTAGAAAAAGCAAAATTTGCCATAGAGCAACATCAAAAAAATGCAGAATTGCAAAAATTATCTATTGAAAATCAAGTAGAATCTGCTTACCAAACCTGGAAGAATAACTACCAACAGTATTTTCAGTTGAGTATTCAGGATTTGGATGATTTAAACATCGTGTATAACGGTATGCTGAAAAATTTCAGAAATGGAAATGTTAGCCTAATCGATTTTACAGATTTTATGGACAGTTACCGAAAAACTATTCTCCAAGTTTATGAAATGAAGAAGCAGATCATCATTTCCAAAGAACAGCTCAACCAACTGGTACAAACTCAAATATTCTACTAAAAAATGAAATCAAATTACTTTTATATAATCTTTGCACTTTTAACTATATTTTCTTGTTCCCAAAAAGAAGAAGCCAAACCCGATAAAACCAAATCAAAAGGTTTTGAACTTAGCAATACTATGCTTCAAACAATGACTTTTGCTGATGTTGAGAAAAAATATGTTGAGGATGAGTTTAGTTTTTATGGAAAAATTAGCGCCGATAAAAATTCTTATATCGATGTTTACCCTTTGGTGGGCGGAAATGTATTGAGCGTAAATGTAGAACTCGGCGATTATGTGCATAAAGGCCAGGTCTTGGCAACTATTAGAAGTACGGAGTTGGCGGGAGTTCAACAGGAGGTGAGTAACGCCAAAACAGATCTAGCGGTAGCCAGAAATAACCTTCGCGTGGCAAAAGAAATGTATGCAGGAAAATTAAATACCGAAAAAGACGTCATCGAAGCGCAAAGTCAAGTTACAAAAGCAGAAGATCAATTGCAGAGAGCATTAGCAGTAAGTACTGTTTACAATGTTAAAAAAGGAAATGTGTACAGTGTTCTCGCTCCAATTAACGGATATATAGTTCAAAAAAATATCAACAAAGATATGCAACTAAGAAGTGATCGCTCCGATAATATTTTCGATGTTGCTAATACTAAAAACGTTTGGGCAATTTTAAATGTTAATGAAGCCGATATCGATAAAATAAGTTTAGGTATGGAAGCTGAAGTTACAACCTTAACTTACCCCGACAAGGTTTTTTACGGAAAAATAGATAAAATTTTCAAAATCATAGATCCGCACACCAATGCCATGCAGGCGAGGCTAGTTTTGGATAACTCAAATGGACTTCTCGTTCCCGATAGTAAAGCTACCATAAAAGTTAAAAGACAAGAAAACAATCAATCTCTTACGGTGCCTTCCAATGCGGTAATTTTCGATGACAACAGAAATTTTGTAGTGGTTTTTAAATCACGAACAGATGTAAACGTTCGAGAAATTAAAGTTTTAAAGCAAGTTGGAGAGGTTGTTTATGTTTCCGAAGGCCTTCAAGAAGGTGAAAAAGTCATTACCACCAATCAATTATTAATTTATAAATCTTTAACCAGTTAATTTTTTGAGTAATAAGACATGAATAAGTTTATTAAAAATATTATTGCATTTTCGCTCAAGAATAAAGTCTTCACCTTTATTTGGGTGGGTTTGTTAGCTGTTGCAGGATTCATAAGTTTTAAAAACATGCCCATTGAGGCATTTCCAGATGTTACCAATACTCAAATTGTCATTATCACCCAATGGAATGGCAGAAGTGCAGAGGAAGTTGAACGTTTTGTAACAACACCCATAGAACTTGCGATGAGTCCCGTTCAGAAGAAAACAAGTGTTCGAAGCACCACAATGTTCGGACTTTCAATCGTGAAAATATTGTTCGATGATGGTGTAGAAGATACTTTCGCAAGAAATCAAGTCAATAACCAACTTCGAACTGTCAATTTACCTGATGGTGCAGAACCAGAAGTTCAACCACCTTATGGTCCAACAGGCGAGATTTTTAGATATACTTTAGAAAGTAAAACTAAAGATTCTAGAGAGCTATTAACGATTCAGAATTGGATAGTTGATCGAGCTTTGCGTGGCGTTCCTGGTGTGGCAGATATTAATGTTTTTGGTGGACAAGATCGTATTTTCGAGTTGAGTATAGACCCGCGAAGATTAGATAAATATAACCTTACGCCACTACAAGTGTATGATGCGGTTACAAAAAGTAACCTCAATGTTGGTGGAGATGTTATCGAAAAAAACGGACAAGCCTATGTTGTTCGCGGAATTGGTTTATTAAAATCGATAAGCGACATCGGTAATATTACCATAGAAAATGATAACGGAAACCCTATTCTTGTAAAAAATGTTGCAGATGTTATAGAAAGCGCAATGCCTAGAGTAGGCCAGGCTTCATTAAATAATCAATCCGATGTTGTGGAAGGTATTGTCGTGATGAGAAAAGGAGAAAATCCCAGAGAAGTTCTTGTAGGTGTAAAAGCAAAAATTAGAGAACTAAACGAAAAAATACTTCCAAAAGGTGTTAAGATGGTGACTTTCTATGACAGAGATACCTTAATGGATTTCACAACACATACAGTGATGCATAATCTAATAGAAGGTATCGTTCTTGTAACCCTTATCGTTCTTATTTTTATGGCAGATTGGCGTACTACAGTTACGGTGTCCATCGTTATTCCTCTATCACTTCTTTTTGCATTTTTGTGTTTGAAGCTTACGGGGATGAGTGCTAACTTGCTATCTTTGGGCGCTGTAGATTTCGGAATTATCATCGATGGTGCCGTGGTTATGGTAGAAGGTATTTTTGTGATGCTGGATCATAAAGCCAAAAAATATGGTATGGAACACTTCAACAAAATGGCCAAAGGCGGTTGGATTAAGCAAACCAGTACAGGATTAGGAAAATCAATTTTCTTTTCAAAACTTATTATCATTACTTCCCTGATTCCCATCTTCTCTTTTCAAAAGGTTGAAGGTAAAATGTTTTCGCCATTAGCGTTTACATTGGGCTTTGCATTGTTGGGTGCTCTTATTTTCACACTTACTTTAGTTCCTGTTCTCGCACATTTGTTATTGAATAAAAATGTAAAAGAAAAACATAACGTTTTTGTGAATTTTTGGGACAGAGTTGTTTTAAAAGGTTTCAATAGTGCCTTCAAGAATAAAAGAACGAGTTTAATTATAGCGATTTCCACTTTAGGTCTAAGCTTGTTTTCGGGTAAATTTTTGGGGACAGAATTTTTACCACAGCTTAATGAAGGTTCACTTTGGGTAACCGCCGAAATGCCGATGAGCACTTCTTTAAAAGAATCTTTGAAAACGGCTGATGAACTTAAAAAGGAAATTATGAGTTTCCCCGAAGTTACGGGAGTTCTTGCCCAAACGGGTAGAAGTAATGATGGTACAGATCCCAACGGTTTTGGTTTCGTGCAATTTGCTGTTGCTTTACAACCTCACGATGAATGGAAAAGGAAGATAACTTATGATGAACTCATCGAGGAAATAGACAAAAAACTAAGAAACTATCAGGGGATAACGTTCAATTATTCTCAACCTATTTCCGATAACGTTGCCGAAGCTGTGGCAGGTTTTAAAGCAGAAAACGGAATAAAAATCTACGGAGATAATCTACAAACGCTAGATGAGTTGGCAGAAAAAGTAATAACCAATATTAAAAATGTAGAAGGAGTAAAAGATGCCGGAATTATTAAAAATATTGGTCAACCAGAAGTAAGCGTAGTTTTGGATCGAGATAAAATGGCAGCTTACGGCGTAATGCCCCTAGATGCACAAGCTGTTTTAGAAATGGCTTTCGGAGGAAAAACGGCTTCAGAAATGTATGACGGTGAAAGAAAATTCCCTATTCGTTTAAGATATGCTCACGAGTATAGAAAAGACGAAAACGATATTGCCGCTTTAATGGTTCCTACAGAAGACGGAACGAAAATTCCGCTTAAAGAAATTTCGAATATTGTAAAAGATAATGGTGCTGCCTTTATTTACAGAGACGATATAAAACGATATATAGGTATTAAGTTTTCCGTTAGAGATCGAGATTTAGGAAGTACAATTGCCGATGCTCAAAAACAAGTCGCAAAAATGAAAATGCCAGATGGATATTCCGTGGGCTGGACAGGGCAGTTCGAAAATCAAGAAAGAGCCACTCATCGTTTAGCACAGGTTGTTCCCATCAGTGTTTTAATGATTTTCTTTTTACTATTCATCCTTTTTGGTAATATGAAAGACGCTCTGCTAGTTCTTGCAAATGTTCCGTTTGCACTTATCGGCGCAATCATAGCCTTGCATGTCACAAGAACGAATTTTGGTATTTCTGCAGGAGTAGGGGTAATCGCCTTAATGGGGATTTGTATTCAGAATGGCGTAATCCTTATCACAGAATTTCATCAAAACATTAAAAAAGGCTTGCCTTTAGACAATTCTATTTATGAAGGAGTTAAAGTGAGAACCCGACCTGTAATTATGACAGCCTTGATGGCTTCCATAGGATTAATGCCAGCAGCACTTTCCACAGGTATTGGTTCAGAATCTCAGAAACCCTTGGCTATAGTAATTATAGGAGGATTAATTACCGCAACACTTTTAACATTATTGGTATTTCCAATTATATTTTGGTTGTTTTATAAAAGTCTAAAAACAACGTCTTTTAATTAATTTTGAAGTAATTAATAATAAGTTTTTGAAAATGGAATTTTTTTGTAAATTTGCATCTGAAAAATGAATAGGAAAAAATATTGAGGGATTTTTTTAAAAAAATATCAAAAAATATTTTGGTATTGAAAAAATTGCTATATTTGCACACCTAAAAATTGAATTGTAAATAATTAAATATTAAAGTCATGGCAAAGGAAACGTTTAATCGTAACAAACCACACTTGAACATTGGTACTATTGGTCACGTTGACCATGGTAAAACTACTTTAACTGCTGCGATCAGTAAAGTATTATCTGATAAAGGTCTTGCTGAGAAAAGAGATTTCTCTGCGATTGACTCTGCACCAGAAGAAAAAGAAAGAGGTATTACTATTAATACTTCACACATCGAATACGAAACTGAAAACCGTCACTACGCTCACGTAGACTGTCCAGGTCACGCCGATTATGTTAAGAACATGGTAACTGGTGCTGCTCAAATGGATGGTGCTATCTTGGTGTGTGCTGCAACAGATGGTCCTATGCCTCAAACAAGAGAGCATATCCTACTTTGTCGTCAGGTAAACGTTCCTAGAATCGTTGTATTCATGAACAAAGTTGACATGGTTGACGATGCTGAGCTTTTAGAGCTTGTTGAATTAGAATTAAGAGACTTATTGTCTTCTTACGAATATGATGGTGATAACTCTCCAGTTATCCAAGGTTCTGCTCTAGGTGCACTTAACGGTGAACCAAAATGGGTTGCAACTGTTGAAGAATTAATGGCTGCTGTTGATACTTGGATCGAGCAACCAGTAAGAGATCAAGATAAACCATTCTTGATGCCAATCGAAGATGTGTTCTCAATTACAGGTCGTGGTACTGTAGCTACAGGTAGAATTGAATCAGGTGTTATCAACACTGGTGATCCAGTTGATATCGTAGGTATGGGTGACGAAAAATTAACTTCTACAATTACAGGGGTTGAGATGTTCAGAAAAATCCTAGACAGAGGTGAAGCTGGTGATAACGTAGGTTTATTGTTGAGAGGTATTGAAAAAACTGACATCAAGAGAGGTATGGTAATCGCTAAGAAAGATTCAGTAACACCACACAAAAAATTCAAAGCAGAGGTTTATATCCTTTCTAAAGAAGAAGGTGGTCGTCACACGCCATTCCATAATAAATACCGTCCTCAGTTCTACGTAAGAACAACAGACGTTACAGGTGAGATCTTCTTGCCAGAAGGTGTAGAAATGGTAATGCCAGGTGATAACTTGACAATTACAGTAGAATTGTTACAACCAATCGCTCTTAACGTAGGTCTTAGATTTGCGATTAGAGAAGGTGGTAGAACAGTAGGTGCTGGGCAGGTAACTGAAATTATCGACTAATATCGAAAAATATATAAAAGTTCCGTAAGGAAGCTTACGGAACTTTTTAATCTACGGGCATCGTCCAATGGTAGGATACCGGTCTCCAAAACCGTTGATCAGGGTTCGAATCCTTGTGCCCGTGCTAATAAGAAAATTTTATGAGTTCACTAATCAGTTTTTTAAAAGGTTCTTACACAGAATTTAAAGATAAAGTTGAATGGCCAAAGTGGCCAGACTTGCAATCTTCTACGATTGTTGTTGCTATTGCAACAGTTATTTTATCTTTGTTTACATTCGGTGTTGACTCTTTGTTTAGTGTTACAATTAAGAATTTTGTGTCTTCTTTAATTAATATGTTTAACTAAATTTTCTGCAATGAGTGAGTTGAAATGGTACGTGCTAAAGGCGATCAGTGGGCAGGAAAACAAAGTTAAAAACTACATTGAAAACGAAATGAGACGCCTTAATATGGAGTCTTATGTGACGCAAGTAGTTATCCCTATGGAAAAAGTAATCCAGATAAGAAACGGTAAGAAAGTTCCGAAAGAAAGACCTTACTATCCTGGATATCTAATGGTGGAAGCTAATCTTATCGGTGAAGTTCCACACATTATTAAAAATATCCCAGGGGTTATATCGTTCTTAAGTTTGACAAAAGGCGGTGATCCAGTGCCAATGCGTAAATCTGAAGTTAACAGAATGCTAGGTAAAATGGATGAATTGTCAGAATTTGCTACAGATGTTGAAATTCCTTTTGTAGTTGGAGAAAGCGTAAAAGTTATTGATGGACCATTCAATGGTTTCAATGGAACAATAGAAAAAATTCTTGAAGACAAGAAAAAACTTGAAGTGTCAGTTATGATATTTGGTCGAAAAACACCAATGGAACTTAACTTCATGCAAGTTGAAAAAGTATAAGAAAATACTCTTTATAGTTAAACCACTTTTTTAGAGTGGTTTTTTTATGCTTTAGTTTTTAGTATTCGATTTAATAAAAACTAAAGTTCTATTTCATATTAATATAAGCTTGGTTTTAATACTTAAATATTTGATTGAGATTAAACCCATGTAAAATAGGTGTTTTTTAATTAACAGTAAAAACTTATTGATTTTTAATAGGTTGTTATTTGTAGATTCAAAAATATTTTATAATTTTGCAAACCAAAATACCATCTTGTTATGTGAGATGATAGGTGGTATGAATAAATAATGCTTCCAAATTCATTAATTATTCAACAAAAAAAACAAATTTAAAATGGCTAAAAAAGTCTTTAAAATGGTTAAACTTCAGGTGAAAGGTGGCGCTGCTAACCCTTCTCCACCAGTAGGTCCAGCTTTGGGTTCTGCAGGGGTGAACATCATGGAGTTTTGTAAACAATTTAACGGAAGAACGCAGGACAAGCCAGGACAAGTTTTACCAGTTGTGATTACAGTTTACGAAGACAAATCTTTCGAATTCGTAATCAAAACACCTCCAGCAGCTATTCAGTTGATGGAAGCATCTAAGGTAAAAAAGGGTTCTGGAGAACCAAACAGAAACAAAGTAGGATCTGTATCTTGGGATCAAGTTAAAAAAATCGCTGAAGATAAAATGGCAGACCTTAACTGCTTTACTATGGATTCAGCTTTAAGTATGGTTGCAGGTACTGCAAGATCTATGGGATTGAAAGTAACAGGAACTAAACCAACAAACGCGTAAGAATTATGGCAACATTAACAAAAAAGCAAAAAGAAGCTTTAGCAAAAGTAGAAAAGAATAAAATTTATTCTTTAGAAGAAGGTTCTGCTTTAGTAAAAGAAGTAAACACTGCAAAGTTTGATGCTTCTGTAGATATCGCTGTAAGATTAGGCGTTGATCCAAGAAAAGCTAACCAAATGGTAAGAGGAGTTGTATCTCTTCCTCATGGTACAGGTAAGGATGTTAAAGTTCTTGCGCTTGTTACTCCAGATAAAGAAGCAGAAGCTAAAGAAGCTGGTGCAGACTACGTAGGTCTTGACGAGTATTTACAAAAGATAAAAGATGGTTGGACAGATGTTGACGTTATCGTTACGATGCCAGCAGTTATGGGTAAATTAGGTCCATTAGGACGTGTATTAGGACCAAGAGGCCTTATGCCAAACCCTAAATCTGGTACTGTTACTATGGAAGTTGGTAAAGCGGTTGCTGAAGTAAAAGCTGGTAAAATTGACTTCAAAGTTGATAAATATGGTATTATCCACGCTGCAATTGGTAAAGTGTCTTTCGATGCTGCTAAAATCAAAGAAAACGCACAGGAATTAATCCAAACTCTTATGAAGTTAAAGCCAACTGCGGCTAAAGGTACTTATGTTAAGTCTATCTACCTTTCTTCTACAATGAGTCCTGGTATTGCCATTGATACTAAATCTGTTAACTAAAATCTGAAAGACAATGACAAAAGAAGAAAAAGTATTAGTAATACAGGAAATTAAGGATTTGTTACAAGATGCAAAAGTAATTTACGTAGCAGATCTAGAAGGATTAAATGCTGGTCAGGCTTCAGATTTCAGAAGACAGGCTTTCAAGCAAAATATCAAAGTAAAAGTTGTTAAAAATACACTTTTACAAAAAGCTATGGAGCAGATTGAAGGAGTAGATTATTCTGAAATGTTCCCAACTTTTGTTGGTAACTCAGTAGTAATGATCTCTGAGACGGCTAACGCTCCTGCAAAATTAATTCAAGGATTCAGAAAAAAAGCTGAAAAACCAGCTCTTAAATCTGCATTCCTACAAGAAACAATCTATGTTGGTGATAACAACCTAGATGCTCTTGCTAACATCAAGTCTAAGGAGGAGATGATCGGAGAAATCATTGGATTACTTCAATCTCCAATCCAAAGATTGGTTTCTGCATTACAAAACAAAGCAGAAGCTGCTACAGAAGAAGCGGCTCCTGCAGTAGAAGAAGTAAAAGCGGAAGAAGCTCCAGCTACTGAAACGCCAGAAGCTAGCGCAGAATAATTAAACTCAAAACAATCAATAAAGTTCAACAAAAAAAACATTAATACAATGTCAGATTTAAAAAATTTAGCGGAAACGCTTGTTAACCTTACAGTAAAAGACGTAAACGAATTAGCAACTATCCTTAAAGATGAGTACGGTATCGAGCCTGCTGCTGCTGCAGTTGTTGTAGCTGCTGGTGGTGCTGGTGATGCTGCAGAAGAAAAAACTGAATTCGACGTAATCTTGAAATCAGCTGGTGCTTCTAAATTAGCAGTTGTTAAATTAGTAAAAGATTTAACTGGGGCTGGTCTTAAAGAAGCTAAAGACATCGTAGATGGTGCTCCTTCTCCAATCAAAGAAGGTGTTTCTAAAGACGAAGCTGAAGCTCTTAAGAAGCAACTTGAAGAAGCTGGTGCTGAAGTAGAATTGAAATAATTCTGGTTTACACTAAATAATATGAATCCCGAGCTTTTGGTCGGGATTTTTTTTGTGCATTTTTCCGATAACATTTCTTTATCTTCGCATTTCTTTAGATTTCAAAATGACAAAACAGCAATACATTCATCAACTTTCACAGATTTCAGAAAAAAATATTCAGTCCACTTTGCAATTGCTTTCCGAGGATTGTACCATTCCATTTATTGCGCGATATCGTAAGGATAAAACAGGAAATTTGGATGAAGTTCAAATTGAGCAAATTGCTAAAACCTCAAAGCAGTTTGATGAATTGGTCAAAAGAAAAGAAAGTATTTTAAAATCTATTGAAGAGCAAAACGCTTTAAGTCTAGATTTGAAAGAAAAAATTGAAAACTCTTTTGATTTGCAGTATTTGGAAGATTTGTATTTGCCTTTCAAGAAAAAGAAAAGTACCAAAGCTGATGTGGCTAGAAAAAAAGGCTTAGAACCTTTGGCGAAGATCATTATGGCTCAAAACGCCAACGATATTGAATCTATTGCTTCAAAATATATTAATTCTGAAATTTTCTCTGAAGAAGAAGCTTTGCAAGGCGCTCGAGATATTATTGCAGAATGGTTGAACGAGCATTTGTACATCAGGAAACAGCTTCGAAATCTTTTCCAACGCAAATCTGTGATTACTTCAAAAGTGCTGAAAGCAAAAAAAGAAGAGGAGTCGGCACAAAAATTCAATCAGTATTTTGATTGGGAAGAAAGTTTGTTCAAAATTCCTTCTCACCGTTTGTTAGCGATGTTAAGAGCGGAAACAGAAGGGTTTGTAAAAGTGAAAATTGAAATCGATAAAGAGGAAGCTCAAAATATTATCGAAAAATCTGTTATAAAATCAAAAAACGAGTGTTCTGAGCAAATTCAAGTTGCTGCCAAAGATTCATTCAAAAGACTTTTAGAACCAGCATTGTCTAATGAAGTTCTGCAGGAGGCTAAACTAAAAGCCGACATTAAAGCCATTGATGTTTTTTCTGAAAATCTTAAACAGCTTCTTTTAGCTTCTCCACTTGGTGAAAAACGAATTTTAGCTATCGATCCAGGTTTTAAAACGGGTTGTAAAGTGGTTTGTTTGGATGAAAAAGGAGATTTGTTGCACAATGAAAATATTTATCCTCACGCTCCGCAAAACGAGTCTGGAATAGCGATGAAGAAAATCCGTTCCATGGTAAATGCTTATAATATTGAAGCGATTTCTATCGGCAACGGAACGGCTTCCCGCGAAACAGAATTTTTCATCAAGAAAATAGCTTTTGATAAATCGATTCAGGTTTTTGTGGTTTCTGAAGCGGGGGCATCGGTGTATTCTGCGTCTAAAATTGCTCGTGATGAGTTCCCAAATTACGATGTTACGGTTCGTGGTGCGGTTTCTATTGGAAGAAGGCTGTCGGATCCTTTGGCGGAATTGGTGAAAATTGATGCTAAATCTATTGGAGTAGGGCAATATCAGCATGATGTGGATCAAAGTTTATTGAAAGAAGAATTGGATTCTACCGTTGCGAAATGCGTGAATTCTGTTGGGGTAAACTTAAATACGGCAAGTAAATCACTGTTAAGTTATGTTTCTGGAATTGGTGAAAAAATGGCTGAAAACATCGTGAATTTCAGAAGCGAAAATGGAGCGTTTACATCAAGGAAAGATTTGAAAAAAGTTCCTCGTTTAGGAGAAAAAGCCTTTCAGCAAGCGGCTGGTTTTTTAAGAATTCGTGATGCTAAAAATCCTTTGGATAATTCTTCGGTTCATCCTGAAGCCTATTCTGTTGTGGAAAAAATGGCTAAAGATTTAAAAATTCCTTTGGAAGATTTAATTTCCAATAAAGACAAAATTGCTCAAATTCAACCCGAAAAATATATTTCCGAAAATGTGGGCGTTTTGGTGATTCAGGATATTTTAAAAGAATTAGAAAAACCAGGTTTAGACCCTAGAAAAGCAGCAAAAGTTTTTGAATTTGATAGCAATATCCGAAAATTAAGCGATGTGAAAATCGGAATGGTTCTTCCTGGAATTGTCAATAATATCACGGCTTTCGGATGTTTCGTAGATATCGGGATTAAAGAAAGTGGACTGGTTCATATTTCTCAACTCAAAGAAGGCTTTGTTTCGGATGTGAATGAAGTGGTGAAGTTGCATCAACACGTTCAGGTAAAAGTGGTAGAAATAGATGAACAACGAAAAAGAATTCAGCTGAGCATGATTTTATAATATTTTAAGAGTTATTTAAAACATTAATGTTTATTGTTTATATAATGTCTTTGGATGTTTCATTATTAAAAGTATATTTGAATGATTTTTTATTTCGTCTCATATATAATAAAAAGTTAAATCTATTAAGTCCTTGCAATTCAATTCAAAAAGATGTATCTTTGCACCTCATTTTGGGCTTAAAAAATAAATTTATTTAGTGACAATTTTTTGTAAAACTCTTGTGTCTTCGGCTACAAGGGATTTTGTCGTTTTTATAAGTTTTTATTTAGTTCCCAAAATTTAATTAGAAAAGAATATTTTGCATTACGCTGTGAAAAGATATACCAGCGTTGCTTAAGGATTTGAAATTAGAAATTAGAAATTAGAAATGAGACCAATTCTGATAGCCCAAAATCATGAGTCTTTTTCTTTTTCTTCTTGTTCTTAACTTCTCATTTCCAATATTTTTGAGATAAACAAAATATTTTTTAACCACTTTTTCTTGTAATTTTATGAGTAAAACACAGGCAAATTCAAAAATTAAAGGGACCGAAAGAATCAACTTTTCTTCAGCGAAAGGTAAGATTGTTACGCCTGACTTTTTGGATATCCAAATCCAGTCTTTCAAGGATTTTTTCCAGCTAGACACGCTTCCTGAACAACGTCTTAATGAATCACTTTATGGTACGTTCCAGGAAAATTTCCCAATTACAGACTCTAGAAACCAATTCGTTTTAGAGTTCTTAGACTATTTAGTGGATTCTCCACGTTATTCTATCGACGAGTGCGTTGAGAGAGGTTTGACGTATAGCGTTCCATTAAAAGCTAGATTGAAATTATATTGTACAGATCCAGAACACGAGGATTTCCAAACGGTTGTGCAAGACGTTTATCTTGGACCGGTACCTTATATGACGCCTTCAGGGTCTTTCATTATTAATGGTGCTGAGCGTGTTATTGTAACGCAATTGCACAGATCTCCAGGTGTATTCTTTGGTCAAACTTATCACGCGAACGGTACGAAGTTGTATTATTCAAGAATTATCCCTTTCAAAGGATCTTGGATGGAGTTTACAACCGATATCAACAGCGTAATGTATGCGTATATCGACCGTAAGAAAAAGTTACCTTTAACAACTTTACTAAGAGCTATTGGTTACGAATCTGATAAAGAAATTCTTCAGATTTTTGATTTGGCAGAAGAGGTTAAAGTTAACAAAGCAAACCTTAAAAAAGTACAAGGTAGAACTTTGGCAGCGAGAGTTTTGAACACTTGGTTCGAGGATTTCGTAGACGAAGATACAGGTGAGGTTGTTTCTATCGAAAGAAATGAAATTATCTTAGACCGTGAGACTGTTCTAGAAAAAGAACATCTTGATATTATTTTGGAATCTGGCGTTAAGACTATCTTAATCCACAACGAAAATTCTAACGAATTCTCAATCATCCAGAATACATTACAAAAAGACCCAACTAACTCAGAGAAAGAAGCGGTTGAATATATCTACCGTCAACTTCGTAATGCAGATGCACCAGATGAGGAAACAGCAAGAGGAATTATTGAAAAATTATTCTTCTCAGAGCAACGTTATTCTCTAGGTGAAGTTGGTCGTTACAGATTGAACAAAAAATTAGGTCTTAACATCGCCGAAGATATTCAGGTTTTAACAAAAGAAGATATTATCTCTATCGTTAAACACTTGATCGAGTTGGTTAACTCTAAAGCTGAAGTTGATGATATTGACCACTTATCTAACAGAAGAATTAAAACTGTTGGTGAGCAATTGTCAGGACAATTCGGTGTTGGTCTTTCAAGAATTGCAAGAACAATTAAAGAAAGAATGAACGTTCGTGATAACGAAATTTTTACACCGCTAGATCTTGTTAATGCTAAAACATTGACATCAGTTATCAATTCATTCTTTGGTACCAACCAGCTTTCTCAGTTCATGGACCAAACCAACCCACTTTCAGAAATTACGCACAAGCGTAGACTTTCTGCATTAGGGCCTGGTGGTTTATCAAGAGAAAGAGCCGGTTTCGAGGTTCGTGACGTTCACCATACGCACTATGGTCGTATTTGTCCTATCGAAACGCCAGAAGGACCAAACATTGGTTTGATCTCTTCATTAGGGATCTATGCGAAAATTAACCAATTAGGTTTCATAGAAACCCCTTACCGTAAAGTAGAAAACGGAAAAGTGGATCTTGATAGCGCTCCAATTTATCTTAATGCTGAAGATGAAGAAGATAAAGTAATTGCGCAGGCTAACGTAGATATGAAGGATGATGGTGCTATCGCTACAGAAAGAGTTATTGCTCGTCTAGATGGTGACTATCCAGTTGTTGAGCCTCAGCAAGTTGATCTAATCGATGTGGCACCTAACCAGATTTCTGGTATTTCGGCTTCGTTAATTCCATTCTTGGAACATGATGATGCGAACCGTGCGCTGATGGGATCTAACATGATGCGTCAGGCTGTTCCACTTCTTAGAGCCCAAGCACCAATCGTGGGTACAGGTCTAGAGAAGCAAGTTGCTAGAGATTCTAGAATCTTAATCAATGCGGAAGGTACAGGTACTGTGGAGTATGTTGATGCTAACAAGATTACAATTAAATATGACAGAAACGAAGATCAAGATTTGGTATCTTTCGATTCTGGAACGAAATCATATAAATTAACTAAGTTTAGAAAAACCAACCAGAGTACAACCATTACTTTGAAGCCAATCGTAAGAGTCGGTGACGTCGTAGAGAAAGGTCAAGTTCTTTGTGAAGGCTACGCAACTGAAAATGGTGAATTAGCACTTGGTAGAAACTTGGTAGTTGCCTTCATGCCTTGGAAAGGTTACAACTTCGAGGATGCCATTGTGATTAATGAGAAAGTAGTTCGTGAGGACTGGTTTACGTCAATCCACGTTGATGAATATTCTCTTGAGGTTCGTGATACCAAATTAGGTATGGAAGAACTGACAGCAGATATCCCTAACGTTTCTGAAGAGGCTACTAAAGACCTTGACGAAAACGGTATGATCCGTATTGGTGCAGAAGTTAAGCCTGGTGACATTTTGATCGGTAAGATTACACCAAAAGGTGAGTCGGATCCTACACCAGAAGAAAAACTGCTTCGTGCCATCTTCGGTGATAAAGCGGGGGATGTTAAAGATGCTTCTCTTAAAGCAGATTCTTCTCTTAGAGGAGTTGTTATCAACAAGAAGTTGTTCGCTAGAAACATCAAAGACAAAAAGAAAAGATCTGAAGAGAAAATTAAACTTGAAGAAATCGAAAATACTTACAAAGCGAAATTCGATGATTTAAGAAATACATTAATCGAAAAACTTAACATTTTAGTATCAGGAAAAACATCTCAAGGTGTTAAAAATGACCTAGAAGAAGAAGTCATCGGTAAAGGTGTTAAATTCACTCAGAAGCTTTTAACAAGTGTTGAGGATTATGTTAACATTAGCGGTTCGGACTGGACGGTTGATGCTGACAAAAACGAATTAATCAAACAATTAATTCACAACTATAAAATTAAATTCAACGATATCCAAGGTGTGAAAAACAGAGAAAAATTCGCACTTTCTATCGGAGACGAGCTTCCTGCAGGTATCATGAAGTTGGCTAAAGTTTACATCGCTAAAAAGCGTAAACTTAATGTTGGTGATAAGATGGCAGGACGTCACGGTAACAAAGGTATCGTATCTAGAATCGTTCGTGAAGAAGATATGCCGTTCTTAGAAGACGGAACGCCAGTAGATATCGTATTGAATCCACTTGGGGTACCTTCTCGTATGAACATCGGACAAATCTATGAAACTGTATTAGGTTGGGCCGGTCAAAAGTTAGGATTGAAATTCGCGACGCCTATCTTCGATGGTGCAGAGCTTGATCAGATTACCGAGTACACAGAAAAAGCAGGACTTCCAGCTTATGGTAATACTTACCTATATGATGGTGGCACAGGAGATAGATTTACACAACCTGCAACAGTTGGGGTAATCTATATGTTGAAGCTGGGACACATGGTTGATGACAAGATGCACGCACGTTCTATCGGACCATACTCACTAATTACGCAACAGCCATTAGGAGGTAAAGCGCAATTCGGTGGTCAGCGTTTCGGAGAGATGGAGGTTTGGGCATTAGAAGCATTCGGTGCATCTAATATCCTTAGAGAAATCTTGACAGTTAAGTCGGATGACGTGATTGGTAGAGCGAAAACGTATGAAGCAATCGCGAAAGGAGAAGCAATGCCAGAACCAGGTATTCCGGAATCTTTCAACGTATTACTTCACGAATTGCAAGGTCTTGGATTAGACGTAAGACTTGAGGAATAAGTTCCATTTGAAATTAATTTATTTGAAATTTGAAATTCTGCTTGCAGATTTCAAACTAAAAATTCAAACCAAAAATTTATGAGGTATTAATCTCAAATTTCAAATGTCAAATCTCAAATTTAAAAACAATGTCAAATAAAAATAAATCAAGTAGATTTAATAAAATCACCATCGGTTTAGCTTCACCAGAATCTATTCTACAAGAATCGAGAGGAGAAGTTCTAAAACCGGAAACTATTAACTACAGAACACATAAGCCAGAAAGAGATGGTTTGTTTTGTGAAAAAATCTTTGGTCCAGTAAAAGACTACGAATGTGCTTGTGGAAAATACAAACGTATCCGTTATAAAGGTATCGTTTGTGACCGTTGTGGAGTAGAAGTTACTGAGAAAAAAGTAAGACGTGAGCGTATCGGACATATCGGATTAGTTGTTCCAGTAGCTCATATTTGGTATTTCCGTTCTTTACCGAACAAAATAGGTTATTTATTAGGTATTCCGTCTAAGAAATTAGATATGATTATCTATTATGAAAGATATGTTGTTATTCAACAAGGTATTGCGAAGAAAGCAGACGGTTCAGACTTCGACGACAAAGAATTCCTAACAGAAGAAGAATATCTAGATGTTTTGGAAACACTTCCAATCGAGAACCAATATCTTGACGATTCTGACCCTAACAAATTTGTTGCTAAAATGGGTGCAGAAGCGGTTGAAGAATTGTTGAAAAGAATCGATCTTGACGCATTGTCTTTCGATCTTCGTCACAAAGCGCACAACGAAGGTTCAAAACAAAGAAGAACCGAAGCTCTTAAAAGATTAAATGTTGTTGAAGCTCTTAGAGGTGCTAATACAAGAATGATCAACCGTCCAGAGTGGATGGTAATGCGTGTACTTCCAGTTATACCACCAGAACTAAGACCATTAGTTCCGTTGGATGGAGGACGTTTTGCAACTTCAGATTTGAATGACCTTTACCGTCGTGTAATCATCAGAAACAACCGTCTTAAGAGATTATTGGAGATTAAAGCTCCTGAAGTAATCTTGAGAAACGAAAAGCGTATGCTTCAAGAATCTGTAGATTCATTATTCGATAACACAAGAAAATCTTCTGCTGTTAAATCGGAATCTAACAGACCATTGAAATCTCTTTCAGATTCATTGAAAGGTAAACAAGGTCGTTTCCGTCAAAACTTATTAGGTAAGCGTGTTGACTACTCAGCTCGTTCGGTAATTGTTGTAGGTCCAAGCCTTCAGTTACACGAGTGTGGTCTTCCAAAAGATATGGCAGCAGAACTTTACAAACCATTTATTATTAGAAAACTAATTGAAAGAGGTATTGTAAAAACTGTAAAATCTGCTAAAAGAATCATCGATAGAAAAGAGCCTGTAGTGTATGATATCCTAGAAAACGTGATGAAAGGTCACCCAGTTCTTTTGAACAGAGCACCTACGCTTCACCGTTTGGGTATCCAAGCTTTCCAGCCTAAGATGATCGAAGGTAAAGCAATCCAACTTCACCCATTGGTAACAACGGCATTCAACGCCGATTTCGATGGTGACCAGATGGCGGTACACTTACCTTTAGGTCCAGAAGCAATTTTGGAAGCTCAGTTATTGATGCTAGGTTCTCAAAACATCCTAAACCCTGCGAATGGTTCTCCAATTACGGTACCTTCTCAGGACATGGTTTTGGGTCTTTACTTCATGACAAAACAATTAGACTCTACAGATACCATGAAAGTAAAAGGCGAAGGTCTTGCTTTCTATTCTCCAGAAGAAGTAGAAATCGCTTATGCAGAAGGACAAGTTTCTCTTAATGCTAAAGTAAGATGTCGTCTTCCTATTAAAGAAAATGGAGAATTGGTTACAAAACTTATCCCGACAACAGTAGGTAGAGTTTTGTTCAATCAAATTGTTCCTAAAGAAGTTGGTTATATCGATGAATTGTTGACTAAGAAATCTCTTAGAAATGTTATTGGTAGAATCCTTGCAGATACAGATTTCCCGACGACGGTTAAGTTCTTGGATGATATGAAAGACTTAGGTTATTCAAACGCATTCAAAGGAGGTCTTTCGTTCTCATTAGGGGATATCGTAGTTCCTGAAGAGAAGAAAACAATGATTGCTACGGCTATCGAATCTGTTGACGAAATTAAGGCTAACTATAACATGGGTCTTATTACCGATACAGAACGTTATAACCAAGTTATTGACGTTTGGACAAATACCAATGCGTCTTTAACAGAAATGATTATGAGCAGAATGAAAACCGACCAAGGTGGTTTCAACTCTGTATATATGATGCTTGATTCTGGTGCAAGGGGTTCTAAAGAACAGATTCGTCAGCTATCAGGGATGAGAGGTTTGATGGCAAAACCACAAAAAGCAGGTTCTGTTGGTGCAGAGATTATTGAAAACCCAATTATCGCGAACTTTAAAGAAGGCCTTTCGATTTTGGAATACTTTATCTCTACCCACGGTGCTCGTAAAGGTCTTGCGGATACCGCTCTTAAAACGGCCGATGCGGGTTACTTAACTCGTCGTTTGGTAGACGTTGCACAAGATGTTATCGTAACAGAAGAAGATTGTGGAACACTTAGAGGTACAGAAGTTACACCACTTAAGAAAAATGATGAAGTTGTTGAAAAGATTTCTGAAAGAATTTTAGGTAGAGTATCTCTTCATGATATTTATGATCCAGAGACTGATGAAGTTATCGCAGAAGCTGGTGAGTTGATTAACGAAGCATTAGCAAAAGCTATCGAAACTGCTGGTATTGAGTCTGTAGAAGTACGTTCTCCATTGACTTGTGAAGCCAAAAAAGGTATCTGTGCTAAATGTTACGGTAGAAACTTAGCAACAGGTAAGATGATTCACATGGGTGAAGCTGTTGGTGTTATTGCGGCGCAATCTATTGGTGAGCCTGGTACACAGTTAACCCTAAGAACTTTCCACCAAGGGGGGACTGCAGGTAACATTTCAGAGAATCCATCTATCGTAGCTAAGAGAGACGGTATTGTTGAAATGGACGAAGTTAGAACGATTCAATCGGAAGATGAAAACGGAAATATAGCAAACATCGTTGTATCACGTTCAACAGAATTCCGTTTGGTAATGGATAATGAAGCGCGTACGCCAATCATGGTAGCTAACATTCCTTACGGTTCATCTCTTGCAGTGAAACCAGGCGAGAAAGTTGCTAAAGGTACATTGATCGCTAAATGGGATCCATATAACGCCGTTATTATTGCAGAAACAGCAGGTAAGGTAGAATACGAAGATATTGTCCAAGGGGTTTCTTTCCAATTGGAAATCGATGAACAAACTGGTTTCGAAGAAAAAGTTATCTCTGAATCAAGAAACAAAAAAGCAGTACCAACGCTTAAAGTGGTAGACTCCAAAGGTGTTGAGCAAAAAGCATATAACCTTCCAGTAGGTGCTCACCTTATGGTTAACGATGGTGAAAAAATTAAGTCTGGTAAAGTCTTGGTTAAAATCCCAAGAAAATCTGCTAAAGCAGGGGATATCACAGGAGGTCTTCCAAGAGTTACCGAATTATTCGAAGCTCGTAATCCATCCAACCCAGCGGTTGTTACAGAAATCGATGGTGTAGTATCTTACGGTAAGATTAAGAGAGGTAACCGAGAATTGGTTGTAGAAGCCAAAACTGGTGAAATCAAGAAATACTTGGTGAAACTTTCTAATCAAATTTTGGTTCAGGAAAATGACTTCGTTACGGCAGGATCACCGTTGTCAGACGGATCTGTTACGCCAGACGATATCCTTCACATTAAAGGACCAACTGCGGTACAAGAATACTTAGTAAACGAGATCCAAGAAGTTTACCGTTTACAAGGTGTAAAAATCGATGACAAACACTTCGAGATTATCGTTCGTCAGATGATGACAAAAGTATCAATCGTAGATGGTGGAGATACACAGTTCCTAGAAGCTGCACTTGAGCACAAATACGACTTCTTAGAAGAAAACAACAGAGTATTTGGTCTTAAAGTAGTTGTTGATGCTGGAGATTCTAAAGACTTGAAACCAGGTCAGATGATTACAGCAAGAGAACTTCGTGACGAAAACTCTAAGTTGAAGCGTGAAGACCTAGCTCTAGTACAAGTTAGAGAAGCACTTCCTGCAACAGCAACTCCAGTATTACAAGGTATTACAAGAGCAGCCTTACAGACGAAATCCTTCATGTCTGCAGCATCCTTCCAGGAAACGACGAAGGTACTTAACGAGGCAGCTGTGTCAGGTAAAGTAGACTTCTTAGGCGGTCTGAAAGAAAACGTTATCGTTGGTCACAGAATCCCTGCTGGTACAGGTCTTAAAGAGTATCAAAATGTTATCGTAGGTTCTACCAAAGAATTCGAAGATATTAACTAAATTCACTATTTGAAATTTGAGATTCGAAATTATTTTCCTATTTTCACCATCTCAAATTTCAAATTTTAAAAACAAAATAATTAAAAATGGACAACAATCAAAACCAAGATCCTAACAACATCAACATCCAATTGAACGAAATGATCGCTGCAGGCGTATATTGTAACCTTGCACTAGTTAACCATTCGCCATCAGAGTTCGTTGTAGACTTCATTCAATTAATGCCAGGTGTACAACAAGCTAACGTAAGATCAAGAGTTATCCTTGCACCTCTTCACGCTAAGAGAGTATTGGCTGCTCTTCAACAAAACGTAGCTAACTACGAGCAACAATTTGGAGAAATCAAAGAAGTTGAGCCTTTCGTATTAGGAGGTAACAACGTACAAGCTTAAGATTTTTCTTAACATACGCAAAGTCCTGACTCTTAGTAGAGTCAGGACTTTTTTATTTTGGGCGTGCCGCTACGGAGACTTGTTAACGCGCTCACTTCGTTCGCGCGCAACGCGTCACCTTGCGTCGGTCTTCGCGCAGTCGCTGTTTTTTTGAGGTGTCAGCGGAGCTCCGCTCCGCTGACACCTCAAAAAAACGAGCTCCAACAATGCGCTTCCCCCTCACGCATATAGTAAGAGATTAATACAATCAAAAGAAAAAAGCCTCGCACACATGAAGCTTTTATAATTTTTTAATCTTTTATTTTAGACCTGAATTTTCGTTGATAATCATCCCATTGCTGACGCGTCTTTATATTTTTATAATTCTGCGAGGTAATCATAGAGAAATAAGGCTCAACATCTTTTGCAGACAAAGCGCCCATAAGGCTGGTAATTGGCGAAGATTGTTCATCCAAAAATATTAATGCGGGCACTTTAGAAATGTTCATATACTTTGCAAAAGGATGGAGGGTAGATTTCAGACTATCTTTCCATTCGAAGATACGACCATGGAAGTTGACTTTTTCTTTGCTATCTGTAAAAAATTTGACAGGATAAAAGTTTTCAGAAATAATTTTAGCAATAATAGGATTTTCAAAAGTTTGGTTTTCCATCTTTAGACAAGTATCACAATTGCTTTCTGTAAAAGAGATGAAGATTTTTTTCGGGACTTTTTTTTGAGCTTCTAAAGCTTCGCCAATTGTCATCCAATGTACTTGTGCAAAGGAAAAATTAGACATTAGTATAAAAAGTACTTGGAAAAAAATCTTCATCATCTGTATAGGTTTTATGAAGAAATAGAAAAATATTATTTCACTTCTTGCATTAATTTTTTAATAAGAGGAGATATCAAAATTAATACCACACCAGCAATTAACGCATAGACGCCCAATTGTTTGTAACCATCTGTATAAGTTAATAATGATTCTGCTGCATCTGCATTTTCTCTGGCTTCAGCCATATTTGCACCAATTAGTCCCGCAACATATTGTCCATAAGCAGATGCTAAAAACCACATTCCCATCATAATTCCTTGAAGTTTTGCAGGTGAAAGTTTGGTCATAATGGATAAACCAATGGGTGATAAGCAGAGCTCTCCAATGGTGATAACAAGCAAAGCTGTTGTGAAAATATCTAAAGACGACACGCCGTCTGTTGCAAAAAATCGTGTTGCAAACAAAACATAATAACCCAAGCCTAGAAAGATAAATCCTAAACCAAATTTAATAATCGTATTGGGTTCTAATTTTCGTTTTCCTAACCAAATCCATAACAATCCAAATAAAGGTGCTAAAAGAATAATGAAAAATGCGCCTCCAGAGTTATTGACGCCGTTGGGATCAACTGTTAATCCTAATAAAGAATCATTTAGATTCTTTGCGGCAAAGATGCTTAGTGAGCCTCCACTTTGTTCATAGATTCCCCAAAAAACAATCGAGAAAATAATGAATACCAAAGCAGCAATCAGTTTTTTACGTTCTGCAACCGAAACTTTTGACATCTCGTAGAATAAATAGACTAAAGTTGCTGGACCAATGATGTACATGAAATAATCGGTGTATTCTGTTTTAGAAACCATCACTTGGATTAACGGAATCAAAAGCAATGTGCCTGCATACACGGCGTATTCTGCCCATTTTGGAAGTGGTTTGGCTTTTACAATCGCTTCTGGATGTCCAGGCTGTAGGCCAATAGGTCCTAAAGATTTTTTAGTAAAATGAAAATTAATAAGACTTACCAACATCCCCACAGCTGCCAACCCGAATGCGACATTCCAACGATGTGCCTCATCAATAACCGAAGAAAGCATGTATCCTTTACCAATGGCAACACAAATGTAACCTCCTAAAAATGCTCCTAGATTAATCCCTGCATAAAACAGAGAGAATCCAGCATCGGTTCTGTTATCGCCTTCTTTGTAAAGCTCGCCGACCATGGTGGAAATATTAGGTTTGAAAAAGCCTGTTCCAATAATGATAAAGGCTAAACCGAAATAAAAGAAATCGTGCGGATCTGTTGCTAACAAGCCACTTCCGACAATCATTAATAATCCACCCCAGAAAAGTGATTTTCGGAAACCTAAAATTTTATCAGCGAAAAGTCCTCCAATAAAAGTAAAAGCATACACAAAAGCTTGTGTTGCGCCGTATTGTAAATTGGCTTCTTTTTCCTGAAAGTTAAGTTGATGAATCATGAAAAACACCAGCATTCCACGCATTCCGTAGAAGCAAAAACGTTCCCACATTTCAGAGAAAAATAAACTCCAAATTTGTTTGGGATACTTTCCTTTAAAATCTTGTATTTGTTCTAATGTGTACATAAAATAAGAAGCTGCTTCTACTAATGAAACAGCTTCGCTAATGTATAAAAAAACCTCCGAAAAGCGGAGGTTTTTTTATTTAATATTAGATTATCCTACTCCGTGCATCATCTTTTTAAGTTTTGGAGAAATCAAAGCCAAAATTACACCTGCTATACCACAAAGAATAACGAAAACCATAAAAAATTCGTACAAATTCGTGATTTCAAAACCTGCAAAGGAATGATTTTCTAACGGAATTTGATTCTTTGAAAGCAATTCTGCTTGTTGTGTGGTCAGTGTTACTTTTTTATCCAAAACATCTTGTAGATTGACTCCCAGTTCTTCAGCTTTTTTATGCTTATCTCCAGTTGCTGGTAGAATTGCTCCCAAAGTTCCTGCTAATGCATATCCAGCTGCGTTGGAAATAAAGAAAACCCCATATAGTAATGAAGCAAAACGCTTTGGAGAAAGTTTACCAACTAGAGAAAGTCCAATTGGAGAAAGACATAACTCACCAACAGTCTGTAAGAAATATAGAAGGATTAGCCATTTGATAGCAAGCAATCCACTATTCCCTAAATCTTTTACATTGTGAGCAATGATGAAATATGCTAAAGCCATAATCAAAAGACCAAAAGCTTGTTTTAGTGGTGAAGCTGGTTCTTTTCCGTTTGCTCTCAATTTATCCCAAATCATAGAAAAAGGAACAGCAAGCATAACCACGAAAATCCCATTAAAAATTTGTACCATTGAAGGGGGCATTTCCCATCCGAAAATATTTCTATCTGTTTGGTTATCTGCAATAAATGTCAATGAAGATCCAGCTTGCTCAAAAGCTGCCCAGAAGAAAATAATAAAGAATGAAACTATATAGATTACTAAAATACGTTGTGTTTCAATTTTAGTTAGTTTCTTATCCATTAAAATCAATAAAGCTAAAGAAATACCTGATGAATAAATTATTGGGTAGATAATTCCTTTTACCAAAGTTCCAATTTCAAAGTTACTAAAACCAAATTCTCCAACTGAGAAATATCTGAATGTGAAAAATAAAACTAAGAATAAAACTCCAATCCCAGTTAAAGAAGCAGTTGTAAATTTTGCTTGATCTTCATCAGTAATTTCCAATTTTGATTTTTTAGGAAGTCCTCCAATGGGATTTCCTTGCGGATCAACCACATATTTGTTCTTAAAGAACATAAAGATTAGTGTTCCCAATACCATAGCAATACCCGCAATAAGGTATCCCCATTTGAAAGCGTGAACATCTCTTTTTTCATCCACTACCACGTCGGCAATAAGGGGAACGAAATACTGACTTAATAATGCACCAATGTTAATTCCCATATAGAAAATGGTAAATGCTGAATCTAGTTTGGTTTTTTCTTCAGCAGGATATAAACTTCCTACCATTGACGAAATATTCGGTTTGAAGAATCCGTTACCAAATACTATTACTAATAAACCAAGCCAGAAAATCATTTTTGAAGATTCTAAGCTACTGTCAAAAGTAAGAGCACTGTAGAATAATAAAAATTGTCCAATAGCCATCAAACTTCCACCTAGAATAATGCAGTAACGATTTCCTAAATATTTATCTGCAATGAAACCACCTAAAAGTGGTGTTAAATAGCATAATGCTAAAAATCCACCGTAAATAATTGAAGCATTGGACTCGCCAAGCATTAAAGAATTTACCATAAATAAAGTAAGGATCGCTCGCATTCCATAGAAATTGAAACGTTCCCACATTTCCGTACTAAACAATACCCATAATCCTTTAGGATGCTTAGATTGAGGCTGAACTGTATTCATATTTTTTGTTAATGTTAATTTTTTGTTAAACAACAAATATACTTTTTTTTGAGGTTCACGCAAGTATTTTTCTTGTATTAAAGCAAAAAAGCCACATCCTAAGATGTAGCTTTTGTATAATTAACTCGAATAATATTATTTAATTCCGTGCATTAATTTTTTAATTAATGGATTCAAAAGCATTACCAATAAACCTGCTCCTACTGGAATTGCTGTGAACAAAAAGAAGAAATGGCTTAATGAATACTGGGCTTGGATTGTTTCTACTTGTCCACCCAAAACGGCAGCTAACTTTTGTGCAATGGCGATGGCTAAATACCAAATTCCAAACATAAATGCCAACATACGTGCGGGAACCAGTTTAGAAACATAAGATAATCCTACTGGTGAAATAAATAATTCTCCTAAAGTGTGGAATAAATAAGTTAGCACCAAGAAAATCATTGAGATTTTTACCCCTTCTGAAATGCCCATTGATCCTAATCCTAAAATTAAGAAACCAATAGCTACCAAAATAAGTCCAAAACCATATTTGAAGGCCGCAGAAGGATTGTATTTAGATTCCCAAAGTTTTGAAACGGTGGATGCTAAAGCGATAATAAAGAATGAGTTAAGCGTTGAGAACCAAGAAACCGTAATTTCTGAAGCTTCTTTAGAAAACTCATTTTTCAACATCCAAAGGGCTGCTCCCCAAATAAGAACAAAACAAAGAACAAGAATAACATTAGATAATGCAATTCTCTTCCAGGTGTTAGCCGCTAACTTCACCAATACCCAAGAAATAATAGCCAAAGGAACTATTGTAAATGCTGTATTTACCATATTGAAGATGGTTAAGCTAGAACCTGTTAAACTTCTATCAATATAATCTCTTGCTACTAAAACCAAAGAAGTGGCTCCTTGTTCAAAACTCATAAAGAAGAAAATAAGGAAGAATGCCAGTAAAACTACGGCAAACATTCTATCACGAACCACTTTATCGTAACGAAGAATACGCGAAACAATAAGATAAATAAAGATGATTAAAGCTAAAATAATCATGATATATTGTCCACGTAGGAAAGGCGTGTCCAAACTTGAGAACATATCAATAATTCCGTTTTTAGACAATGGATCGTTGAAGGCGTACAATAAACCAATTACCCCAACAATTCCGATTAGAATATAATCTAGCGTCGTAAAAGGATTTCTTTTGTCGGTGTCTTCTGTAGATTTTATTTCTTTGGTTTCTACAGTTTCTGGCTCTTCTTTGGATTTATCCAATACGCCTAAATTCCCCATTAAAGGTTTTGCAAAAGCGAATTGCAGCGTTCCCAACAACATGAAAATTCCAGCTAACCCGAATCCCCAATGCCATCCTTGCGTTTCTGCAATATATCCGCAAAGCATCATTCCGAAGAAGGCTCCAGCGTTTACACCCATATAGAAAATGGTGTAGGCACCGTCTTTCTTTTCGGGTAGATCTTTGTACATTTCCCCTAAAATAGAAGGCATATTAGGTTTGAAAAATCCAGTTCCTATTACCAAACACGCCAAACCAATAAAAAACATGGTAGGGGTGTCAAACGCCATGGAAGCATGTCCAATAGTCATAATTGTGGCGCCAATAATTACCGCCATTCTAGAACCAATATATTTATCAGCGATAATTCCCCCAAAAATTGGAGTTAAATAAAGCATCATGGCATAAGTTCCATAAAGAGCTCCTGCTTGTTCTGCGCTCCATGCCCAGCCAGATTTTGGATCACCTGCAATTACTGCTGCTGTTAAAAACTGAATTAAAAGTACACGCATTCCGTAGAAGGAAAAACGTTCCCACATTTCTGTGAAGAAAAGGACAAATAGACCTGATCTTTGTCCTAAAATTTCGGATTTATAAAAATCTTTCTGCGTTGCTTCCGTTGCCATTAATTTAAATTTTACATTTTTTTTGGAGCCGAAAGATAACAAAATTATTCAATTTGGAGGGGTAAATTTTGATGTTTAAAACTAAAAACCCCTTCAAATTTAATATTGAAGAGGTTTTATTTTTATAAAAGGGAATTAAAATTAATGTCCTTTTTCTTTCATGATTTTATTCAATCTTTTCAGCATGGAAAGACCTAAAAGCGTTGCAAAAATCAATAATGCAAAATTAACCAAGAAGTAATTGGCCTTGTTTTCGTAACTGTACCAAGTACTTGCTAAAATCCCTGAAAGCTTGTTCCCAACAGAGTTGGCTAAGAAAAATCCACCCATCATTAAAGCTGTAATTCTTGCTGGCGAAAGTTTAGACACGAAAGATAATCCCATTGGTGAAAGGCAAAGTTCGCCCACTGTAATTACACCATAACTCGCTACCAACCACCATGGCGAAACCTTCATACTTCCGTTGTCGCCTGCTTGAACCGCCCAAACCATTACTAAACAAGAAAGTGCAGAAATAAAAAGTCCCAAAACAATTTTTGATGGAGTGCTAGGTTCTTTTCCTCTTTTTCTTAAAAACATCCAAGCTCCTACAATTATTGGGGTAAGAACAATTACCCAAAAAGGATTTATCGATTGGAAAAGCTCGGTGTTGTAAAGGAATATTTTAGAATCTGGTTTTGCTTCAATTTCAGATTTTTGTTCAGGAGAAATATTATTAAAATATACATTCTTGCCAATGGCTTTTACCGGTTCTCCATTTTCTTTTTTAGCTCTAAATTGATCGTCATAAACAGGAATTGGCTCTTTAGAATCAGCATAATCAATTCCTTCCACCATGTAGATTTTTTCTAAAGGTTTTTCTGCAGCAGCAGGAACACTTCTATCTGTATAATAATTTGCCCATCTTGTTAAAGCTGTTCCATTTTGTTTGAAAACTGCCCAAAAGAACATAGAAATTAAAAATATGGAAAGTAATGCTCCAATAGAAGGTTTTTCTTCTGGTTTTGATTTAAAATAAAGAGAAACATAGAAATAAATAACCGGAATACACGCAAAAATAAAGGCGTCTGTAGAATCACTTCCTATTAAATTCCCTGGGATAAACCAACCAATAGCTCCGGCAATAATGGCAGGAACAAACACTTTTAATAAAATCTGCGAAAGTTTGGTATCACCTTCTTGTACAGGTTTCATTTCTGCAGCGTGTTTGTAATGTTTTAAACCGATACTGAAAATAACTAAACCTAAAAGCATTCCCACTCCAGCGGTAATAAAGGCTTCTCCCCATCCGAATTTATTACGCATAAAAGCAGCAATAATATTACAAATGAATGCTCCAATATTAATTCCCATATAGAAAATATTGTAACCAGAATCTTTATTGGCTTTGTAAGGTTCCTCTGAATATAGATTTCCTAAAAGGGTAGAAATAGTAGGTTTAAAAAAGCCGTTTCCGACAATTATTAACGCTAAGGAAGCATAAAACAAAGACATCTCTTTGAAAAGTCCCAAACCAATATATCCTGCAGCCATTAAAATTCCACCGAGGTAAATAGATTTGATATATCCTAAAACTCTATCCGCCAAAAATCCACCAATAAAAGGGGTTAAGTAAGTTAATGCGATATAAGTCCCGAAAATATCATCCGCATTTTTGTCGGTAATTCCTAAACCGCCGCCCATTCCTTGAGGTTCTATAAGGTAAAGAACGAAAATTCCAAGTATTAAATAATAACCAAATCTTTCCCACATTTCTGTGAAAAAAAGATAGGGAAGTCCTTTAGGATGTTTTGATTTCATATTTTTATTTTTCGAATTTTCCAAAAATAATATTTTATTTCAATAGATAAAATAAATAATATTGATGCATCTAGTTTTTTTTGAAAAAAAACACCTTTCATGGATAAGAAAGATGTTGGTATGGATTAATTAAAGATTCTCTAAAATAAAATTCGTCATTTTTTCGTAGAGTTGAGGTCTGGTTTGTCCGCCGTAAATACCATGATTTTTGTCTGGATAAGCCATGAATTCAAATTGTTTTTTATTTTGAATTAAAGCTTCAGAAAACTCCATAGAATTTTGGAAATGTACATTGTCATCGGCTGTTCCGTGGATTAATAAAAACTTGCCTTTTAATAATTGAGCATATTCTGTTGGCGAATTTTTATCATATCCGTCAGGATTTTCTTGAGGTGTTTTTAAGAAACGTTCTGTGTAAACGGTGTCATAATATCTCCAGTTGGTTACTGGTGCAACGGCAATTCCCATTTTAAAAGTGTCTGCCCCTTTTGTTAAAGCCAAAGATGACATATAGCCACCAAAACTCCACCCGAAAATTCCGATTCTAGATTTGTCGATATAAGATTGTTTTCCAAACCATTTTGCAGCAGTTATTTGGTCTTCAATTTCGTATTTTCCTAAATTTAAATAGGTTACTTTTTTGTATTTAGAACCTTTAAAACCAGTTCCTCTTCCGTCAACACAAGCTACGATATATCCTTTTTGAACCAACATTTCAAACCAAATGGTATTTCCGTTATCCCAAGAATTGGCAACAGATTGTGAGCCAGGTCCAGAATACTGATACATGAATAACGGATATTTTTTAGAAGGATCGAAGTTTTTAGGCTTAATTATCCAAGCGTTCATTTGGTCTCCTGCTTCATTCGGAATGGTGATGAATTCTTTATCAACAAAATTATCGGCTTTTAATTTTTGCAGCTGTTCGTTGTTGTTTTGTAATTCTTTAAGCTGCTTTCCGTCATTGTTTTTTAAAACATAAGTGTATGGTTTTGCTGCTGTAGAAGAAGTTTCTATGAAATATTGATAATTTTTACTGAAATTCCCAGAATTATTCCCTTCGAGATTAGAAATAATTTTAGACTTCCCGTTGTCGATATTAATTTTTGAAATTACTTTATTAATGCTTCCTTTTTCTGTAGTTTGTACATAAACTTCCTTAGATTTTGGGTTGAAACCGTAATAATCTGTTATCTCCCAATTTCCTTTCGTAATCTGTTTTTTTAGCTTTCCGCTTTCATCATACCAATATAAATGACGGTTTCCATCTCTTTCAGATCCCCATAAGAATGAATTATCCTCCAAGAATTCCAAGGTTACATTATCGGTTTCTATCCAAGCAGGATCTGTTTCTGTGAAAAGTTTTTGTACGTTTCCGGTTTTCGTATTTACTTTTAAAATATCTGAAGCATTTTGAGTTCTTTCAGAAGTTATGAGTACAATTTCGTCCGCTTTTGCTGTTTTGTACACATTTGGAATATAATAATTTTTGAAAGATTTTAAATTTAAAGCTGTTGTTTTAGCATTATCTAAACGGTATAAATTTGCAGAAACAATAGCGTTTTTTTCTCCAGCTTTAGGATATTTAAATCTCATTTCCTGAGGATAAAGATTTTTCCCATAAATAGGAATATACATCTCTGGAACTTCGGTTTCATCGGATTTTACAAAAACAATGGCATCGGAATTTTTGGTCCATTCATATTGTTTGGCATGTCCGAATTCTTCTTCATACACCCAATCGGCTAAACCATTAATAATGGAATTTTTCTTCCCATCACTGGTTATTTGAGTGATTTTTCCTGAATTTAAATCCTGATAAAATAAGTTATTGTTTGAAATGAAAGCCACTTTTGTAGCATCTGGAGAAAATGTAGGCTCTTGAACGAAATCTCCATTGTTTAAACTTGTTGTTTTTCCGGATTTTAAATCTTTAATATCGAATTTTCCTAAAAAAGAATGTCTGTAAATGGGCTGACTTTCCTTTAGTAATAAAATTTTGGATTCATCTTCTGAAAACTGGTAGCTTTCAAAGTTTCCATCCACAATATTTCCCTCTTTTTGAAAGGATTTATAAGAATATTTTGCAATTCCTCCTTGCTCTATCACTGCATAGTTTTCACCGTTTTTTAAAGAGGAAATTCCGGAAATTCCTTTTCCGCGGTAGTGGCCGGAATATATTTTGTCTAAAGTAATGTTTTGTGCACTAACATTGTAAAATGTAGCCATTAATAGACTCGATAGAATTATTTTTTTCATTATAAATTATTAGAATAAACTTTCGTAAAGATACATTTTTTGTGTTTAATTTAACGATTTGAATGTAGAATTGCGACTTGCTTGGCAACATTCTTGTATTTATACGATAACATCAAAAATTGTTTACTATGAAAAATACAGATATCAGAAGTCGTTTGACAAAATTTCAATTTAAAAACGATGTGCTTTATACCATGTTTAATTCTTTTGAAGAAGCTGAACAATTTGCAAGAGATAATCATGGTACATTAACAGAAGTCGGTTTTTTGGATGGTAATGATAATCCAGTGTTCGATGATGCAGCGGGGCTAATTGCAAAAAAAAAATATTTTATGGCAAAGTCTAGCTTGGATTATGATATTATCCATTCTGGAAATCCTTTGTTTAAAAGTCTTGTTGCGCAATATATAGAACGCACTGCTGAGATTAAAGAGAAAAGCATCGAAGAAGAATTAATGTCAGATTCTGACGCTTTAATTTCTGAAGACGGTGTTTTTGTGGTTGACAAAAAAGGAGAAATCCAGAGTGTAACCTCGCGCGAGCGTGTCCGCTATTTGATGCATACCAAAGTTTATGAACTTGGTGTTTTAATTCCAAAATCATAAAATAATGACAACAAAAAAATATTCTAAAAAAGCACAGGAAAAGATTGCAGAAGTAATGCATGAGTATAAAGAAGGTGAGCTTAAAACCAGTTCGGGTAAAAAAGTGACCGATAGAAAACAAGCGGTTGCCATTGGGATTTCTGAAGCTAGAGAAAAAGCTTTGAAAGTCCCAAAAGAACCTATTGAAAATAAAAAGCCAACTAAAAAGTCAATTTAATTGGCTTTTTTGTGTTTAAACTCATTTTGAGATTATTGGATTTTATTAGTAATTTTGCAACCTTATGACAGAACGACAACAACAGCCTAACACGGTGGCTTTCCATACTTTAGGTTGTAAGCTTAATTTTGCAGAAACATCAACTATTGCGCGCCAACTGGTGGATGCAGGTTACGAAAAGGTGGACTTTGACCAACCTGCAAAGGTTTATATTATCAATACATGCTCGGTTACTGATAATGCTGACAAAGAATGCAAATTTCATGTGAAGCGTGCAATGAAAGCTAATCCAGAAGGTCTAGTGGCTATTATTGGATGTTATGCGCAGTTAAAACCTGAAGAAATCTCAGATATTGAAGGTGTGGATTTGGTGCTTGGTGCCAAAGAAAAATTCAATATTTTAAGTTATCTCAGCGATTTAGAAAAATCAGAAAGCTCGGCAGAAATACATTCTTGTGAAATTGATGAAGCCGATTTTTTTATAGGTTCTTATTCGATTGGCGACCGCACACGTGCTTTTCTTAAAGTTCAGGATGGTTGCGATTACAAATGTACCTATTGCACAATTCCGTTAGCTAGAGGGATTTCGAGAAGTGATACCATCGATAATGTTGTGAAAAACGCACAAGAAATTGCTGCTAAAGATATTAAAGAAATTGTGTTGACGGGTGTCAATATTGGTGATTACGGAAAAGGAGAGTTTGGAAACAAAAAGCATGAACATACTTTTCTGGATTTAATTTCAGAATTGGACAAAGTTGACGGTATCGAAAGAATTCGTATTTCTTCAATTGAACCCAATCTTTTAAAAGACGAAAGCATAGATTTAGTCTCAAAAAGCCAAAGTTTTGTGCCGCATTTTCATATTCCGTTGCAGAGTGGAAGCGATGATCTTTTGAAGCTGATGAAGCGCCGTTACCTTACCAAAATTTACTCGGATCGGGTATCAAAAATTCGTGACGTTATGCCAGATGCAGCAATTGGTGTCGACGTTATTGTTGGTTTTCCTGGAGAAACGGAAGAACTTTTTATGGAAACTTATAATTACATTAACTCTTTACCCATTTCGTATTTGCATGTTTTTACGTATTCTGAAAGAGAAAATACCGAGGCGGCTGATATGGAAGGCGTTGTGCCAATCCAAGAACGAAAAAAGCGTAACAAAATGTTGAGAATTCTTTCTGAGAAAAAGAAAATGGCTTTTTACCAAACCCAGTTAGGTAAAACTTTGCCTGTACTTTGGGAGCATGAAGACAAGAATGGTTACATGTACGGATTTACAGAGAATTATGTTCGTGTGAAAAAGGTTTTTGACGCGCAGTCGGTTAATCAAATAGAATTACTAAAACTTAATAAAATAGATGAGGACGGCGTCGTGTTTGTTGAGTCGGTTTTTGAAGATTTTTTAGCTAAGATTTAATGATATTTAAACTTCTAGAAACAAAAAAGAGAATCAATACGATTCTCTTTTTTTATATTTTGAAACCAAAAATTAAGGCTTTGGTCTGGTAATGCTTTTGTAAACTTGGAAGTTAAATACGAAAGTTCTGTTTCGTAAAGAATATGTAGGATAAGATGGAGCATGGTAATAATCATCTCTGGCAAAAGCTGCTCTAGAAGGTACAATGATTACACCTTGTAAGTTTGGCGTAACAGAATCCTCTATTTCCCAAGATTTAAAATGTTGCAAAGCTTCTTGGAAACCTTCCATTTGATAATAATTACGGTTTGTATTCTTATTATCGGCCATGAATTTTTCTGTCACATAATAGTAAGGCGGGTCAACTTGTGGATTGCCGCTTCCGTAGATGTCATTAGAAAATACATAACCATAGCGGAATTTAACTTCGCTCTCTTCATCAGTCGCCCAATAAGCAGTTGTTGTACTCATGATTCTTAGACTGTCGGTTGGTGCGATCGTTTTTCCTTCTGTAGGTTGTGCGCCAGGTCTTTTAATAATAATGGTGCCGTTAGCTAAAGTTTCTTTTTCATAGCTAGATAGCTTTGGTTTGTCATCATCGCTATCATCTTTATCACTAAAAGCTTTGATGTTTCCTTGTGTATCAAAATAATTAGTGTCTAAAAATTTAGATATTGCTATATCGTCATGCTCATTTTGCAGTTCTATCGTTGGTTCGGTATAAACTTCTTCCGCATCATTGTCTTTCTTACAACTTTGTAATGCAAGTGCTAACACTGCAAAACCGAATAATATTTTTTTCATTTTTGATTTAATCTTAAATTGCCGATTATTTAACGGAGCAAAAGTATAAAAAAATATGCGAATTGATAAATTTTTGTGGAGTGTAAGATTTTATAAGACCAGAAGCATTGCTGCAGAAGAGATAAAAAAGAATCGTGTTAGTATAGGTGCATCAACTGTAAAGTCTTCAAAAGAGGTTAAAGTAGGAGATATTATAAAAATCAGAAAAAATCAAATCGATTATAAAATAGAAATTCTGCAAATTCCCAAAAGCCGTATCGGTGCCAAATTGGTTTCTCTACACGTAACAGACAAGACAGATAAAGAGCAATACGAAATCCTGAAAATGCGTCAGAGTTCTCAAAACTATTATAGACAAAGAGGAGAAGGGCGACCAACCAAAAAAGACCGACGAGAAATTGAAGGTTTTCTCGATACTGATGAGGAAAAAGAAACCGCTGGGGTGGGCGATGAGGAATCTTGGGATTTGTACTTTAAAGAACTTAATGAAGACGAGGAAGATTAATTCCCCATCTTTTTTTATTTTAAATCTAAAGCTAACATGATTTCATCAACAATGTCTTCTGGGCTTTTATTATTTGTATTAATAATAAATTCTGCACGGTTATAAAAGGCATTTCGCTCAAACAAATGTTTAGCTATAAATTCTGGTAGATCCTCATCAGGCAAGCGGGCTATTAAAGGGCGTTTGGCTTTTTGTCGCAAAAGACGATCTGTCAAAGTGCTAACAGATGCTTGTAAAAATACACTTTTGGATTTCGATTTAATCAAATCCATATTGTTATAATATACAGGTGTGCCGCCGCCAAGGCTCAATACAATGTCGTTATCAAGTTTCAAAATATCTTCCAGAACTGATTTTTCTTCTTTCCTAAAGAAGATTTCGCCATGCTCAGTGAAGATTTCGGAGATTTTTTTTTGATGTTTCAAAATTATTTGATGGTCTAGATCAATTAGTTTGAAGTTAATTTTTTGGCTTAAGAGTTTGGAAATGTGTGATTTTCCGCTTCCCATGTAGCCGATTAGGGAAATTATCATGTTTTTATTTTCAACAAATTTCGAAAAAAAATTTTGAGAATCAAAAAAAAGATATATCTTTGCACCACTAAAAACAAAGGATAATACTTAGAGATAAGAACAAGCTTTGTTAAAGTGGCCGACTCGGTAGCTCAGCTGGTAGAGCAATACACTTTTAATGTATGGGTCCTGGGTTCGAATCCCAGCCGGGTCACTAGCAATAAGATTGAAAGATCTTTTTGCCTGCGTGGTGAAATTGGTAGACACGCCATCTTGAGGGGGTGGTTTCCTAAGGATGTGCTGGTTCGAGTCCAGTCGCAGGCACTGCAAAAAAAACTTTGAATGTTACATTCAAGACTCGGTAGCTCAGCTGGTAGAGCAATACACTTTTAATGTATGGGTCCTGGGTTCGAATCCCAGCCGGGTCACAAATTTACCTCATAGTAAATTTTTTTCATATTAATATTTTGTGATTTGGTGTTTAGAAGCCTCCTGAATAAGGAGGCTTCTATGTTTTTGTACATTATGCCAAAAAAAATCTGGATTACTCCAGATGTATATTGTCAATCAATCTTACTTTTCCGACGTTAACAACGATAAAAGCTCTGTAGTTTTTGTCCTTGTAGAAAAAGTCTGTTTCTTTCAGGTTTTCTTCGTCGGCAATAAGGAAATATTCTAATTCCATATTGTCCTGTTTTTCAAAAATTTCGACAACACGCTCCTTAATTTCAGGAATACTAATGACACGGAACCAGTCATTGACTTGTTTCAAAGTTTTGTAAATGATGGTAGAGGCATTTTTTTCTTCGTTGTTAAGTCTTGCGTTTCGCGAGCTCATTGCAAGTCCATCTTCTTGTCTGTGGATGGCGACACCATGGATTTTAACAGAAAGTTTTAAATTTTTAACTAAAGTTTCGATGATTTTTAATTGTTGATAATCTTTTTCGCCAAAATAAGCATCATCTGGTTGTATTTGGCCAAATAAGGCTTCGATGACAGTTCCGACGCCATCGAAATGTCCTGGGCGGGCTGCGCCTTCCATTTCGTTTTCCAAGCCGTTGAAGTTGTATTGTTTGCTCGATAGCCCATTAGGGTAGATGTCGTTAACAGTTGGTATATAGACTGCATCAACCAATTCAGAATTTTTTAATTTTTCAATGTCATGCGCAATGGTTCGTGGGTATTTTTCTAGATCTTCACGATTGTTGAACTGCGTGGGATTTACAAAAATGGAAGAGATAACAATGTCATTATTTTCTCTTGCAACTTTATATAAAGATAGATGTCCGTTATGTAAAGCGCCCATAGTTGGCGCGAAACCGATGTTTTTGTTTTGCTTTTTTATGTCAGCGACAAAGTCTAGCAATTCGGCCTTGTTGTTTAAGATTTTCATACTTACATTAAAATAGAATGTAAAGTTAGAAAATGTATTTATAACAATATTTTTATTTGTTAATTATTTGTAAAATAATTTGTTAAAATGTTGATTTTCTGTAAGAATAGTCCGGTTCGAGTCATAAATTTACTTAAAAATTATTAAAACAAAATAAATGCAATAAATTTTTGTAATTTTGCAGAATAAAGTGTTTATACTTTTTAGACAATAAAATATATTATGCCGAATCAAAAGATTTTGTACGTTACGACAGAGATGTATCCTTACCATGAAGGTTCTAACATGGGAAATATGGTCAACCAAATGGCGTTGAAGATGCATCAAGAAGGTAACGATGTGCGGGTTTTCATGCCAAGGTTTGGACAAATAAGCGAAAGAAAATTCCAATTACACGAAGTTATCAGACTATCAGGGATGAATATTATCATCAATGATCTAGACCAACCTTTAATTATTAAAGTGGCGTCTTTGCCAGGAGAAAGACTTCAAGTTTATTTCATCGATAACGAAGAGTATTTCAAAAGAAAGCAATTGTACTTCGATGATGAAGAAAAAGCTTTTGAAGATAACAACGAAAGAGCCGTATTCTTCGCAAGAGGTGTTATAGAAACAATTAAAAAACTTAATTGGGTGCCAGACGTTATTCATATCAACGGTTGGATGGCCTCTTTAATACCAATCTACTTAAAAACGTATTATAAAGATGATACTTATTTTAATGATACAAAATTGGTCTTGTCTCTTTATAATGAAACGGATGCTGAGCTAGGAAGCAACACAAAAGAAATTTTGACTTTTGATAATATTACTGAGTTATCTTCGTTAGATAATCCAAGGTTTTTAGGATTTGTGAACGATGCTATGGCTTATGTTGATACTATTGTTAAAGGTGATGAATTCTTAATAGACTCTTTGGATGCGGCTTATGGTGAAGCTTCAGTAGAAAAATCAGACTATCTTAGTGTAGATGTTATTTCGCAAGTATATTAAATCGAAAAAACAAGAATGATAAATAAATTTAAAAACCTAATCAAATTAGGTGGGGTGCTAGCTTTGACTCTAGTAGCTGTAAGTTGCGAATCCGAAATGGATAACCTTGGAGAGCAACTTTTCGATGGGAATAGTGCAGAAGGTGTTGAGAAAACTTTTGGTATTGTTGCCTACAATATTAATAACGGTGATGTCATTCGTACCGATGCTAGCCAGCTAGCCTATGCAACTTTAGGAGCTTTTAATGAACCTGCTTTCGGAATGCAAAAATCAAGCTATGTCAGCCAAGTTAGAATGTCAAGCGATAATTTTGATTTCGGGACAAATGCAGTTTTGGATTCTGCAGTTTTGGTTATGACGCCATTATATAACTCAGATTCTCTGGTTACAACAACCAATGAGGATTATATTTATCCAGATGGAAATGTTGCTGCAAAAAAAGTTGTGAAAACTTATCCAGTAACAAAATATGGCAAACTCGAAATCGGTGGTGAAAAAACTAAATTTAATATCAAAGTTAGAGAGGTCGAAGATTTTTTAGGAGCTTATTCAGATAAAGTGAATTCTAACAAAATGGTCAATGTGAACGCTAATGTAATAGGGGCAAAGGTTTTTGATGGGACTATTAATTCTGTAGTGATAACAAAAGATGATGGCGGATCAGAGTTGCTTAATAGAGATGTTAGCCTACGTATTCCTTTAGATAAAGATTTTTTTCAAACTAAAATTATTGCTAAGAATAAACAACCAGAGTTAGCAAACGCAGCTAGTTTTATTCGTTATTTTAAAGGAATTCAGATTTCGGTTGATGAAACAGACGGTTATATCTTCAAATTCACGCCGGCAGGTAATTCAATTAAATTATATTACAAAAAAGATGTTCCACAATCTGACGGAACTGTGAAAAGAGAAAGTTTTGATTATGAGTTAAGCTTGGCTGGCTCCAATGCTAAATTCAATCAAATCGAATATAATAGGTTAGGAACGCCTTATAAGGCAGCTATGGAGACTATTTCACAAGATGGTCAGCCGCAGTTGTTTGCACAAGGTATGGGAGGTAGTAGCTTTGGACTAAAAATACCGGCACAAACTGTTGCCCAATTACGTGACTTGTATAAAAACGATAAAACAGCCATTGTTACTGCTAAAATTAGAATATATACCGATACGTCTATTTGGGCGAATGCTTACGAAAAGCCACGATATTTTACGGTGAAAGAAACTGGTTCTACAGAATTGCTATCTGATATGAGCGTATTGGCTAATACCAATTATTTACTTATTAAATCTTATGATTTGGATAAAGAATTGGCCTATTATGACATCGGAATCACCAAAACGCTTAAAGATATTATTGAACAGGGTAAAGAAGCTAAAGATTTAGTTGTTGATTTAGGATCTTATCTTAATAGCGCTTCAACAGGAGAAATTCTTGGAGTTGATTACACAGATAGAGCTTATACACCTAATAGAATGATTTTTAAAGGAACGGATTTCGATAATATTGGTAAAGAAATTAGTAATTCTCAATTTGTTCAATTAAAAGTCGCTTATTCAAAAAAACAAACAAATTAATAACACAAATAAATTAAACATATAAAATTATGTGCGGAATTGTTGGATATACTGGTTTTAGAGATGCTTACGATATCGTAATTAGTGGACTAAGACGTTTAGAATATAGAGGTTACGATAGTGCAGGAATTGTACTTGAAAATAAAAATAATGATTTTGAAGTTCAAAAAACCAAAGGAAAAGTTGATGATTTGGTGGCTATTTCAGAATCAATGAAAGGAACCTCCCACATCGGTATGGGACACACCCGTTGGGCAACACATGGTGTACCTAGTGATAGAAACTCGCATCCGCATTTATCAAACGACGGCAAAATTGCTTTAGTACATAATGGGATCATCGAAAATTATGATACCATCAAAACAATGCTTGTTGGAAATGGTTTTGAGTTTAAATCAGAAACGGATACTGAGGTTTTAGTCAACTTAATTCAATATTTCACAGATAAAAATCCTTCAGCTGATTTCGCTTCATCTGTTAGAGCTGCACTTAACGAAGTTTATGGCGCTTATGCAATTACAGTGATGCACGAAGATTTCCCAGGAGAATTAATCGTTGCAAGATTGGGATCACCACTGGCAATAGGGCTCGGAGAAAATGAGTTCTTTATAGCGTCCGATGCTTCACCTTTTGTAGAATATACAAAAGAAGCTGTATATCTTGAAGAAGGACATATGGCAACCATTTCATTGGAAAAAGGTGTGAATATCTACACTATCAAAGACAACGAAAAAATAGAACCCGCTATTCAGGAACTTAGATTAAATCTTGAGCAAATTGAAAAAGGAGGCTATGAACATTTCATGTTAAAAGAAATCTTTGAACAACCAAAATCAATTCTTGATACCATGAGAGGAAGACTTTTGGTTAACGAAGGTATTATTAAAATGGCTGGTATCTGGGATCACCTTGATCGTATTAATAAAGCGGAAAGAATTATCATCATTGCTTGTGGTACTTCTTGGCATGCTGGTCTTATTGGTGAATATCTTATCGAAGAGTTTGCAAGAATTCCTGTTGAGGTAGAATATGCATCAGAATTTAGATATAGAAACCCCATTATTGGTCCGAAAGATGTCGTTATAGCGATTTCTCAATCTGGAGAAACAGCTGATACAATGGCGGCTATCAAATTAGCCAAAGAGAAAGGCGCTTTTGTATATGGTATTTGTAATGTTGTAGATTCTTCTATTGCAAGAGTAACAGATGCAGGATCTTACACGCATGCTGGTCCAGAGATAGGGGTGGCTTCTACAAAAGCCTTCACTGCTCAGTTAACAATTTTGTCTTTAATCGCTCTTAAATTAGGAAAGCATAATGGCAACTTAGGCAATGCAGAGTTTATGCGTTTAATTACAGAATTAGATGCTATCCCAGTTAAAGTTGAAGAAGTATTGCAATCTTCTCACGAGGTTACCAAACATATTGCTAAACAATTTGTTGATGCGACCAACTTCTTATATTTAGGTAGAGGCTATAACTTCCCATCTGCATTAGAAGGGGCGCTTAAACTTAAAGAAATTTCTTACATCCATGCCGAAGGTTATCCTGCAGCTGAGATGAAGCACGGTCCAATTGCATTGATCGACGAGAACATGCCTATCGTAATTATTGCGCCAAAACAAGGACATTATGATAAAATCGTAAGCAACGTACAAGAAATTAAAGCTAGAAAAGGTAAAGTTATCGCTGTAGTTAACAAAGGCGATCAGCAAGTTGCAGAAATGGCAGATTATGTTATCGAAATGCCAGAAACTTCAGAATGTTTCTCGCCAATAGTAGCGGCAATTCCATTACAATTATTGTCCTATTATGTTGCGGTCTATCGTGGTGCAAATGTTGACCAGCCAAGAAATCTTGCAAAATCTGTAACAGTTGAATAAATATTCGTTACATAAACAATATTAATAATTAAAATACGTTAAGGAAAAGTAATAGTAGTTTTAAAAAAAATTATATATTTACCGCTTAATTTCTGAATAGAGAATGAAAAGGATATTTCTAATATTATTGTCTTCTGCAGTTGTTATCTCATGTTCCAAAGGGGGTGGCAAATCCGCAGGTAGACCTGGAGCTAAAACTAAAGGAGAGTTAATCCCTTCAAAAACAGCCAAAACCTTTACTGCTGAAAGACCTTATGGAATGGTTCCTATTCCAGGGGGATCTTATGTTATGGGTATGACAGATATGGATTTTACAGGGATGCCCGAAAAAGCTAATCCTAAAACTGTAACAGTGTCTTCATTCTTTATGGACGAAACGGAGGTGACCAACGGAGAGTATAGAGAGTTTATCAACTATGTGAGAGACTCTATCGCAAGAACACTTTTAGCAGAAGCTGCTGGTACAGGAGGCTCAGATAGTTCTACTGGAGCTAGCATTTCAGATTATGCCTATGCTGCGCAGAAAGGAGGAGATGATGTTACACCATATCAAACTTATCTGGAATCGCAAGGCGGGAGAGATGGCTACAGCGAAGCAAAAAAATTAGATTGGAATGTTCCACTGCATTGGAATACTTCAGCATATCCCGATGAACAATACGCAGAGGTTTTAGAGTCGATGTATATCGCTCCAGACAAAAGGATTAATAACGAAAGATTATTAGATGCTAACAAACTTCAGTATTCTTACCAATGGGAAGATGTAGCGTCTGCTGTGAGAGATAAAAATAGAGATGCTTCTTATCTTAAAAAAGAAAGTATTAAAGTTTATCCAGATACAACCGTATGGGTAAGAGATTTCAACTATGCTTATAATGAGCCTTTGTTTGATCAATATTTTTGGCATCAAGCTTATAAAAATTATCCTGTTGTTGGGGTGACTTGGGATCAAGCCAGAGCTTTTTGTAATTTTAAAACTAAAATTAAAAAAGACTTCAACAGTAGCTTGAAAAAGAAAAAGCAAAAACCTATGAACTTCCGTCTGCCAACTGAAGCAGAATGGGAATTTGCAGCCAAAGGAGGTATCGAAAATGGAGCATATCCATGGGGAGGACCGAATCTTCAAGACGATAGAGGTTGTTATTTAGCAAACTTCAAACCGAAGAGAGGTAACTATATAGAAGATGATAAAAAAGGAGATTATGTATATACAGCTCCAGTTAAAAAGTTCCCAAGAAATGGTTACGGTCTTTACGATATGGCGGGTAACGTTTCAGAATGGACAGAATCACCATTTAATAATTCGACTTATCAATTTTCTTCTACGTTAAATCCAAATTTATCAAACCAAGCCTATAGAGAACTTAAAAAAACTGTAAGAGGTGGTTCTTGGAAAGATGCAGGTTATTTGTTAATGACAGGTTATAGAGACTGGGAAAGAAAAGACTCTGCAAGAAGTTATATTGGATTTAGAACAGTACAAGATATTGCGGCTGGCTCTGCTAAATTCAAAAAGAAAGCGACTAACTAACAAAGAAAATAAACTAACTATTACTAACTTAAATTTTTTTAAAACGCATGTTTAAAACTAAAGAAGCCAAGATGAATTTCTTCTATTCTATTGGCGCAGCTATCGTAATCTTGGGTGCATTATTTAAAATGACACATTGGAGTCTAGGTCCTATTTCTGGTAACGTTGCATTAGCTGCGGGGCTTATTATGGAAGCGATTGTATTTATCGTATTCGCATTTGATCCACCAAAAACTGAAGAAAACTATCATTGGGAAAATGTATATCCAGAATTATTAGACGAATCTGCTGAAAGAAAATCAAGAAAAGTTGTTAATCAAATTGCTGAAAACAAGGATTTAGAACTTTCTTTGTCAGACAAATTAGACAAAATGCTTGCTGACGCAAAACTTGACGTTAACTTATTTGAAAGACTAAGAGGCGGTATCGAAAAATTCGGAACTTCTGTTGACCAAATCAACCAAACTGTTGACGTATCTGCTTCAACACAAAAATATAACGAGCAGATGAATCTTGCTGCTAGCCATTTAGAAAGTATGAATGCGCTTTATGCTTTGCAATTAGAGCACGGAAAAAAACAGTCAGAATTCAGTAAAAAATATGTTGAAGATATTCAGAAGTCAGCAGCACAATCTGAAAAATTCAACGAAGAATTACAAGGTTTAACTTCTAACTTATCTAGTCTTAATAGAGTATATGGCGGAATGTTGTCTGCTATGAAGTCTTAATTTCCAGTACATTTTATTTATTTTATTTAATTATTAAAAATTTTTAAGAATGGCACAAGGAAAACAGACGCCTCGTCAGAAGATGATTAACCTGATGTATTTGGTTTTCATCGCGATGCTTGCGATGCAGATTGACCAAGAAATCATCAGGTCATATAAAGATACCAACCAGTCTCTTACTGATACAAGAGTTATGGTGGAAGAAAAGAATGACAAAATCTTCGAAAAAACATTACAAGCAAAAGCCACAGCTTCTCCAGATGTGTATGGTCCTCTACAAGACCAATACAAAGGACTAGAAGCTAAGACTGATGATCTTGTTAGTTTTATCGATGGATTAAAAAGTAAAATGAGTACTGAAGCTGAGTATAACCCAGAACTACCTTCAGAAGAAAGTTTCACAGCACTTAATAACACAGAACCTGCAACAAAATTATTTTTTAATGATGGAGATGAGAAAAATCCATCTAAAACCGCAGCAGACCTAAAAACGAAAATGGATGATCTAAGAAATTATATCACCACAACTTTCGCTTCTAACCAACAATTTGCTGATATCGCAAAAAGAGCTTCTAAAACTTTAGTTCCTGATTTTGCGAAAGGAGATAAAAGAGCTCAAGGCGGAAAGAATTGGATTCAGTATAAGTTTTATAATCAGCCGTTGATTGCTGCTTTGTCTAACTTAGAAGTTATCCAGTCAGAAGCTAGAAATCTTCAGTCTGATGCAATTTCTTCTATGTTGCAAGAGAAAGTGGACGCAGATATCAAGTTTGATGCTTATGAAGCTCTAGTACAAGGACCAAAGCAAGTTCTTCAAGGACAGCCTCAAGAAGTTAAAGTGGCAATTGGTACAAGAGCTAGTGCTATTCCAGGATTAGAAATTACTGGTGTTAGTAGAGTAGAAAATGGTCAAGGTATCGCTACCCTTAATGCTGGAGCGGTTGGACCACAAGCTTTAAGAGGAGAAATTAAATTTACTGATAAAAATGGAAAAGTTCATTCTTTACCATACGAGCATACTTATGATGTAATCGCAGGCGTACAAGAACTTAAAGCTCAAAAAGGTGCTTTACTTTCTGCTGATAAAATGAATGTTTTATATAGAGGATTACCTAACCCTGTTTCGGGATCTATTTTAGGTGCTTCGGGTAATATTTCACTTTCTGCTTCTGGTGCTTCTGTTGGTGGAGGTAATGGTAAATGGACGGTAACACCTTCTTCAGGAAACGAAGTGACTTTAACAATTTCTGGAAAAGATCCAAAAGGGGCAACAATTTCTCAACCTTTCAAATTTAGAGTTAAGAATGTACCGCCACCAGTTGGACAAATTAGAGGTAAAAATGTTGTGGCAATGCCAGCAAGTTCAATCCCTAACCAAACAGTATCTGTGTCGATGCCAGACTTCGACTTCCCAGTTAGCTTTAGTGTTAATAGCTTTATGTTTAAAGTTCCAGGAAAAGCAGCTATGAGAGTTAATGGTAGTTCACTTAGCGCTGTCGAAGGTTTAACAAAAGGCCTTAGATCAGGTGATATTGCAATTGTATTCGATATCCAAGCTACTGCAACCGGATTAGGAGGACAGGTTCTTCAAAACATTCCAGGTATTGCAATAAATGTTCAATAAAAACGTTATTTTAAAATAGTATTTGATTGGTTTTTAATCAATATTAATGATTTATATGAAAAAGATAGTTTTAAATTTTCTATTATTATCCTCAGGATTTGCTTTTGCACAGACGAATGTACTTAATGCAACATCGCCAGAAAAGTTTCGTGAAGAGCGCGAAGCTAGAAAAGACAGCGTGGCTGCACCTATTAAATATGGCTTTATAGAGGATAAAGATGTTCTTAAAAGTATGGTTGTATGGGAAATCATTGATATGAATGATAAAATCAACCAACCATTCTACCACAATAATGATGGTCTTGTATCTCAAAATCATTCTTTGTATCAGATTTTGATCGATGCTGTGACTTCTGGTAAAATTGAAGAAGTATATTCTGATGAGAATTTTACAACGAGATTAACACCAGAAGGAATTGCCGCTTCGACTTCCGCTATTAACGTTGATAACTATTTTGTTCAACTGATGAACGAAGGCAAAATCGATGATAAAGCGGTTACAAAATCTTTAAAAGGTTACAAATCTGTAATCAATGAAGAGGACAAAAGTATCAACGCGCTGAAAGGTTATTACGGTGCAAGATTACAAGATGTCTATAAAGATAACAAAGACAACGTTATTGTTAAATTAGATGGAAGTCACTTTAGAGTAACTCAAAATGATATCGTGGCAAACGTTGACCAGATTAAAACAAGTACAGAAAATGTAAAATTGTTGAAAATTATGGGACAATGGTATATCGACAAACGTGATACACAGCTTAAATATAGACTTTTGGGTCTTTGTGCAATGGGTCCAGATCCGAATGGTGCAAAAGCGCAAGCTTCTATTGCAAGTTCTCAAATTGAGAGTGGTATTACGCCAGAAGCTGCTACACCCGATTCTATCGACTTATTTTGGATTTTCTATCCAGATGCTAGAAAAGTATTAACAAGCAATTATATTTTTAATTCTAAAAATACAAGTTCTGATATTACTTTTGATGACGTGCTTAATGCGAGAAGATTTTCTTCAATCATTTACAAGTCAGACAATGGTCAAGGTAGAGGCGGTAGTGGTATAATCGACGATTACGTGCCAGAAGATGCTGATGGTCAACTAGACGAAAGCGACAGAATTAAGGCTCAAATCCTGCAAATGGAAAATGACCTTTGGAATTATTAGAAAAATATTCGTTCCTATACACAAAACCTGAGTATCTTTACTCAGGTTTTTTTATTTATGAAGTTAGATTATATCATTGTTGGTGGCGGTTATGCAGGACTCATGTTTGCGCACCAACTTATTAAACATAAGAAGTCATTTGTTATTATAACAGATGGGAGAAAATCGGCATCCGAAATCTCTGCAGGCGTTTGTAATCCTGTTGTATTAAAACGTTTTACAAGTGTTTGGAATGCGCAGAATGAGATTGATGCTGTCCTTGATAATTTTAAAGAAATAAAATCTTATCTCGGCGAAAATTTTGTAATTAACGAACATCTTGTTCGGATTTTTCATGATAAAACCGAGCAAGAACTTTGGCTGAAAAAATCCAATAAAGACGATTTAAAAGAATTCTTAAATACAGATTTAATTAAATTAAAATCCGTTAAAAATGAGTTTTTGTCAGCTAAGGTAAATCACAGCCTTAGAATTAACGTCACATCTTTTTTCAACGCTTTTTATGAATATTTTGAAGAACATCATCTGATTCTTAAAGAAAGTTTTGCGTTTGAGGATCTTGATATGCAAAATATGACTTACAAAGATTTAGAATTTGAAAATATTGTTTTTTGTGAAGGTGTTCATGTTAACAAGAATCCCTATTTTTTCGACATTCCTGTGAAAGGCAATCGTGGCCATTCGATGGTAATTTCTTCTGACACGGACATCGATCCTTACATTATTAAAAAGAAATTCTTCTTGTTTAATACTTTTAAAAATCATTTTTTTGTTGGTGGAACTTATGAGCGGGACGAAACGAGCTCGGAAATCAACCAAGATTCAGTTAACAAATTAAAAGCAGGTTTAGAAGAAATTTTTGATAAATCTTATAACATCGAAGAAGTCAATGTGGCATTTCGTGCCGTTGTTCCTGATCGTCGACCGATAGTTGGATCCCATCACAAACACCAAAATATGTTTATTTTAAATGGAATGGGTGCACGTGGCGTTATGAATTCCAATTATTTTGCAAAACAGCTCTTTGAGCATATTGAACATGGAACTCCTATTTTTCCAGAAGTTGATATCAAAAGATTTAAGTAAATAAAAGCGACAAATTTTTGCCGCTTTTTATTTTTAACCTCTCCCACGTTCCAGCAAAATCATCATCATAAGACTCAATGCACAAAGCGTTTCTTGTTCATCAGGAATATCAATGAGTCTGTCGAGTTCAAAGCGTCGTCCCAACAAAGAAGGTGTTTTTTTGAGTCTGAAAACTATTTGGTCATTCGTATCTTTGATGATATATGCAGGATTGAGAAAATAACCTGTAAACATGCCTATTATCGGTAATTCACCAACGAAAGAATCCCACATTTTCACCCACGGATTTTCTTCCGTAATTGTAAACAACTTTTGACCATTGTTGTCAAAGATTTCGTAGGTTGCTCGCCAAAAAGAGCGCATGCCTTTTCGCGCAACTTTCCCTAGTTCTGTTCCTGTTCGAGGTTCTGTAATCGAATATGACGCATTGAAATCAATCCATTGGTTAGCATTGATGTTATACAAAACGTCACGTTTGGCATCGCTTTCATAGACTTGTACACTTTCCTTAAACTTAAATAGTTTTTGCCTTGCATAAGCTTGTATTTGTCCAGATTGATCTGTAATTGTGAAGTCACTGGACAAAGTTGTTATTTTAAATTTAAACTCGAGTGGATATTGTAAATTTTTCATTCTGATTGTTTAGTGGATTAAATATAGAATATTTCTTGATATTTGCACTTTATCTATAGTTAGCATTCTGTAATTTCTTTTACATTGTTTATCTTTGCAAGGTAAAATTTTAGAATGAATAAGTATATTAAATTTGTAATAGCAGCTGTACTCATTGGCTTAGGAATATATCTCATGTTCAATAGAAATATTGGTTGGGGAATTGTTTTGGTTATATTGTCCTCGCTTCCGATTCTTTTATTTTTTAAAAATGAAAACATTCTATTAGCATTTTGGCAGTTAAGAAAGCAAAATTTTGAAGGCGCTTACAAGCATTTGTCAAGAATTAAAAGCTTTGAAAAAGAGCTTCACAAAAGCCAATATGGATATTATCATTATTTAATCGGATTAACCACTGCGCAAGATAATAATCCTGCAAAGACCGAAGCTTTAATGAAAAAAGCATTGGATTATGGCTTGAATATGAAACACGATCGCGCAATGGCAACGCTTAACTTGGCTGCAGGTGCTTTGTCTAAAGGTAAAAGACAAGAAGCTCAGAAATTATTGGAAGAGGCAAAAAGATTAGATTCTGCAGGTATGATGACCGATCAAATAAAAATGATGAAGGAACAACTAAAAATGCCTTCGATGCAGAAGCATATGCACAATCCTAATATGAGACAACGAGGAAAGTTTCACTAAAATATAAAGGTTCGATATCATATCGAACCTTTTTTATTTTACATTTCAGAATTGTTGGGTGTGTCGTAGAATTTCGGTATTTGCCAATGGTATTTGACAGCGAAAGTTCTTATGGCTACAATTAATAGAATGGTTAATATCTGTACAAAAGTATATGAAAGATTGGTGTAAATTGCAAGAATCAAAAATACGGCGCCACCAATAATACAAGCGGTTGCATAGATTTCTTTTCTAAAAATAAGCGGAATACGATTCAATAAAATATCCCGAATAATTCCACCAAAACAGCCTGTAATAGTACCTAGAATAATACAAATCATAGGATGAAGTTCTGCTGTTAATCCTTTTTGTACCCCGATGATTGTGAATAGCCCGAGCCCAAAGCTATCAAATATAAATAAGGTGACCTGGAAGTTTTTTTCAAGAGATTTAAAAATCATGGAAAAAATACTGGTTATCAAAATCAATGTACACATGCGCAAATCGTGCATCCAAAAAACAGGGACGTCCAATAACAAATCCCGAACGGTACCACCGCCAACAGATGTGATAAAGGCTATAATAAGAACGCCAAAAGGATCAAGTCGCTTTTGCATGGCCGCAAAACTTCCAGACATCGCAAAGGCAATTGTTCCTAAAACTTCTATTAAAAAATTAAATTGTTCGTGCAAAGTACATGTATTATTTCAGTTCGACAACAACAGGACAATGGTCAGAATGTTTCACTTCTGGTAAAATTAAAGCGCGTGATAGTCTTGATTCCAAAGTTTTGGATACCATATTATAATCGATACGCCAACCTTTATTTCGCTCGCGCGAAGCGGCTCTATAACTCCACCATGAATATTGATCGGGTTGATTATTGAAAAATCTAAAACTATCAATGAGCTCACATTCGTCCATAAACTTGGTCATCCATTCGCGCTCCATTGGTAAAAATCCAGAAACATTCGCCAGTCTAATAGGATCATGGATGTCAATCGCTTCGTGACAGATATTATAATCTCCAGAAATTATAAGATTGGGAATCGTTTTTTTTAATTCTTTAATATAATTTAAAAAATCATAGCAAAACTGCATCTTGAACTCCAGTCGGTCGATATTCGAGGCAGACGGAACATAAACCGAAATTACCGAAAAATCATCAAAATCTGCACGGATAATTCGTCCTTCGTTGTCAAAGCTTTCGATGCCACAGCCATAGACAACATGCTTAGGTTTTATTTTCGAAGCGATACCAACGCCGCTATAACCTTTTTTGACCGCAGAATGCCAATAACTATGATAACCTGCTTTTTCGAAACTATCGATGTCTATTTGGTCATTTCCGGCTTTACTTTCTTGGATACAAATGACATCTGGATTTGCCAAAGTTAGCCATCCGATAAAATCTTTGGTAAAAGCTGCGCGTATTCCGTTAACGTTATAGGAGATAATTTTCATAGTGTCAATTTAAAGGCAAAAATATCTTTTATTCGATTTTAAAAAAAATAAAAAGGCGGAAAAAATAAAGGATTTTTTCCGCCAAGTACCCAAATTTAAATAAACTATGAAAAAATTATTTGGGTTCTAAAATACTTATCGGAATAATCATTTCTTCTAACGAAATTCCACCATGTTGATAGGTTTCTTTGTAATAGTTAACAAAATGATTATAATTTTTGGGATAAGCCAAGAAAATGTTATTCTTAGCAAAAATATATTTTGAACTTAAATTTCCTTTTGGAAGGAAAAGTTTTTCCGGATTATTAACTGCCCATACATCGCTGTCATCGTAGGTCAAACTACGGCCTGTTTTGTAACGGATATTGGTGGATGTCTCGCGGTCGCCGACAACTTTACTCGGTTTTTTGACATATACAGTGCCGTGATCTGTTGTTATAACAAGTTTGAACCCATTTTCTGCAGCTGTTTTTATAATTTTTAAAAGCGAAGAATTCTCAAACCAATTGTAAGTTAGCGACCTGAAAGTTTTGTCATCACGAATTAATTGGTCAACAATATTGTTATCCGTTTTTGCATGGGAAAGGATGTCGATAAAGTTGTAAACGATTACCAAAAGGTCGTTGTTTTTGTGTTGGTTAAAATCATCAAGGATTTTTCTCTCGAAGTCAGCGTTTAATATTTTTAAATACTTCATCGATTTTGATGACAAACCGAGACGTTTCATTTGGTCTTCCAGAAACTCTCTTTCATGCTCATTTTTATTGCCTTCTTCGTTATCGTTAAACCATTTATCAGGAAAACGTTTTTCAATTTCGGATGGCATAAGTCCTGCGAAGAAGGCATTTCGCGCATATTGTGTTGCCGTTGGAAGAATTGAGAAATAATAATCTTCCGAGGTTTTGTTATAAAACTTGGTGAAAAGTGGTTCTATAACTTTCCATTGGTCATAACGCAAATTGTCAACCATCAATAACAAGACTTTGTCGTTAACAAGTTCTGGCTTTACTTTATCTTTGAAAAGCGTATGACTCATGATTGGTTTGTCTTGGTCATAGAGCCAATCTCCGTAATTTTTTTCAATAAATTTTGAAAACTGAATGTTGGCTTCTTCTTTTTGAGATTGCAAAAGATCGGCAAATTCACTATCAAAAACCTTATCGAATTTGATTTCCCAATTCAATATTTTCTTGTAATGCTCTGCCCAATCCTGGAAAGTTCTTAGATAAGAAAGCTCCATACTCAAGTTTCGGAATTCTTGCTGATATTCAGAAATGGTTCTTTGTTCTACAAGATTCTCGCTTTGCAGATTTTTTTTTAATGATAATAAAACTTGGTTGGGATTAACGGGTTTTAGAATATAATCGGCGATTTGAGAGCCAATGGCTTGTTCCATAATGTGTTCTTCCTCGCTCTTGGTTACCATAACGATTTTGAGACTGCTATCTTTGTCTTTTATCATGGGAATGGCTTCCAATCCAGAAATGCCTGGCATGTTTTCGTCTAATAATGTCAGCTGAAATTTTTCTTTTTCTATAAGTTCTAAAGCTTCATTAACATTGTTAACTGGGGTGACGCTGTAGCCTTTACTTTCTAAAAACACAATGTGCGGTTTTAGCAAATCAACTTCATCATCTATCCATAAAATTTTCTCTGACATAGGTTGTTTATATTTTGTATTCGGTTTACATCAAAATTACGACCAAAATCTCTTAAGTTTAAATTAAAAAGCCTTTGTTTATCGTTAAAATAAGTTAATGTATGCAAAAGAAAAACTCAGACTTGGTCTGAGTTTTAGTTGGAATAAGACATCAATTCTTCTTTTTGTGAATTGACGAGCTTGAATTCTAAGTACTTGAATGAATCTCGTGGGATAATGGTTACCCATTTTTTGTATCTCAAGAACCATCTGTTTTGGATGCTCATAAGCCCTTTGGTAAGGTAAGCTTCTACGAATGGATGGACGTGGAGATACACTTTGCCCTTTTCCTTTTGGATAATGTTTCTGATAGATTCTTCTAGGCGCTCCACAATAACGATTGGCGCAGCAATTTCTCCGTGTTTATTCGGATTTTCTTCCTTGGTTTCAATATATTTTTCTGGACGTACCCTTTGTCTTGTCATCTGGATAAGCCCGAATTTACTTGGTGGTAAGACTTTATGTTTTGCCTTATCACGTTTGAGCTCTTCTCGGAAATGCTCATATAATTCTTTACGATGTTCTGGGTCTATCATGTCAATAAAATCAATGACGATGATGCCTCCCATATCTCTTAATCTTAGTTGTCGTGCAATCTCTGTCGCAGCCATTTTGTTGACATTAAGAGCGTGCGATTTGTTAGTTGCAGCGGACGAAATATTGTTTCCAGAATTGACGTCTACAACGTGAAGCGCTTCTGTATGCTCTATAACAAGATAAGCACCTTTAGAACTCGGGATATTGACATTTTTCCCGAAGCTTTGCTTTAGTTGTTTCTCAACATTATAATATTCTAAAAGTGGAATGTGAGAATCGTAATACTGAACAATGTTTTTAGTTTCTGGCGAGATAACTTCCAGATAGTTTTTCATATCGCGCACCATAGCTTCGTCATCACAGATGATGCTGACAAAATCCTGATTAAAGTTGTCTCTTAGTATAGATGATGCTTTGTCCTCCTCGCTAAGGACTTTGCTAGGAACTTTATTTTTCTGAATGTTTTTAAAACAATCTTCCCATTTTTGGATCAGCTGATTCATATCATTATGCAGTTCCGCAACTTTTTTGCCTTCTGCAACCGTTCTGATAATAACCCCGAAACCTTCTGGGCGTATGCTTTCTATTAAAGTCCTAAGTCTTTCTTTTTCTGCTGAATCTTTTATTTTTTTTGATAACGAAATTTTATTATCAAATGGAATTAATACCAAAAATCTACCTGTTAATGATATCTGTGTCGATATACGAGGCCCTTTTGTTGAAATAGGTTCTTTGGTGATTTGGATAAGAACAAGATCTCCAGCGGTGGCAACTTTGTCAATAGTGCCATTTTTGTCAATGCTTTTTTGTACCGCAAAATCCTTCAGTTTAGAAGTGTTTTGCCTTTTTGCAATACTATCCTTCAAAAATTTTTGATAGGATAAAAATTGTGGTCCCAAATCCTGATAATGCAAAAAAGCGTCTTTGCCGTATCCGATGTTGACAAAAGCGGCATTAAGGTTGGAAGCCAGTTTTTTTATTTTTCCAAGGAATAAATCTCCAACGACGAAATCAGAATCTGATTCGAGCTCGTGGAGTTCGAACAATCTACCGTCTTCTAACAGGGCAATCTGTGAAGAATCATTCTCATGCGAAATGATTAATTCTTTCTTCATAAATTCTTATTTAATAATTGCCTTTTACGAAAGACATCAATAGTCAATATTATGCCATCTTTATGGCGTTGTTGTTGGCATATACAGAAAACAAAATATAGTCGGCGAAAAACACCAACTATATTTATATGTATATGACTTTCCGAGAAGACTATTTCTTCTTCTTGTGTCTGTTTTGTCTTCTTCTTTTCTTTCTTTTGTGGGTCGCAACCTTGTGTCTTTTTCTTTTCTTTCCGCTTGGCATAATTTAGAAATTTTATTATGTGTTAATATTAAATTAATTAGTTCTTTATTGCTACTTTTGTTTTTACTTTTTCAACAAAAGTTTTCGATGGTTTGAATGCCGGAATATTGTGTGCCGGAATTTCAATTGCAACATTTTTAGAAATGTTTCTTCCCGTTTTTGCTGCTCTAGTCTTAATAACGAATGATCCAAAACCTCTTAGATAAACATTATCTCCGTTATACATTGATGTTCTTATCTCTTGCATAAATGCCTCGATAACTTTCTGAGTATCATTTTTTTCTACGCCTAATTTATTTGAGATGATGTTTACCAATTCTGCCTTTGTCATTTCCTTTTTTGTTTATATTTTTGGTGTGCAAATATAAAACATATTTTTGAAAACTTACAAACAAAAGACTGACTTTCTTTATATTGGCAGTAAGCTACTTATATGGTATCATACTAATAAAAGAGACTTGCCATGGCGCAAAAATACAAATCCGTATAATATATGGATTAGCGAAATTGTCCTTCAACAGACGCAAGTGAAACAAGGACTTCAGCATTATATTAATTTTGTAGCGCGGTTTCCCAACGTGCAAAGCCTTGCAAATGCCAATGAAGAGGAGGTTATGTTGTATTGGAAAGGCTTAGGTTATTACTCGAGAGCGCTTAATCTTCACAAAGCTGCAAAACAAATTATAAATGATTATGACTCCGAATTTCCCAATCAATATTCTCAGCTTTTAAAATTAAAAGGCGTTGGGAAATATACGGCTGCAGCAATTGCCAGCATTGCTTTTGAAGAAAAAATCCCTGCAGTAGATGGTAATTTTTACAGAGTTTTGTCGCGGCTATTTGCTGACGATTTTGATATTTCTAATTCTAAAGCATCACAATATTTTTCTCAGTTGGCGGAATTGATTATGCCAGACGATAATCCTGGTTGTTTCAATCAAGCCATGATGGATCTAGGATCCGCAATATGTAAGCCTAAAAATCCTATGTGTGGTGATTGTCCTTTGCAGGACGATTGTCGCGCTTTTGCGGTTGGAAAAATCGAACAATTCCCAGTTAAATTGAAGAAAACGAAAGTCGAAAATTTGACATTGACATATCAATTTATTCATCACGACAATCAATTTTTGGTCAAGCAACGGGATACTTCCGATATATGGAAAAAATTGTTTGAGTTCCCAAAAAATATTGATCTGAGTGATTTTCCCCATGAAGTTGAAAGCGAAAAATTAATTCGGCATAAGTTGACGCATCGTAACTTAGAAATTTCAATATTTAAAATTAATATTCCAGATTTTTCTGATTTTGAAAATTTAAAAAAAGAATTTGTTTTTTTAAGTTTAACAAAAGATGAAGCCGATCAAAAATCGTTTCCAAAACCGCTTCATGATTTTTATGTGAAATATTTTTCATAATCATTTGATTTAAAAGAAAAACTTTATTTATTTTTGCATTATTGGTTTTCGAAAATCATATTTCGAAATTAAAAGGGAATGAAGTGTGAGTCTTCAACTGTCCCCGCAACTGTAATTCGCGAACAAAAGATGTCATCATTAACCATTGTTAACACGAGAAGGGATGCCATCTGCGAAAGTCAGGAGACCTGCCAATATTAACAAAAAATAATAAGGCTTTCGGGAGAAAAGCGGTTGGTATGAAGCATTTATATTTTTCTTTTTCGTTCTTTTTTTCGGTAGTAAGTTTTGCGCAAGAAGCAGTTATTGACACTGTTTTTATCGATCAGCAACTTCCCAAAGCAGAACAATTTTCCAAAATCCAAATTGTGAAATCCGATGAGATCCTCAAGAATGCAACATCGCTTTCAGAATTTTTAAGTTTTCAAACGCCAGTTTATATTAAAGAAAATGGGCGCGGAATGGTGTCTTCGCCTTCTTTTCGTGGAACTACCGCGCAACAAACCGCTTTTGTCTGGAATGGCATTAATATTAATTCTCAGTTTTTAGGTCAAGGCGATGTTAATAATATAAGTCTATTAGGCTATGATAATATTGCGATTAAATACGGTGGCGGAAGTATTTTGTATGGTTCTGGAGCGATTGGCGGCTCGATACATCTCAACAATTTGTTTTCATATAACAAAGGATTTAAAAATCAAATCTTTGCAGAATATGCTTCCTACGGGACATTTAATTCATTATTAAAAACTAATTATAGCAATGATAAATTGAGTGTTCAGTTTTCTGTAAATCATAATCAAAGTGATAATGATTTTGAGGTTGAAGAACAATATTATGTCAATAGAAATGCAAAATATAAAAATACGGGAATTAACCTCGGTTTTGCGCTACGACTAGATCACCACAACGAAATCTACTCACAAAGTCAGATTTTTGATGCGGAACAAAATTATCCTTTGTTGTCTGAGTTTTCCACGCCAAGTAAATATTTGAGTCAAACTTTCCGCAGTCTTGCCGGTTGGAAGTTGAAAACCTTGAAAATAAATAATGATGTGAAAGTGGCCTATCTCACGGATGATTATCAGTATTTTATGAATTCTAAAATCCCTTCCACAAAATCTGGCGGCGGAACCAAACAATATTTAATTAAAAACGATTTTAATTTTAAAATTAATTCTGATTCGGAAATCAATTTTTTAGCTGAAGTTAGTAAAATTGAAGCGCTTGGTTTTGAAACTGGAATTAGCAATATTTCTTGCCATCAAGGTTCTGCAGCTTTGTTGTACAGAAATTATAATATCAAAAATTTTGATTGGGAAGTTGGTCTTAAAAAGGAATTTGTAGAACATGTCAGCAGTCCGTTTTTGTTTTCCGCGGCAGGACATTATAAAGTTTCGGATTTTTATAATATCAAAATTAGTGCATCAAAGAATTTTCGAGCGCCAACTTTCAATGATTTGTATTGGGAACCTGGAGGAAATCCAAGTTTGAAACCAGAAACATCGATGCAATTTGAGTTTTCACAAAATTTAAAATGGAAATTTTTACATGCAAGTGTAACGCCATATTTTATGGATATCAAAGATATGATACGTTGGATTCCTGGTGCAAACGGAATTTTTCAGGCAGAAAATACCGAACGTGTGAAATCTTTGGGGATTGAAGCACAATTGGGCGCCGAGCAGAAATTTGAAGATTTTAGTTATCGCACTTTTTTCTCTTATGCTTATACAAAATCGGAAGATCAGGCACGAAAAAAACAATTGCCATACGTGCCTTTTCATAAAATTAATTTGGGCGCGGATTTTAGTTATAAAATGATAGGATTGCATTTGCAAACTATTTGGAATTCCAAAATTTTCAGTGATGCAGATGAGTCAAAGATGTACACGATGGAGTCGTTTTATGTTATTAATCTTGGTTTGGATATTTCCGTTTTGAAATCGTTGAAACTTGGATTTAAAGTTAATAATCTGACATCAGAAGTGTACAGAACAGTCTATGGCTATTGGATGCCGAAGCGCAATTATGCCGTTAATATGAATTTTAATTTTTAAAAATAGTTATTATGAAAATCAGAAGTTTGCTAGCGAGCATGTTTGCCGCAAGTTTGCTGTTTATGACAGCTTGTAAAGATGATCAAGAAGTTATCGTTGACAACGGCGCTTACGAAGGTGGCGTTTTGGTAAGTGTAGAAGGTGGGTATAATAGAAATCAAGCGGAAGTGTCTTATATTTCTTCTGATTTGTCGCAAGTTGCGCAGAATATCTATGCCCTGAATAATGACAACCAAGTTTTAGGCGATATTTTACAGACAATTGCTGTTAAAGATGATAAAGCTTTTTTGGTAGTCAATAATTCCAATAAAGTTGAAGTTGTTAATCGTTATTCTTTCAAAAAAATGACAACAATTTCGACAAATATCAATAATCCGAGATATGTCGCCTTTTCTAAAGATTATATTTATATCACGAATGATGCATATTTAGGAGAGAAATATGTGGCTGTATATAAGTTAAGTGATTTTAGTTTTGTTAAAAAAATTAATATTGAAGATGTTGCAGAGCGTGTCGTTGTAGCTGGTGATAAAGTCTATGTCCAAAATGCTAGTTTTGGTTATGGTAACAAAATTAGCATCATCAAAACTTCGGATAATGCTTTCCAAACCACAATTAGTGTTCCGAATGGTGATATCAAAAAAACAATTGGTTATGGTGATAATGTGTACAGTATTACCTCGGATGGTGTAGATTCTTATATTTATAGAATAAACGCTGGTGCAACAAGCATTGCTAAAGAAATAAAATTAAAAGGGATTGCAGATGCTAGCAATTTGGAAATTGCCAATGATGTTGCTTATTTTTCTTCAGCTAACAAAGTGTATTCGCTTCCGTTGAACGACGTTATCCCGCAATATTTATTCTCTGCATCACAATCGAATGATGGGACTTTGTATGGTTTTAATGTTATTGATGGGAAAATTTTCACATCGAATGCTAAAGACTTCAACTCGCCAAGCGAAATTACAGTGTACTCAATCATTGGGTCAGAAATTAGAAAAATCAACGGAGGTATTGGTGTTAATGGTTTTTACAAAAACTAATTTAAGGTCAAATTAAATTTAATAGAACGACGACTTACGGGTTGTCGTTTTTTTATTGTACAAATTTTGAAGCATGAATTTTGCTATTCTTTAAAGCAGAAAAAATGAAGTATTTTTGTGTAAATTTTTAAACGATGATTAGGGAGAAAATTGTAATAATAGGAGGCGGATTTGCGGGATTGCAACTCGCCAAGCAGCTTAACGGAAAAGCAGACAAAAAAGTCATGGTTATTGATAAAGTTAATCATCACATGTTTCAACCCTTATTCTATCAGGTTGCCAGCGGTAGGATAGAGCCTTCTAATATTTCGTTCCCATTCAGAAAAATATTTCAAAGGTCAAAAAATATTCAATTCCGAATGACCGAAATTAAAGAAATTGTGCCTTCTGAAAACAGAATTATTGCAGATGAAGGTACATTTACGTACGATAAATTAATCATTGCAACGGGCTGTAAAACCAACTTTTTTGGAAATCAAGTCATGGAGGATTTGACTTTTGGAATGAAGAATACGCAAGAAGCCATTAGTATTCGTAATCACATTTTGTTGACTTTTGAAAAAATGATTATCGAAAAATCCCGCACAGATGATGGCAACTGGAATATCGTAATTGTCGGAAGCGGCGCTACTGGTGTAGAATTAGCAGGTGCTTTTGCGGAAATGAAACGCGAAGTTTTGCCGAGAGACTACCCTCACATGAATTTTGATGAACTCAAAATAATTTTGATTTCTTCTGGCGCAAAACCTTTGGAAGCCATGAGTGTGGAATCCCAGAATAAAGCCGAAGAATATCTTCTAAAATTAGGTGTTACTTTCATGACCGAGGAGCGTGTGACCGCTTATGATGGCGATGTTGTGTTCTTCGAAAGTGGAAAGCAAATTCCGAGTAATAATGTCATCTGGGCGGCTGGTGTAACAGGTAATGTGATTTCGGATTTTAACAAAGATAATCTTATCCGCAACCGTTACAAAGTGGATCGTTATAATCGTATTTTGGGTTATGATAATATTTTTGCCATCGGTGATATAGCCTATATGGAAACCGCGAAATTCCCTCAAGGACATCCACAGCTTGCCAATGTGGCTATTAACCAAGGAAAAAATTTAGGAAAAAATCTTTTAAAACCTAATATCTCCAATTGGAAAGAATTTGAGTACGAAGATCTTGGCTCTATGGCAACCATCGGAAAACACCGTGCAGTTGTAGATTTACCTAAATTTAAATTTCAAGGTTTTTTTGCTTGGTATTTCTGGATGTTCTTACATTTGATGCTTATACTAAGTGTCAGAAACAAATTGGCAATATTTTTCAATTGGATGTGGAGCTATTTTAATAAAGATTCATCCCTTCGTTTAATCATTGTCCCTTCAAATCAAAATTCAACAGAACAATAATGAGAATTGATATTATAAGTGTCCTTCCAGAATTGATGCAGAGTCCTTTCCAAACTTCAATTTTAAAACGTGCCATGGAAAAAGGTTTAGCAGAAGTTCATTTTCACAATGTAAGAGATTTTGCAACTAATAAACACCGTCAAATAGATGATACGCCTTATGGCGGTGGTGCAGGCATGGTGATGATGGTGGAACCATTGGATTTGTGTATTTCTAAATTGAAAGCTGAAAGAAATTATGATGAAATCATATATTTAACACCAGACGGAACGACTCTTACACAGCGTATCGCTAATAGATTGTCAACTTTTGAGAATTTAATTTTTCTTTGTGGGCATTATAAAGGTATAGATCAGCGTGTTCGCGATTTACATGTCACACAAGAGATTTCTATTGGTGATTACGTTTTGACGGGTGGCGAGTTGGCGGCTTGTGTATTAGCAGATTCTGTTATTAGGCTTTTGCCTGGTGTGCTCAATGATGAGCAAAGTGCGTTGACAGATAGTTTTCAGGATGATCTTTTGTCGCCACCTATTTTTACACGACCAGAAGTCTATAAAGGTCTAGGTGTGCCAAAAGTTTTATTAAGTGGTAATTTTGGAGCCATTGAAGAATGGCGCCATGATGAGGCTGTGAGAATTACAACAGAACGTCGCCCAGATTTATTAGAAAATAATTAATTATTTCTCGCTATTCATTAATCCTGAATTGAAGATTTATAATGAATTTAAATTAATGATTATTATGTATTAAATTAAAAATTATAAGTGATTATTTTTTGAAAATCGTATATTTACTCCATTGTTAACGAAAAATATTTAATTATTATAAGTTTTATCGCAATTTTAGGTTGAGTTATTTTTTAAAGATAACTCATTTTTTTTAGTAAATATTTTATGTAATGATAGTGATGACTATTTATTAGAAAGAGCTTTTATTAAAATTGTACAGATATTTAATTTATATACATTAAATTCGTAAAGTTTCATCTGTTTTGTAAAAATTAATAATAATGAAAAATGCTACACACTATGGTTATCAACTCGACAGCGTTGATAAGGAGATTATCTACATGTTGATGGATAATGCAAAAACATCTTTGGCGCAGATCTCCACAAATGTTGGTATTTCTACCACCGCGGTGCATCAGCGTATAAAAAAATTAGAACAAGCTGGCGTTATAGAAAATTCAATTTCTTTTCTTAATCCTCGAAAAGTTGGCTACAAAGTCGTATCATACATTGGTGTTTATTTAGAAAAACCAAGTCATTACAAAGATGCTGTTGACGCTTTTCAGAAGATTAACGAAATTATCGAGGCGCATTATACAACGGGTAATTATACGGTGTTTTTAAAAGTTTTGTGTCGTGATAATGATCACTTAATGGATATTATCAATCAGATTCAGGCTTTGAAAGGCGTTACCAGAACAGAAACATTTATCTCTTTGGAACAAAGTATCAATCGTCAATTGAAAGTATAATATACTTTTTATAAAATCAAAGAGCGCAGAAAATAACGCTCTTTTTTTATCTTTGTAATTCAAATTTAATATTATGGAAATCAAAAATTATCTTGACTCAACATATCTTAAAACACCTGCACAGTCAGGGCTTTCAGAAGAAGAAACTATTAAAAAAGTTAAGGAATTAACCGATGAAGCCATCGCGAACAAAATTTTTGCAGTGATGATTCGTCCCGATTATGTGGCGGAAATCAGAAAATATATCGATGCTAAAAACGCGAAGGTTGTATTAGGAACTGTTATCGGTTTTCATGAAGGCACATATTCTATAGACTCAAAATTAGAGGAAGCTAAAAAAGCCATTGCTGATGGTGTGGACGAGTTGGATTTTGTAATTAATTATGAAGCCTTTAAAAATGCAGATCTTGAGCTCGTTAAAACTGAGTTTTTGAAGTGCACGCAATTGGCTTTAGAAAACAGAAAAATTGCAAAATGGATTATCGAGATTGCAGCCTTGACAGATGCTCAGATTGCAGATATAACAGCCAAAATTTGGTCTTGGTCGCAAGAAAACTTTTCGCCAGAACAATTCAAAAATATCTTTGTTAAATCTTCAACAGGTTTTTATCAAACTGATGCAGGGAAGCCAAATGGCGCAACTTTCGAAGGAGTCCAAATCATGCTAGATAACGCAGGAGAATTACCTGTGAAAGCTGCAGGCGGTGTAAGAACGCATGATGATGCTGTTAAGATGATTGATCTTGGCGTTAAAAGAATTGGAACGTCATCAGCTTTGGGATTAATAGAGGATACAGCTTCAGATTCTTCTTATTAAAAGATTAATAAAATTGATACACAAAAAAACCTCAGTCGATTAACTGAGGTTTTATATTTAAAAAAAATTATTGTTTAATAATCTGCGTTACCCTTTGCGTATTATCATCAAGAGTATAACGCATGAGATATTTACCAGGACGAAGTTTGTCCAATCTTATCTCAGCAGCATTCATATTAACACTGTATTCCAAAACTTGTACCCCAAGAATTGAATAAAATGTTACTGTTTTTATCTTAGCCTCATTTTCTTTAGCCTTTATAATGATAAAATCTTTAGCTGGATTGGGATAAGCTACCAAAACCCCATCATCACTTTTGGAAAATCCAGAGTTGATGTTGTAACTCGCTTTACTAACCTGAGCATTCATCTTTGTGGAGAATGTCAGGGAAAAGCCCGTGAATAATATAAATAGTAAAAATTTTCTCATTTAAATAAACTTTATTGAAAGTCCTAAACACAAATGTATTTAAATCATTTCAATTATACAATAATTATTCCATAATTGTGACGTAAATTTGCAGTAAAAATTTTACTGATGTTTACAAGAAATAGAAGACTTAGAACCAACGCGTCTATTAGAAGTCTAATTCAGGAAACGCAAATCACTACCAACGATTTTGTTTTACCAATGTTCGTCATGGAAGGTGAAAACAAAAAAGAAGCCATTTCTTCAATGCCCGGAGTTTTTCGCCAAACTTTAGATTTAACAGTTAAACAAATCAAAGAAAATTATGCATTAGGAATTAAAGCTGTTAATCTCTACATGAAGGTTTCCGATAATCTAAAGGATAATACCGGTAAAGAAGCTTGGAATCCAAACGGATTAATGCAAACGACGATTAAAACTATAAAAGATGCCGTTCCAGAAGTGGTAATTATGCCAGATGTTGCACTGGACCCGTACTCAATTTATGGACACGACGGCATTATCAAAAACGGAAAAGTAGACAACGATTCAACTTTAGAAGCACTTGCCAATATGTCAGTATCTTTGGCAGAAGCAGGAGCCGATTTTGTAGCACCAAGTGACATGATGGACGGTCGTGTTTTGCTAATTCGAGAAGCATTGGATGATGCAGGATTTACAGATTGCGGAATTCTGTCTTACGCTGCGAAGTATGCAAGCTCTTTCTATGGGCCTTTCAGAAGTGCTTTGGACAGTGCGCCAGTTGACGCAACAGACATTCCAGAAGACAAAAAAACCTACCAAATGGATTTTCATAATTCCAAAGAGGCCATTACAGAAGTTTTGGATGATGTGGCAGAAGGTGCAGATATTATTATGATAAAACCCGGAATGCCTTATTTGGATATCGTTTCTAAGGTTCGAGAATTAATTACGCAGCCCATTGCAGTTTATCAGGTAAGTGGCGAATATGCAATGTTGAAAGCTGCTGCTCAAAATGGTTGGTTGGATAACGACAAAGTACTTATCGAAAGTTTGACATGTATCAAAAGAGCGGGCGCAGACATGATTTTCACTTATGCAGCGCCAGAAGTAGCCAAATTACTTCATAGATAATTATTAGGAGCTTTTTCCCGCTGTCCGCTGTATCTTTTGTTTCGCCGACTTCGCTTCGCTCAGCCGCCTCAACAAAAGGATGCCGCTTCCATCGGGGCTAAATAACAAAAAAGTTTCAGGATTTCCCTGAAACTTTTTTGTTACACTTCTTTAGATGTTTCGGTCATGCCATTGGACAGTTGTTTTTTATTTTTCAAACCTAGTTTTCGAAGTTTTTCAGTTTGTAAAACCAAGTTGTCGTTACCTGTTGATAATTGTTTGTAGGCTTCATCATAAGAGGATTGCGCTTGGTCGATACTTTTTCCAATCTTTTCCAATTTGTCCACAAAACTCACAAATTTATCATAAAGTTTTGCGCCACGCTCCGCAATTTCCATAGCGTTTTTATTTTGATATTCACGCTTCCAAAGATCGGCAATTAGCTTTAGCGAAGTGATAAGATTGGTAGGACTTAGTAACAAAATCCGTTTGTCGTAGGCATAATTCCATAACTGCGTGTCCGCTTGCAAAGCCGCGTTGTAGGCCGCTTCGCTCGGAACGAAAAGCATTACAAAATCTAATGATTTGTCAAAGTCATCATAAGCTTTGTTGCTGAGCTCGTTGATATGGTTTTTAATAGAAGCAAGATGTTGATTTTGTTTAATTTTAAAAATGTCAACGTCTTCCTCATTTGCCATCTCGATAAAAGCGGTGAGCGATACCTTGCTGTCGATAATCACATTGCGTTGGTCTGGATATTTGATAATCGCATCGGGACGCATTTTTTTACCAGAAAACTCAGAATAGATTGGGTTTTTATGATCGTCTCGCAACTCGTGTTCTAGAAAATATTCTCGGTTTTTTGTTAGTCCAGATTTTTCCAAAATACTTTCGAGAATCATTTCGCCCCAGTTGCCTTGGGTTTTGCTTTCGCCTTTCAGAGCTTTAATAAGTTTGTTGGCTTCTTGCGAAATTTGTTGGTTGAGAAGTTTTAGTTCGTTCACTTTTTCGCCTAATGAAAATCGTTCTTTACTTTCTTTATCGTAGGTTTCGTGTACCGTTTTTTTAAGGTCGTCCAGGTTCTTACCAAATGGTTCCAAAATGGATTTGAGATGTTGTTGGTTGAGGTTGGTGAATTTTTCGGTTTTCTCTTCCAGTATTTGGTTCGCCATTTTTTCAAAATGAAGTTGGCTTTGCTTTTGTAATTTTTCTATTTCTTCTTTTTGGTTCTTAAGAAGGATTTCAAAATTTTTATTTTGAGCGTTTAATTCTGCATTTTGAGCAATTAAAGTTTGTTTGTCATTTAGCAAAACTTCTTGTTTGTCTTGAAGTTGTTTTAAATCAAATTTAATATCATCCAATTGTTGAACAAGATTGAGATTGTCTGCATTTTGTTCTGCTAGTTTTTGGTGATATTCAAAAACTTTGGACTCGAGATCCTCATTTTTAAGTTGGAGATTTTCTTTTTGCTTTTCCGAATTTTCAAGATTTGATTTTGAAAAAGACACTTCCGAATGCAGACTCGAAATTTCTTTTTCAAAACTTAAAGTTTTTGTACTGATTTTAGTTTGATAATAAAAATACAAAACCAGTATCCCAATGATTATGCCAGCTACAAGTCCCACCAACAATGATAACCAATCCATTTTAAAATTTTATTTTTCGTTCTCTAATTCTATTTTTGCTTTTTGTAGGGCTTCTTTTTCTTCTTTGTTAACTTCGGGGAATTTAAGATTCATATTTTCCAAAGTCTCGATAATAATCTGCAGCGCAGAAAGTCTAGTGTACCATTTTTTGTCGGCTGGGATAATATGCCAAGGGGCGTAATCTGTGTTGGTTGCTTGGATGGCTTCTTCATAAGCTTTCATGTAGTCCTTCCAATAACCGCGTTCAACAACATCGCCACTGGCAAATTTCCAATTTTTATCCTCTTCGTTGATGCGATCAAGAAAACGCTGTTTTTGTTCTTCTTTAGAAACGTTTAAAAAGAATTTAATAATTTTGGTTCCGTTGTTGGTCAAATGTTTTTCAAAATTTCTGATGCTTTCGTAGCGGTTTTCCCAAAATTTCTTATCAAAATCCTTAACATTATCCCATACGCGTTCTTTAAGATTGTATTCAGGATGAACTTTGCAGACCAAAACACTTTCGTAATGCGAGCGGTTGAAGATACCAATTTTGCCTTTTTCTGGAATAGCTAAATAATGGCGCCATAAAAAATCATGATTGTATTCTTTAGAACTTGGTGTTTTAAAACTGGTTATGGTGCAACCTTGCGGATTAACACCGCCGAAGACATGTTCTATAAGGCTGTCTTTTCCTGCTGCATCCATCGCTTGGATAACAATTAAAAGTGATTGGCTGTTATCCGCATAAAGTTTTTCTTGTAAGTCGTAAAGTTTTTCTTTCTCGGTGTGGAGAAGTTGCTGGCCTTCTTCTTTTGGTATGTCGGCTTTGTAGTCGGTTTTGTGATCGGATAATTTAAAATCTTTCTTACTGATTAGAAAATCTTTGGTTTCTATGGGTTTCATAATTTGCTTTTTGGTTAAAAATAATAAAAAAAACCGCTTAAATAAAGCGGTTTTTTAAATTTTATAAATAGTTACTAATTATTTTTTAGCTTCTAATGCAACAGGTGTTGCCGATTTTAAAGCTGCTTTTTTAGCTGGTGCCGCTTTTCTTGATTGCATAGCTGGTGCCTGTGCCGCCTGTGCTTTCATAGGTGCAACTTCTAATTGTTGCCCTGCTGCGCCAATGATTTCGCCTTTTATGATTAATACTGATCTTGGGTTTTGGGCATCGTTAGAAAATACTTCGATAGGTTTACTAAATGCTCCGTTTAAATTTGTATTGTATCCAACTTTTATTTTAGTAGATTTTCCTGGAAGAATTGGATCTTTGCTCCATTCTGGTGTTGTACAACCACATGCTGGTTTTACATCAGATAAAATAAGCGGTTCTTTACCAGTGTTGGTGATAGTGAAGTATGTGTGACCATCAGCACCATGTGCTACTTTTCCGTAATCGTGAACTGTTTTGTCAAAAGAAATTGTTTGTGCAGATGCTAATCCAAAGCTTAATACAGCTACCAATCCTAAAAGTGTCTTTTTCATATTATTTCTTGTTTTGTTAATTTAATTTTAAAATTACTAAGAATCAAAGTTATAAATATAATTTAAATATTTCTATAAATAATTTTGTTTATCTTATTTTTGCAAATAATAAGCCAAAAATTATTAATAATGCAGATTGCAAATAAATATAACCCACAAGAGACAGAACAAAAATGGTACAGTTACTGGTTAGAAAATAATTATTTTCATTCAACGCCAGATGATAGACCACCTTACACAATTGTTATTCCACCACCTAACGTTACAGGGATCCTTCACATGGGACACATGTTGAATAATACCATTCAAGATGTTTTGGTGAGAAGAGCAAGAATGCAAGGTTTCAATGCTTGTTGGGTGCCAGGAACAGACCACGCTTCTATTGCAACCGAAGCTAAAGTTGTTGCTAAACTTAAAGAACAAGGTATTTCTAAAAAAGATATTGGTAGAGAAGAATTCTTAAAGCATGCTTGGGATTGGACCCATCAATATGGAGGAACGATTTTGGAGCAGCTCAAAAAACTTGGTTGTTCTTGCGATTGGGATCGTACGCGATTCACAATGGAAGATAATTTGTCAAAATCGGTTATTAAAGTTTTTGTTGACTTATACAACAAAGGTCTTATCTATCGCGGTTACAAGATGATTAACTGGGATCCAGAAGCTAAAACAAACATTTCTGATGAAGAGGTTATTTTCAAAGAGCAAAACGGAAAATTATTCTATTTAAAATATAAAATCCTTGGCTCGGATGAGTTCTTGACCGTGGCGACAACGCGTCCAGAAACTATTTTTGGGGATGTTGCGGTTTGTGTCAACCCTGCTGATGAGCGCTATCAACACCTGAAAGGTCAAAAAGTTATTGTGCCAATTGTTAATCGCGAAATCCCTATTATTGAAGACGATTATGTTGATATTGAGTTCGGGACTGGTGCGCTTAAAATTACACCAGCGCACGATCTTAACGATTATGAAATTGGTAAAAAACACGATTTGCCAATGATAGACTCTATGGATGATGATGCTAATCTTAATGACCATGCATTGCATTATTCTGGAAAGAATCGTTTTGTTGTAAGAAAAGAAATTGCAAAAGAGCTTGACGAAAAGGGACTTCTTTTAAAATCAGAAGATTATACCAACAAAGTTGGAACTTCCGAAAGAACTGGCGCCGTTATTGAACCGAAAATTTCTGTTCAGTGGTTTTTGAAAATGAGTACTTTGGCAAAACCTGCTTTGGATGTTGTAATGGATGATGAGGTGAAGTTTTATCCAGAAAAATTCAAAAATACTTACAGACATTGGATGGAGAATGTTCACGACTGGAACATCTCGCGTCAATTGTGGTGGGGACAGCAGATTCCAGCTTTCTATTATGGAGATGGAGAAAATGATTTTGTTGTAGCAGAGACAATAGAAGATGCTTTGGTTTTAGCAAGAGAAAAATCTCAAATCTCAGATCTTCAAATCTCAAATCTAAAACAGGACGAAGACGCTTTAGATACTTGGTTTTCGTCTTGGTTATGGCCAATTTCTGTTTTTGAAGGGATTTTAGAACCCGACAATAAAGATATTAACTATTACTATCCAACTTCAGATTTGGTGACTGGTCCGGATATTATTTTCTTCTGGGTGGCACGTATGATTATGTCTGGATTGGAGTATAGAAAAGAAATTCCTTTTAAGAATGTATATTTCACGGGAATTGTACGCGATAAACAACGTCGCAAAATGTCCAAATCTTTGGGCAACTCACCAGATCCTATTGATCTGATAGATAAATATGGTGCAGATGGCGTTCGTGTAGGGATTTTATTAAGTTCTGCGGCGGGTAACGACTTGTTGTTTGATGAAGATTTGATGCTTCAAGGACGTAATTTTGCTACTAAAATCTGGAATGCCTTCAAGTTAACGCAAGGTTGGACAAAAGATGAAAATATGGCTCCTAATGATGCCGATCAACAAGCGATTAATTGGTTTGCACAACAGCTTAATAAGAGTATCGCAGAGATGGATGACCATTTCTCAAAATTCAGAATTTCTGATGCGTTGCATGTTTTATATAAATTGATTTGGGACGATTTCTGCTCTTGGTATTTGGAGGCGATAAAACCGAATTTTGGCGAAGCGATTAGTGTTGAGGTTTATAACCAAACGCTTAGTTTCTTTGAAGAATTAATGAAATTGTTACACCCATTCATGCCATTTTTATCAGAAGAAATTTGGCAAATTATAGCAAAACGGGATGTTAATAATGCTTTGATAGTTGTTCAACAGAAAAAAGCTGAAAAAGTTGACGATAAAATAATTGCTGATTTTGATTTTACTAAAGAAGTCATTTCGGGCATTAGAAACTATCGTCAATCCAAAGCAATTTCGCCAAGAGAAAAAATTGAATTATTTACCAATGTTTCAAATTTCGAAAATGCAGCGGTAATTCTCAAACTTGCGAATATCGAAAATATTCATTTCAATGAAAAGACCGATAAACCTAGCTTTAGTTTCTTAGTTGGTTCAACAGAATGTTCTATTCCGTTGAGTGAAAATTTAGATTTAGCTGAAGAAAAAATCAAAACAGAAGAAGAATTAAAATACTTAAAGGGTTTCCTTATTTCTGTGGAGAAAAAACTATCAAATGAAAAATTTATGGCTGGCGCACCACAACAAGTTGTCGATAACGAATTGAAGAAAAAGAATGATGCTATGGAAAAAATAGCGATTTTAGAAGAAAAATTAAAAACATTATAATACTAAAGAATTATTCTTTACTTTCACAAGAATGAATCATATAGAAAATATCACGAAACTATTTTCAAAATCATTTGTAGAAAACCCGCTTCTAGAAAGCTTTGAGGCGGGTGTTCTACATTTGTCGTCTGGACGATTGGTTGCGTGCGATCCCATTATAACACCGGACAAAACTGCTTTTAACCAATTGTTTCCGAAAGGAGATTTTTCCATTATGATCCATAAGGAGATTAGCAACAATTGCGTCGCTTATTCGGAAATTATTTTTGAATCGGGAGATGTTGATAGTTGGGTGATGGCATTGTGCGATAACCAAAAATTAGAAGATTTAGAAGAGGGTGAAATCTTTGGTTTTCCTGTAGAATCGGGGATGTCAGCACTTATGGATTTGGACTCTCAACAAAGATTAAATGACTACGAACAAGAACTTTTTCACAAGAAAGGCGTTGACTTTTTAGGCATTTACGAAGAGTTTTTCCATACGTATTTTTACGATAGCAATGGCGCGATTGATCAATTCGCGATGATGAAACCATATCCAGAAGAGAAAGCTAATCTTTTGGCCTTCGAGGCGGGTTACGGTGAAGGTTTTTATGCCTCTTACATCGGTTACAACAAAGCGAAACAACCTATAAAATTTGTTACAGAATTTATAGAAATTCAATAAATACAAAAGCATGATAAAAGTTATACAAAAGCGTCCTTTAATTGTTGTAGTAGGAAGTTCATCTATAGATTTTGTTTTAGAAACATCCAAAATTCCACAGGCTAATGATACCATTTTAGCATCGGAGTCCAAAAGTTTTCTTGGTGGAAAAGGAGCTAATCAAGCCATTGCTACTGCAAAGCTCGGCGCGAATGTCTATTTGGTAAGCTGTGTTGGCATGGATCCTTATGGGCAACAGGTTATCAGAAATCTCGATGACGAAGGGGTTAATGTCGCTTTTGTTAACGAAACAGATGAGCCTACAGGAACAGCTTATGTTACAACCTCCAAAGAAGGCAACGCTATTGTGGTAATTCCTGGAGCCAATTATAAACTTAATAAACGTTACATAGATGAAGCTGATCGTTTTTTTCAGGCAGCAGACATGGTTTTGATACAAATGGAAATCCCAACCGAAACTATCAATTATGTAGCAGAGAAATGCAAAAAATATAACAAAAAACTAGGTGTTTATGCTGCGCCAGCGGCATATTTGTCCAAAACTGTTATTGATGCAGCAACTTTTATTGTTGCAAAAAATCACGACATTAAAATCATTTTTGAAAACGAACCGGTGGAAAGCATCATGAAGAGCCTTCCCAACAAATTGTTTCTGAGAGACGATGCCAATTCTACAAGTTACTATGATGGCAGCGAAATGAAATATTTTCGCGAAAATCCAGAAAATATGGTTAACAAAATGGGAATGGGGGACGCCTTTACATCGGGTTTTGCAATAGCATATCTTCACCAAAATGATATCGAAACTTGCGTGAAATTTGGAAACAAAATAGCCCTTCATGTAGCCAATCAACTCGATTCTCAGAAAGGACTTCCAAGCCTTAAGGAAGTTAAATAATTAAAAATTTTATGAAGGAGTTTGTTGTTAAAGCTGAAGATCAATATCCTTTGGCTTGTACTTTATTCGTGCCCGAAGAAGAAAATCATCACAAGATTTTGATTGTCAATTCTGCAACGGGTGTGAAACAACAAATGTATTTCGGATTTGCACAATATCTAGCTCAAAATGGAATTACGGTAATAACCTATGATTATCGCGGTATTGGACTTTCTAAACCGAGAAAATTAAACTCATTTTCTGCAACAATGCGTGATTGGGGCAATCTTGACTTCAAAGCGCTTACAGAGTATGTTATAAAACATTTTCAAAATTATTCCAAATATCTTCTTGGTCACAGTGTTGGTGCTTTAATTTTGGGCATGAGCCCGCATTCTGAAATTTTTCGGAAAGTTTTATTTGTTGCCACACAAAATGCTTATGTCGGCAATTTGAATTTTAAAACCAAAATTTCAGCTTATTTGGGATTTGGAATTGTACAACCTTTGTCAACTAAATTATTCGGTTATTTTCCTGCGCATCATTTTGGATTGGGAGAAAGTTTGCCAGCAGGTGTTGGATTTGATTGGCGAAATTTAATTTTAAAATCAAAGTCGACAGATTATTTACTAGAACATTCTAACACTAATATATCTAAAGAATTGACCAAAGAATGTTTTGTCCTTTATGCTGATGATGACGAATGGTTGACCCAAAAAGGAGTTGAAGCTTTACTGAAATTAAGCTATCCAAAACTAAAACCAAGTTATCGTTTGTTAACAAAAAGCGAATCCGAAGTGGGAAAAATTGGACATGTTAACTTTTTTAGAAGTTATAACCAAAAGCTTTGGGAAATTTTAAAACAAGAGATTATTTAATTTAAAACTAAAAATTTGGAATCTACAATTGAAAAAACAATAGAATTTGTAAAGCAAAAGCTAAAAGGTGCAGAAGCTGGACACGATTGGTATCACATCGAAAGAGTCTGGAAATTGTCCAAAAAAATTGCAAAGACTGAAAATTGTGATTCAGAAATTGTAGAATTGGGTGCTTTGTTTCACGATATTGCCGATCCGAAATTTTATAATGGTGATGAAAGTTTGGCGCCGAAAATTGCTTCAGAATTTTTGAGAAACTGTGCTTATTCAGAAGAAAAAATCGAAAAAGTAGTGTTTATTATTAATCATATTTCGTTTAAAAATAGAGATAATCTTCCCGAAGAAATTCCTGTAGAATTACAAATTGTACAAGATGCTGATAGGATTGATGCGATTGGCGCGATAGGCATTGCAAGGAGTTTTAATTTTGGAGGCTTCAAAAATAATTTGATGTACGATCCAGAAGTTTTGCCAAAAATCGGTATGTCAAAAGAAGAATATAAAAAATCGAATGGGACGACCATCAATCATTTTTATGAAAAACTATTGCTTCTGAAAAACATGATGAATACGAGCGCTGGGAAAAAAATGGCCGAAGAAAGACACCAGTATATGCTAGACTTCCTAGATCAGTTTTATAAAGAATGGAATGTGGACTAAGCGCTAGTTTCAAAAGCTTTCTTATCTTTGCATTATGTATTTAATAATATTTCTGATTTTCTTATTGTTATGCGTAGCCTTAGTTTTGTCTTTGTACAAAAAAGGTCGGTTTGCGGTTATAAGCAAGATTTTTAGATTTGTTATTGTGATGGGAAGTATAGCCTATTTTACATATTTGTTTATAGAAAAAAGTTTGAGCCAATTTTTGGAAAACTCCATGGCGGTGCAAGTTATTAATCACTTACCACAGCCTTTGGATTTTTATATTATTCGTGTTTCTGATGCGGAAAATACCAAAAAATATATGTCCAAACATGTTGGTAAAATTCGACCAGATTTTTATAGGATAGAATATCTTAATATGCAAAAATCCAATGAGTTTTGGATTGCGGGCTATCTTAACAAATCCCGATTGGTTTATTTTTCACAACATGCAGTGCCAGCAGGTGATAAAGACCAGATTGTTGAGGTGCGTAATTATATTAACCAAAGTCAAAAGCTTTCGGGGATTGCGTCAGACCAAGTTGGAATTTTGAAATACGACAATATGAAAATCAGTATTTGGATAACACTAGACTTACTGCTGATTTTCCTCAATTCTGTTTTGCTTTTTAGGCGAAAATAGACAGATACTTTCTATCATCATTAACTTTAATTTTTATTTTATAAATAAGTTTCTGGCACACCTTATGTGCAGAATTTTTTACTATGAATATACAAGCTAAATTAGAAGCAGGTAACCAAGCTTTCCTTAATTGGAAAACAATAAGTTTTGAAGAACGTCAACAATATTTTGTGAAAATGGCAGAAGTTATGAGAGCAAATGTTGAGTCTTATGCCACGACCATTACCAACGAAATGTACAAACCGATTACACAATCGATTGCTGAGATTAATAAAACAGCAGGAATGCTAGATTATTACGCAAATTGTCCTAATGTTTTAAAATCTGAAACTATTAAAACTGAGTTTAATATTTCTGAAGTTCACCATGCGCCAATGGGGATTATTTTGGGCGTTATGCCATGGAATTTTCCTTTCTGGCAAGTTTTGAGATTCGCAGTGCCTGCAATTTTAGCGGGAAATGTTGTGGTTTTAAAACATGCTTCAATTTGTTTTGGTACAGGTAACGCGATAGAAAAATTATTTTTAGAAGCTGGTTTTCCAAAAGCTGTATTTCAGAATTTTGAAGTGGGCCACAAAGAGATTCAAGAGATTTTAGAAAATCCTTATGTGAAAGGCGTTAGCTTGACAGGTAGTGGAAAAGCGGGTGGCGAAGTAGCTTCTATCGCTGGTAAAAATATTAAAAAATCTGTTTTGGAATTAGGAGGAAGCGACGCGTACATTGTTTTGGATGATGCCGATATTCTAAAAGCCGCTAAAGAAGGGCCGCGAGGAAAACTTCAAAATACAGGACAAGTTTGTAATGCTGCAAAACGATTTTTGATACAGAAATCAGTAGAACAAGATTTCTTGGCCATTTTCTTGGAAGAATATCGTAGTTATGTACCTGGAGATCCAATGGATAAAGAAACGAGGATTTCTAAAATGGCCAGAAAAGATCTCGCTGATGATTTGGTTGCTCAATACGAAAAGGCATTAGCAAATGGCGCTGAGGTAATCATTCCTTTGGTACGCGTGTCAGATCAAGAGTTGACGCCTGGCGTTATCAAAGTTGAGACTGGTAATCCTATTTTGCAAGAAGAGTTGTTCGGGCCTTTGGCAATGGTGATGGTGGGAGAGTCGGACGAAGAACTTTTGACTATAGCGAATGATATTCCGTTTGGATTAGGAAATGCAATCTGGACAAAGAATAAGGAAAGAGCACAATTTTTTATTGATAATCTCGAATCTGGTACTGTTTCGATTAATAAATCAACAAGCTCGGATGCGCGTTTACCATTTGGTGGAGCAAAACAATCGGGTTATGGCGTAGAATTGTCAACTTTAGCCTTAAAGGAATTCACCATTACAAAAACTGTAGTTGGTAATATTTAATTTTTTGTGATTAAATATTTTTAATAGATGTAAAATAAGTTTCGGCGCCCAAAGGGCGCCGAAACTCTTTATAAAAGTTGGTAATTTGTTCCTTCTCTACTGTCTTTTAGTTCAATGCCTTGTTCCAAAAGTTGGTCTCTAATTTGGTCAGAAAGTTCCCAGTTTTTAGCTTTTCGCGCTTGATTTCTTAATTCAATTAAGATTTTTAAAGCTTGATCTAGTTTTTCACTACTGTTTTCTTCAATGTTTTGTAAGCCCAAAACTTCAAAAACAATATCGTGTGCAAAACGTTTTAAATCATTAAGATCGGCTTGGTTGATAGTTTCCTTTTTGTCTTTAATCGCAAAAATTGTTTTAACAATTTCAAACAGATTAGCCATCAATATTGGACTATTAAAATCATCTAATAAGGCATCAACGACTTTAGTTTTTAAATTTTCTATATTGATGCTTGACTCTTTAGAAACCTCCAAATAATCTAAAGTTTTTACCGCGTCCATTAGCCTATTAAAGCCTTTTTCGCTGGCCAACATCGCTTCATTGGAAATGTCTAAAACACTTCTGTAATGTGCTTGTAAAAAACAAAATCTCAATATACTTGGATGAAATGCTTTTTCAAAAAAGTTGTTATTTCCAGTGATTAATTCCATGGGAAGAATGTAATTGCCAGTTGACTTGGACATACGTTGTCCATTCATCGTTAGCATATTGGCATGCATCCAATAGCGAACTGGCGCTTCACCATTACAAGCTTTTCCTTGAGCGATTTCACATTCGTGGTGTGGGAATTTTAAATCCATTCCGCCACCGTGGATGTCAAATTTATTTCCAAGATATTTGGTACTCATCGCGGTACATTCGAGATGCCATCCTGGGAAACCTTCTCCCCATGGGGAAATCCACTTCATGATATGCTGTGGAGATGCTTTCTTCCAAAGGGCAAAATCTTGTGGATTTTTCTTTTCATCTTGTCCGTCAAGATCGCGTGTGTTGGCAAAAAGCTCCTCGATATTTCTTCTCGAAAGTTCTCCATAATTAAGTCCGCGATTGTTATATTCAATCACATCAAAATATACAGAACCATTGCTTTCGTAGGCAAATCCTTTCTCGATAAGCGTTTTTGTTAACTCAATTTGTTCTACAATATGGCCTGTAGCGGTAGGTTCAATCGTTGGAGGTAGAAGATTGAATTTTTTTAAAACATCATGAAAATCAACGGTGTATTTCTGTACAATTTCCATGGGTTCTAATTTCTCCAAACGCGATTGCTTGATAAAGCGGTCATTATTGATGTCGCCATCGTCCGTTAAATGTCCAGCATCTGTAATGTTGCGCACATAACGAACTTTATATCCTAAAAATACCAAACTTCGATAGATAAAATCGAAAGACAAAAAGGTTCGGACATTCCCTAAATGCACATTACTGTAAACGGTTGGGCCACAGACGTACATGCCGATATTGCCTTCTAGTATTGGTTGGAATATTTCTTTTTCTCCTGTTAAAGAGTTGTATATTTTCAGTTGCATTGTTATGTTATAAAAGTAATAGGTTTATGATAATTATTAAATGAAATTCAGTCTGAAATACAGCAAGTTTTATCACAACAAATAATAGTTGTAATAAAAATCTGGTGTTGTGTTTTTCTAAATTTAGTCATAATATTAATTATCAAATTTTTAAATCAAATTAATCCAATTTGGCGTGGCTTCCTACATAATGTAAGAATTCTTGTCGCGTAATTGGATTGGTACGGAAAATACCACTTAATTCTGCTGTAATTGTCGAACTAGCAGTGTCTTTTATGCCACGACAATTCACGCAAAGATGCTTGGCATCGATAATGCAAGCGACATCTTTGGTGCCAAGCGCTTCTTTCAGCGCTTCTACGATTTGCATGGTTAATCGTTCTTGTACTTGTGGTCTTTTGGCGTAATAGTCAACAATTCTATTAATTTTTGATAAACCAATTACTTCACCATTTGAGATGTAAGCAACATGAGCACGCCCAATAATTGGCAAAAAATGATGTTCGCAGAAAGAATAGACTGTAATGTCTTTTTCAACAAGCATTTGGCGGTATTTGTATTTATTAGAAAATGTCGAAATACCAGGTTTGTTTTCGGGGAGCAATCCTCCGAAAATTTCGTTAACATACATTTTGGCAACACGTTTTGGAGAGTCTTTTAGGGAATCGTCCGTCATATCGAGTCCTAGCGTTTCCATGATCTCACCAAAAAGACCTTGGATTTTATCAATTTTTTGCTGAGGACTTAGTGCAAATGCATCTTCGCGAAGTGGTGTATGTTCTTTACCTATGAAAAGGTCATCGTCATTATCAAAATGTTCCGCCATTTTTTAAAACTAATTATAATAAGCAAAATTATGAAAAAATAAACTTTTGATGGTTAAAAGCGAGGTATTATTAAAATTAATATGTAAATTTCGTTTGGTGAAAATTTTTAGCTTTTAAATCAACTGATAATCTTTTGGTTGTGTTTTTATAAAATACGAATCATAAAATTTAATCATTTTGAATTGAAATTTTATATATTTGCACCAAATTAACATTAATTAAAAATAAATACTATGTCAGACATTGCATCAAGAGTAAAAGCTATCATCGCTGATAAGCTTGACGTTGAAGAAACAGAAGTAACTCCAGAAGCTAGCTTCACTAACGATTTAGGAGCAGATTCTTTGGATACTGTAGAACTTATCATGGAATTCGAAAAAGAATTTAACATTCAGATTCCTGATGATCAAGCAGAAAAAATTACTACTGTAGGTCACGCTATCGCTTACATCGAAGAAGTAGTAAACAAATAATATTTTCTAAAAATTAATTAGAGATTTTAAAAAATTATATGGAATTAAAAAGAGTAGTTGTTACAGGTTTTGGTGCCATTACACCGGTAGGAAATAATGCAAAAGAATATTGGGACAGTCTTGTAAAGGGTGAGAGCGGTGCTGCTCCCATTACTCTTTTTGATTCCACTAATTTTAAAACAAAATTTGCTTGCGAAGTCAAAAATTTTGATCCACTTAATTACTTCGATAAAAAAGAAGCAAAAAAAATGGATCGTAACTCTCAGTTTGGTCAGATTGTAGCACGAGAAGCGATTGCACATAGTCGTCTTATCGAAGACAATGTTGACAAAAACAGAGTTGGGGTTATCTGGGGCTCAGGAATTGGCGGATTAGAAACTTTTGAAAAAGAGGTTTTAGGATTTGCTGCGTCTAATGGAATACCAAGATTTAACCCATTCTTTATTCCAAAAATGATTGCTGATATTACACCAGGGAATGTCTCTATCGAATTTGGTTTCCATGGTCCTAACTATACAACCGTTTCAGCTTGTGCATCATCGGCTAACGCTCTTATCGATTCCAAAATGCTTATCCAATTAGGTAAAGCTGATGTTATCGTTTGTGGTGGGTCAGAGGCTGCTGTAACCGCTAGTGGTATGGGAGGATTCAATGCATTGATGGCCCTTTCTACAAGAAATGATGATCCTAAAACTGCTTCTAGACCATTTGACAAAGACAGAGATGGATTTGTACTAGGAGAAGGTGCAGGATGTATTATTTTGGAAGAGTATGAGCACGCTGTTAAAAGAGGTGCAACCATCTATGCAGAACTTGCCGGAGGAGGTCTTAGCGCAGATGCGCACCACATGACAGCTCCACATCCAGAAGGATTGGGCGCATATCTTGTAATGAAAAATTGTTTAGAAGATGCAGGACTTTCTGCTAACGAGGTAGACCACATCAATATGCATGGTACCTCTACGCCGTTAGGAGATATTGCGGAGTCTAACGCTATTGCAAGATTGTTAGGTGAGCATGCCTATGATATCAACCTTAATTCTACTAAGTCTATGACAGGGCACTTATTAGGTGCTGCTGGTGTTATCGAGGCTATTGCAGCTTTGGGCACTATTATTCATGGCGTTATTCCACCAACAATTAACCACTTTACAGACGATGAAAAGATTGATTCTAGATTAGACTTCACTTTTAATAATGCTGTTGAGAAAAACGTGGAAATTGCAATGAGTAATACTTTCGGATTCGGAGGTCATAACGCTTGTGTTCTTTTCAAAAAAATCTAAATTATTATGGAGTTGAAGAATTTGCTTTCTAAATTCCTAATAAAAAGAAAACGCAACGCACTTTCTCAAAAAGACATTAAGTTTCAAAAAGACATTCTAGCTCTTGTAGGCTATCAAGTTAATAATCTTGAAGTTTTTCGAGAAGCCTTTTCATTGAAAGTTTCGGGTCGAAATTCTGAAAAGAAAAACTACGAGCGGCTAGAGTTTTTAGGAGATTCGGTATTGGGTTCTATTATTTCTTGCTATTTGTTCCAAAGATATCCCGAAGCTAATGAAGGCTTTCTTACACAAATGAAATCCAAAATTGTAAACCGAAAAAATCTTAATAAACTAGGAGAACAATTAGGATTAACCAAATTAATATTTACGGATAATAGTGTCACGTTAAGCGAAAATATTGCAGGTAATTTACTAGAAGCCTTTGTGGGTGCTCTGTTTTTGGACGTCGATTATGAAGCCTGTAAAAAAATTGTCCTTGAAAAAATTCTTCCGCCTGATGAAATTAATAAACTAGAAAACAAAATTATCAGTTACAAAGGTTTGTTATTAGAATGGAGCCAGAAGAAAAAACTATCTATAAAATACGAAACTTGCGAAGAACACTTGGTTGGCAAGCAGATTGCATTTCGTTGTAATGTTTGGTTAGATGATGAAAAAATAGCAAATGCTTCAGAATCTTCTAAGAAAAAAGCCGAAGAAAAAGCCGCTCAACGCGCATTTTATATGTTAAATAAAAAAGAGCAGATCATTGAAAAGCAAAAAACTATTTCTTGATTTTGAAGATGAAGAGTGCATCGAAATTGGATTGATGCGTCTTGCTAGTAATTTGCCACATCCCGAAGTTTTTTTTCACCTTAACAATGCCAATATTTTTAATCTAAAGCGCAGTTTCGATATTGTCTTCGAGGGCGTTTATAACGATTACCATTTCGCTTGCTATGAGGCTTATGATAAGTCAAACAAAAATTGCTGGAGGTTAATCTCCAACAAATCTATTGTTACCCATAAAAAGAAAGAACAAACTTTACTGTTTGAAGATGAAGAAGATGTGAAGTTTTTATTAAATGATCATCATGACGTTGATTATGTTATAACATCATCGGATTCGTTTGCGGATTTTTCAGTAATTTTGCTGCCGGAAAAACTGTTCTTTCCAATACAAGAGTTCAATCTGTCAGCAGATACAGAACTCTATCAAATAATTCAATACTATGAATAAGAATTTAAAAAAAACTAAAATCATTGCAACACTAGGCCCTGCGTCTTCTGACAAAGAAACGATGATCCAAATGGTGAAAGCAGGCGTTGATGTTTTTAGGATAAATTTTTCGCATGCCGATTACAATATTGTAAAACGTAATATAGAAACTATTCGCGAGATTAATCAAGAATATGGCTACTCGGTAGCCGTTTTGGGAGATTTGCAAGGCCCAAAATTGAGAGTCGGCGTCGTTAAAGAAGGTTCTTTCCTTAATCCTGGAGATGTTTTAACCTTTACCAATGAGAAAGTTGAAGGCGATTCTACCAAAGTTTATATGACTTATGAGAAATTTCCACAAGATGTTAAAGTTGGAGAACGTATTCTGATAGACGATGGTAAATTGGTTTTAGAAGTTATCGAAACCAATGAAAAAGATACCGTACGTGCAAAAACCATACAAGGAGGACCTCTTAGTTCCAAAAAAGGTGTTAACCTTCCGAATACCGATGTCTCGTTACCAGCTTTGACAGAAAAAGATATCCAAGATGCTAACTTTATGTTGGATCTAGAAGTCGATTGGATCGCATTGTCGTTTGTTCGTCATGCACAAGATATTAAAGATCTAAAGGCTCTTATCGAAAACCACCCAACTAATAAAATAAAAACACCAATCATCGCTAAAATTGAAAAACCAGAAGGTGTTAGAAATATCGATGAAATCCTTATCGAATGCGATGGATTGATGGTGGCTCGTGGAGACCTAGGTGTTGAAGTTCCAATGGAGCAAGTTCCCGTTATTCAGAAAAATCTGGTGCATAAAGCAAGGTTGTATTCAAAACCTGTAATTATTGCAACCCAAATGATGGAAACCATGATTACAAGCCTTACACCAACAAGAGCAGAAGTTAACGATGTGGCAAACTCGGTAATGGACGGTGCAGATGCGGTAATGTTATCTGGTGAAACCTCTGTCGGAAAATATCCAGTTGAAGTTATCAAAAATATAACGAAGATTGTCAAAACAACAGAAACAACACATCTTTACGCAAAACAAAATGCTCCAATTGAGGAAAAGATCAATTGTGTGGATGACCGTTTTGTGACAGATATGGTTTGCCGTTCTGCAGTAGATATCGTAAAAAGTTCTGGCGCAGAGGCGATTATTACTTTGACGTCGTCGGGGTATACAGCATTCCAGATTTCCGCCCATAGACCAGATGCTCATATTATCGTATTTAGTTCCAACAGACGAGTTATTACTATGCTTAATTTGCTTTGGGGCGTGCGTGCATTCTATTATGACATGCAAAAATCCACCGATGAAACAGTTATCCAGGTTAATATGTTGGCCCACAATTATGGATTCGTAGAACAAGGTGATTTTGTCATCAACCTTAATGCGATGCCAGTCCACTATGGTGGTAAAACCAATACCTTGCGATTGACAACAATATAATTTCGAAGCCCCAATTTTGGGGCTTTTTTCTTAAAAAGTTGTAAAGCTTGTTAATCGACGTTAAAATTGGTTTTCAATATCTACAAAAGCTTACTTTTGAAAAAAAACTATTTGAGGCCACTTTTATTTTTTCTAACCTTTTTTTCCATACTAAGTTTTGGACAAAATCAAATTTCTGGTATTGTTCAGACCGAAAACGGGCTTCGTATTCCCAATGTCTTGGTGGTGAATGTTACCACAGGTACAAAAACCTATACCAATACTATCGGTGAATTTTTCATTGCTGCTAACCCAGGCCAGACGATTCGGTTTTTAAAGGATAATTATGATCGTGTTAGCTTGGAAGCTTTTTCAGATAAAAATTATGTGATAAACATGATTAAATCCGCTCAGGAAATCGAAGAAGTTACAGTTTCTAATATCAAAATCACAGGTAAAATTAGTGATGCTTCAGCTCTAAAAGTTGATGATAGTGCAGAACGGCTTCAAAATGAGATAGGAACACCAAAGCCACCCCAGAAACCTCGTGAGAGAGCGCCCGAAATGAAAAAAGATGTATTGGTACCTATGATTTTTGGTGCGCTAAATGTGGATGGACTTTATAAGGTCGTTTCTGGAAAATCCCGCCAAATGAAAAGCCTTTATCGTTATGAAGACGAAGTCGATGATATCCAATGGATCCGGAGCAAGATAGAAGATTCTTATTTTGAAAGCGCGGAAATTCCTAATGATCAAATTAATACATTTTTAAATTTTACCATGGCCGATGCTGATGTTCGTCGGTATGTGAAAGCCAGAAATGCCGGAGGATTAGTCATAGCTATGGAAAAGCATATTCCCGAATTTTTGAAGCGCATTAAAAAAGACTAATATCCTTATTTTATCTTTTTCTAAAACCGATATTTTATTAAATTATAGTCGCTAAAAGTTATTTTATAACACTTTCATTTTAATCAAATAACTTTTTTGATGAAGCTTTATTTTAAAATTAATTATGAAACCAAAATTGGTGAGCATTTGGTTTTACAAGTTTTGAAAGATGAAAAAAACGGACAATCTTATGATTTGGATTGTCAAGACAATTTCATTTGGGAAGGCGAAGTGGATTATTTTTTTAAGGATATTTGTTATCGGTATCAAGTTTTAAATATCGATAAACAAGTTGTTGAAGAAGAAATTGTTTCGCATTTTTTTACTTTTAGACCCCATTTTCGATTCCTATCAAATTCAGGATACCTGGAATCGGAAAAATTTCCCAGAAAATTATCTTAATAATAAAATTTTTAAAAATAAAAAAAGGGCTTTCGTTCCAGAAAATGTGAAGCTTCGTAAAATACATACGCATCTTTTCCGTATCGAGGCGCCACTTTATAATCCCAATTGGAAAATAATTTTAATTGGCGATATTTCAGAACTAGGACTTTGGCAATATGACCAAGCAATTGCTTTGCAAGAAGTGGATTTCGGTGTTTGGGAAGTGGCTTTAACAATTTCGGCTTCTTGTAATTTTGAATACAAATATGGTATTTATGATAACGAAAGCAAGCAAGTCATTTTCATTGAAGGCGGTGACAATCGTATTTCAACTCCCAATTTATCCGCTGAAATGTTACATTTCAAAAAATAAAAAAAGCTTATTGCCTTATGCGGCATTTTGCGTGTTGCGAGATCACTATAAAACAGCAAATTTCAATATTTGGGAAACGCATAAAGTTTATTCTGCTGAAGAAGTTGCTGCGATGTACGATACAAAGCACAAGGATTACTCCGACGTTATGATGCATGCTTGGGTGCAATATCAGTTGCATTTGCAGTTGTCAGAAGCTGTTGATTATGCGCATCAACTCGGTGTCTTTTTGAAGGGCGATTTGCCAATAGGAGTTTATCGTCATAGCGTTGAAACTTGGACAGAACCAGAACTTTTTGAGATGGATTTTCAGGCGGGCGCACCACCAGATTATTTCTCGGATTTGGGACAAAACTGGGAATTTCCGACTTATAATTGGGAAGTGATGAAAGCGGATTCTTACGCGTGGTGGAAAAAACGTTTTAGGCTATTAGAACCTTATTTTGATACGATGCGAATGGATCATATTCTTGGGTTTTTCAGAATTTGGAAAATACCAATGGATGCAACACAAGGCGTTTTAGGTTATTTTTGTCCAGCAATTCCTGTGACAAATGAAGAATTAAATCTTAAAAATATTAGTTTTGATCAAGAGCGTTTTTGTACGCCTTATATTACGGATGCTATTTTAATCAAGCTTTTTGGGAATGAAACTGAATTAGTAAAGTCGCATTTCCTGAATTCTAAAAATGATGGAACTTACCAATTTAAATCGGAATATGATTCGCAAAGACAATTGACTGAGTTTTCCAAGGAAAGCCGACAAGATTGGCAAAAAGAAAAACTTTTGGCTCTAGCAGCTAATGTGTTATTCATTCTCGAAAAAAATGAACTAGGTGAAGAAGTCTATCATCCGCGTTTTAACATGGCCAATACGTCGTCTTTTGCTGATCTTCCAGAAAGCACTCGCAGCACGTTGGCGGAAGTTTACAATAATTATTTCTTCGTTCGACAAGATAGGATGTGGTACGAAAAAGCCAAAGAGAAGCTTACTGTTTTGTTAACATCTACAAAAATGTTGCTTTGTGGAGAAGATTTGGGTTTGGTTCCAGATTCTGTTCCTATTGTGATGGATGAGTTTGCGATTACCGCTCTCAAAGTTCAGCGTATGCCATCGGGGAATATTCCGTTTTACGATCCTAAAAACGCAAGCTATATGAATGTTGTTACCACATCATCGCACGATAGTTCTACACTTAGGCAGTGGTGGCATGAGGATCGTAATGTGATGCAGCAGTATTTTAATGAACAGTTGCATCAATACGGAACTGCACCTTGGGATTTGTTGCCCCAATTTTCTGAAATGATAATGAAACAACATCTGTTCACCCATGCGATGTTGGCTATTTTCCCAATTCAGGAATTTCTGGCAACTGATGCGCGTTTGATGAATCCAAATATAGATAATGAGCGAATTAATATGCCACAATTTTTCCACATTATTGGCGCTACAGGATGCATCTTAATTTAGAAGATTTAAAAACAGAAACCGATTTTAACCAAAAAATAGCTTCTTGGATTCAAGATTCTGGACGAAAATAAGTGTCTGAATAGCAGTCTTTAAAAACATAAAAAGAGTTAAAAGTGAAAATTGCTTTTAACTTTTTTTGATGAAGTATATCATAGAGTAAACAAGAAAATTTGTTTTGCTAAAAATCACCTTATTATGAAAAAAATGATTCTTGCAATGGCGCTTATGCTAAGTGGCTTTGCGTTTTCACAATATTATCAAGATACTTATCCAGATTATTATGGTTACGAATATTATGATAATCAATACAGTTATCCCGACGATTATTATTACAATTATCCATCGGATTATTATCCCGATGCCTATTATCAAAACTATTATAACGATTACACCAACAGTATTTCTGGAGTCAATTGGAATAGATTTTTTAATACCTATCGATTAGCACCTTGGCAAGTTCAGGCGATTATTAACCTTAATAATAGGTTTCCGTCTTATATGGCGTGGAGTGCTTATTATGGCATGAATCCTGACCGTTGGTACTACGACAGATTTTATGAGTTGGAAAGAATTCTTGGACCTCGGGTTTTTGTAACGTACAAAAAAAAATATTATAAAGGCGTAAGCCCAATTGTATATTTCCAAAATTATAGAACGACCTATTATGTTGTACATTATCACGTTCGTCCGAAATATAAAAATGTTAATATTAATAAATACTACGTAGACCGTTCGAATTTTAATGATAGTTGGAAATCTACAAGAAATGTAGCCATGTTGGATACTAAATCTAATACTATTCGTTCTAATAATGATGGGGTTAGAAATCAAAATATGATTTATGATAATGATAACCGTTCGGGAATAAGAAATACAAATGGAAATTCCCGCAACCAATCGATGATAGAAACGGCTAATCCAAATTCTAACATCAGAAATAATGAGGTAAGAAACATTAGAAATTCATCTGATAATTCAAACAGAGATTTGAAAGAAAGTTCTGTGAGAAATACCAGAGATGTAAGATCTAACGGGTCAGAAATTAGAAAAAATTCAAGAAACTCTACACCAAGCTCTATGAAAAGCTCAGGCAATAGAGGATCTCAAAGAAATAATGTGGATGGTTTGAGAAGTACCAAAAGTACTTCGAGAGGAAGGTGAGTTTTTTAGTGTTTGTGTTATTTTGGGAATGGAGAAAGTTTTTTTAGCTTTCTCCATTTTAATTTAGTTATGCTTGAGATTAATTTAACATATTTTAATATTTAATGATTTAACTTTAATATAATTAGGCTGTCTAAAAGACATAATGATAAAATTAACTTTTAAATTTAAAACAATGAGAAAAATAATTTTAAGTTCAGCATTCGTCGTATTGGGAACTTTCGCTTTCGCACAACAAACAACGCCCATGGCAAAAATTAAAAATCTAGAGGCAAAACATCAAAACTATGAAGCCAAACAACAAGAACGTTTAGCAAAGATGAAAACAGATCTTAGTTTGACAGATGCACAAGTTGTAAAAATCAAAGAATTGCAAGACAAAAAAAGAGCGGCAAAAGCAGAAGAAATGAAAATGCAACGCCAAGAGATGAAAACAAAAATGCAAAAAAGTGATGAGGATATGAAACAAATTCTTTCACCAGAGCAATACACAAAATGGAAAGAAATGAAAAAACAAAAAATGGCTGAACATAAGCAAATTAGAAAAGCTAAAATGGAGACAGCTAAATAATTGATATGCAAAATCAAGAGTAGGAGTGAACAAGCGTTTACTCCTATTTTTTTGTTAAATAAAGTTAAATATTTATTATATTTGAAGCTAGAATAAAATATTATGGTTTCGGAAAAAATTATTAAACTTATTAATGAGCAAATAACTAAAGAACAATATGCGGCACAGTTGTATTTATCGATGTCTGCATGGTGTTACGCTCAAGATTTAGAAGGTATGGGGAATTACTTTAGAGTACAATCCAAAGAAGAGTTAATGCATTCCGACAAAATGTTTGACTATATCAACAATATTGGCGGAAAAGTTATTTTGGGCACAGTGGATGCGCCACCCCATAATTTCAATAGTGCAGAAGAGATTTTTGAACAAGCTTTTGAACATGAAAAATTAGTCACACAAAGCATTTTCAGTATTGTGAAAGCAGCAACAGAAGAAAGTGATTTTGCAACCACAACTTTTTTGCAATGGTTTGTAAACGAGCAGGTGGAAGAAGAAGCCAGCGCATCGCTTTTGGTTACAAAAATTAATCGTGTTAAAGACAATCCGTCTGCAATGTATCTTTTTGATCAAGAATTGGCACAACGTGTTTTCGCACCAGACAATGGTGCAGCTTAATTTATTTTAAAACCTAAATAACTACCAAATCACAATATGTTTAAAAAAATATTAATAGCCTCAGCTAGTATTAGTTGTGGCTATTTTTTATCGCAACAATATCAGGTCGCAAATATTCCTACAGAATTGCGGAAAAACGCCAACACTGTTATTCGAAAAGATTCTAAAATCTATACGATATCCGCATTTGATAATCTCAATATCAAATACAATAAAGCGACAACCATCCTCAATAAATCGGGAGAGAAAAACGCCCATGTGGTCATTCATTATGATAAATTTGATAGGATAAGTGGTGTGAAAGTCAAAATTTTTGATGAGTTCGGGAAGCAAATTCAATCTTATTCTAAAAGTGATTTTCAAGATGCAAGTAGTACAGGCTCTTCTGGATTATACACAGACGATCGAGTTTTGTATTTAGAAGTTACAAATGCTAATTATCCTTATACCATAGAAGAAACTTATGAGCTAACTACTTCCAGTACAGCTTTTATCCCAGAGTTTATGCCGTATCGTACAACCAATGTCAGTACAGAAAAAGCAGAATTAAAACTTATTAATAAATCTGGTGTTAAGCTTCGTAAAAAAGTAAATCCAGTGTCGTATGCCAAACTCGAAGAATCGGGAACCGAAAACGAGTTTACGCTTTCGTATAGCAATGTTACTGCTTTGAAACAAGAAAAATACGCTCCGAGTATTTATACATTAATACCACGGACTGAATTTTCTTTAGAGAAATTTAGTTTGGCTGGCAAAAAAGGAGATTTAACAACTTGGAAAGATTTTGGAATTTGGTATAATACTTTGCTAGAACCAGTCTCCACGATAACGCCAGAAATTCAAAAAGAAGTTGATGATCTTAAGCTTGAAGGCACCGTTTCGGAAAAAGTAAAAACGCTGTATCAATATATGCAAAATAAAACGCGCTATGTCAACGTTGCTATCGGCATTGGTGGTTGGCAACCATTGCCTGCGGATGATGTGCGAAGAAAAGGTTATGGCGACTGCAAAGGTCTTACCAACTATATGCGTGTTTTGTTGAAAGCAGCCGGGATTCCCGCTTATTATGCCATTATTAATTCTGATTTTACACCGAAAAGATTTGATGCAGATTTTCCTAAAATGGCAGGCAATCATATTGTGTTAATGGTTCCGACAGAGAAAGGAAATGTATGGCTGGAAAATACATCTCAAAATATTGCTTTTAACCATATCGGGATTAATAATACTAACAGAAATGTACTATTGGTTAAAGAAGATGGTATAGAGTTGATGGATACGCCAACCTATAAAACCGAAGATAGCCACGAAAAATTAAAATTATCCGCTAAAATTTTTGAAGATAACTCGATAACTGGTGTTGCTGATTTTAATTTTACAGGCGGATTGTACGATTATATGCTATTCATGGCGAATGCCGCAAAAGATGATCAAAAGAATGCTTTGAAATCGATATATTCGAATCTGAAATTCCAAGATTTGAATATTCAGAAAGTTGACAATAACCGCGATATAGCAAAACTGAATCTTAATTTTGATTTTAAAGCGAATAACTATTCCAAAAAAATGGGAGATGATATGTTTTTCAGCGTCGTTCCGTTTATTGAAAGCGGATTTTATTTAGATTCTTCCGAAGAGCGCTTTAGCCCAGTGGAAATTCCGTTTGCTTACCACGATCATTATGAGATTGAATACAGTATTCCTCAAAATTATACAATTGCAACAATTCCCGAGGCAACAAAGTTGAGATCAGAATTTGGAGAATATCAACTTTTAGTAAGTCACAAAGAAGGGAAAGTCGTAGTAGAAAGACAGATGAAACTTAACAAAATGTTGTTGCAACCTGAACAAATTAAGGCTTACCAAGAATTCAGAAAAAAAATTAACACCACAGATAACGCGAAAATATTATTAAACAAAATTTAATTTATGAAAAAAAATATACTAATGACAGCGATGTTGTTTGGGACAATGCTTTTTGGACAACATAAATTCTTAAATATTCCAAAACTTGATCAAAACGACATTATAGCGACTGCCAATACTTCGGATCCCAAAGCGCCTGCCGAAATATTATTTAATGCATATCATTTTTTAATTGATAATACGGGATATATGACGCTCGAAGTTATCAAAAGAGTTAAAATTTATGATAAAAATAATGCTAAAGAATTTCTAAATGTAGAGATTCCTCTCAGATATAATGGTGGCGACCGCGAGTCTGTTAGCGGATTGAAAGCTGCAACCTATAACTTTGAAAACGGTAAAGTTATTACAACAAATATTGATAAAGAATCCAGATTCAAATCCAACGAAACCAAAAATGTTGATATCCTGAAATTTGCTTTTGCAAATGTTAAAAATGGCTCTGTCTTAGAATATAAGTACAAATTTAGTACACCATTTTATTATGCGATTCCGCGTGTTATGGTAGAAGCGTCGGTACCTGTTAAGTATTTTGAATATGTTTTTGATTTTCCCAATTATCTAGGATATAGCGTTAACTATCAAGGTTCTCTAGGACCAACGCATCGTGATGTTGGCGAAAGACATTTGTATGGCGAAAGTTACAAAACCGTGAGATATGCGTATGAAAATATTAAAGCTTATAAAGACGAAAAATACGTTTACAATGTTGATAACTATCGTACAGCGATTCGCGCAGAATTAGCAAGCACCAACTTTCCGATTACAGATGGAAATAATGTGAATGAAGTAAGAGGGGGCTTCAAATCATATTCAGTGACTTGGGAAGATCTTCGAAAAACAATTTTGAAAGAAGACGATTTTGGTATCGAGCTTGGGAAAATGGGCGCGGTAAGAGATTTGTTGCCTTCTGATATTAAATCTATTCCCAATGAAGCAGCTCGTGCAGATGCTATTTTAAAATTTGTTCAAAAAAATTATACTTGGAACAAGAAAGTTACAGGTTGGACAGAAGACGGCATTCGTAATTTAATCTCAAAGAAAATCGGAAATTCAGCAGAAATTAATTTGTTATTAACAATGTTGATGAGAAGTGCCGATCTCAAAGCGAATCCTGTTATTCTTCCGACTAAAGAGCGCGGTATTCTTAACTTTATTTCGCCGTCTTTGTCTCAGATTAATTATGTGTTGGCTTCTGTAGATATTGCTGGAAATCTTAAGTTTTATGATGGCACGTCAAAATATTCTTCAGCCAATGTTTTAGCACCAAGAGCTTATAATTATTACGGCTACCTTATCCGCGAGAAAGAAGGCGTGCAGGTTAATATTGTACCCGATGGGAAAAGTTCGACAACGCAAATTGTGAATGCTAAATTCAATACCGACATTAGTTTTTCGGGCGATTTTTCGGATACAGATACGAAGTTGTACGCATTAGCCTCTACAGAATCTTATGAGAAAGATGCCGACGACTATTTTAAAAATTATAAGGAAGATTATAAATTCCCAATAGAAAATATGAAAGGCGAGCGCCAAGAAAACGGAAATTTTATTACGAAATTCAATTTTAATGCTGATAGTTTTGTAGATGGTATTAACGGAAAATACGTCTTCAATCCGTTATTATTTTTGTACCGAAAAAATCACGATTTCGATCAGGAAGATGCAAGAAGATCGCCTATAGAAATGCTTTCTGGTTATGACCGTGTTAAAAAAGTAAACATCGAATTGCCAGATGGCTATGTTTTTGAAAATCTTCCGAAATCAAAAAAATTCCGTACAGAAGATAATTCGATTGTTTATAATTATGTGGTAACACAATCGGGAAATAAGTTAACGGTAGAATCGACTGTTTCTGTTGATGATCCTATTTTTCCAGCGGCATATTATCCAGCTTTCAAACAAGTTTTTGATCATATAACCAATATGGAAGCTCAGGTGGTAACGGTTTCTAAAAAGTAACAAAAAAGGACTTAGAAAAACCTAAGTCCTTTTTTGTTTTTAAACATAAATCAAAACGCATTCTAAAACTTTTTTTCCAAGCTTTTCAAATGCAAGTCTGTAAGCTTCAATTTGTTTTTGATGGTCATCTTTTCTTTCTCCAGTTTTAAAATCGATGATAATAAAACCATTTTCTGTTTCTAAAAGTCGATCAGGACGCAAAACCTTTATTTCATTATTTTCAGAAATCATAATATCGCGCTCGCTGATGCTTTTCGTCTCTGGGAGAAAATACTTGCCATATTCGTCAGAATTTACAATTTGTAAAATTCTATTTTCTATTTCTATGCGTTCCTGAGAAGTGAAAAGTCCTTCCAACTCATAACGTTCCAAAACCTGCTGAACATTCAGTTTTGATTTTATTTTAGCCAAAATTTCATGAACAAAAATACCAAGTCGAACTTTCTCAATTCTATTTTGATAACTTTTGCTAGGTGTGGCTATTTTTATAGAATCAGGATTCTTATTTTCTTTTGTTAATGCGTTGATGGATAGCTTTTCAACGGTGTTTTTAGGTTTGTATTTTTGCTTTTTTAAGTCCGATTCGTCGATAGGATAGAGATCGAATTCATTTACCGCTTCATCATTTGCAGAAACTGGTTTTTTAGTTTCTATAAAATCCAAAATTTCAAGATGATTAGCCGATTTGTTTGGTTTTTCTAAGTAAAGATAAAGCTGTTCTACCGCGCGCGTGGTCGCAACATATTGTAGGCAAAACCGATCAATTTTATTTTTATATTCATTGTCTTGGTTAAAGGCTAACATCTCTTTGTCGTACTCCAAAAGTTTTTGGTTGAATCCAGAAATATTAACTTTTTTCAGCTCGTCAGAACTTCCAAGATCAAACCATTCCGAGAATTTGGCATCTTTATTTTCGTTGCGCATCGGGAGCATCACAACCGGAAATTCCAAACCTTTGGATTTGTGTATGGTCATCATTTTGACTGCGTCGATGTTTTCGCTGGCTTGTATGCTTTGGTTAATGCCTTCTTCTTCCCAATATTTTAAAAAATCTTGGATGGTTGCACCCGCATTTTGAGTATAATTAAACAGCATTTCCAGAAAGTTTAATAAGAAGTCAACCTCTTTATTTTCGACGGAGAATGTTTGTAAAAAATGTTCAATATAGTTGTAGAGGTTTAAGTTCAAAATATTTTCTGAACTAAGGTCTAGATTGTATTTTGCTTTTAATTTAGCATTAATTTCATCGAAGTTTTTAGTTTCGAGAATGTATAAAACTTCTGTAGTAAAGTCTTTTATTTCTATTCGACCAATGTGGTTGAGGTAATATAAGTTTTTTATGAAAAATTGAAAATTGTTGGGATGTGTTTTCCAATTTAAAAATTCGATTAAAGCTTTTATAGTGTAAGATAATCCAATGGTTAATCCGCTGTCAGAAATGCTTTTGATGTATTGTTGTTGTCCTTTGTAATCTACAAGTTGTTGTCCCAAAAGATCTGAAAAGTTGAAAATGTCCGAATTTCCTCGGCATAAGATACAAATGTCAGAAAACTCAAATCCGTTGTCAATACAATTCTGAATGTCATCGCGCATTTTGACAACTGTATCTAGATAGTAGATTTCTTTTTTATCATTTTCGATGAGGTTGACCCGCACGCGACCATTGATTTTGGATTGTGCATTTTGTGTTGCCGCTTCCCCAAAAATATATTGATGGATGGGTTTCAGATCTCGGGAAATACTGTAATATAGCTGATTGTTGAAGTCAACGATGTTTTTTGCACTTCGCCAATTGTGTTCCAGATTGACAATTTCTGCTTTCTGATAAACCTCTTCGTTATGGCTGATAATGTCCAACATCAACTGACTTTCGCCACCACGGAATCTGTAAATACTTTGTTTAGGATCGCCGACCAAACTAAAACTTGTATTGTTACTCGCAATGGCGTTGTCTCGCAAAGGTTTGAAATTTTCCCATTGCATTTTTGAAGTATCCTGAAATTCATCAAAAAAGAAATGCTGAAACTGCGTGCCGACTTTTTCATATATAAATGACGAAGGTTCCGATTTTAGGTTTTCATTAATCAGCACATTGAATTTTGATAACAAAACCAAGTCGTTTTCGGTTTCGATATCTTTTAGTTTGTTTTGTATATCGGCATTCACTTTTAGAGGAAGCAGTGCGTCAAGTATTTTTTTATTTCGTTCGATGTTAATATACTTGGCGATAAGTTCCAGCCGAATTTCCAATAATTTTGACAACAATGCCTGGATGTCAGCATCTCGTTTTTTGCCTTTTGCAGAAGCGCCTTTGTTGAAATTTGCTAAGGCTTTTTCCTCATTGCCAGGAAGTGGAAATGTATCGCGTTCGTCCCGATAAAATTTAACGACTTCATGAAAGAATTTGGCAATACTTCCGACATTACCTCCAGAAAAATCTTCTATGTTAAGATCTTGTGCTTCTAATGTTTGGATAATTTCTTTCGCTAAAACCAAAGATTGGTTTTTGTCATTTTTTATCTGACTTCGTATTTCTTCTTTTTTCAGTTCGTAAGCCTCCCATTCGAAATCTTTATTTTCTGAAAGCGCTTCATAATGTGTATCGCTAATGAATTTTTTTGCAGAATCGTATAGATTTTTATTAATGTTAATTCTCGTTTCGTTGTCCAAACCGTAGTTGACAAAATCCATAAAAGCTTCAGAAACCTGATTTTCATCACCAATTTCATTGAGCAATTGGTCAACAGCTTCTATTAAAAAAGGTTCGGGATTCATTTCCAAATTGAAATTTTGAGCAAGCCCCAATTCGTAAGTGAAACTTCTTACCAGACGCGCATTGAATTTGTCAATCGTGCCAATATTTAAAGTCGAGTAATGGTGCAAAATGTAATCTAAAACCTGTTTAGCACGATCGTGCAAATCATCTATGCTTATATGAACACCTTCTTGGTCAAATTCTGATTTGATGCTTTGTAATTCGGGGTTGTCTGTATAATTTTCTTTTGTAAATGCGTGCAGCCATTCGAGAATTCGCTCTTTCATCTCATTGGCTGCTTTGTTGGTAAATGTCAAAGCCAAAATATGACGAATATTATCGGCTTGTTTGGGATAACGCAAACAGATTTTCAGTAAGTTTTTTACAAGACTATAGGTTTTGCCAGAGCCAGCCGATGCGTTGATGACAAGATAAGAATTTTGCATTCTGAAGAAATTTAGGCACAATTTAGCCTAAACTTGGAAATCTTCAAAATTTAGTCTTCTATATTATAGGTAAGTCTGAAAGATTTTCTGTGATGAATTGTAGGCCGAATTCCATCAAAGCACGTTGATGGGCTTTGGTACAATAGCCGAAGTTTTTCTCCCAAGCGTATTGTGGATATTGTGCTGCGAGGTCTATCATCAATTTGTCTCTGTAGTTTTTTGCAATAATTGATGCTGCTGCGATGGACAAAAATTTTGAATCGCCTTTTATAATACAATGGTGAGGAATGTCATTATAAGGATTGAATTTGTTGCCGTCAACTAGGATAAGTTCTGGTCTTGTTTTTAGTTGGTCAAGTGCCAAATGCATGGCGTGAATGCTAGCCTGCAAAATGTTGTGTTTGTCAATGTATTCTGGCGGAAGTTCTGCAATTGCATATTCTACAGCGTTGTTTTTGATATAAGAATCTAGTTCATTTCGCTGTTTAAATGTTAATTTTTTTGAATCTTTAATGAATTTTTGGTTAAAATTTTGATCGATTATAACCGCAGCAGCGACAACAGGACCGGCCAGACAGCCTCTTCCGACTTCATCGCAACCAGCTTCTATTAGCTTATTTGTGAAACTTTTAGAAAGTTTTACTTCTGTGTTCATTTGGCAAATTTATTAATAAATGAAGTATTTGTTAAATAAAAATTAAGAATTTTTTAACTTTTTTATTGTTTATATTCAGAAAGTTTTGCAAATTTGTTTTATTGAAAAATTTAATTTGATATGAAAAAATTAACAGCTAGCGTTTTAGCAGTAGTGTTAAGCTCTTCAGTTGCGATGATATCTGCGCAAACTAAACCGAGCGACACTGCAAAAACAACGGAAATTGGCGAAGTTATAATAACTGGGGCCATGGGGATTACAAAAAAAGCGGATGCGATAACCTCAGCACAACAAGTTGTGAGTTCAGAGATGTTAACTCAAGCATCTAACCCAAATATTGTTCAGGCATTATCTGGTAAGGTAGCAGGCTTAACAATTAATTTGAATAATAGCTCTGTTAACAGCTCTAGTTCTATACAATTGAGAGGTATTCGTACTATTTCTGGTAATAATGATGCATTAGTAGTTATTGATAATGTGGTTTCAACTGCAACTATTTTACAAGGACTTCCGCCAGATATTATTGAGTCAATTAACGTTATTAAAGGGGCACAAGGTGCAGCATTGTATGGTTCTGATGGAGGTAATGGTGTTATTATAGTTACTACAAAACGTGGAGCCAAAAATAAAATCTCAGTCGTGTATAATGGCTCAATTGATTTTGAAACTGTCGCCTTTTTACCGAAACGACAAACAAAATATGGACAAGGTTGGGATAAAGCCCGGGATCAATATGAGAATGGAGCTTGGGGGCCTGTTTTTGATGGGAGTATGACTGCTTATGGTCTGCCATTATATGACTATAATGGTGATGGATTTATTTCATTAGATGGTATTGGTTGGGGAGATGATGCGTCAACAACATCTGGTGATAATCCAGCAGCAATTATAAAGCCTTATTCTGCAAGAACTAATGAACTTAAAAACTTCTTTAAAACTGGGACAACTTTCAGCAATGGTATTACAATTAATGCTGGGAGTGAAGGTAAATATGCCATGTTAAGTTTAAATAATTCTCAAAGAGAATTTATTGTTGAAGGAGACAACTCTAGCGTAACGTCTGTTCTTTTTAAAGGAGGCGCAAAAGTGGATAAGCTAACATTTGATGGTTCAATAAATTATTCAAGGGTTAACTTTACGCAAACAACAACAATGTTTGATGAAACATCTAATGATTCTCTATATTGGACACTATTACAGTCGAGTGTTGATATTCCTATTACAAGCTATAGAGATTATCCAGAAAGCGCGTATGCATGGAATATTTATTATCAGAATCCATATTGGAGAATGAAGCATGTTAGACAAGACTATAAGAGGGATAATTTTAATATTACGGGATCTGTCGGATATGAAATTAATAAAAATATTAATATTAAATACACAGCGAATCTTCAGAAAAGAATATCTTCATCAACAAGTCATAGAGATGCTTTCTCAAAGGCTAATTACAATGAAGCGGCTTCACCATACGTGAAAGCAATTACGTCAGCTTTATTTATTGATAAAAGAGAGAATACAGGCTATTATGGAGATTTAATGTCTAATTTTAATTATGATCTTACTGATGATTTGAATTTTAAATTTAATTTGGGTTATAATTATCAAGAGCATAAATACGAAATTATGCAAAATGGAGGGTCTGCATTAGCTGTACCTGGAGTATATAATATGTCTAACGTTACTTTGCCATTGTCTTTTGGCTCTGCATCATTAACTAATGGACACTATAGAAAGAATTCGCATGCTGTATTTGCAAATTTGGATTTGGCATATAAAAATTATTTATTTTTAAATGCAACTGCAAGAAATGAATGGAGTTCAATTTTACCAAAAAATAACAATAGTTATTTTTACCCTTCGGTAGGACTTTCGTTTGTTCCAACTAAAGCATGGCAATTCGGTAGTGATGTACTTACTTATATGAAGGTTTCAGGTAACTGGACAAGAGTTGGAGGCACTGGTCCTATTGACTGGTATTCTATTAATAGAACAGCAGAGCTTGTTGCAGGTTTTCCGATGAATAATGTTAATAGTTATAGAAATGGTATGGTTCAGGTGGATCCTAATATTAGACCAGAATTTACCACTACGACTGAAGCTAACATAGACTTAGGTTTTTTCAAAGATAGAATTAGGGTAAATGGTTCTATTTATAAACAAGATACTAAAGATTTGATTACTGATCAAACATCGTCATCAGCAGCTGGTATTAATGTAAAGAGAATTAATATTGCAAAAATGACTTCTAAAGGAGCCGAGATTAACTTAGGATTAACACCAATAAAGACGTCTGATTTTAAATGGGATATCAATGCAGGTTATTCTTATAATGAGTCTATTGTTGATGATATTATGGACGGAGTAGATGAGATTGCTTTAGTATCAGGATCAACATGGGGGATTTATGCTCAAAAAGGTTCTGTTTTTCCAATGTTGAAAGTATCCAAAATGCAGAGAGATGATCAAGGTAGAATAATTATAAATGCTGCAAATGGCAATCCATTATTATCTTCTACTCTTGAAAATGCAGGTAGTACAGTACCAAAAAGTGTTTATACATTTAGTACTAATTTGTCATACAAAGGATTTAAATTAGGTGCAGTTGCTGACTATCGTTATGGTGCTAAATTTATAGCAGACGTTAAAAGTGGTTTAGCATTTAATGGGTCGCTATTTGATTCGGGAGAAGTTGATAGAGAGAAAGGTGGTTTTATTATGCCAAATTCAGTAATTTCAGATGGTAATGGCGGATATACACCAAATACGACGATTAAAACTGGAGGGAATAATTATTCATCAGTAATTACGTGGTTTAGTGGTAACTTTGCAAATTATGGAGAAAACTTGTTGGCAGATGGCACAGCGTTTAAAATAAGAGAAGTATCTTTGTCTTATACCTTGCCTAAAGACATGATGAAAGCTTATGGGATGGAAGAAGTTACATTTGGTGTTTATGCAAGAAACCCATTCCAAAAGTTTGCAGATAATAACTTAAATTATGCAGATCCAGAAACTAGTTTCTATTCTGGTCAAGGAAGAGGTGTTGCGTCACGTACACAATATCCAAGTACAAAAGTTTATGGTTTCTCTTTAAATCTTAAATTCTAATTTTTAATTTAACATTATGAAAAAATATTTTTTATTAGCACTTGCAGGAACAGCGCTTATCTCTTGCCGACTAGATGATAACTTGGATCCTAATAAAGTTCTAGCAGAACAAGTTGCTCCTAGCTTGAGACTTTCAGGAGCTTCTACGACGGCATATGCTGTTCAAGCAGGTAGTATGAATGGATTAGGAAATGCATGGACTAATACTTGGTCTGGTAATTTTGCTCAATTTGGTAATCCTTTTACAACAGAATCAAATCTTGAAATCACTACAACATATCGTGCGACTATATTTCAAGATATATATAAGGCTGTAACAAGATTTCAAAGAATTATAGATTTTGGAAATGATTATGCTAATTATGTTGCAATTTCTAAGATTCAAAAAGCATATTATTTACAATATATAGTGGATCTCTATGGTAATATTCCCTATACAGAAGCATTTAAGGAATTAGAAAATCCAACACCTACATATGATACTGATGTTAATGTGTATAAAGGTCTTGTAGCTGAACTTATAGATGCTAGAAAGCTTATAGATCAATACGCTAATGTTCCTTCACAATCAGTCTTAGCTACTTCAGATCCAATATTTAAAGGAAATATGTCCAAATGGAAAGAATTTGCTAATACGGTTTTATTGAAATACGCTGTACGATTAGCAAATACTTCTAATGCTGATGGAGTTGCGCTTAGAAATCAAATTATTGCAGAACTAGCTGGTGCTACATTCATTTCTAGTGATGTGACGATTAATCCTGGATATAGCAATGCTTCGTCTGACTCTCAGAATCCATTATATTTTAACTTTGGTAAAAGAACCAATACAGGTGCAGTTAATACCAACGGTTATTATCTAATGACAGCTTCTGATCATGCAGTGAAGGTATTACAAGGTGATGCGACAAAAATCACAAGTGGTATTTCTGACCCAAGAATTGCCTCTTTGTTTACGACTGGTAAAATGTATAATGCTACAGCTGCAGGAGGGACAGTTGGTTATTATGGTTATCCTCAAGGAATGTCCAATGATGATTATAAAGTTTTTATGGGATATACAGTTAATGCATTAAAACCATCACTTACTAATTTTTCTTTCTTAGGGGGGACATTTGCAGCTGATAATGGTGCGATGGAAAATGGATATTTAATGTTAAAATCAGAAAGTGAATTTTTACAAGCAGAAGCTGCATTAAGAGGATATGCAGGGTTCTCTAGTGATCAAAGTCATTTTGAAAACGGTATTAGAAATTCATTTACATTTTCAAAAACAGCAGATGCTTCTGCTTATATTGAAGATATAGCATCAAAAAATAAAGTGGGCTGGACTGGTTCTACAGATGATAAAATCGCAGCTATCCAATATCAAAGATGGGTTGCTCTGATTAATTATAACGGTATTGAATCTTTTATTAATTATTTGAGAACAGGATATCCAGAAACTCCACTAGCAACAACAACTGTTAGAGCTAATAAACCATGGAGACTTCTCTACCCAGCTTCAGAATATTCAAATAATAGTGCAAATGTGCCAGTTGTTAATCAAGCTGATGCATTTGTGAAAAATAACTTTACACCATTTATATATAAATAGTTTTGTTATAAATATTTCAAAACCGCCTTCGGGCGGTTTTTTTATTTTCGTAACTTTGCGAATATTTTTAGAGAATGAATATTAAAGACAGTATACAGCAGAAGGTTTCTGAAATTGTTAATAATCTATACCAAGTTCAGGATATTAAGCTTGAGGTACAACAAAATAAAACCGATTTCGAAGGGGATTTCACTGTCGTGGTTTTTCCATTGGTCAAACTACTTAAGAAAAGTCCAGATGCTATCGGGCTAGAATTAGGGAATGAGCTTACCAACGAAGTGGATTATATTGACAGTTTTTTGACCGTAAAAGGATTTTTAAATCTTAAAGTTAATAACACTTTCTTTTTAGATAATTTTGAAAATACATATTCAGATTTTGATAATGTAGAAGCAAAAAATCAAACGGTAATGGTGGAATACTCTTCGCCAAACACCAACAAACCGCTTCATCTCGGACACATCAGAAATAATCTTTTAGGTTTTTCGGTAGCACAGATTTTAGAAGCAGATGGTTATGATGTTATAAAAACTCAAATTATCAACGACCGTGGCGTGCATATTTGTAAGTCGATGTGGGCATGGGAAAAGTTTGGAAATAATACAACACCAGAATCAGAAAATCTTAAAGGCGACAAGTTAGTTGGTAATTTTTATGTAGAGTTTGATAAAAACCTAAAATCAGAAGTTGCCAAATTAATTGCTGAAGGCATTGATGAAGAAACGGCTAAAAGACAAGCACCGTCAATGTTAGCAGTACAACAAATGTTGCTTGATTGGGAAAATGGTGTAGAAGAAGTTCGTGATTTGTGGACCAAAATGAATTCGTGGGTTTATGCTGGATTTAACGAAACCTATCAACGATTAGGTGTTGCCTTCGATCAGGTTCAATACGAAAGTAATACTTATATTTTAGGAAAAGATATCATACAAGAAGGTCTTAGAAACGGAGTTCTGTTCAAAAAAGAAGATGGCTCAGTTTGGGCGGATTTAACAGATGAAGGTCTCGACCAAAAATTGTTGTTGAGATCGGACGGTACTTCTGTATATATGACGCAAGATTTAGGCACAGCGGTTGAACGTTTTAAGGATAATGACATTCAGAAATTAATATATACAGTTGGTAACGAGCAGGATTATCATTTCCAAGTATTGTTTTTAATTCTTAAAAAATTAGGTTATTCTTGGGCAGAGCAATTATTCCATCTGTCTTACGGCATGGTAGAGCTTCCTAATGGAAAAATGAAATCTCGCGAAGGAACTGTTGTAGATGCGGATGATCTAATGCAAGAAATGTATTTGACAGCCAAGGAAAAATCTCAGGAGTTAGGAAAACTAGAGCATCTTAATGAACAAGAAAAAGAAGAATCTTATGAAAAAGTAGGAATCGGGGCGCTTAAATATTTTATGCTGAAAGTCGATCCGAAGAAAAAAATGCTCTTCAATCCAGAGGAAAGTATAGATTTCAACGGAAATACAGGGCCTTTTATTCAATATACTTATGCCCGTATTCAATCTTTGTTATCAAAAGCTAATTATCAGAAAGCTGAAATATCCAAAGCGTACGAAATTAACGCAAATGAAAAAGACTTGATAATGACACTTTCTAATTTTAAAGAAGTTATTTCAAAATCGGCAGAACAGCTAAGCCCTGCTTTGGTTGCGAACTACGTTTACGATTTGGTGAAAGTATATAATTCTTTCTATCAAAATAATCCAATCTTAAACCAAGAAGATAAAAATATCGTACAATTCAGGTTGCAAATTTCAGATTTAACAGCCAAAACAATTAAAAAGTCCTTGTCTTTACTCGGAATCGGTGTTGTTAATAGAATGTAATTCTTGCCTATTAAAAATTAAAGCTGTCAATTTTGGCAGCTTTTTTTATACATATATAAGTGTATCTCAACATTCAGTACTCATTCAGTTGTGTAAGATTACAATTTATAAGATAAACATTATATATAAATTAAAGCGAGCTTCTTTTATTCACACGAATAATCAATTGTTGTGGAAAAAAGCTTTTTATTCATAAGTGTTTGATAATTAGTATTTGAGTGACGTTATTTATCCACAATATTAATTGGATGTTAATTAGTTTTGGAATCAATTGTAAAAACGTCATACATTTGCAGAACCAAAAAACGGTAGAGAAGATGCTTTAGAAATTAAGTTTAAAAAGAATTAAAATTTAATTTGGATTTAATAGGATAAAGTTTTTATCTTTGCCACACTTTTGAAACAAAAAGTAGCGCAGAAGAGGGATAGAAATAAATTTAGAGATTGATTATAGGTTTTTGAAAAAGTTTTTAAAAAAAACTTTCAAAAACATTTGGTCAATTTGGAAAAAGTTTTTACTTTTGCACTCGCAAATCAGCTGAAAGATGACAGAAAATATTAGGCTGATTTATGCGAAAAGAACGAAGTTCATTGACATAAATATAACAACCAAGTAAGGAAAAAAAACCAAAGCGTCAATTTTAATAAATTGAGTTAGAGTTTAAGGACAAACAAACATACAATGGAGAGTTTGATCCTGGCTCAGGATGAACGCTAGCGGGAGGCCTAACACATGCAAGCTGAGCGGTAGAAATCTTTCGGGATTTTGAGAGCGGCGTACGGGTGCGTAACACGTGTGCAACCTGCCCTTATCAAGAGGATAGCCCGGAGAAATTCGGATTAATACTCTATAATATATTGACTGGCCTCAGTTTATATTGAAAGATTTATCGGATAAGGATGGGCACGCGCAAGATTAGGTAGTTGGTAGGGTAACGGCCTACCAAGCCGATGATCTTTAGGGGGCCTGAGAGGGTGATCCCCCACACTGGTACTGAGACACGGACCAGACTCCTACGGGAGGCAGCAGTGAGGAATATTGGACAATGGGTTAGCGCCTGATCCAGCCATCCCGCGTGAAGGACGACGGTTCTATGGATTGTAAACTTCTTTTATATAGGGATAAACCTACTCTCGTGAGAGTAGCTGAAGGTACTATATGAATAAGCACCGGCTAACTCCGTGCCAGCAGCCGCGGTAATACGGAGGGTGCAAGCGTTATCCGGATTTATTGGGTTTAAAGGGTCCGTAGGCGGGCTTGTAAGTCAGTGGTGAAATCCGGCAGCTCAACTGTCGAACTGCCATTGATACTGCAAGTCTTGAGTAAAGTAGAAGTGGCTGGAATAAGTAGTGTAGCGGTGAAATGCATAGATATTACTTAGAACACCAATTGCGAAGGCAGGTCACTATGTTTTAACTGACGCTGATGGACGAAAGCGTGGGTAGCGAACAGGATTAGATACCCTGGTAGTCCACGCCGTAAACGATGATTACTCGTTTTTGGGGATTTATCTTCAGAGACTAAGCGAAAGTGATAAGTAATCCACCTGGGGAGTACGTTCGCAAGAATGAAACTCAAAGGAATTGACGGGGGCCCGCACAAGCGGTGGAGCATGTGGTTTAATTCGATGATACGCGAGGAACCTTACCAAGGCTTAAATGGGAATTGACAGGTTTAGAAATAGACTTTTCTTCGGACAATTTTCAAGGTGCTGCATGGTTGTCGTCAGCTCGTGCCGTGAGGTGTTAGGTTAAGTCCTGCAACGAGCGCAACCCCTGTCACTAGTTGCTAACATTTAGTTGAGGACTCTAGTGAGACTGCCTACGCAAGTAGAGAGGAAGGTGGGGATGACGTCAAATCATCACGGCCCTTACGCCTTGGGCCACACACGTGCTACAATGGTAGGTACAGAGGGCAGCTACACAGCGATGTGATGCAAATCTCGAAAGCCTATCTCAGTTCGGATTGGAGTCTGCAACTCGACTCTATGAAGCTGGAATCGCTAGTAATCGCGCATCAGCCATGGCGCGGTGAATACGTTCCCGGGCCTTGTACACACCGCCCGTCAAGCCATGGAAGTTTGGGGTACCTGAAGTCGGTGACCGTAACAGGAGCTGCCTAGGGTAAAACAAGTAACTAGGGCTAAGTCGTAACAAGGTAGCCGTACCGGAAGGTGCGGCTGGAACATCTCATTTTAGAGCGTTGAAGAACGTAAAACAAATAAGTCATTTATATGACACTTACCTTAAACAAAGCATAGCTTTGGTTTTTTTTACTCGGTTGTAAATATTAAAATATACCCACTAGAAATTAGTACAGGGAAGAGATACAAGAGCCGAGAGCCAAGAATCAAGACGAAAGAAAGTCTTGTATCTAGGATCTTGAATCTATAAGTCTAAAAAGACAGTCTCGTAGCTCAGCTGGTTAGAGCGCTACACTGATAATGTAGAGGTCGGCAGTTCGAGCCTGCCCGAGACTACTAATTAAAGCGGTAAGCTGTTAAGCGATAGGCAGTAAGCATTTAGCTTAAAGCATATAGCATATAGCGTACAGCACCTAGAGGGGGAATTAGCTCAGCTGGCTAGAGCGCCTGCCTTGCACGCAGGAGGTCAAGGGTTCGACTCCCTTATTCTCCACAGTATTTTGAATTTGATTTAAAAGTTACGGATAGAGCCAAAAACAATATCTGTTCATCAGAGGATAAATAAGACAAAAGATCATTGACATTAACGGTAAAGACATCACAAAGAGAAAACCGAGCACTTATAAGTGCTTGAGTAACCTAAAAATAGGAAAGAAATCGTTAAGGGCGTATGGCGGATGCCTAGGCTTTCAGAGGCGACGAAGGACGTGGTAAGCTGCGAAAAGCTCGGGGGATTGGCACACACGAATTGATCCCGAGATGTCCGAATGGGGCAACCCGGCATGTTGAAGACATGTCACCTCGCAAGAGGAGCAAACCCGGAGAACTGAAACATCTAAGTACCCGGAGGAAAAGAAATCGAAGAGATTCCGTAAGTAGTGGCGAGCGAAAGCGGATTAGCCCAAAAGCTTTTATATGTTTAATAGAATGTTCTGGAAAGAACAGCCATAGACGGTGATAGCCCGGTATATGAAAGGCATATTTAAGTGATAAATGAGTAGGGCGGGACACGTGAAATCCTGTCTGAATATGGGGGGACCATCCTCCAAGGCTAAATACTCCTGAAAGACCGATAGTGAACAAGTACTGTGAAGGAAAGGTGAAAAGCACTTCGAATAGAAGGGTGAAATAGAACCTGAAACCGTACGCCTACAAGCGGTCGGAGCTGGCAAGTCCAGTGACGGCGTGCCTTTTGCATAATGAGCCTACGAGTTAATTTTACTAGCGAGGTTAAGGACTTCAGGTCCGGAGCCGGAGCGAAAGCGAGTCTGAATAGGGCGGTTAGTTAGTAGGATTAGACGCGAAACCTTGTGATCTACCCATGGGCAGGTTGAAGCTTTGGTAACACAAAGTGGAGGACCGAACCCGTTGACGTTGAAAAGTCTTGGGATGACTTGTGGGTAGGGGTGAAAGGCCAATCAAACTGGGAGATAGCTCGTACTCTCCGAAATGCATTTAGGTGCAGCGTCGTATATAAGTTTATTAGAGGTAGAGCTACTGATTGGATGCGGGGGAGTCAAATCCTACCAATTCCTGACAAACTCCGAATGCTAATAAATGTTTTACGGCAGTGAGGGCATGGGTGCTAAGGTCCATGTCCGAGAGGGAAAGAACCCGGACCAACAGCTAAGGTCCCTAAATCTATACTAAGTTGAAACAACGCGGTTGGACTGCATTGACAGCTAGGATGTTGGCTTGGAAGCAGCCATTCATTTAAAGAGTGCGTAACAGCTCACTAGTCGAGCGGTCCGGCATGGATAATAATCGGGCATAAGTATAGTACCGAAGCTATGGGATTATTTAATAATCGGTAGGAGAGCATTCTATTTGCGCTGAAGCAGAGTCGTGAGGCTTTGTGGAGCGGATAGAAAAGAAAATGTAGGCATAAGTAACGATAAAGGGGGCGAGAAACCCCCTCACCGAAAGACTAAGGTTTCCTCAGCCATGCTAATCAGCTGAGGGTTAGTCGGGACCTAACGCGCACCCGAAAGGGGAAGTGGATGGACAATGGGTTAATATTCCCATACTTGCTCACACTAAAAAGGGGACGGATTGCCGTACTTACTGGAGACTGACGGAATAGTCAAGGCCTAGCCTTCGGGCGAAGCTGCTGTAGGGAAAGCGGTTCCAAGAAAAGCCGAAGTGAAGCAACCCGTACCAAAACCGACACAGGTAGTCGAGGAGAGAATCCTAAGGTGCTCGAGTGAGTCGTGGCTAAGGAACTAGGCAAAATAGTCTCGTAACTTCGGAAGAAGAGACGCCATCAGCAATGGTGGCCGCAGTGAAGAGGCCCAGGCGACTGTTTATCAAAAACACAGGACTCTGCTAAATCGAAAGATGCTGTATAGGGTCTGACACCTGCCCGGTGCTGGAAGGTTAAGGAAGGTGCTTAGAGGTAACTCGAAGGCATTAACTGAAGCCCCAGTAAACGGCGGCCGTAACTATAACGGTCCTAAGGTAGCGAAATTCCTTGTCGGGTAAGTTCCGACCTGCACGAATGGTGTAACGATCTGGGCACTGTCTCAGCCACGAGCTCGGTGAAATTGTAGTATCGGTGAAGATGCCGATTACCCGCAATGGGACGAAAAGACCCTGTGAACCTTTACTATAACTTCGTATTGACTTTGAGTAAGTAATGTGTAGGATAGGTGGGAGACTATGAAGCAGGCACGCTAGTGTTTGTGGAGTCAACGTTGAAATACCACCCTTTACTTACTTGGAGCCTAACTTCTTTTAGAAGGACATTGCGTGGTGGGTAGTTTGACTGGGGTGGTCGCCTCCAAAAGAGTAACGGAGGCTTTCAAAGGTACCCTCAGCACGCTTGGTAACCGTGCGTAGAGTGTAATGGCATAAGGGTGCTTGACTGTGAGACCAACAAGTCGATCAGGTGCGAAAGCAGGACATAGTGATCCGGTGGTTCCGTATGGAAGGGCCATCGCTCATAGGATAAAAGGTACTCCGGGGATAACAGGCTAGTCTCCCCCAAGAGCTCACATCGACGGGGAGGTTCGGCACCTCGATGTCGGCTCGTCACATCCTGGGGCTGGAGAAGGTCCCAAGGGTTGGGCTGTTCGCCCATTAAAGTGGCACGCGAGCTGGGTTCAGAACGTCGTGAGACAGTTCGGTCTCTATCTATTGCGGGCGTTAGATGTTTGCGCGGAGTTGACTCTAGTACGAGAGGACCGTGTTGAACAAACCTCTGGTGTATCAGTTGTACCGCCAGGTGCACCGCTGAGTAGCTATGTTTGGATGAGATAAGCACTGAAAGCATATAAGTGCGAAACTCGCCGCAAGATTAGACATCTTTTAAGGGTCGTGGGAGATGACCACGTTGATAGGCTATAGGTGTAAAGGCAGTAATGTCATAGCCGAGTAGTACTAATTACCCGTAGATTTATAGCCTATTGGTTGCTATAATCTTAAAATTAATATTTAAAGACAAGTTCTTATAAGTGCGCTAAAGGTTTTGCCTTTGTGATGTATATTACCGATAAAAAGCAGTATGCTTTACGCTGTAAGCCTAGAGCTTATAGCCTACTGCCTACAGCTATATACCTTATTTAGGGTGGTTTTAGCAGAGGGGCTCACCTGTTCCCATTCCGAACACAGAAGTTAAGCCCTCTAGCGCCGATGGTACTGCTAACGCGGGAGAGTAGGTCGCCGCCAGTTTTTATTAGAAAGCTCATCAACATTGTTGATGAGCTTTTTTTGTTTTAGAATATAATATAAATGGAGAAAGTGAATAAAGGTTTTGTGTCCTGTTTTTTTCAACATCTATAATAGCCACTTTTTTTGCTTCATTGATTGTATCAATTTTAAAGCTATAAAATCCCGAATTATTTTCGACGGTTTTCTTTCTTCCGAACAACATATTAAATGGATGTGGCTTGACATAATACAATATTCTAAATTCTCATTTACCTATTTCTTTAATAATTTAAAAGAGGCTATCACAACGTTAAATTCGCTATCTTAATAAAAAAAACTTATCCAAAATGCGGTGGTAAAATTTATAAAATAAATACTCTCTTTTAGTAGAGTTTATATTTATTGCTTATTCTTTACACGCATGACTGAGACGCTCACACCAGTAAGTAACTCGAATACACGACATGATCAATGTACACGCATTGCACACCCATTATATTTATCTGTACTTTACAATGTAATAATTTATAAGAACTTCTATAGTACAACATACATATTAGTTTGGCCATGAGTTACATTTAGCTTTTGATACAAAGGAGACGCTCGTTTTAGCATAGAAATATAATTCGTGCTATTTTCTCTTTTATTTGTTCAATAAAAGGAATGAATTTTTTATGATTATAAAACTATTTTTTATCCTTTCCACAAATGAGCTACGCTTCAATTGTGAAATTTTATTAGTTTATGAATCTATTCACTTTTAAATATGTTTTATTCACACGAATAATCAATTGTTGTGGAAAAAAGCTTTTTATTCATAAGTGTTTGATAATTAGTATTTGAGTGACGTTATTTATCCACAATATTAATTGGATGTTAATTAGTTTTGGAATCAATTGTAAAAACGTCATACATTTGCAGAACCAAAAAACGGTAGAGAAGATGCTTTTAGAAATTAAGTTTAAAAAGAATTAAAATTTAATTTGGATTTAATAGGATAAAGTTTTTATCTTTGCCACACTTTTGAAACAAAAAGTAGCGCAGAAGAGGGATGGGAATAAATTAATAGATTGATTATAGGTTTTTGAAAAAAATTTTAAAAAAACTTTCAAAAACATTTGGTCAATTTGGAAAAAGTTTTTACTTTTGCACTCGCAAATCGGCTGAAAGATGACAGAAAACAGTATGCTGATTTATGCGAAAAGAACGAAGTTCATTGACATAAATATAACAACCAAGTAAGGAAAAAAACCAAAGCGTCAATTTTAATAAATTGAGTTAGAGTTTAAGGACAAACAAACATACAATGGAGAGTTTGATCCTGGCTCAGGATGAACGCTAGCGGGAGGCCTAACACATGCAAGCTGAGCGGTAGAAATCTTTCGGGATTTTGAGAGCGGCGTACGGGTGCGTAACACGTGTGCAACCTGCCCTTATCAAGAGGATAGCCCGGAGAAATTCGGATTAATACTCTATAATATATTGACTGGCCTCAGTTTATATTGAAAGATTTATCGGATAAGGATGGGCACGCGCAAGATTAGGTAGTTGGTAGGGTAACGGCCTACCAAGCCGATGATCTTTAGGGGGCCTGAGAGGGTGATCCCCCACACTGGTACTGAGACACGGACCAGACTCCTACGGGAGGCAGCAGTGAGGAATATTGGACAATGGGTTAGCGCCTGATCCAGCCATCCCGCGTGAAGGACGACGGTTCTATGGATTGTAAACTTCTTTTATATAGGGATAAACCTACTCTCGTGAGAGTAGCTGAAGGTACTATATGAATAAGCACCGGCTAACTCCGTGCCAGCAGCCGCGGTAATACGGAGGGTGCAAGCGTTATCCGGATTTATTGGGTTTAAAGGGTCCGTAGGCGGGCTTGTAAGTCAGTGGTGAAATCCGGCAGCTCAACTGTCGAACTGCCATTGATACTGCAAGTCTTGAGTAAAGTAGAAGTGGCTGGAATAAGTAGTGTAGCGGTGAAATGCATAGATATTACTTAGAACACCAATTGCGAAGGCAGGTCACTATGTTTTAACTGACGCTGATGGACGAAAGCGTGGGTAGCGAACAGGATTAGATACCCTGGTAGTCCACGCCGTAAACGATGATTACTCGTTTTTGGGGATTTATCTTCAGAGACTAAGCGAAAGTGATAAGTAATCCACCTGGGGAGTACGTTCGCAAGAATGAAACTCAAAGGAATTGACGGGGGCCCGCACAAGCGGTGGAGCATGTGGTTTAATTCGATGATACGCGAGGAACCTTACCAAGGCTTAAATGGGAATTGACAGGTTTAGAAATAGACTTTTCTTCGGACAATTTTCAAGGTGCTGCATGGTTGTCGTCAGCTCGTGCCGTGAGGTGTTAGGTTAAGTCCTGCAACGAGCGCAACCCCTGTCACTAGTTGCTAACATTTAGTTGAGGACTCTAGTGAGACTGCCTACGCAAGTAGAGAGGAAGGTGGGGATGACGTCAAATCATCACGGCCCTTACGCCTTGGGCCACACACGTGCTACAATGGTAGGTACAGAGGGCAGCTACACAGCGATGTGATGCAAATCTCGAAAGCCTATCTCAGTTCGGATTGGAGTCTGCAACTCGACTCTATGAAGCTGGAATCGCTAGTAATCGCGCATCAGCCATGGCGCGGTGAATACGTTCCCGGGCCTTGTACACACCGCCCGTCAAGCCATGGAAGTTTGGGGTACCTGAAGTCGGTGACCGTAACAGGAGCTGCCTAGGGTAAAACAAGTAACTAGGGCTAAGTCGTAACAAGGTAGCCGTACCGGAAGGTGCGGCTGGAACATCTCATTTTAGAGCGTTGAAGAACGTAAAACAAATAAGTCATTTATATGACACTTACCTTAAACAAAGCATAGCTTTGGTTTTTTTTACTCGGTTGTAAATATTAAAATATACCCACTAGAAATTAGTACAGGGAAGAGATACAAGAGCCGAGAGCCAAGAATCAAGACGAAAGAAAGTCTTGTATCTAGGATCTTGAATCTATAAGTCTAAAAAGACAGTCTCGTAGCTCAGCTGGTTAGAGCGCTACACTGATAATGTAGAGGTCGGCAGTTCGAGCCTGCCCGAGACTACTAATTAAAGCGGTAAGCTGTTAAGCGATAGGCAGTAAGCATTTAGCTTAAAGCATATAGCATATAGCGTACAGCACCTAGAGGGGGAATTAGCTCAGCTGGCTAGAGCGCCTGCCTTGCACGCAGGAGGTCAAGGGTTCGACTCCCTTATTCTCCACAGTATTTTGAATTTGATTTAAAAGTTACGGATAGAGCCAAAAACAATATCTGTTCATCAGAGGATAAATAAGACAAAAGATCATTGACATTAACGGTAAAGACATCACAAAGAGAAAACCGAGCACTTATAAGTGCTTGAGTAACCTAAAAATAGGAAAGAAATCGTTAAGGGCGTATGGCGGATGCCTAGGCTTTCAGAGGCGACGAAGGACGTGGTAAGCTGCGAAAAGCTCGGGGGATTGGCACACACGAATTGATCCCGAGATGTCCGAATGGGGCAACCCGGCATGTTGAAGACATGTCACCTCGCAAGAGGAGCAAACCCGGAGAACTGAAACATCTAAGTACCCGGAGGAAAAGAAATCGAAGAGATTCCGTAAGTAGTGGCGAGCGAAAGCGGATTAGCCCAAAAGCTTTTATATGTTTAATAGAATGTTCTGGAAAGAACAGCCATAGACGGTGATAGCCCGGTATATGAAAGGCATATTTAAGTGATAAATGAGTAGGGCGGGACACGTGAAATCCTGTCTGAATATGGGGGGACCATCCTCCAAGGCTAAATACTCCTGAAAGACCGATAGTGAACAAGTACTGTGAAGGAAAGGTGAAAAGCACTTCGAATAGAAGGGTGAAATAGAACCTGAAACCGTACGCCTACAAGCGGTCGGAGCTGGCAAGTCCAGTGACGGCGTGCCTTTTGCATAATGAGCCTACGAGTTAATTTTACTAGCGAGGTTAAGGACTTCAGGTCCGGAGCCGGAGCGAAAGCGAGTCTGAATAGGGCGGTTAGTTAGTAGGATTAGACGCGAAACCTTGTGATCTACCCATGGGCAGGTTGAAGCTTTGGTAACACAAAGTGGAGGACCGAACCCGTTGACGTTGAAAAGTCTTGGGATGACTTGTGGGTAGGGGTGAAAGGCCAATCAAACTGGGAGATAGCTCGTACTCTCCGAAATGCATTTAGGTGCAGCGTCGTATATAAGTTTATTAGAGGTAGAGCTACTGATTGGATGCGGGGGAGTCAAATCCTACCAATTCCTGACAAACTCCGAATGCTAATAAATGTTTTACGGCAGTGAGGGCATGGGTGCTAAGGTCCATGTCCGAGAGGGAAAGAACCCGGACCAACAGCTAAGGTCCCTAAATCTATACTAAGTTGAAACAACGCGGTTGGACTGCATTGACAGCTAGGATGTTGGCTTGGAAGCAGCCATTCATTTAAAGAGTGCGTAACAGCTCACTAGTCGAGCGGTCCGGCATGGATAATAATCGGGCATAAGTATAGTACCGAAGCTATGGGATTATTTAATAATCGGTAGGAGAGCATTCTATTTGCGCTGAAGCAGAGTCGTGAGGCTTTGTGGAGCGGATAGAAAAGAAAATGTAGGCATAAGTAACGATAAAGGGGGCGAGAAACCCCCTCACCGAAAGACTAAGGTTTCCTCAGCCATGCTAATCAGCTGAGGGTTAGTCGGGACCTAACGCGCACCCGAAAGGGGAAGTGGATGGACAATGGGTTAATATTCCCATACTTGCTCACACTAAAAAGGGGACGGATTGCCGTACTTACTGGAGACTGACGGAATAGTCAAGGCCTAGCCTTCGGGCGAAGCTGCTGTAGGGAAAGCGGTTCCAAGAAAAGCCGAAGTGAAGCAACCCGTACCAAAACCGACACAGGTAGTCGAGGAGAGAATCCTAAGGTGCTCGAGTGAGTCGTGGCTAAGGAACTAGGCAAAATAGTCTCGTAACTTCGGAAGAAGAGACGCCATCAGCAATGGTGGCCGCAGTGAAGAGGCCCAGGCGACTGTTTATCAAAAACACAGGACTCTGCTAAATCGAAAGATGCTGTATAGGGTCTGACACCTGCCCGGTGCTGGAAGGTTAAGGAAGGTGCTTAGAGGTAACTCGAAGGCATTAACTGAAGCCCCAGTAAACGGCGGCCGTAACTATAACGGTCCTAAGGTAGCGAAATTCCTTGTCGGGTAAGTTCCGACCTGCACGAATGGTGTAACGATCTGGGCACTGTCTCAGCCACGAGCTCGGTGAAATTGTAGTATCGGTGAAGATGCCGATTACCCGCAATGGGACGAAAAGACCCTGTGAACCTTTACTATAACTTCGTATTGACTTTGAGTAAGTAATGTGTAGGATAGGTGGGAGACTATGAAGCAGGCACGCTAGTGTTTGTGGAGTCAACGTTGAAATACCACCCTTTACTTACTTGGAGCCTAACTTCTTTTAGAAGGACATTGCGTGGTGGGTAGTTTGACTGGGGTGGTCGCCTCCAAAAGAGTAACGGAGGCTTTCAAAGGTACCCTCAGCACGCTTGGTAACCGTGCGTAGAGTGTAATGGCATAAGGGTGCTTGACTGTGAGACCAACAAGTCGATCAGGTGCGAAAGCAGGACATAGTGATCCGGTGGTTCCGTATGGAAGGGCCATCGCTCATAGGATAAAAGGTACTCCGGGGATAACAGGCTAGTCTCCCCCAAGAGCTCACATCGACGGGGAGGTTCGGCACCTCGATGTCGGCTCGTCACATCCTGGGGCTGGAGAAGGTCCCAAGGGTTGGGCTGTTCGCCCATTAAAGTGGCACGCGAGCTGGGTTCAGAACGTCGTGAGACAGTTCGGTCTCTATCTATTGCGGGCGTTAGATGTTTGCGCGGAGTTGACTCTAGTACGAGAGGACCGTGTTGAACAAACCTCTGGTGTATCAGTTGTACCGCCAGGTGCACCGCTGAGTAGCTATGTTTGGATGAGATAAGCACTGAAAGCATATAAGTGCGAAACTCGCCGCAAGATTAGACATCTTTTAAGGGTCGTGGGAGATGACCACGTTGATAGGCTATAGGTGTAAAGGCAGTAATGTCATAGCCGAGTAGTACTAATTACCCGTAGATTTATAGCCTATTGGTTGCTATAATCTTAAAATTAATATTTAAAGACAAGTTCTTATAAGTGCGCTAAAGGTTTTGCCTTTGTGATGTATATTACCGATAAAAAGCAGTATGCTTTACGCTGTAAGCCTAGAGCTTATAGCCTACTGCCTACAGCTATATACCTTATTTAGGGTGGTTTTAGCAGAGGGGCTCACCTGTTCCCATTCCGAACACAGAAGTTAAGCCCTCTAGCGCCGATGGTACTGCTAACGCGGGAGAGTAGGTCGCCGCCAGTTTTTATTAGAAAGCTCATCAACATTGTTGATGAGCTTTTTTTGTTTTAGAATATAATATAAATGGAGAAAGTGAATAAAACAAAGCTGCTTTAAAAACAAAATTTTGATGCTATTAAAATTAAAATTTGGTTTTATTTTAATAGCATTTATATAAGTCATTAGTAATTTCAATTTCATATTATTTTTATTTTTTAAGTATTAGCTGTTAATATTTGTGAAAATTCTCAATTTTATTTTTTTTTCCTTTAAATAAGCATATTTTTGCAATCAATTAATTTAATCAAGTAATGAAAAGAGTTTTGTTCTTATGTATGATTGCGATATTAGCAGTTTCTTGTTCTAAGAAAGTTAAAGTTAATGGCGTTATCAAAAATGGTTCGCCCTTGGAGCGTGTGGAGTTTATTGATGCTTCTGGTGTAGCTACTTTACCTTTAATTAACATGGGTGTTGATAATAAAGGAAATTTCGCAGGAGAATTTGTTGCGCCTAACAATGGGATGTATGCAATGACTTATGCTGGACAAATGGCATTTGTATATCTTAAGAAAGGCCAAAATCTTACGATTTCTGGTGATGCGATGTCCTTCCCGAATGTCTTTAAAATTGAAGGAGATGCTAAGGCTAACAACGATTTCTTGAAAGAAGCACAAGCTTATATGGAGCAATATTTAGGTAAACTAGATATGAGCATCCTTTCTAAAGATGAAAAATCTTTCTTAGCACAAGTGAAAAAAATCAATGATGATTTAACTAAAAATATCAATGATCTTAAAATTAAGACTAAACCAGATTCTGATGTTGTTGAGCTTAAAACAGATGAGTTAAAAACGCACATTTTAACATTCCTTAGTCAATACGAAACGAACCATGGAGAAGCGGTACAACAACCAAACTTCAAAGTATCGCAGGCTTTTAAAGATTATGTAAAATCTTTAGAAAAAGATAATGACCGAATGATCAAAAGATTGCCACTTTACCGCAATTATTTGTTGAATAAAATTGGTGAAGACTTTCAAAAATTTGCTCTAGCACAAAGTGATAAGAGCACAGCTTCTATGTCTGCTATTTTTGCTAAATATCTGAAAGGCAAATCAGATTATTCTCAAGATACCAAAGATTATTTATTAGCTTTTGTTATATCTAAGTTTGATTTAAATCCATTTGCTGAAAATACAGATGATGTCATGAAAGTTGCTGAGGAAAACATCAATAACGCAGAAGTTAAGAAAGATCTTAACTCAGCTTTTGATGCGGTCTATGGTCTTAAAAAAGGAACAGATGCCCCGGCAAGCGCATTAGTAAAAGCGGATGGTTCTGCTGCTAAAATTTCTGATTTCAAAGGAAAATCAACATTGGTTATGACCTATGCTTCTTGGAACCCTTACATTGCACAGTCAACAATTCCTGTTCTTAAAGAAGTTATAAATTTTTATAAGGCTAAAACGAATTTTGTTTTCATCAACTTGGATGATACAAAAGATCAGTTTTTAAAATCATACAAAGCAATTCTTAAAGATGTGCCAGGACAAAATCTATATGCTGAAGGTGGGCTTAATTCGGCTTTTGCTAAAGACTATAAAGTTTATGGGTTCAAGATTCCTGGATTCACAGTTATCGATAAAGATGGCAAAATTGCGGGACCAACTTATTACAATTTAGGGGAACCAAAATTCATTGAAATGATGAATAAACTGACAGGTCTTAATGCGCCAACCGCTGCTCCACAAGCAGAATTAGCTCCCGATTGGGATCAGCAACAAGCTGAACCAATGCCAGAAGCTGCACAACCTCAAACAAAATAATATCGAAATTATTCTTAATGAAGAAAAAAAAGAATTTAATTTTAGAAAATATCAGACTCCTTTCTGCCGGTGCGAAAGGAGTTTCTGTTGCTAAAGCGGAAGATGGAAGAACCATTTTTGTAAGTGGTGCCGTTCCTGGAGACCTTGTTAATGTACAAGTTAAGAAACAAAAAAGTAGTTTTTACGAAGGTGTAGCCATCGAGATTCTCGAAGAATCACCCGATCGTGTTGTGCCAAGATGCATCCATTTTGGTCATTGTGGCGGTTGCAAATGGCAAAATATGTCTTATGAAAAACAACTTTATTTTAAGCAAAATGAAGTCCTGAATAACATTCAAAGAATTGGAGGGATAAAGGATTTTGTCTGCGAACCAATTTTGGGTGCTGAAGAACAATATTTTTACCGTAACAAAATGGAGTTTTCGTTTTCCAATGCACGTTGGCTAACGCCTGAAGAAATAAAAAGTGATGCCGAGCTTAACAGCAAAGATGCTTTAGGTTTTCATATTCCGGGACAATGGAGCAAAATTTTGGATCTTAGTACATGTTTTTTACAAGAAGATCCGTCCAATGAGATGCGCCTTTTTGTTAAAAATTTCGCAGTTGAGCATAACTTGGAATTTTTTGATGTTAGAAATCAAGCTGGTTTTTTAAGAACTTTTATGCTTCGCCAAAATTCTAAAGGAGAATGGATGTTGTTATTCCAATTCTTTAAAGAAGATGAAGAGAATAGAAAGTTGTTGCTGGATAATGTTCTTGAAAAATTCCCTCAGATAAAAACTTTGGTGTACGCAATCAATTCTAAAGGGAACGATAGCGTTTACGATTTAGATATTCAAACGTACTTTGGAGATGGATTTTTGTACGAAGAAATGGATGGACTCAAATTTAAAATTGGTCCAAAATCATTCTTCCAAACCAACTATCAACAAGCTTTAAACCTTTATCGAAAAACGCTCGAGTTTGCCGAACTTACAGGTGACGAAGTGGTATATGACCTTTATACAGGGACAGGAACTATTGCACAATATATTGCGAGAACCGCAAAACACGTCATCGGTATCGAAGCCGTACAAGAGGCTATCGATGCAGCGAAAGAGCATGCACAACTCAATGGTTTGGATAATTGTACTTTCTATTGTGGCGATATGAAAGAAGTTTTCACAGAAGAGTTTTTAGCGGCTCATCCCAAAGCAGATGTTTTGGTAACAGATCCTCCTCGCGACGGAATGCACCCAAAAGTTGTGGAGCAAATTCTAAAACTTTCCCCAGAAAAGATTGTCTATGTGAGCTGTAATTCGGCTACGCAAGCACGAGATATCGCTTTGATGAAAGAGGATTACGAGTTAATAAAAATTTTACCAGTGGACATGTTTCCACAGACACATCATGTGGAGAATATTGCACTACTGAAAAAGAAGAAATAAATTTGAAATAAGTTTTAATTTGATAAAAAGAAGATTTTAATGAAGAATAATTTTAAAACATTGATCATTTCCACAGCAATTGTGTTTTTCCATCAGACAGGATTTGCACAAACGGATTCTACCGCTGTTAAGAAAGAAACACCTTCCAAAACAGATGTAGCCAAAGACAAAAAAATTGCTGTAAAACCTTACAAAGAAATTATTACCGATAAAGCAATTAGTGATAATGGTGTTATTGATGTTCATAAAATTGATGATAAATACTTCTTCGAATTGCCAGATAATGTTCTAAATAAAGAATTTTTGATGGTGACAAGATTGACAAAGGCGGCAGCTGGGATGCGTTCTGGTACAACGGGGTATGCTGGCGATCAGATTGGTCAAAAGGTCATCCGTTTTGAGAAAGGTCCAAATGACAAAATCCTTTTAAGATCAGTTTCTTATGTTGATTATGCTGCGGATTCCACTTCGCAAATGTACCAGTCGGTTTCCCGAAACAATGTTCAGGAAATCATGATGTCTTTTGATGTAAAAGCCTACGGAAAAGATAAAAAATCCTCGGTAATAGAAGTGACTGATGTTTTGAATGCTGATAACGAAGTGACTTCGTTCGGTACAGCGGTAAAAGATAATTTTAAAGTTGGCGCTTTCCAAAAGAGTATGTCTTTTGTTAATTATGTAAAATCTTTCCCTACAAATGTTGAAATCAACACGACAAAGACATTTTCTAAAACTACGGGCCGTTCCGCAACGCCAGTTCCGGGGGCTATCGTTCCGAAAGTAAGTGGCAATTATACGGTAGAGATTAATTCTTCTTTCGTTTTATTACCAGAGAACAAAATGCAAGCGCGTTATTTTGATCCACGTGTTGGTTATTTCACGGTAGGTTATACCGATTTTGATATCGATCCTCAAGGTGTGAAACGCGTTAATCTAATCAAAAGATGGCGACTGGAGCCAAAACCCCAAGATTTAGAAAAATATAAAAAAGGAGAATTGGTAGAACCTGCGAAGCCTATCGTATTTTATATCGATCCTGCAACGCCAAAACAATGGATTCCTTATTTAATACAAGGCGTTAACGATTGGCAAAAAACTTTCGAAAAAGCTGGATTCAAAAATGCGATTTATGCAAAACTACCCGATGCTAAGACTGATCCAGAATGGAGTCTAGAAGATGCGCGTTTTTCTGCTATTGTTTATAAACCTTCGGATGTGCCGAATGCTTCTGGACCTTCTATTGCGGATCCTAGAACTGGCGAGATTTTGGAAAGCCATATCAACTGGTACCATAACGTGATGTCATTGCTAAGAAATTGGTATTTTGTACAAGCTTCTCCTAATGACAGCAATGCCAGAAAAATGGAGTTTGATGATAAATTGATGGGCGAATTAATTCGTTTCGTATCATCACACGAAGTAGGACATACGTTAGGACTAAGACACAATTTTATATCGAGTGCCACTGTTCCTGTAGAAAAGCTTAGGGATAAAAAATGGTTGGAAGAAAACGGACATACACCTTCCATTATGGACTATGCACGTTTCAACTATGTAGCACAACCCGAAGATCAAGTAGGTGAGAAAGGTATTTTCCCAAGAATTGGTGATTATGATGACTGGGCGATAGAATGGGGCTACAGACGATTTTATGATTTTAAAACACCAGAAGCTGAAAAGTCGCATCTTAACCAATGGGTGATTAGTAAAACTAATAATCCACGTTTGCTATTCGGGACAGAAAGTGATCAGTTCGATCCGCGTTTGCAAAGTGAAGCTATTGGTGACAATGCGATGATTGCTAGTGAATACGGAATTAAAAATCTCAAAAGAATTATCGATAATTTAGAAAAATGGACGGCAACACCTAACGAAGATTATAGTAATTTAGGATTGATGTACGATCAGGTAACAGGACAATACAAGCGCTATCTTGGTCATGTTTCCAAATATATTGGCGGACGTTATGTGACACCAAAAACTGCAGAACAGACAGGTTTGATCTACGAGCCTGTAGCAAAAAAAGATCAAAAAGAAGCTTTGGACTTTTTAGATAAACATGTTTTCCAAACCCCGAGTTGGCTCCTGAAAACTTCTATTTTTGAAAAAACAGGCAAAACGCCGCTTAAAACTGTAGAAGAATTACAAAAGCTTGTTTTTAATAGAATTTTGAGTCCAATGGTTTTACAGAATATGTACCAAATGGAAGCTGTTGAAGGTTCGAAATATTTGTTGGTAGATTATCTTTCGGATTTAGAAAATTCGGTGTTCAAAAAGAATGATGACATCTATAGCCGAAATTTGCAACGCAATTATGTGTCAACTTTGTCAAAGCTAATTGATAATAAAAATAATGATCAGTCGGATATCTCTGCTTTTGTGCGTGGAAGCTTATCAGATTTAAAATCCAGATTGGCTAAAAAAGTAAATTCTGGCGATCAAGCTAGCAAGTATCATTATCAAGATTTAATATTTAAAATTGAAAAAACTTTAGACCCAAAATCATGAAATTTTTCTCGAAAATTCTGACAATTAGCTGTGCTTTAATACTTCTTTCTTGCGGAGGCGATGACGATATTTGCCTAAGTGGTGAAGCGACGCCACGTGCGAAGATTAAGTTTAAATTGGCAAGTAATGATAAAGAGGTACAGCTGGATTCATTATTTATCGATGTAGAATATGCCAATGGGAATATTAAAAATATTATTAATGCTACAAAAGTAGATTCGGTATTTATTCCTTTGCGCGTTGACGAAAGTGCATTTACCAAGATGTATGTCAAAACGAGAAAGAAAGGTGATTCTTCTGTTATTAATATTAATTACACCACGCAGTCAACTTATGTTTCGCCAGCTTGCGGTTACAAGCTTAGCTATAAAGATGTAACGTATCAGCTGGGAAAAGCGGAGCCGGTTAAGAATGTTCAATCCAATCAAAACGAAATTATTAATGAAGACAAAACTCATTTCTTTCTTTTGTTTTAGTCTAGCTGTTACAGCATTTGGACAACAAAAACAATCTGATACGATTAAAAAATCATGGAAATACGAACCTAATTTTCTAGTCGGTGTTGATGTGCTGAATTTGGGGACAAGTGCTTTTTCTGACCGAAAATTGATGCAAGCTTTTGTCTCGTCTAGGTTAACAAAAAAATGGCATGTTGTTGCGGATGTTGGTTTTGATAAAAATATCTATCAGAAAAATGGTTACGATGCAAAAGTTAATGGAACATTTTTTAAACTAGGAAGTTTCTACATGCTTTCTCAGGATTCCGAAAATATCTATAACGGATTTTATGCCGGTGGAAAGTTAGCGGGGACATTTTATAAGCAAGAATATTTTGCAATTCCGGTTCGGGCTACGGGTGGTGGCGCAGACGGGACACAATCTTTAGCAGAATCGCAACAATCATCGTATTGGATAGAAGCTGTTGTGGGAGGGCGTGTGCAATTGTTTGGGTCCAATTTTTTTATTGATGTTAATGTGCAACCGAAATATCTGTTGTACACGACAAAGCAAGAAGATGTATTTCCAATGCTGGTTTCTGGATTTGGAAGAAGTTCTGGAAAATTTGGATTCGGATTTAGCTGGAATATTGGATATAAGTTTTAGACTTTATTTCACTTAAAATATAAAAATCAAAAGCCTGGCATCCGTTACGAATGTCAGGCTTTCTTTTAACAATATAATTTAGTTACGTGTGTTTATTTCACTTCCAAAAGATAAGGCATTTTCATCATGACGCCATTTTGTAATTTGGGATCTGTTATTTGTTGGAAGATTTTATAGTTGTTTTCGCCTATTTTATTTTTAATCAATTTCGCTGAAATCTGTTCTTCGTCAACACTTCCAAAAATATCCTCGAAGGGGCTTGGTGTTGCTGGAGAAGTTTTAATGCTATATTTTGATATTTTCGCACGTTTTGCCGCATCAGCAATTGCTTGGTTGATACCGCCAATTTCATCGACAAGGCCTAGTTCTTTCGCTTTTGTACCAGACCAAATGCGTCCACCACCGATTGCGTCTATTTGCTCAAAAGTTTTTTTTCTGTTTTGGGTTACAAAATGCACAAAGCGATTGTAGGTTCCTTCTACACCTTTTTCCATCATAGTGATTGTGCCGGGACTTACACCTTGTAATGCCGAAATCATGTTAGAGTTGGCATTAGTCTGTACAACATCGCTACGGATTCCGTTTTTGTTAGCGATATCTTTATAAGAAGTTATCAATCCAAAAACTCCGATAGAACCTGTTATGGTATTAGCTTCGGAATATATTTTGTCCGCTGCCATGGCGATGTAATATCCTCCAGAAGCTGCATAATCTCCGAACGACACTACCAAAGGTTTTTTCTTTTTAAGTTGTTCTAGTTCAAAAAGTATTTCGTCTGATGCATTGGCGCTTCCGCCTGGCGAATTTACTCTTAGCACAACAGCTTTTATTTTGTCATTGTCTTTTATTTTTTTGATTTCCTTAATCATGTTCTCAGCATAGACACCATTGTTGCCTTTTCCGTTGTTGATTTCTCCGCTAGCATAAAGAACGGCGATTTGGTTGCTTTCAGATGAAGAATCTATCGTTTGATAATATTTTGGGAACGAAATTTTGCTCAGTTTTTGATTTTGTTTAATGCCGATTTTTTGACGTAAAATAGCATCATATTCTGATTTTTGAATCAATTTGTCCGCTAACTTATATTTAATATTATTTTCGGGGATAAAGCTGTATAGGCTGTCTGTTACAATTTTGAATTCAGCAGATGACATTTTTCTAGACTGCGCGATTTGCGTTGATGTTCTGCCCCAGATGTCATTGAGAAGTGTTGAGAGTTGCTCTTGGTTTTCAGGAGAAATTTTGTTTATCATAAAAGGTTCTACTGCAGCTTTGAACTTCCCGTGGCGAATCACTTCGAAATTAATACCATATTTGTCAGCAAAATCTTTAAAATAAACCACTTCGGCTGAGAGGCCTTTCAGCTCGATACCTCCCGTTGGATTAAGGTAATATTGATCGGCAACCGATCCTATATAATAAGCACCTTGCGAAACATTATTACCATAAGCATAGACAAATTTGCCGCTTTTTTTGAAATCTAATAGTGCTTCGCGGATGCTTTCCAATTGTGTACTTCCCGCATAAAAATTGTCTATTTCTAAAGAGATGCCTTTGATATTATCATCTGTTTTTGCGTTTTTGATAGATTCCAAAACATCTAAGCTTGTAATTTGTTTTCCTTCATTTTTAAAACTGAAAATGGAAAATTCTTCATCACCAGGACTTTCGATAAGTTTTGTTTTTAAATCGAGTGTTAAAATGGAGTTTTTCTTAACAGATCCGCTACTGTCCATAAAAGCGCCCATAATGGCAAAAAATATAAATCCGCCTATGAAGATGAGGCCGATAATGATGAAAGCAACTATATTTGCTAACACATATTTGAAAAAAGATTTCATATAAAACTTAGTATTTTGTAATATGTCGCACCATATAGCCGTTTTGTTACTAGGAAGTAATAAAAATAATCCTAAGAAGCAGATTGATAAAGCAATAAGTAAAATCTTAAATTCTGGATGTCAAATTGTTAATATGTCAAAAATCATAGAAACATTGCCTGTCGAATTTGAAAGTAATAATATTTTTTGTAATATTGCATTGGAAATTAGCACAACTTTGTCTCCTATTAAGCTACTTAAAACCATGAAGTTAATAGAAAACGAAATGGGAAGAATACATGACAGTAGTTATTTCGGAGAATATAAAGATCGTGATATTGACATTGATATTGTATTTTATGATCAAATATCTTTTTCTTGTAAAAAGTTGTATATCCCACATGCAAAACATGCCTACGAAAGAGAGTTTTCGCAACAATTGTTAGCAGAGTTAAAATAATAACATAGATAACACAATATGAAAAAAAAATTAATTCTTTTGGCTGCCGCCCTACCAGTATTAATTTTTTCACAGAATTCTAATCCTTACGGATCAGGTTCTACCGAAACGAAAAAATTTGATAATGAAAGTCGCCTTTTTAAAGATTGGGCAATTTCTGTAGGAGGTGGAGGCGCTTTTATGCAAGCTGCAGACTTAACATCTTTTTATGATGGGAAAATTAATTGGGGTTGGAATGCTTACGTAAGTATTGATAAACAAATAACACATACTTTTGGACTTAGTTTGAATTACTCAAAAGGTGAAACTAACCAAAAAATTATGGCAAGACCAGAATGGGGCGTTGCCGTAGGCCATACAAAATATGACCAAATTGCAGTTCTCGGAGATGTTAATCTTTCCAATTTGATGAGACGTGTTGATAACAAGTCAGAATTCAAATGGGCACTTCATGCATATGGTGGTGTCGGGATTGAAGGATTTACTTCAACCATGCGTGATGAAGGGATGTACAAAAAATATCCATTCTATATTAAACAATCACTAGATCAGGCGTCTGTATTTTGGACAACAGGTTTAGGATTAAAATATAATCTATCAAGACTTATCGATCTTGAGTTAAGAGCAATGTATGTCTTCTCTGGAGATGATGCATTCGACGGATCTGGTACGCAAGGTGGTAGAGCTTATGATGAAAATTTTGATCCTGCTACTTATATGCAAATCCATCCAGGAAGATCCGACAACGCATTTACTGTAAATCTAGGATTAAGTTTCAAACTAGGTAAAAGTAATAGAACACATTTAGCTTGGTTTGATCCATTACAAGATATATATGCCAAAACAAGCAATCTAGAAAATCGTATAAAAGATTTTGTTGTTTGTGAAAATGGCGATAAAGATAACGATGGCGTTTGTGACGATTGGGACAGACAGCTAGATACACCTGCTGGTGCAAGAGTAGATGGTGCGGGGGTCGCATTAGATATCGATTTGGACGGTGTTATAGATTTATATGATAAATGTGTGACAGAACCAGGTCCAATAGAAAATAATGGATGTCCTATTGTAGCACAGACCAGCATGTCAGACAATCTTGTAGAAGAAATTAATAAATCTTTACAAGGAATTGATTTTGAGTTAAATAAAGCGGTTATTAGAAAGTCATCTTATGGCATTTTGGATAACGCAGCAGATGTTCTGAAAGGAGCACAAGGACAGCAATTTTTTGTAATAGGAGCTACCGATGCAAGAGGATCGGTACCTTTAAATTTAAAATTATCGAAAGGTAGAGCAGAAGCTGTTGTTGCCTATTTGATAAATAAAGGCGTGCCAGCGTCCATGCTTCAAGCAGAAGGTCGTGGGAAATCTGATTTGAAATATCCAGAATGTGATCCCGCAAGTAATTGTCCAGAATGGAAAAACGAAGCGAATCGTCGCGTTTACTTTATAGCAAAATAAAAAACAAAAATATGAAAAGAAGTATATTCACATTAGTAGTGCTTACAGGTATATTATCACCTGTATGTTACAATGCTCAGCAAGATAGTATAACTACAGATAGTATAACCAGCGAGGCTTATCAACCATTTACGCAAAGTTCTAAAAGATTTAATGATTGGGCAGTTTCTGCAGGGGTAGGTACAGCTTTGATACAAACAGGTAACCTAACTTCAATTAACAATGGGGCAGGTAAGAATATGTTTGGATACTCTGCCTATTTTAGTGTTGACAAGGCAATTACACACGCGTTTGGCTTAAAGCTACAATACGATAAAGGAGAAACAAGACAAGGAAATGCCAATACAAAAGATCATGTTGATAATAGTTTAGCTGGTAGAACACAATACGATGCTATCTCTTTATTAGCTGATGTTAATATTTCTAATTTATTAAGAAGAGTGGATAACAAATCCAACTTTAGATGGGCATTACATGGCTACGTTGGTGCAGGTACTTTGGCTTACCGTGCATATTTACAAGAGCCAGGTAAAGCATATAACCAAAGCTTAGTGACAGAAGTAAAACCTTTTAAACTAGGTTCTCTGTTCGCACAGTTTGGTTCAGGTGTTAAATACAGAATGGCAAAATCTTGGGATGTGGAAGCCCGTGCAATGTATGTTGTGACAAATGACAATACTTTTGATGGTGCTATCAACGGCTATCAAACAAAAACCAATAAAACTTCTGATAATATGCTAACCGCTTCACTTGGGGTAACATATAATATTGGAAAACATCAATCTCACTTATTCTGGCATGACCCATTACAAGAAATTTATTACAAATTAGACGTATTAGCTGACAAGTCAGAAGATGTTGAAGTTTGTAAAAAAGGTGATGCCGATAACGACGGCGTTTGCGATGATTGGGATAGACAACTTGACACTCCCGCCGGTGCAAGAGTTGATGGTTCTGGTGTAGCATTAGATGCAGATCTAGACGGTGTTATTGATCTTTACGATAAATGTGTTACCGTTCCTGGTCCTGTGGAAAACAATGGTTGTCCTATTGAGAAAATTAAAAATAATAATAACGTAACTGAAAATGTATTAGAACTAAAAGGCATTGAGTTTAATCTTAACTCAGACAAAATATTGCCTGCAAATACACCAATTCTTCAGAACGCTATTAAAACCATTAACCAATCTAGTGGATCATATCTAATTGTTGGAGCAACAGATACAAGAGGTACAACAGCATACAACCAAAATCTTTCAGAAAGAAGAGCTGGTAATGTGAAAAACTATTTGGTGAAAAATGGTGCAGATTCTTCTAAACTTCAAACAATCGGTAAAGGTGAAAAAGATCTTCTTTATCCAGAATGTGAACCAGCAACTAAATGTCCAGAATGGAAAAATAGAGCAAACAGAAGAGTATATTTCGAAGCGAAATAATTTTAAAAAAAATAACTTATAAACCGTTGGATTTTTTCAGCGGTTTTTTATTTTTTTCAAACTTAGCTTTTACGTAATTTTATAGCATGAATATCGATAGTCACTTAACAAATATATTACACGAAAATCTCCAAAAATATTGGGGCTATTCGCAGTTTCGTGAAGATCAGGAAGCCATTATTTCTTCTGTTGTACAAGGGCAAGATGTTTTGGCATTGTTGCCAACAGGCGGTGGAAAATCGCTTTGTTATCAGTTGCCCGCTATTATTTTAGAAGGGACTTGTTTGGTTATTTCGCCACTTTTAGCTTTGATAAAAGATCAAGTTTCATCTTTAGAAGAACTCGGGGTAGAAGCAGAATTTCTTAGTTCAGAGTTTGATGATGCCGAAGTTGAAGATGTCTTCACCAGATGTATCGAAGGTTTTACTAAAGTCTTGTACGTGTCACCAGAACGTCTCAAAAATCAGGAGTTTTTACGACGAATTCCAGAGATTAATATTTCGTTTATTGCCGTTGATGAAGCGCATTGTATTTCAGAATGGGGACAAGATTTTCGACCAAGTTATCAGAATATCAAATTCTTTCGAGAAGAATTTAAAAATGTACCTTTGCTGGCTTTAACCGCTACGGCAACCTCAGAAGTTGTGGAAGAAATTGTCGCCAAGCTTTCGCTTAAAAAAGTTCAAATATTTAAAAAAAGTTTTGAACGCAACAATCTCAATATTATTTCGGTAAACATCACCGACAAATATCAAAAAATAAAAGATTTTCTCCTTCAAAATAGAACAGCAGGAATCATCTATACAAGAACCCGAAAAGAAGCTGAAGAACTCTCTCATTTTCTTCAAAATTCTGGCTTGGAGCAGGTTAATTTTTATCATGCTGGACTTCCAAGAAAAGATAAAGAACGATTGCAGAAACAATGGCAAGCTAGTCATTCTAGAGTTCTGGTATCAACAAATGCTTTTGGAATGGGGATTGACAAAGACAATGTTCGATTTGTTATTCATTTTTCACCATCGGCTTCCATCGAAAATTATTATCAAGAAATTGGGCGTGCTGGTCGAGATGGAGAAGAGTCGATTGCTTATCTTTTCTGGAATGATCAGGAACTTCAGGAGTTTGATGCTATTTTAAAAAATCAAATCCCGACAAAAGTTGAGTATCAATCAATTCTTCGTTATTTGTATTCCATCTACCAAATTGCAGAACATGATTTGCCAGAAAAAATGTTCACTTTGAAAATTGACCGTGTCAAAAATCTAAGCAAAACCTCAAGAGCAAAAATCCTGAATGTTCTTAATTTCTTGCACAATCAAGAGCTTATTTATTACAAAAATACCTGGAGTCCTTCGACGATTGAGTCTTTGGTACAAGCAGACAATATCGATTTGTTGCCTGCAAAAGACGCTCATTTTTTAGAACTTTTGTATCGTACGGTTTCTGGTTTAGGATCTGGAAAAGTACATTTCAGTGAAAAAAGTTTCTGTGAGAAGCATCATTTTGATTCTGGGCTTTTTAAAGAAAGGTTAGAAGATATGCAGAAAGCTGGACATTTAGAATATTTTGACGGAGCCAATCATGCGGTTCGGTTTTTAAAACCAAGAGATGAAAATCGTTTGTTCGGTTTCTATTGGAAATTGTTTTCAGAAATTCAACAGAACAAACTGAAAAAATGGAAACAAATGAAGTTTTATGTAACGAGCCAGGATTATTGCCGTATGAGGCTTATTCTTCGTTATTTTGATGAGAAAAATGCGAAAGATTGTGGCAAATGTGATTATTGCCAAAAGAAATCGCCAATAGCATCTAACACGCTTCTCAACGATATTTTATTACAGTTAACACACCAACCGAGAACTTTGGTAGAGTTGGTTGCTATTTTCAAAATTCACTCGAGAGAAAAAATATTAGAAAATTTAATTTTCCTTTTAGATTTAGGAAAAATCAGAATGTTGAATTACAAAACCTATACTATAAATTCATAAATGAAAAGTTTAAAAGTTGTTTTTTTAGGAACACCAGAATTTGCGAAAACAAGTCTAGAAGCCATCCACAAATCGCATCACGAAGTGGTTGGCGTGGTAACAGCGACGGATAAAGCCAGTGGAAGAGGACAAAAAGTAAATGCTTCGCCTGTCAAAATTTATGCTGAAGAGCAAAATCTTAAATTATTTCAGCCCGAAAAATTGAGAAACCCGAAATTTTTGGAAGAAATAAAATCTCTGAATGCCGACGTTTTTGTCGTTGTCGCATTTAGAATGATGCCACAGATGTTGTTTTCGATTCCTACGATGGGAACTTTCAATTTGCATGCGTCTTTGTTGCCAGATTATCGCGGTGCGGCACCTATTAATTTTGCAGTCATCAATGGCGAAGCCAAAACTGGAGCAACCACCTTTTTTATTAATGAAAAAATTGATGAGGGCAATATTCTTCTTCAACAAGATATTGATGTTTTGCCCGAGGATAATGCGGGATCGCTTCATGATAAACTGATGGTAATGGGCGCAGAATTGGTCGTGAAAACTTTGAATGGTCTTGCAGAAGGCAATCTTAAAGAGCATCCGCAGCCAGAAAAAGAACATCCCAAAACGGCTTACAAGATTTTTAAAGATGATTTAAAAATTAATTGGAATCAAAAAGGAGAAGTTATTCACAATTTCGTGCGCGGAATGTCGCCTTATCCGACGGCTTTCACGATTTTGAATATTGATAATGAAAAAAAATCTTTGAAAATTTTCAAAGGCCATTTTGAAGAACTATCGCATTCTGATACTTCGGGAACAATTCATATTTCGAAAAATGAATTTAAAATTGCAACACCAGATGGTTATTATTTTCCTGAAGAATTGCAATTGCAAGGAAAAAAGAAAATGTTTCTTAAGGATTTCTTAAATGGTTTCAGAAATTTTGATCAAATAAAAATGGCTTAGTTGAACTAAGCCATTTGGGTTTTTTTATAAAGGAATCATCTCGGTGACTTCGACATCGTAACCGCCAATCATTGGTTTTAGATTTGGGTTTTGAGAAATGACTTTGAATTTGTTAATGCCTAGATCTTTCAAAATCTGCGTTCCGATACCATAATCTCTGAAGTTGGCAGGAATTGTCGGATATTGCTCGTGCCCGTTTTGGAAGTTTAAAAATTGTTGCAACTTTCTTAAAGTCGTTTCTGTATTTGATACGTTGTTAATAAATACAATTGCGCCTTTGCCTTCTTTGTTGATAAGGTCCGTCACTTTTTCTAAAAGTAGTTGCTCACCATTGTTAAGACGGCTTAATACGTCAAAATAAGAGCTTGATGATTGTACGCGGATCATAACGGGTTCATCCTCTGTCCAAGAGCCTTTTGTTAATGCAAAATGGATTTGCTCTGTTGGTTTTTCTTCAAACGCGTAGAATTTGAATTCGCCATAATGTGTTTTCACATCACGCTCTTCAATACGTTCTACAATAGTCCCTTTTCTTAGTCTGTAATGGATAAGGTCTTCGATAGAAACGATTTTTAAATCATGTTTTTTCCCGAATTCTATCAAATCTGGAACACGCGACATGCTGCCATCTTCGTTCATGATTTCACAAATCACACCACCTTCTTTTAGGCCGGCCAATTTTGTTAAATCGATTGCTGCTTCGGTGTGACCAGCTCTTTTCAAAACACCACCTTCTTTCGAGCGTAATGGGAAAATGTGGCCGGGACGCATAAGATCTGTAGGTTTTGTCGAAGGATCCATTATTGCTTTTATGGTTTTGGCTCTATCACTTGCAGATATCCCCGTAGTTGTACCTTTTCCTAAAAGGTCAACAGAAACGGTAAAGGCTGTTTCTTTAGGATCTGTAGAGTTGCTCACCATAGAATGTAGCTCTAGCTCATCACAACGTTTTTCTGTAAGAGGCATACAGATAAGACCTCTTGCATGGATGGTCATGAAATTAATAGTTTCCGTAGTAATCAATTCCGCTGCAGCTACTAGATCGCCTTCGTTTTCACGATTTTCGTCATCTACAACGATAATCATTTTACCTTGGCGCAAATCTTCGAGAGCTTCTGGGATGTTATTGAGTTGGAATTTTTCCATTTTTATTTTAGATTTTTGATTATACAAAGATAAGGATATTGTAATAATTTTTATTAATATAATCGCTCTATTAGTTTTAATAGTAGGTGTTAAAACACATCTAATGATTTTTTATCATTGAAAATCAGGGCTTGAAGTAAAAAATATCCAAAAGCCTTTTGAAATCAAGAAATATTCATTAGATTTGCAAACCAAATAAAGGGTGCTTTGGCCGAGTGGCTAGGCAGTGGTCTGCAACACCATCTACAGCGGTTCGAATCCGCTAGGCACCTCAATTCTAAACCCTAATCTATTGATAACAAATAGTTTAGGGTTTTTTGTTTGTTGTGTTTCCCGATATTTTCCCGATAATTTTAAAATCGTGTAGAATTTCATTTTTTATGGAGTCCGAAAATTCGGTATAAAAAAACCCCAACCGATATTAACTATATTAACTATGACCCATATAACATATATTACATATCATAGGGCGAACCTATATTAAATAATATTAACTAATTCCCTTTTTATGGACTCCGAAAATTTGTAGAAAACAAAAAAACCACCTTATCGGGTGGCTCTGTTGTTAGTCTGTAATTTGAAAGGCTGGCGGTAATCGGTTAAGTTCATCCATCTGCATTACTAAATAAAACTTTTTCAGATACTTTGTTATAAAATCCTCAATGTCTCCCATTTCTTCCGTAATATCCAAATTGTTTTCTTTGTGAATTAATTTCCATGTGAAGTAGTTTTGCATTAAATCGTCCAGCATGTCGCATTCTCCCCAATCCTCAACCGTTTGCGGTTTTATTCTCTCAATTTCTGAAATATAATCCCAGTACGATTGCCTTAGGTCTACATCTTGAATTGTTAACGGTTCTTTGTCTTTGATTCTAATTTCAAACTCAAATTCTTTTGTGTTCTGTTTTGCCATTGTAGTGATATTAAATTATATTAAAAGTTAATTTGTAATTGTTGTGTATTGTAGTTCCTTTTCTCAAAACTTTTCCTATTGTGTATCGGGTTGGTTTTGGAGTTTCTAATATTGTGAGCCATGTAATAAAATTGCCTTTCTGTTTTTTCAGTTTTCATTTTTTCAGACAAAAATTTTTTCTTTAAACTTTTATAAATTTCGGGTGCATTTTCTTTGTAATATTTCAGACCTGAAAAACATAAAAATTTACTTCCTTTTTTTTGCATTGATATATTTAATCCTGTTACTAAACATTTAGTAAAATGTGCATATTCCAAGTTTATCAGTGTGGAGGTGGTTTTTCCATTTTGTAACTTTTCCCTATTAATGGGGGTTCGCTGTGTGGAATTTGCACATTTTGAGTAAATGAAAATTTTATCTACAATTTTGGTTTTTATTTGTTGGTGGAGGTTGTTTTTTCTCCCCAATATTTTGTAGTATTTTTCCCTATTTAGTTGGAAAGTATTTCGGTGTTTTTCGGTTATTAATTTGCTCCAAAATTCAACGTTTGCCCCCTGTTCAATAAAATATACCTCATCGGTGTTCGCATTGCTCAAATCGGGTTCTTTGTTACTGCATAGAATAAAATCCCATTCGTTTAATAAACTTTGTCCTAATCGGTTGTAGGTTTCCAAATTCAGCAAGTCAGTAGCGGTGTTTATTCCATACTTGCATATATTCTTTGCCTGTTTGCTCTTAACTTCAAAACGAAATGTATTTGGATTGATTCCGTACGGTGGAACATCCAAAAACTGCAAACCTTTGGCGTATGCCTTTATTTGTTTGTAGTTGGTTGCATCAGTTTTTTTAAAATATGGTTTTTTGGTATCGGGAATAGTAAAGGGTGTTTTTTTATAAAAATAAAGTCCATTGATGAGGTCTTTTGTATCTGCATCAGGAATAATGTTTAAACCAAATTCGATATTACAAACATTTAATTCGTTGTATTCTCGTTGTTTTACATCTAAGTAGGTCAAAATATCGGAAATTGTACTAATTGCCTGTAATGGCGTAAAATCATTACCATTGTGGCGGTATTGGTTAAAATGGTAGTGCGGACTTACATTTATTTCCAAATGACAAAAACCAACTACCTTTCCGTTTTCTACTGCCTTGCGAAAATCCAAACTTAATTTTATACCAAAATCTTTATGCCTTAATGAATAATAATTGTTTGTTTTTGGTCTGCATACCACAAAATCGGGGTGCGTTTGCAACCTCTCAATTATGGTTTGATTATCCGTTAAAAACTTAGTATTATCTATCATTATTTTTCTATCTTTGGCATATTGTAATGGTTGCCACTATTACATATTTTGAACAAATTAGGGAGCGTTTTTACACTCCCTTTTTTTGTTACTTAGTTTTAAAATGGGGTTTTTATTTTTTTAGGGTATTCTTTTTTAGTATCGCTATTGTACCAATCCAACCAATCCCGATACTCCATAAATTGCATAACTCCCAATACTTCCCCTGTGAGGATATAATGCAAGTCGGCAAACTCTTTGAATGATTGGTTAAGTATTTCTTTTTCAAAATTTGCGGTAACGCCTTTTTTTAACTCATCTTTGGCGTTATCCATTACGGTGGCTAATTTTCTCAATTCCATTTTTAAAAGTGTTGTATTAGGTGTTTTACTAATCGGGTGCGGTCTGTTGGGGTATGTGGGTAAAATTGTTTACAGGCTCGTATTTCAATTGTTCCAGCTTCGGAAAGGTATTTGATAACGCACAAAGATTTTACGCCATTTATCGGTAAATCTGAATAATAGAAATCGGGCGTTCCTGTTGGTCTTAATCCTGTTAAGGTGCATTTGCTCCAATTGGTAGCATTGCGGATTCTTAAAAGTAAATTTGCCCCTGTGGTATTGTTATATCCGTTATTTTTTTCTAGGCGGATAAGTTCCGATAGTAGCGGTTTTTCTGCAGACTGCAATTTGAATTGTGCAAAGGTCTTTTTTACCTCATCTATGGTATAGGCTAACTTGTAGCTGTCGGGTATGTAAGTGGTTGCCGTTTTCATTATTAACTCAATTTGTTTTTGTTAATAATTTGCTCCACTTCGGAACGTTTGAAGTACACACGATTCCCAACGCCATAACTAGGTATCTTCCCCTCTTTTCTCCATCTGTGTAGACTTGAAAGGTCTATTTTTAAAAGTTTGCAGACTTCGGAACGTGTGAGGTATTCCGTTGGCTCTTTTGGTTGGAATTGTGCGGAAAGTTGCGCCTTTAGTTCGGGAATTAAGGCGTTTTTAATTTCCGTAATTAGGTCGGTCGGATTTGTTCCGATAAATTGGATTGTACTCATAGTTTCTATATTTTGAATTTCTATGAGACAAAGGTCTGTTTATAACGAATTAAGGGAGTGCATAAACACTCCCATATCGCTCCCATAAAGAATGGTAAAGGGGTTTATTAGATGTCAGAAATTAATTTTTGCATTTCTTCTAAATACTTGTATGCTCCGTATTTATCGATTTGATAACTAGGGTTTTTTGAGTCAATGTTTAATCGGTTTTTGTACACAAATTCTATTTTGTCAGCATCTAGCAGTAAACCAATAATTTCATTTTGTTTTTCACTCGTTAAATTTTTCATAATTGGCAAATCAAATATTCCTAATTCATATAGTAATGCTAGTTTTTTCGGATTTGATAATGCTGGTTTCGGTTTGGATTTAATTTTTTGATTTAATCCCTTTATTTGCTCTTTTTGTATTTCTACATTAAAAAAAAGTACCGCCTCTTTGCATTTTTCTTTAATTATATTTTGTTGCAGGGTTACATATTTATCACCTACACTATATTCGCAGTATTCTTTTAATATTTCTTTTGAGTGGTGGATGTTAATTTTTTGAAGTAATTCTTCAACCAAAAGAAAACTTACCATAAACTTAATTTCGGGAATGTCTTTAAAATAATCTTCGATTGTTTTTTCGATTATCTTAATTTCATCGTCCGAAAAATTCAGTTCTAATTCGTTTAATTTGTCCCACCCTTTTTCTAACATTGGGTCTAGGATGTCGTCAATAGTTTCTAAATAATTTGTAAATTTTGTTTTTTCATTATTTAGAAATGTATGATAATCATTACCACTATCATTATAATTTTGTAGTAAATTGATTTTGTAATCCTCATCTCTTATTTTATGATATTTTTCGTAGAACTCATCTAATGTATCGTCTTTGCTAAACATATTTTGAACGTTTGTAATTGGTTGCCTGTGATTAATTTTGTTGAAATCGTCTAGGAAACATAAATAACATTTTTAAATAATGCGTATATGCTGACTTTTGAACGTATATTGGTTTTTGTTTAAACTCCTTAAATGTAGGATTGTAACAATCTTTACAATTACGGTATTTATTATAGGTTATCATATAATCAAAATAAAATGGAATGTCCGTATTTATAATTATTTGAAAATCTACATCATCCATACCTTTAATTTCTTTATCAATACGGTCAAACTCTTTTCCGTATTCTAATGGTGTAAGATTTTTGTATAAAATTGGGTTAACTTTTTCCATCTTATGATATTTTTTGATTTTTTAATTCTTTAAAAGTTTTGGCGGTTTGCATCGCCCAATCGTCCGCAGTTTTCCCGATATAGTTTAAAAACATAGACTCTGTTTTATGTCCTGTAATTGCCATCAGTTGAGGTGTTGTAAATAGTTTGTTACCGTAAAAATTAGTTGCAAAGGAACGTCTGCAAACGTGCGAACTTACTAGATTGTATTTTTCAGTTTCTACAATTTCGTTTTTCTTTTTTACCTCATCGTAAACTTTGCCTTTTATCATTTCGTGGATCCCTGCCAGCTCACAAACTTTCTTAATATGTCGATTAAATAGCACTGCATTAGAATCAAAGTTATTGGCGAATGTAGGAGGAAAATCACCATTGTATTTTGTTAAAATAGTTTCCACCTCATCATGTAACGGAATTACAACCTTTTCGCCTGTTTTCTGCTGCGTTATTTCTATAAATCTAAACGAGTTTCCCTCGCTGTCTGTTTTGGTGTAAATCATGCGGTTGGTCATTCGTAGTAAATCGCTCGCACGTTGCCCCAAATAGCATCCTAAAACGAGCCAATCTCTTGCAGTATTCCAATCTGTATTAATAGTTTGTACCTCCTTTATTCTTTCAATCTCATCAAATGATAAGAATACTTTGTACTCGGTGTTTGTTGTTCCAGCACTAAAACCTCTTATTTGGTGGTGTATTTGTTTTCCGTTGGTTTCTGCATCAAATATTACCGTTTTGAAATTCTTAATAAATCGTACTGCTGTGGTTTCCATAAGGTCGCAACTATTAACCAAATAATTTTTAAAGTCAATTAATGTTTTTGCATCAATATCTTGCAGTAAGAAAGTTTTCTTTTTCTTTTTTTGATAGTCAGAAAAACGGTCGTTGAGGTTGTTGTATTTCCTTAGTGTACATTCGGTATATGATGATGTACTACGTTTAAAATCGGTGAAGTTTTGTAAGTAATTAAGAAATACGGAATCGTCTGTTTTGACTTCAATACGATTGAAAAAAGAATCTATCTTTTCGGACAACCATTCTTTTGAGAAAATTACACCTTTTGAGTAATCAGAATTATATTCGTTTAAAATATGAGTTTCTAATCCTTTTAGTTGGGTTGTTATTTGTTTGTTTTGTGGGGCATTTTGTTTTGGTAAAGATTTTTCTTTGCTCCAATCGTTAACGTTGATTTTAAAACCTGTCTTTAGTTGATATTCATTTCTATATCCGACCGTAAACCTTAGATAAATTTGAGAACTATCCGTTTTTGAACGAATGAAAAATTTAATTGATGCCATTGTATTGATTTTGAACAAATCAAAGATAAAAAACTTTCCCGATATTTTCCCGATAATTTTGAAATCTTATGCAATCCCATAAAATCCAAAACAATAAAAAATCCTTTATTAATGGGAGTTTGAAAAGGTTTTTTGATTTTATGAAAAAGTAACAAAAACCGTTATTTAGGTACGCTAGGCACCTAAATTACAAACCCTAATCTATTGATAACAAATAATGTAGGGTTTTTTGTTTGTTGGAAATTCCAACCAAATTCCAACCGATTGAAAAAAGTATAAGTTTGTCAAGTTTTTATAATACGGTTTTTGATTATTCCTAATTGTTGTGCGATCTGTTTTGTAGTTGTATAAGCGCTATAAAGCCCGATAAATACAGCTAAAAAGCAAAGCCGTCAGTTGGTGCGCACGCGTTGTCTCGTCTGTGCGCACGCGTCAAGTCACCGATGCGCATCCGTTAAGCCTTCTGTGCGCAGAGAATAAAATTCGCTTCCAAAACAAGGAAAGAGAGCGTCAGGTTTTGGAAACAAATTAGTCCATTGCGATCCTAAAATATGGAATTTCTATATTTTTCTCACTTATTTTTAAGTTTAAAATTGCGGTATTTTATAACTTCGTACAAATTTTAAGAAGATGAACATTGGTGTTGAAGCAGCGAGTTATTACATCCCACATTTATATTTAGAAATAAAAGAACTTGCAAATCAAAGAAATATTGACCCTTTAAAACTTGAAAAAGGCCTAGGCCTACACAAGATGGCCATGCCCGATGTCCACGAGGATACCGCGACAATGGCGGCAGAAGCGCTTCTGAAACTTATTCAAGATTTTAAAATTAATCCCAAAGACATTGCACGGCTCTATCTAGGTACAGAAAGTGCGCTAGATGCTGCAAAACCTACGGCGACGATTGCTGTTAGTATGTTAGAAAAGGCTTTGTCAGAAAGCTTTGGAGAAAGATGTTTCAAAAATTGCGATGTGGTGGACATGACTTTTGCATGCATTGGCGGTGTGGATGCGTTGCAAAATGCCCTCGATTTTGTGCGCGTTAATCCTACTAAAAAGGCGATTGTTGTGGCTTCCGATTATGCTAAATACGAGTTGGCTTCGGGAGGCGAATATACCCAAGGCGCTGGCGCTGTGGCGTTGTTAATTTCTGCTAAACCAGATCTTTTGCAGATTGATAATTTTTGGGGCGTCGGGACAGAAAGTGTTTACGACTTCTTCAAGCCCCGTCGTGCTTTCAAAAAAGAAGACCTCCAAAATGCCCCAGAAACTTTTCCTGACAAAATAGAAGTTTTTTCTGACGAACCTGTTTTCGATGGACATTATTCTAATGAATGTTTTAAAAACCGAATTAAAGAGGCTTACAATCATTTTAAACAAGAAAAAAATATAGCAACAAAGGCTTTTGAAGATTGGCGTTTTTTGATTTTCCATTTGCCTTATGCTTTTCATGGAAAACGTGTATTTCCAGAGTTGTTTGCCATAGAAAACAACCTAGAATACGAGTCGAATGAAGCGCTGAAAGCAGTTTCCAATAGTGACGTTTATAAAGATCTTGTCCAACAAAAAATAGAATATTCTCAGCGTGCTTCTTCCGAAATCGGAAATATGTACACGGCTTCAATTTTTATGGCATTATTGTCCGCGCTACAAACTGCTTTTAACGAACATGAAGAATTATCGGGTCAACAACTAGGATTCTTCGCGTATGGAAGTGGGTCGAAGGCCAAAGTTTTTGAAGCCAAAATTGGTGAGAATTGGAAATCGGTGGTATCGACTTGGGATTTGTTTGAGGTGTTAAAAAATCGTCAAAGTATTGATTTTGAAACCTACGAAAAGCTTCACCGTAAACAATTAGAAACTTCTATTAATCTTGAGAGAAAAGCGTTCAGATTAGATTTTATTGAACAAGAAAATCCTGTTTTGAAAGGCGCGAGATATTATAAGTTTTAATACAAAATATACCGATTTATTATAAAAGTATAAAGCCTCATTGTGGGGCTTTTATTGTAATATTATACTCTTGTTTTGAAAGGATTTGGGCGTTGTTCCTTCAAATTGCTTAAAAACTCTAGTAAAATAATTGGTGTCTGTAAAACCTGTTTGGAAGGCTACTTCTTTGATGCTAAATTGGTTTTTTAGAAGTTCTTTGGCTTTGTTTATCCGTTCTTTTAAAATAAAATCATTCGGAGAAAGTCCAAATTCTTGTTTAAACATTTTAAAGAAATTCGAATGGCTCACGTAAGCCATTTTTGCCATTTGGTCGATATTGAGTTTTTGGTGAAGATTTTTTCTGATATAATCGACTACAAAGCCCATCCGCGATTGGGTTTTATTAAGATGTTGTTCTAGCATTTTGCTGCCTTGCGTTTGCATTAACCGAATAAGAAGTTCTTTTAGAGCAAAATCTGCCATCAGATCTTTGTGCGTGTTATCGTCCATGGCAATCCGCATAAGATTATTAGTTGCAGAAGCTAGAGAAGGCGTGTTGAACAGAAAATACTCGTCGTGTTGAAGGTCCCAAGAGTTACTTTCATCAACTTTTGGATTATACAGATTAAGGTTTTGGAGCGTGTTTTCTATAAATTCCGCATTAAGGCTCAAAGAAATACATTGCGAAGGCGATAGGTCTGCTTCTGGAAAATCGATAATCATGGTACCGCCTGGCGACATTAAAACACTTTCTCCTGGGAGATATTCAAAATAGTCTGATTTGCCATCTAGTTTTAATCGTTTTTTCCCACGCAGCATCGCAGTAAAAGCAAGTTCATTAAAATGTAATCTTACATTAAAAGCACTTTGGTGGGTTTCATAAATACTAAACTCACAATTTTCCAGCGTGTACGAGGTTTTGTTTTCAACCAAGTTGCCGAGTTGTTTTTCCTTTAATAAAGCTGGTTGATAAATGTATGATTTCTGGCGAGCCATAATGTCTTTTCTTAAAAACTTATTTGATAAAAATATAAAATATTTATTGAAAATACTTCTAAAGTTTTGTTAATGAAATTCTAAATTTTATATTAAAAATAGAATTTTGCTATAAATATGTAGGATTGTGCTATGTGATTTATAAGTTTAAAGTTAACTTCGGTATTCTGAAAGTTATTCTGCGAAAAATTATGACTTTTCCAAAAGTAATTTAAGATATAGAATTAATACAAACAATACAAAAATAAAATCATTATGAGCACAAGCAATGTAATACAAAGACCAGATTTTAAAGCTAAATATGACAATTATATCGGTGGAAAATTTACGGCGCCCGTTTTGGGAAAGTATTTTGATGTCGTTTCGCCAGTTGACGGAAAAGTGTTTACGCAAGTTGCACATTCTGCAAAAGAAGATTTAGATTTGGCGGTAGATGCTGCTGCAAAAGCTTTTGAAACCTGGGGAAAAACTTCTGCAACACAACGCAGTATTATTTTGAACAAAATTGCAGATAGAATAGAAGAAAATCTTCAATACATCGCAGCTGTGGAAACTATAGATAACGGTAAAGCGGTGCGAGAAACGCTCAATGCGGATATACCTTTGGCGGTGGATCATTTTAGGTATTTTGCGAGTGTTATTCGTGCTGAAGAAGGTTCTCATAACGAGTTGGATAAAGATACCGTTTCGTTGATTGTTCATGAACCTTTAGGAGTAATTGCTCAAATTATCCCTTGGAATTTTCCAATATTAATGGCGGTTTGGAAGTTGGCTCCAGCTTTAGCTGCTGGAAATTGTGTGGTTTTAAAACCTGCAGAAAGTACACCAGTTTCTATTATGGTGTTAATGGAATTAATAGGCGATTTAATTCCAGCCGGCGTAATTAATGTTGTTAATGGTTTTGGAGCAGAATTGGGAAGAGCTTTAGTAACCAATCCAAAAGTATCAAAAGCAGCATTTACAGGTTCTACAGCAACGGGAAGATTAGTAATGCAATATGCCACAGAAAATATTATTCCCGTAACTTTAGAGTTGGGAGGAAAATCTCCAAATGTATTTTTTAGCTCGGTGATGGATCATGATGATGAGTTTTTAGATAAAGCCATTGAAGGAGCTGTTTTGTTCGCTTTAAATCAGGGTGAAATTTGTACTTGTCCATCAAGATTATTAATTCAAGAAGATATTTATGAAGCATTTATCGCGAGAGTTGTTGAAAGAGTAAATGCCATTAAAACAGGAAACCCATTGGATCCAACGGTGATGATGGGAGCACAAGCTTCACAAATTCAAAAAGATAAAATTATGTCTTACATCCAATTAGGCAAAGAAGAAGGAGCAGAAGTGCTGACTGGAGGAGACGCAAATAATCTTGGAGATGGTTGTGAGAGTGGTTATTATATTAAGCCAACCTTGTTTAAAGGGCACAATAAAATGAGAATTTTTCAAGAAGAGATTTTCGGACCTGTTTTAGCAGTAACCACTTTCAAAGATGAAGCCGAAGCAATAGAAATTGCTAATGATACCATTTACGGATTAGGGGCTGGAGTTTGGACGCGTGATGCCCATCAGCTATATACCGTGCCAAGAGCTATTCAAGCGGGAAGAGTTTGGGTAAATCAATATCATTCTTATCCAGCAGGAGCGCCTTTTGGTGGATACAAACAATCGGGTATCGGTCGAGAAAACCATAAAATGATGTTGGATCACTATCGTCAAACCAAAAATATGTTGATTTCTTACAATAAAAATAAATTAGGCTTTTTCTAATTAATAATTAATTGGGGCGTGCCACTTGGTTGCTTTATGTAGACTTATATATTATTGTTGATTTGATTTGTTATAATAATTAGTTTGCAACCAAGTGTCGGTCTACGCGCAGTCGCTGTGGGAGGTTCGTTTCCTCCGCTACGCTCCGGAACCTCGCCTCCCACGAGCTCCCACAATGCGCTTCGCCCTCACGCGTACAAAATTTGTTAAAAATTAAGCCAGGTGCAAGTGGTAGAATGTTGCTTATCACTTGTATGTAATTATGTAATTTGTGTTTTTGACCTGGCTAGAAATTAGTCAGGTCTTTTTCATTAACTTTAAATAAAAATAAAATGATTTCAAGATTAGATGTTACAGATAAAGCCTTAGAAGTTATTCATCAATTGGAAGAACAGCACGGTCCTTTAATGTTTTATCAAGCAGGAGGATGTTGCGAGGGAACCCAACCGCAGTGCTTCGAAAAAGATGGTTTTTTCCCAAGAATGAATGATGTTTTAATAGGTCATGTAAAAGATTATGAGTTTTGGGTGGATAGAGATTTGTTCGAGTATTGGAAATATTCACATTTTACGTTGGATGTTTTGGACGGTTTTGGTCCTGGTGGTTTTTCTTTGGAGAGCCCGTTAGGAAAGACTTTCAAAGTCCATTACCGGCTTTTTACGTCAGAAGAGTTGGAAGATTTAGAACCTGTAAAAAGAAATGATTAAGATTTAAAAGAAGCTTTTAAATGAAATCTAAAACAATAATATCTTAAAAAATATTTGATAGAAAATTGATCATCAGTTACCTTTGTTGAAATTTGCAATTTCAGATATGGACAGACTCAAAATTCAAAGACATTATTATTTTAAATTAATTGTTTCTGCAATAATAGTTGCGTTGGTGGCTTCGGCAATGTCTTGGTTGCTCAAGTTTATTACTATTTATTTTCAAGAATATTTATATGATTTTGCAAAAGAAAAATCTTTTCTGTTCATTATTTTTCCAACAATAGGGATTACAGCCATTTATTTTTTAAGGAAATATCTTTTCAAAAACCGCAAGAATAAAGGCATCACTGAAATTTATAAAACAGTGGATCAAAGAAAAGATCATTTACCCGCTTTTAAAATTCCGTCCCATTTTTTAAATGGTTTCCTTACGGTAATTTTTGGAGGTTCCACAGGAATTGAAGTTTCTACAGTAGTTGCAAGTGCTACGGTGGGAAATGTAGCTTACGAAAAGCGTTTTTCTGCTAATGTTTATAAATTGGAATTAATTTGTGCAGGCGTGGCAGCGGGCGTTTCTGTTTTATTCGGAAGTCCCATTGTAGGATTTTTATTCGCTGTTGAAGTAATAGCCAGGAAACTTACCAAAACTTTATTTTTAAGTTGTTTTGCGGCGAGTTTTGTGGCTTGGGTTTTCTTGTATTTCACGAAAAGTGAAACAGTATTTTCGGCATCTATCACAGATTGGAGTTGGTCAGCACTTCCTTTTTTTGTTATTCTAAGTTTATTGGGAGGTGTTTTATCGGTTTACTTCACGTTTTTAGTAACAAGGATTAAGGATTTGTTTGCGGGAATTCACAATAACTTTTTGAGGGTGAATTTAGGAGCTCTCGTTGTGGGTTCGCTTATTTTTGTGTTTCCATTTCTGTATGGCGATAGCTATCATTCCCTGAATGAACTTTTGCAACATCCACATGAATTTTCTTTATTATTTTTGGTGTTGTTAATATTTTTAAAACCTTTGGCTTCGGCTTTAACCCTTGGTGCAGGAGGCGATGGTGGTGTTTTTGCCCCTAGTATTGTGGTGGGAGCATTTTTAGGTTTTGGATTTGCATTTTTTTGCAACCATTATTTCGGGACGTCTTTAATTTACCTTAATTTTATTTTGGTAGGTGCAGCAGCTACTTTATCGGCTTCTATTTATGCGCCTTTCACGGCTTTGTTTTTAGTCTGTAATTTAGCTCCGAACGGATATGCATTGTTTTTTCCTATTTTGGTGGGAAGTTTTATTGCTAAATATTTTGCTCAACAACTTCTTCCTTACAATGTTTACACTTACAATTTAGAAACTAATAAATAAAAAAAATTCAGCTCCTGCGAGTTGAATTTTTATGAAGATGAATTTAATTTTAGAAACCCCAAGCCACTCCAAAATTCAACATTTTATCGTTATTAAAATGACTGTCTTTAAAGAAATTGCTAAAATCTTTTTTTGCATAAACACTAAACTGTCCGTATCCTAGAGTAATTTGAGCACCCTACACCAACGGATTTATATCAAAATTTTCTCTGTTTCTAAATTTAATATCGTCGTTTTTATAATATTATTGCTACATAATTTACCTCCTCCATACACATTGGCACTAACTTTAAAAGCATCATAATAGGGTCCTTATTATATATCTCTCGCTGTTTTTAGCTTAGAAAAATTATAATGAAAACCAATAGGAATCATTATATAGCCCGTTTTCAATTTACTTTTCTCTAAATTCACGTTAGATTGCGCGATAAAGATGCTGGCGTTTTCGTCTTTTGCAAAATATTTATCGTTTTCCAATCTTAAGGTATACCAAGAGATATCTGTTAGGAAGCTACCGCAAAATAAAAACGAAAATATCTTTAATTGTATTTAAATGAATTGGTCTATAAATTAAATCAAAGATATTGTGGAGATAGAATTTTTGAAAGGCTCCTCATGGCGAACATTACAGCTATGGGACTAAAAATGGATAATCAGATTAGTTTTTGGTATTTTTTTTACGAAATATTTTTTAGTATAAAAATTAATAAGTTGATAGTAATGCATGTGCTTATAATTAACCTGTTGTGCATTATGAATTAAAAAATTAAAAGTTGTCATTTGATTGAAAATCAGTAAATTGAATTAATCGCAAAACATTTACAATGAGCAACTTAGCTGCAGATTACGAAAGGTACCTAACCAAGAGGTTCGACGGAGGTAATTTTGGAAGTTTTGAAAAAAAATATCTAATGAAAATTTATTACTCTACCTAAGACGACCATCAAAACTGCAAACTTTCCAGAAGTAGCACTTCGAAAATCTGTAAATATGCTGAATATTGTAATCTTATCAGAGGTTTTTGTACTTCACAGCAAATGCATTTTTATGGCTACAAACTTCATACGGATTGTTCTGTAAGTGGTGTTTTTCAAAGTATTGATTTAAGTCCAGCTTCTGTGTAGGATATCCATTATTTAAAGGATATCAGAGAGCAATTATCTCTTTGTACACTGCTTGTAGACAAGGGTTGTTTGTCTTCTGAAATTCAAATTGACTTGTTCAACTATCCAAACATAGAATTGGAAACTCCAAAAGAATCAATCAAAAGGATTATAAACCTCAGTTTTATTGGTTCAAAAAACAACGAAAGACAATCTAAACCTTGTTCTCGAAATTCTGCGACCAGTTTATGGTGAGACGTAATTATGCAAAAACTTTTGAAGATTTCAAAAACCAGATTATTAGCTAAAATAACGGCGTTAACAGTTGTACAATTCATCAACAAAGAATATTTCAACAGAAATATCAATAACTTAAAAGCCAGTATTATTTAAAATGCACAACGGATTTTTATTATCTTTTCTCCGTCAAATACTTCCAATATCTTCGTGGGACGTGTTGCAGATGTAGTTTCATATTTTTGCGGGCTTCAATATTGGTGCTTTTAAAATACTGCTGCCAAAGATTCTGGTACTTTTCTTCCATGTCATCCAGCTGTATTGTAGCATCAGTTTTAGATAATGCATTTTGCTGAACAGGAGATAAAGTAACTTCGGAAACACTTTTTAAATCGTAAAAAAGACCATAGTTTCTCTTAATATCATAAATCAACCAAGTTTGATCTGTATAACGATTTCTAAAAAATTCTGCAATAAGTGGCAATACATTAAAATCTGGCTCAATCATGCAATGAAACATATTATCTGAACTTTTCTGAAAACGGATGAATGCCTTCATTCTGTGTCGTTCTCGATTCACGCGGGTAAGGGCTTGGTCGAATTTTAATACATGAAAGTTTCCAAAATTGGTCAATATTTTTTCGTTACCTAGAAATATCTGCTGGATACAATAGATAAGGGATTGCCATACAGCTTCATCTTCCGACAAAAAAACTTTAAAAATATTGAGAACTTCGGTAGATTTTAATTTGGATTTTAATCCCTTTAAGACTCTTTTTGCTTTAATATCATCCGTAACTACATCATAAACTTCTTCAAAGAGTTCTCCTGTGAAATTACTAGATAGAAGAGGTTTTACATCAAATTTTTTACTTTCGAAACTTTCAAAAACCACCGAAAGAAAGCCGTAATAACTGCCATCAAAAGTATAAATCATCCTAATCTTGTATGGTCCACACTAATCTTTTAATATCATAACCCTGCTCTTTGGCGTAGGCTACAAATTTTTGCTTGGTTGCTTCAGGAATAGTTTTGTTTCGAGAAAGTATCCAAATATAATCCGTGCTTTCACCAAAAATAAGTACGGTTTCATACGAAGGATCCATCATCACAATATTATATTCCGAATAAAATGGGCCAAAAAATGAAACCTTTAATGCTCCTTTATTCTCTGGACCATTAAATTTTGCTTTTCCATGGGCTTCTTCCCATTCATTCTTGACATAGTTATAGCCTTTATTAACAACTGCAATTTTACCGTCATCTCGTTTGGAGTAGTTTGCTGTAACATTTTTTAAATCTTTTTCATGTTTAAAATCCTGCCTTGCGATTTCATACCATTGGCCCACATATCGATTAACATCAAAGTTTTGAACTACAACTACTTTAGAACTCATTTTCCCTTTTTTTGTAGAACATGCTATGGTAATTGCGGTAATGCCCAAGGCAGCTATTGCAAATAGGGCATATTTTAAATTTTTGTTTTTCATAATTTATATTTTACGAGCTTAGAATAAACTAAGCTGATTACTTGGTACATTACTTTTATATTTACTTTTAGAGGGTGAAGTAATAAGAGATTTTATCTTCAACGGAGCAAGTTCTCCCATTTCAAAAGACGTATCGGCACATACCATAAAAAATTTGGCTCTATTAAAGCTGATGCCCATTTTTCTTACCTGATACTCACGCAATTTTCCAAATTTTCTACTTTGAATCATTTTCATTGCAGACTTTCTTCCCACGCCCGGAATTCGTATAATTTCTTGATAGCTGGCCGTATTAATATCAATAGGGAAATAATGCGGATTTCTAAGTGCCCATCCTAATTTTGGATCAATATCCATATCTAGATTGGTGAAGGTTGGGTTAAGAATTTCATCCAATTTAAAGTCATAAAATCTTAAAAGCCAATCGGTTTGGTATAGCCTGTTTTCTCTAATTAATGGAGGTTGCGTTCCCACTTGAGGGAGTATGGTGTTTTCTGAATTTATTGGGATGTAGCCACTATAATACACTCTTTTCAGATTGTAATTTTTATAAAACTCGTCGGCAACACTCATAATTTCAAAATCATTTTCTGGCGTTGCGCCAATTACCATCTGCGTGCTTTGCCCCGCAGGTACAAATAAGGGTTTATGTTTTATTAATTTTGATTCCGATTTGATTTCTTGAATTTGATTTTGAACAAAAGCCAAAGGTTTTCTTACACTATCGTGATTTTTTTCTGGAGCTACCAACTTCAATCCAGCTTCTGTAGGCATTTCAAGATTAATGCTCATTCTGTCGACATATAATCCAGCTTCTTTTATAAGCTCTTCGCTAGCACCAGGAATGGTTTTAAGATGGATATACCCATTGTATTTCTCCTCCACACGAAGTTTTTTCACAATACGCATCAATCGCTCCATGGTATAATCTGCACTTTTGAAAATCCCTGAACTTAGAAAAAGTCCCTCAATATAATTTCTGCGGTAAAAATTAATCGTCAATTCTACCACTTCATCAACGGTGAAAGCAGCTCTTTTTACATCGTTACTTTTTCTGGAAACACAGAAGGCACAATCGTAAATGCAATGGTTGGTAAGAAGGATTTTTAACAAAGAAACACACCTCCCATCTTCTGTATACGTATGACAAATTCCTGATGCCGAAGCATCTCCAATACCTCCATTATTTTTGCGTTTTCCTCCGCTAGAACTACAGCTTACATCGTATTTGGCAGCATCTGCCAATATCATTAATTTTTCTTGAATACGATCCATGGTATTTTTTTAATTATGAGGTGTAAAATTAACCAAAATTAAGCCAAACAGATGTTAGAAAGTAGTTGCTTTTTGTGTCATTTTTCACCATTATAAATGAAAAAAAAGAACATTTAAGAACAGAAAATCTATATAAAAACATGTACAGCTGAAACGATTTACAATTCTAAAATACAAGCATCATCAAAGATGTATTTTTGTGCATTGGGATAATAGTCTTGTGTATCCAAACCTGTGAACGAACTAAAAGCGGGTAAAATAAATTTGTCTTCGGAAACAATATAACATGGAAATTTTAAAAATTTCCTCACAGTCGATTGCAGGCTTACTCCAGGATGTATATGACCTGAAATCACAAAAAAGTCTTGCATTTCAAGGTCTTCATGGTTGAAAATAAAATCATCTATTCTAAGTTGTTTATAAACTTCAGAAACGCCCAAATTGTACAAAGTTTCAATAGAAATTTTGTCGTGATTACCTTTTACTAAAATAATTTTGAGATTGGGGAATTGCATTTTCCAAGTTTTGAAAATTTCAAATTCTGAATTTTTCCCCGCATGGATAAAATCACCAACAATAATGAGTTTTTCGCAGATATAAAATTCAATTAAATAAGACAGCCGCTGCAAATCCTGATGAATAATATCTGCAGGTAATGCAATTCCATTTTTTCTGAAATGCGCAGTTTTTCCTAAATGCAAATCGGAAATTATTAAACTTTTTTCATTTTTCCAGAACAAAGCTCTCTGGTTAGTAAGTACAAAATGATGATTACGGATGATAATTTCTTTTTCTACGAGATTCATTTTGTTTTACTTTTCTTTTTTATGTTGGCTTCTTGCATTTTTTTTATTCTCGTTGCCAAATCTTCACTGGATAAAGATTGACGCAAACTATCCACTTTTATAGGGAAACTAAGTGGTGAAAATCGATCCGAATGTATGTAAATAATTTTACTTTTTTCTATTCTGTCAAATGCGGCGATTAACCGTCCTTCTTCTAATTGCTGATTAAAAACCTCCGTGTAAGCTTGTCTCAATAATAAATTCTCGGGATCGTGCTCTTCTAAAACAGAAAATATAATTCCCGACGAGGATTGTAAAGATTTATTATTGATCTGTCTTCCTGGCATTGTTTGTACCACTAATCCCGATATGACGGCAATATCTCTAAATTTCCGTTTCGCCATTTCAGCAGCATTTACGCTACTAACCACATCTTGCATCAGATTTTCTCTGGAAAGAACCTGTTTCAGCTCTTCATCTGTTAATATAATTTCCCGATCAGAAAACAATTCAAAACCATAATCATTCATCGCCATTGAGAAACTAATGGGGTATAATTTTGAGATTCTATATGCCAATAATGCAGACATCACTTCATGCACCAAACGTCCTTCAAATGGATAAAAAAAGAGATGATAGCCTTCTCTGGTTTTTATTTGCTCCACTAAAAATTCATCTTCTTTGGGAATGTGGGAATTTTCATTTTGATTAGCCAATAAAGGATGCAAAAATTTCAGTTCCTTTTCCCTTGAGTTTGGAGATAAAGATTCGGCTAATTTTTTCCTTAAAAAAAAACTGAGATTAGAAGAAAGAGGCAATCTTCCACCCAACCAACTGGGAGTGATAGCTTTTCCGCTGGATAATTTTACATAAACCGTCATTTCTTTTAGCATTGCATATTCTAAAACCCGACCGGCCAAAATAAATTTATCACCTTTATGTAGTTTTGATATAAAATATTCCTCTATCATCCCAATATAACCACCAGAGAGAAATTTCACCCTCAACATGGAATCACTTACAATAACGCCAATATTCATGCGGTGTAGCATTCCGATTTTCCTTTTTTCAACCACTAATTTTCCATCATCTTGTTTTACCACTTTATGAAATTCTTCATAGTTTTTTCCTGTTTTTCCACCTTGTGTGATGAAATAAATGCACCATTGCCATTCTTCTTCAGTCATTTCAGAAAAAGCAAAGGTTTTTTGGATAACAGGATACATTTCATCCGCATAAAAACCGCCGCCTAAAGCTAAACTAACTAGAAATTGAACCATAACATCATATGCTAAAACAAAGGGTTCACGTTTTTCAATCACTTTATTTTTAACTGCTTCTTTAAGCGCTGCAGCTTCAATAAGTTCTAAAGAATGAGTGGGAACAAAATAGATTTTTGAAGTTTCAAAAGGGGAGTGGCCGCTTCTTCCTGCACGTTGCATAAACCTCGCAACACCTTTACTAGAACCAATTTGAATGACGGTGTCCACAGGTTTAAAATCCACACCTAAATCCAAAGACGAGGTAGAAACTACGGCTTTTAAAGTTCCATTACTAAGATTTTCTTCCACCCAATTTCTCAAATCCACATCAATAGAACCGTGATGAAGAGCAATTTGACCCGCGAAATCAGGATAGACTTCCAACAAAAGTTGATACCACATTTCTGCCTGACTTCGAGTGTTGGTAAAAACCAAAGTAGATTTGGAGTTCAGAATAATGGGTACGACTTCATTCATTAATTTCCCGCCCAAATGCCCTGCCCAAGGTAAAATTTCAACTTCTGGCGGATATACGGAGAGGATTTCAATTTTCTTTTGCTCTTTGGCAACCACTTTTGTTCTTTTATGGGAATTGGGAATCAAAACTTCTAAAGCTTCATCAAGATTTCCAATGGTTGCTGTGATTCCCCAAATTTTAATGAGTGGATTGCGATGTTTAAGAACAACCAAAGCCAATTCCACCATGACGCCACGTTTGGTACTCAACAACTCATGCCATTCATCAACGGCGATACATTTTAGATTTTTAAAAAATCTTTGATTGTCTTTTTGAGCCAATAGCAGATGCAAACTTTCGGGAGTTACGAGCAAAATATCGGGCATGATTTTGCTTTGTCGTTGCTTTATTTGGGGATCGGTATCGCCGTTTCGCACTTCAACGGTCCAATCTAAACCAATTTCGTCAATGGCTTCTTGCATGGCTCTTGCCAAGTCTTTTGCTAATGAACGGAGTGGTGTGACCCAAAGCAGTTTTAGACCTGATTTATATTTTTCGGGTTGATTAAAAAAATCGATGAGTATCGCAATGAATACGGAATAAGTTTTCCCAAAACCTGTTGGCGCAATCACCATTCCAGAGTAACCATTAGAAAAGCGTTGCCATGTTTCCTTCTGAAAAGAAAATGGCGACATTCCTTTCTCATTCAACCATTTTTGGATGATTTGAAAACCTTCGGATTGCTCAAATTTTTGGGTCACGTTATTAGTTTTTTAATGTCTTCAATATCATCTATTTCGTCTACTTTTTTATCTCTTCGCCAACGCACAATTCTTGGAAAACGCAATGCTACTCCCGATTTGTGACGACTGCTGTAGCCAATTCCTTCAAAAGCGATTTCAAAAACGAGTTCGGGTTTTACGGTTCTTACGGGACCAAATTTCTCCAATACATTTTTAGAAATAAATTTGCTGACTTCCTGAATTTCTTTATCCGTTAAGCCAGAATACGCTTTGGCAATAGTGACCAGTTTACCTTCTTTTTTTACGGCAAAAGTGTAGTCGGTGTAATAAGCACTTCTTCTGCCGCTCCCTTTTTGGGCGTAAATAAGCACGGCATCAAGAGTTAAAGGATCTATTTTCCATTTCCACCAATCGCCTTTTTTTCTGCCCGTGTGATACGGAGAAGAATTTTTTTTTAACATTAAACCCTCGCTGTTAATTTCTCTGGAATTTTCCCGAATTTCAGGAAGATTATTCCAGTTTTTAAAATTGATAATTTTTGAAAGAACTATTCTTTCTGAAGGATTATTTTGAAGAAGCTTTTCTAATTTTTCTCGTCTTAAACTAAGTGGCTTTTCACGATAATCTTCACCTTCAAACTCCAATAAATCATATACAAAAACCACTATGGGAATTTCTTCCAACATTTTTTTGGTTAAAGATTTTCTGTTCAAACGTTTTTGTAATTCGTTAAAATTGAGTACGGAATTGTCTTTAAATGCTAAAATTTCACCATCCAAAACAAAATTTCCCTTCCAACTTTTGAGTTCATCTTCAATTTCAGGAAATTGTGCAGTGACCAATTCTTCACCACGGGACCAAATGAAAATTTCCTCATTTCTTTTAATCATTTGTCCTCGGATTCCGTCCCATTTATATTCCACCTGCCACTCGTCTTCGGAACCCAAATCTTCCAATTTTTTTTCCAAAGCATACGCCAAACAAAAAGGATAAGGTTTTGATAAATTGGTGTCGGTATATTCGCCTTTTATTAATGCATCAAAATCAATTTCTTGCGGATTCCAATCGCCCATAATGCTATGTGCAACGGCTGTGGCATCCAATTGATAGTATTTAGCTAAGGTATTAATTAAAGTTTTGGAGGAAACACCAATTCTAAAGCTTCCACCTAATAATTTATTAAAAATAAACCGCTCAATGGAATTTAAACTTCTCCACGCCTCTAATACAAACTGTTTTTTTTGATCTTCCGAAAAGTCTTTTAATGCCATAATTTTCTCCATCCATTCCGAAAGAGAAAGTTCAATTTTATGACTAGGTTCGGGAAGCAAAAGTGAAATGGTTTCTCCCAAATCTCCAACGGAAGAATAGCTTTCAACAAAGAGCCATTCAGGAATATTTGCCACTTCCATCGCCCATTGCTTCATAAAAGTAGAATTGACATTCCGCTTGGGCTTTTTACCCGTAAACAAAGCCAAAAACCACAATTTATCCTGAGAGCTCGCTTCATCCAAAAAACGTAAAATAGCTTCCTGTTTCAAGGAAGTTTTATTAGTGCTATCAAAAGCGTTTATTAAAGTGGCAAAATCTTTCATTCTGACTCTAATTCTGGAGTTTCTTCATCATTTCCGTATTCGGTTTTCACTTCATCAGCAAAAATTCCAATTTCATTCAAATATTTTGAAAAAACAGCGGTTTGTCCGTGTGTGATATGTACTTTTTCCGCTTCCGTAGCTTTGATGGCAGTAATGAGACCTTGCCAATCGGCATGATCGCTTATGGCAAAACCTGCATCTGCACTTCGCCAACGTCTGGCTCCTCGAATCTGCATCCATCCTGAACAAATGGCATACGCCAAATTGGGAATTTTCTTCATGGCAGGATTATCAATGAGAGCGGGTGGAAGTAATACAATTTTTCCGTCCAGATGTTTTTTATCTTCTCGTAAATCGATGGTTTTGTAGTCGGGTAGATTTACACCAACACTTTTATAGGCTTCATTGAGCTTTGCGATGGAATAATGCACATTCAATTCATCCAAACCTTCCAAAGCTTTCATAATTCTTTGCGATTTACCTAAAGAATAGCCGATGAATACGGAGGTTTTCCCATTGGCTTTATTCTGTTGTACCCAGTTGCGCATTTGTTTTTCCTGTTCTTCCACAGAAAACCAGTTGTAGATGGGAAGTCCAAAGGTGCTTTCAGAGACAAACTCGTTGCATTTTACAGATTCAAAAGGGGTGGAAATACCATCATTTTGAATTTTATAATCACCAGAAATGACGGAAACATAGCCTTTATATTCCATGCGAATTTGTGCTGAACCAATAATGTGACCAGCGGGATGAAGGGAAACTTTTACTCCATTAATATTGAGAGTTTCTCCATATTCCACACTTTGACATTCAATGTTACTACCAATTCTGGAATATAAAATAGGTTTGGTAAAGTGATGGCATAAATATTTTTTCATTCCACTTCGGGCATGATCGGCGTGACCATGAGTGATAACAGCTAAATCAACTGGTTTCCAAGGGTCTATATAAAATTTTCCAGGAATACAGTAAATGCCTTTAGAAGTGAATTTTAGCAGCATTAATTATAAATTCAATTGACCTTCCACACCGCCATCTTCTATACTACTTCCCGTGACCGCGGAGAAAAGCATTTTAGACATTGCTACTATTTTATTTTCTTTAGTTTCGTAATAATATCCTTCTTTGGGGGTAACCTTTATAAGGCTAACATTGGGGTCGTCTTTGCCTTCAAACCATGCGTTGGCAAAATTTGACCAATATTTATCTATCAAAGTTTTATCTTGAGTAGCAACAGCATTTCCTTTCACCATTATATATTCATATTTTGAATTGTTCATAAAGTACAATTCCACATGATTGTCGTGTTCAATTTCTTGATTTTTGTCCGACGTAATATCACTCAGAAACCAAAGATTTCCTTGCTCATCTACTGATTGTAAGGCCATTGGTCTGCTCGAAGAATTTTCACCAATTAAGGTTGTGAAGAAGCATGTACCTGCCCCCTCTGCAATGTCTTTAATTTTACTGATAGCCTTAGTTCCGCTAAGATTTTCTGTTGGAGATTGTGCATTTCCCATATTGTTAATTTTCATTTTACCCTACAATTACTATGCCTTTAGTAATTTAAATTATTAATATTTAAATTATGTTTTTGTTAACAAAAAATCATTTTTTCGGCACATTAATTGATGTTTTATGATAATAAAGATGTTTTGTATTCCATTAATTCCACTGTGTATTCCACAGTTTCGTCATAAATTAAACTTTTAAATGATAATTATGAAAGTAACCAAGAAGTCCATATCTAATGGGAAAAAATCGCCTTCTAAAATCAACCTCAAAAATAGCAGCTAAGAAAGATGCCGCTACAACTTTGGATGATCTTTTTGAAAGTTGTCTGAAAGATGCACTATTGGCAGAGAATGCCTTGTACAAAACCTTACCCAAAATGTCTAAAAATGCAACCTCAACCCATCTGAAAAAAGCACTCGATGACCATCGAAAGGAAACTGCTGAACACATAAAAATATTAAAAGCAGTATTCAAATCTATTGGAGGAGTAAAAGATGAAGAAGAAAAATGCGATGCCATGGCAGGTATTATAGAAGAGGGTAAAGGTGTTTTAGAAGAAACACAGCTTGGAGCAGTGCGTGATGCAGGTATTATAGCTGCTTGTCAAAAAGCCGAACACTATGAAATTGCATCGTATGGAACTATGATTTCTTATGCGGGATTACTAAAACATACGGAAGCCAAAAAATTGCTTAATTCTATCTTAAAGCAAGAAAAAAATGCGGACAAATTACTTTCGAAATTAGCTACTTCTGAAATTAATATTAAAGCTAAATAACACACGCACACACAACACTAAAATCTTAATTATGGAAAAAAATACAGGTAAAAATAATATAAAAACTAATCAGCTAGAGGAGCATCTGACTGATAATATAGGGAAGATATTAACCACCAATGACGGCGTTCCTATTTATGACAATAACAACTCTTTGAAGGTTGGTAATAGAGGACCGTCTTTGCAACAGGATCATATCTATTTCGATAAAATGATGCATTTTGATCGCGAAAGAATTCCGGAACGTGTGGTACATGCGAGAGGAAGTGCAGCTCATGGCGTTTTCGAGATGAAAGCCGATATTTCGCAATATACTACTGCACAGTTCCTTCAAATGGGAGTGAAAACACCAGTGTTCGTAAGATTTTCAACGGTTGCAGGTTTCAAAGGGTCTACAGATTTAGCGAGAGATGTAAGAGGATTTTCGGTAAAATTTTATACCGAGGAAGGCAATTATGATTTGGTAGGAAACAACATTCCTGTGTTTTTTATACAGGATGCCATGAATTTTCCAGACTTAGTACATGCTGTAAAACCAGAGCCCAATAAGGAAATTCCTCAGGCGGCTTCCGCACATGATACGTTTTGGGATTTTATTTCTTTAATTCCAGAATCTGCGCACATGATTATGTGGATAATGTCGGACCGTGCAATACCACGTTCTCTAAGAATGATGGAAGGTTTCGGAGTTCACAGTTTTAAATTGGTGAATAAAGAAGGAAAAGGCACTTTTGTGAAATTCCATTGGAAACCCAAATTGGGAGTTCATGGCGTAGCTTGGAATGAGGCCCAAAAAATTTCGGGCTACAATTCAGATTTTCATCGCGAAGAATTGTGGGAAAATATCGACAAGGCTAACTTTCCACAATGGGATTTGGGCGTACAATTGATTCCAGAAGAGGATGAATTAAAATATTCCTTCGATATCTTGGATCCTACAAAATTGGTGCCCGAAGAATTGGTTCCTGTAACAATTTTAGGAACCATGACGTTGAATAAAAATCCAGAAAATTTCTTCGCAGAAACGGAGCAGGCAGCCTTTGATCCAGGCAGATTGGTTCCAGGAATAGATGTTTCTAATGATCCTCTATTGCAAGGAAGAATTTTTTCTTATATGGACACGCAAAATTATCGTTTGGGTGGTAATTTCCACGAAATTCCAATCAATAGATCTGTAAACCAAAAATCCAACAATCAGAAAGATGGAAGTTCTAGGATAGATATCTTGAAAGGAAATGTTTCTTATTTCCCCAACAGCCAAGCTTCGGGATGTCCTTATCATGCTATGTTAAAAGGTGAAACGGGTTTTCAGTCGCATCAGGAAAAAATAAATGCTAGAAAAGTGCGTGAGCGTTCAGATTCTTTCGCAGACCATTTTTCTCAGGCGAGGTTGTTTTTTAATTCTCAATCGGAAATTGAACAATTGCACATCATTAAAGCTTTATCATTTGAATTGTCTAAAGTAAAAGATACCAAAATTCGAGAAAGACAAGTCGCTATTCTTAATCAAATTGATCCCAAATTAGCGTCAGAGGTCGGAAAGAATTTAAACATTACGCCGCCAAAAGATTTAGATGAATTGACATTGCAATTTGCTCGTCAGAATCACCCTAATTATCCTATTGAAGGCAAAAAGCTAGAGGTTGAAAAATCTGAAGCGCTTAGCATGAAAGTGAAAGACGGTGAGGGGAGTATCGCAACTAGAAAAGTAGCTTTTTTGGTAGCAGACGGAGTTTCGAAAAAAAGTATAGATGCTTTGAAAACAATTTTAGAAAATCAAGGGGCTGAAGCTGTACTCATTGGAGAAAAAGTGGGGGCTTTAAAATTTGAAGAAGGAGAAACTACCACTATCAAAAACACGTATAAAACTGATGCATCTGTACTGTATGACGCATTGTACACGCCTAATGGACCATCCGTTGATACGCTTTATAATAATCCTGATTATTTTGAATGGTTAAAAGATGCATTTATGCACTGCAAGGCCATTGCTTTTGCTTCAGGAACTGAAAAATTAATAGAAAAGTCTGATATAAAAGTGGATAAAGGAATTATTCAAGAAAAAGATGCTAAAGAATGGACCACACAGTTGATTGATCTCATGAAAAAACACCGTTATTGGCAACGTGAGCTAGATATGGAAAAATAACAATTAAAAACACAAGTGATGATTTATCATTTTTTGTCTAGGGAAATTAATCTCTGATTGACTTGGAAATTTTGCGAAAAAATCTGAAACCTATATCAGTAAAAAATGTTTTCGCTTTTCCTTTAAATTCCTGTTTTCTCTAAACTTAGTCTCCGATGCAGAATCTAAAATAAAGCTACTGAGATATAGTAAAGGCGTATAAAAGTAGCATAAGATTAAGCTGCTGCAAGAGTTTTCTTTCTAAATTTGTATTGAAATTTCGTCGTGGCGCACGTCGATGGATAAAGGCTTAGGTATTTTTTATTGATAATATAGAAATTGTATTTGTTCTATTTTTTATTTCTATATTTCTGTAAATTAAATATATAGCAGTTTCTAGTCTTAACGATAATCATTGATAGATTTCACATGTACATGCTAAATTTTGCCTATTTATTTTTAGTTTATTTCCTTAAAAACAGCATTTGTGAAAATTTAGTGAAGTTTCTATATTCAAAATACATGATAAAACAATCAATAATTTGGAATTGAGCATTTTAGATTTGAAATTATCTTTTAAAACTTTATTCTTGCATAATTATTTACTTGACTAATATTTTCATGATCGATTTTTCCATCTTGTTTATATTACAATTTTCGGCACGGTAAAAAATAAAATTACTAAAACAACCGAAGCTAAAGTGTAGTCATGTATCAGACGATTATCCAAAGGTTTTTGGCAAACCACGAAAGAAAAAAACAAACTGGCCAGCTTTACGGTATTTTTTCTTTTATATCCATACTTAATAAACTTATTCCGAAATAAAGTACAAAATAAATCAAATCTTAAATGGAAAAGGCCTATCCAATAGCAGTAAAAAATATTCGGGAGATACACAGCCATTTTTTGACCGTTGAATATGCTCGTATAATACATTTCGCCTATAATTAAGGTTCTAAAATAGCTATTCCGTTCCGTATTTTAAGGCTCTGTTTTATTTTATTTTATTTTTCTGTGTCTGAAATTTTTTAAAGAAATAAAGCACCAAAAGAAATTGAGTATATCCATAAACGGCATCTTCAATGGGAATGGTAAACATTCGGATTCCCAAAAAATCTTTTGGATTATAATTAACAACCGGATTATCAATAAAACTCCCGGTTAAAATCCCATTAACTGGGAAAAAACCAAGCATAAGAAGCGTGAAAACCAAAGATGCTTTAGTCAGCCAATTTACTTTGGCAATAAAGTGCAAATAGATCAATGCAAGTATTGTAACTATGGCAGTAATAAGGGTGTAAATTTTATCTGTATGCAATAAACCTACAACCGACAAAATAATAATGTTTATAAAGACCAATAGATTATTAAAAGCACTTAAAACTTCCCAATTGTAATATTTGTCAATGGTGTAATAGGTGAAAATGCAAGAAAACGGAATAAAAATAAAAAATAAAATTTCTTCCAAAGGCAAACCCAAAAATGAAATTCCAAGTGTGTAATTTGTATTAAACCACCATACTCCGTGAGCCGTAAACCATACGTCCCAAGCGATAAAAGGAATAGCAACAATGATGGAAGCTTTTAGGAATGAACCAAATTGATGATGGAATTGAATTCTTTTGTCAAAAGATGCTATAAAACAAATGATGATCGTGAAAAACAATATGAGTGAGTAAGTATAAGCCATCATGATTTCGCCGATTTTAAATACATTTTTAAATACTTAAAAGGCACATATAAAAATCCAAAACATTCGCCTTCTTCTTTTCCTAAATGTTTGTGATGTTGTTTGTGAGCCCTGCGAAGTGCTAAAAAATAAGAGATTTTGGTGTGTGTGAAAAACTTTATCCGTTGATGAATAAAAATATCATGCACAAAAAAGTAAGCCATTCCGTAGAGCATAATACCCAACCCTATAAAAAATAAATAATTGAAATTTTCTAATGATCCAAAATACATCAACGCAATAGTGGGCACTGCAAAAATGACAAAAAACCAATCGTTTTTTTCTAAATCACCTTCGTTGCTGTGGTCATGATGATCTCGGTGTAAAATCCATAAAAATCCGTGCATAATATATTTGTGAATAAGCCAAGTGGCTCCTTCCATAAGCGTAAAAACAAGTATTACAATTAATATTTCCATTTTATTTTTTGTTGAATAGTTTTTCTAAAATATGAAAACGGTAATTAAATATCTTATCTAATTTCTTTTTTACAAATAAACGGTGAGCAAGATTTCCTAAAAGTCCGAAAGGCAATTCATAATCGACTTTATCTATCATTAACACACCTTTTTCGTTGGGTATAAATTCGTGGCGATGGTTCCATAATTTGTAAGGCCCTTTTTCCTGAAAATCCGTAAAACTCTTATTAGGAATTACCTCGGTAATTCTTGTTTTCCATTTCAAGGGAATGCCAAGCAATGGTGAAACAGTGTAATCGATTATCATTCCTTCAAATATTTTATTTGTTTTTTGTTCAGATAACACGGTAAATGCCATATCTTTTGGAGTTATTTTTGGTAAATTCATCGGTGATGAAAAAAAATCCCAAGCGGTTTGTAAATCACAATTCAATTGTTGCTCTCTGTATAATTCATGTTTCATACTTAATTACTTTAAGAGTGTTTCAATATTTTTTTGAAGAAAATCTGAATTGATGTTTTTTTTGTTTTTAACAAGAAAATCCTTGTCTTCTTTTAAGTTGTTGTTGTACCCCAAAAAAGAAGGTGAATTTTTCTGAACCGAAAACCGGATATATCTAATTTCAACATTTTCAGGCTCTTTACTGATCGCTAATTCAATGTTTTTCTTTCCTTTCTTAAAAGTACTAAATTTGCTCATCGGACTAAAAACATGATGAGCCCAAATCGTTTGATAACCGCCCAGATAGGCTAAATATACCGCTGATTTTTCTTTTGATTGCTCTAATTCTTCTATCATCCTTTTGCACAAATTTTTATCCTGAACGGCTATACTGTAGTTTGTTCTTACTAAATTTATATCTGGATTGTTATAAGAAACTAGCATCATAAAAACCAATAGAAGTGATATAAAAACTTTCATTATAAAATGGCTACTTTATAACGTACATAACTTTTAAAAGCAACAAAAACTTTTTGGGAATTGGACACTCTAATCCGCTTATTTAATATTTCTGAGGAAGTTTTGCTTTTGATTTTTTTAAACAAGGAGATGTAATACTTATACGCCAAATACACACCGAACATAGACGAATTTGGAAGTTTTTTGATGCCAATTAATGCTTCTTTAAATTCTTCTTCTATTTCTTTTTCAATTTGACACTTTATGCAATTATCAAACACACCCATATCAACATTGGGAAAATAGGTTCTGCCTAAAATTTGATAATCATCTTTTAGATCTCTTAGAAAATTTATCTTCTGAAAAGCAGAGCCTAATTTCATTGCATAAGGTTTTAGCTCTTCAAATTTCTCTTTTTTTCCTTCGGTAAAAACCTGTAAACACATCAAGCCTACAACTTCAGCAGAACCAAAAATATAGTCGTGGTACAATTCTGAATTGTAATCAATTTTTTGTAAATCCATTTCCATACTATTGAGAAATTGAGTGATAAGAACGGGATCAATATGATACTTATGCACTATTTCCTGAAAAGATTGTAAAATTGGATTAAGTGAGATCTTTTCTTCTAAGGCGTTTTGAGTTTCCATTCTCAGTCTTTTTAGCAATTTTTCTTTATCATATTCATGAAAACTATCTACAATTTCATCAGCCAATCTCACATAGCCATAAATTGCATAAATAGCGTTGCGGATCGAAGGTTTTAATGCCAAAATTCCCAAAGAAAAACTCGTACTGTATTTCTGCGTTGTTATCTTACTTACTGAGTAAGAAAGTTCGTCAAATAGTTGTTTCATATTATTCATTTCTTAAATTTGGTTGCTTCGTTTGCTACAATCTTCCCCGAAATAATTGATGGTGGAACGCCAGGGCCAGGAACAGTCAACTGACCAGTATAAAAAAGGTTGTTCAACTTTTTATTTTTCATTTTTGGCTTCAAAACCGCTGTTTGATGCAACGTATTTGCCAAGCCATACGCGTTCCCGCCGTAGGCATTATAATCTTGCACAAAGTCGTTTACGCAATAACTTTTCTGGTACTCAATTTTGGAAGCCAAAGCATTAATTCCTGTATGTTTTTCAATTCTCGAAAGCATCTCTCTCAAATACTTCTCCCTAATGGCTTTATTGTCGTGCATGTCTATAGCCAAAGGCATCAACAAAAACAAGTTTTCTTTTCCTTTAGGAGCAACACTATCATCTGTTTTAGATGGACAACAAACATAGAATAGGGGATTTTTGGGCCATCTTTTTTCTCCATAAATACAATCAATATGCTCGTCTAAATCGTTTTCAAAAAATAGTGTATGATGCTTGAGGTGAGGGATTTTTTCGTTAATCCCTAAGTAGAATATTAAACTGGAGGGGGCAAAAGTTCTACTCTGCCAATATTTTTGTGTGTAATTTCTTAAACTTTCATCTAAAAGCGTTTCGGTGTGATGATAATCTGAAGAAGCTATCACGGTATCAAAAGCTATATTTTCACCGTTTATTTGCAAAGAAGTTATTTTGTTATTGTTTGTATTGATTTTCTCAACCGTTTTATTAAAGTGAAAGATAACTCCTTGCTTTTCTGCTACCTGCTGCATCGCTAATACTAATTGATAAAATCCTCCCATCGGATAATGAGTTCCTAACGCATAACCGCCATAATTCATCAAACTATACAAAGCAGGAATATTTTGGGGCGAAGCACCTAAGAAAATAACAGGGAATTCCATCAGCGTTCTTAATTTTTCATCTTTAAAATATTTGCCGACATAGCTTCTAAAATTTGTCAGTAAATCTAGCTTCAATGCGCTTTTAGCAATTTTAGGCGATACAAATTCTAACCAACTGTGGCAAGGTTTTGTAACAAAATCCTGCATTCCAACTTCGTATTTGTACTTTGCCGATTGCATAAATTTCTCCAATTGAACTCCAGCGCCTTTTTCGGTTTTTTCAAACAGGATTTTTAGCTCTTCGAAATTTTCAGGAATACTCATTTTTTCATCGGAAAAAATCATTTCAAACTGAGGGTTTAAGGAAATCAGATCAAAAAAATCAGAAGTTTGGTAGCCGAAATCAGCAAAAAAATCTTCCATAATATCAGACATCCAATACCAACTGGGGCCCATGTCAAACACAAATCCTTCTTCTGTGGTGAATTGTCTTGCTCTACCCCCAGGTTGATTGTGCTTTTCAAACACATGGACTTCATAGCCTGCTTTTGCTGTATAAGCAGCGGCCGATAATCCTGAAAATCCTGAACCTATTATAGCTACCTTTTTTTTCATTTGTTTAAATTTTTAAACGCTTCTTCCAATAAATTCTCTGTTTCAATATTTTTATCATAAATGTTTTGATGGAAATTATCAAGCTTATCGAGTAAGCGTATTAATTCCATTTTTTCATTTTGCGATAAATTTCCAGTAACGATGGTAGTTGCTTGCCGTATTTTATCCATAATGTTTTCTAAGGATTGAAGACCTGTTTTCGTAATGGAAATCACTTTGCTGCGTTTATCCGTTTTAGAATTCCGTTGTTCAATCCAACCCTGACTTATCAAACGATTGATAATCTGCATTCCGACGGGTTTTTCATGTACATTTTTTTTTATTAAATCTATTTTTGACATTTCGCCAAATGCTTTTAAATTAATAAGATAAATGAAATCTTCCTGCGTAGAAAAACCCGACCCAATAATGGCAGACTTGGAATAGCTTTTCGCATATCTGTTCAGATGAACAATCAAAGTATTAATATAACTTTCCGCACTTCTTCCCGTTTCTTTTCCTACCCAAGTGGGTTCAGTAACGATAGTGTTATTATTTTTCGATATCCAGCTTTTAAAACCATGAATAGATGCTTCAAAAACAGGATTGTTTTTTGTTTCAGTCTCAAATTCCTCAACTAAATTTATGATCTCTTTGATTAAAAGATAATTCATTCTGAAAGTATTTTAGAGTACAAATATACCTTTTTATTGTAATAAAAGAATATAAATATACTTTTATTTAATTGTTTAGTCATTTTGGACTATTTAATTATTAGGTGGTAGGAGAAAACGAATCTTATAACTGGTTATCTTTTGCTCAACAACTTCTTACTTACAATGTTTACACCTACAATTTAGAAAGTAATAAATAACAAAAATTCAGCTCCGCAGGAGCTGAATTTTTTATTTAACAAATACAGTTTTCAATATTTTCAATTCTTACAGTTTTTACGATTCACTGCACTTTCGAATTTTATAATTGATTTCGTTTTAAGAATTCACGAAACATTTAGACATAAAAAAAGGCGAGTTGCCCCACCTTGAATGTTTTTATTTTTATAGGTGATATTTACGGAAAACCGTAATGATATTCAATAAATTATTATTATTTTTAACATTTCTCAAAAATGATTTTTTAAAAAAATTTAAACAAAAAAATAGCAACTGCCGAGGTAGTTGCTTAGATATCTAAGAATAGATAATTTTTCTACTGCTTATAGCCTTGTTGTGAATTGTCTTTCAGTTACAAATATAATAAAAATAAATTTAAAAACAAATAATTATGGCAAAAATTGGACTAGATATTGGAAGTTCGTCAGCTGGCTGGTTTATAGATAAAGATAAAAAAGGAGTTGTAACATTTAATACGGGAATGACTAAAGGAACTTCTGGTTATACATCACCTACAAAAGATAGAAGGAAAGATCGTTCTAAACGAAATCTGATAAAGGCTCGTAAATATAGAAAATGGGAGTTGTTGAAAGTTTTGGCTGAGAATTATGCTCCTCTTGCTAAAAACGAAGTTTTGAATTGGAGTTCATACCAAAAAGGAAAAGAAAGAAAGTTTCCTGAAAGTAAAAAGTTTTTGCAATGGTTAGCTTGTGATTTCACTTATGAAAATGGAGAAAAATATAAAAATCCATATGAATTAAGGGTAAAAGCATTGGATGGAAAATTGACAAATCACGAATTTGGTAGGGTGTTGTATCATTTGGTGCAAAGAAGAGGCTATAAAGATATTGGAGAAACGGACAAAGAAACTGAAAAGCAGTTAGAACGTCGTACTGAAGATGGCTTTAAGGCTTCTTTGGAAAATAACAGGTCTATAGCAGAGGCTTTACTAAATGATTTTCTATATAAAGGAAGACGAGCAAGAAATCAGTATCCTCTTCGTGAGGAATATGAAAATGAGTTCAATTTGATATGCAGTAAACAAGGTTACTCTATAGAAAAGATAAAAAAAGAAGTTTATAAAGATGATTTTGTAAACAAACTTTGGAAGGCGATAATTTGGCAGCGTCCTTTAAAAAGCCAAAAAGGAAGTATTGGGAAATGCACATTGGAACCTTCAAAATTACGTTGTCCTATTTCGCATCCCGCTTTTGAAATTTTTAGAGCATTGCAGTTTATTAATACCATTAAATATTTTGATGTAAATAACGAAAAACAAAGTATTAATGAGGAGTTGAAAAGTTTGTTATTCAATAATTTGTTTTTGAAAGCTGAAGGAAATTTTAAATTTCAAGAAGTTAAAGATTTATTGGATAAAAAAACAGAAAAACCTTATAAATACAATTATCCCATCAATCCCGAAAATGGAAAATATGAAACTTCTATTTCTGGAATGCCTGTTTGCAAAGGTTTGATTTCTTTGTTTGGAGATTTTGCGAAAACTGCCATTGGAGAAATTGAACAATATAATATAACTACAGCACCAAAAGTAATTAAAGGATATTCCATCTATGATTTATGGCATATAGTATTTGGTTCGAATGAACAGTACTTAGCAACATTTGCAATTGAAAAATTACAATTAGAAAATGTTAAAAGAAAACGAAAGGACGAACATTACGAAATCTCACCACTAGTTGAATTAAAAAGAAAATTTCTACAAGGTTATGCAGATTTGAGTATAAAAGCTATTAATAAAGTTATTCCGTTTTTGAAAGAAGGTTTTCTTTACAATGAAGCAGTTGTACTTGCGAAAATTCCTGAATTATTGAAAACAGATTGGGAAGCTTCTCGAAATACAATATTGGATTGCTTGTCTGATACGAATAAAGAATACAAAAGAAAACAACTTATTGCAACCATTGCCAATAATTTAGTAGATAAACATAAAGGGCAAACTAGAGCAATGATTGATGGTAACGAAGATTCTACCTTCGCTTATAAAGATTCTTCATATCTATTAAAAGATGATGATGTTAAAAGTATAAATGAAGCCTGTATTGCTCATTTTGGGGAGAAAACTTGGGAGAAATTTGATGATAAAGATAATCTGATACGGAATGTTGGTCTTGAATATCAAGAATATTTTTTCGATTCAAAACGAGCGTATAGGAAAGTACCTACAATAACTGAAATATTCAAAACATTTCTTTCCGACAAAGGAATTAATCTAAATGGAGAATTGTATCATCATTCCAACAGAGAAAATTTATACAACAGAAATTTGGTAACCAATTTCAAAACTGGAGAAAAGTTTCTTCCTAAGGATAAAAATACCAATATAGAAATTCTTCCAATTCCTCTTATTGATAGTATTAAAAACGCAATGTTCAACAAATCGATGAGCGTTGTAAGAAAACTCTTGAATAAGTTAATTATTAATGGCGATATAGACCAAGATACTGAAGTAGTGATTGAGTTAGCTAGAGAGTTGAATGATAATAATAAGCGAATTGCCATTGAAAAGTATCAAAAGGAAAGAGCAGATAACAGAGAGAAAATACGACGTTTTTTGCAACAATACAAATCAGAGGAAAATCAATCTTTAAATGTTGAAGATAATATTGCGATTTTCGAATTGTGGTCGGAACAAATTTTTGAAGAAACTGAAGATGAAAATAAAAATATCGTAAAGAACGAAAATAGAATAAGGATATTAAAAGAAAAAGAAGATGTAAAACGATATGAGCTTTGGATGGAACAAAAAGGGCAGTGTATGTATACTGGTAAAATGATTTCAATAGCACAATTGTTTTCCAATGAAATTGATGTTGAACATACAATTCCAAGAAGTATTCTACCAGATAATACAATGGCAAATCAAACGGTTGCATTTGCAAAATACAATCGAGATATAAAAGAGGCAAGAACTCCGTATTATTGCGAAAATTATTCAAAAGATACACCAAATGGAACAAGTATTTCTCCAAGATTAGGAATTTGGCGAAAGTTGAGAAATTACTATGAAATTCAATATAATAGCAGAAAAAAAGCAAAAGGACCAGAAGATGAAGCTGCTAAAAACAAAAGAATTCAGGATAAGCATTATTATAAAATGCATTTTGAATATTGGGATGATAAACTAAGTCGTTTTGAAGCAGAAGAAATAAAAGACAGTTGGGCAAGAAGACAATTGGTAGATACCCAAATGGTGAGTAAATATGCAAGGGAATATCTAAAACTATATTTCAAAAAAGTTGCAGTACAAAAAGGTAGTGTGACAGCAGATTTCAGGAAAATTTTTGGATTTCAGGAACAAGATGAAATTAAGAGCAGAAATAAACATACCCATCATATTGTAGATGCCGCTGTACTTACAATGATACCTACAAATAGTAGTTACAGAGAAGAAATTTTGAAAGAATATTACTCTTCAGTAGAAAATAACGATAAAAGAAAATTAGCTGAGGTAAGAAGAAAGTTAATTCCTTATGGTTTTAACTCGCAAGATTTAATAAAAGAAATTGAAAATACCACTTTAGTAGTTAATTACCGCAAAGATAAAATCTTACAACAAACAAGTAAAGTTGTACGACATCGTGGCAAAGTTCAGTTTGTAAAAAATAAGGATGGAGAGTATGTTAAAGATGAATTAGGAAATAAAATTGTTAAAATAGCTAAAGGTGATACAGTACGAAGTTCACTTTTTGCGCAAACCTATATCGGAAAAATAAAAGATGTAGAAAGAGATGAAAATAATAAAGCAAAAAGAGAAGATGGCGATTGGAAGTACAAAACAGGCAAAGATGAATTTTTATTTGTAGTTAGGAAGCCAATTGCAGATGTACTTTCTAAAATTGAAGATATTGTAGATCCTGTCATTAAAGAACTTGTAAGGGCTCAAAAAAATAATCAGGTTATTAAGGATTATCAAGGAAATATTATACGTCACGTTAGAATTAAAACTAAATCAGGAAGAGAAGTTAAAGAAAGACTTAACTATCAATCCAAATATGAATATAAGAATAAGTTCTATTCGGAAGCAGGTTCTGTTCCTTATGCAATTTTAGTTCAAAAGATTGTTGGAGATAAATTAGAAAAAGACTTGATTTTAGTTCCTTCTTTTGAAATCGCAAAAGAGTATAAAACAAACCATAAGTTTGATGTGCAAAATTATCTTCGTAGATATGACGCTACTAACAAATTAAATTATTCGAAATGGGATAAGGCACAATTACTAAATGTAGGGCAACGAGTAATTGTTTTAAATAATGATGAAGATTTTGAGGAAAGAAAAAATATAGAATTTCAAAAGAATAGACTTTATAAGATAACACAATTGGCTGATGGAAGTATTTATTTGAAGTATCACTTGGAAGCTACTGAGGATGGTGATATTGATAAAAATGTAAAATTAGAAAAAGATCAAATAGTTTTTGAATATGATAAAAAATATAACCTTCCTGATATTATTGAGGATGAATCAATAAATAATGTTGTAGATCGAAAGAAAAAGTTTGAAAAAGACAAATTTTCTTTTGTAGGATTAAATGATAACAGACTAAAACGATTAATTCCTTTTATGGGAATAGAAGGAGTTAAAAAATTAAAGAAAGAACTTGACCAATTTAAAAAACAGTCTTCGTTTATCGAGGTAGAAGGTAGTACACCTTTACTTAAAATGTCAAAAGAAAATTGGAATTATCTTTTTGAAGGAGAGGATTTCAATATGTCAATAGACGGACAAATAACTTGGAAAAATTATAATCCATGATTACCCGCTCCATTTACATCGGAAATCCCGCCTATCTGAAACTCAAAGATGAGCAGATGCATATTTTGTGTCCCCAAACCAAGGAAACAAAAGGGAAAGTTCCTGTGGAGGATTTGGGATTGCTGATGTTGGATCATTTTCAGATTACAGTTTCGCACCAGCTCATTCAGAAAATGATGGGCAATAATGTGGTGGTCATTAGTTGCGATGCGCATCATTTGCCACACGGAATTATGTTGCCTTTGTATGGACATTCCGAACATTCAGACCGCGTAAAAGATCAATTAGAAGCCAGCGAACCGCTGAAAAAGCAACTGTGGAAACAAACCATAGAATGCAAAATTGAAAACCAAACTGAAATCCTAAAAAGATTAGGGAATTATTTCGAGCCCATGCTCGAGTACAAAAATAATGTAAAAAGTGGCGATAGCACCAATATGGAAGGCATTGCGGCGCAACATTATTGGAAATACCTTATCAGTCACGATTTTTTAAGGCAACGCTTTGGCGATTCTCCCAATCAGTTTTTCAATTTCGGATATGCGGTGCTACGGTCAATGGTGGCGAGAGCTATTGTAGAAACGGGTTTGCTGCCCGTTTTGGGAATCTTTCACAAAAACAAATACAATCCGTATTGTTTGGCAGATGATGTGATGGAGCCGTATCGCCCTTTTGTCGATTTATTGGTGATGCAATGGTTGGATAAAAACCCAGAAACAGAGGATTTGACTAAAGAATTTAAAGCCCATCTTCTTCAAATCGCAACCATGGATGTGCAAATTGAAGACAAGAAAAGACCGCTGATGGTGGCTTTAAAAACAAGCGTTTCTTCTTTGTATAAATGTTACACGGGAGAAAAAAGAGTAATTTCCTATCCAGAATTGCCATGACTATTTTTGCTACTTGGGCGTGCCCCTTTGTTTTTCCAACGCTTAAACCAATAAGGTTTTCCCCAGCACGAAAACAAAGGGTCGGTCTACGTGCAGTCGCTGTGTTCGGCTCGTCGGCTGCGCTTCGCTCCTCCGCCTCACCTCACACGAGCTCCAACAATGCACTTCGCCCTCACGCGAAAGACTGTGTAAAACACCATTTTCACCATGAATTCCGAACGATTTAACGCCTATCGAATTATGTGGGTTTTAGTTTTATACGATTTACCAACCGACACCAAAGCCAATATGCGGGCCGCCAATCGGTTTCGGAAAGGTCTTATTGATGATGGATTTTCGTTGTTTCAGTTTTCCATGTATGTTCGTCATTGTCCCAGTCGAGAAAACGCCGAAGTTCATATCAAAAGAGTAAAACTCATGCTTCCCAAAGCTGGGAAAGTAGCCATTATGTGCATAACCGATAAGCAATTTGGAGACATTGAAATTTTCTTTGCCAGAAGCAAAGAAGAACCACCGCCCACCTTTCAACAACTCGAATTATTCTAATTTTTCGAATCCTAAAAACACCAAAAAACCACCGATGAACAGTGGTTTTTACCTTTTGAGGTTGTGTTGTATTTTAAAGCAACTCAAAAAATGAAATCCCGGAAGGGAATGCTGCGGACGGGATTCAGTGAAATGCAAAGGTGAAAGTATAGGCTGAACTAAAGCAATTCAAAAATCTTTAAAAATGTAAATGATTAAGGGGACAAATCCCATTTTTAAAATCCTATAAAACAAATAAACCTTCTGAAAAACAGAAGGTTAAGCATTGAGGTTGTGTCGTATCTCAAAGATACTGAAAAATGAAAGCAATTCACAACGGTTACCCATGTATTTTCTTTTATCAAAAAGTTGTGTCGTATCTCAAAGATACTGAAAAATGAAAGCAATTCACAACGTTGGAATATCAATTAAAGTTCCTGCCATAGTTGTGTCGTATCTCAAAGATACTGAAAAATGAAAGCAATTCACAACGGTCGTGCCACAGGTAAAACATCCGACTTTGTTGTGTCGTATCTCAAAGATACTGAAAAATGAAAGCAATTCACAACATAAATATCGAGCTCTATATTTTGCGCTTGGTTGTGTCGTATCTCAAAGATACTGAAAAATGAAAGCAATTCACAACCACCATGTGAAAGTTGGGTAAGTGTTAATAGTTGTGTCGTATCTCAAAGATACTGAAAAATGAAAGCAATTCACAACGCATATAGCTACAAACGTATGTAAGGGATAGTTGTGTCGTATCTCAAAGATACTGAAAAATGAAAGCAATTCACAACGCCATGTTTTTGTATGATTAATCTTGTTTGGTTGTGTCGTATCTCAAAGATACTGAAAAATGAAAGCAATTCACAACTCAGAAAGTTCTTTTAAGATTATTTTTTTAGTTGTGTCGTATCTCAAAGATACTGAAAAATGAAAGCAATTCACAACGATAGTACATCACTTCCGAAACTTAGTACTGTTGTGTCGTATCTCAAAGATACTGAAAAATGAAAGCAATTCACAACTGTGGGTAAATTGAAGTATTACCATTTTTAGTTGTGTCGTATCTCAAAGATACTGAAAAATGAAAGCAATTCACAACGGATGAAGCTGAATTAAAAGATTGGGGTATGTTGTGTTGTATCCCAAAGATACTGAAAAATGAAAGCAATTCACAACTTTTTCTTCATCCGTAAGCGTTACAGCGATGTTGTGTTGTATCCCAAAGATACTGAAAAATGAAAGCAATTCACAACTTACAATCTATTTTAAAACGGTTAATTCCCGTTGTGTTGTATCCCAAAGATACTGAAAAATGAAAGCAATTCACAACGTGGTTTTGGTTCTGTCCAATTCATAATGTGTTGTGTTGTATCCCAAAGATACTGAAAAATGAAATCCTATATGGGAATGCGGCGGATGGGATTCAGCGAAATGCAATGGAAAACAGTATAGGCTGAGCTAAAGCAATTCACAACTCTTTGTCCCAATATTCCTCATAATAATCAGTTGTGTTGTATCCCAAAGATATCGAAAGAAATCTGTGTAATTATTAATTATATCTCGTAAAATGATAGACTAAAAATTGGTATACGTAGTTATAAGTAAAACTTAATCTAAAGAAGAATTAGAATCTAGTAACTTTTAACAAAATAGTTCGCAAGCTTTTGGCTTGCGAACGTTTTTTAATTTGTTCCAGTTCTTTTTGGCTCTTTTATTTCTGGCCAAGTTTGTCCAGCTGGAAGTACTCTTTTCTGTTTGCTGGTTTGTTCAGGATCTTCAGAAGCCATATAGGCTAAAACAGCTGCCGCAATGACATTATTTTTAACTTCATCAAACATTATTTTATCATAAGTATCTCTATTGGTATGCCAAGTGTAACCCGAATATCCCCAATTGAGTGAACTTAGAGAAATGCCTGGAATTCCTGCCGCAACAAAAGAAGCATGGTCGGACCCACCGCCACCTGGTGTACCAGGGAAAGTTGTTTCTATGTGCTTGCTAACTTTTTTTGGTAAAGCCGCCATCCATCTTCCGAGATAGTCATAGGCATCAACAAAACCTTGACCTTGGATGTTGACCACGCGGCCAGTCCCATTGTCTTGGTTAAAAGCCACTTGCGTATTGTTGATAATTTCGGGATTATCTTTTACGAAAGCTCGAGAGCCGTTAAGTCCCTGTTCTTCGCTTCCCCAAAGTCCTACTATAATTGTTCTCTTGTTATTGGGATAATATTTTTTTAAAATACGTGCAGCTTCCATCATAGTAATGGTGCCTGTTCCGTTATCTGTAGCGCCTTGTGCGCCGTCCCAAGAGTCAAGGTGTGCAGACAGAATAATATATTCGTTAGGCTTTTCTTTACCAGGTATTGTAGCAATGGTATTAAACGATTTTGCTTTGCCTAAGTTTTTAGATTCAGTATTGATTTTTATTTTTGGTTTTTTATCATTGGATGCCATCCGATAAAGCATACCATAATCTTCTACTGCAATGTCTATAGTTGGGATTGTCTTGGTCTTGGCACCAAATATACGGTTGGCTCCCATGATTCCTGTCCAATTAGAAATAACGATGCCAGCGGCACCTGCTTTTTCTAAAGCTTCAGGTAAGCTGTTGTTGTCGTAACCTGTGTGCTTGATTAAATTTTTAAAATCTTCCGTATCTTTTGCTCGTTGCGCCTTGAATTGCTCGTACAATTCTGGAGTAGCAAATTCTTTAATTTGATGATCTGGGCGTCCAGATCTTTGATATTGGGAAATTAACACTATTTTTCCTTTAACGTTTTTCAACCAATTACTGAATTCTTGTGCGTTATTCACTCTTGGTAAAACCACAACTTCAGCTTCTACAGGTTTTTTAGTAGATGGTGACCACGCCAACTGCATGGCTTCTAAACTTTTTATTCTAGGATAGGTCATTTCAACTTGAGTGATGCCACGCTGCCAAGAAGCCCATTCTCCGAATTGTTGATTTTTGGCTTCAATACCCCAAGATCTAAATTTATCAACCGACCAATTGTTGGCTTGCTCCATCGCAGGAGAGCCTACAAGACGTGGACCGATAACATCCAAAAGCTCAAAAGCAAGTTGCTCTAGCTGCGAGTTATTATTAACTTCGTTGACGATGCTTTGGACGATGGGATCTAGTTTTTCTTCTGAGACATGTTGTTGTGCAAAAACTATTTGTGAGGACAATAGCAAAGTTGCAAAACTCGTTTTCATGTTGATTTTCATACACTATTCTTTTATACATTTAAGTTTTCAATTTAAGAATTAAATGCGAGCTTGCAAAGCAAGTTTTTATTTTAAACAAATTCCTATTTTTGATTAAAATTATGAAATCAATGAATGTTTTTCCACAGTTGAAAACCAAACGCCTAGTCATGAACGCTTACAAACCTACGGATGCGGAAGTAGTGTTTTTTCTGCGCTCTAGTCCCGAAGTTACAAAATACATCAAACGAGATCCTTATACAAGTATTGAACAAGCCGAAGATTTTATTAAAATGATAAGCCATCAGTTTGAAAATGATTTATCAATAACTTGGGCGCTGCGTTTCGAAGAAGAAGGCGACTTGTTGGGGTCAATTTGTTTTTGGAATTTTTCTGAAGATCGCAAAACAGCAGAAATTGGTTATGATCTTCAACCTATACATCAAGGAAAAGGCTATATGACAGAAGCGCTTAATGCCATTATTAAATATGGTCGGGAGGAATTAAAACTTAATTTAATAGAAGCCTTTACAAGTACATATAATGAGGCCTCAATAAAATTGTTGACGAATAATGATTTTGTCTTGAACGAATCAAGAGTCGATGACGACAATCTCGATAACTTAATTTTTGAAATGAAAATCCCTTGACTTTTGATCTTAATTGTCTTGATTTAAAATCGATTTAAATAAAATTTAAAAAAATAAAATTGAAGTTTAAACTTCGTTGGGCGGATCGTATTTTTCACCGATAAGCCTTGCTGTCACCATCGCGGCTACCGTATCTCCTGTAGCATTGAGAACAGTTGCTAAAGGGTCAACCAATGTCCCAATAATCATTACTGCTGGGATGGCTTCTTGCGGAAGTTGATAGGCCGAAATCATCAACATTTCTCCAATGTAACCGCCATTTGGTATGCCTCCAGCCACCACGCTAACAAAAACAGTTATTCCTAATGCAATAATCAGGTTGTTGAACGTGAAAAACTCCCAACCCAACAAAAGAAAAGCGACATATATTTTGACAATCGAAGATATGGAAGAACCGTTTTTATGAATGCTTGTTCCGATGGGGATCACAACATTGGCTACAGATGCAGGAATACCTATTTTCCTTGCCGCATCCAGATTGACAGGCATTGTTGCAAGACTACTACAAGTACTTATCGCTGTAAAACTCGGTAAAATATTATTTCTCCAAAATAAAGTGACACCTTTTGAACCACGACCAATAAAAGCATAAAGACTGAAGAATACAAAAAAGTACACCAACCCAGCACCATAATATACAGCCAAAGGTTTGGCGTAAAAGCCGACCAGTTGTGGCCCCAAAGTGCCGACTTGATAAGCAATATAAGCACCTAGACCAATTGGCGCAGCTTTCATTATTAATAGAAGAAGATTTTTCATAATCTCGTTGCCACCTTCGATAAAGCTTTTAAAGGTTTTCACCTTTTCTGGATTGGATTGTCGAATCGAAATTCCTACTAAAAAAGAAAAAATCAAAAGTGCTAACATATTTTGTCGAGAAAGCAACATATAAAATTCACCAACACTAAAGAAACGTACAATGCGATCGCCCCAAGATTCTGTATCGGTAATATTTTCCACAACAACAGTTGCCATGTTCCCAGTAGGACGTTCGGTAGGAAAAAGATAAACAGCGACAATACTAAATAAAGCCGCAATCAATACAAAAGCCAGAAAAGTAAACATCATTGCAAAAAGAATTTTGCCAAGTTTGTTACCTTGTTCGATAGAAGATACAGACGTTACAATTGCAAAAAATACCAAGGGTATGACAGTTACAAAAAGTAAATTCAGGAAAATATCACCAACTGGTTTCAGAAAATTAACCATGTTGGGAAAAAAGATTCCTACAATACTACCGAAACTAATCCCTATTAACAAAAGAATGATATTGGAATAGCTTTGCCAAAAAGTCGATTGGGTAAAAGACATTCTTTAATTTTTTTATATAAGTAAAGTTAATTATGTTTTTGATTATTGAACTATGCTAATTAATTTATAAAGAAATTAAAAAAAATGATATAACTTTTCTTTTTAAAATTAATGATGAGAAAAGCCTTATAAGGAACAGTTATTGCAAGTCTGTTGTGGTCGATGATTAATAAAATAACCTAGAAATATGGCATTTATAGATTACTACAAAATACTTGGTGTTGACAAAAATGCTAGCCAAGATGACATCAAAAAAGCTTACCGCAAGCTAGCGCGAAAGCTACATCCCGATCTTAATCCTAACAACAAAGAAGCGGAAAAAAAATTCAAAGATCTTAACGAAGCTAACGAAGTTCTTTCAAATCCAGAAAACCGTGCAAAATATGATAAATACGGCGAAAATTGGAAACACGGCGAAGAATTTGAAAAAGCTCAAAAGCAACAACAGCGTCAATATTCTCAAAATTATGACGGTGGCAGTTTTCAAGGGGCTAACTTTGGAGAGAACGACAATTTTTCGGATTTTTTCCAATCCATGTTTGGTGCTTCTGGTGGCGGTTTTGGACGTAGTAGCCGAGGTAGCGCATCTGGAAAATTCAAAGGCCAAGATATTGCCGCAGAACTTAATTTAACTTTACGTGATGCAGCAACGACCCACCAACAAACTTTTGAAATCAATGGCAAAAAAGTTAGAATTACCATTCCTGCGGGGATTTACGATGGTCAACAGATAAAACTGAAAGGCCATGGAAATCCTGGTGTTAACGGCGGTCCACATGGTGATTTGTATATTACTTTTAATATCGCTGAAGATTCCGTTTTCAAAAGAAATGGCGACGATTTAAAAATTGATGTTAACATTGATCTTTACACAGCTTTGTTGGGTGGCGATGTCATGGTGCCGACTTTGGACGGGCAAGTCAAACTGAAAGTGAAATCTGTAACACAACCCGGAACCAGTGTACGCCTCAAAGGCAAAGGTTTTCCAGTTTATAAAAAAGAAGGTCATTATGGCGATTTGTTCGTGACTTACCGCATTGATTTCCCAAAAGAACTCAACGAAAAACAAAAAGAATTAGTAGAACAACTTAAAAATAGCTAAGCATGTCTGACAGAATATCCATAGAAGAAATTATTAGAATTTATAAAGTTGATTACAGTTTTGTAGATGATCTCATCGATTCAGAATTGTTGCATCCCCAGATTGATAACAGCATTCGTTATATCGTTCATGATGAATTGTCGGATTTCGAGCGTTTTATCAATTGGCATTACGACCTCGATGTCAATTTGCAAGGCATTGAGATCATTCATGAAATGTTAAAAAAACTAAGACATTTACAAGAGGAAAACAGAAATCTCACACAACGTTTAGGCATAACAAAGCTAGAGTGGGAAGATGCGGATGATAATTTTTAAGTTTTTGAAATTTAAATTAAATTAAAACAAAAATGCTTGATATTATCATTGTAGGCGGTGGTCCAATTGGAATTGCATGTGCGATAGAAGCCGAAAAAAAAGGCTTTTCTTATCTCATTTTAGAAAAAGGAAGCATTGCCAATAGTTTGTACAATTATCCTTTGTATATGCGGTTTTTCTCAACTGCTGAACGATTGGAGATCGACGAAATTCCATTTATTACAAGCTCGCCAAAACCTGGCAGACAAGATGCTTTAGAATATTATCAAGGCATTACACGTCAACGAAAACTGAATATTAAACTTTACGAAGAAGTTTTAATGATTCAAAAAGATAAAAACAACTTTCAGGTGACAACGTCCAAAACCGGATATTTAGCGAAAAATGTCATCATTGCAACTGGTTTTTATGATATCCCGAATTTGTTACACGTGAAAGGCGAAGATTTACAAAAAGTCCATCATTATTACACCGAACCGTATCCCTATGCGCAACAAAAAGTTGTGGTTGTCGGCGCCAGCAATTCGGCAGTGGATGCTGCTTTGGAAATTTATCGAAAAGGAGGCGAGGTGTCAATGATTATTCGAGGGGCCGAAATAGGGAATCGCGTGAAATATTGGGTGAAACCAGATATTGAAAACCGAATAGCAGAAGGAAGTATTAAAGCTTATTTCAATTCTGAGTTGACAGAAATTACTGAATCTGCTGTTAAATTTAAAAACGAAAATGGAGAACAAGATATTGAAAACGATTTTGTACTCGCGTTGACAGGTTATTTACCAGATTTTCAATTTTTAAAAAACGCCGGAATTATTTTGGAAGGTGATGCCGATATTCCCGTACATGATGATAACACAATGGAAACCAATGTTAAATCTTTGTATCTTGCAGGCGTAGTTTGTGGTGGACGCAACACGCATTTGTGGTTTATAGAGAATTCCAGAATTCACGCGAAGAAGATTATTAAGCATATTACAAATTCTTAATAGCGGTTTGCCCAACTGAACTTGGTCTGGTTTTTGAATGTTAAAGAATTGTTAAAAAACGCGTATGAAAAACTATTTTAAACCAGTGTTTTGGCTTCTTTCTTCAGTTTTTGTTTTTATTCAATGTAAAAAAGAAGAGGCTTTGGCTGACAATATCTCTAGGCCTTCCGCAACTTTGCAAACCAATCCCAACATACATGTTGTGAAGATTGATACTGTTATTAAAGGCAAACAGGTTGAGCTTAAAAAAGAAATCGAGAAGAAAATTATCCCTAACAAAGATTTTCATTACACAGCTTTGCCTTACAAAAAAAATGATTCTTTAGCCAAAGACTTCAAAAAGAAATATTCCGCAGAAGAACTTTACACGATTTTGGCAATCAACCGTTTGGATAAAAAAAATCTTTATCGTGCAGACACTTTGGTCGTGCCAAGCGTAGTTGAGAAAGATTTTCTCCGTTATTCGCCATTTCCTGGCAATTTGCCTGTGTTGAAAGATGTTAAGAAATTTGTATTTTTCTCATATCCTATTCAGGCTTTTGGGGTTTATGAATATGGAAATTTGATTAAATGGGGACCAACCTCTATGGGGAAAAAGTCAACGCAAACGGATCGCGGTTTACATTTTGCGAATTGGAAAAAAGAAGTTTCCATCTCAACGGTTAGCGACGAATGGAAACTGAGATGGAATTTTAATATCAGCAATTTCAGAGGAATTGGCTGGCATCAATATGAAATGCCAGGTTATCCAGCGTCACATTCTTGCCTGCGCCTTTTGGAAAAAGATGCCAAATGGATGTACACTTTTGCGGATACATGGATTCTTAACCCAGGTGGGGCAACGGTGCGCGCAAACGGAACACCAGTTTATGTCTATGGAGATTACAAATGGGGCGGCAGAAAACCGTGGTACAATCTTATGGAAAACCCAAAAGCTAATGATATTTCGGTGGATGATATGACCAAAATTATTGAACCTGAGCTAGAAAAAATCTTAAAAGAACAAGAGAATCGCGATCAAGTTGCGGCACAAGTTCTTATTGAAAAAGCCGAAAAGAAAAGACAAGACTCTTTGGATATTGCCATTTAGTTTGAAGCTGACATATAACAGGAAGATGATTCTAGGTTTATTTGGAATCATTTTTTTTGAAATTTAAAATCGTTTTTTCAAAAAGAAGTTTTAGTTGGCCAATATTAAAATTACTGCAATAGCCGTATTTCAAAATATTCTGTTTTTCTTTTTGATTAAAACTGCTTAAAGAAAAGTATATAAAACGATCGATATCATTGGGAGAAATCTCAAATTCAGCAAAGTATTCGTCAGACAGTTCTGCATGTAACCACATGACAAAATCGCTAAGCGCCCACTTATCATCAATTTTTCCAAAGCTAAATCCAGAGCCAACAGGTTGGATAAATTCGCCAGGTTTTGGTTGTAAAACCGATAAGTCGGAAGGTTTTTTGAAATATTTGCGCAAACCAGTATTAACACGTCGTTCTCTAAGACTTGCACCATAATATTCGCTGTCTTTTTTTAGATTGCCCGTTGGTAGATAAGTGATTTTTACCTCTTCAATTTCTGTAGGTATAGGTTTTAGAATATAATCTTTGCTGCTACTATCTTCGGAACTTCGGAATTCAATTATTTCAAAACCTTCTTTTGTAATTCTTATTTTATCATTTGTATTTGCTGGGATTATAAATTCTCCTTTGTCATTTGTGAGCGTTTTTTGATCCGTTTTTAAATTAATTATTAAAGCTGATTTTACTGGAATCTGATTATAGAAAAGCCTTCCCGAAATGTTTTGAGCCATTGCCAATTGAACGAATACAAATAGAAATAATAGTAAAATTATCCTCACGTTATTTTTTCTTAAAATTAAATTTAAAACTAAAACTTCAGTGATATTTAACCGAGATTAACACTTTTGTGTTTTTTTTATAAAATCAAATTTCTGTCACTTTTTTTCTGACAAATTATATCTTAACTTTACATCTCATTAGAATAAAAAGACGCCTCAATGTATTTAGTTTTCGATACCGAAACAACTGGTTTACCAAAGAATTTTAACGCTCCTTTATCAGACTCGGACAACTGGCCGCGCATGGTGCAGATTGCTTGGCAATTACACGATGAAGAAGGTAATCTTGTAGAAAATCAGGATTATATCATAAAGCCTGAGGCTTATGATATTCCGTTTAATGCAACAAGAATTCATGGTATTTCCACGAAAATGGCGCAGGAAGAAGGTCGTGATCTTCAGGAGGTTTTGTTAGAATTTTCTGAAGTCTTGAGTCGTTCTAAAGTTGTGTCTGGTCATAATGTAGAATTCGATTACAATATTGTTGGCGCAGAATTTTTCCGAAAAGAAATTACCGATAATTTGCAAGAAAAACCAAAAGCGGATACCATGCATTTGGGGACCGGCTTTTGTAAATTAGGTGGCGGTAGAAATGGAAGGTACAAATCGCCGAAATTGGGTGAGCTTTACGAAAAACTCTATGGAACCGATTTCGATGAAGCGCACAATGCCGCAGCCGATGTTAATGCGACGGCACAGGTCTTTTTTGAGATGATGAGAATTGGTCTTATCCCAGCAGATCTATTAAAGATTTCGGAAGATCAACTTAAGCTTTATCAAAAATTACATCCAGAGCCGATCCAGCCTTTTGATATTGTTATTCGTCGGCAGGTAGCTGGGTTTAATAACAAAAAGAAAAAGCAAGATTTTGGAAGTATTGACGAGATTGATCTTGGTAAATATTTCAACTTTAATAGTCACAGTGTTTATTCCACATTGCAAGCGTCGTCTAGTATTAACGATTTAATTAAAATCGCAACCACAGAAAATTATCCTGCAGTTGGGATGGTGGATATTGGGAATATGATGGGCGCTTTCAAATTTGTTTCTGCTGTGGAAGCTGTTAATGGCGATCGCGAAAAAGCCTATAAATCTTACCTTGAAAAGAAACAAGAAGCGGAAGAAAAGTCGGAAGATTTTACAGAGGAAGAACCTAACAAAGAACCTTTGATTCCGATTATCGGTTGCGAGTTTTTTATATCAGATCGGTACGAGCAAAAACAATTTACCAAAGATGATCCAGATAAAAGAACACAAATGGTGCTTCTTGCCAAGGATTTTGAAGGTTATAAAAATTTAGCAAAACTGTCTAGTATCGGTTTTGTTAAGGGATTTTATTTTGGTGTTCCAAGAATTAGTCGAGAAGTTATTTCCCAATACAAAGAAGGCTTGATTGCTTTAACCTCAAGTATTAATGGTGATATTCCAGATGCGATTCTTAACATAGGGGAACAAAAAGGTGAGGAGCGTTTCAAATGGTGGAAAGAGGAGTTTGGGGATGATTTTTATGTTCAGATTCAGAATCATAATTTGCCAGAAGAAGAACACCTCAACGACGTACTTTTGCAATTTGCTGAGAAATATGAAGTTAAAATTTTAGCACAAAACGAAACTTTTTATACCCATAAAGAAGATGCCAATATCCAAGATATTTTGGTATGTATAAAAGATGGTGAAAAATTGTCAACGCCTGTTGGTAAAGGTTTTGGGAAACGTAAAGGTCTTAACACGCAAGAATATTATATAAAAACTGGTGATGAGCTCAAACGTGCATTTCAGGATTATCCTGATGCTTTTGATGCTTATGAAGAGTTTGTAGGAAAGTTTAAACCTTATCGTTTGAAACGTGATGTTTTGCTTCCGAAGTTCGATATTCCAGAACAGTTTGTCCATCCAGAAGATGAGGTTGATGGTGGAAAGCGTGGCGAAATGGCATATTTGACCCATTTGACTTATGAAGGAGCTAAGAAAAGATATGTCGAAACGGGCATTACCGATGAGATCAAAGAACGTCTTGATTTTGAGCTCGATGTTATCGCGAATACAGGTTATCCGGGTTACTTTTTGATTGTACAGGATTTCTGTAACGAAGCTAGAAATATGGGCGTTTGGGTTGGTCCAGGACGTGGGTCGGCAGCAGGTTCGGCGGTGGCATATTGCATCGGAATTACCAATGTTGATCCCATTAAATATGATTTGCTATTTGAGCGTTTTCTTAATCCAGAGCGTGTATCGATGCCAGATATTGATATCGACTTTGATGATGAAGGCCGTGACAAAATTATCAAATGGGTGGTTGAAAAATATGGTAAAACGCAAGTTGCGCAGATCATTACATATTCAATTCTTGGGGGTAAGTCGGCGATTAAAGACGCTGGAAGGGTTTTGGATCTTCCAATTCCCGATACCAACAATATCGCTAAATTGATTCCTTCCACACCAGGAATGAACATCGCTAAAGCTTTAGCAAAGTATGATAAACTAAAACCAGAAGAACAGCTTTTGGTGGATGAAATGAAAATGGTGTTGGATGATCCCAATGATCATCGTCACCAGGTTTTGGCTAGTGCAAAAAAAATGGAAGGTTGCGTAAGAAATACAGGGATTCATGCTTGTGGGGTTATTATTACGCCAGAAGATGTTAGCAATCTTGTTCCTGTAACTATTGCTGCAAAAGACGCTGATATTTTGGTTTCACAATTTGATAACTCGGTGGCGGAAAGTGCCGGTCTTTTGAAGATGGACTTCCTAGGATTAAGAACGCTTACGATTATTAAAGATGCTTTGAAGTTGGTAAAACAACGATACGATATTGATATTGATCCCGATCTTATTCCCTTGGATGATGCCAAAACCTATCAATTATTTAAAGAAGGAAGAACGGTTGGAATTTTCCAATACGAAAGTCCCGGAATGCAAAAATATATGCGTGAGCTGAAACCAACGGTTTTTGCTGACCTTATTGCCATGAATGCACTTTACCGTCCAGGCCCTATCAAGTATATCCCGAACTTTATTAATCGTAAACACGGGATTGAGGAAATCGTTTATGATTTACCAGAAACCGAAGAATATCTTAAAGAAACCTACGGTATTACGGTGTATCAAGAGCAGGTAATGTTGCTGTCGCAGAAGTTGGCAAACTTTACAAAAGGGGAGGCCGATACGTTAAGAAAAGCAATGGGTAAAAAGCAAATTGATGTTCTTAATAAAATGTATCCGAAATTCATAGAAGGCGGACGAAAAAATAATCTCGATGAAGGACCTTTAGAAAAAATTTGGAACGACTGGAAAGCCTTTGCAGAATATGCTTTTAACAAGTCGCACTCTACATGTTATGCGTTTATTGCTTACCAAACGGCTTATCTTAAAGCCAATTATCCCGCAGAATATATGGCGAGTGTGATGAGTAATAACATCAACAATACGGATCAGATTACCATGTTCATGGAAGATTGCAAAAGTATGGGCGTTGATGTTTTGGGACCAGATGTTAACGAATCGCAGTACAAATTTGCAGTTAACGAAAAAGGTCAAATTCGATTTGGTTTGGGAGCGATTAAAGGTATTGGAGAAGGACCAAGCGAGGCGATTTATGAAGAGCGACAAAATGGAAAATTCAAAAATATATATGAGTTTTTTGAGCGCGTACCAAGTTCGCAGGTTAACAAACGTGTTGTCGAAAGTTTGGTAATCGCTGGTGCTTTCGATGGTTTGGATGATTATCATCGTGCGCAATATTTTGATATCGATAATTCTGGCAAAACCAATGTGGAACGGCTGATCCGCTATGGACAAAGTTTCCATGAAGGTAAAAATGAAGTCGAAAACTCTTTGTTTGCTGATTTTGCTGACGAAATCCAAATAGAAAAGCCAAAACTTTTGCCTTGTGCAGAATGGCCAAACATGTACAAGCTGAATAAAGAAAAAGAAAGTATCGGTTTCTACCTTTCGGCGCATCCTTTGGATGAATTCAAATATCAGTTTCAGTTTATACAAGGGGTTTTGTCCAAAAAAGCAGTTTTGGAAAGTCAGAACGATGAGGTGCCTCAAGATACAATGGATGCTTTATTAAGTTTAGAAGAAGATAAAGAAGATGATGTTAGTTTTGATATCGATGTTGAAGATCCAGACGGTACTTCAGAATTGGTAGAAACTTCTAAAAAACAAGCAGAGCCAAAAGGCAGTTTTAATTTCTTTAATCTCGACGAGTTAGATTATTTTAAAGACAATGTATTCCCGAAGTTGGCAAAACCAGCCGAAGAAAAGAAAGATTGGCGCAACCGTGATAAAGACACAGGGAAAGAATATTCTGTGGCGGGACTTATCACAGAATATCGTGTGCAGGATGGCTTCAAAAGTGGTGAGAAAGTTGCGTTTGTAACCTTGGAGGATTATACAGGCTCTTACTCTTTTCGGTTGGGCGATCGCGATTATATGAAACTGAAAGAAAAATTGGAAGTTCAGCGATTTGTCATTTTGAAAATCAAATTTGCGCAAGTTAAAGACGGTCGTGTATTTGTCAATGTTAACGATGTTATTGAACTTAAAGAAGCTTTTGACAAGTTTGCAAAAAGTATGTCGGTGGTGGTTAGTCTGGATAGTTTGCGCCCTTCGGATATTAACTTTTTCAAAAACTCATTTTTGGGACACGATTATGGTGATCAAAAACTAAGCTTCTTTGTCAAAAACCCTGAAGATAACAGCGTTATCGAATTGGTATCCATGCAACATCGCATCAAGATCAACGATGAATTGCTCAGCATAGTACACGATGTTAACAACTACGAAGTTTTCCTAAACTAAATATTTTTAACTAAATTTTTTTGGGCGTGCCCACAAGATTTTCCAAGGCTATTTCCAAGTCGAAAATCTTGTGGTCGGGCTCTTTGTTTCAATCTTATGCATGACCCTCGGACGGCTCCGCTACGCTCCGCCGCCTCGCGTCATGCATAAGGATTTCCACGGCGATCCCTCACGCGACATTGGTTTTGTTGTCTTTTTTAGGGAATAGTGGTTTTTTCTAGACAAACCCGAGATAGATTTTTTTTCTGTAACAGCTCTATTTTTAAGATATATCAACTATATATTTTAAAGTATTAAGAATTTGATAATATTTAATATTTTTTTAATTTTTATTAAAATGCCTGTTTATAGTGTTGTTATTGGGGTTTTATTATTTTTTATTTATTTATTGATTGTTAAAATTTGCAAAATGCTACTTATTGTCTATTTTTGGCGTTCATTAAACAATTTAATAATTATGAAGAAAATTTTATTTTCGGCATTGCTAGGATTAGGTTTTGTAGCAAATGCACAATTTAATTTTACCGGGACTTTTGAAGATGCGGCAGATGGTTACTATGCACAATTTGGTGGAGGAACTATTACTACTGCAGCTGCTTGTACAGGAACGTATGGAGGGCAGCTCGCAACAAGTGCATCAGTATCGCAAACGGGATGGATGGTTATGATGGAGGAAACAGGACAAATTACTAACGGTCAAAAAGTTGATCTTAAAATCAGTTACAAAAAGGCGGCTGGTGCTGTTGGGAGTTTGTATGTTGCTTACTTCGTTTATAATGAAGATTCTGATCAATGGAGTGTTGTACCTGTGGGAGCAGCAATTTCTTTGACTTCTGGGGCGACAACAACTTGTACAACTGCTACAAGAACAATTCCTGCAGGAACAATTATGCCAGGACAAATTGTTGGCTTTGGAGCGTTTTATGTGAGAACTTCGGGTAGTGGTAATATTTTTGTTGACGATATAGATATTAAACAAGAGGTAGTAACTAGCGTACCGACATGTACCACAATTACTGCGCCTACAGCTGGAGCTGAAGTTAATGCAGGAGGTTATGAAATGAAATGGAACGCAGTATCTGGAGCTACTAATTTTAAAATATCTATTGGAACAACTCCTGGAGGTAACGACGCATACAACCAAACTGTTGCAGGTTCTATAACTTCCCAGTATGTACCATTAGAAGTTAACAAGACATATTATGCTAAAATAGTTCCTTCGAATGCAGTTGGAGATGCAGTTGGATGTCAAGAGGTAACATTCACTACTAACTCTACTAAAGCTTATTGTGCTGCAGGTGCAACAAGTACACAATATGAAAAGATTTCTAAAGTAGTTTTTGCAGGTATTGATAATAGTTCTACATCAACGGCTGGTTATGAGGATTTTACTAATACGGCAGGCGTTCTTGGAACTGTTAATAGAGGAGCGGCTTACCCAATTTCTGTAACAATTAGTCAGTTTGATTCAGATAAAACGGCTGTGTGGATTGATTATAATAATGACGGTGTTTTCTCAGACAACGAAAAAACATCATTATCAAGTACAGCGACAGCTACAGGTAATATCACTATCCCAACTAACGCAGTTTTAGGTAATACACGTATGCGTGTAAGAATGAATTTTAGTGTAGAAGGACCAGCTTGTGGATCTACACAGTACGGGCAAGTTGAGGATTATACAATTTTAATAAAAGAACCAACGGCTGCAGTGTCTGATATCAACAAGTCTAATGTATCTGTATATCCTAATCCATTTAAAGATGTATTAAGAATTTCGGAAGTTAAAGATGCTACATCTGTTATCGTTTCTGATCTTTCAGGAAGAACAGTAGCTGACATGAAGCCTGCAACAGAGCTTAACTTGTCAACACTTAACAAAGGCGTATATATTGTAACGATTAAATATGCAAACGGAGAAGTTAAATCAACTAAAGTGATTAAAGAATAACTTTTTATCCATATTAATGATAACACCATACAGAAATGTATGGTGTTTTTTTTTATCAAATAGTTCAATTAAAATGGATAAGATTGATATATTTTTTTTATTTATACGATTGTGAAATCGGTACTTAAAAAAGATTAGTTTTAAGTTTATGGAACTATTTGTTTTTAAAATTTGCTTAAATAGAATTAAATATTTAGATTTGTTGAACTGAAAAATAAATTATTAATATGAAGAAAATTCTATTCCCTTGCCTTTTGGCATTAGGTATTGGGGCAAATGCTCAATACAATTTTACAGGAACTTTTGAAGATACAGAAGATGGTTACTATGGCCAATTCGGTGGTGGTACTGTAACAGGTGCAGCGGCTTGTGCTGGTAGTTTTGGTGGACAATTAGCTTTGTCGCCTTCACAAGCAAGTACGGGTTGGATGGTGCAGTTAGATGCTACAGGACAGATCAGTAACGGTATGGGCGCAACATTAAGCATTAAATACAAAAAAGCTGCAGGCCTAGTAGGAACAGCTCGTTTGGCTTATTTTGTTGAAGATCCAGATAGTGGTCTTTGGAATATCAACTATGTTGGGGATCCAATTACTTTAACGACAGATGCATTAACATCATGTACAACTGTAACAGCAACAATCCCTTCAGGTGTTTTAGCACCAGATGCTGTTAACGCAGTAGGAGTTTGGGTGCAAAGAACTTCAGGAACTGGAAACTTCTTTGTAGATGATATAAAAATTGTTCAAGAGGTAGCGACTACTGTACCTAACTGTACAACATTTATTTCACCAACTGCAGGATCTACAGTTTCTTCAGGAACTAATACTATCAAATGGAACGCAAGTACAAATACTGCAAGCTATAAAGTTACAGTAGGGACAACACCTGGTGGATCAAATATTTACAACGAGACTATTTCAGCTTCATCTACGTCTATTAACGTATCTTTGGCGGCTAATACAACATATTATGCTAAAGTAGTGCCTGTTAACCCAGTTGGAGAAGCTACAGGTTGTCAAGAAATTTCATTTATGACTAACGCAACAGTTGGTGTATGTGGACCATTAACAAGTAATCAACCAACGAATGTATTCCCGATTTCTTCGATGACTTTCTCTGGTATTACGAATACGTCTTCTGCTACACCAGGATCCGTTACACCATATGAAGATTTCAGAAATATTGTTATCCCTGTACCAACTTCAGCTACAACTTTACCTATCAAAGTACAAGGTGTAACGAATGGTAACGCAGCTAACGGATGGGCAACTACAGTATTTATCGACTGGAATAACGATGGTGACTTTAACGATGCTGGAGAATCTTACTTCAACACGATCGCAACAAAAGTACAAACTTCAGGTACGACCAATAACCCTGTTATATTAAATGGTAATATTGCAATCCCTGCAGGAGTAACACCTGGTTACAAAACAATGAGAGTTAAATATAACTTCATGTCAGGTGCTTCTACAACTATGCACCCAGCTCTAGCAACAGCTTGTAGCGAAATGGGTAATGGTCAGGCAGAAGATTATATGATTGCTTATGGTGAATTAGCAGTATCAGATGTTAACAAACTGAAAGCATCTGTATATCCTAACCCATTCAAAGATGTATTAAAACTTTCAGATGTTAAGAATGTATCTTCTATTATTGTTTCAGATATTTCAGGAAGAACAGTTAAAACTTTAGCAGCTGCTGAAGAATTACAATTAGGTGATCTTAAGAAGGGCGTTTATTTAGTAACTATTAAATCAAACGACGGTTCAGTATCCACTACAAAAGTAATTAAAGATTAATATTTAAATTAATTTTAATAAAATGAAGCCGATTTCTTTCGAAATCGGCTTTTTTTGTGTTTGCATATTATTAACATTATATATGCCTCATTTATAATATTCGATTGCTTATTACAAATATCCGATATCAGTAATAATACTAGCTTTGTCGGAATGACAAAACCTAATGCTTTTAGACTTTAGAACAGCTTGTCTCAAGATTGCCATTTCGAATGAAACAAAGTGAAATGAGAAATCTAAATGATGGGTATTAGAGATTTAATTATGTTTAACCTATTGTACATTTTAACTCATTGTATTTGGTGAATATATGTAATGCCTTTGTTTATAATTATTTTCATTATGGTATTGAATAATTCTTGTCTTGCTTTGTGTTTAAATTATCGTAATGGAAAACAAAGTTTTGTTCAGTAAAGTCCTTTTAAAGATAAACAAAGACACTTTGTTTATATAAATAATACTAAAAGAATGAAATACTACTGATTATCAGTGAATTTTTTTTGCTTCAAAATGCACAACGGCTTATGTTTAATCTTTGGTTTCATATTTAATTAAAAACTTCGCGACAGTTTCTCAATAAAAAATCCCACTGACAAAAGCCAGCGGGATCTAAGGTTAAAAATATAATTGATTAATAAATTTAATTGACATGTTTTGGTGTAAAACCATCATCACTCAGTTCTCTGTGTTCATAGTCGGCTTTCATTTCGGCTTCGTAATCGATTTTTTCTTCTTTTCCGAATTTTCTTAGTACCGAATCAAATAATGAATACACCACTGGTACGATAATCAAGGTTAGGAATAACGATGAGGTCAAACCACCGATAATTACCCATGCAAGACCGTTGTTCATCTCAGCACCCGCACCTTTTGCCAATGCAATTGGAATCATACCAAAAATCATGGCAATGGTGGTCATCAAAATAGGACGAAGACGTGCGTGGTTCGCTTGGATTAAGGCATCGTGTGTGTTAGCACCGGCTGCTTTTCTCATATTAGCAAAATCGACAATCATAATCGCGTTTTTTGCAACGAGACCAATCAACATAATCATACCCAACATGGTGAAGATATTCAAAGAATTTCCTGTTAGGGCAAGGATGACCATTACCCCAATTAACGCCAATGGAATTGAGAATAATACCACGAACGGATATACAAACGAGTCGTATAAAGAAACCATTACCAAGTATACCAAGATAATCGCTGCTAATAATGAAATCCCTAAAGTACCGAAACCTTCGGATTGATTTTCCATATCTCCACCCCAAATGTAATCTACACCTGCAGGTTTTGTTTTCTCATTATCCATGAACATAGCAGCCCATTCGTTAGCAACATCTCCCGAAGGACGACCTACTACTTTTGACTGAACTTTCACCGCTGGAGATTTGTCACGACGTTGTAACAAACTCGGTCCAGAACTCATTTCTACATCAGCAAATTGACTAAGTCTTACTTGTTCTCCTTTTGTATTAATGAAAATTAAATTTCTAACATCCTCAATAGATTTTCTACTTTCATCAGCAAATCTAATATTGATATCGTATTCGTATTCACCAGCACGGAATTTACCATCTGTATTACCATTGAAAGCTGTTTGCATCGCTTGCCCAACACTAGAAAGGTTAAGACCTAGCGAAGCCATTTTGTCACGATCCATGTTCACACGGATTTCAGGGTTACCTGTATCTGTAGAAAGTTCGGAACCAATAGCGCCAGGAACTTTTTTCAATAAAGCTAAAATTCTTTCCGCTTCTTTAGTTGCTGTTTCTACATCTGGAGCGGTTACCACCATTTCAATTGGCGCTCTTTCCGCCCCCATAATACCCATTGGTGCCGTTTTAAATTCTACTCCTGTGAATTTCTCCTCAAGATCTCTTTTAATTTTTGCAGATAAGATATCTGTACTTTCGGATCTTTCAGACTTGTCGGTTAATATAACGTGAACTTCCGATTGATAGGCTGTAGATTGAGCGGCACCCATTCCTCCAGATTGTTGTCCAACAGTTGTAATCATGTTTACCACTTCTGGATATTCTCTCAAGAATCTTTCAACTTCCAAAGTGACTTGGTTGGTTTTTTCAATAGAAGCATCTTTCGGCAATTCCATTTGAACCAAGAATTCACCTTTATCCAATTTCGGGAAGAATTCACCACCGATAAATCCTAAACCTACTAAACTAAACGATGAAAGTAATAGTAAGAATGTTACAATAACTGTAGTTACTCTTCTTAAAGTGGTTTTAAGACACCATTCCAAAATACCAGAAATCCAGTGTGTGAATACATCCAATTGTTTTTCGAACCAAAGGATGAATTTTTGGAAAGCGTTTTTACCTGTTAAATGTTCTAGTTTACCATATCTTGATGACAACCAAGGAATAATGGTAAATGAAGCCAATAATGATAATAAAGTGGCAATAACTACCGTAACACAGAATTGCGCCAAGATGTTAGCTACCAAACCTGTACTCATCGCAATTGGTAAGAACACCACCACAATTACCAATGTAATTGCTGTTACTGTAAATCCAATTTCTGAAGCACCATCATAAGCGGCTCTAATTTTAGATTTACCCATCTCCATGTGACGGTAAATGTTTTCTAACACCACAATCGCGTCATCCACCAAGATACCAACCACGAGCGAAAGCCCTAGTAACGACATCAAGTTTAGGGTATAACCCATTAAGTTCATACCAATGAAAGCTGCAATTAACGACATCGGAATGGCTACCATTACGATAAATGCGTTACGAATAGAGTGTAAGAATAACAACATCACCACTGCTACCAAGATAATCGCCAAGAACAAGTCGAAGATTACGTGATCGGCTGCAGCTAGTGTAAACTCTGTTGAGTCGTTTACAATATTCAGTTTAATACCTTGTGCTGCGTAGTTTTTTTCCACTTCCTGCATGGTTTTCTGAATACTCTCCGAAACCGCTACCGCATTGGCATCAGATTGTTTTTTAACCTGAATTAATATGGTTGAAAGTTGGTTGTAACGCGCCAATTTTTCTATATCCTGAGTTGTATCGAATACAGTTGCAATGTCTGACAAACGAACCTGAGCACCATTGTTATCCGCGATAACTAGGTTTCTCATTTCTTCAATAGACTTGTATTTACCCGCTAATCTAATGGTAGATTTTGACGTTCTTGTTTTAACATTACCCGTTGGGAAATCCAAATTGGAGGATAAAATAGCCTGCTGAACTTGTCCAATTGACAGTCCGTAGCCTTGCAATTTTTTCTCATCAATATTGACTTGAATTTCTCTTTCTTGTCCACCAACAAGGTCAATTTGTGCCACACCATTTACACGAGAAAAGGTAGGCTCAATTTTTTTATCTAAAAGATCGTAAAGTTCTTTCGAGTTTAGTTTTTCACTGGAGATACTCAATGTCATAATTGGCATATCGTCTAGCGAGAATTTGTTAAGTGATGGCGCATCCGCATCATCAGGAAGTTCAGAAAGGATGGCATTTACTTTACGTTGGGCATCATTCAATGCGAAATCTACATCGGCACCAGTATTCAACTGAACCATAATTACCGATAAACTTTCATACGAAGATGCTTCTACTTTTTTTACGTTTTCTAGGGAACCAACGGCATCTTCAATTTTTCGGGTTACCGAAGTTTCCACCTCACTTGGTGAAGCTCCAGGATAAACCGTAGAAATGGTTACCATATTGGTTTCAAATTTTGGGATAAGCTCGTATCCCATCATGGAATAACTCAGCAATCCGCCCAAGGTTAGTAATGTAAAAAGTACAATTACTAAAGTTGGTCTTTTGATCGATATTTCTGCTAACTTCATGTTCTAACTTACTTTACAATATTGACTTTTGATCCTTCGTTTAGGTTAATTTGCCCACTGGTAATTACTTGTTCGCCACCATTAAGACCTGAAAGGATTTGTACTTTATCACCGTACACTTTTCCGGTAGTTACTTTTACCATTTTAGCAACGCCATTGTTCACGATAAATAATTGTCCAGAACTTACTCCATTTACGAAAGCTTCAGCAGGAACTGTTAACATATTTTGAGTAGCGGCACCGTGGTTGGTTTTGAAGATAGCTGTAGCGTACATACCTGCTTTTAGCTGCCCATTATTTGCAACTTCGATTTCTACTGGGAAGTTAAGCGACGCATCACTTTTTGGGGCGATAAATGTAATTTTACCTGCGAAAGATTCTTCTGGTAAAACATTAACATTAATATTTACGATTTGCCCTAACTGAATTTTTCCAACCTGACTTTCGTCTACTAAAACAGAAAGTTTAAGCGTGTTAATATTTACGATTTCGAACATTGGTGTTCCTGGAGAAACTACAGCACCAGGCTCAATCATTCTTTTGTTAATTGTTCCGCTGATACCTGCACGGACTGTCGCATCGTTAACTCGCACGCCTTGTGCACGTACTGCAGCCTGTGCATTTTTAAGTTGTAGTCTAGAGTTATCAACTTGTTGTTTTGTTACACCACCTGTTTTGTAAGCATTTTCGTAACGTTGATTATCAATAATAGCGTTTTGCAAATTGTTTTGCGCTTGTGTCATGTCTACTTCGATTGCATCTTTTTTGATGGTTGCAACCACTTGTCCAGCGCCAACTCTAGAACCTTCTTTTACCAAAACACTTACCACACGACCAGCAATTTCCGAAGAAAGATTAGTCTCAGCTTTAGGAATAAAAGTTCCGTTGGCAGAATAATCTGTATTAATGTCTGATCTAGATGCTGTTATAACATTTACATTAATTTTGTCAACTTGTTTAGCAACTTCAGCTACTTTAGCCGTTTGTTCTTCTTTGTTGGTGGTAATTTTGTACACGAACAATCCTACAAGAACCGCTGCTACAATGATATATATAAGAGTTTTTTTCATTTTCTGAATCGTTTATTTATTATGGTTGTGTTAAGGTATTAAGTTCTCCTTTAGCTTTGATTAACTGAATTTCGGCTTGTTTATAATCCAATAATGCATTAGCATAGTTTTGTCTCGCTTGTGTTAAAGCATTTTCTGAGTCCAAAAGCTCGGTTAGATTTGCCAAACCATATTGGTAATTAGACTGTGTATTTTTCTGAACTTTCTCAGCTAAGTCCACATTATCTTTCATGCTATTAAGGTTGATTAAAGCATTTTCGATATTAGTAACAGAGTTTTTGTAATCTAGATTTAAACTTTGTTTGGTATTTTCGATATCCTGTTCTACATCCTGAATGTCGATTTCAGCTTGCTGTATTCTGGCTTTCGTAGCTCCACCTGTGAAGATGGGGATGTTGACATTAAGCCCAACAGATGCAAAGTCGCTCCAGTTAACACCGTTTGATGTACCATTGGTCAATGGAAATTTTGTTCCCATACCATACCAACCATATTGACCTTGTAGTCCTACCGTTGGGTAAAGTGCCGCTTGTGTCGCTTTTTTATTATATTGTAATAACTCTTTTTGTTTTTCCAAAACTTTAACTTCAGAACGATTATCCATATTGGCTAATGTTTCTATAAGTTCTGGCTTTGGCTCAATTGATTTTTCTTCTAAAACAATAGCGGTTTCCATAGGAACTCCCATGTAGAATTTAAGTGCGTTTTTTGATAATTCAACGCCATTAATTACTCTTTGCTTGTTAGAAGCGATGTTGGTTAACTGTACATTGGTTCTGTCCAGGTCGATCTGTTTTGCCAGACCATTATCAACAAGACTTTTTATAATGTTTCGTACCTTTTCTGTGTTGTTGTAGCTGGCTTCTAGAGTTCTAAGATTTTCTTCTTGAATAAAGACGTTGTAGTATGCGGTAGCCACATTGGCAATAATCTGCTCATTCGTCAACTGGGCATTAAGAACATAAAATTCTCTAGTTGATTTTGCTGCTTTTAGACCAATAAAAACTTTTTGGTCAAACAGCGCTTGGTTAACTGTTGCTGCGATGTTGGAAGTCCAGGGTTGTCCCATTTTAACAACCAAAGTTTGGTCGCCCATCTGTAAAACAGACTGTTGGATGACTGGGTTGTAGGTGAGGTTTCCGCCAACTTTCACTTGTGGAAGTGCGCCCGCTCTCGCTTCGTCGATTTTGTACTCTGCTTTTTGCACTTGCAAAGCAGCTTTCTTGGCTTCGGCTTTGTTTTGTAAAGCTTTCTGAATGGCTTCCGATAAGGAAACCGACTCTTGGGCAATACCAGAAAACATACCGAACACTAATAGCGCGCCAGATAATATGGCTTTCGCTTTGTAATTAGTGTAATGTTTCATAATATATAAATTCTACGTTTTTCTTAATTTAAAAATAAAGTATTGAGGATGATTTCTTTTCGCTCTTTTAGAAGATTGTCGAACGCCTCATCATCTAACTTCATGGTTTCCTTTAGCAAAGGACGCATGCAAGTAGGAAAAGAAACTAAAGATGCTAAATTGAGTAAGAATTGTTGCACCGAAATTGGTTTAACATTCCCAATTTTTATTTCGTTCTCCAACTCATCGCCTAATTTTAACATGATCTCGTCATAGTTTTCCGGCTTGTTGTAGACACAACCTTGGTTCATTTGTGTTACAATATAGATTTCCAAATATGGATACTGCATCGCTTTGTTCATAGAATCTTCGATGAAAAAACTTAATTTTTCTTTGAAAGTCATCTCAGAGTTAAGAATAAATTCTGATTTTTCCTTCTCCTTTTTAAGGGCTTCTTCAAAAACTGAATTAAACAAATTGTCTCTTGAACGGAAATAATAATTGATTAAAGTACGGTTAACACCTGCAGCATCAGCTATTTCTTGCGTTGTAGCATTGAATTTTCCTTCACCAAAAAATAATTTTTTAGCGGTTCTTCGGATTATTGCTTCGGTGTCATCCTTTTTGATTTCTTGACTCATTTCTAGGTTTTAACAAAAAAGTTTGACAAAATTATTAAATTATTATATTTAACAAAAATGTCAAAACGTAATTAACAATAAATTAACAGTAAACGCTGTTTTGGTAAAAAAATCTCACCAATACCTTCTGCGTTAATTTTTTGTTTAGCTTGATTAGTAGATTGTCTTAGCCTAAGTTGTTAGGCATCAATTTTATTAAATACCATGCCAAGACCGAATGAATTCTATAAAATATGTTAATAAATCATGTTTTTAAGTCTCTATTTGGACTTTATTTGATCTGAATTCCTATTTTTGTTCAAAATGTAATTAATGTGGAGAGAACTAATGTAATTTGGAAAGTATATCCAAACGATGAATCTCAGGATGAGAATACAAAACTCGAATTTTCTGTTTATGGAGAAGTCAAATCTTATAGTGTAAATTGTCCCCAAGGCAGAATTATAAATGGCGGCTTACAAGAAGGCTATCCAATTATCCGTTTCAAAAGATTGGCAGAAATGGATGAAGTTTCTGCTGCAGCTTTATCTGATTTTCAAAAAGAAGTCGATGAGCTTCGTGCAGAAATTAAAGTTTTGAATGCTTCACTAAAGAAAAAATCCACCATTTACGATGAAAGTCGAAAAATTGAGAGAAAACTATTTTCTAAAAAAGAAGCTTTAGATAAATTGTTAAAAAAACTTTCCAAAGAACGCGCAAAGATTAATAAGAAACGCGCCAAATATTTTCATGTTTTGGTGCACAAAGCTGTTGCCGAATTGTTTGTAGAAAATGATCAACCAGAAACTAAGAAATTTGTTATTCATAAAAATTTTGATAAAAAAGACAATAGAGCAGAAAATCTCGCATGGGCTACAAAAGAAGAAGTTGTGGAACATGGCTTGAAAAGCCCGAAATGGATAGAACATAATCTCAAATTAGAACGTAAAGAAAAAAAACATAGAGATCATGCCAAGTTATCGTACAGCGATGTTGTTTTCATCAAAATGAAATTGCAAAAAGGCGAGCCTATGGCAAGATTGGCGAGAAGATTTGGCGTTTCTGATATGCAAATACACCGCATCAAAACGGGAGAAAATTGGAGTGATGTAGAAGTGAGCCTTTTGCCCAAAAATAAAACCAAGCAAAACGAAATATCCAAAGTTCAGAATTAATTTCTGAACTTTTTTATTTTTCGTAAATTTGCACACTTCTTTATTATTAGAAGCTTTACTTTATGGAATTAATACATCGCAATCTTCTTATCGGCATCCACGACGCTTTACAAGAAACATTTTTTCAGGAGAAAAAATATGCTGATAAAGTTATCGAAAGACTTTTGAAAGCCAATAGAAAATGGGGAAGCCAGGACAGACAAGTTGTATCGGAGATTTTCTACAACATTATCCGTTGGAAAAAACGCCTCGAATATTATATGGGAGAAGGTGTTAAACCGAATAATGTTTACAAACTAATCCTAGCTTATCTGCTTTGGAGCAAAACCCATTATAAGAAGTTTGAAGAATTTGACGGTGTAAAAATTGCAGATATTTTAACCAAACTTAAAAAAGGTTATTTGCCGACAAAAGCAATAGAATATTCGATTCCAGATTGGTTAGCAGAAACTTTGGAGAAAGAGTTGGGACCAAAATGGGAAAAAGAAATGCTGGCACTTAACGAACAAGCACCAACTGTTTTGCGTGCCAATACGTTGAAAACAACACCTAAAGAATTGGTTGCCGATCTTAAAGACGAACAGGTCGAAGCATTCACCATCAATGGTTATCCAGATGCTGTACAGTTGGAGGAGAAGAAAAATGTATTTTTAACATCTGCTTTTAAAGATGGCTTGTTCGAAGTTCAGGATGCTTCATCGCAGTTAATTGGTGAGTTATTGGGCGTTAAAGAAGGTATGCGCGTCGTAGATGCTTGTGCTGGCGCAGGAGGAAAAACGCTGCATTTAGCCGCTTTGATGAAGAATAAAGGCCAAATTATTGCGCTTGATATTTTCGAATGGAAGTTGGCAGAGCTTAAGCGTCGTGCAAAACGTGCTGGTGCGCATAATATTGAACCTCGTTTTATTTCGGATTCTAAAGTTATCAAAAGATTGCACGATAAAGCGGATCGTCTGTTAATTGATGCGCCATGTTCTGGACTTGGGGTTTTGAAAAGAAATCCAGATTCCAAATGGAAAATTGACCAAGATTTTATCGATAGAATCAAAGGTGAGCAAGAACAAATTCTTCAAGATTATTCTAAAATGATAAAAGTAGGAGGACAGTTAATCTATGCGACCTGTTCTATTTTGCCATCAGAAAATAATCTTCAGGTTGAAAAATTTTTGACAAAAAATCCGAATTATTCTTTGGTAAAAGAAGAAAAGATAATGCCGAGCCAAGGTTATGATGGCTTTTATATGGCTCTTATTCAGCGTAATAATTAATTAAAATTAAATAAAACTAATCAATATCATTATTGACTATCAAGCTAAATGTACTTGAAATGTTTAGCTTTGCATACAGAAAATTTTTATACAATGTTCGAAACAGATATTATTATTATAGGCGCAGGTCCAACAGGATTATTTGCGGTATTCGAAGCAGGATTATTAAAGTTAAGATGTCATCTTATTGATGCTTTGCCACAACCTGGCGGACAATTAACGGAGCTTTATCCCAAAAAACCAATCTTTGACATTCCTGGTTTTCCTAGTGTAGATGCCGGCGTTCTTGTTGATAATTTGATGGAACAAATCAAACAATTCGAGCCCCAGTTTTCTTTGTCAGAAAAAGCAATGACTTATGAGAAGACGGAAGAAGGTGATTTTATTGTAACAACCAATCGAGGAACCAAGATCAAAGGTAAAGCAATTGCTATTGCTGGAGGACTTGGAAGTTTCGATCCTCGTAAACCTGAGTTGGAAAATCTTGATAAATTTGAAGAAAATGGCGTTGAATATTTCGTGAGAAATCCAGAAATGTTCCGCGACCAAAAAGTCGTTATCGCAGGAGGAGGAGATTCTGCATTGGACTGGTCGATCTTCTTGGCAGAGGTTGCTTCGGATGTTACCTTAATTCACAGAAGAAACGAATTCCGTGGTGCTCTAGATTCTGTTGAAAAAGTATCAGCACTTAAAAAAGCGGGAAAAATTAATCTTATAACTCCAGCCGAAGTCACAGGATTGCTAGGTGAGGAGAAGTTAACCGCTATTGAAGTTACTAAAGATGGTGAAACATCCGTTATTGAAACCGATTATTTAATTCCATTGTTCGGGTTAACGCCGAAGTTGGGACCTTTAGGAAGTTGGGGCTTAGACATTGAAAAAAATGCAATTAAAGTTAACAACGCATTGGATTACCAAACCAATATTGATGGTATCTACGCCATCGGCGATATCAATACCTATCCTGGGAAATTGAAGTTGATTCTTTGTGGTTTCCACGAGGCGACCTTGATGTGTCAAAGTGTTTATAACAGACTTAATCCAGGTAAGAAGTTTGTTCTTAAATATACGACAGTATCAGGAATTGATGGTTTTGATGGAACAAGAAAAGAAGCTGAAAAAGCCGTTGTGAAATCAATAGATTAATCAGTTTTTAAAATATATACATAAAGCCTAAGTTTTTGACTTAGGCTTTTTTTAGTGATAAATTTAAATAATAAAACTGTGAAATATGATTTAAGAATTCATGGTTATTCTAACTGAGGACTATAAAAATATGTTGTCAAACATTTTCTTACATCAAATTTAAGTTATATTAAATGATAAAATATACCGAGTTCTAGGTATTTTTATTCTCAATCGAAATTTTCTTTACCACTAATATTTATTAAATTTGTAAAAAGATTAAAAAATGTCTGATGTAAATATTACAATCATAGATAGAGAAGGCGTTTCTCATGATGTTGCAGCGCCTACCGATATGGCGATGAGTCTTATGGAGGTTATTCGCGCGTACGAGTTGGTTCCAGAAGGAACAATCGGTATCTGTGGCGGTTTGGCGATGTGTGCATCTTGCCAATGTTATGTGTTAAGCGAAAACCTTGCTTTACCAGAAATGCAAGTGGACGAAGAAGCGATGCTGGATGAAGCTTACAATGTAAAACCCAATAGCCGTCTTAGTTGCCAAATTCCCGCAACCGATGAACTAGAAGGTCTTGTGATAGAATTAGCCCCAGAAAGTTAACTTTCTGGGACTTTTTTATTGATTAATAAATTTTGTAGTACTTATTTTTCCATTATTATCTTCGATAACACAGAGATAATAGGCTTCTTTTAAATGTTCTAAAGAAATAAAATCTGATTTTGGATTAACAACCTCTTTTACAATTTTCCCAGAAGCATCTATTATTTTAATAGATGTAATGTCGGTTTTAAAATTGATAAGTTTTAAAATTTTCTTATCAACAACAACTTTAAAATCATTAGTTTTAGTAGTTTGTACAGCCATATAAGCTTGGCTGGATTTTGCCGCTTCTATTAAAAATTCTAAACCTAATTTTGCGAATTTTGCAGCATGTGTTGCTGTGCTTCCGCTAACAGAAATTAGATCTTGCGAAGAATGGATGTACGGATTAGAGTCATCAAAACTCGCTTCAAAAGGGAACGCGGCATTGTAGCCTTTTTGTGCCCAGCTAAAATGGTCCGAGCAACCATAGTTACAAATCGTATTGCCGTAAGTGAATGTATGTGCGCCCGTTTTGTTATAATGTTCCATCAACTCTACTAAAAACAAATTGAGATCATTGCTATTATAAGAATCGGTTGTTAAATACACGTCTTTTGCCGATCCTTTATAATTGGTCATGTCGAATTGCACATACGCCAACACGTCTTTGTTTTCAGAAGCATACTTTTGTGCAATATCTTTTGATCCCACCAATCCAACTTCTTCAGCAGAATAAGCCATGATTTCAATCGTTCTTTGAGGTTTGAAATTAATGTCAAGTAATACGCGCAACATTTCAGTAATACTGGCTATTCCAGAAGCATTATCGTCTGCGCCAGGCGCTTGTCCAGAAAAAGAAATCGAATCCAAATGTCCACCAATAATAACCGATTGGTTAGGCGTTGTGGCGCCGTTAATTTTCAAAATTACAGAAGGCATTGGTGTTGCATTGTGGTTAAAGATGGAAACGCTAATGTCTGTGCGTCCAGAAGCGGTTATCATATTTTCCCATTTTGTCTTTAGGTCAAGTGCCGCCTGTTTCCCTTTGGGATTATCGTGACGACGTGTGCCATAAGCCTGCAAAGTCATGATATGATTTTTAATATTCTCGGCATTTACTTTAGAAATACTATGATTAACCCAATCGTTTTCAGTTATTGTAAGATTAAGAAGCTTTTGGTTGTTATCTGTTTTTTTTGATAAAACGTCCAAGGCTGTTTCTGCATCTTGTTGATAAACATAACCAGGACCATGTGTCAGAATATTTTTGTGAAGATGTTGCGCGGCTTTTTCGGTTAAGAAAACGGCCGATTGATTGTCGGTTGTCTTTAAAATTTCAACTTCGCTGGGAAATAGTTTTTGAAGTTCAATAGCACTTTTTCCGTCCATTGTTGCATGGAAAGCTTGACTTTCTTGTGCTACAACAGCATTCGAAAAAAAGAATGCTGCTAATAATGGTAAACATTTTTTCATTTTAATAGTAAGTTTAGGTTTTGTAAATATAAAATTTAATTAAAAGCAATTCATATTTAAGTTTATTTAAATATTTACACACGAAGTTGTCAAGTGTTAATTTAATTTGGTGTGCCCAACTTAAGTTATAATGTAAGCATGGTAGAATTTATATATAAGCAGGAATGTAAGAAAAACCAAAGGCTTTAGAAGTTCTAGCCTTTATTATTCGTGGTCTAGTTTTATGCTGATATTAATTTTGGTGCCTTTGGACTCTTTACAGATTTCAAAATCACCGCCGATACTTTCTGCTCGAGATTTCATGGTTGTTAGTCCGTAGCCATCCACGCGTTCTTGCTGTATGCCGATTCCATTGTCTTGAATTGTAATTGCAATGTCATTTTGATTTTCTTTAACATCAAAACTAACATGGGTTGCCTGGCTGTGTTTTACGATATTGTGGCAGGCTTCTTTTATAATTAATAACACATTGCGACGTATCTCGGCGCTCACTATTTTGTCCGGATTTTCAATGTTTTGGGAATATGAAAACTCAATATCTGTTTTGGATAAATAACTGTCCACATAGTTTTGGCAATAGTCAATCATGCGGCGCAGATTATCGTTTGAAGAATTAAGAGACCATAATATTTCCCGCATAGAAAGATTAATCTCTTCAGAAATCCGGATAAGTTCATCGATTTCTGTTTTGCTAATACTTTTGTTATCGATGTTGTGTTTGAGGATTTCGGATTGCAATTTAATGGCAGAAAGTCCCGCGCCTATATCATCGTGCATGTCATGCGAAATCCTTTCTCTTTCGGATTGTAAGGATTTTTGTTTTTCTATTTCTTTTTGGAGAATAAGGTTTTTATGTTCAATATCTTTAATTTGGTTTTCTTTAATATGATTGATTTGGTTCTTGTTATAAAGTAAAACGACGAAGATGAGAAAGCCAATAAAAAGCAGCAAAAGCACAACAGCAAATGCAAAAGTTAATTTTACTTCATAAGGAACGGCTAGAATCATGCTTTACAAGTTGTTGCTTTTAAAAATAAAAGATAAGATATAATTACGGCATAATGAAAACTTTTATTGATCGCCATTAAAAAATCTTTATCAACGACATCAAAAATATTGACAGGAACCATCCGGAATATAAAGACGATTCCGAAAAAAAGAAGACTGGTTGACACCCAAAATTTTTGTTTTTTAAAAATAGGAATCAGATCTGTATGTTGCAGTTGTAGAAAAAACCATCGTAAGCTTAGAAAAATATAGACAAAGCTCATATTAACGCTTAGTATGATTTGATAATTGACATCTTTTTTATAGTAGAGTGTACTTGTAATAAGTGTTCCTATCGCGAGTATCCAACTTATTATTTTGTTTTTTTCTTCTGAACTAAAATAATAAATAAAGAATAATATATAAATAGGCATTGTAAGGACATATACCATGTAAGGTAAAATCTTTAATATATTGAGTATCTCACATGTAAAAACCGAAGCAAAATAAAGCCATAGAAAATTATGTTTTGCTTCTTTGTTGATAATAGAAGAAGCAAAACATAATAGAACAATAACTAAATAAATATATAGTACAGTCATTTAGAAACACTGACCAGGCGGACATAACTGCATGAAATCGTAATAGACTACTTTTGTAGGAGAAGCCGCTTTGGGTTCAAAATGCATTACAAAAGTTAATTTGTGTAATCTATCTCTATCAGTTGTATTGCTGTCAATAGCCATTTGCAAAATTATTCCTGTATATTTTTGAGGATCAAAGGCGTCAAAATTATTTTCATAAGTTATGGTGATTTGTCGCGTGTTCTCGTGCGTTGTGCCGTCGTCAAACATTCTTGTGATGTAGTTATCAAACTTCGGTCTTAATCCTTTGCTAGCATCGTTGAAGTTATTTCGCATCGCATCGGTTACAGTACTGTCAACTTCTGCTGCAACATGGGGATCGATTAGTAATTTGGTTTTTGTATTTTCATCAATAAAAAGTAGATTGAGTTCTTTGTCAACTTGTGCAAATCGTAAAACCAAATCTTTTCTTTGGCTAATTAAACCTTGTAATAAAGTATAACTTATTTTAAAAGTTTTGCCAATAAGAATGTCCCCACCAAAAGCATCTTCGAAATTTTTCATCATTTCAAAGGCTTTATCCTGAGGAATCGGTCCTGATATGTTTGGTGGTTCTTGATCCTGATTCATGGTTTGTTATGTTTTTAATATTTGTTATAATTCAGTTTATTAAGTGCTTCAACTTTGTTGTTGACATTTAGTTTACGATAGATACTGGCAACGTGTTTTTTTACGGTTTCAGGAGAAATACCTTTGTTAGCGGCAATTTCTTTGTACTGAAGCCCTTCTGCCAAGCCATTGAGAGTGTATTTTTCGGTAGGTGTTAATTCGTCTACCAATTGTTGATCTTGTTCCTGATGTTGAAAATGGAGCAATACTTTTTTGGCAATATTGTTACTCATAGGACTGCCGCCATTGTATGCCGTAATAATAGCTTGGGTTATATTTTCTAAACTTTCGCCTTTTATTAAATAACCAACAGCGCCAGAACGAAGCGCGTCAAAAACTTTTTCGTCGTCTTCATAATTGGTACAAATGATAAATTGTATTTTGGAATCTTGAATTTTTAAATCCCTAATAATGTCGGTCCCCCAAGAATCATAGAGTTGAAGATCCATGAGTACGATTTCAGGCTTGAGTGTTACCAGATTATCCAGAGCTGCTTTGCCCGAAAAAAACTGCCCGACACAACACATTTGCTCATTATAATTAATCAGCTTTTTAAGCGTGTTATTATAGTTCTTATCGTCTTCGACAATAGCAACTTGGATTTTCATGGTTATTAGTTTATACAAAAATTATAAAAAATTATGACATATAAAATACCGAATTTGGGGTATGTAATTATTTTATAAAGTTAATAATATTTATAAATAATTTGTTAACTAAGTTTGAATATGTTATGATTTTTTTAAATGTAAGCTTTAGTTGTTGTTGAAATTGTATTTTGTTTTACTTGCTTTTGAATTAGTGTAACGTCCTGAAAAAATGATACAGGATTAGACCAATAAAATTTTATTTTAAACAGTACATATATTCGTATTTGTACTGTTTTTCTTTTTGTACGATTTTGGTATTAAATCTTGTTGCTGGTGTATTTGCATCGGTGTTAAATAATAGTTTGACAAATGCGGTCGTAACTCATTATAGACCTTTACGGTTTGTTTGACCAAAATCTTTCTTGTATTCAAATCTACATTAGATTTATCAATATCATACTCTTGTTTTAAAATTCCATTAATTCTTTCGGCTATGGCATTCTCATAAGGATCTGATTCTTGTGTCATACTACAACGTATTTTATGCTTTTTTAATAACTTTTGATAATCATCGGAACAATATTGTAATCCTCTGTCTGAGTGATGAATAAGACTCTTCGGGTTTTCTTTTTTCAATGCCATTTTTAGAGCATTTAAACAAGATGCTGTAGCCAAAGAATCCGACACGTCAAAGCCTACGATTTTCTTAGAATAAGCATCGGTTATCAAGCTTAAATAGGCAGGATTTTCTCTGTTTCCCAAGTAGGTGATATCCGACACCCATACATTATTTGGTTTTCTGCATTGATAATCTTTAATTAAATTTTTATGTTTCTTAAAACGATGATACGAATTGGTTGTTTTGTGATAACATCTTTTAGGGATGATTAACAAATGGTTAGCTCTTAGGATATCAAAGAATTTGTCTCTGCCAATCTTTAAGATTTCAAGTTTCTCTTTCAAAAGAAAATATAATTTTTTTCCACCCATTTTGGGATGGACAATCCTTATTTCTCCAACCCAATCCACAACCTGCTGTGCACTTTGCTGCCGCTTTGCTCTTCGCTTTAAATGACGATAATAAACCTGTCGGTCCACCCCGAACAATTCACAGGAGAAACTTATGGTTTCTTTTTGTTCCTTTCGGAAAGAGTCGATAGTTCGGGTGGTGAGTTTTTTCGTATATCAATTTGATATTCCTCTTCGGCAAGGTTAATCATCATATCGAAAATAATGGCTTTTTTATCAGCCACATAAGCCTGTTTCTCAAGGAAAGCCTTCTGCTTTTGCAAAAGCTTTACTTGGGCTTCAAGCTCCATGATCTTTTGTTCTGGTGACTTTGGCATATTCGAAGGCGTTTGGTTCTCCCAATCAAAGGTACCAAATTTTCTGAGCCAACTCACAACTGTGCTTCGAGCTTGGATGCCATATTTTCGGCAAGCAACAGTGGTAGAGAGTTCTCCAGACTCGATTTCTTTTACAACGTTCAACTTAAAAGACATACTGTAATCGCGCTGAGTGCGTTTGACATAATTGTTTCTTTCTTCCATAATAACGATTATTTTTTTTGTATCGCTATTTCAGGACGGGACATAGGAATAATAAAAAAACCGTTCAGAATTTCTGAACGGTTTTTATTTTGGGCATCAAAGATGCTTACATCATTCCTGGCATACCACCCATTGGAGGCATTGCTGGATCATCTTTTTTTACTTCTGTAATTACGCATTCCGTAGTTAAAAGCATTCCAGAAACAGAAGCTGCATTTTCTAGCGCAACTCTTGTTACTTTAGTTGGGTCTATAATACCTGCTTCAAGCATGTTTACATAATCACCAGTTTTAGCATTGTATCCGAAATCACCAGAACCATCAGCAACTTTAGCAACAACTACAGAACCTTCTTCACCTGCATTGCTTACAATTTGTCTTAATGGCTCTTCAATAGCTCTTTTTACGATTTTCATACCAGTAGTTTCGTCAGGGTTTTCACCAGTAAGGTTTGTTAATGCAGAAATCGCTCTTACTAAAGCTACACCACCACCAGCTACGATACCTTCTTCCACAGCTGCTCTTGTAGCGTGTAAAGCGTCATCTACTCTGTCTTTTTTCTCTTTCATTTCCACTTCAGAAGCAGCACCTACGTAAAGTACAGCCACACCACCAGCTAGTTTAGCCAATCTTTCCTGAAGTTTTTCTTTATCATAATCAGATGTAGAAGACTCTATTTGAGCTTTAATTTGAGAAACTCTTCCTTTAATTTGAGCTTCGTCACCAGCACCGTTTACAATAGTTGTATTGTCTTTATCGATAACTACTTTTTCAGCAGTTCCTAGCATGTCTAAAGTAAGGTTTTCCATAGTAATTCCTCTTTCTTCAGAAACTACTTGTCCACCAGTTAAAATTGCGATATCTTCTAACATTGCTTTTCTTCTGTCACCAAATCCAGGTGCTTTTACAGCAGCAATTTTAAGAGAACCTCTAAGTTTATTTACCACTAAAGTAGCCAAAGCTTCACCTTCAACCTCTTCAGAGATGATTAATAATGATTTTCCACCTTGTGCAACTGGCTCAAGAACTGGTAATAATTCCTTCATTGAAGAGATTTTTTTCTCTACTAAAAGGATATAAGGATTGTCTAACTCAGCGATCATTTTCTCTGGGTTAGTAACGAAGTATGGAGATTGGTAACCTCTATCGAATTGCATACCTTCAACAACATCTACTGTTGTATCGATGCCTTTAGCTTCTTCAACAGTGATAACTCCTTCTTTACCTACTTTTCCGAAAGCTTCAGCTATTAGAGAGCCGATTGTTTCATCATTATTAGCTGAAACAGAAGCCACTTGTTTAATTTTTTCTGAAGAATCTCCAACCGCTTGAGATTGAGATTTTAAGTTTTCAACAACAGCCGTTACTGCTTTGTCGATACCTCTTTTTAAATCCATTGGGTTAGCGCCTGCAGCTACGTTTTTAAGACCTTCTCTTACGATAGCCTGAGCCAAAACTGTAGCCGTTGTAGTACCGTCACCCGCGATGTCATTGGTTTTAGAAGCTACTTCTTTCACCATTTGAGCACCCATATTTTCTACTCTGTCTTCTAGCTCAATTTCTTTTGCAACAGAAACCCCGTCTTTAGTTACGTGTGGAGCACCGAAAGCTTTTTCAATAACTACGTTTCTACCTTTTGGTCCTAAAGTTACTTTTACTGCATTAGCCAATGCATCAACCCCTCTTTTTAGGGCGTCTCTTGATTCAATATCGAATTTTATTTCTTTTGCCATAATTTTTATGCGTTAAGCATTAAGCGATAAGCTTTCGGCTATATTCTTAATGCGAGTTTAATTTTTCTTTTAATTTATATAATTTTCTTTTGAAATGATTTAATTTTTCTAAAAGATTTGAAGCTGTTGAATTATCAATTAAGTCTAAATCTTTTGAAAGAATAATTAAATATTCAGTTTCAGAAGCTGAACCTAAAGCAATGTTTAGGAAATGATTAAATTCTTTATCTGAATTTCGTCCACAACCTTCACTTATATTTGTTGGAATTGAAGCACTAGCTCTTCGTAATTGAGATGTAAGATTATATAATTCTTCTTTGGGAAAGTCATTGGTGATTTTGTAAATTTCTAAAACAAACTCATGATTTAGTTGCCAAACATCATATTTTCTGAAATCTCTCATTGCTTATAGCTTAATGCCTATTGCCTATTGTCTATAGCAATTAACCAATAATTCCTAAAAGGTCAGCTTCTCTAACGATTAAGAAATCTTTGCCATCTAATTTTAATTCTTGACCAGAATATTTTCCATAAAGTACTTTGTCTCCAACTTTTACCGTCATAGGTTCGTCTTTTTTTCCAGCTCCAACAGCAACTACGGTACCTTCTTGTGGTTTTTCTTTAGCTGTGTCTGGGATAATGATTCCTGAAGCAGTCTTAGTTTCTGCAGCGATAGGCTCAACAAGAACTCTATCTGAAAGTGGTTTGAAATTAACTGACATAATTATATTTATTTTTTAATTTTTATCTATTCTCTTATTCTCCAAGAATGTGCCATCTTGGTTCTTGGTGCTTTGTCTAGGGTTCTTGGATAAATATTGGCAGAAGAAAAATAAAAATGTGAAATTTTGGCAGAAAAAGAATAATGAGGGAAGCTGTTTTTATCTAATTTTCACGAATTAATTCGGATTTTATTGCGGGGCAAATGGGTTTGACATGGGGAAAGTTATTGATAATAAAATTGTTATTAAAAATTAATGTTTATTAACAAGGCCGAAAAAAGAGATTTTGTGCTAAACTTACTTTTTACATTTTTAGGACAAAACCTCTTTTGAAGGTCGACAATATTATTTACTTTTTCCGGATGCCTGCATTGGATTAAGCTGTCCATTAGAAGCACCGCGCACGGCGCCTTGTTGTTTTTGTTTGAAAACTTGGAACTTGCTTTCTGGCAAAGCATTGTCCGTTGTTGACCAATAATTGTTAGAGATGTCGATATCGGCAGTTTGTTTGCGTGGATCTAGTTGTACAGATTTTAATCTTTTATCAAAATAATAGATTTTAGAAACCTTCTGTTCGTTATGTCGCCAGATTTGTGCTGGGATATGGTCCTCTAGTTTTGATCCATCTTCAAAAGTAAATTCTAAAATAATAGGCATCACCATACCTCCTTTATTTTCAAAATCCAATTGGTAGGCTTGTATGTTTTTGAATTTATTTTGTTCATCTTTTGATAAGCTGTCAAAATAATCTTCGGTGAAAGAATAGGTTTTGTTGGTGTCTATTTTTTCCTGACCTCTTGCATAGCGGTAATAGAAATCTTGCAGATCTTTGTCCTCATCAACATAAAATTTTGTTTTTTGCTCACGCGCTCTTACTTTAGAAATGTCATTAATGTCATCTTCTGCGGGTGGATCTATTTTATAATTAATTTGTCTAGAATTTGGTTTTGCATCGAAATTTGGTTTCGCTAAAGAAACTTTTGATAAAGCAATGTCAACAGGATCTGTGCTGTAAAACCAACCTCTCCAAAACCAATCCAAATCTTCTCCACTAGCATCTTCCATGGTTCTGAAAAAATCTGCAGGTTCTGGATGACGAAATGCCCAACGCTTGGAGTAAGTTTTGAAAGCTTGATCGAATAAATCGCGTCCCATAACAGTTTCGCGAAGAATATTAAGTCCTGTCGCTGGTTTAGAATATGCATTTGGGCCAAACTGAACAATGTTTTCGGAGTTGCTCATAATCGGTTCTAGTTGATCTTTTGGCAATTTCATATAATCAACAATTTTGTCTGCTGGACCACGTCTAGAAGGGAACTTGTTATCCCATTTTGTTTCTGTTAAAAACTGTACAAAAGTGTTCAGCCCTTCATCCATCCAGCTCCATTGTCTTTCGTCGGAGTTGATAATCATTGGAAAAAAATTGTGCCCCACTTCATGGATAATTACGCCAATCATGCCGTTTTTTATCGCTTCAGAATACGTGCCGTCTTTCTCGGTTCTTCCGTAATTGAAACAAATCATCGGATATTCCATACCATTGGCAGCTTCTACAGATTGCGCTACAGGATACGGATATGGCACCGTAAATTCTGAATAAGTTTTGATGGTATGCGCTACCGCTTTTGTCGAATATTTTCGGTAAAGTCCATAGGCTTCTTTGCCATAAAGACTCATGGCCATTACATTGTTGTTGTTTTCTGGAATGTTGACATTCATCCCGTCCCAAACAAATTTTCGTGACGATGTCCAAGCAAAATCACGCACATCTTTGGCTTCAAAAATCCAAGTTTTACGTTCTTTGGATTTAGATTTTTCAGCTTTTTTAGCTTCCTCTAAAGTGACAATTTCAATGGGTTCTTTCGCGGTTTTCGCTTGTTGATATCTTGCAAATTGTGCAGATGTTAGAACTTTGTCGAAGTTTTTTCCTTCGCCAGTTGCGCCAACAATATGATCCGCAGGAACATTAATACTTACTTTATAATTCCCGAACACCAAAGCAAATTCTCCACGCCCAGTGAATTGGTGGTTCTGCCAACCTTGGAAATCGCTATAGACGCAAAGTCGTGGGAACCATTGCGTGATGGTGTATAAGTCGTTGCCATCTTCAGGGAAAAACTCATAACCTCCACGACCGCCAAGTTGGATTCGGTTGGGGATATTATAATTCCATTCGATTTTAAATGTAAATGTTTCGCCTTTTTTTATAGCTTTTGGAAGGTCAATTCGCATCATGGTTTTGTTAACCACATAACTAAGGTTTTTGCCTGATGCATCTGTAACTTTCGTTAAATTAACCCCGTAAGAATTGTCTTTGGCAGGAAGGTCGGTGGTTTTTAAGTTGTCACTTGTTATCGTTGTTGGAAGCTTTGATGAAAATTGATAATTCGCATTTTTAACGCTTGATTGTTGATTTTCATCCAATTGCAACCAGATGTAATCCAAAGTGTCTGGCGAATTGTTGTGGTAGGTTACAGTTTCTACACCACGTAGATTGCGTTTGTCTTCATCCAAATATGCCGAAATGTCATAATCTGCACGGTTCTGCCAATAGGCATGTCCAGGCGCTCCAGAAGCAGCTCTATAAGAATTAGGTGTTGGAAGAATCGTGCCTAATTGTTCAAATTTGTTTCCATGATTGCTTCCTGGATTGTTTTGAATGTTCTGCGCAAATACTAATGCAGAACAGCTAATAGCGATTGCTGATATTTTTAATTTCATTTCGAATGAAGATTATGAATAAGATTAGTGTAACGAAGTTATGAAAAAGTTACATTTTTATTAGTCTAAAACGGAATTCTTTCTAAAGTTATTTTTAAAGCCAAAGCAAAAACGCCTGAAGAAACAAACATAATCCAATCTTTTCTGTTGACTTTAAAGATGTTTAATAATATAAAAAGAATGATTAAAATTGCAAAAACAACGACAATTTGACCAAGTTCTAAACCAATATTAAAGCCTAAAAGCGGCACAAAAATACTTTGCTCTTTTGCTAACATCATTCGCGCGGTGTTTGCAAAACCCATTCCGTGGATTAATCCAAAAAATAAAGCCAGATAATAATTCATCGTCATAAGGCTTTTTTGTTTGTTTCTCATCAGAATATTATCCAAGGCCGTAATCGTGATGGTCAACGGAATTAAAAATTCTACCCAATTGGAAGGGATTTTTAACATATTGAAAACACTTAATGCTAATGTCACCGAATGGCCTATTGTAAAGGCTGTTACAAGAATTAATATTTTTTTCCAATCATTAAAAGAATATACTGCAACCAAGGCTAGTATAAAAAGTTGATGGTCCAAAGCGTCGAGAGAAATAATGTGTTCCCAGCCGAGTTTTAGATAAAATAAAAAATCCTGCATAGTTTTAATTTTTAGCAAATGCGATAATACAAATTTTAATTAAATTTGAAAAGTTTTTTGAAACTAAAAAGATCTGTATAAACACTTTAATACTAAGACTTTTGAGAAAGGTGATATTCTTTTTGCTGTTTGTTTTTTTTATGCTTTCTTCGTTCAAAGAAAATGTACACCCTTATCATGTTGGCTCGTTGGAATTTAATTATAATCAAAAAACCAAGACCTTTGAGATTTCGGGAAAATTCTTTTTAGACGATATGGAAAATGCGCTTAATAAAAAATACCCTAAAAATCTGAAATTTCAAGATGCAAAAGTGAAGGCTGCAATAGATGAGGCAATGAAAAATTATTGCGCCGAATATGTCAAACTGAAAGTCAATAACCAATTTGTGAAAATTAATTATCTAGGTTTCGAAGAAGATAGCGAGAGTGTTGATGTGTATCTGGAATCTGCCGTTGTGGAACATCCCAAAAAAGTAGAAACCTCGATTAGCATGTTGTATAATTTGTTTGATGACCAGATGAATATTGTCCACATCATCGTAAACGGAAAACGAAAAAGTGAAAAACTCACTTTCCCGAACCGTTATTTGTATCAGCAATTTTAGTTTTTAAACCAAAGTTGTTCGCCTTTTAGTTCCAGACAAGACGCTGTGTTATTGGTGAAAAGTCCACCTGTGCCAAGACCTTGTGGCATCGGATTGTGTTTTGGATAAGTATATTGTGCAATGGCGTTGAGGCCGACATTACTTTCTAAAGCTGAAGTAATCCACCAACCGATATGTTGTTGTTCGGCCAGTTCTATCCATTCGTCGCTTCCAGAAAATCCACCAACCAAAGTTGGTTTTAAGATGATGTACTGCGGCTGAATTTCTTTTAATAATTCGATTTTGGAATCACGGTTGAGCATGCCGATAAGTTCTTCGTCCAAAGCAATTGGCGTAGGTGTTTCGGCACAAAGTTGTGCCATCGCTTTCCAGTTGCCAGCTTCGATTGGTTGTTCGATAGAGTGAATTTGTAAGTCTGCTAATTCTTCCAAAACAGATTTCGCCTTTTCCGGAGAGAAAGCACCGTTGGCATCAACACGGAGTTCCAAAATATCCTTAGGGTATTTTTTTCGGAGTTCGGCAATGACTTGTTTTTCATGGTCCCAATCGACACCGATTTTTAATTTGATACAATGGAAATTTTGTTTGAGCTTTTCCTCAATTTGCTCCTTCATGAAATCGATTCCGCCCATCCATATTAAACCATTAATTTGAATAGAATCTTTAGCTTCTGTAAAATCGCTTGGAAAATACAGATTGTCGCCATGTTCCAGATTGAGAAAGGCTTGTTCTAAACCGAAAATAATGGAAGGGTGATTGATCATTTCTTCGCGAAGATGTGGCAACCCAAGATGTACATTCTGACAAGCCCATGTTAAAGCTTCTTCGTAATCGTCGTCGTCGTCAAAGCTTAATCCTTTGAAAAGATTGGCTTCGCCGATTCCTGTTTTTCCATCTTCGGAAATGCGAATGAAATAGGTTTCTTTAATATTCAAAACGCCGCGAGATGTTCCACTCGGGCGTTTGAAGTTTAAAGTATATTTTTCGAAACTTGCTGTTTTCAATATCTTAATTTTTGTCAACTGCTTTAGACATGAATTCTTCTGCTTTTGTCACCATAGCGGCGCTTCCACAAAAGAAAGGCACACGCTGGTGAAGTTCTGTCGGTTCTATATCTAAAATTCTTTTGAAGCCGTCGCTTGCTTTTCCGCCAGCTTGTTCTGCCAACATGGCCATTGGGTTGCATTCGTACAATAGTCTTAGTTTTCCTTTTGGAGATTGCGATGTAGAAGGGTAGATGTAGATGCCACCTTTCAGCATATTTCTATGAAAGTCTGATACCAAAGATCCTATGTAACGCGATGTATAAGGTCTGTCAGCTTCTTCTTCCTGGCAATATTTGATGTAGTCTTTTACCCCTTGTGGAAATTTGATATAGTTACCTTCGTTAATAGAATATATTTTTCCGCTTGTAGGAATCTTAACATCTTTGTGAGACAAATAGTAAGTTCCGATTGCTGGGTCTAGTGTAAATCCGTTAACGCCGTTGCCTGTTGTATAGACAATCATCGTTGATGAACCATACACGACATAACCTGCTGCAATTTGTTTGGATCCTTTTTGTAAAAAGTCCTTCAGTTCCACAGGATCGCCAGGATTTGTAATTCTTCTATAGATTGAAAAAATAGTACCTACCGATACGTTAACGTCAATGTTTGAAGAACCGTCCAAAGGATCGATTAATACAACATATTTGCTAAGATGCGCATTGCCTTTGCAAGTGATTTCTATGAAATCATCGTTCTCTTCCGATGCGATACCACAAACCACTTCGCGTTGCGAAAGCGCTGTAATGAAAATTTCATTAGCCAAAACATCCAATTTTTGTTGTTGTTCGCCTTGTATATTTTCGTTGCCTGCAATGCCGATAATATCAGCGATTCCGGCTTTGTTAACTTCTCTGTTGACCAATTTTGAAGCCATACGGATACAGCTCAAAAGTCTCGATAACTCACCCGAAGAATATTTGAAGTCATCTTGTTTCTCAATGATAAATTCGCCTAGGGTTTGTAATGGTTCTTTACTCATTTTTAGTATTTATTAGAAAATTGACCAAATTTAATGGATTTTTTTTGATTAATCTAAACTCTTTTAAAGTTAAGGAAATTTGTTGATTTTATTGATTTTATTTTAAATTAATTTAATTTTTTTTGATGATAAGTATGTTTTTTGGATTTGTTTTTAATGATTCCAAATGTAGATGCCGACATTGGCGTTATTAAAATTCTCATTTTTTATAATGCGCTTTGGTAAATGATTATAATGGGATTTTAAAATTTATTTCTCATAAAGTTAATATTTGTTAACAAGTTTTTTTATTAAGTCAGTCATTATTAATATTTTTGGGGTTTGAAAATAATATATTCAGAATAAAGCTTTGTAAAGTGAAAGTATTCAAATTTGGTGGCGCATCGGTAAAAGATGCAGAGAGTGTAAAAAATGTGGCTTTGGTGCTTGATAACCAGGGTTTTAAAAATTGTTTAATGGTAGTTTCGGCGATGGGAAAAACCACCAATGCCTTAGAAATGGTGGTGGCAGATTATTTCGCGAAGAAAGACTACCAACAAGAAATAGAAGAAATAAAACAATTTCATATCGATATTGCCAAAGGACTTTTTCCCGAGGAACATCCCGTCTATGCTGAGATTAATTTGTTTTTTGATGATATCGACTCTTTTTTAAGAAGAAACAAATCGCCGAATTATAACTTCGTGTATGACCAGGTGGTAAGTTGTGGCGAAATGATTTCTTCAAAAATTGTTAGCGAATTTCTTAACGAGTCGCAGTTCGGAAATGTTTGGTTGGACGCACGAGATTATATCAAAACCGATAATACCTATCGGGAAGGTGTTGTTAACTGGAAAGGTACACAAGAGAATATTAAAAAATTGGATGCTTCAAAGAATTATGTGACACAAGGTTTTATAGCTTCAGACGAACATAACTTTACAGTGACTTTAGGCCGCGAAGGTTCGGATTATACCGCGGCGATTTTCGCTTATGGTTTTGATGCGTCAGAAATGACAATCTGGAAAGACGTACCTGGTGTGATGACGGGCGATCCAAGAATTTTTGATGATGTTGAATTGTTAAGCAGCATTTCTTACGAAGAAGCGATTGAGATGGCTTATTACGGCGCATCGGTAATTCACCCAAAAACCTTGCAACCGCTGAAGCAGAAAGATATTCCTTTTTTTGTAAAATCTTTCTTGGATCCTTCGATGCCAGGAACCAAAATTGGCAATGCTGATGACAACCAGTATCTGGAATCGTATATTCTGAAAAAAAATCAAAATTATTTAATGGTAGATACAAGAGATTTTTCTTTTATTGCAGAAGATCATTTGAAAGAAATTTTTTCGCTACTTTTAAAATATAATATCAAAGTATCCTTGATGCAAAATTCTGCCATCTCGCTAGAATTGTGTTTGGAAGATAAATTCGGGCATATTGCTGAGTTTGTCCAAGACTTACATGCTAATTTCCAAACCCAATTAATACAAAACGTATCGCTTTTCACGGTGCGTAATGTTAATATTGAAGAGGTAGAAAAATTTTATAAAGATCAAAAAGTGCTATTGGAACAATTGTCCAAGAATACTTTACAAATGGTAATCCAATAACATGAGTTTAATATCGAAAGAAGATTTAATAAAAGTCGCAGGTCTTAACAAATTTGGTTTTTTAAAAAATCCTATTGCTTCGTCTGTACTTCGTTTGACCAAAATCAACGAGGTTAATAAGCTGTATGATAAACTGAAAGACAAAGAAGGTCAAGATTTCTTTTCTGGATTTGTTAAAGAATTGGATTTGAAATATGTCGTTTTCGAAGAAGACTTGGCGAAAATTCCTAAAACAGGACCATTTATTTTGGTTTCCAATCATCCTTTGGGTGCGATAGATGGCGTTTTGATGTGCAAAATCCTTTCGGCAATTCGTCCAGATTTCAAGGTGATGGGAAATTTTCTTCTTGAGAAGATAAAGCCTATGGCGCCTTATGTTGTTTCTGTTAATCCATTCGAAGGTCGCAAAGAAGCCTACAACAGCAGTTCTGGTATGCGCGAAACCTTGAAGCATTTGCAGGAAGGCGGCTGTATCGGAATCTTTCCAGCTGGCGAAGTTTCTAACAAGAATAATGAATATAACGAGGTGATGGACAAAGTTTGGGAATCGCCAGCGCTAAAGCTTATCAAAAAAGCAAAAGTACCCGTTGTACCCATGTATTTCCATGCCCGTAATAGTCGAATTTTTTACAATCTTGCGAAGCTTCATCCAGATTTGCAAACGTTGATGTTGCCTTCCGAAATGATGAAAAAACGAGATAACCCAATAAGGATCAGAATCGGTAAAGCTATTTCTGTAAAACAAATGGATGAGCAGGAAAATATTGAAGAACTTGGTGATTATCTGAAGAAAAAAGTCTACATGCTAAAATCTTATTATGAAAAAAGAAAAAGCATAGCAGAAACTTTGATGATCCCGAATCTGTCGTTGAAGTTACCTTTGAGCAAACAGCAAAATATCGTTCAGAATATCATTGAAGAAACGCCAAAAGAAGATATTTTGGCAGAAATCGAATTGTTGAAAAAAGATGATAAAAAACATTTGTTCTCTTACAGCGATTACGATATGTTTTTTACGAAATATGAGGAGATCCCTAACATCATGCGCGAAATTGGTCGTCAACGCGAGTTGACTTTCCGCAAAATAGGCGAGGGGACCAATCTACCATTTGACTTGGATGAGTATGATAAACATTACCATCACTTGTTTTTATGGGATAATGCCAACCAAAAATTAGTCGGTGCTTATCGTATGGCTTTGGGAGTTGAGGTGATGAAAAAGTACGGAATAGATGGTTTCTACACCAGTTCGTTATTTGAGTATGACCAAGAGTTGCAGCCATTCTTCCGAAAGGTTATCGAGATGGGCCGCGCTTATATTTCGACAGAATATCAGCAAAAGCCATTTCCTTTATTTTTGCTTTGGCGAGGCATTATCCATGTTTGTTTGAGAAATCCAGAACACAAATTTTTGATGGGTGGCGTTAGTATTAGCAACAAATTTTCAGAATTTTCAAAATCCTTGATGATTGAGTTCATGCGTTCGCATTATTATGATTCTGCTGTCGCGCAATACGTTCATCCGAAAAATGATTATAAAGTTATCCTGAAAGAACGTGACAAAGCTTTGTTCTTTGGCGATATGGATTCTGATGTTAATAAATTAGACAAAATTATTGACGACCTAGAACCAGAACTTCGTCTGCCAGTTTTAATTAAAAAATATATTAAACAAAACGCAAAAGTTATTGCCTTCAATGTTGATCCTAATTTCAATGATGCGATTGATGGATTGATGTATCTCAGAATAAGTGACCTTCCCGAAGATACTATTCGGCCAGTATTAGAAGAAATGAGTGAGCAGATAAGAAAAGAACAAGAAAATAATTCATCTGAAAATCAATCAGTTTAAAAATATTTTAAGAAAAAGTAAAGAATGTCTTGTATTGTATATTAATTCTTCCTACTTTTGCACCACTAAAAACAATAAATATTATTGTTTGAAAGGCGGTTTCTTAGCTCAGTTGGTAGAGCAATGGATTGAAAATCCATGTGTCCCTGGTTCGATTCCTGGAGAAACCACAAATTTCAGAGCCTCTTATTGAGGCTTGTTTTTTAAACCAAAAGGTTTCTTAGCTCAGTTGGTAGAGCAATGGATTGAAAATCCATGTGTCCCTGGTTCGATTCCTGGAGAAACCACGAGAAATTAAACAATTTCTAACAAAACCCCTCAAATCGCAGATTCTGAGGGGTTTTTATTTTTAGAGATTTTCAGAAAGAACCAATTATTCTCAAATTAAAGGTGACCTTTTAGGTGACCTCATCATTTTCAAACTTTTTAGGTAACCGAATTTTTCCAAAAGGCTTGTTAATAAAGGTGTAGCAGATTTGAACATCTTGATTAGCAGGTTACCGGAAATTAATTTTAACCTATAAAGTCACCACTATGAATGCCAGAGTTTCGGTATTATTCTATGCCAAAAAATCCAAAGCAAAATCTAATTCCCGTGTCCCGGTTTATTTGAGAATCACAGTAAACGGGAAACGTGCAGAATTTTCCACAGGTAAAGATGTCGATATTAGTAAATGGAGTTCAGAGCTAAGCCGTTTAAAGGGCAATTCCGAAGAGGTACGGATTATTAATAAGCATTTCGATGTATTACAATCCAAAGTGCTGGAAATCGAAAACAGCCTTCTTTTGTCAGGCGAACCATTTGATGCTACTGATATCAAAAACATATTATCGGGGAATAAAGAAACAGAGCGTTATCTGATACCTGTTTTTCAGGATCATAATGATCGTATGAAAAAACTTTTGGGGAAAGAATACGCTCCCGCAACATTAAAGAACTTTAATACCTGCTTATCCCATTTGAAACTATTTTTATGGAAATTTTACAAAAAGTCAGATATTAATCTGGTGAAGATTGAGCCGTCTTTTTTGAATGACTTTGATTTCTTCTTACGAACTGAAGGGAAATGCGGAAATAACTCTGCAGTCAAACATAGCAAAGGACTTGCTAAAATTCTCAAAATATGCTATCAGAATAATTGGATTGAAAAAGATATGGTAATGTACTACAAAGGTCGGTATAATGAAGTTACGGTAAACTTTCTTACAGAAGACGAAATAGAAACGATCAGAACCAAAGATTTCGCGGGAAAAGGATTAAACCTTGTGCGGGATATTTTTATTTTCAGTTGTTATACAGGTTTGGCATATATTGACATTTATAACTTGACCAATAATCACATCACAACAGGCATAGACGGCAGTTTGTGGATTATGACCAATCGCCAGAAAACGGGAACATCTTCCAATGTCCCTCTCCTTCCAATTGCTGAAGAAATCATAAAAAAATACGAAAACCATCCTTCGGTATTGCAATCCGGAAAATTACTTCCTGTGTACACCAATCAGAAAGTAAACGAATATCTCAAAACCATTGCTGAAAATTGCGAAATTGATAAAAAACTGACATTTCACGTTGCCCGTCATACCTTTGCTACTTCTGTTACTTTGGGAAACAATGTGTCAATGGAAAGCGTCAGCAAAATGCTCGGTCATAAAAGCATAAAGACCACTCAGCATTATGCGAAGATTTTGGACAAAAAAGTAAGTACAGATATGATGCTTTTAAAACAAAAGCTTTTATCAAGCAACAATCATTTAGAAAAACAACAATCAGTTTAGCTTACTTTCCTTTCCTCATACATTTTGTCAAAATAATTACTGAGGCTCATAATTCTATCATTATCTACAGGATTGATGTATCGTAGAAACATCTGTTCCGTACTATGTCCGGTAGCTTCCATTAAAAGTGGAATATACTTATTTAGTTTCTTTAATTGAGGTAAATCTTTTGTTTATTATTTAAGGAAAGTTCATAATAAATGAACAATGTCTTTATATGAAAATTTCATATAATGATCTGAATCAGTAAAGACTTCATCCGTTAAAGAAAAACGGAAAACTATTTTACCTCTCTTTCGTTCAGTTTATCAATAAATTCGGAAGGCGAAATTTTCATTTCTTTTTTAAAAACTTTTGCAAAATAGCTATGTGATGAAAAACCACAAAGTTCAGCGAGATAGCTTATCTTGAATTTTCTGGCATCGGGATCATTGTATAGTTTTTTTGTAATATAGTCAATCCTTTGATAGTTAATATAGTCTGTAAAAGTAGATTGGCGATGTTTTTCCAGTACGAAAGACAAATACTTAGTGTTTGTATTAAGCATTGATGCCATAGAAGCTAAGGAAATATTATCTGTAAACTTATTTTGTTTTTCAAATTTATTCAATCCTTCCACTATTTCTGCTTCCTTACCCGAAGAAATATCTAAATTATTAGCTCTGTCTAAAGATGTTTTTTGGTTTTCTTCAATTGCACTATTTTTTTCAATCTCTTTAATCCTTTCTACAAAATGGATCTCTTTTACTATTTTCTCTCTCCTTTTTATGAAAATAAATACAATAGTACTTATAATAAAAAATGCAGCAACAACACTTACCCATCTAATTGTATCAGATTGTTCTTCAATTTTTATTTTATTTTCTGTCAAAGCTTTATTTGCAACTTTTAAGATTGTCTTTTCATTTCGTGCGGCTTCATCCAGTAAATGAATTCTCACGCTGTCAGCAGACTTTGGCTTGTCAATTTTAGTATAATAATCTTCAAAAGCTTTCTGTATTTCGTTTATCTCATAACTATCATTTCTATCTTTAGCTAATTCTTTTGCTTTAGTAAGATGAGTGTAAGCCAAATCATATTTTCCCTGCTTAATATAGGTTTTTCCTAAACCTGTCAGAATCTGGGTCTTGTATATTTTATTATGGCTGAATTTATCATATTGTTTTAAGGCTGATTTAAACTGAACTTCAGCCTCTTCAAATTGATTAAGCTCTCTGTATGTATTCCCAAGCATCATTTTAGCCCCAATTGTTTGTATAAAAAATACTTCTTCGTAATTATTTTCCTTCTTAAAATGCGTTAAACTTTTCTGCAGAAAGTATTTAGCTTTATTATAGTTTTTTTCAGAAAAATAATTCGTTCCCAACTCCAGTAATGTTGTTGAATATAGCGGAGTATTCTCTTTATGAGTTTTCTTAATCAAGTCTAGTATTAGATCTAATTTTTCATTGCTTTTTGTAAAAAGACCATGATGCCGGTACATAGAAGCCATAACTCCGTTAGCTTTAATTCTGTAATCATACATTTTGTCCACAACTGCTATAGAGTCTAATTTTTGTGCATAAAAAATGGATTTATCCGCTTCTTTTTGAGAGCTGCTTGCCATAATCTGAATTAGTAAAGCATTTGCTCTTTTTACATTCGTATTGGATTTTCTGTACAAAGAATCTCCAATTGCCGAAATTCTGGACGGAGAAAGATTGTTTTCATTTCTTACATATTTATTTCTTAATACAACATAATCTTCATCCGTGGATTCTTTCCCTGCTTGACAATGCAATGTACACGGATACAAAAACAAAAACGTCAATAATAAAATCTTATTCATGGTTATTTTAATGCAATTATTTTTTATTGCGTTGCAAAAATATAAAAACAAAGGGTAAAAACTAGTCATTTCAAAAACATCAATCATCGAATATTTTGTTCTAAACAAAAACAATAAAAACACATCTATAAATAGCTGTTTATCATGCATATAATAATCGGCAATAATCAATAAAAAAACTAACAAAATTCTGTAATTGTGCTACACAAAAACCCATGTACAAAAACTTTTCAATGTATTTTCGCACAGACTTATTTCAAAAATAAGTGAAGCTTTTGTTCGCAAAACAATACCGTTTTACAAATAGTACAATAACATATAATTGTATAATAAATTAACAAAATGAAAAATAAGTACATTCTTCTAGGCTGTTTGGTTGTATCCACAACTGCATTTAGTCAGGTAGGTATTAATACCGAAACACCACAAGCTACACTTGATGTAACTGGAAAAGCAACCACTGTTACTGCTGCAGATGGTATTATTGCTCCACGTATTACAGGCGACCAACTACGTGCAAAAAATGCAGTCTATACTCAGGCACAAAACGGAACATTAATTTATGTTACCGAAGCCGATACAGCACCAGCAACAAAAACCATTAACGTTACTTCACCGGGGTATTACTATTACGACCAACCAACCGCTACAGCCGGAGTTTGGAGGGCTGTATCTAGTAACGATTGGAAGCTTACCGGTAACACAGGTACTAACCCAGCAAATAATTTTGTAGGAACTACTGACGAACAGCCTTTGGTTTTCAGAGTCAACAACTCAGAAAAACTACGCATTACACCTGCCGGAAGATTAGATTTTTCTAATCCGTCTGCCTTAGCCAATGTTTTGGTTGAAGGTGGTAATGAAACCATGACCGGAACCAGAAACACCGCTTTGGGGCAAGCCGCATTAGTAGCCAATACAACAGGTTCCTACAATTTAGCGTTGGGTACCCAATCTATGCCTGCAAACACAGAAGGTTCTTGGAATACAGCAGTCGGAAACTTTAGTTTGAATAAAATAGTTTCTGGTCTACGTAATACAGCTGTTGGTAATTACAGTATGGAAGCCATTACAACGGGTAGTAACAATACGGCAATAGGTAACGGAAGTTTAATTCTTAATACAACAGGTATCGCAAATACTGCAATAGGTAATGCAGCACTGTCTAATGCTACAACCGGGAGTCGAAACATAGCGTTAGGACACTATTCCGGTTCTGCGAATCCAAACCCAGGTGTCATGAGTCAGGGGATTACAACAGAGTCATATTCCATCAATATTGGTGATCATACCGGAATACCAAACACGCTGGTAGGACAAGACAATACGATGAACATCGGGAACTTGATTTTTGGTAGAGCATTAACCAGCCAAAATCCTAATGCTCCGGCAGGTTTTATCGGTGTAGGCGTTAATAATCCGGAACATCGCTTGCACGTAAATGCTCCTGATAGTAGTTCAGACCCGGTTCGCATTCAAGGTTTAAGAGCTGGTACAGCCACCGACAAAATGGTAGTAGCCGATGCAACAGGTGTACTAAAAACTGTTGACAGACAAGCGGTAGCTAATGTAAATGCGATAGCCAAAGTAACAGCAGCACATACCGTTACTGCAACCGATTATACCATTTTGGCAAATGCAACAACGGCTGGTTTCGCGATTACGTTACCAAACCCAACACTGGCAACCAATACAGGGCGTATCTTGGTTATTCGTAAAATAGACGAAACAGCAAATGCGGTAACATTTAGCCGTGCAATCAAAGTTTCTGAGACTACCAGTATCACTTCACTTAATGTGAATAGTACCCTTCGCATACAGTCCGACGGTACAGCATGGTATTTAATCGACTAAAATAAGCTTAATAAAAAATTTAAAAAAAATGAAAAACAGATATATAATATCAGCAACGATTCTCGGATTTATTATTCTTGGGTTGAATGCAAACGCACAGGTTACATCTCAGAAAATAGGTACTAACCCAACCACTAAGAATGCAGGTGCGGTATTAGAAGTTGAGGCTACAGACAAAGGGGTTTTGCTACCACGTGTAGCCCTTACAGGCACAACAGACACCACCACTGTTCCCAATAGAGTAAATGCCCTTACGGTGTTCAACACCGCAACAGTTACCGGTGCTAATGCGGTAACACCCGGTTATTATTACTGGAATACGACAAGTAACCGATGGGTAGCGGTTACTACAGAAGCTTCGAACGACTGGAAATTAGGTGGTAATGCAGGTACAAACCCTGCAACTCATTTTATTGGAACAACAGATAATCAACCTTTGGTTTTCAAAGTAAACAATAAGGAACACCTTCGTATTACACCTACAGGAAGATTTATAATTCCGTTCACTAGCTTTAGTAATTTCAACGTTTTTATTAATGGAGGTAATGAAACAACTACAGGAGTAAACAACGTGGTTGTTGGTGGAGGGCTAACTTTAAACACAACAGGGTCTTTTAATTCAGTATATGGGAATAATGCTTTAATGAATAATCAAACAGGAAATAATAATACGGCTATAGGAAGTAATTCGATGCAAAATAATGAATCTGGAAGATTCAATACAGGACTAGGATCAGGGAGTTTAAGTAATAATATTTCTGGACAATATAATTTAGCGATAGGATATCATGCAGGAAATAAAAGTCATACAGATAACCATGGTGTAACAACACAAAATAGGACTATTTCTATAGGTTATTTCACAGCATTAACACAAGCTATGGCTGAAGAAGACTACACCATGAACATTGGTAATTTTATTTTTGGTAGAGAAGTTCGTTCCGTTAACCCAAATACTCCTATAGGTTTTTTAGGTATAGGAGTTAATTATCCTCAAGAAAAATTAGAGGTTGCTGGTGCTGTAAAAATTTCCTCTACCAACACAGCCGGTACTGTAACCGAAGGAGGTTCTTGTACCAAACCGGGAACAATGGTGTACCATGATGCTTCCCAAAGTTTTTATGGTTGTGCCGGTACTACTTGGAAAAAGTTGCATAATTAGTAATGGCATAAAAAAAACAATGATTTTCAAAGACATCCATATTGGACAAATGATGAAAACCAAAGTTACAGAAAGCGGGATAGAAATATCCCGTATTTGTAATTTTCTAAAATGTTCAGAAGAACATATTTCTGAAATGTATGAAAGTAAAAGTCTTGATACGGAACTGCTTCTAAAATGGAGCAAACTTCTTGATTATGATTTTTTCAGGGTTTATACACAGCATCTTATTTTATATGCCCCGCCTTCGGCACGTACAGAAAATGATAAAATAAAATCTAAAAAATCTGCATTGCCTCAATTTCGTAAAAATATTTATACCAAAGAAATCATAGATTTTATTCTGGAACGGATGGAGAATGGAGAAATGACCAAAAATCAAGTGATCGAACAATACGGTATTCCCAAAACTACTCTTTACAAATGGATAGACAAATACAAAAACTTCAAAAATACCTAAAAGAATATCTGGGAAAAACAGTAGAAGATATCCATAGAAAACTGGGAAAACCTCTGCAATTTTCTGATAGCAATATTTTGTTCTATTCTCTTTCTAGGAAAATAATATGAAAAGATGAGATTGCTTTTATGATAGAAAACGAAAAAGTAACAGATATTACAATTACGGAATATGTTTTTGGTTTTGCAGTGAGAAATATTTTCTATCAAAACAATGACAACAACCGCGGGTATCTGGTATCCAATCTTATAACCAAAATAAAAAACCATTTCCCCGAAAAAGATTCAAATTAAATAATCATAATGAAAAATATAAATATTGATTACAAACGGATATTTGCTGACATTCTTGAATATAAATTTCCACAAAAAATAGAAGATTGCCTTCCGTTGTTGCAAAAAGGTAATCTTACATCAATAGACATTATCAAAATTAATAAACAAATCTTTGGGGTTGATAAAGAAACCGAATTATACAGCCAAAAACATCGCTCTTATGGCAAGTCTGATATTTTGAAGATATTAGATTATCAGAAAAAACACAAACTTAATAATAGCCAGTTAGCGATTCATTTTAGTCTGAGTAGAAATACGGTGGCAAAGTGGAAGAAGATGTTTGTTGTGTAATATGAGGAGGCGAAAAGCCTCCTTTTTTAATAAAGTAAAAATGATAAACCGTACAAATACATTATTGCAAAATCTTATCGAACAGCTCCATTTTATAGATTTGGAAACCGACAATATGGTGTATAAAAGTGAGAAGGCATTAGAAATTTGTATAGAATCCATAGGTAAACTAAAAAAGCTTGTTTCAAAATACAATTTCAGATCGCAGCAGGAAGAAATTTCGTTTTTTAAAGAGGTCAAACCACAATTTACCTCCAAAAGAATATACTATAACACCATTTATAAAATTGAAACTAAAAAACCGTACGGAGGACTACGTATTGTAAAAAAATATTATAACAATGAGTTGACAAAGCTTAAGCGTTTTTTTGATAATAATTTGGATTTCTACAAATATTACAGAACAGGAAGCACCTATCTGGACTACAAATATTTTTTGCGGGGAACATTTGATATTAAGCAGAGTTTAGACAGTTTCTATTTCGAAGCCGATTTGGATTTTTGTACTTCTCACGATTTTAAAGTGGCAAAGATTCTCGCAAACGATCTTATTCAGGTATACTTGGAAGACCAGCTGTTCAATCTGGATAGAAAAGAAAACAGAAGTCAGTCAGAAGTTCTGCCAAAATCAGCAGTTTATTGGACGGGAACAAAAGTTTCTTTGATAGAATTATTGTATGCATTAAATGCTGCCGGAGTCTTTAATCACGGACAATTAGAACTCAATGCAACAGTAGATTTGTTTGAGAAAATGTTTAATATAGATCTTGGACAATACCACAGAAGTTTCCTCGAATTGCGCGAAAGAAAAAATGCAAGAACAAAATTTCTGGATTTACTGAAAGAAGTCCTTACCAGAAAAATGGATGATGTGGACGAAACGCCATAAACAATAGATTTTATACTTTTTTCAACCAAAATCTTTCAGAACTTCTGTAAACCTTCTGAAAAAGTTCCATTCAAAACACACAATTTTGAAACCATAATCTTTAATATAAAAAAATTATGGCAGTAAGCATTATTACCAAAGAAGACCTTCAGGAATTCAAAGATGAATTATTGGAAGAGATTAAAAATCTGTTTCACATCAAAACTTCGGAGCAGAAATTATGGCTTCGTTCCTCAGAAGTCAAAGAACTTTTGAAAATTTCCTCTGGAACATTACAAAACCTTCGTGTAAATGGCACACTTCGTTATTCCAGAGTTGGAGGCACATTGTATTACAACTATCAAGACATAGAAAAAATGTTGAATCAAAAATAGCTTGTTATGAACTATATTCGACATCTTACAGGTTTTTATGACAAGATCCAACTGGACGAACGCCTGAATCCGACACATATCAGTTTGTATCTTGCATTGTTTCAGTTTTGGAATCTAAATCATTTTCAGAACCCTATCAGCATTTCCCGAAACGAAATGATGAGGTTAAGCAAAATATCAGCATTTGGGACTTATCACAAATGCATCAAAGAATTACAGAATTTTGGTTATATCGAATACATTCCCTCTTTCAATCCATACAAAGGCAGCTTGGTAAATCTCTACAACTTTGAAAATTCAGATGTTAAGAATTTGAATAAGAAGCATAACAAAAAACAAACAACCTCCGAACAAGCATTAGACCAGCACCATATCAAAAACGATACATCTAATAGACAAGCATTAATACCTTCTATAAACAATACAAACATATCAAACAATAAAACTATTGTAACCCCACCCGAAAGTAATTCATTATTTGAACAAGGTTTTGTCATTCCTAATGAAGAAGAGCAGCCCAATGAAGAGTCTCTATCAACAAACAACCATCAACCGACAACTAATTTCTGCCCGCCACACATTCCCGAAATCCAAATGTATTTCGCAGAAAAAGAAGCATCATTAGAAGAAGCTGAAAAATTTTTCAATCATTACGAGAGTAACGGTTGGCTGGTAGGCGGAAAATCCAAAATGAAAAACTGGCAGGCAGCCGCAAGAAACTGGCTCTTGAATTCCAAAAAATTTAGTTCTTCATCTGTCATTCAGAGCGTAGAGAAGAATCTCACCACAACAAAAAATACCAATCTCAATGCAACTACCGGAAAAAGCTATCGAGAGCCGTTATGATTATAACAAAATCATTCCTTGGTTCCGAAAGAAAGCATCAAAATTTATCGGCAAAGAATATGTTATTTCAGAATCCGAAAAAGGAATTATTTTCGCCTTGATTGCCTGGATGTTGAAAGATGATTTGGTAGCAAAAGAAATGAACTTTGACCTCAACAAAGGAATTTTATTATCTGGTCCTATCGGATGCGGAAAAACAACACTATTCAAAATCTTGAGATACTGCAATTTCCCTGCAGCAAAATACGGGATTGTATCAACCCGTCATATTGTTTCAGAATTTATGCGGGAAGGCTACGAAATATTAGAAAAATACTCAAACGGAATTCCGTATAATAATCAGCAAAAACCAAGATATCTTTGCTTTGACGATTTAGGAACAGAAACCTCATCCAAATATTTCGGCAACGACTGTAACGTTATGGCAGAGATTCTTTTAACTCGCTACGATTTATTCAAAGAAAAAGACTTGATAACACACCTTACAACAAACTTGTCTGCGGGAGAGATAGAATCCCAATACGGCAATCGTTTGCGTTCAAGAATGCGTGAAATGTTTAATTTGTTTGGGTATGAAGAATCTTCAGATGATAAAAGAAAATGAACGGAGCTTCTTCGGAGTTACAACGGAGTTTATACGATCATATTTCATTTGCGATATGCTACAAAATGTGTAGCATATCGCAAATGTTTTGTCCCAATTATAGTAAATTTTTGGGACAGAATAAACCTGAATTTGGTTAATAAACCAATTAGGTTTATTATTGAAATTTAAGTTTATCAAGAAAATATTATTTTCATTAAACAATAAAATACTGTCCCAAATTTTCACTAAATTTGGGACAAATAATAAGTATTTTTAATAATGCAATCTATTCATAGTCAGCTAGAAGATAAGATATTAAATTTAAAAAAAGGAGCGATAATTTTTGTTTCAGATTTTGCGGAGTTTGGTACTGCCGAAAACGTGAAAAAGGTATTGCTACGTTTAGAAAAAAAACAACTTCTAGTAAGATTAGCACACGGCATATACCTCTATCCCAAAATTGATAAAGAATTAGGGATATTGTATCCATCTACAGAAAGTATAGCCGAAGCAATTGCGAAAAGAGATAAAATACGGATTATTCCTACAGGCATTTATGCTTTACAGCAATTGGGAATATCTACTCAAATCCCTATGAATGTAATTTATCTTACAGACGGTGCTCCCCGTAAAATCAAAGTGGGGAAAAGAACAATTACTTTTAAGAAAACAGCTCCTAAGAATTTGGCAATAAAAAATAAAGTCCTGTCCAATATTGTACAGGGTTTGAAGGAATTAGGAAAAGAGAATATTACGGACGAAGTTAAACCAAAAATCAATCAGGCATTGGAGAAAGTTCCGGTAGAAATTTTAAAAGAAGAAATTTTAAATGCTCCGGTTTGGGTGCGAAATGAAGTTTTATCCTTAAATAATTAAAGCAAATGAATGAGTGGTTAAAACTATCGAAAAAGAGAAGGATAGAAATTTTAGAGCAGGTTAACAATCGTTTAGGCTTGCCGGTTCAAGCTGTGGAAAAAGATTGGTGGGTAACAATGGTACTCAAAGCGGTTTTTTCATCAAGATTTGCAGAACATTTCGTATTCAAAGGTGGGACATCCTTGAGTAAAGCATATCATTTAATTGACAGGTTTTCCGAAGATATTGATTTAGCTATTGACCGGAAATTTTTAGGATTCGATGGCGAATTATCAAAGACACAAATCAAAAAATTAAGAAAGGCATCTGGGAAATTTATCATAACAGATTTTTTTAATGAATTAAAAATTCAGTTGAAAGAACTTGGAATTCCGGATGAAGAATATGAATTGGTAACCAATAATGAAATTGATGATACCAGCGATCCGCACACTATAGAATTACAATACCAGTCTATTGTAGAGCAGGGAGACTATTTGCCACAGAGAGTTTTGATAGAAATTGGCTCTCGTTCCTTAATGGAACCCGCAGAATCCAGACCAATTGAATCTATTATTGGAAGTGTGTTCCCGGAACAGAAGTTCGCAATAAAACCATTTGATGTTTCGGTAGTTATACCTACAAGAACATTTTTGGAAAAAATACTTCTTCTGCACGAAGAATTTTTGAAGCCCAAAGATAAGATTCGCCATTTGAGAATGACCAGGCATTTATATGATTTGGAAAGGCTGATGGATCATCCGTATGGTAAAGAAGCTTTAGAAAATAAAGAGTTATTTGAAACCATTGTAGAGCATCGAAAGAAATATACACCACTAAGAGGAATCTCTTATGATTTACATACACCTAAAACATTGAATATTATTCCGCCGGATGAAGTTATTTCACTTTGGGAACAAGACTACAAAACAATGCAGGAAAATATGTTTTACGGAGAATCTTTGGATTTTGAAGAATTGATGAAGCGGATTAAAAAATTGAATGAAAAACTAAAAACTGTGGATTACGGAAAACCGTAAGATATAAAACCAAAAGAATAATATGGCTGAATTTCTCAACAAAGAAAAATTATTGGAATGGATTCCTAAAATAATTGAAACGTCAGAAAAAGAATTAATTATCATAAGTCCTTATATAAAAATTTCAGATAAAATATTTAACCTTCTAAAACAAGCAGAGAAAAGGAGCGTAGAAATCACTTTGATTTATAAAGAAGGAGAATTATCAAAGAAAGAACGTGAAAAATTTGATGAGATTGAAAATTTAAACTTATTATTTCATTCAAATTTACACAGTAAGTGTCTTTATAACGAGAAATATCTATTGGTAACTTCTATGAATCTTTATGAGTATTCGCAAAAGCACAACAGAGAGATGGGTGTTTTATTTCGAAGAACAGATGACGAAGCAAACGGTTGGAATGATTATAAAAAAGGGAAAGATGATGACAGTATTTTTCAAGATGCAATTGAAGAAATTGGAAGTATTTTAAGTAGCTCTGATTTTGAAAAAGAAAGTTTTAAGACAAAAACAAATAAATTTGATATATCTATTATTAAATCTAATAAAGATTTTGCTTTTGATAGATGTGATTTGTTAAATACATTTTCAAAGAATAAAAAATTCATTGTTTTTCAAGATGGAGAAGAATGGTTATGCCGATGCGATGATTTCGTTGATAATGTTCATCTAATTATTGAAAACAATAGAATTTCAATAGAACTTAATTTTGATGAAAGTAGGACTTTAAATATTTATGAGCGATTAAAAACAAATAGTTATCAATATGATTATCGAATTATAGATTGTTTTAGAATGTTTTGGACATCACATAAATTCTCCCCAAAATTGTATTCTTACACTAAACACAAAATTTGGGATTTTGACCAAAATAGTAAAGAATTTTTGGAAGGATATTTCAAAGGATTAAATGAATTCTTTAAACTCCTAAAACCTGAAATCGCAAAGACAAAAAAATAATTGATAATGAAGATAATGACTTTTAAAGAAGTAGATGAAAAAATTTCTCATTATGAGGTTGAGCTCAAAAAATGTACTGATGAAATTGCACAAACTGAATTATTTTAAAAAAATGATAATGATGATGTAAAGAATTTGGCAAAAGCTCATAAACTCAAAGTTGAGTTTTTTTGTTTTGTAACGACCAGTTATATAGATTGGCTCTGTGTTTATAGAAACCTTCAGAGATCTAAATCTGAATGGGAAAATTATTATAACATTAAAATTGCATATTTGATTGCTTACGAGACAATTAATACCTATTATAAATTTAAAGGAGAAATCTATAAGACAGTAAAAAAGGATTATGAAGAGTTTTTTCATACTTTCTTTGATATGCTAAACAGAGAATTGGCAGATTTCAAGGATGAATTTGATTACGACAAAATAATGCCTAAAATTAGAAATAAATCTGTAGCGCATTATGATAGAAATTTTTTAGAATATTATTCAAATTTTTCTTTGATAGAAGAATACAGCCATAAAGATATTATCAGAAGTTTTTTATACTTTCTAAATCCACTCCACTATTTTACCTATGCTTTAATGAATGATGAAATTGATCAATTCTTGTATATAAATAGTTGGCTATCTTAATGAACACAACTTTTCCTTAGCAAATAACATTATCAAAATTATGATAATACTTATATTCTGTAAATTATATAAAAAATAATGATTCCATATGAAGTATGTATTAATTGATACTTGTTCTCTTAGACATTTGATAGACCATAATTCGTATAGCAAATATATTACACACTTAAAGAACTTAATTGATCAAGGAGAAATAAGTCTTTTGGTGCATAATAATATAATTGAAGAATGGGAACGACATAAAATTAAATGGAGAAAAGATATTGAACGGAAATTAAATTTTATAAACAAAAATCCTTCAAATTCTGAAAACCTTCCGGTTCTTTTTAATAATCCAAGACAACATTTAGAAGAACAGCTTTCTTCAATTGATAAGATATTAGAAAATGGAATAAAAATTAACACTCCTGAAGGAATAAAAAATGAAAGTTTTGAGAGGCTAAAACAAAGACAGGCTCCTTTTCATAACAAAACAAAAAGTATAAACGACTGGGAAATAATAGGAAGTGCAGCAATTTATTGTACAAACTATAATATTCCAAGCTTATTCTTCATATCTTTTAATCATACTGATTTTGGGCACGAAAGCGGAGAAGATAAAAAATTGCATTCTTCTTTAAGTAATAGGTTCAAGGAAGTAAATATTATTTACATAAAAAATATTGCTGATTTTTTTAATGAAATAAATTCATATAATTTTCAGAGACAGCAAATCTTATCTTATAAGATTTTACCCAATTCAAAATTTAGTTTTGAATCCAGTTTGTCAAATAATGTATTAGATGCATTGGATAGAATATTTAATGATACGTATAAAGAGTTAGGTTATATTCCATTAAATATATTGAGAAATTTATATCCATTCTCCACGTCAAAAAAATCAAAAGTTTATTCTGATTTATTCCGGCTTTCAAACGTTAATGCTGAATTAGTTCATTTTTTCAAAAATGTAAAAATACAGAAGAATGGTAAAATTATTTTTAAAGAACCGGTGGAAGTTAAAGGAATCAGAGATTATGAAAAGAAAACACGTGAATCTTTAAGGAATTTAAGAAGAAACATAATCTACTACTTAGATGAGCATACATCACGAGAAGAGGTAGAAATTGAATATCATTCCAATATAAAATGTGATTGCTATAAATGCAATTATGAAAAATTTAATTTTTATAAAGCTTTAGAAAATCTCGAAAAATGTAAATCTATTGATAACAGAGAAAGGCTCAAAATGGCCTATTATCATTATAAGCTTGGAAATCTTTCTTCTGCTATTTGTTTATATAAAGAAATATTGCCTTCTGCCATTCAAAATAAAGAATTTTTCATTTATCTCATTGCTAATTACAATTTGAAAAATATAGCACCACTTCTAAAAAATATTTTTAGAAATTATTCTTTAAATGAAAAACTTTCAGATGAGCTGAATGAAATAGATTTATATGAAATAGCTTTACAGGTAAAAGGACATATTGATTATAATTTTGCTGAATTTTTAGTAGATGAATCTTATTTCAATTGGGCATTTCAAAAAATCACAGAGCTTTCAAATAGTATTATAGAACACTATAATATGCAGTTAAGAGGAGGTTGGAGTTCCAATAGCAAAATATGGTCTCTAATTAACGAATTTGCCAAACTTCAACAATTCATAAAAGAGAATTATATTATTTGTGATGAATATGACCATTTCACTAAACTTTTTGATTCAACATTGGAAGGTATATTAGCGTCATATGCATTAGAACCAGATCAGGGGAGGAAGAATTTGTAGTATAGATAATTATTGGATCAGTAATATAATTTTCCATTCAAAAAAAGATTCAATAAAACAACATATTAAGCGATATAAAATTAATAATCTGAAGTTATCTGAAAATCAAGATGGGCAAAAGCATATACTTCAAATCGCCACTAATTTATTTAGACATAATAATCAAGGAGAAATTACTCGGAAAACTGATGAAAATAATGATTTTTTACACAGAGAACTGAATACTTATTTTGATAATATTATGACTCTATGTTCTTTTTTGGATTTGGATTCTGCTACAATAAATAAACTAGCTATCAAGGCTTTGAATCTTATAAAAAAAGAGAATATATTGGCTTGGCATAACATTGAATCAATATTATTTTTCATTCAGAGGAAAAGAAGATTAGTATTTCATAAAGTACTATTAGATTACTTTAATTATTTTGTTACAAGTAAAAAATGGCATTCCGTTTCTTATTTGGAACAGCTGATAGATTGTTTTAAGAAAGATTCTCTGATAGAAATTTCAGATACACAATTTTATTTACTGTTGAATATGGCTTTAAATAAATGTAATCATTGTGGTAATAATCACGGAGTAGATGCCCTAGTTTCTTTATATGAAAAGACAAATAAACAAAAGAAAAATATTATAAAAAATGAAATTATTAATTCTTTAAAACAAAAATTTTCCTTTGAAGTTTTTTATCTAGCAACCTTGCTTGACATTATCGATTTTGATAATAAAATTTTACAAGAACATCTTGATAATTTCCAGCCTCCTCTTGAAAATTATAGGTCATTTAAGGCTGCATTTGGTGGGCAAGAAGATCCGGTTTTACCACATTTAAATGAATTACTCAATTTAGCATTCAAATTTGAGATGGAAATCGGAGAAAGTACCATAAAAAAATTGAAACAAATTAATGGGTATTATAAATGGCTTTTAGGAATGGAGGTGTTTGATTATACAGAATTTGATCCAAATTGGATTACACTTTATAAAACACGCTTTTTTTTCAAGCAAATGAGTAAATCAAAAAAGTTGCACGAATATTTGAAGGATTATCTTAAGAAAACATCGAACAGCAAAATAGCATCAGTGTTTTTCAAGATAGGTTATAATTAATTTTTTTATGGAAGAATGGGATTCATTATTGAAAAAAGGTATTATGGGTTTTTATCAATGCTGTGAAGTTACAGAGATTTTTCTTTTCAATAAGAAAAGCAAGAGAATATATAATCTGTTCACGCTATTAGTTTTAGAAGAAAAACCTTATAGCGAAATAAATGAAAAATTATTGGGAGAACGAATAAAAGTAAACGAAGATAGTTTTATTGGAATTAAAAGGTTTTGGCTGACACTAGATGAAACAGAAGCTAAGCTTAAAAATTTGAAAAACAAAAATTGCTGGACTTCTATAGAATCCAATTACAATGCTTCGGAGCTGAAATATATTTCCAAACAATTTATTACAGCTAATGAAGGAATTAGATTAAATCATATTCTAAAAAATAATTATCATAATGGTTCATACATAATTGAATTTTTTGATGAGAATAAAAATTCCTTAGATGATTTATTGAATATTGAAAAACTAAAGAAGTTTAATACAATATGTGAAGATATAAAGAAGGTTGTTCCGATTGATTTATCAGTAGCAAGAGATAGAATAGGCAATTTTATTTTTCAATTTCCCGTAACAATATTGGAAATAGACTCTACAGCACTTTCTTCTTGGGACGGAATTGATTTAAAATTCACTTGGCATAATCAGCTTGAGGAATTGCCGGATTGTCTGATACAGGCAGAATCTGAATTTGATAGGAATTATTTGGCATCAGTTATTGAGAATTATAATAAAATGGATACTCAAATACTAAAAGTAGGTAATTTAGACGGAATGAATCATATAAAAATATGGAGAAAAGAACCTAGTTTATTACTGTACTCATCCATAGGTACATATTTTCGTGATTTTAGGCTTCAAATGAATATTGTAAATCCTGAACCACGAATTTTTGAAATTAAAGGAAATCCTCAGCAAGTTGAAGTTGTAAGTTCAGATAGTCAGACTTCAAAAGAAAAATCACAAAGCTATACCACTCAGATAGCTAATAATCTTTATGATAGTGAAAAACGCAGATTGGAAGAAACCCTTTCTTTCAAACAATATATTGAAATAGATTCAGATAAAGCTTTGGAAGATATCAGAAAGCTGATTAAGCAAAATGATGAAAATGGAGTATTCCTATAGGATCCGTATTTAACAGCTGAAGATATACTAAAAACGCTGTATTTTTCATCCACAGCAGGTGTTGAGCTCAAAGCTATAGGTTCTTTTGACAGAAAAGTAAAAAAAGTTTATATAAATGAATTTGATGAAGATGATATTACATCGGTAAATGACTATATCCAAAAGAATAAGTTGGCTCTTGATAATACTAACCACAATAATTACGGATTAAATCTTGAATTTAGAATTCAGCACACTAAATTTGGCTGGGATTTTCACGATAGATTTTTGATATTTCCGAGCAGCAAAACAAGAAAAGCTAAAGTTTATTCTTTAGGTACTTCTCTGAATTCTTATGGCAAGAGTCATCATATATTGCAGGAAGTTTCTCATCCGCAACCTGTTGTTGATGCTTTCAACGATTTATGGGAAAAGTTAAACCATCAAGACTGTATAGTATGGAAATATCCGAAATAATAACAAAAGCTTTTTTATATAAAAATCCATCAATTTACAAGGAATTAGATGTGATTATCTCTGAATTAGGTAGATTTTCAATAGATGAAATTTTGGAACAAGGAAATCAAGAAATATCTAAAATTGACAGAGATATCCGAAACAGCGTTAATAATGCCTTATATTACCAAGAAAGTGAAGAAGAAAATATAAAAAAAGTAGCTAACTTAATATATACGGCTCGTCGTTATTTTGAAAAAGGAATTTTAGATGCAGATGTAAAATCCATACTATTATTTTTAAGCATTAATTGTTATCTACAAATTAATATAGATAAATTTATTGAAAATGGAGATTTCAATATACACTCCATTTGTGAGAAAATTAAGGAACTTCTTACTAAAGCTATATTAGATATTAAAGCTTTGCCCGAAGCTCCAATTAATGAAAAAATGAAATTTTCGGCTTATACGGAGGGATACTCTCAAAATAATATAGAAAAAGTATACAATCTTATTGAAGCTATTGAAAGAGGTAGTAATAGAGGATTTCATTTTAATTACTTATTAGAAAATTTAATCAAGTTTTTATATGAAATCAATTTTCCAATCTTTATCGAAATCTTATCCAAGCAACAAAATATAAGTAATATTATTTTCTATTTACAAAGTTTCAATTTTGATGAATTAATAAAAATATCTAATGAATCGTCCTTTTTCAATAAATGGATAAATTTTGAAATTGTTCGGCAATTAACGAAGAAAGAAAATAAAAGATCTGTCATTTCAGATGAAGAAATAAGAATTGTTAAAGATGTTTTGATTAGGATAAACAACGATAATTTTGATTTTTTTAAACAGAGTATTAAGTACTTTAGTAGAAGTAAATTGTATAATTCAGCTTTGGGAATTTCTTTAACTGAAACTGAAGACGATAAAATAACAGCAATAATTTCTGAATGCTTTGTATTTGATAAGTATAGTAATAATCTGGAAAATAGAGATTTTCTGAAAGACCAATTCAGTAATTATGCAAATGATGAAAAAGCAAAAACATTCTTCACATCAATATTTAACCAATATGAAAGGTTTTTGAAAGAATTATATCAGGATGAAAAATTTTATTTAAATAATATTTTATTGACAGACTATGCAAATTATATACTTCATTATTATGTCTCTTATGTTGATGAAGAACTGATAGTCAATAAATTAAAAAATCTTTTAGATAATATAATTTTCATTGATTCTGAATGGGCTATTTCAGAATCACAACAGATAACCAAATTCCATTTATATAACTCTGAAATACATATTCTTACATACGAATATAAAAATAAAAATCTGAATATTCAAGAAATTACTACCTTATATAATGAGCTTTTAAATAACAAAATACTACTTAAAAGATATGCTTCTGAAGAAACAATTGAGTTTTTGAAAACCGGTTATTTGAATATTAACTATAAGTAAAAGTATCACCGCTTTTCCGCAGCAAGTAACATAATCAAAGTTATACGCACGGCAGCTACGAAACGTTGCCCTCCACTCCGCAAAGCTCCGCTCCGTGCAAATGCCATTTGGTGCCTATAACTTGGGATTATGTTAAATGCTTTCCTTGCAACGGGCAAAGCCCTTTTGCTCCCACGCCTTGCCAACGCTTTTTCCCACCCACCCATCTTCATAGGATGCACAAAAAAGATGCACACGTTTGGTCTTTTGCCAATCGTTACAGTAGCTATATAGCGGAACTATTTTTGGGAGAAAAATAAAAATAGTTCCGCTATACAGCCACTTTCACTCACGCACATAGCAGTATTCCTATCGTCATACAGCTATCTTTCCAGCGACTTGTCACGGTTTGTTATCAAAAAATATTTATGGTTTATTGACCATTTTGAGAAGCATCTTTTTGTGCGGACTTGTCTACCCTAATTTCCATACTTAGAAATTCTGTAAGAAGTTGTGCTGTCAAAAAATAAAAAAAGCAAAGCAAGTTAGGGGGCTTCCTGAATCCAGCCGCTAAGTTCTATAAAGGTCAAGCACTTCGTGTTTTTGGGAAAAGATTTTTTCGTATAAAATATACGCAAAAATTTTTTCCAAAAAACCTTGACAGAACGCCACGCCCCCTTTCAATCGGCTTTCTTTTTTTCTTTTTTTTCGGTTTTTTCTTGGTTTTCTTTTCAAAATATTTCGGCGGAGCATCAATTTTTAAATCGAAAACTATGCTCAATTTCAAAGTACGCACGTACAATTCCGAAAAAGGAACGCCTGAAAATTCAATTTTCATTTTATCAAGAGGAAAAAACGCAGGAAAACCACTTTTTGAACCTTGCCCGAATTGTTTTATCCTATATTGCAGGAACGAAACCGAAAAAGAAAACCTGTACTGGATATTTTACACCCTTTGGAAAAACGGATTTTTCCATCCGTATCTCTGCGGAAGTGTAATTGATATGCTTCGACTTTCAGAACTCAAAAAAGTTCTTCAAAATTGGATTATTCCAAGCTTTTCCAAAATGGAACAAAACGGAAAAATACTGCAGGACATCAAAGCAGTCTATCAACTCGAACAACATTATTCCAAACAATTGAAACAACTTTCAGAGCTTCGTGGTATTCTCGTACAGAAATACTATTACAAAATTTAATCTCATATTGTCAAAAACAAGAGCCTCTCAAATCTTTGAGAGGCTCATTTGTTCCAAAGTCACCACAACTTTTATTTCTGGAACTTGCTTTTTATGTTTCTGATAAGAAATTTGACTAGTAAGGTTGCCATAAAACTCGAAACTCCACCAACTGCAGCCAATAAAACTGTCTTGATTAGGTCTTCGGTCTGGATATTGACAAATATAGTTAACATCATTCCAAATGCCGTACTTACTTTTGTTGAGTTATCCACGTAATTCATAATAATATGGCTTAAAATGAATTAATTATCCCGATAAACAGCCGTCTGGCTAATTGCTGAAGCAATTCCGCCAGCAACTGCCAAATATCCCGCAACAGTTATTACAAACGCTGGAAGCGAAACCGGAGCTGTTGCAATAACTCCACTGACAGCTGTCAGAGCCAAACCAATATTTCTTATCATCTTAAAGAATTTCGGAGTCGGTTCCTGGATTCTTTCTATTACTTTTTTCATTGACTAACTTTTAATGATTAACTCAATCACAAAACCTTTTTCCAGGTATGGAAAAACGATTTCTTTCAATCGTTCAAAGGCAATCCGCGAGCGGATTCCTTTTCCTTCTCCGGTTAATTCCGATACCGGAGCAATACATCCATTCAGCTCCTTCAAAGCATCATTGGCAGGATGGAATAAAATATAATCCCTGTTTTTTACATTCATCACTTCCAGATGCCATTTGAATTTTGGACTGAAACGCTTTCTGACTTTGTATATTCCTTCAGGAATGCAGGAGATTCTTCTTTGGTTATCTTTCCAGAACAGTTCAATCGTTTTACAGATTTCCTTACCATTAAAAAATAAAATTCCATTAGTTCCTGAAGAAAAATACTGTCTTTGTAATACCAGTTTCATAATTAAAACAGATTACAATCCAACCACATCAATGAGTTTCAAAGCGTTAAAAGCTCCATTTTTCAATGAATACTTTTCGCTATTTACTTCCTGATAAAATTCCACACCCAAAGCTAAAAATAGCGGTTTTGTAGAATCTGCAGTCAGTTGCAAAGGAATATCAATCGCAGCCGTTAAGGTATTGTCCCAAGGATAAATAATTGTTTCCCCTGTTGGAGCAATATAGCTTTCATTCTCAAAATCGATTTCCATTGCTGCAGCGGTCAATTTGAAATGAGTCGTTCCTCCCGGAGCTGCAATCATATTCGCCGGAATAAAAGGATCGAAAGTTACACCGGCTTCACCTGTTGCTCTGTCTAATGCACTTGTCCAGGGAGCATAAATAGTATTTCCCAATTTTCCATTAGCATTGAAATCAAAACCGATTAAAAGCTCCGCTTCGCCATCAATAACATTTCTTTGACCTCTTGGGTTGGTAGCATCCATTTGAATGACTTTGACCATTTCTTTGGTCAGCCGGCTTACCATTTTGCTGTCATTGATATTTTGCAAAAGCTGTCGGATAGAATTTCGCAGAACTTTCCCGGCTTTTCCTGCACGTCCGAACTCCGCACCGTTTTCCCGGGTTCTTTGAAAAGCGGGATCGGTTCTTATTCTCTCTGCAGGGATTCCTCCTTTTTCTCTGGCTAAATAGCCGTCTTTGGACTTATAGAAGGTAATACCTCCAATCGTTCCGTCCAGTTTGATAATACTTCTTTGTCTTGCCATTGTCTTACTTTTTATTAGATTGATTTCCGGATGTTCATAGGTGCATCCGCTCAAACCTCGTGAATTCACAAGACAAAATTTCATAAAATGCAGATTCAATACAAGTTCACGTGCCAATACAGACCTATTTTACCGAATTGGTAAGAAGTTTCGGTTTGGGGAAGAAAAAGAAATATTTTACATTTGTATAGTCACCGCAGAATCAGTATAGCAACTCCCAGCCAAAAGTATGGATAGAGTATGAAAAAGAGAATGCAGAGACTTTGTATTTACCCGAAAGATGTTCAGAGAATCACAGGACGTAGTGAGCGATACAGCCGTAATCTTATCCGTAGAATTATGCAGGAATTAAATAAGAAAGAGCATCAGTTTCTGACAGTTTCAGAATTTTGTAATTATGCCGGAATTGATGAAGAAAAAGTTACGGAAATGATAAGAGATTGACCTATTCAAAATTTGTATAACTCCTCTGAAATTCATATATTTGCTTAATACGATTTGACAATAATTGTTCAAATTTCCGAGGTGGAATATTCGGTTACCTAACAAAATCAATCTTATGAAAGCTCCTGTAATAAAGCCGTAAGATGAAAAATATATATTCCTGGAGAAACCACGAGAGAAGCTGTCTCAAAAGTGAGGCAGCTTTTTTTTTATGTTTTTCATAAAAAAAGGAAAGCGAAAGCTTTCCTAATTGATGCAAATTGATTAATTGGCTGTGTGTCAATTAAATCAAAGGCAGTCTTTAAAGCTTACAACCCCGAAGAAAATTTGCTTTTTCCACCCAATTTATCGGGGTTGATCGATAAAAAGCATCCGGTGAGAATAGTTTCCAGTATTATTGATGGCTTGGATATTAAAACATTAATCAAAAATTATAAACCAGGTGGAACTTCGTGTTACCATCCTAAAATTCTATTGAAACTTTTAGTTTATGCCTACTTAAGTAATATGTACTCGAGCCGTAAAATGGAACAAGCCTTGAAAGAAAACATTCATTTCATGTGGCTTTCTGGGATGAGCCGTCCCGATCATAATACATTAAACAGGTTTCGTAGTGAGAGGTTAAAAAGTGAAATTAAATCCATTTTCACTCAAATTGTTTTGCTTTTGGAGAAGGAAGGTTTGGTGAGTTTGGCAACCACTATTGTGGACGGAACCAAGATAGAAGCTAATGCCAATCGTTATACTTTCGTGTGGGGAAGAGCCATCAAAAAGCATAAATCAAGGATTGCAGAGCAACTTGAAGAACTTTGGAACTACGCAGAAGAAGTGGCAAAAAATGAACTTCAAAACCCAGAAACTCTAGATTTTAAGGAAGTAGATGCAGAAAAGGTAACTCAAACTATTGAGAAGATTAATGAGGTTTTGAAGAATAAAAAAAATACCTTCAAAGATTCGTCAAAAGCTGAATTATGCAAAGAAAAACTGGGCTACGAATTTAGAAAAATACAAAAAACAGCAAGAAATATTAGAGCACAGAAATTCCTATTCCAAGACAGATACAGATGCTACTTTTATGAGAATGAAGGAGGATTACATGCGAAACGGGCAACTCAAACCCGCTTACAATCTACAGATTTCTACTAATAATCAATTTATTTTGCATTATTCCATTCACCCCAATCCAACCGACACCAAAACCTTAGAATCTCACCTAAAAGGCTTTGAAGAAAGCTATGACAAAGTTCCCAAAGAACTTGTTGCCGATGCAGGTTATGGCTCGGAAGAAAATTATAATCTTCTACAATCAAAGAAAATAAAGGCTTATGTTAAATATAATTATTTCAGAAAAGACCAAAAATCGGGACAAATAACCACTTCACAAAGCAATCCCAAATTGGCAAGAATCAGAGAAAAAACATTCAAGCTTCTCCAAACCAAGAAAGGCATCAAACTCAGGAAACAACGGTGTCATGATGTAGAGCCGGTTTTTGCAGAACTCAAACACAACAAAAATTTTAAACGTTTCATGCTTCGAGGAAAAAACAAAGTCGAGGTAGAAATCGGCATACTTGTTATTGCTCACAATCTAAAGAAAATGGCAAAAGCAGCCTAAAACAGACTGCTTTTTTTAACTTTTTTCTCTCTTTTTTCAAGATTTTAAAAATGTAACCCCTCAAAAAATAAAATCTTATAATAAATAAGAAAAGAGACTGCCTTTTTGAGACAGCCTCTTTTTTTTTGATTATTTTTTTGAAATTATTTAGTCTCACTTAATTCTATATTTTGTTGCTGATGCAAAAAATCAACAGCTGATTTTAAACTTTCAATTCGTGTTTTTTCAGAAAGTTCAGTAGAAAAATCGAATGCCAATATTTTTCTTGAAAAATTATCAACAATACTGTAAATGTAATATTTTATGCCATCTTAAGTTTTGTATACACTCACATCCATGTGCCAAACCTGATTTGGGAAATCAGCTCTTACAGAAATTTTCTTTTTTACTTTTTTGTATGATTTTCGAGTTCTGTTAAGTTGCAATAGTTTACAATACAATTACCAAGTTGGTCTGCTTATCCCAATCGCTTTGTGTTTGACAGCATACCCTCAAACAGAATCAGAAGACTGTTGTGTTTACTTTATTAATAAATAATTTTAAAGTATTATTAATGATGTTTTTTTTGTTAAAAAACTATATATATTAGCAGATTTAATTTAATAATGTAATATTTAAATTAAATGAATAAAAATAATAGCTTTGTAGTCATAAAATTTGCCAATTTATGAAGAAATTTATTTTCTTAAATTTTATTTTAATTTATGCCCATCTATTTTCTACAGATTATGACATGGTCAAACAAATTGATCAGGGCATTGCTTTGTATAGAAAAGAATATTCAAGAAATAGTTTTACAAATAGAGATGCAGAGCTAACGGATCTATACTATTTAGCTAAGGAAGTAAGTCACGAAAAAGCCCAAATAGATGCTGTCTTATTATTGAGTAATTCCTTTGTGTTGCAGAAAAAATTTTATCAAATAATTGTAAAAGCTGAAGATGCTAAAAGAATAGCTTATAAAATAAATGATTATCAATCGTTAGCACATTTAAAAAATTATATCGCAGGCGCATTGATTTATTCAGGTTTTCACGAAGAAGCGAAAAAAAATATAAACAAAAGTATTGAGTTTAGTAAGTTTTTAAAAGATAAAGAACAACGGAAAATATTAGATTATAATAATTGTATTTATTTAGCCAAATATTACCAATTTCAGCATAAGAAAGATTCGGTTTTTTATTATTTAAACAAAGCTATTGCAACAGCTTCTGAGATTAACGAAACTTCGCAGAATAAAGCTTTTTATAAGACAGATGGAATTTTGCATATAGCTGAATTTCACTTGTCTGAAAAGCAACCAGAAGCTGCAGAGAAGCATTTAATGAGTATTTCACAAAATATTAAAAGTGTATATCAAACTGCGGATTACCTTTTTCTCCAAGCAAAAATTGCTTTTCTACAAAATAATGAAATGCTATCTTTAGAATTATATAAAAAAGCAGATTCTCTGGCATCAGAAATTAATTATGATATTTTAAAAATAAAGGTTTATAATGATTTAGCTGTGTATTATAAGGCTAAAGATGATTTGAAAAAGCACATCTATTATCTAAAAAATGGAAACACGATAAGTGATAGTTTAATATATCTTACCCATGCCCAAATTGACAGAATTAGCCAATTTCAAAGTCACGAAAGCCAAAATTTTTTGCAAAGTAAAAGTGTTTTAATTGTTGTTATTTTATTGATTGTGCTGATTTTTGTGATTAAACGAAGAAAAACCTTTAGAAAACCAAAACCAATACATATTGAAATCGAAAAAAAGTTTTTAGATATAGTCACGCCAATATCTATTACAGAATTAACAAGTTTAACACATGATAATAATCCATTATTCTATGCCAATTTTAAAAATGTATTTCCCAGTTTTGAAGATAAACTACTGAAAGTAAATCCACTTTTAAAACCTATGGGTCTGGAAGTCTGTGCTTTGATGAAGCTTAATTTTACAACTAAGCAAATAGCGGTTATTAAAAATGTTTCCATAAGATCTGTTGAGGGGAGAAAATATCGCATTCGAAAAGCACTTGAGATAAATCAAAACGAAAACATATATGTTTGGATTTCTAAACTATAATTTATGAGGAAAATTTATATGGTTTTTTTTGTGTTTTACAGCATTGTTTTTTATTCACAAAAACAATGGTCAGAAAAACAGATTGATAGCATTCAAAATACAATTGCGACAACAAATGCTCAAAATGTCGACAAAATTGAGGCTGTCTGTACAGAGTTGTATTATCAATCAAAACAAATCAATTATAAAAAAGGACAAATAGAAGCTTTGTTACGAAAGATAGCTTTTAAAATTAATAGTAGAAATTATGATGATGTAGAACAATATCTGGACGAAACCAAAAAGCTTTCCAATGACATTCAAGATTATTTTTATTTGACAAAAGCGAATGCGATGGAAGTGTCAATGCTTAGCCATCTTCAGCTTCATACAAAGGCAAAAAAAAAATTGGATGAAAACTTTAAACTAATACCCAAAATCGAAGATATTGGAAAAAGAAGGTTTATGGAAACCTATTATTATGCAAGGTATATCAATTTATATCAAAATAATAAAGACTCTTTACAATATTTTTCAAATCAGAGATTGAAGACAGCATTGCTACTCCCCGACACGGAAGCCTCCAAGCCTATTATAATTGTGTCTTCAGCAGGATATTTAACGCATTATTATTTTCATGCTAAAAAACCCAAACAAATTGATTATTATCTGAAAGTTCAAGAGAAATATATCGATAAAATAGATAATCTTTTTGATTTGATACATTATCATAAGAGAAAAGCAGAGTATATCTTCGATTATGAAAAAAATTCAAAAGATTATCTAGATCGTAGTCTTTATCATTTTAAAAAGGCTGAAAAGTATGCACAACAATATAAAAACCCAGAACTGCTGGAATTGCTATACCCCGAAATAGCACGCATCTATGAAGATAAAAATGAAATTGATAAGCAAGTTTATTATCTTAATAAATATACGAAACTGACAGATTCTATTAAGAAAAAGAACACAACCGCGGTGGCTAATATTGTTTATCAAGATAAACAGAAATCATATGTATAATACCCTCACAAAACTGGACCAATATTTAAGTTGAAAAAGATTAACTTTAAACAAGTCTAGAATTATGAAAACAGGGAGACGCAAATTCGATTCTGCATTTAAGGCAAAAGTAGCCCTTGAAGCATTAAAAGAGAGAGAAACTCTACAACAATTAGCTCTAAAATATGAGTTACATCCCAATCAAATCTCACAGTGGAAGCAGGAGTTTATAGAAAAATCTGCTCAGGTTTTTGAAAGTAAAGTTCTTAAAGAAAGTAGTGATGAGAGTGTTTCGGAGCTTTATCAAAAAATTGGCAAGCTAGAGATGGAGAAAGAATTTCTAAAAAAAAACTTGAAACGCTTCGGACTATGATAGATATGCGATTATTGATCGATAAAAACGATCAATTTAGTATTCGAGAGCAGTGTGACCTTTTGGAGATTAATCGTTCAGGATTCTATTATCGAGCTAAAGCAGAGCGTAAAGAGAATTTAGAAGCCATGCAACTTATGGATAAACATATTCTCGAAGAACCCACCGCAGGAGTTATCACGATGCAGAGTATGCTGGAGGAATGTGGTATGAAAATGAGTTATGAAAGAGTCCGTAGGTTGATGCGTAAAGCAGAGATAATGCCTATTTATCCTCGTCGTATGCTTACTCAAAAAGGGAAAAATAAATATATTTATCCCTATTTATTGAGAGGGATGAACATTACCAAGCCCAATGAAGTTTGGCAAATAGACATCACCTACCTACCCATGAAAAACGGATTTATGTATCTCACAGCCATTATTGATGTGTATAGCCGATACATCGTTGGTTGGGGATTGAGTAATAGTTTGGAGGCCTTGGAATCTTTAAAAGTAGTACAACAAGCGGTAGCAACTTATGGAAACCTGAAATAATCAATTCCGACCAAGGCTCGCAGTTTACCTGTTATGAGTATGTAAACTACCTTAAAAACGAGCGTATAAAAATCTCAATGGATGGTAAAGGAAGAGCTTTGGACAATATTTTTATTGAAAGATTTTGGAGAACTTTAAAATATCAATACATTTACCTCAATCCCAAAGACAATGGTTTAGACCTTTATTTAGGAATTAAACAATGGCTAGAAAAATACCATTATCGTAAACACCAAGGAATAAACAACAAACCCCAAAATAGTCCGAAGCGTTTCAAGTTTTTTTTTAGAAATTCTTTCTCCATCTCTAGCTTGCCAATTTTTTGATAAAGCTCCGAAACACTCTCATCACTACTTTCTTTAAGAACTTTACTTTCAAAAACCTGAGCAGATTTTTCTATAAACTCCTGCTTCCACTGTGAGATTTGATTGGGATGTAACTCATATTTTAGAGCTAATTGTTGTAGAGTTTCTCTCTCTTTTAATGCTTCAAGGGCTACTTTTGCCTTAAATGCAGAATCGAATTTGCGTCTCCCTGTTTTCATAATTCTAGACTTGTTTAAAGTTAATCTTTTTCAACTTAAATATTGGTCCAGTTTTGTGAGGGTATTATAATGTACTTTAAAATTACAAGTTTTAAACCGATATCAGAAATTGTTTTGAATAAGACAGTTTTTGCTATTGTCTTGTTTTTTTTAAATATTTCTATTGTTAATGGACAAGTAAGATTTGAAGAAACTAATAATCTATCTTCTAGAATAACAAACAAAAAAGATAGAACTATAACTATTATTAACAAAAATGTAGTTAAACAAAAACATAGTGAAAATCGAAAGTCTAATATTGAGAAAGTTGTAATTTCTGTTTCTAATAGTACAATTATTTATGGTGCTGAGAACCTCTCAAATGTAAAGATTGTTTATTTAGAAAAAAATAAACAGCATCCACAGAAAACTAAAAGTAAAGTCTTAGTTGCTAAAAGACTAGTTAAAAAGAACCTGCCACAAACGCCTAAAGCTCTTCATCTACAACTTACAGCACCTACTTCCTCTGAAGTATTTAAAAATATTCTAGCAAGGAAGTCGGAGATGTTTAGTAGCAGCCATTCTTTTAATCTCGCAACATACAAAATTTTTAGTATTAATATTGGTAAAATATTGGTACTAAAAGAATTCAATAAGAATTACAAAAATCCTCTGCTGTCCTTACATTATTTTGGAGAACAATACTTTACCAGACCACCTACATCCATTTAATTTAATTTTTAGAAACAATTTTGCTGAGATTATTCTTTTTCTTGGCCTATTATAATTTTAAAAAATTTATTAAATGAGAAATATGAAAAAATATTTATCAGCTTTTCTTGTGCTGTTTTCCGTGGTAGTAATTTTCTCGCAAGATGCGAGTAAATTGTATCTTTCGTCTGGAAGTACGGGCCGTGTGTACGAGGTTAATACCACTAATGGTGCTGTAACAGCGATAACAACACCATCTTATTTTAATGCTAATAATGGAACAGCGGTAAGTAGCTTAGCTTTAGGTTATGACACGGTAACTCCTAATCCTTTGGTTTTTATGCATGCTAATACAGCATCTGTAAGTACTTTATATAAAAATGGCCAGAACACAGGTACAGGTCTTAATTTACTTGGAGCATTAGGAGGTTTAACAACTAATAATGTACCAGGGAATTATTATGGTTTTGTATATGGTATGGATGGAAAACGAATGTATAGAGCATACCCTACCAGTGCAGACCTTGGTGCCATTACTGGGGATACTACTTGGACTAATGGGACAACTTTTGCGACCGATGTCTTCTTTGATTATCAAAATAATTTTTATTGTATCATTACAAATGGTAGTGAAAGATATTTATACAAAATAAATTTAGCTACACCCACAGTAGCAACTCAAGTTTCAAAAATTTCGGGTCCCGTAGGTACTGTCAATGCTACAGCCAATGCAAGTAACGCTACTAGTATTGGAAATGCAAGAGGTGCTGCCTATTTAAATGGATTTATATATTTGGTTTCAGGTACTGAGACAAATACTAATATTAATTTTTATAAAGTCAATATTAATGATGGTGTATCTTCACATATTGCAACAACAACAGTGGCAGGATCAACTATAGGTGGTGGTAATCTTGATCTTGCATCGGTCCCGTATTATGTTCCTTTTAATTTTAATTGTGCAGGAGCAACCTTACAAGGAGGGAGTTTTATCCAAGGGACATCTTCTACAAAAACGATGAGAATACCTATTATTAATGTTATTACACCAGGTACTTATAATATTAATGTATCTGGAGCAGATTTTACAACATCTGTAGCTACTTTAGTTGTGGCGGCTAGTTCTACATATATTGATGTGCCAATTAACTATACTGGTTCAGGAAACATTGGTACTAGAAATGTTACATTTTCACTAAACGGTTCTTCAACATCTTGTGTTATTCCTGTTACAATTGCCGGAAAAGATTCAGATGGAGATGGCGTGCCAGATTGGCAAGACCTAGACTCGGACAACGATGGTATTTTGGATAATGTAGAATGCCCGCCAACGGAATTGGTAACCAACGGGACATTTACCGGAAATGCTAATGGATGGACTTTAGGGACAGGATGGACCTATATAAGCAACTATATAAATAATCAAAACAATGGTAGTAATAATTATGCCTTAACACAAACTTTGAACAATCTGGACAAAGTAAAAGGCAGCGTTGTTGCTCTAAATCTTAACCTAGGAGCACAAGACGGAACTCAAGCAGCTGGGAGTACAGCTTCGCTAAATATAAAACTAAATGGTGTTATTTATGCCACACTAAACAATAGTACACTTCGAGATAATTCTAATATTACTATTACAATGGCAAATGGTGCTACAAGTAATTTTGTGACTTATGGTACTAATGGAGTAAACGGTTTTAATTGGCAAAATTTCATTATTTATATACCATACACAGGACCTGCTACAGCAACGCTTTCTTTTGAAATGACCTCTGCCAATGATGATTGGGCATTGGATGATATATCAATTAAAGCTATGATCTGTGATACTGACGGAGATGGGATTCCTAACTATTTAGATTTAGATTCTGATGATGATGGTTGCGTTGATGCAATAGAAGGTGGCGCTAACTTTACCAATGCTGATCTACATACAGCCACAGGAATAATTGCCAGCCAAACACCTAACCAAAACTTAGGAAATACAGTGGATGCTAATGGTGTTCCGATAATTGCTGGGGCTGCAGGACAAGGAGTTGGTAATGCGCAGAATACTATGCTTAATGATTGTATTGCTTTTGTTTGTCCGCCAGACCCTTATGCAGCCCAACAGACTTGGTGGTTGCCTTCTGGTACTAATAAAGTAAGAATAGACTTTCAAACAGGGTCAGCGGTTCTCAATAATCCAGCATCTGGCTTTTTAGGACAGGGGACTTTTAATGGATTTGAGGGTAATACAACCGTAACGCACCCTGTAACTGGAGAATTACTTTTTGTTACAGATGGTAATGTGGTTTACAAAGGCGCAACTGGAGCACAAGCGACTGGGCCAGCAGTGGGAGGTACTAATACTAGTGAAGAAGCTGCTGCTGTAATCCCTGATCCACAAGGAGTGTTGGGAAGAGATTTTATTATTTTTGGTAATAGCGCGGCAAATTCACCTGGAGGATTACTGAGTGCTAAATACAATCTTGATACGAACGTTATTTCTGGAGTTACTAGTGTTTTGCCTTTCAATACAATTTATGAATCATTAGAAGTAATTCCTCATACTAATGGTACAGATTATTGGATTTTGGTAAACACAGTTGACCAGAAAGTAAAATCATACCTTTATTCCAAAGCAAGTGGTTTTAATTCTACTGCTGTCTCATCGACCGATGTTAGCAACCTTGCAGGAGCAAGTTCATCTGCAATTGCTGTAAATTCATTTATATCTTGGGACCCAAGAATAGCAGGGAAGTTATTGATTGCACGACATAATAAAGTGGGGTTGGCTAATTTTAATCCATCCACAGGTGCATTAGGTACTTGGGTGGTAAAAGTTACTGTTAACTCGGCAGTTAATACTGTAGATCAAAATTCCACAACTGGTTATAGCGCTGCTATATCGCCAAATGGTAGGTATATATTATAACGAATATAATGCCACTAATAATACTGGAATTCTAAAATATTATGATATTCAATCTGGGCTTACAACATCTCTTGAAGCCACATCAGCTGGTATGAATGAGTTGAAAATAGCTCCCGATGGGAGATTATACAAAATCGGTTATGTAAGTAATAATAGAAGATTATTTTACTTGAATACCAACGCAAATACACCTCCAAGTAATGTTGGTTCATTGTTACAGTTTAATACAGATGGAAGAGACATTGGGCTTCAGTTCCCTAACAATGTATACTGGGGTTGTATGGTTTGCCAATCAGGTACAGATGCTCCTATATTAGCAAACACTACTATTAATGCAAATGTTTCTACAATAGGAAATTTAATTTCGTTATTATCTGCTAGTAATCAACCAACAGGTACTGTCATTACTATTCACTCAGGAACTCCTGCTACAGATGCTAATAAATTGACAAATAATACTGCAGTTGTATCAGGTTCAACTTATTATGTGGCTTATTATGATGGGTTAGCAATTTGCTATAGTCCCACGACGGCAATTATTGTGAAAAATCAGTGCTACAAACCCGGTATTATGGATACAGGAAATACTTATCCATCACAGCAAGGTATTACAGCTTTGGGTAGAGCAGGAGCTAACAACGGCAACTGGCCAATGCTTAGAGAGAGCGCTTGGACAGTTTTAGAATCCAAAGAAAAAGGCTTTGTCGTGAACAGAGTGGCTACTACGGCTGGTTTAGCAAATATTACCAACCCGATAGAAGGTATGATGGTGTATGATACAGAGGCTAAATGTCTCAAGATTTATACATTGAAAGAAGGCGATGTAGCTATGGCATGGCATTGTATTACCACGCCAGCTTGTCCTGATTAATGACTATAAAATTATTTAACCATCCTTCAAGGTTTAAAAAACCTTGAAGGATTAAATAACAATCTACATGAAAAATATAAAAAATATACTCGCAATAGGCTTATTAGGTTTATCATTTTCAGCGGTTGCTCAAGTGGCAATAGGTAAATCTGAACTGAGCAAAATCCAACCCGCTAATACAATTACCAACCCTAGTATTGCATTAGAATTTTATGATAAGGCCGATAACAAAAAAGGCTTGGTTTTACCTTGGACTTCTACCGTTAATAACCAACCTATAGCCTATAATGCAACAACGGGCGCTGGTTATCGAGGAATGCAAGGCACGATAGCAAATGGAACAATTATTTTTGACTTGTCGGATAAGCAAGTCAAATACCGTAAAGACGGCGCTTGGTTTAGCCTTACCGCTCCAAGTTTTCCGTTAACCTATACCAATACTTCTAATACCGCTATTACCGTAAACAGTCCAGCAGATTTTGTATCAATAAACAGTTCATTACAGGATAATGTAAAAGAGAGTTCTGATGCAAAAGCGGCAATTGGGGCTAATGGTGCAACAGATACAACAGCTGGCATTCTGGTTCTTACCGATACCAACAAAGCGATGGTATTACCCAAAGTAGCCAGTCCACATCTTAATATCAAAAATCCTACACCAGGAATGATGGCTTATGATACAGTCAAAAAGCAATTGGCTGTTTACAACGGTACTGTCTGGAGCTTTTGGAAGCCTTAAGAAATTCTGAAGATGCATATGATGTTTAATGGCTGTAGAAATTGTTCTGCAGCCATTTAAAGAAAAAAATGATTCTTATGAGGAATGACAGAAAAAAGTGGTCGAGCGTAAAATAGTAAAATCTTACATCTGCAATCTTTTTAACGATATAGAATGAATAGATATAGAAATTGTGATATTATTAAAATTTCTATGTATCACTAGTATTGAAAGATATAAAGTCGAACACAGGAAAATTAAGCCTGTTTATTTCAAAAAAATATTTCACAAGGCTTTCTAGATTATAAATCTAAAGGCTAAACAAATAACTGTTATTAATTAAAGCAATTAATATTTAGTATTGATAATTTGCTTGTGACTATTGAAAAGGTTTATCGTCTTTTTTTATAAAAATATTATTTTCAATTTCCCAATAACTCTGCCTTAAAAAACTTAAAGATATTATACTTACATCTTACATTTACATTTCAAAAACTTACATTTCCTTATTTTGGAAAGTTACACGATTATTTTATGATTAATATTATATAGTAAAGCTACTGAATTGAGTATAAGTATGGCGTTTTCAGGTAGTATCACTTCAAACTTATTGTTTGTATTTTTTGTTGAAACAGTATTTTTGAGTGGGTCTAAACACAAATGATTATAAAGAATGTCAAAAGAAAATTTTATAAATGAAAATAAACAGAGCCCTTACTTTTGCGAAGAAATGAATAAAGTGTGCTCGAAATTAGAAGGTATAGATGTTGAAAAGGAATATATAAATAATAAAGCGGATAGAGATTATAATAGATTTTCATTGAAATATTTATTCGATTATTTACAAAATAAGTTTTCAACAATATTCTCAAAATTTAAAAAAAGAGAATCAAATAAAAATAGTAATTCCTTTTCTATAACTGATCCAGAGTTAATTCTTTACTTGACAGAATTGGCTTATAAGAATGATAAAATGTTTTTCATTTCTTTCCTTAAAATTTTTCCAGAATTCAGTTCGAAACTTACTAAAATCAATCCCTCAATTAAATCAACCGATGTAGAGTTCTGTGCATTATTAAAACTGAATTTAAATACTAAAGAAATTGCAAGAATACGAAAGCTTTCTGTAAGAGCGGTTGAGGCTAAAAAGTATAGAATACGAAAAAAATTAGGAATCTCTACGAAAGATTGTATGTATAATTGGATCAATAAAATATAATAGTTGGACGGAAGATTTAGTTTAAAAATCAATATGTAAGCGCTAATATTTTGATTTTTAGCGCTTTGTCGTTTTTTTGAGTGTATTGGTGTAATCGAGTCAGTAGTTCTATGGCTTGTGTGTGTAGTTTTAATACCTGTTTCTTAGGGTGTTTATAGTGTTGTACTTATAGATTTGCTGTCGCTTGTTTTTTAAATATAAATATTAAAAAAGCGAGTATACAAATGTCTTTATATAATAAAAAATTTATTGTCAAAATCTAAACAATGTTGTGAATAATTACAATGTTGTTTGTGCTTTTGAGGGACTTTTTGAACCGCGCTTTTTTTTAATTTTTTTTTAGAATACTAGTATAAATTTCAACACCTTAAAATTATAATATTATGAACAAAACTTTTACTTATGTTGTTAGTTTATTATCTACAACCGCTTTGCTGTTTAATCAAACTAAAGCTCAAAGTATCCATGTATTCGAAAATTACGGACCGCCAATTGTTTCTGTAAACGACTTAGGTAAGGCCATTACCCCAAGTACTTACTATGATTTTGCAACCAACACTTTTACGCCTGTAGAACCTAATATAGTGCGTCTGTTTAATATCAATAACAATGGAGATGTTACAGGCTCTATTGAGATGTTGGATAATCCTAGTAATGTACAGCCAGCTTATAAATTATCAAGCGATACCGAATGGCAAAGAATTCCATGGTTCGAAGAATCTGATCCTACAATTTCCACTTTTGATATTGGCAATATTTCCTCCAATGGCCGGTATGTTGTTGGTTATATGAGTGTTGGTTCCACAAATTTTGGTTCATTTGTTTTCAATACAGAAACTAAACAATTTACTAAAATTATTGATGCAACTAACTCAGTTTATAAAACCATTCGTCTATATGGCATTAATAATAACGGAATTGCTGTCGGATATGTAACAAAAACTGGGCAAAGTACCCGTATCCCCATGTATATGAATCTCCAAGATCAGGTTGTTCATGAGCTTCAACTTGGGAATATAGCTGCAGGGGTAGCTGATATGTCTTATGATATCAATAATAATAATGTGATAGTAGGAAGGATTGGGTCTGATTTTGGATTTAGATACAATATTAGCACACAACATTTAAGTACATTTGATTACCCTGATAATCCATATCCATCGTATATCACCAATTTAACACATATTTCTGATAATGGGATAGCTGTAGGCTATGCAACAATTTCTATATCACCTATTTATACGGAAGCTATCATTATAGATCCATCAAAAGACCCCAATAAGATATTTTATATCAGCGATTATTTGGCAGAAAAAGGTATCAGCTATGAAACGCCTGATGGAATGGCGATTTTAGGAAATGCATTTGTAATTTCTGACAACGGTAGATATATTGGCGGGTATTGTAATGGCAATGTACCAGGATGGATGGTTGACTTAGGAGGGCCGAATTTGTCTGTAAATCAAGATGAAACATCTGCAATTACTATTTTTCCAAATCCAACAAAAGATTATTTTTCATTAAAAGGAATTACTGATTTCTCAAAAATATCAATTTTTTCCACAGAGGGAAAATTGGTGAAATCATTTAATTCAAAACAAGATTCTTACGATATATCTGATCTTAGCATCGGTATATATTTGATTTCTATCAAAAATAAGCAGGGCAAAAACAATTTAATCCGACTTATTAAGTCCAATTAGGCTCGCATGTTATTGTAAGTCTCCCTAAAAACTGGACAAATTATAACCCTACAATTAATGATAAAAAACAATTAATTTTAGGATATGAGAACAAGTAAATTTACAGACAGTCAGATTTTGGCAATTTTGAAAGAATTTGAATCGGGACAAACAGCAAAAGAATTATCTCGAAAATACGGTTTCCATTACCAAACCTTGCACGATTGGAAGAAGAAATTTAGTGGAATCAGTTCTACAAAAGAGCTTCAAAAAATCAAAGAATTAGAATCGGAGAACAGCCGATTGAAAAAGATGTTTGCCAACTTAAGTTTGGAACATGAAGCTTTGAAAGATGTGATGTCAAAAAAGTGGTAAAGCCTGTTAAAAAGCGAGAGATTGTGGAATTTATGACTCGTGAACATGCACTCAACATCAGACAGGCGTGTAAATGTGTGAGTTTGGAAAGGAGCAGTTTCTACTATCAATCTAAAAGAAAAGAAGATTCCGAACTTATTGATTGTTTGAGTGAGCTTTCTGAGAAACATCCAAGCTATGGATTTAAGAAAATGTTCCATAGCCTTCGGAATCGGGGTTTTGGATGGAACCACAAGAAAGTATATCGAGTTTACAAAAAACTCGGACTAAATCTTTTGAGAAAACGAAGAAGAAGGCTAGCTTCAAGAGAACGTCAGAATTTGGAAGTTCCTAATCGCTACAATGAAGTTTGGAGTATGGATTTGACTACGTCGAACCACTTCGTTAGGTTTTATGAGTGATGCATTGTTCAATTCAAGAAGGTTCCGAACGCTAAATATCATTGACGATTACAACAGAGAAGCCATTTGGATGGAAATTGGTCTCTCCATTGGGGCAATGCACATGACCGACCTGTTGAAGTGGATTGTAAAAGAGAGAGGAAAGCCAAAAGCAATTCGGACTGATAATGGTCCTGAGTTCACCAGTTCTACTTTCACGAATTGGTGTCACAAACACAGAATTGAAATTCGATACATTCAACCAGGAAAACCTGTTCAAAATGCCTTTATTGAAAGATTCAATAGAAGTTACCGGACGGAAGTTTTGGATGCAAGAATCTTTAATAATTTGATAGAAGTAAGAGAAATTACTGCAGAATGGTTAACACAATACAACAATGAAAGACCGCATGAAAGCTTGGGAAACTTATCCCCAATGCAATATTTGTTGAAAAAGGAAAACTCGCCAAAGCAGGATTCCATCATTGAGTTTCCTCCTTTTCAACAAAATTTTTCAACATCAACAACAGAATGAAATATTTTATAGTTTTACAAAACAAAATGAGGGTATAATTCTGTCCAACGTTTGGGGAGACTTACACTGGGTTAATGGGTGCGCATCCGTAATACGACCGATGCGCACCCGTGCCTTGTCCTGTGCGCAGAGGATAACCTACAGATGCGCATCCGTGCGAATGATGTAATCTTGCCAAAAGAAAAAGGGGGATTATGGCCTTAGCGATGTGCGCCAAATGGCGATCTATGCTGATAGTTTTTATGAAAAGGCTGAAGACAAGTTTACCAAATGCTATGCTGAAGAGGCTGGCTACGAAGTCATCTGTAACAACAGAACAGGACAAGAAAACTGGTGGTGCACCTTATGAAAATAATGTTATTTAATTAAAGAATTATCAGAAAACTTCGGCTTCTTATAAATTTTTGCAAAAGGATTACTTCGGAAGTATCTTGACGATAAGTGATGAAGAAGGCAACGCAGTAGAGCAAAGACATTTTGATGCTTGGGATTTGTGGATCATGTGGCAAAAATCCAGTAGACTTTTAGCATGACCGTATTAATAAGTAATCATAATCTTAAAATAGACAATGGCGCAATAGTAACCGGCCAATCTGGCATACTGAGCATTCTAAGGTAAAAACAAGCTACAAATATATATGAAGATGATGTCTTGAAAATACTATTAATTTATCAACACACGACCTACAGAATAGGCTTATTCTATGTGATGAATCGGACAATAGAAAAGTAGATGATAGTATATATCGAATAACTTTTTTTATGGAAACTACGTATTTATTGGATGATTAGTTTTTGAGAAATTCTTTTACCTGCTTGCTCTACGGTCACGAGATAATTGCCTTTTGTAAAATGAGAAGTATTAATCTTGAGGGGTGTACTTATTTTATGGACTTGAGAATAAACAGACTTCCCTGCTAAATCCACAATAGAAACAGTAGCTTCTTCAGCTTTCAGCATTCCAAAATCAATATTAACTTCATTGGTTGTGGGATTGGGGTAGATTTTTAGTTCTATATTTTTTGCATTATTAGTGGATAAAATATTACCTGTTGTATTCTTCCATATAGCACCTTTTCCATTTTTATAACCTACTGCATAACCTAATTTTTCATTACTGAAATACAAAGACGATACATTTATAGTTGGACCATCATAATCAAAAACTTCCTTATAGCCTTCTTCTGGAGTGTAGGTTATTTTCACTGTACCCTGGGTAGTACCATCTCCATTTAATAATATGCCAAGAACTCCCCAAACCGTATTTTCATTAATAGCAAAAAGTTGTGATAATACTCCAGCATTACCATATCCCAACCTTTCAAAACTATTTCCTCCATTAATGGTTTTTTTGAGACCATCATGGTAAACAAAGCCTAACTGTTCATTAATAAAATTAAACTCACCATATCCGTCTAAATTATTCCATATCAATCCGCCATCTATTGTTTTAGACAAGGTTCCACTACTTTTAGTAGAATATGCAATTTTTTCTGAAAAAAATTGAATATTTCCACTATAAAAGTCATCCATGGGATAACTCTGCCACGTGTTGCCTCCATCTATACTTTTTAATATCTGGTCTGAAAAAGGAACAGCAATGGCAACAAAATTATCTCCTAAACAAGATATGCCTTCAGCTTGATCACCAATTCCTGTATTTAGAGCATTCCAAGTTTCTCCTCCATCAGTTGTTTTTAAAAGTGCGCCTAAATTCCCCGAGGTATAACCAATATTAGCATTGGAAAAACGAACTTTTTTTAGTAATTGGGTTGTGCCAGAATCTTTCTTTTGCCAGGTTGTACCACCATCAGTAGTTTTCAATATAGCCCCGTTGGAGCCTACTACAACTACATTATCTGGCGTTATGGCATAAACATCGGAAAAGGAATATGTATTCAAATTACCAATGTTAAGCTCAACCCATTGTGCAGGGCTATTGCAATAGCAAATCCATAATAAAATAGCAGATAAAATTGTTTTCATATTATAAAGTTTATTTTAAATAAATGTAATAAAAAAACCATTTTGATTGTTTTTTTTATTTTGATATTACCCAATTATACGATTAGTCATAATGGCGGTGAATATACGTGGATACAGTTAATCTTTGTTTCATTGATTTGTTTAGGATTATATTTGGGGTTTACAATGATGCAGACTATAAGACATCGCAGTTATTTTATTTCTCCTGAGAATAAATTGTTGGAAAACAATGATGAAATTCCTCTCCCTGAAAAGCCTTCAAAAAAAGAAATGTACATCAGTATTCTTTTTTTGATTCTTTGTTTGGGAATTGTGGTCTTGTTAGCAAAGTTACTTTCAAAAGACGTGGAATATATCGTAAAATGGGCAGGCGCACCAAAATCACTTGTCGGGGTAATTATTGCTGGGATTGTACTTCTTCCAGAAGGAATGGCTGCCTATAGAGCCGCCAGAAATAATCATATACAGACTTCTTTGAATTTGGCTTTTGGTTCAGCATTGGCAAGTATAGGACTTAGTATTCCTGTAATTGCCATTACATCTGTGATTACAGGAATCCGGATGACTTTGGGAATTGACATCAAGTCCACTATTTTATTAGGATTATCTCTATTCATTATTACCATTTCTCTGGCAACGGGAAAGACCAACATAATGCAGGGATTTGTCCTGATCGCTATTTTTTTGATGTATTTATTTACGATTGTGATTCCTTGAACATTATTTCATTAATTCATCTCATCAATAAAATATCAGCTTTTTAGCTTTATTGCATAAGTTATTAGTATCTTTTTGAAAATCAATAAATTAAATATGGCTTATACCGATTATTTGTTGTAAGTTTGTACAATAATTAATCAACAGGTTCCTGCCTTCGCTTTTTCTTACAGTTTAGAATATCTATTTTTTTCTTACAGTTTTTGCTTTTTCAGCCGCCAATTTTTTAACTTTAAATTCTTTTACAGATGAATATTTATATTGGCAATCTGAACCATCAGACCACCGAGAAACAACTACACGATCTTTTTACGACTTTTGGTGTTATTGATGCTTCAAAAATTATAACCAAACAACATTCTGGTAAATCTAGAGGATACGGGTTTATAGAAATGCCTGATCAAAAAGAAGCAGAAAATGCAATTGACAAACTTAATGGTTTCGATGTAGACGGCTATTTCATTATCGTAAACCAAGCAAAGCAAAACAATCTAACAAAGACTTCGATGTGAATATTTTCTAATGAATATTCTTCGTGAATAGTATCTACTATTCAAAGTAAATAATACAATAACAATTTTTAATAACAATTACAATGCAACAAGGCACAGTAAAATTTTACAATGAAGCAAAAGGCTTCGGATTTATTTCTCCAGACAACGGAGGTGAGGACATTTTTGTACACTCTTCAGGTTTAAAAAGCAGAACAATTCATGAAAATGATAAAGTAGTTTTTGAAGTGGAGCAAGGTCAAAAAGGATTAAACGCGGTTAACGTGAAATTAGCATAATATTTTCCATATATATTATCGAAAAAGTGATTCTAAATATCACTTGGAAAGCCCTGCAAGGGGCTTTTTTTGTTTGAAATAGCTTAAAATCAACAAAAAGCCTCCGCTGCGCAGCAGATCTTTAAATGTGCTATAAAATTTGTGAACTTTTCCAGCCGTAAGTTGGCGTACATAGCCAATATTTTTTTTACTTTTGGTTTCGCCGATTATTCAAATGTGAAAAATTGTGATTTATGCAACAAAATAAAATGATAGAGAAAAATGGTCTGCTTTTAATTTTTTTTATAGCAATAGGTTGTCAAAAAAATAATAATTCTATTTTTATTAATGAAATTCACAAAGAAAAGAATGCTATTTTTGTTGATATAAAAAATACGACTAAAGAAAATTATTATATATTAAGTCCAAATCTAGACTTGTATACATTAGGTGGGGCGCATATGATAAAAGCAGAACTTATATCTAGTTATTCTAAAAACATGAAAATAGATAGTGCTATCTGTAGTGTTTTCACGAATGATTGTAATCATATTAGTCAAATTGTAAAATTACCTAAAAATAGAATAACAAGATTAAAATATAGATATCTCCAAAATTTTGATGAAAAAGAAGCTGAGTTTATCCCAAGCTTCCCTTATAATATAAATCGTTTTCAAACAAAGAAAGATAGCGCCAAATTAAAAATAGAACAATTGAAAAAAATATTGGATAAAGAAAATCCATTGAACAATTATAACTTCTATTCAGATGAAATAATAAACTTAACAGAAAGAGAATAATTAAGATTTGAGCAACGATAAATAGCACAATTATAAAGCCACCTCTCACAAGAATTTCTTTCAATTCCCAAGATTTAAAAAGTTTTTTTACCTAGATAGTTTTGTTTTTACATCGTTTTAAAAGGTTTCTAATTTTCAATAATAAAGCTTTTTTAAGATTTAAAATACTGATAAATAGTTATTTGCGAGAAAATAGTGCAAGGATGGTAAGCCTTTTTTTACTGATATATTATAATAATTACATTTATTTGTTTCATCCTAATTGCAGGATACACAAATGATGAGAAAAAACACAAATGATGGAAAAGAATATAACGTCTTTGACCGAATTCTGCGTCAAGGACTTTGCTTGTTTTTACTTCTAGTTTTTCACTCAGCTTTTTCTCAAATCCATTTTTCTGATGGTGCTACTTTATATGTAGCAAAAGATACTTTAGTAAGTATAAGCAAATCCGAAGTCAAGCCTAATAAAGCTAAAATTTATGTTGTTTCTGGTACTGTTGTTTCCAATTTAGATAAAGAAAGTAATTATGAAACAGTAAATATCCCCGCAACACAAACGACTCCTAAGTTGCGTACAAAGGATAATGTTTTAAAAAATAAAGAGAAAAAAGCGCTTGCTCGTAAAACTTCTCCTCAAAAGAAAACAATACAACCTCAGCCAAAGATTAACTTCTCTGAAGGAAATTCTGATGCTCATCTTTCGTTTTCAGAATTACATTTTAACATGTCTGTACTTACACAGCATGAAAATCAAAATCACTGTATTGAAGCGAAACAATCAGTCCGTACTTTATTCCTCACATCTATAAAAGGACTTGCTCCAAACTATTATTACAGCAATCATTACGCTTCTCAGTATTCTACTTCCCTTCTTGGAAGAGCTCCACCTTTTTTAGGTTAATCTAAATTATTAAATATTATTTATTAAAAATTTATCTAAGCATCGAAAATATTTTTCTATGTCTATTGAGTATAAATAATATTTTCTATGATTAGAATCTATATTTCTTTCGTATTTATATTACTAAGCCTAGCAATATCACTGAAAAAAAATAGTAAGTAGGCTGATACCATATGAATACAGCCATTTTTTCTACACGATAAATAAATTTAAAACACATGAAAAAAATAATTCTTACAACAACAGCCTTAATGGTAACTACCTTGGTTAGTGCACAAGTCGCGATCGGGAAAGAAGCTGTCAATGGCAATTCTGCCCTCTTGGATTTTTATGATCAAACCGATAATTTTCGCGGAATTATTCTGCCCACAGTAGATAATATCAACAATGCTTTGGCAACTACAACAACGCAAAACAACGGCACTTTTTTGTTTGATAAATCGGATGCTAAACTCAAAATGTACGAGAATGGTGCGTGGGTTGAGCTGTCTGACACAGGAAACAAAACACAAATTGTGAATAATGCAACGACTGAAAATACCCAAAACCAAGGTGCAATTATCGGTTCAGATGCAAGTGAAGCGAAAGGTGTTTTGGTATTAGAATCAGAGAATAAAGCTATGATTTTACCTAAAATTGCCAATCCACATCTTACTGTAAAAAGCCCGTATCCAGGCATGATGTGTTATGATACCGTAGGGAAGGCTCTTGCGGTTTTTGATGGTAATGTTTGGAATTATTGGAAATAACAACTAAAAAAATACAAAATGATAAAATTAAAACAAATTTATGCATTTATTTTGGTTATACTAACAACCATAATATATGCACAGACAGATATTGCTGTTAATGTGGAAAGCCCAACAGCAGTTAGTCCAAATCAAGCCTTTTCCTATAAAATTTATGTATCCAATAATGGCCCTACTACTGCTACTAATGTTTTAGTAAAAGTACCTAGTTTTGGAAATTTCAATGCCACATCAATTACTTGTAAGGCGGGTGCAGGAAATGGAAGCTCGTCTTTATGTCCATCTTCCGTTAGTATTTCGCAGTTGCAAAGTGGAGGACTTCTGATACCTTCTTTACCTTCTGGCAGTGCGGTGGTTTTTTCAATAGGGGGTACGGCAGGAACATCTGGAATTATTTCAAATACAACCACAATATCCTTCCAATCAGGACAAACAGATCTAGACTTAAGCAATAATAGTTATACAAGAAATACCAATATTAATAGTGGAAATGTAGCAGATTATACAACAACGACATATAAAATGGATACGGATGCTACTATTGCGCTCAACAATCCTATTTCAATATCAAACGGAATAATCAATATTGTATTTACTTTAAAGTCAGGTGACATTGCGATACCAGGAATTGGGGATTCTTTTACCTTACCAGTAACTTATACTAAACCAAGTTATAGTACTAATGGTTGGAACCATACTCTTTCAAAATATGTAATTTCTGCTACAAGTTCTGCCCTTGTCGTTCGTGCTAATCTGCAAGATCCAACTACTAACACCAGTTCATGGTACAGAAATTTGCCTTTAAAAAACAGAAATAGTACAACTTTTAACTCTTCGTCTCTTAATACAGACCACTGGTTTACGGAACAATTAAAAAACTCTGATTTAGAAGCCTTAGGTACTTTTAAGATTACTATTGGAAATTATATAAATAATTTACCTCCAGATGTACGAGTTAAAAATGAGTCAATTAGAGTATATTCTAATAATTTTGCCAGCAATGAAGTTGGGTCTTTCGTAAAACCGATTGCTAATATTGATTTATTCGCAAATATTAATAATGCTACTACTGCATTTAATGTAATGTTGGGACAGACTTATACCTGGCGCTATACGGCGTTTCGAAATGGGACCGAGCTTGGAGATTTTTCAAACTATGGTATGACTTTCCATTCTCAAAATGAGATAGTTTTTGAAACAAAAAATATTACCAATCATTGTGTGTCGGGTAATTGTAATGACAATACTTTCCTTAACACATCGGATCCTAATACGATAGAATACGATAATTTAATTTCCGGCTATCATGGTTCAATTGCTAAACAAACTTCAGGTAATTATCTTATTTGGGGACAAGGTGCAGCAGCAAACGGTGTTGATAATTTAACGACTCCTACAGAACTTTCTCCAGCAAATGGATATACGTATACAGGAACATCTTTAAAGGTTGCAATGGGGACAGCACTTAGCTCTTCTAAAAAAGCCCAATATGCTTTACTGACAACTACTGGTTTGTATTCTTGGGGAGAAGCTGGTGTTTTATTGAGTACAGGAATAAAAGCGAACGATGCTTTTAATAAAATTGACAATACTAATATAACAGGTGCCAATGTTTATGGTTTGCCTGCAGGCGTTAATCCGCAAGATGTAAAAATGATGTTTGGGGCCTATAAGACCTTGTCTATTGTAACGTGTACAGGAGATGCTTATGTTTTATCTGATGTAGGTAATAAAAATGGAGATGGTTCTGCACAAACAAATGACAATGCTAAAATATGGCATAGAGTAATGATAAATAGTTCTGTTCCATTAACAAGAGTCGTTGCTGTTAGGGGGCAAACCAATGCATTGATGGCTTTGACTGATTTAGGAGAAATTTATACCTGGGGATCTGATGTTTATTTAGGCGATGGGAATGCAAAATCTAATAAGCTATTTGCTACCAAAATGCTTTTACCAACAGGTGCTATTCCTAAAATGATTGGGATGACTAGTACGAGGCCAGGAACAACAAGAAATAATTCATACTATTTATTAGCAACAAACGGAAATTTATATAGTTTGGGTGCGAATGATAAAAAACAATTGGGAATATTTTCTGATGGAACTACAACACCAGAAAGTCTTGTATGGATAAATGTAAAATCAACCAATGCTACAACCAACATGACGAATATTGCTTGGATTAGTCCAAACGAACATGACGATACTGGTATGGCTGTTGTACAAGCTCTAACTACCGATGGTAAACTATGGTCATGGGGAGTTAATCATTATAGTACATTAGGCTTTGGTGATGATAATGGAACAGCAACATCAGCAAATACGGGTTACAGTTTTCTGAAAGGAGTTAATCCTCGTTATATGACAGGAGGTTTGAACCCTAACGATAAGATACTGGCTGTAGAAACAGGTGGGCATATTTCTACGATCTTTAAAGATTGTGATTATAAACTAGGATACATAGGTCATAATCAAAGTGGAGCCTATGCTAATAGCAATTCTGTATCAACTTCTGTTTATTTATTTGATGGTGCTAAATTATCTAATTTATGTGCTTTACCTCTACCTCCTTATCCAGACGTAAAAGATATAAAAATATGTTCAGGAAGCACAAGTAATTTAGCAGACGCTATTTTAAGTACTACTCCTTCAGGCTATACCGTAGAGTGGTATACTACACCAACTCGTATTGCTGCTAATAAAATTAATGATGTTACTGCAATTGGACCTGGTACATACTATGTATTTTATTGGAACGCTAATTTAAATCATTGTACAAATTTAGAAGGAGTAGAAGTTAAAGTTTCTTACTATACAATAACAGATCCAGAATTTGCAAATTGTCATTGTACAAAACCAGGACTAACAGGTACACCTGCTGGCTACTCTAAAGTAGGGATCACCGTTCAGCAAAAACAAGCTGCTTGGCCAGAAAATATCCCGAACGGTTGGATAGCTTTAGAATCTAAAGAAAAAGGAATGGTAATTACCAGAGTTCAAAACTCAAATACCATTACAGAAGCTAAAGAAGGAATGTTGATTTACGACATCGATGCTCAATGTGTAAAGTTATATAACGGAAGCACTTGGAAGTGTCTCGAGAAAAGTTGTAACGAGTAATATAATGTAGATGTTATAACTTATTAATATTCACAATAATAATCTGACGAACTATTAAGCTTCGTCAGGTTATTTTTTTTAATTTTATATCCCAAGTTGGGAATTGCCTATGAAAATATTCTATATTCTTTTAATTCTTTTTTTGCCTTTTGCAATACAGGGTCAGAAACCTTCAGATAAAGACATCACTGAAGTAGAAACTTTATTGGATTCCGCATTTGCAAAGACAACAATTGTAGATATGAAATCCAGTGCATTATTTGCACAGAAAGCATTAAAGAAAAGTAAAGAAACCAATTATATAAAAGGTGAAGCTTGGAGTAATTTTTTCTTAGCGCAAGCGCTTTTTGAGTTAATGGCGTACAAACAGTCTTTAGATATTCTACAGAAAGCAGAAAGCATCAACAAAAACATTAAAGACCATTTTCTTACATTTGAAATTCTCCGTGTAAGAAGCCGAGTTTATGCTTCAATGCAACTTATAGATGCTGCCAATAGAGAACAGAAAAAAGGTTTGAGAGTTGTTCCTTTGATTCAAAAGTCCGAAAAAGACAAAGCTTTTTTAACAAGTTTAGCCTATGAAAATCTTGCAGTCAATTATAATAAATTAAACAAAAGCGACTCACTTTATTATTATCTTGACAAAAACGAAAACTTACTCAACAACTTAGATCCATCTCTTGTATATCCAAATCTTATAACGCTTTATGGAATGTTAGGTATTTATTATTCGGATAAAAATGACTTTGATAAATCCGAAAATTATTTTAAAAAATCCGAAAGTATAGCAAAACAATACAATTTCCCTTACATCTCCTTTACCTATCGCTATTGGGGTGATATGGAATTAAACAGGAACCAACCAAAAGCAGCATTGCCATATTTTGAGAAATCTTTGGATATCCTAAATAAAACAAATTTCAGAAACGAAATACCGTATGTTTATAATAAACTTGCTTTAACCTACAAAGAATTGGGTGATGAAAAAAGAGCAAAAGACTATAAAATAAAAGCTTTAGAACTTCAAAATGAATTAAAAACAGAGCAACTTGAGACCAATTCTACAGCCTTTGAAGAGATTTTGAAAAATCAAATGGAAAATGAAGCGGAAAAATCGTCCAAGAGTAGAATGATTCTTTGGGGCATTATTGCTGTCGTTGTGCTTACAGCTTCAATTCTTTTAATGTATTATTTTAGAGCTGTAAAAAGTAAAAATTTAAAAAAAGAAATCATCAAGCAACAGCAAGAAGAGCTTGTAGCTTTGGATAAAGGAATGTCCGCACTTCATCAAAAAGTAAACGAATCCTTTGAAGAAGTTATTCAGTTGGCAAAAGACAATAGTCCCGAGTTTTTTACCCGATTCCGAGAAGTCTATCCAGAAGTGATTCAAAAACTTTTGGAGATTGACCCTAAACTTCGCGTAACAGAGCTAACCTTACTGGCTTATTTCTTTCTTGGTTTTACCTCAAAAGATGTTGCATTATACACTTTTAAATCGACCAATACGGTTCGTAATCGTCGACAAAACTTACGCAATAAGCTAAATATTTCATCAGATGAAAATATGGAATTGTGGCTGAAAAGTTTAGCAGACTCCTAATTTTATCAATCAATAATAATCACCTCACAAGCCTGTTTTGTGAGGTTTTTTCTTTAAATAGTGTACAAATGGTAAGTGCAAAATTTCTTTCTACTCAATAATATTAGTTGATTTGAAGAAAAAAAATATGGATTTAAAAAATATTCATATCGGGAAACTTATTCAACAAAGAACTGAAGAACTTAATTTGTCGATTTCCCGCATTTGCAATTTTTTTAAATGTAGCGAGGAAGAACTATCAAAAATGTATGAAGAGGAAAATCTGACTACGGACATGCTCTTGAAGTGGAGCAAACTTTTAGAATACGATTTTTTCCGTTTATACACGCAGCATTTGATATTGTATTCTCCCCCGTCAGCCGTGGAAACAAAAGAAAGAAAAAGTCAACTACCACAATTTCGGAAAAATATCTACACCAAAGAAATAATCGATTTTATATTGGAACAAATTAATAATGGTGAAATGACGAAAAATCAGGTCTTGGAACGCTACAGAATACCGAAAACAACACTTTATAAATGGATAAGCAAATACGGAAACTCAAAAAATTAGTAGATCAACATTTAGGACAGTCAAAACTTGATTTGGAAAACAATTTTGGAAAAGCTTGTCAAGACTCGGATGCCGAAGTCTGGTTTTATCGCCATTACCATTGGGGAATTTTTAAAGATGAAATTGCATTCTTTTTCGAAGAAGATAAGGTAATTGATATTGCACTTACCGAATATATTTTTTGGATTGAGTACAAAAATATCTTCTACTATAAAGGCGAAAATCCTGAGTACAAGGTGATGAATTTATTATAATACAATTGCGAAATGAAAACCCAATCACCCAATTACAAATTGATATTCGCTGATATTTTGGAAAAAAAATATCCAGAAAAAACAAGAAACTGTGAGGAGATTCTTCATAAAGACAACTTGTCGACTCTAGATATTTTAGCACTAAATCAAATAATTTTCGGTATTACAGATAAGCAATCGGAGGAAAAAAAACAAAAACACCGTTCTTATAAAAAGTCTGATGTTTTCCATATATTAGATTATCAGAAAAAACATAACTTAAATAACAGTAATTTAGCAAAACATTTCAAAATAAGTAGAAATACCGTTTCTAAATGGAGGAAAAAGTTTTTAGTTTAATTTATAGGTATTCTTTTAGGTTTCTACCATGCCAATTGTATATTGTAAAGGCTTAGGAAGTATATGATTTACGATTTTTATAATCATATTCATAAAATATTGTATTATTTATTTTTACTTTTTACAAATTTTTTAGAAGCAAATTGCGTCAAATTTTGCTAAGTATTTCAACTCGGATATAATTGCTAAATGTAATTTTTTGAAAATCAATTAATTAAAATAGTGCTTATGCTGATTATTTGTCGTATGTTTGCACCGTAATAATAAACAGGCCTCTGCCTTCGCTTTCTCTTACAGTTTAGAATATCTATTTTTTTCTTACAGTTTTTGCACTTACAGCCGCCATATTTTAATACTCAATCTTTTAAGATGGTGTTTTATTGGTAATCTGAATTGTTTAACAACCGAAAAATATTAATGGATTTGTAGTACAGAAAAAAGCGAATAAAAAAGTCCAGTTTATCATTCTCGGAATGTGTTTTCTAGAGAAACACCAAAGAAAAAATTCCCAATTTATTGGTCTTATAATGCCAATAGTGGAACGAAAACAATTTATATAATATTAATCAAAAAACAAGTCTAAAATTATTTATGGCAGATTCTTTCTCAAAAAAGGAAAATTTTAAGAAAAAAGTTCAGAAACAAAAAGAAAAGGCTCTACGCCGCGAGGAACGTAAAACAAGTAACAACAAAGGCAAAGATTTAGAAGATTTATTTACCTATGTTGATGAATACGGAAGATTAACTTCTACACCTCCAGAAAAGAGAGAAGAAATTAAACTGGAAGATATACGTTTGGGCGCTACGCCAATCGAAGAAGAAGATGTAAGAAAAACAGGATTTATTACGTTCTTCAGCGAAAAAGGATATGGTTTCATTACAGAAAATGATTCTAAGGAAAACGTATTTTTCCACAGCAACAATTGTTCTGTCCCTTTAAAAAAAGGTAACAAAGTTTCTTTCGAGAAAGAAAAATCTCCAAAAGGTTTTTCAGCGGTTAATATCGAATTAATAAAATAACAATTTTTAATTATAATTACAATGCAACAAGGCACAGTAAAATTTTTCAACGAAGAAAAAGGTTTCGGATTTATAGTTCCAGATAATGGAGGCGAAGAAATTTTTGTACACTCTTCAGGTTTGAAAAGCAGAAATATTCGTGAAAACGATAAAGTAGTTTACGAAGTTGAACAAGGTAAAAAAGGTTTAAACGCTGTAAACGTACAATTGGCATAATATTTTTGACAAATAAATCGTCGAAAAATACTATAAAAATTATTTGAAAAAGCCCTTCTTAGGGCTTTTTTTTGTTTTCCTAATTGCTTTTACATAACAAAGCTGATGTATAAATTAGTCGTGTTTCAATTGTAAAATTATAGGAAAATGATCGCTGTATCCACCCATATAACGCGTCCCAGAATATGTTCTTAATGGAAATTTATTATTTTTTCGGTCACAGTTTCTTAATTTGATATGATCAAATATTCCTGCAGATAGCGAATAATTTAACGCATTTAATAAAGTTTTAGAATATAAAAACTGGTCAAACACAACGCCATTTTTACGATGAAAAGACGTGAATTGATGTTTGCTGAAAAAACTTTCAAATGGATTTTCCAAAACCTGATTTTCATCCCGGTCTAGCAAGAGTTGTTTGATTTTTTCGTGGCTAGGATTTTCGTTAAAATCGCCCATTATTATTATAGCTTCGTTGGTCTCAAATAGGTGTTCTAATCTTTTTTTGAACCTATCAAAAATATATTCCCGGAAATCTTTTTTTGCATCCTGCAACCTTTTGGAAGGTAGATGAAGAACAAAAACATGGATCTTTTTATGATTTAAAAGGAATTCAACTTCAAGAATATCGCGTGTTTCTTCGGTATCAAAATCTTGAGCCGGAAAATTTAAAAGCTTATATTGTAATAAAATTAAACGTTGTGGATTGTAAAGTAAAGCAACACTTAGTCCTCGAGAATCATTAGACTTTTCGTAAATGATTTCATAATTTTTGATCGGCGAATCTTCTTTCTTTAAATCTTCCAAAACAGAAATATCGCCAATCTCTGCTAAGCCAATTACCGATGGTAGTTTCCCAAAATCTTCTTCGACCAAGCGAAAAACATTGTTGATTTTTCGGAGTTTTAGATTGTATTTATACGCATCCCAATTGAAAAGTCCAGACATTTTTTTTCCATCTGATTTGTCGTCTGGCGGGAAAAAATTTTCAACATTGTAAAATAAAATGAGTTCGGATTGCATGGGATTTTTTTAGAGAAATTTTCTTAAAATTTAAGGCTGAGATTTATTTTTAAAAAGTTTTAATAATATAAAAAGTCCAACGAAAAATCATTGGACTTTGCTTTTATAAATAATGAATTATTCTGCGATGCTCGGGATTTTTACGTCTTCGTTGGTGTCTTTTTCGTAGTCGATACCATCCATTTCGAAACCAAAAAGATTAAAGAATTCTTTTCTATAACCTTCGATATCGCTGATTTCTGATAAGTTTTCAGAGGTTACGCTGTCCCAAAGTTTTGCAACTTCTGCTTGTACATCGTCTGCCATTTCCCAGTCATCAATTCGGATTCGTCCAGCTTCGTCCAAAGGGACTTTGCCATCTGCAGTATATAATCTTTCTGAGAATAGGCGCTCCATTTGTTCAATAGTTCCTTCGTGGGTTCCTTTAGCTTTCATGACTTTATAAAGTAAAGAAATATACAAAGGCACTACAGGAATTGCAGAACTGGATTGTGTTACCAAAGCTTTGTTAACCGATACGTAAGATTTTCCGTGGATATCAGCTAATAGATTGTCGATTGTTGTAACGCTAGCTTCCAAATCGTTTTTAGCTTGACCAATGGTTCCGTTTCTGTAAATCGGGAATGTCAATTCTGGGCCAATGTAAGAGTAAGCAACAGTTTTTACACCATCTGCTAATACGCCAGCATTTTTAAGATCTTCCATCCAGAATTTCCAATCTTCTCCGCCCATTACAGCAATTGTGTTTTGGATATCTTCGTCTTTATCAACAGGTTGAATGCTAATATCGGTAACGGCACCTGTGTGGAAGTCTACAGTTTTGTTGGTGAAAGCTTGCCCGATAGGTTTAAGCACCGATGCATAAGCCACGCCAGTTTTAGGATGTGTTCTTCTAGGAGAGGCTAAACTATAAACTACTAAATCTATTTGGCCTAAATCTTTTTTGATTAAATCTATAGTCTGTTGTTTAACTTCGTCGGAGAAAGCATCGCCATTGATGCTTTTTGCGTACAAACCTGCTGCTGCAGCTTCTTTTTCGAATGCAGCCGAATTGTACCAACCCGCTGTTCCCATTTTTCCTTCGGATGAAGCTTTTTCGAAAAATACACCAATAGTTGCGGCGCCAGAGCCAAACGCTGCTTCAATACGAGAAGATAATCCAAATCCTGTGGAAGCACCGATTACCAAAACTTTTTTTGGACCATTTTCTAATTCTCCTTTTGATTTTACGTATTCAATTTGGTTTTTTACACTTTGCAAAGCGCCGTCTGGATGCGCTGTAAGACAAATGAAACCTCTTGTTCTTGGTTGGATAATCATTTTTTGTAATTTTAACAATGCAAATTAAGTAAATTTTTACATTTAATCGCGTTTTAAAGCTGTTAGTTTTTATGAAACACGATTACGTATTGCTCTAATTTTTTAAATATTTAGAATGAAAATCCAAAACAACTTTGGCGAACTTGTGGAGTTTGACCGAACCAAATTAGAAGAATCTCTTAGAAGCTCAGGCGCTAGCGAAGATGCAATTGATAAAGTTGTGAGTTTAATTACTCCAAAATGTTTTGAAGGAATTACGACCAAAGAACTTTATAAAATGGCTTTTGATGCTTTAAAAAAAGTCTCAAATTCGGTAGCTGCACGTTATAGTCTGAAGCGCGCTTTGTTGGAGTTGGGGCCTGCTGGATTTTATTTTGAACAATGGATTTCGAGAGTTTTTCAAGCTTTAGGTTACGAAACTGAAACAGGCCAACATATCAAAGGTCATGCGGTGATTCATGAAGCTGATGTCATTGCACACAAAGGTGAATATACCTATTGGATGGAATGTAAATTCCGTAATGCGGGAGAGGCCAAAATATCTGTCACCACACCGATGTATGTGCTCTCGAGGATTAAAGATATTTCGGGGATAGATTATCAATTGTTCGGAAAAGCAACGCGATTTACAGATGGTTGGTTGGTGACGAATGCTTATTTTACAACTGATTCTATAGATTTTGGAGAATATTATAATTTGAGAATGTTGTCTTGGGATTATCCTAAAAATAAAGGATTAAAGAATTTGGTGGATGCCAATCTTCTCTATCCCGTAACTTGTTTAACAACAATTAATGAGTTTGAAAAGACAAAACTTCTAGAAAAAGGATGTGTTTTGGTAAAAGAGTTGGTTGAAAATCCAAAATTTTTGAAAGAACTTCATTTGAAATCTGAGCGTGAACAATTAATGTTGCAGGAAGCTAAAGAATTGTTGGTGAACAAAATATCGGAATAGACACCAAAAAGGCTTCGAATTTACTCGAAGCCTTTTTATTTTTATTTCCCTTTTTGAGGAGGATAATTAGCCATTATTTCGGCAATTACTTCTGGGATTTGTTTTTGTTTTGATTTTGGAGAATCTACCGAAATGCCACTTCCGACACCTTGCCAAATTAGTTTGTTCGTTTTTGCATCTACCATATCAACAACGATAGTTCCGCTGTTATAATTGCTTGTCCAGGTGTTGTTAACGCCTACGCCCCAACCCCAAGGACCGCCCCAACCATACATACCATACGGTGAAGAAGATTGTATATCTTGGATTTTCTTGTGCGATGCTTTTACATTAATTATTACATCTGGGGTTTGCGAAGATGTTAATCCTTTGCTCTGTACTTGTTTTGAAAGCTCGTTAAGCACTCGATCTTTATCCAGATCGTTAAGTTTCAAATCATCTGTACTGAACAAATAAGTTTTGTAATCTGTGAAATTTGCAGTGGCAGAATAATCTGACTTTACTTGAAAAGGACTACAAGAGGTTACCAATCCTGCTACTGCTAAGCCTAAAATAAAAAGATATTTTTTCATTGCTGGAGGTTATTTTTTTTAACTTTAGAAAATGTGTCAGTTCTTTTATCGTAGCCGTAAGGACAATGTCTACAGCCGTTTTTGCAACAATATCCACGTTTGAGGTGAAAAGTTGCGGTGAAAACTTTGTATCCGTTCTCGTTATAATAAAAGTCTTCATTTTCTTTGATTTCAATTTTAGCCATAAGTTAAATTGTTTTCAAAAAAATATATCTTTGATATATGATTATTGTGTTAAGAACTTTTCTCAAAAGTATGAAAATTTCGGGGATTACTTTGTTTCCTTTTATTATTCTTCAAAGAAAAGAAGATTGTAAGAATCGGGTTTTGATTAATCATGAACGCATACATCTGCGACAGCAGTTGGAGTTGTTAATTTTGCCATTTTACTTTTTATATGTTACAGAATATATTCTGCGCCTTATTTATTTAAGAAATCGATACCAGGCTTACCGTGCGATATCTTTTGAAAAGGAAGCTTATGAAAATGAAACGGATTTTAATTATCTGAGAAACAAAGGCTTTTGGTCTTTTTTAAATTACTTGAAATGATACTTATTTTTAATGAAAAAAAATAATAACAAGATGTATTTTCGTTTCTAAAATAATATAAATTTGCACTTTATTTTTTCAAACAATGGCACAAACTTCTAGTGGTCATATAGACATCAAAAAGCTTTCTTTCTTCGGCGTTATCGTTTCGTTGGGTATCGTTTTTGGCGACATCGGTACATCGCCTTTGTATGTGATGAAAGCTATTATCAATGCTGGTAAGTCTGGCGGAATTATTTCGGAAGAATATATAGAGGGTGCATTGTCTTGTATTATCTGGACCATTACGCTACAGACAACCCTTAAGTACGTTATTATAGCTTTGCGAGCAGACAACAAAGGAGAAGGTGGAATACTTTCTCTTTATTCTTTGGTGAAACGAATTCGTAAGAAATGGTTGTATATTATTGCAATAATAGGTGCTGCTGCTTTGGTGGCAGATAGTATTATTACGCCATCCTTAACCGTGATGTCGGCTGTTGAAGGTTTAGAGCTTGTGGTGCATAATCCGCCAGTTGTACCTATTACTTTAACTATATTGTTTATTATATTTATTGTGCAACAATTTGGGACGAGTTTTATTGGGAAGTTTTTTGGACCAGTTATGGTGATTTGGTTTTTGATGTTGGGGACATTGGGGCTTTATCATCTTTTGGACGCGCCTTATATTTTAAAAGCTTTTAATCCCATCTACGCTGTAAAATTAATTTATAATTCGCCTTCAGCCATTATTATTCTAGGTGCGGTTTTTCTTTGTACTACTGGGGCAGAAGCACTTTATTCGGATCTTGGACATTGCGGAAAAAGTAATATTAGAATTAGTTGGATCTTTGTAAAAGCCATGTTGATTCTTAATTATCTTGGTCAAGGTGCATGGTTACTAAACAACTATCATGAGGTGTTTAATGGTAAAAATCCTTTCTTCGGAATTATGCCAGAATGGTTTATCCTTCCTGGTGTTATCATCGCAACTGCGGCGGCAATTATTGCCAGTCAATCGGTAATTACAGGAGCATTTACCATGTTTTCGGAAGCAATGTCCATTAACCTTTGGCCAAATCAACAAATCGATTATCCATCGGGTATCAAAGGGCAAATGTATATCCCTAGAATTAATTGGGGAATATTTTTGATGTGCGTCATTATTGTCGTATTCTTCAAAGAGTCGGGTAGAATGGAAGCCGCTTATGGACTTTCTATTACGGTAACCATGTTGATGACGACGATTTTGTTGGTATTTTGGTTTTTCAAAACAAGAACGCCAAAAATTTGGATTGCTTTATTTGGTGTTACCTATTTAACCATCGAGCTTGGATTCTTTAGTGCCAATATTATTAAATTCTTCGAAGGCGGGTGGATTTCTGTATTACTAGCAGGTTTCATCGGAATTTGTATGTACGGCTGGTATAATGGTCGCAAAATCAAAACGCAGTTTGTTAAATTTGTCAAACTTAACAATTATGTATCCACGATTATGGATATGAAATTGGACGAGACAATTCCCAAATATGCTACGAATTTAGCCTTCTTCAGCCGCGCCCAAAAAGAAGACGAAGTCGAGTCAAAAATTATTTATTCTATTATAAAATCGCAACCGAAAAGAGCCGATCATTATTTTATTTTAAGTGTTATTAATCAGGAAGAGCCTTATACTTTCAAATACCATCTTGAAGAAATTCTTCCAGGTACGATTTATAAAGTAAATTTCTTGCTTGGTTTCAAAGTCGATCGAAGAATTAGCGATTATTTTGGACAGGTTTTAGACGATATGATGGACGAAGAGATGATTCCTTCTAAGAGCAGCTATCCGTCATTACGATCGCATAATATCCCACCAGACCTCAAATTTGTGATCATCGACAATGTCTATATCAACGATTATCTATTAAATATCCGTGAAAAACTCATTATGAATGTTTATAATTTTGTCAGAACTATGGGTAGCAATGATTTCAAAGCCTATGGTGTAGCCTCTCACAATGTGGTTGTTGAGTCGGCGCCACTTTTGGAGCAAGGTTATGTACATGACAAAATTAGAAAAGTCTAGACTTGGTGACTTGCTAATCATTACAAAAATTAATTGTAATTTTGTCCTATCGAATCGATTATGGAGACAACACAAAAAGAACTAAATGTAGTAACAATCAAAGATGTATTAAGACAATATCTTTTAGAAAAAGGTTTTAGAAATACACCAGAACGTTATACCATTTTAGAAGAAATATACAACTTGGACCATCACTTCAATGTTGATGATTTATACCTGATTATGATGCAAAAAAAGTATCATGTCAGCAAAGCGACGATTTATAATACAATTGAGATTTTCTTGGATGCAGGTCTTATCAGAAAGCATCAATTCGGAGAAAAAACATTGAGTTCATCATCTTATGAGAAATCCTATTTTGATAAACAACACGATCACTTGGTCATTTATAAAGATGGCACCGATAAGGAAATCGCCGAGATTATTGAATTTTGCGATCCAAGAATTCAAGGTATCAAAGAATCTATTGAACAAGCTTTTGGTGTTAAAATAGACACGCATTCGCTTTATTTTTATGGCCATAAGAAGTCATAAGGAATGAACAAATTTTTTCTATTATTTTTAATATTCAGCCTATCGGGATTGTTTCGGATTGTTGCGCAGACACCTTATAATAACAACCCGAGAGATCCTTTTTTTGCGCCCAAGCCCCAACAGGAACAAGCGTCAAAAGTTCAGCACATACACTCCGATGAGTCTGGCGTAAAACCCGATCAGTACGAAGGAAATCTTGTCTTTTCGGGAAATGTTAAATTTGAACATCAAGGTTCGGTTCTTACAGCTGACAAAGTCGTTTTATATCAAAAAGAAAATTTCCTGAAAGCCATCGGAAATGTTGTATTGCTAAACGCCGATGGTACCAAAATTACGGCTGAGGAAATGGAATATGACGGAAATTCGCAACGTGGTATCGCACGCCGAAATGTTGTATTGACCGATCCCAAGCAAAGCATCAAAACCGAAATTTTATATTACGACCGTGTTCCTAATACAGCCTATTTTAATACAGGAGGAACAATTTCTGATGGACAAAACATCATGTACACCAAGTCAGCAACCTATTATGTCAATACAAAAGACATCGATTTTGTTGGACACTCTACCATTGATGCTAAAGATTACACGATAGAAAGTGATAATATCAAAACCAATCAAACAACAAAACTTTCAAAATTCTTTGGACCTACAACCATTCGTAGTAAAACGAATTACGGAAATTATGTCTACACAGAATTGGGCGAGCACGATGGGAAAACAGGTATTTCGCACCTCAGAAAAAACTCAAGAATTCACTACAACGGCAAAATTCTTACAGGAGACGAGCTCGTTTATAACAGAAATACAGGCTTTGGAAAAGGAACAGGAAATGTCATGCTGGACGATCCCAAAGAAAAACGCTTTGTTAAAGGTGGTTACGCAGAAATCTATGAGTTAAAAGACTCTGCAATGATAACCAACAAGCCTTACGCCGTTAAGATTTTCGAAAAAGACTCCATGTATATTTCTGCAGATCGATTTTTAAGTTTTCAAAAACCCGATTCTACCAATCAGAAAAAAAGCTATCTACGCGCTTATCACAAGGTTCGCGTTTTCAAAACCAATATGCAAGCACGCGCCGATTCGATGTCTTATAATGAGACCGATGGCATTTTGCATTTGATGAAAAATCCAATACTTTGGTCAGGAACCAAGCAGATTACAGGCGACGAGGTCAAGGTTTTTATGAACACCACGACGCAAGATATCGACTCGGTAAAAGTCCTTGGAAATGCCTTTGCTATCAGCAAAGTGGACTCTCTGAATATGAAAGACGAGTTCCATCAAATCAAAAGCAAATGGATGGGAATTTATTTCGAAAAAGGCCAAATCAAAAAAGCCGTAGCTGTCGAAAATGCCCAATCCATCGCTTACGCCGACGAAGAAAACGAAAAAACAAAAGAGATGAGCCGCATTGGTGTGGCCATCGCTGTGTGCGGACAGATCGAGGCGGACTTTATCGAAAAACGCCTAGAGACGGTGACTTGCCGTATTGGCGCGCAATCCGACATCTATCCCATGAGTATGTTGCCACGCGAAAAACGATTTTTTCCAGACTTCAATTGGAATACCAAAGACCGACCGAAAAAATGGGAAGATATCTTCCTCGATACGCCCAATTATGACGAAATTGTCTATGAGTCCGACAACAAACTTTACGACTTGGCAGAAGCAGAACGTCAAAAACAAGCCGAAAAAAACAAACCCAAAACGCCCGTTCGCGAGAAACGATAGTATTTTAAAACATACTTTAGCCTCATAAGTTTTCAAAATTTATGAGGCTTTTATTTGGGCGCCATTTCCGTCTTCGGCTCCCACTCTTTTGCTCGGCATAGCCTCTCGCAAAAGGAGTTCCGCCTACGCCGGGGCGCAGATTGGGATTTCTATTTTATAATTGTCAATTAGTAATCATAATATTTCAATATTGTCCTTCCGAAAGTAGCAAAGCGAGTTGAGGAATCTAAGGTTCGGTAACGTTAATGACAAAAAATGTTTAGATTTAAAAACATACAGCATAAAGATTAAATGAAAAATTCTCCTAAATTTTAAAGATTATTTTGATAAAAGCTTTGACTTGGTTTTTAGTTCAATTTCTAGGTCGTAAATTTGCATCTTCATAAAGTTTTAGAATTTTAAAATGGATATCAAAAATAATTTCTTCAAATATCAAGCACAGACAACACCTTATGCAGCCGGTTTCGAAGTCGAAAGAGCAGAAGGTAGTTACATCTACGGAAAAGACGGAAAAGCTTATTTGGATTTTGTTGCTGGTGTATCGGCAAACACATTAGGACATTCGCACCCCAAAGTCGTTAACGCCATCAAAAATCAAGCGGACAAATATCTTCACGTTATGGTATATGGCGAATATGCACAAGAAGCTCCTGTTAAACTGTGTCGGCTATTGGCAGAAGCAACGCCCGAGCCTTTGGAGGTTACTTATCTTGTTAACAGTGGCGCCGAAGCAATCGATGGTGCGCTAAAACTTGCCAAAAGATATACGGGGAGAGAAGAGATTGTTGCCTTCAAAAATGCTTATCACGGGAATACACATGGTGCGCTGAGTGTGGCTGGCAACGAAGTGCACAAGCGTGAGTTTCGCCCACTATTACCCATGATTGACTTTATTGAATATGATAACCAAAACGATTTTGGACAAATAACCGAAAAAACGGCTTGCGTTATTGTAGAAACCATTCAGGGGGCAGCAGGCTTTATAACACCGTCGCAAGATTATTTTATCAATCTTAAAAAACATTGTGAAAAAGTCGGTGCATTGTTGATTTTGGATGAGATTCAGCCTGGTTTTGGAAGAACCGGAAAATTATTTGCTTTCGAACATTATGGCATTGTTCCCGATATTTTGGTGATGGGAAAAGGTATGGGCGGTGGTGTTCCAGTAGGCGCTTTTATGGCATCTCGCGAGATTATGGACAGTTTATCCCATTCGCCGAAGTTAGGACATATTACGACTTTTGGAGGTAACCCATTGATTGCTGCGGCGTGTTTAGCTACTTTAGAAGAAGTTTTAGAAAGTGGACTTATGACCTTAACGGATGAGAAAGAGCAGCTTTTCCGAGAACTATTGGTACATCCAAATATTAAAAAAGTAAATGGCAAAGGTCTCATGTTGGCAGTGGATCTCGGAAGTCCAGAATTTACTTTGGCGGTTGCAAAACGTTGCATGGAAAAAGGTCTTATTGTTTTCTGGCAACTCTACCGCAATGAGTTTTTAAGAATTTCACCACCATTGACGATTTCTAATGAAGAAATTACGATAGGATGCCAAATAATTTTGGAAGCTATCGATGAGGTTAAGAATTTAGATAAAAACTATTAAATCAAAGTATTAAAGAATTAGTGATTAAGTGACAAAAAACATGTTTTTTTGTGATTTATTTTATTTTTAAGCTTAATAAAGCATTTGCAAATAAGAAATTAATTTATATATTGCGCCCTGATTATAAATACGATTTATGGCAAAAACGAAAGTTCACTACGAATATAATATGCACTGTCTATCAGAGATATTGTACGAGTATTTAGCAAGTGCGGAAGGTCTGTCAGAGTGGTTTGCCGATGAAGTGGTAGAACGTGGAGATGATTTTTATTTTAGCTGGGGAGGTGGGCCTGCCGAGAGAGCAACGCTTATCCGTTACAAACCAGAGAGTTTTGTTCGTTTCCGTTGGGAAGAAGACGAAGGCTCAAAATATTTCTTCGAGTTAACAATTATCATCGATGAGCTTACCGAAGATTTGTCGCTCAATATTACTGATTTTTGTGACGAAGGAGATGAGGAAGAAAATCGTCTATATTGGGAAAACCTCATAGAAAACCTTAAAATAAAATTAGGTGCAGCCTAGTTAAACTTATAAAAATGGACGATATTTATCGTTCATTATTTTTTTATTTATGATGCAAAAGTTACAATATATAGAAGACAATCTACAAACGGTCAACCGCGCATTTTTATACGGAGATGCGGTAAAAGTGTCCTTTTTTGTGCGCAACAATACGCTAATAATGGCAGAAGAAGTTTACTTTTTCCTCATGGCGTCGATGCGCAAAATGCGATTTGATATTCCGTTGTCTTACACCTTAGAGTTTTTTCAAGAGCTTTTTCAGAAAGAAGTTTTAGAAAAAAATATTCAGAATGCGATTATAGATTTTATGGTTTATCGTGAAGAAGCAGATCAAGCTAATCTCCCGAAAGCCAAAACTTCTTTTTATTTTGAAGTGAAAGAAGTTAGCGATCCATTAGCTATCCAAGGAACAATCGAATTGGATATGATAAAAGAAATTAATGTCAATGCCAATCTTCTTAGCAATATCAAAGTGCATTGTCCTGAGAATATCTATGCTAGCATTTATGCCAGAGATAATGATTTGGACGATTTGATATTATTAAATCCCAGCAAACGTATTGCGAGAAGTATCTTTGGGAATCTTTTGTTTTTGCAAGACAATGTGATTAAAATTCCGAAACAGACAGAAGGTGCTTATATTTCGCCACTTATGGAAAGCTTTGTCACCTTTGTTCATAAAAATAAATTGGCAGAAATAGAAGAAGCTGAGATTATTGCTTTCGAATCCCAAAAGTCTGATGAAATTATTAGAATATCAGATGAAAAAGGAATTCATATTGTTTCCAAAATCAGAAGCAAAAGCTTTGACTCGACTCGATTTACAGAAATGCTAGACGCTTGGAAGTTGAGTTTCTAAAGTTTTTCTAAAATATAAAAAAGACTCGTTTACGGTGCGAGTCTTTTTATTTTCCAGTCAAGATTGTTTTCTAATTGGTATAGGATGCGGTCATGCAGTCGGTTGGGACGACCTTGCCAAAATTCGATTTCGTAAGGTCTTGCCAAATAACCTCCCCAGTTTTCGGGTCTTGGGATTTCCTTGCCTTCCCATTCTTTTTCCAAATCCTGAAGTTTGTTTTCTAGAAATTCCCGATTGGGGATTTCATGACTTTGTGGCGAAACCAAAGCACCCAATTGACTGCCCCGTGGTCTCGAATGAAAGTAACCGTCGCTGAGATTAGGCGCTATTTTTTCAAGATTGGCTTTGATGATGATTTGACGTTCTAGACTTGGCCAAAAAAAATGCAAACAAGCTTTATGATTGGATTTAATAGCTTGACCTTTGCGACTGTCATAATTGGTGTAGAATATAAAACCTTCGGCGCTATATGCTTTTAATAAAACCATTCGGGTGCGTGGGCAGCCGTCAGACTCTAACGTTGAAATTGCCATCGCATTGGCTTCTGCGACCAACGGATTTTCTTCTGCATCTAAGAACCAATCCCGAAATTGTTCAATTGGATTTTCGCGGATTTCTGATTCTGTAAGTTCTGCTTTTTCGTAAGATTTTCTGTGTTGATGAAGATCTTCCATATTTGAAATGTTAAATTACCAAAGTTCTATTTCAAAAAAATTGGCGTAAAATATAATTTTACTTAGTTTTGAGTTATGAATAACTCTTACAAAGGTAAACTTTTAATCTCAACACCTGACGCATCGGGCGATATATTTTCGCGCTCGGTGGTCCTGATGGTTCAGCATGATAGACATGGCGGATTCGGTCTTATACTCAACAAAAAGAATAAAATGATGAGCGATAGATTGTTGGATATTTTTGGTTTCGAAGTAGAAGTGTATGACGGAGGACCAGTAGAACGCGAGAAGATATTTTTTATCATTAAAGGTGAGCCAATTACCGAGAAACATAGCCTTATTAATGACGATTTTTATTTGACAGAAGATATCGAAAAAGTCGTTGCAGCCATTGTTGATGAAAAGCTTAATCTTTCCGATGTTAAGGTTTTTGCAGGTTATTCTGGTTGGGCAGCGATGCAGCTAGAAACAGAAATTAGAAGTAAATATTGGACGGTGGTAGATGTCTATAATCTAGATTATACCTTCCCGAATGATAGAGGGCTTTGGCGCGATATTATGCAAAATTTGGGCGGCGATTTTTTGATTTTTGCAAACTCGCCAGATGATGTAACTATGAACTAATTTTATTTGAAAATAAGTTCCAAACTACCCGATTGATGAAAGAAAAATCCATCGTCGTCATACTCGATATCTGCTAGACCTTGGACAACCTGGTGCACCATATTTTGTAAAATACCATCGCCGATACCGTGGATAATAATCATTCGTTTCAGTTTGTGAGTTCTGCAGAAGTCGATGGCTTCCAAAAGTTTTTCTTTTTGTATCATTAATCTTTCAAAGGACTCGTATTCATAAGGTTTTTTTACCAAATTTTCGAAGTGAAGGTCAATACGAAAAGCATCTTTTTTATGTTTTTTAGAAATGGGCTTGGACGTTTCTTTTTTTACAGAAACCTTAATGTTTTCGTAAATACTTTTGTCTAAAAGAATAACTTTTTCTTTTGGATAAAAGTGAATAAAACCAAACGCGTCTTTGATATCAAAACCATTTGGCTTAACAGAAGTGATGTGTCCACGCAGGTCATCATCCAAAATACTTACAGCATCTCCGATTTTCATTTTGGTCCCAATTCTATAATTTCTAAATCTTTAATTTCTTTCCCGATAATACTGAAGCGCATCATGGTGCGGACTTTGTGCCAACCTTGTTTTCCACAAGCGCCGGGGTTGAGGTGAAGAAGTTTGTTCTTCTCATCATACATTGCCTTAAGGATATGAGAATGTCCCGAAATAAATAATTGTGGTTGTTCGGACGCAATATGTTGTTTTGCCAAAGCGGTATATTTTCCAGGATAACCACCGATATGAATCATCAACACTTTAACTTCTTCGCACATGAAGCTTTTGACTTCCGGAAAGATTGTTCGGATTTTTGCCTCATCGATATTGCCAAATACGCCTGTCAAAGGTTTTAGCTTTTCCAGTTCTTCGATGACGTGCATATTTCCAAAATCGCCTGCATGCCAAACTTCATCCGCGTCTTTGGCGTAAGATAAAATTCGGTCATCCATGTAAGAATGCGTATCGGAAAGTAGCAAAATCCTTTTCATGTTGCAAAGGTCTTATTTTTTTGTGAGGTTTGAAAGGTTGTTAAATTAAAATTGAGCAAGCTAACTTCTGTTGACCTATCCCGCGTTAGGGATGGCAGCGGCATCCTTTCTGTAGGGGTGGCTGAGCGGAGCCGAAGCCACCTCTACAGAAAGATATAGCGAACAGCCCGACTTTTTGGGATGGAAAAGCGAGGGCGAAAAAGGAACGCCCAAATTATTTTTATTGGAAAAAAATCAGGAAATTTGCACCAATGCGATACTTTATAGAATTTTCTTACGATGGTGCGCCATACTTTGGTTATCAGATACAACCGAACCAAATTACGGTCCAGGAGGAACTGGAAAAGGCTTTGTCCGTGCTACTTCGCCAACCGATAAAAACAACGGGCGCGGGCAGAACAGATACGGGCGTGCATGCGAAGAAAATTTTTGCGCATTTTGAGTATAATGAAGTTTTGATGCCCAATTTGGTGCATCGCCTTAACAGCTTTCTTCCAGAGAGCATTGCTGTAAAACGTATTTTTGAAGTGGCAGACGATGCCCATGCCCGTTTTAGTGCGACGTACAGAACTTACAATTATTTTATTTCTGAAGAAAAAGATCCTTTTACAAAAGATTCGGCGTGGCAAATGTGGCGCAAAAAATTGGATGTCGATGCGATGAACGAAGCTTGTAAAATACTGTTCGAGTATTCGGATTTTACAAGTTTTGCAAAGCTTCATGCGGATAACAAAACCAATATTTGTAAAATCTATCACGCAAATTGGGAACAAGACGGAAGTTTGTTGAAATTTACGATTTCGGCAGATCGTTTTTTGAGAAATATGGTTCGTGCAATTGTTGGAACAATGGTGGAAGTCGGCAGTAGTAAGCTGAAGCCAGAGGATATGCATCGCGTCATCAAAGAGCAACATCGCAACTCAGCGGGAACATCGGCGCCGGCGCACGGACTTTTTTTGGTAGATGTTGGTTATGATTTTTTAGATTAAAACATGGAAAAGCAAAATACTTGGGACATAGTTAAAAGACTCTTTGTGATTGGGATGAAGTTCCGGTCTTGGTTTATTTTGACTTTAATTATTTCAATTTTGTTGTCAATTGTGTCGACATATCGACCTTATTTGACCATGGAAATTGTCGATAATGATATCACGAAACTGAAAGATACAGGATTGATGATGAAGCATATCTATATCCTAATAGGATTAGTAATTGCGGAAATGTTGCTCAATTTTTTCCTAGTTTACTTTTCGAATTTTATCTCACAGAATGTGATTCGGGATATTCGTGAAAGACTTTATCATAAGCTGATTTATTTCAAAACATCTTTTTTTGATAAAACCGCTTTGGGACAGTTGGTGACACGTGCTGTTGGCGATGTGGAGACGATTGCGGTGGTCTATACGGACGGTTTTTTGATGGTTTTTGGTGACATCTTAAGAATTGCATTTGTGTTATTTATGATGTTCCAAACGAATGTGGAGCTCAGTTATATTTCGTTAGCGATTTTACCATTAATGGTGATTATAACGCGTATTTTCCAAAAGAGACTTAAAAAGGCTTTTGGTGACGAGCGTAGCTGGACCGCGATACAAAATAGTTTTGTACAAGAACGATTGTCTGGGATGTCTATTATTCAGGTTTTTAATCGTCAAGAAGCGGAGTTTAAAAAGTTTGATGATATTAATATTCAGCTGAAAGCAGCTTTGTTGAGAACGGTTTTTATCTTCTCATTGTTCTTTCCTGTAGTTGAATTGATTTCGTCAATTTTTATTGGTTTTATCTTGTTTTATGGTGGTTTTATCGAGGCGAAAGCGGGTGTTATTATCGCCTTTATTCAGTTTATCAATATGCTGATTCGACCATTGCGCCAGATTGCGGATCGATTTAATAATATCCAAAGAGGATTGGTGGGTGCCGAGCGTGTTTTGGGCGTTATGGATGAAGATAATGCGATGCCCAATGAAGGTAAAATTGTTAAAAGTGAATTTGATGGTAAAATTGAATTTAAAGATGTTCGTTTTGCTTATGATGAAAAACAAGAAGTTCTGAAAGGCATTAGTTTTAAAGTTAATCCTGGCGAAACGGTGGCGATAGTTGGTGCCACTGGCGCTGGAAAATCCACTATAATTAGCTTAATCACAAGATTGTACGATATCAATTCTGGCGAGATTCTTTTGGATGATGTCGAAATCCGTGATTATGAATTGTATAATTTAAGAAGCCATATTGGTGTGGTTCTACAAGATGTTTTCTTGTTCCATGGTTCTATTTTTGAAAATTTAACTTTGGGTGACGAAAGCATCACGATGGAGCAAATTAAAAAAGTGGCACAAGAGATTGAAGTAGATGATTTTATTGAAAGTCTTCCAGGTGGTTACAATTATGTTGTTAGCGAAAGAGGCTCGTCGATTTCACTTGGACAACGTCAACTTTTATCATTTTTAAGAGCTTATTTGTCGGATCCTAAAATTTTGATTTTGGACGAAGCGACTTCTTCCATCGATCATGAAAGTGAAAAACTAATACAACGTGCCACCGAAAAAATTACGAAAGAACGAACGTCCATTATCATTGCGCATCGATTGTCAACCATCGAAAAGGCTGATAAAATAATCGTCATGGAAAAAGGTAAAATCGTTGAAGAAGGCCGTCACGAAGACCTTCTCGCACTTAATGGTTATTATGCCTTGTTGTACAATAATCAATCTCGCGATAGCTTGTCTGAGGAGTAATAATAAAAAAAGCGATTTCGTTAGAAATCGCTTTTTTTTTGCTATTTGTTTTTCTTTTCTTTGAGTTCTTCTTTGTCCTTATCCGAAGGATTCCAAACTTTAACTTCCGCATTTTTATCAATGCCTGAAAGGATTTGTACACGAATACCGTCGCTGGCGCCTAGCTTAACATAGACTTTCTTGAAACTGCCATCGGGCTGTTTTATTTCCACAAAAGATTTGTCAACATTATTTACTTTTTCATACTGTATTAAAGATTCATCCAATAACAACGCATTTTTTTGACTGTCCAAGACGATTTCGCCATTAGCACTGAAACCTGCACGGATATATTCATTGGTTTTATTGAAAACATCGCCTTCCACAGAGAATTTTATTGTTCCCGTTTCCTCTTTACCTTTTGGTGCGATAAGTGTTAATTTGCCAGGGAAGTTTTTGTTTTGAAGCGCACCGATAACGATGTTCATGTCCATGCCTTCTTTAAGTTTTCCCGCTTGGGCTTCATCAATCGTTCCTTGGAAAATTAATGAACCCAAATCTGCGATAGAACAAATGGTTGTTCCAGGGTTGAAAGCATTGGCTTCGATAACTTGGCTACCAACTTTCACAGGAATTTCTAAAACTGTTCCCGCAGCTTTTGCCCGAATTTGTGTTGTCGCCATACCTTGCAATTCTGGCGTTGCACCTGTTTTTACAATTTGCAATCTTTTTTGCGCGGCATTTAGGGATTGGTTGGCAATTTTCTGTTGCTGTACAGTACTCTCATATTGTTGTTGTGCGGTGATGTATTCTTGTTTAGAAATCACACCTTGCTTGTACAGTTTATCTTGCATCGCAAATTGTTTCTGTTGATTAGAAACATTTATTTGAGCATTCTTAACTTGTATTTCAGCATTGTTAATTTCCTGCATCGCACCATTAACATCGGAAACGGTTGGGATAATTCTCAATGTTGCAAGTAGTTGTCCAGCGGTAACTTTGTCGCCTTCGTCCACTTCAATACTGGTAATAATCCCAGACATATTGGGTTTTATCTCAATCTCTTCGCGAGGGACAATTTTTCCTGTTGCCATGACTTTGTCCTCAAGATTAGAAATTGTAGGTTTTCTCGTTAAGAAGATTTCCTTTTCTGCCGAGTTGGATTTTACGACATAGCTAATTCCCATAACCAAAGCACCTAGAACAACAAGTCCGAGTAGGATATAGAGAAATTTTTTGATGGTGAACTTCTTTTTCATTCTGAAAAGTATATAGTTAGTATTATTTTTAAATATTATTCGGTTCTTAAAGCTTCGATAGGTTTTATTTTGACGGCTCTTTGTGCGGGAATCATGCCTATTAATAAGCCTAAAACCAGCATAATTGCTAAGGCAGAAAATACATTGGAATAGTCCACCGTGGGATTATAAAACGGAAAGCTGTCATTATTGGCAGTGGCAAGATTAAGTCCCATGAGTAAAAATATCCCAAATAAAAATCCGATTAAACCCGAAGACAACGTAATCACCACACTTTCTAATAAAATCTGGTTACGCACTTCGCTTGGTTTTGCACCTAGTGCTCTACGGATTCCGATTTCTTTGGTACGTTCTTTCACGGTAATTAAAAGGATATTTGAAATGGCAATAACGCCCGCCAAAATGGTTAATGTTCCTACTGTGATGGTCAAAAATTGCATACCAGTAAGAAAACCTGTAAGTTTTTTAAATTCTTTGCCGAGGTTAAAACTTCCAAAAGCATTGGTGTCTTCTGGAGAAGCGTGGTATTCTTTTTTAAGTTCTGTTTTTGCGAGGTCTTCCACAGTGCTGACATTGGCGTCTGGCTTACTCACGATGGCAAAAAAGTCGACAACATCACCAGCATTATATAGCTTGTTATACGTAGAAAATGGGATATAGGCAGACTGGTCACTTTCCAAAGGACCGCCAGCTTTTCCAACACGGAAAACGCCAATGACTGTAAAAAATACCCCTTTTATGTTAACGGATTTTCCGATTGGGTTTTCGTTTTTCTTGGCATCAAAAAGGTTTTTATAAACTTCTTCTCCAATGACAACAACATTTTTGCTACTCGTAACATCGGGATCGTTGATGTATCTTCCGAACAAAAGCTTCTTTTGAGATATTAAATTTCCGACAGGATAATCGCCCGTTAACATGTAAGTTGCTGATTTTCCGTTTCTCGCAATTTGCTCCGGAGGATTTCCAAAATTACCTCTTGCACTTTGCGGAGATATATAATCGATTTGCGGAATTTTAGATTTTAATAAATTATCATCTTTTAGACGAAGCTTCATTGTTCTTCCTTTTGGGAAACCATCATACGGAATGCTGGTATTTTGTGCCCAAAGAAAAATAGAGTTGGTAGCAAAACCAGAAAATAATTTGTTAAAACCATTTTCCATGCCTTTTGCAGCACCAAGTAAGCTGACATACAAAAACATTCCCCAACCCACGCCAATCATGGTGAGAAACGTCCGGAGTTTATTATTACTCAATGAATAATATATCTCCTGCCATGTATCTAAACTGAATAAGATTTTCATTTTTTCGGGTTAACGTTTTATTTTTTATTTAAATCAAACACTAAGGCTTTTATTTAATAGCAATTAAAAATCCAATTATTCTGTTCGTAATGCTTCGATAGGTTTTATCTTGGAAGCCCGATAAGCAGGGATGAATCCCGCAATAGCACCAGCAAAAATCAAACAAAAAAATGCCGTTGTAATAAGTCCCCAACCAACGGATGGGTTCAAAATAAAATAAGCTTCTAGACTGTCCCCAATCATTTTTAAAGTAAATACGCCAGCGGCTACGCCAATAAGTCCAGAGATAACGGTTATCACGATGCTTTCCTGTAAAATAAGCGCGACAATTCCTGGTGGTTTTGCACCAATAGCTTTTCGGATTCCTATTTCTTTGGTACGCTCTTTTACAATGTAAACCATGATGTTACTAATGCCAATAACGCCAGCTATTAAAGTTCCTAGTCCAATAAATCCTACGACGACAGAAATTACGAAAATAAACATGAAAGATTCCTGATTGTTTTTGGCATTGTTTCTAACAATAACGGCTTGTTGGTCTGTTGGTGAAATTTTGTGGCGGTCTTTAATTTGTTTTTCAACTTTTTCACCGTATTTAATAGCTTCATCGGGCGACATTTTGGGATTATAAGATAGCATAATCGTACTTACAGTATCGGAGCCTTTTTTCATTTGTTGCAAAGTGGAAATCGGAATAATAACATGACGCTCGTCCCAATCTCCTCCAGCGTCAGAAAATACGCCAACCACACGAAACATTGTTCCGTTAATCTGGATCATTTTTCCAATAGGATCGCCATCTTTGATAAGGTCGCGTTGCACCATTCTTCCGATAGATGTAACATTGGCCTTTCTGTCTATATCCATTTTTGTGATATAACGACCATCCATCATAACACGATTTTCCAAAAATTTTTCGTCTGGCAATACACCATGTATTTGATAGGTTCCGCTTTCGCGGCCATATTTTACCATCCAGTTGGCAGAGTAGCGTGGCGATGCATATTCTAGTTTGCCTTTTCCTGTTTTTTCGATGCTTTCAAAATCATCATTGTTAAGACTAATTGTTCTGTTGGATTGCAAACCTGCAAAAGCTTCGGAAGTTTTGCCAGTGAAAATCATAATGAGATTAGCCGCATCCCTTGTGAAGGCTTGCGTAAAAGAGTTGTTGAGGCCATTACCAATACCGAAAAGAACAATGAAGATAAATAATCCCAAGGCTACAGTAAAACCAGAAAGTATCGTTCGCAAAACATTGCTGCGAATCGAACTAAATATCTCTTGCCAGCGGTCTATATCAAACATATTGATTTTGGTTGTTAATAGTTTTAATTAAATTTCAAACATTCTTTCTGGTTGTTTTTAAGTTTGGAATAACTTTTTAAAGAACAACTTGCTGAATGTATTTGTCACTTTCGATACGACCATCTTTTAGCATCACATTTCGTTTGGTCTGTGCGGCGACATCTGGCTCGTGTGTTACCACGACAATGCTTTTTCCTTCATTATTAATATCTTGCAAAAGTTTCATAATGTCATGTGTGGTTTGAGAATCGAGTGCGCCTGTAGGTTCATCGGCCAAAATAAGTTTGGGTTCTGTAATAAGTGCGCGCGCTATGGCAACACGTTGTTTTTGTCCACCCGACATTTCGCTCGGAAGATGACTGGCCCATTGTGCCAAACCTACTTTTTCTAAATATTCTAAAGCTTTTTGATTTCGTTCCTTTCTAGAAACCCCTTGATAATAGAGTGGAAGCGCAACATTTTCTAAAGCTGTTTTATAATTAATCAAATTAAAAGATTGAAAAATAAATCCTATAAATCGGCTTCTATATTCCGCCGCGCGACTTTCTGTCAAATGTTTTATAGGTACGCCATCCAATTCATAAATCCCGGAGTCTGCTTCATCCAAAATTCCGATAATATTCAATAAAGTTGATTTTCCAGAGCCAGAAGATCCCATAATGGAAACAAACTCGCCTTCCGAAATATTGAGGTTTATGCCTTTTAAAACATGGAGTTTGCTCTTACCTGTATCGTAAGATTTGTTGAGTTCTTCAATTTTAAGAATTAGATTTGACATATTCTCGGATTATATACTAATAGGTAAGGGAGATTGTTAAAAAGTTACAGAAAATTATTAAAAAATATTTTTTTATTTAAAAACGTAACAAATAATCATTTTTGATGTCTTATTGTTTATAAATTGTTTTTATGATACTTCGTAATATTTTAGCAGCATCGGTAATTTGTTTTAGTATATCAAGTTATGGACAAAAGATTTGGACTTTGCAAGAGTGCGTAGATTATGCCGTGAAGAATAATCTACAGGTTTTGCAAAATACGTATAGCAAAAAAATGCAGGAGTCTAATTTGACAATTGCCAAAAAAGATTATCTGCCGAATGTCAGCGGAAGTATTTCTAACACCGCGACCTTTGGACAAAGTCAGGATGTTTTTGGAAATACGCAGCGTAATGATAATTTTAATAATAGTGCTAATGTCGGCGCTAATGTTTTGATTTATAACAATGGACGTTTAGAAAAAAATATTCGAAAAGTACAATTCGATGTAGAAGCCTCACAATTTGATATCGAAACCATTCAGGATAATATTTCGCTTCAGATTGCACAACAATATCTCAGCATTTTACTGAATAAAGAAATTGTTAAAATTTCACAAAGCGCATTACAAAATGCTCAAAAGCTTCGCGACCGCGCTAAGATAACAACCGATGTTGGGACAACTGCACAAACTATTTTGGCAGAAGCAGATGCTGCGCTAGCACGGGAAAAACAAAATTTGAAAGTCGCAGAAGTCAACAGAGACCGTAGCCGATTTGCGTTGGCTCAACTATTAATGTTGGCAGATTATAAAAGTTTTGATGTGGCCGATGTGCCGATTATGTTTGATCCTTCTGCGCCAGATTTGGCTGTGGAGCAAGTTCTCGATAAAGCCTACGCTAATCAACCGCAAATAAAAGCTGCGGAAAGTCGCATCAAATCTTCCGAAGCACAGACAGAAGTTGTAAAAACTGCCTTTTGGCCAACGCTTACAGCAAATGCAGGCTTGGGTTCTTTTTACTTTAATTCATTGGCAACCAATACGGTTGGGATAAATCCTGATGGCACGCCAATTAAAGAACGTGGTTTTTTCCAACAATACAAAGATAATTTTGGACAACAAGTTGGCGTTTCTGCCAATATTCCTATTTTCAATAAAGGTATAACCAAACTGCAAGTAGAACAATCCAAAATCAATCAAGATATTGCCAAAAATAATTTGGAACAACAAAAATTGGATGTTAAACAAAATGTGCAAAAAGCCGCTTTTGATGCCGATGCCAATTACGAAACTTATCTTACCGCAGTAGAAGCAGAGAAAAGCACAAAGTTGGCTTTGGATTTTGCAGAGAAAAGTTACGACGCAGGACGAACTAGTATCTATGATCTCAATATTGCGCGTAACAATTATGCCAATGCACAAGGCAATGTAGCACAGTCAAAATTCAATTATTTATTCAGTCAAAAACTCTTAGATTTTTATTCAGGAATTCCTTTAAGTTTATAAAATTAAATAAAAAAAAGCTTGGTTTTAGACTTTCGTAATGTCTATAATTTAACTAAATTTGAGTCATGCGAAAGTTTGGAAAAGATTTATTAAAAATTTTAAAAAATACTGAATTAAAAGGGGAAGCGGCGCATTGTGTATATTCGCCCGCCTATCGTCCACGATTTAGTTATGATGAAATATTAAGCCGAGATCCAAAATTTGCGGCCGTTAATATTTTATTATATTTAAAAAATAATGAATGGCATTTTCCACTGATGGTGCGTAGCGAAAACGAACACGACCGTCACAGTGGGCAAATTTCTTTACCAGGCGGAAAACGGGAAGAAGAAGATGTCGATTTTGCAGATACAGCCAAGCGGGAAACATCCGAAGAAATGGGCATCGATACGCACTATATCCGTATTATCCGAGAGATGACGCCTATCTATATTCCGCCAAGTAATTTTTATGTCTATCCTTTTATTTCATTTACCAAAAAAGATCCTGTTTTTACACTTCAGGCGAGTGAAGCTGTTGAGTTGATCGAGTTCCCAGTAAGCTCTTTGTTGTCTTTGCCCGATCAACCAAAAATGATGGCGATGAGCACGAGTCGTGGATACGAAGTTCCGGTGATTGATTTTAATGGATACCTTATTTGGGGCGCTACTTCGATGATTTTAAGTGAATTCAGCTTGTTACTTAAAAATGTTTAAATTTGCGCTTTTAAAAAATAAGACATCCTGAATTATAATTTTCAAGCATGGCCAAAAAGAATATTTTTACAGATTCCTTCGGGAATATATACGTTCTAAAGCGTTTTATAATTTTTATATTAGGCTTGGTATCGTATCGTCGTTTCAATGGCTTTAACAAATTGAAAATTTCGGGTACAGAACATCTTGTTGATTTACCAAAGACCAATGTTTTATTTGTATCTAATCACCAGACATATTTTGCTGATGTAGCGGCGATGTATCACGCTTTTTGTGCGGTTAACAACGGTTATCTTAATACAATAAAAAATCCAGTATATCTTCTTAACCCAAAAGTTGATTTTTACTATGTTGCTGCGGAAGAAACCATGAACAAAGGAATTCTTGCCCGTATTTTTAAAATTGCAGGCGCTGTAACTGTTAAAAGAACTTGGCGTGCAGAAGGTCAAAATGTCAACCGAATGGTCGATATGAGCGAGGTGGAAAACATTATGAAAGCTTTGGATAATGGCTGGGTTATCACTTTTCCACAAGGGACAACTTCGGCTTTTGCGCAAGGTAGAAAAGGAACCGCGAAATTGGTGAAAAACCAACGTCCTATTGTGATTCCTATTAAGATAAATGGTTTCCGTAGGGCTTTTGATAAAAAAGGTTTAAAAATAAAAGTAACTGGTGTAAAACCAACGATGGAGTTTAAAGCACCTTTGGATATCGACTATGATAAAGAGTCGCCTGCAGAAATCCTCAATAAAATAATGCATGCGATAGAGCAAACACCAGAACATAATGTTCTCCATGACTATGATGAGGAGCTAAAAGCTCAAAAGAATAAATCCGAAAACGAATAGTTTTTATTATATAATCCACACTTTCTTTGTGGATTTTTTATTGAATACCTACTAATAGGTATATTACATCTGAATTATATTTTTAAATTTACGCATGTTCTTAATACACCGGTTTTTATTAATTTTTATAATATGTTGTTGTTCATCTATTTTTGGGCAGCAAAAATCGCGTGATACTTTTCTGATAAAAGGTGCCAATTGGGAGAATATGACCCAATATGTGAGGTTTTACAAGGATTCTACACGGCAGCTAAATTTGCAGAAAATTATTGATTTAGAACCAACACAACATTTTCAAAAGCGTGGCGAATATCGGGTGTTTAATAGCCAATATACCAAAGCGAGTTATTGGTTTGTCTTACCTATTAAAAACGTGAATTCTAAAGAACTGCAAGTGGTTTGGAGTTTTTATAACAACAATTTTAAAATTACTTTTTATGATATAACACTTGCGGATCAGCCAAAATTTCTGGGCCAAGTTTCCCCTCAACAACGTGCCGAAGAACGATTGTTTCAATCAAGGGCTTTGGTTTTACCATTTTCTTTGCAAGCGGGCGAGTATAAAAAAATTCTGGCTAAAGTAGAATTGATTAATGCGAATCAAATCTATTTTCTCTCCGATGTCACAACCGTGGAAGATATGATGTTTTGGGAACTTAACTATGGTATTATCGTAGGACAATTTTTAGGATATTTTGCCTTTATGTTTTTGTTTAATATTTTCTTATTTTTTCTTTTGAAAAAGGAGATTCATCTGTGGCATGGTTTGTATGTTTTTAGTATTATTTTATTTAGTCTGAACGAGAATATTGTAGATGTGTTGTTGTTGCCCAATTGGTTTTATCATTTCTACATACAATTTCCTAAAATGCTGTGGCTGTTGATTTCTTTAATTTTAAATATTAAAGTTTTTCAAATGTTCACCGATCAGAAAACCAAATTTCCTCGTTTCTATAAGGTTTTACATTTTACTAAAAATATAGCAATCTTTTTGGCTGTTAGTTCAGCACTACTTAGTTTGTTGTTTAATGTACAGACGCCTATCGTTAGCGAGGTTGTCATAGCATTAGATGTCATTTTGGTTATAGGAACCATTTTGTTGTTTTTCTCTATTATTTATGCAAGCATAAAAAAAGACAAAGACAGTCTATACTTCTTTGTTGCAACCATATTTATTTTAATTGCATTTATCAATTATCTTATGGACCTGCTTTTGCAGATGCAGGTGTTTTATTTCCAACCAGGCAATATTCTTGTTGGGCTTATGGTAGAAGTAAGTTTGCTAACCGCTTTTTTCCTGACTAAGATTGTTAAAAAAAGTCGGGAAAGTAGAAAGCAATTACAACTCAAAAATATTGAAAACCAAAATTTGTCTTTTCAAATGCTCAATCTTCAAGAGGAAGAACGAAAAGAGATTGCGCAAGAAATCCACGATGGTGTTGGCAGTCATTTGTCGGGTCTAAAACTTTATCTACAAAATATTTTTCAGTCCAAAAATCCAATTGACGAAAATATCAAAGCAGAAGTTCTACATGAGATGAAAATTATATACGACGATTTGCGGAGCATTAGTCATCAGTTAATGCCCGCTTATATTGAGGAAAGTAATCTATCAGAACTTTTAAAAAATAAATTTGAACAATACCGAAGACAATTTCCACACATCAAATTTAACGATGTACAAAGTCTGGGAGATGTTAACTTGCAAGAATCCGACCGATTGCATATTTATCGCATTGTTATCGCTTTGCTAGATAATGCCATAAAACATTCGGAGTGTACAGAAATTGATTTTCAGATTTATTGCGAAGACAATAACATCGAAATTCTTTTGGAAGACAACGGCATAGGCTTCGATCCAGAAGCTCAATTTTCAGGAATTGGTTTAAAATCTGTGAAATCTCGTATCCAATTTCTGAAAGCAAATATTAATATTGAAAGCAATAAAAATGGAAGTACTTTAATTATCCTAATACCAATAAACTAACGATACCATGACAACTCAATTTATAATCGCAGATGATCATCCCATCTTTGTTAAAGGGATTACAGACATAATTAATGAGCAACAACTCGGCGAGGTAATCTCATGTGCTAGCACAGGTCGAGAGCTCTTGCAAAAACTGAATTCATGCCAAGCCAATTTTATTATTCTGGATATTAATATGCCAGAACTTAATGGCTTAGAAGCTGCAGAAAAAATAAAATCTCTATATCCAGACATTCCCATTCTCGTGGTAAGTATGAACGAAGATTATAGCACAATCGAAAAATTAAGACAAATCGGTGTCAACGGATTTATTCCAAAATCTTTTGAAAACGAAGATCTGCAAAATGCTATTCGGAAAATATTAGACAAACAATCTTATTTCCCAGAAGGTTACGATGGCGAAAATTTTCGAAAGAAACAACTTAGCCAACGCGAAATAGAAATCATACAATTGATTATCCAAGGCAACAGCAGTCGGGAAATTGCCGAGCAACTCAACCTTAGTATTTTTACCGTAGACACACATCGGAAAAATATAGGACGAAAAACAGGAGCAAAAACACCACTTCAGTTAAGTAAATTAAATCTAAATGCTGAGGCTTAGTACAAAATTTTAGTACTTTTGTTGTAAATATTTTTTGAATTGAAAACCCATTTTATTGCCATCGGCGGTAGCGCCATGCATAATTTAGCCATTGCGCTGAAAGATAAAGGCTATCAAGTAACTGGTTCGGATGATGCCATTTTTGAACCCTCACGTTCAAGATTAGAAAAAAAAGAAATTCTTCCAAAGGATTTGGGCTGGTTTCCAGAAAAGATAACTTCGGATATCGACGCTGTTATTTTGGGAATGCATGCACATGCCGACAATCCAGAATTAGCAAAAGCTAAAGAATTAGGATTAAAAATATACTCGTATCCTGAATTTTTATACGAACAAGCCAAACAAAAAACCAGAGTCGTTATCGGCGGTTCGCACGGAAAAACGACCATAACATCAATGATTTTGCATGTTCTTAATTTTCATCAAAAAAATATCGACTATATGGTTGGTGCGCAGTTGGAAGGTTTCGATTGTATGGTGAAGATTACAGAAGATAACGACTTTATGATTCTTGAAGGCGACGAGTATCTTTCTTCGACATTGGATCCGCGATCCAAATTTTTATTGTACCAACCGAATATCGCTTTGATTTCGGGAATTGCTTGGGATCATATCAACGTTTTTAAAACCTTCGATGATTATGTTGAGCAATTTAGGAAATTTGTCGCCAGCATTACGCCAGGCGGTGTTTTGGTGTACAACGAGGAAGATCCCGAAGTGGTAAAAGTGGTTGAAGGAGCAGAAAATTATTTCAGAAAAATTCCATACAAAACGCCAGAATACGAGATTCTTGATGATGCAGTTTATCTTAAAACCGAGATGGGCGACATTCCGTTATCTATTTTTGGGGCGCACAATTTATTAAATCTTGAAGGAGCAAGACATATTTGTCAACAATTCGGGATTTTGGAAGAAGCTTTCTATGAAGCGATTATGAGTTTTAAAGGTGCATCAAAACGTCTGGAAAAAGTAAAACGTCCAGATGGCGGTGTATTGTACAAAGATTTTGCGCATGCACCAAGCAAGGTGAAAGCAACAGTTAAGGCTTTTGCTGAGCAATTTCCTAATAAAACAAAAAATGGATTTTTGGAGTTGCATACTTATTCCAGTCTTAATCCTATTTTTTTAGAACAATATGATCATGCTATGGATGGACTAGATAACGCAGTTGTATTTTATTCGGAAGAAGCCTTGAAGATTAAAAGAATGGAAGCAATTTCTCCCGAGTTTATCAAAGAAAAATTTAAAAATGAAAAGCTGAAAATTTTCACTAATGCCGAAGATCTTCACGCCTATTGGCAAACTTTGGATAAGACCAATGGCGTATTTTTGATGATGAGTTCCGGAAATTTTGGTGGATTAGATTTAACTAAATAATCTTAAGATTGTCTCAAAAATTGTTACGGCAACGAAAAATGAAATCTTAAAAATAATTAAAAACCTTTCAAAAATTTTGGAAGGTTTTTTAGTGGCAAAGATCAGCAAATTCAGCATTAATAATGTTTTTCAAATCATCAGGTTTTAAGATAATTTGTAAACCGCGCTTTCCTGCGCTGATGATAATTTCTTCTTCCAAAGTCGCCAGTTCTTCAATATAAGTTGGGAAATTTTTCTTCATGCCAATAGGCGAGCATCCGCCACGGATGTAGCCTGTGGTTGCTAACAAATCCTTCATGGGAAGCATTTCGCAGTTTTTGTTGTTGGAAGCTTTCGCGATTTTCTTTAAATCCAATTGTGCATTTCCAGGAATGACGGCCACAAGAAAAGGATCTTTTTGACCTTTCAGGATTAAGGTTTTATAAATTTTTTCTGGGGAAATGCCTAAGGATTCTGCGACATGTTCGGCGCTGAGGTCTTGCTCGTCGACCTCATATTCTCTTAGTTCAAACGGTATTTGATTTGATTCTAAAATCCTTACAGCATTGGTTTTCTTTGACATGGCTATTTTGATTTAATTCAAATTTAAAACTTTTTAGATTTTAATTCCCATTTAATTCCCAGAAAACTTCGCAAACCTTGCATTGACGCATAACCGTAAAGCGTATCGAACGTGTAGTTTTTTGGATTGTTAGCAGGATCGTTTGTGTGTTTGTCAAACGGATCGAAAGGACGCATAATTGGATTTTTAGGTATAAAATTTAAAAGGTTTTTAATTCCTGCATATATTTCAAAATGTTTAAATTGTTTCCTAACCTGTACATTGGCAAGTGTGAAAAAATCTGAATATTCTGGACGAAAATCGTCTTCCAAAATTGGCAAACGCATCGGTCCGTAAAATTGTCCAGTAAAATCTAGAATCCAATTTTTAGGAAAATAATAACTTAGATTGTACACGCCGCTCCATTTTGGCGCATGCAATTGTTGGATTTTTTCATTTGTTTCTTTTTGATAAACATCCATATAACTTATTCCAAAATTAATTTTAAAAGGTGAGGTCCAAAGCATGTCAAGGTTAAGAGAAATGCCTTTAGAAACAGCGAAAGCATCCAAGTTTTTGAAGATGATTTTGTTAGGATCTGTGTCAAAATCTCCAATTATTTTGTTGGTGAAATAAGAATAAAATCCAGATAAATCGATGTTTAAATGTGCTGTTCCTAACTTGACTTGGGTAATATAATTAACAAAACTATTGTAAGATTCTTCGGGTTTTAAAGTTTCTGAAATGATGACATCTCGCGAACCAGTTAATGCCGCGTGATCTTCTGTGAAAACATGTACAACCCGAAAGCCTTTTCCAAAGCTTGCCCGCAAAACATGTTGAGGATTGGGACTGAATTTCCATGCTAGTCGTGGCGAATGTATCATTTTGTGTTCGGTATCATAATCGATACGGGAGGCGAATAGTAAAGCCTTTGAAGTGGATATTTGCCATTCGTCCTGAACAAAAAAGCCATAAAGAGAGCGATCCAAAAGATTTCCAGTATCTGAATTTTTAAAAGTTGCTGGCGTATTGTCATCGTATTTTGAAAGTTTATAAGCGATTCCAGATTTTAGAATATGTTTTCCTAAACTTTTTTGCCATTCCAATTGTCCAAACAAAACTTGCTGATTTGCCATAAATGAAGTGTTTCCATAATATGAATTTTGATCGTGATAATTATATGAGAATAAGGCCGTAATTTGTTCAAGAGTTGGTAAATCATACAATCCAAAAGCTTCAAAACGATTGGTGTAGATGCTTTCTCCATATACTTCAGCGCCACCACGATTTTTCTTTTGCCATGACATTTCGCCTCCAAAACGATCTTCATAATAGTAACGAAGACCAAGACTAGCACGTCGATTTTTTTGCCTTTCGATATTCCATTTGTTAAAAATAGATAGGCGATGTTGCAATGCTGTATCGGTAAAGTTGTCGTGGTTGACATCGATTCGGTTTCCAAAATAAAAATGATTAAGACTTACTAAGCTTGTTGTTTTTGGATTGATTTTAAAGCTGGAAGCGATATCAAGATTCAGTTCTGCTTGGGATGAAGATGAAAAATCAAGACTTAATTTTGGCGCATATTTTGGGTTTTTGGTGATAATGTTAATGCTTCCGCCCATAGCTTCGGCACCAAAACTTGCGTCGGCAGGACCTTTAATAATTTCGATTCTTTCCACAAGACTACTAGGAATTCCGCTAAGACCATAGACCGTTGATAATGCGCTGAGCATCGGCATGCCATCGATAAGCATCAGGGTGTACGGACCTTCCATACCGTTGATGTGGATGTCGCCCGTATTACAAACCGAACAGTTGAGTTGAGGTTTTATACCATTTATCATTCCAACAGCGTCAAAAATGTTGTTATTCTTGGTTTTTTTGAGAAAAGAAGCCGTGTAAATTTCTATTGGAATGATGCTGTTTGATTTTTTCTTTGGTCGATTAGGTTTAGAAATAACAACCGTTTCAATTGATTTTGAGGTGTTTTTTTTGTTGAAAAATTTGATGCTGTCTGTGGTTATTTCGGAAATTGAAAGACTGTCTAACTCTTGTGAAAAGCCGATTTGAAATAAGAATATAATTATAAAAGTAAAAGTTTCCCTCATGTTATTTTTAAAGTTAGACAAATCTAACAAAAATATTTTGATTAGAAATAATTTTATTTTTTTGAATCCGTTTAACATGTCTTTTAAAATGATTAAATTTGAAAAAAGCTAAGAAGTAAAATGAGATATCATAGTTCAGGAAACATTCCACAGAAACGACATACCGTTTTTAAATCGCCAGATGAGCATTTCTATTACGAACAATTGTTCGGGACAGAAGGTTTCCATGGCATTTCGTCGTTGTTGTATCACATCCATCGTCCGACACAGATTAAGGAAGTGAAACTTTATAAAGATGTAACACCTAAAATTGCGGTTGAAAAAAATATCCAACCCCGCATGTTCAAAGGAAAAGATGTGACGCCAGAAGATGATTTTTTGGACAGTCGTAAGATTTTAATGTTGAATAATGACCTTAAAATGGGTTTGGCTAAACCCAAAAAATCCACCGATTATTTCTATAAAAATGCACACATGGACGAATTGTTTTTTGTGCATGAAGGCAAAGGTGTTCTTAAAACTTTTGTTGGGGATTTAGAGTTTGAAGTCGGAGATTATTTGATTATTCCGCGTGGTACGATTTATCAAATGACTTTTGAAACCGAAAATAATGTGTTGTTTTTCATTGAAAGTAATTCGCCAATCTATACACCAAAACGTTATAGAAACGAGTTCGGGCAACTTTTAGAACATTCACCTTTTTGCGAACGCGACATTATTTTACCAACCCATGTTGAACCAAAAGATGAAAAAGGTGAGTTTCTAGTCAAGGTTAAAAAAGAAGATCTTATTTGGGATTTTATATATGCGACACATCCATTCGATGTTGTAGGTTGGGATGGCTTCTTTTATCCTTTTAAATTTAATATCAAAAATTTTGAACCCATTACAGGCCGCGTGCATCAGCCGCCGCCAGTGCATCAAAATTTTGAAGCGCACAATTTTGTAGTGTGTTCTTTTGTAGCACGACTTTTTGATTATCACCCGTTGGCAATTCCTGCGCCTTACAACCACTCTAATATTGATTCTGATGAGGTTTTGTTTTATACAGAAGGCGATTTTATGAGTCGCAATCATATCGATTTGATGGATTTTACCCTTCACCCAGGAGGCATCGTACATGGACCACATCCAGGTGCTATGGAGCGTAGTATTGGTGTTAAAGAAACCCATGAATATGCGGTGATGGTTGACCCTTTTCGACCATTATTATTAACGGAAGAAGCCATGAAAGTCGAAGATCCCTCGTATTTAACAAGTTGGTTAGATTGAGCGAATGTTCGCTAAATTATATGATAAATCTCATTTTTGTGTCCCATAAAGAAGTCATAATTTTAGGGGATTCGTCTAAAAGTAAGTAAAACAGTTATGATAAATTATGTAAGTGCAGAAGAAGCTGTGTCCGTGGTGAAAAGCGGAGATCGTATATTCTCGCATGGTAGTGCATGTACACCTAATTTTTTGTTAAACGAACTAGCCAACCAAAGCCATAGATTAAAAAATGTGGAAATGGTTTCTATTACGCAACAAGGAGAAGTGGCCATTGCAAAACCTGAATATGGAGAGAGCTTCAGAATTAATTCTCTGTTTGTATCCACGCCAGTTCGTGAAGCAGTTAATTCAGAAAGAGGAGATTTTGTCCCGATTTTTCTAAGTGAAATTCCTATTCTTTTTAAAAATAATATATTGGCTTTGGATGTGGCTATTGTTACGGTGTCTCCACCGGATAAGCATGGTTACGTTACTTTAGGAACTTCCGTAGATATCGCCAGATCTGCAGTGGACACCGCAAAAATTGTTATTGCACAAGTTAATCCGAAAATGCCAAGAACTCATGGCGATGGGATGATCCATGTGAGTAAAATTGATAAATTTGTTTGGCACGAGGAAGATTTAATGACCATTGATTACGGTGCGAAAGCTGGTGCAGAAGAAGCGCTTATCGGAAAATATGTTGCAGAAATTATCGATGATGGTGCGACTTTACAAATGGGAATTGGAACTATTCCTGATGCGGTTTTGAAAGCTTTAGGTAATCACAAAGATCTCGGTGTTCATACCGAAATGTTGAGTGACGGTGTAATAGATCTTATTAAAAATGACGTTATCAATAATAAAAGCAAAGGTTTTCATAACAATGTAAGTATTACGAGTTTTTGTTTTGGAACCAAAAAATTGTATGATTTCGTAGATGACAATCCTGCAATTGCTTTTTTGGATGTTCAGCATGTTAATTTTCCGATTAACATTATGAAAAATAAAAAAGTTCATGCTATAAATTCTGCAATTGAAATTGATTTGACAGGCCAAGTTTGTGCTGATTCCATAGGAACTTATCAATATAGTGGTATCGGTGGACAAATGGACTTTATGCGTGGTGCTGCACTTAGTGAAGGCGGAAAACCTATTATGGCATTGAGTTCTCGCACAAAAAAAGGCATTCCGAGAATCGTTCCTTTTTTGAAGCCTGGCGCAGGCGTTGTGACGACAAGAGGACACATGCATTATGTGTGTACCGAATTTGGTACCGCTTATCTATATGGAAAAAATTTAAAACAACGTGCAAAAGCTTTAATTGATATTTCGCATCCTGATGACCGCGAAATGCTTGAAAAAGCAGCATTCGAAAGGTTTAAATAAATATCTTTCTATTTTTTAAAAACTAAGGCTATCCAAATTTGGATAGCCTTTATTTTATTACCAGATTTTGATTCGTTCTTCTGGTTTTTTGTAATGTTTGTCACCTTCTTTAATATCGAAAGCTTTGAAGAAAGCGTCAACATTTACCAAAGGTCCAACTGCTCGATACATTCCTGGCGAATGTGGGTCCGTTTTAACTTGATTGGTTAAGAATTTGTCAGTTGATTTGGTTCTCCACACGGTTGCCCAACTTAGGAAAAATCTTTGGTCCTGTGTGTAACCACTGATTAATCCTGGATTTCCGTGATCTTTTAGATACATTTGTAGAGCGTCGTAAGCCACTGCAACACCGCCAAGGTCACCAATGTTTTCTCCCATTGTGAAAGTACCATTGACTTTAGATCCTTTTACAGGTTCATAATTAGAGTATTGTTCGCCTAGCTTTTTGGTTGCTGCTTCAAAATTTTTGCGGTCTTCGTCTGTCCACCAATTGTTAAGATTTCCTTCACCATCGAATTTTGATCCGCTATCATCAAAACCATGTCCAATTTCGTGTCCGATAACGGCGCCAATTCCGCCAAAATTAACAGCAGGATCGGCTTTGAAATTGAAGAAAGGCGGTTGTAGAATTCCGGCTGGGAAAACGATTTCGTTATTGGATGGATTGTAATAAGCGTTCACTGTTTGTGGCGTCATTCCCCATTTGGTTTTGTCAACTGGCTGACCAACTTTTTCTAAGTTTTTAGAATATCTCCAAGCCGAAACATTTTTTAAATTCTCATACAAAGATGTTTTGTTTGGACCTTCAATTTTAAGTTTAGAATAATCTTCCCATTTGTCAGGATAGGCTACTTTTACGGTAAATTTCGATAGTTTTTCTAAAGCTTTTTCCTTGGTTGTAGCAGACATCCATTCTAGCTCAGAGATGTGTTTTTGGTAACTTTTAATTAAATAACCAATTAATTCTTGCATTTGCATTTTAGCTTCTTCAGGGAAATATTTTTCAACATATAATTTTCCGAAAGCTTCTCCTAAAACACCATTTATCATTTGTAGTCCGCGTTTATTAAGAGCACGTTGCTCTTCTTGACCTTGCAGATATTTGCTATAGAAAGAAAAATTTAATGCATCCATTTTTTGATTGAGAACGCCAGCATTACCAGAAAGTAATCTCACTTTCATATAATCTTTGATTAAAGGAAGATTTTTTTCATTGATAAAATTATCCAAATTTTGGTAGTAAGCTAATTCGCCAAGGATAACACGATCTGTGTTAACGCCAGCACTTTTAAGAAAATTGGGAAGGTCAATATTTTTCACCATGGCAGAAAGTTCCGCAGTGGTTTTTGGATTGTAACGCTTGTTGGCATCGCGACCTTGTTCTAAAGTTAAATAAGTTTTAGCCAAAGACTTTTCGAAATCAACGATAGATTTTGCAACTTCTGGACTGTTTTTATAACCGATAATATCTAGAAGAGCTGCGACATGTTTTTGATATTCTGTTAGAGTTTTGGTATTGGCTTCGTTTTCTTTTTGGTAATAGTCTTTTCCTAAACCAAGGTCTGCCGCGCCTAGATAGATGGCATTGTTTTTAGAATCTTTAAGATCTGCACCAACGCGCCATCCGTAGAAAGGATTGTCTCCGTATTTGGTTGCCTGATTAAGATAAGACTGTAAATCTTTAAGGTTTTTAATAGCATCTATTTTCTTAAAATCAGCCAGGATTGGCTTCAGACCATCAGCATCTCTTTTCTTAAGATCCATATAGGAAGCATAAAGGTCTTGGATTTTTTGACCTTCGGAACCTTGTGAAAACTTATCGCTCAAGATGTGGTTAAGAATGTCCAAAGAGGCTTCGTCTGTTTTTTCTCTTAGTTCGTTAAAAGATCCCCAACTTGCTTTGTCGGCTGGTATTTTGGCTGTTTTAACCCAATTTCCGTTAACATAATTGAAAAAATCGTCCTGTGGTCTTACGGACTTATCCATCATTGACAAGTTGATTCCAACTTCTTGATATTGTTTTGAATTTTTTGATATTGTTGCGGCTGTCGCATCCGTTTTTTGGGCAGTAACTTGTTGCGTGGCTAATACGCCTAATAATGTTAGTACGCCAATACTTACTTTCTTCATTTTTTGAAATTAATAAAGCTAAAGATAAGAAATTATTGTCGTTTTTGGTTTAGCATTTAATATAAAAAAACCTTACTAATTAAAGTAAGGCTTCTATATTTTACAAAAAATATTATTTTTTTTCTAAACCATCTTTGATGTGGCAATCTTTGTATTTGTCATCGATAGAGATGAAGATGTTAGGTGTTTTTTGTTTCACCCATTTTTCAACGATTTCGCCTTTCTTTTTGTTAAGCGCCATCTCTTTAATTCTCTCGTAATCCGTTTCCATATCAAGAGAGTGTGCGTCAATTACGTCGTTAACAGAAACAATAGCAATGGCTTTTCTACGGTTAAGCGTTTCTTCAAAAGGTTCTGTAATATCACCTTTGTTGAGTCCCGCAATTTGGTAAGATATTGTAGGATCAAGGTGAAGTTTTTCAATCTTGTCGCCACCATCCTGAGCTTGCATTACCCCAGCGTTGAACTTGGTAGACTTGTCTTCAGAATATTTGTAAGCAGCATCTTTGAAAGTTGTTTTACCATCTAGAATCTGTTGACGAATATTTTCTAATAATTTTTTAGCCGTTGTTACTTCTTCTTTTGTAGGTTCTGCTTTTAACAAGATGTGTCTTGCATCGAATTTGTTCCCCGTTCTTTTAACTAATTGGATTAAGTGGAAACCAAATTCGGATTCTACAGGTTCTGACATTTCGCCTTCTTGTAGGTTAAGTGCTGCGGCCTCAAAAGGCTTTACCATTTGGCCTTTGTTGATGTTTTTATAAAGACCGCCATTGGCTGCTGAGCCTTCATCTTCCGAATATATTCTGGCTTGTGTTTCAAAAGATTCGCCTGCAAGAATGTCTTTTTTAATTTTATTGAGTTTGTCGATAAGCTCTTGTTTGTGCGCTTCTGTCAACTTGGGGTAAATACTAATTTTGCCAAGAATAACTTCATCTTTTACCTGAGGTAATTGGTATTTGAACTGGTTAAAAAAGTCGGTTACCTCGTTAGGCGTAACGTCTGTTTTCTCCGTAATTCTTGCGTATTTCTGTTGTCCATAATATTGGTCAGAGTCGATTTTTTCAATAGCATTTCGCATTTCGTATCCTGTACGGAACTTGTACATGCCTAACATGGTTTTCTCGTCTGGGAATTGTGATAAGATTTGGTTATACTTTTGTTGTGCCATATCTTTAATAACAGCAGCACGATTTTCGATCAACGTATCTCTTTTCGCTTCGTAGATGATAATTTTGTTGTTAACAATGCTTGTCAAAAACTCACATTTATCAGCCACTTGTGTGCCTTGTTGTTTTGCGTAGTTGGCTTGTTCTTCAATGTCGGATTCTAATACGATCTCGTCACCGATAACCGCTGCAATGCCGTCTAAGTATTGACCTGGTTTTATCTGAGCCTGTATGTTCGAATTTATAAGAACTAAAGCTAGCAGGATAAAAACCGATTTTAATTTATTTAACATTATGTTTTTTTGTAAAATTTGTTTGCAAAAATAGGATTATAAATGGATTGTTGTCAATCTTTTATTATAATTATTTCTTAAAAGTCTTGGCAAGGTCTTCTACAAAACCCGGTTGTATTTCAACTTTTATTTTCTTTTTTTGATTGGCGATACTTTCTTTCAAGAATTGTTCTGTCATCGCATCTTTCACATTGGCTTGTGCTTCTTCGAAAGTCATGTTTTCTTCTGGTAGCAATTCGTCAACAGCTACGATAACATCGCGGTCTTTCACTTTTGTTTGATGAACGCCTTTTTCGTAAGGAACTTTGAACTCGGTGAAAACTTCAGCGCTTGCAGGGACTTTTCCTTCTTCAAAACTTACCAAAATTTGATTTTTAGCATTCAGCTTCTTATCGTATTTAGCTTTTAGACTTTCCCAGTTTTTAAGATTGGCCATTTCTTTTTTAACCTCAGAAACCAATTTAGGGTCAGAGATAATGGCAACGCGACTACTGGCACGTTTTTCCCATTTGTATTTGTCTTTATGATTTTCAAAATAAGATTTTTGTCCTTTTTCATCTTTGTTGATCTCGCCTTTAAGATAATCATCAAAAATGTATTGTGAGTAAAGGTTTTGACGTAAATCGTTTAGCTCTGTTTTAATTTCGGGACGGTTTTCAAAGTCATCAACGAACGCTTGGTAAACAAAATCTTTGATTTGATAATCGATAAGATTTGACCATTCTGTTGCGGGAATTGCATCAAGACTTTTGTAGTTTTTATCGATGAAATCTTTCAGGTCAGAATATTTTTCAACTTTAGATTTGTATTGATACAGTGGCGCGTTTGTATTTTTAAAATTCTTAAAATCAGCATAACTTTTTTTAATAGTTGCCAACTCTGGAAAGCTTTTATAATCTGGCGCTATCATAATGTTTTTAAGAAGATTGTCGCTTACATTCCCTGCGTAAGTACTTCTTTTGAGTTCGTCTTTGAAGAATTCTTTATTTTCATTACTAAGCTTGTAAGGCTCAATATGATAAATGTTAAAAATGAAGAATTTTTTATCAATCTTGATCGGCTCTGTTGTGTAATATCCAGCAGTTTTTCCTTTAAGCTGAGCATAGACTTCATCGGGCAGAACTGGAGAGCCTAGCACCAAACCACCGTTTTTTCTTTCGTGATCTGTGGAACCAAATTCCTTAATAACTTCCTCGAATTTTTTTCCTGATTTCAGCGCAGCATAAATTTTTGCTTTCGTTTCATCTGCATTAAAATCGTTAGGGTAGGACAATGTCCCAAAAGTCACATAACCAAGGCTAGGTCTTTTCTCGATAAGTTTAGCAAAAACAAAGCTACCATTGGCGTTGAATAGTTTGGTATAGCTTCCAACAGGTGTTTTTTCTATTTCTGCGAAAAGCTCGTTGTCCAAGACGCCAGCTTTTATATAAGTCGGAGGCATTGGATTTTTAACATATTTTTCCAGTGCGTTGTCTATGGTTGTTGTCCCAGCTTTTACGTCTTTATAGATTTGGTCGTAATTGTTGGTGTCTTCCGCTTGTTTTATTACATTGAAAACCTGGATTTTGTATTCGGTTTGGCTAGCTCTCAAATACTCTGAAATCACAGGATCCAAGATTCTTGCAGGAATCAAATGCGCGTCTTTCAGATCCTTTGTTCTCATATTAACCGCGTTGCGGAAAGAACTCAAAGTATCAGCTTTTTTTTCTTTTGCTAACTGTTGAAGTAACATAAATTCTACCGTAGAATTTATGGTTGCATCGATGCCTGTTTGTTCGAGACCGTATTTATATTTTTCTTTAAAATCCTTTAGCGTGATATTTTGGTCGCCTACAATAATGCTTTGACCAAATGCAACCTGAGTTGCCAATGCCGCTAATACAAAAAAAGTCTTCTTCATTATATAATATTATTGATGTTTGATGTCAAACATTTTTTACATACTAAGTTCGAAAGTTGTTAACTCGCGGAACTGATTGATTCTTGATTTTAATTCATCTTTAGTAACGTTTTCTAAACGTACAGTCCCGAATTTTTCTACCGTGAAAGATGCCATCGCACTTCCTACGATAAGGGCGTTTTTAAGATTCTCGAAACTGAAATCTCCAGTTTTGGTGATGTAAGCTGCAAGTCCTCCAGCAAAGGTGTCACCAGCGCCTGTTGGATCAAAAACTTCTTCTAATGGTAACGCAGGAATTGCAAATATTTTCCCGTCATGGAATAATAATGCACCATGTTCCCCTTTTTTGATAATCACGAATTTTGGCCCTAAAGCATGGATTTTTTGAGCGGCTTTTACTAAAGAATATTCTCCGGACAATTGTCTTGCCTCTTCATCATTTATCGTAATAACGTCAGTTTTTGCAATTACTTCCATTAACAAATCCCAAGTAAGATCCATCCAGAAATTCATGGTGTCAAGAATGACCATTTTTGGTCTTTGGCTCATTCTTTCCAAAACGGCTAACTGTACTGCAGGGTGAAGGTTTCCTAACATCAAAACATCAGCATCTGCGAAGCTTGCAGGGATTTTTGGGTCAAAATTTTCTAATACATTAAGTTCTGTTACCAGCGTGTCACGCGAATTAAGATCGTTGTGGTATTTTCCACTCCAAAAGAAAGTTTTCCCATCTTGGATAACTTCTACACCATCGATGTTGATGTTTTTTGAAGTTAGCATATCCAAATATCCTTGTGGAAAGTCTCCTCCGATAACCGAAACTAAACCAACTTCTGCCTCCAAAGCCGACGCTGCAAGTCCGATATAAGTTGCTGCACCGCCTAAGATTTTGTCAGTTTTTCCGAATGGGGTTTCGATAGCGTCAAATGCTACAGTTCCTACTGCTAGTAATTTCATATCTATAAGTCTTTATTTAAATTTAATATTATTTTTTCCACTGAAAAGTATCTATCAAGTGGAGAATGTCTTTTTTTATGTAGTCCACCGCCGGTGCTAAAGAATCGGGTTTTGGACGGGTGTTAAAATATAAATTTCCAGTTAAAAAATGTCTGGTGCTATCCGTCACATAAAACTGAATGTTGGATGCCGACTGGCCTTGCAATTCGTAAAAATTACCATAAACTTTTTTCTCTGGATAAGAAAAGCTTTTCGTGTCGATAGAAGTGGCTTTTATCGTATGCTCATACACCATTCTTTCTGCCTCTTTCAGATGGCTTTGGAAATCGCCCGTTATGGGAAGATAGGTGATGAAGACTTTGGCTTTCATATTTTTGTAATTGATATTATACCAACACGATTCTTTTGCATTTTGTATCACCGCAAAGTCTGAATAGTCAAACTGAAAAGGACAATCTGTACTAAAAGTCTGATAACGTGGTTTTGGATATTCTAATCGCAAATCCCCGCTAGGCTTGGGCACATAATCTTTCTTGCAAGAAAACAAAAGTGCCAAAACAGAAAGTCCTAATAGCTTTTTTAACATCTGGCAAAAATAGTGATAAGATTTTAGATACTGAACATTATAAAATATAAAAAAATCTTAATTCTTAGTCTTTTAAGCGGATATTCTTCGTTTTTGAGATCGTATTAAAATACTTTTGAAACTAAGTCTTTGATAATTCGAGTATTAAAAGCAATAAAAAAATATAATTTGTATTGTAGAATTCATAAAAATGATTAATTTTGCAATCTGTTAATCAACCTCTGACGAAAGGCGTGAAAGTTGTTTGACTTTGAATTATTTTTTTATTTAAATAATGGATTTAATTAAGTACGTACAAGACAAGTACATTGACAAAAAAGAGTTCCCAAGTTTCAAAGCAGGTGATACAATTACTGTTTATTACGAAATTAAGGAAGGTCAAAAAACAAGAACTCAGTTCTTTAAAGGTGTGGTGATCCAGCTAAGAGGAACTGGTGCTACTAAGACATTTACCATCAGAAAAATGAGTGGAGATGTTGGTGTGGAAAGAGTTTTCCCTATCAACATGCCTGCACTTCAAAAAATTGAAGTTAACAGAGAAGGTAAAGTTAAAAGAGCTAGAATCTATTACTTCCGTAATCTTAGAGGTAAGAAAGCAAGAATTAAAGATAAGTCTTTCGGAGGAAAATAATCCAAGATATTTATCTAACAATAAAAGCTATATCGCAAGATGTGGCTTTTTTGTTGTCTTATCGTTTTCTGTGAGACAATTTAATTTTAATGCAGTTCAAGAATATTTAAAAATAAAAAAAACTGCCCGAAAGCAGTTTTTAGTTTTATATCATTTCCAATATTTACATTGGTCCTTGTTGATCGTCGCCACCAGTAGCATTGGCATTGATGTCTTTTTTTCGTTTAGGCTGTTCTACTTTTTCACCTTGACGGAAGCGGTAACTTAACGATACGCTAAATTGTCTTGGTTGAAATTGCATGAAAGATCGACGCGTGTAGTCCGAATTGTAGCTAAATACTTCTCGACCTCTTGTATTGAAGATATCCTGGATGTTGAAGGTAATGGTTCCGTTTCCTTTCCAGATTGTTTTTGAAGCACCTAGGTTAAGCGCGTACATGTCTGCAGTTTTTTGGTTGGCAGATTTTTGTCCACCTCGGAAGAAACCTTGAAGTTGTATGCTAAAGGTTTTGTCTAATTTAAAGGTAGAATTTAATCTAGCTCTTGTTGAGAACCCGTCACCTGTGAAGTCCATAGTTCTCGTTACGTCGTTACCATTGATGTCTTTTGCTACGTAGCTCGCAATACCAGTAGTTTTGTAACCAAATAAGTCTAAGCTACCCATCAATTTTAACCAACTGAAAGGGTCGTAAGTGAAGTTAAGATCCAAACCATATCTATCATCATCACCTAAGTTAATTGGTTTTGTGTAGAAAACATTCGATGTTTCATCATTTCTATAAACCAACATTTTTGTATCATCTGTCGCATGACGGTAGTACAATGTAGGGTTGATGGTTATTTTTCCTTTTTGCAAACTATATCCAAATTCGAAAGAGTTAACATAAGATGGGTTAAGATCAATATTACCTTCGAAGATGTTTTGGTTGTCAGAATAATTAGGATAAGGAACCATGAAGAATGATCTTGGTCTGTCAATTCTTTTTGAGTAGTTAACTAAAAACTGACTTCCTTTTGCTAAATCATAACTTAAGAAAACACTTGGGAAAATATTGTTATAGCTTTTGGAATTATGTGGAAGGCTTTGATTCAGATTTCTATAGTCGATATCAATTTTTGAATGTTCGTTTCTTAAACCTAATTGATAAGCGAATTTTTCACCAATTTTACTTTTGAATTGCGCATATATCGCGTTGAAGGTTTCTTTATAACTCGTAACGTTGTTGTAATTCGCAATCGCGGGATTGTTAGATGTACTGTTTACGATATTTTGGTAGTCATTGTTGTTGGCATCTAGACGATATCCGGCTTCGATTTTGGAATATTCTCCAATAGGAAGTTCGTAATCTGCTTTTGCGATAATCGTTTTATTAACACTTCTTCTCCAGGTGTTATCTTCTAGTACAAAAGCATTATTATTAAACTCTGTAATATCATTTTTGTTGACAGAACGATTGCGTTGTGCGCTGAATGATAAGGAAATGTTTTGTCCTTTGTCATCAAATTTATGATCCACACCAACATCTCCTTGGAAAGCTAAATTCACCATGCGTCCAATTTGGTCACGATTTCTGAAATTATTGATAGCTTGGAAATTCTGATAATCATAAGTCAAACGACCATTGCTGTCATTTTCAAAACTTCTTACAGTTCCAGAAATGTTAAAAGATGTTTTGTCGCTAATGTCATACACTAGACCTGTTGTCGCATTATAGTTTTGCCCTTTGCTGTTATTTTTTGTTCTTTGGATAATAGCTGTTGGATCGCCTATGGTTGCTACATTATTATAATAGGTGTCGTTCTCGTTGGTATTTTTGTTTTCCATGTAACCACCGCCACCATTGATGAAGAAGGTTAATTTGTCTTTTCTCCAGCTTAGGTTGGTGTTAAGATTGGTTCTTGGGTAATATCCTAAACTACCTGTGACAGAACCATTGAAACCTACTTTTTTAGTTTTCTTTAAAATAATATTAAGAATACCCGATGTTCCGGAAGCTTCAAATTTTGAAGACGGATTGGTAATAACTTCGATTTTTTCAATTTGGTCTGCTGGGATAGATTGCAGCGCATTGGCACCGTCATCAATTCCTAAAAGTGATGAAGGTTTTCCATTAATCAAAAACTTAACATTAGAACTTCCTCGCATAGAAACCGTACCGTCTGTATCCACAGAAACCGAAGGCACATTGGATAACACATCCTGCAAGTTTCCACCCTTACTCACGATATCTTGCGAAGGGTCATAGGTTTTTTTGTCCAATTCTACACGATAAGGTTTTGCAGCAGCAGCAGTAATTACAACACCTTGGATTTGGGTTGTTTTATCCAGATTGGCAACTTCATTACCTTGAATAACAAATGCAGGAATTGTCCCTGGTTTTGTAACTTGAATCGTTTGCGTTTTTGGTTTAAAATCGATAGCTTCTATTGTCACATCGTAATTGCCTGCTGCCAATTCGATTTTGAAATTACCGTCTACATTTGCCAAAACAGCATCACTAAGCTGCGGATTGTTTTTATTTTTAAAAGTAATCGACGCGTAACCAATGCCGTTGTTGGCACCGTCTTGTACACGACCTGTTACGGCCATTTTTTGTTGTGTCGCAGCTGGTCGCTCTTGCGCAAAAGCCATAGAGGCTGCTCCCAGTACAAATACAAGTCCGAATGTCCTTCTCTGAATAATGTTTCTGATTTCTGTTTTTATCATAATTTTTTGTTTACCGAAGCTTTTATCAAGGTTCGAAAAGTATTATTTTATCTGTTTTGCATTAAGCCAATCTTGATAAGCTTTGGCATTTTTGGCATGTTCCACATCATTATCAGTGAATTTATGATAACCCAATCTTGCTGGATCAGCACACATATAGATGTAGTTATTATGGTCAGCGTCTAGCACCGCGTCGATGGAGTTTTTATCAACAACGCAGATAGGTCCTGGTGGAATGCCTGCGTTGGCATAGGTGTTATATGGCGATGGCGTTTTTAGGTCTTTGTAATAGACGCGTTTTATTTGCTTTGTGAAATTACTTGTTTTGTTGATAGCATAGATTACTGTTGGGTCGCTTTGCAGTTTCATGCCTTTTTTGTAACGGTTAAGATAAAGCCCAGCAATGGTTTTTTGTTCGTCTTTTTTACCGCCAGATTCTTTGTAAACGATAGAGGCTAAAGCGTAAATTTGATCTCTTGATAAGCCAGATTGTTTTTCTTTGGCAATACGATTGTTATTCCAAAATTCTTGATAATCTTTATTAAATTTTTCAAAAAACTCTTTTGGCGTTACGGTCCAAAAAAATTGGTACGTGTCATTAAAAAAATATTTTTTGAGATCCTCGGCATTTTTATAAGCTTTTTCTTGAGCGATAGCATCAAAATCTTTTACAAATCTTGCGGAGTCGAGTTCTGTTTTTCTGGTAACACGTCCTATCATTTGATAAACATCATCAAAATCTTTAATTCTGAAATTATCTGGCGTTTGGTTTCCAGCTTTTATCATATTAACAAGATTGCTGTTGTTGGTGCCAGATTTTATTTCGTAGCGACCCGCTTTGATATTTTCTGCAAGATTTTTGTCTTTTGCAACACTTTCAAAATTATCAACATTTGATAAATAAGGTCGAAGAGAGTCCATTACTTTTTTGAAATCAGCATTCTGTGGAATGAGTACAAATCCTTCTTTGCTAACATTGCTTCCATAGTATTTGGAATAAAAACGATATCCAAAATAACCACCAATGGCAATAACCGCAATAATGACAATCGAGATTAGTTTTTTCATATTAGATTTCTATATTTCCTATAAATACTTGTTTGGCAGGACCTTCTAACCAAATGTTTTTAAATTTTCCTTCTGTTTCTTCTGCATATACTTTGAGTTGACCACCCAAAACTTTAACAGGCACAGAGCTTAGATGTTTCTTTTTCATAAAAGTTAAAGCCGCTGCTGTAACACCCGTTCCACAACTGAAAGTTTCGTCTTCAACACCGCGTTCATAAGTTCTTACAAATAGCTTGTTCTCAGGGAGTTCTGTTACAAAATTAACATTGATGCCTTTCTCTTTATATGTATCTGAATTTCGGATTTTGTTACCAATATGATAAACATCATAGTTTTCGACATCATCAACATACTTCACATAATGCGGAGAACCTGTGTTTAGTTCAAAATCGTTATCAATCATTTTTAAACAATCTACATCAATCATTTTTAGTTTTACAATGCCACTTTTTATTTCCGCTTCATGCAGACCATCAATGGCAGTAAAGCTTGTTTTATCTTCGAAAATATCCAAAAAATGAGCAAAAGCAACAATGCATCTGCCGCCATTACCACACATGCTGCTCTCGTTACCATCAGCATTATAATACAACATTTTGAAATCGTAATGTGCATCATTTTCTAATAAAATAAGACCATCGCCGCCAATACCAAAACGCCTGTCACAAAGCTTTTGGATGAGTTCTGTATTGTCTTTTGGGAAGTCTGTATTACGATTGTCGATCATTACAAAATCGTTACCAGTACCTTGATATTTATAAAATTTCATCGTGTTGATTTCTATTGTTAATTAAGTTAAATAAAAGCCTACAAAATTACGGTTTTTATAATTTAAGTTGTCATATATTTTAAATTGTATTCAGCTGAAATTCGTTTGATTGTCCATTTTTAAACATAATCTCGGTTTTAAATCCGAAAAGGTTTTTAAATATTATAGATAAAAAATATTTAAAAAAATTAATAGAAAATTACTTTTATCTATCGGAGTCTTCTATTTGTCAGCGGAAGATATTTCGTATCTTTGCTTGTCTCAAATGAAAAAAGAAACCTTAATAGAATTAGTCCAAAATGCTAAGGATAAAGACCAAAAAGCACAGACACAACTGATTAATCTCTTTTGGGTTGATGTGTTCTCATTTGTGATGAAAAAAGTGAAAGACGAAAATGATGCCGACGAAATCACTGTGCATGTCTTTTCAAAAGTCTTGTCAAAGTTGGATATGTATGATCCCAATTTTCAATTTAAAACCTGGATTTTGACCATTGCACAAAATACAATAATTGATTTTTGGAGGAAAAAAAGTCGCGAAAGCGAAGATGCCAACGACTCGCTAGACGAAGTTAAAAATCATTTTGCAAAATCGCCTGAAGAATTGTTAATCTCAGAAGAAGAACAAAGAAAAATCGTTCAGATTATCGAGACGATGGATGCGAAATACCAAGACATCATAAAACTTCGCTTTTTTGAAGAAAAAAGTATTAAAGAAATTGCAGAGGACTTGAAACTTTCTGTCGCCAATACCAAAGTAAGGATAATGCGCGCCAAAAAAGTTTTATCCGAAATGTTGAAAGATAACGGAACCGATTTTTAAAATCAGTTGTAATAGTTTAAAAATAATGGAAAATACAATCACGCAAAAACCAAAATGGATTCGTGTAAAATTACCAACAGGTAAGAACTACCGTGAGTTGCGAAATTTGGTGGATAAGTATAAGCTAAATACCATTTGTCAAAGTGGAAGTTGTCCCAATATGGGCGAATGTTGGGGAGAAGGTACCGCAACTTTTATGATTTTAGGAAATATTTGTACGCGTTCTTGTGGATTTTGTGGTGTTAAAACAGGCAAGCCATTGGATGTTAACTGGGATGAGCCAGAAAAAGTGGCGCGTTCTATCAAATTAATGAAAATCAAACATGCGGTTTTGACATCTGTTGATCGCGACGATCTTAAAGATATGGGGTCTATCTTATGGGCGGAAACCGTGAATGCCGTAAGGAGAATTTCTCCAGGAACCACGATGGAAACTTTGATCCCCGATTTCCAAGGTATTACAAAACACCTCGATAGATTGATAGAAGTGGCACCAGAAGTGATTTCTCATAATATGGAAACGGTAAAACGTCTGACGCGCGAAGTCCGCATCCAGGCGAAATATGAGAGAAGTTTGGATGTTCTAAGATATCTTAAAGAAGCCGGTCAACATCGTACCAAAACGGGCGTTATGCTAGGATTGGGCGAAACAAAAGAGGAGGTTTTCCAAACCATCGAAGATATTAGAAATGCGAATGTCGATGTTATCACACTTGGTCAATATCTTCAACCCACCAAAAAACATTTGCCTGTACAACGTTTTATCACGCCGGAAGAATTTGACGAATATGGCGCGTTTGCAAGAGATTTAGGATTCCGTCATGTGGAAAGTTCGCCTTTGGTGCGCAGTTCTTATCATGCCGAAAAACATATTCATTAAAATATAAAACCTGCTAGTTGGCAGGTTTTTTTATTGCGATAAAGCCACAATACATTCTTCTCTAATGTTCCAAATTTCCTCTACAGAATAGGAGATTTCAGAATGTTCATTGAGCCAATCTTGTAAAAAGTTTTGATGGTATTTAATTTTAAAATCGGTGATTTGCTCGGGTTGGATTTCAATTTCTTTTAAAAGATAAGGCATGAAATTTTCGCGGCGCCAGGTTCGGCTTGTAAAGTCTAAGATTTGATGATTCCATTTTAGATAATTGTGCGCTTCGGGAATCTCGGCCAAATTATAATGTTCCAGAACCGATTTTATTTTTGGGGCATTATCGCCATTCATAAGAAAAATACCGAGCATGAACTGAAAGTTTGATTGTTCATTTTCGTCGATAAGCCGTTTTAGTAAAGCGTGTTTAGAACTGCAGGTTCCACAAGATTCTTGCAAAACAATCAAAGGATTATGTTTGTCAGAATTTCTTTTGTAATCCAAATTTTGAACAAAAGTGGCTGCTTCCCAAAAGTTTGTTTTTTCTAAATTTAAAAAAGCTTGAGAAATTGTTCTGTCCGATTGGATTTCAAAATTCATGTTGAAAAAGTTTCTGCTAAATTAAAAGATTACAAAGAATTATAAAATATTTAAGAGGCCTAAAATTGCTTTTCTGTTCCGTATGCTTTAACTTTGCACAAACCTAATCTAATGAGTAAAAAAGAAACGAAGTACATCTTTGTAACAGGTGGTGTTACTTCTTCACTGGGTAAAGGCATCGTCTCAGCTTCTCTGGGACTGCTGTTAAAATCTCGCGGTTTTAACGTCACTATCCAAAAACTAGATCCTTACATTAACATAGACCCCGGCACGCTAAACCCTTACGAACATGGCGAATGTTATGTGACCGAAGATGGTGCAGAAACAGATCTTGACCTTGGACATTACGAACGTTTCCTTGACAGCCAAACAAGTCAAAACAATTCTGTAACAACAGGTAGAATTTACCAGACGGTTATCGAAAAAGAACGCCGTGGAGAGTTTCTAGGAAAAACTGTTCAGGTTATTCCACACATCACCAATGAGATAAAACGTCGTGTAAAAATACTATCCAAGAAAAATTACGATATTATTATCACCGAAATTGGAGGAACAGTAGGTGATATCGAATCTTTACCCTACATCGAAAGTGTAAGACAATTGCAGTGGGAATTAGGTAAAAATAATTCTATGGTCATCCATTTGACATTGTTGCCTTATTTGGCGGCAAGTGGCGAGCTAAAGACCAAACCTTCTCAACATTCTGTACGCCAGTTGATGGAAAGCGGAATACAGGCCGACGTTTTGGTTTGTAGAACAGAACACAAAATCCCGAAAGATCTACGTGCAAAATTAGCACAGTTTTGTAACGTGGCATTAGAAAATGTTATCGAATGCAAAGACATGGAAACCATCTATGAAGTGCCTGTAGATCTACAAAAGCAGAATTTCGATGAGGTTGTTTTAAAAGAATTAAACCTTCCGATTAACAAAGAAGCTGATCTTAAAGATTGGAAAAACTTCCTTAAAAAATATAAAAATCCAAAACGCAAAGTGAACATCGCTTTGGTTGGAAAATATGTCTCTTTGCAAGATTCTTACAAATCGATTGCAGAAGCTTTCATTCACGCAGGCGCAGATCTGGAAACAGATGTTAATGTGAAATGGGTGTACAGTGGCGATTTGGAAGAAGCTAACTTGCAGGAAACTTTTAAAGATGTCGATGGTATGTTGATCGCTCCAGGTTTTGGTGATCGCGGTATCGAAGGCAAAATTTTGGCTGCAGAATATGCGAGAGTTAACAAAATCCCAACTTTGGGGATTTGTCTAGGTATGCAAATTATGACTGTTGAATTTGCTAGAAATGTGCTTGGACTTAACAAAGCTAATAGTACCGAGTTTGATACGGCAACGCCCGATCCTGTTATTTCTATTATGGAAGAACAGAAAAATATTGTTGACAAAGGAGGAACTATGCGTCTTGGAGCCTGGAAATGTGCTTTGAAACCAAATTCTAAATTAGCGGAAATATACGGTGCCAAAACAATTTCGGAGCGTCACAGACACCGTTATGAATTCAATTCAGATTACAAAAAAGAATTTGAAGATAAAGATATGATGATTTCTGGACAAAACCCCGAAACAGGACTGGCAGAAACGATTGAGTTAAAAGATCATCCTTTCTATGTCGGTGTACAATATCATCCAGAATACAAAAGTACCGTTGCCACACCACATCCATTGTTCAAAGCTTTGATAAGTGCCGCAACGAAATCTAAAAAATAATTTTTAGAAATAAATAAATAATGTAATGACCCGAAGCAAAACTTTGGGTCATTCGTCTTATTATAAGGATGATAAAGATTAGAGATTATTACCGAGTATTGTAAAAAATAAATCTTATTTTTGTCGTTCGAAAAATATGAAATAGTATAGTCGTTTTAGATTTAATTAAAGTTCAGAAAATCAAGAACTAAAATTATTTTAAAACCAAATTCTAAAATTCTTTTTAATGCAACAGAACAACGGACTGGATAAAAATCAGTTAATCAGCTTTGGGGTGCTGTCTTTACTTTTGTTAGGCTTTATGCTCTATTTTCAAAATAGACAAGTTGACCAAGAGCAAACACAGATTACGCAACAAACCAAAAAGACAGAGCAATCTGCAACTGCCAATATTAGCGCAGCCAATGTTAACAATGTAGCAGCCAATGCTATCCAAAAAGTGAATCTTAAAAATGACGAGCTTAGCTTGGAGTTTTCTAGTCTTGGCGGACAAGTTTCTACCGTACAACTTAACAAGTACAACGCCTTTGATGGTAAAAACAAAAATAAACCTCTTTATCTTTTTAATAACAAAAACTCCGATTACGGTTTTGAGTTTAAAGATAAATCTGGAAAACTGATTAACACCAAAGACTTGGTTTTTGCACCAAGTGTTAACGGCAATACCTTGACATTGACTAGTCAAATTAACGCGGCAACTATTCAGTTTATCTATACTTTGAATCCTAAATATACTTTGGATTTTAAAGTAAGAACCAAAGGATTGTCAACAATTACAGCAGATACGAAAGCGACTTTCAAATGGAATTATAACGTTCGTGAGTTAGAAAAAGGTCGTGCACAAGAACAAACGCATACCGAGTTTGTATACGCTTTTAATAATTATAAAGATTATGACTATGATGCGCGTACAGACATGGACGAAACCAAAGAAACGCTTAACTGGATTGGGGTAAAACAACAATTCTTCGTTGCAGTTTTGGAAGCGCAACATGGTTTTACGCAATCTAAAGGTTTTCAGGATAATGTTGAAGAAGGCGAATATCTTAAGAAGTTTAATTACGATGGACAAGTAGCTTTAACAGGCGGAGAGTTCAATCAGGATTTTTCTTGGTACTTCATGCCTTTGGATTTACAATTGTTAAAATCGTTTGATAATAAAAATTTTGATGAGATCTTGCCATTAGGTTGGTCTTTCATAGGATCGCTTAACAGACATGTTTTCATGCCAATGTACGATGTAATTTCTTCTTGGGGCATTGCTGCAGGTTGGGTAATTTTCTTAATGACGATTATCGTAAAATTAATTTTGTCGCCGATTATGTACAAACAGCATAAGTTGAGTGCGATGATGAAGGTGATTCGTCCAGAGATCGATGAGGTGAACAAAAAATTCAAAGATGCTGACCCGATGAAGAAACAGCAAGAGACCATGGCGGTCTATAGAAAAGCAGGCGTTAACCAATTGGCAGGATGTTTACCGGCTTTGGTGCAAGTTCCGTTATTCTACGCATTATTCCGTTTCTTCCCGAATATGTTGGATCTTAGAGGAAAAAGTTTCTGGTTCGCAGAAGATTTAACCGCTTATGATGATTTAATTAAATTACCATTTAATATCCCATTCTTAGGAGAGCATTTGAGTATTTTTGCAATTGCGTGTACCGCTGTTATTTTGATCTATACGATGATGACTGCAGGTAACATACAACAACCACAACAAGAAGGTATGCCGAATATGAAGGTGTTGATGTACATTTTCCCAATTACATTCTTATTCTTCTTAAATACGTCTGCATCTGGTCTTTCTTGGTATTATTTTGTATCCAATGCGATTAACATTATCATTATTTTGGTGATTAAATATTTTATCTTGGACGAAAAGAAAATTCATGCTCAAATCCAAGAGAATAAGAAAAAGGCACCAAAACCTGAAGGACGTTTCCAAAAACGAATGAGAGAGATGATGGAGCAAGCTCAGGAGCAACAAAAGAAACAAGAGCATATGCGCAAAAAGAAATAGTTTTAAACTTATCCAAACTCAAAAAAGCGAAATCCTAGGATTTCGCTTTTTTTGTTAGCTCAAATAAAAAAAACCTGCGAATTTATCGCAGGTTTTGGTTTCCATCATTTGTGTTAATAAAACCAGTTACCATGAAATTTGTGTTTTCGAACAAAGAAGAGTATTATCTATCTTTCTCTTTGTTGATACAAATATAGGTTGCTTTATGAGCTTTAGCTGCATGGAACATGTCGATAAAAGTCGAAGCTTTGTAGATATATATCTACAAGATAAAAAATAGCTTATTGGTTGTCCTTAATCAAGTCGATAAGTTCTACAAGGTTGTCGATTTTAAGCTTATCAAAAATTCTTTTTTTAATAGTGCTAACCGTGTTTTGTTTAATGTTCAATTCGTTGGCGATTTCCAGATTTCCTAGACCTTTGGCGTATAGTTTCGCAATTTCTAGTTCGCGGTCTGTAAGGCGCTGCAGAGGATTGGCAGCATTGGGATTTCGTAAAGAGTCTAGTAATAATGCCTGTGTCATGGGCGAAAGATATTCGCCGTCTTGATGGATTTTTAAAATAGCGTCAGCAATAACATCTTCATCATTTAGTTTGCTCAAAAAACCGTTGGCGCCAGCGTTGATGAATTTCAGGGCTTGCGATTTTTCATCAATTCCCGAGAAAATCAAAATCTTGATTTCAGGTTTTAAATCTTTTATTTTCGGTAAAATACTCAGGCTGTTTCCATCTGGGAAATGGGCGTCGATAATGGCAATGTCTATTTTCTGCTCTTCTATCTTTTCTAAAATCTGTGCGAGATTAGAGGCATGGACAACTTCCGAATTGAGTTCCAAATCTTCGATTAAAAATTCGATGCCTTGTCTTATCAAGCTGTGGTCATCGGCAAGCAAAAACTTGGTAGAACTCATTTTTTTAAGTTTAGATTAAGAGAAAATTTCACACTGGTTCCTTTGCTTGGTTGGCTGTCAACAGAAATTGCTCCGTTAAATAATTCTACCAATTCTTTGCAAAGGCTTAGGCCTAATCCTGCGCCAAGATTTTCAACTTCGTTGGATAAAACACCTTGATAATATGGTTCGAAAATATTTTTTAAATCCGAAGCAGAAATTCCCGCACCTGTATCTTTAACTTCTGTTTCTAATAGGATTTGATTATTATCTGTGGCGCTTGCTTTTGTAATTAAAGAGATTTTACCATGTTCTGTAAACTTATTAGCGTTGCCCAGAATATTCATAAATAGTTGGTTAATCTTTGTATTATCCGAGTAAACTTCAATGTTTGGGTCGATATTTTCGATGATGACAAATTGGTTGTGGCGCGTTTCTATATAAGCTGCCATAGAATTTGCAATCGCTGTAATTTCATTTTTAAGATTGAAGGGTATTGGACTTAATTTGTTTTCAACATGTTGGTTTTTGGTATATTCCAAAATCTGATTAGCCTGCATTAACAAAGAATTGTTGGTGAAGCTTATGGATTTTAAATAATCTTTAATGCTTTCGTCATTCGTTTTTTTATTAATTCGGTTGATGAAAATTCCAATAATCTTAAGTGGCGAGCGCAGTTCGTGGCTCAACATGCCGAGAATTCTGTTCTTGAAATTTAGATTCTCCTTAATTTGAAGATTTGCTTCTTTTAATTTGTTTTCGTACACAAAAGCCATTTTGGTCATATACATTAACAAAATGGATGCGATAAACATCAACAGCATTGCACCGATGGCTAAGTAAATTCTTCTCGTATTGTTTTCCGAATTTTGTTTGGCAATTTCTTTCTCGAGCTCCGACTTTGCATTTTGAATAGACGAGTCGTAAAGACTCATCACATTGTTGCTGTACAACAAAAGCTCGCTGAAAAGCTTATTGTTTTGATAGAGGTTTTTGGCGTTATTTTGATTATTAATTATATTTTTCTGAACGCGTTTTACCTCTGTCGTATAATGTTTCGTAGCCTGATTTATCAAGCTGTCCATATCGTTTTTCAACTGCAAAGCTTCACGTTGTCGTTGCATCATTGTTACAACAGTGCTATCTTTTCGCACATTTTCATTGCCTACTATCGCGTCTTTGATACGTCCAAAAAGACCTTTCTTTTGGATGGTGTCAGAGAAGGTTTGCGTGCGGACAACAAAATTTTCTGGGCTGTAATCGAATTTGTATTTTTTGATTTCTAGAAAATCCTTTTGTGGCGTCGCCGGAATTAAATTCGAAATTGTTGAAACCTGATATGTTGAGTCAATCAATATCTTGAATTTTTTAGCTTCTGCGGAATCCCTTTTTTTAAATTTTAAAACAGAATTGAGATTTGAATTCTTGAATTTAAAATTGTTGACTTTGTCCAGACTTAAATTTAGATTATTAATCGATACAAAATATTGTTCCAAGTCGTTGGCATCATCCGTTGTCAGGTAATTTTGAAAATGAGAATTTGCAGTAAAAAGTTCTTTTCGGGAATTGTTGGTGAGAAGTTCCAAAGAGTCAATTTCTTTCAATTGATTTTCGATAAAACTGACATCTTCTCTATTTTTAAATTCGTTATAAATAAAACCAGCCAAAGCAACCTGTATCAACAGTATGCAAAGTATTAAAGTATAATGTACGGTTTTTCTTAATCTGAAATTATCAAATTTTGATGGAGACATATTTTTTGTTTCATATTTGTATTTGTAAACAATTGTTGAAAAACAAATGTTTTGAGCCAACAAAATTAACCAAATCTTATTAATATGCGTATAATTTTTGGATAAAATCATTTTAAATCGATTCAACGAAATGTGCTAATACAGTTTCTATATTTTATCTTTGCAAAATGAATTTAGAAGCGACTTATCAATACTTGCAACAGTTTTTATCCGAAGAACGTATTTGTAAAATCGACCATTTTTCTGCGGAAAGCTCCGACTTTATTCTACCTGTTGTGGAAGATGTTTATCAGTTTCGCAATGCCGCAGCGATTTTGCGCTCGGTTGAAGTTTGTGGCTTTCACAAGGTAGTGGCTTTGGAAAAAGAGAATATTTTTGACCCCAATCTTCGTGTAACCAAAGGCGCAGACACTTGGGTGCAGGTTGAGAAATTGCCACGCGAAATTTCGTCGCTACAAAAAGTTCGCGATAGAGGTTACAAGATTGTAGCAGTTTCGCCAGAACGGAATGCGACGATGCTTCCAGATTATCAGCCAGATGAACCTTTGGCGCTGGTTTTCGGTACCGAATGGGAAGGTACGACAGATGAGCTGTTAGATTTTGCTGACGAGACTTTAGCGATTCCAATGTATGGTTTTACCCAAAGTTTTAATGTATCGGTTGCAGCGGCAATTTGTATGTATGATCTCAAACAAAAACTTATAAAATCAAATATCGATTACAAATTAAATCGCGATAAACTTTTGGAAACCAAAATCCAATGGGCGGTTAATTCGATTAAAAGTGGACAACAGATTTTGAATCAATATTTAAAAGTAAAATAAATTACATTAACGAATAATTCCACGCTGCGACAAAAAGTCCCGCAGTTTCCGTTCTTAGACGTTGTTGCCCAAGACTTACAGCTTTGATGTTTTTCTCGGCGAGCATTTGGATTTCTTTTTCCGAAAAATCGCCTTCTGGCCCAATCAAAAAAGTGAATTCTTGTAAGTTTTGAGTTGGAATTGTGTTTAAATCCAAGCGTTCCAAATTCTCATGACAATGCGCTACAAAAGTCGTTTCAGGATTTAGGTCTTTCATAAAATCTGAAAATTTTGTCAAGTCATTTATAACAGGAAAGTGAAATCTTAAACTCTGTTTGGATGCAGCAATACTTTGTTTTCGGAGTTTGTCGATGTTGATATTTTTGCGTTCAGTTTTTTCAGTATTGATAAGTGTGATTTCCGAAATGCCCATTTCTGTTGCTTTTTCAATGAAAAATTCGATGCGGTCAATGTTTTTTGTCGGCGCAATAGCGATATGCAGTTTTGGTGAAAAGTTGGCTTGTTGCTCTTTTATTTCAAGCACATTAAGACTGGCTTTTTTTCCTTCCAGTTTTAAAGTGCCATAGGCAAGATTCCCTTTGCCATCGGTAACGTAGATGTGTTCGCCTTGTTTGATGCGCAAAACCTTTGTGATGTGTTGCTGCTCTTCATCATGTATTTTAATGTCTGGAAATATATCGCCGTAGAAAAGTTTCATTACAAATCGTATTTAGAAGTTGCGGTTGTTCTCAGGTCTGTGAATTCGCTACGCTCGTATTTTAATTTTGCTACCATCGCAATCATCGCAGCATTGTCCGTTGTGTATTCGAATTTTGGAATGTAGATATTCCAACCCAATTTTTTTTGATTGTCTTGCATAGCTTGTCGCAAAGCCGAATTGGCAGATACGCCTCCAGCAATGGCAACTTCTTTTACGCCAAGATCTTTGGCAGCATTTTCGAGTTTGTTCATCAAGATTTCTATAATCGCTTTCTGGATAGAAGCGCAAAGGTCATTAAGATGTTCTTGAATAAAATCAGGATTTTTTTTGACTTCTTTCTGGATAAAATAAAGCACGGAAGTTTTAATTCCACTAAAAGAATAATCGTAATTGTCGAGTCTTGGTTTGTTAAATTTGAAAGCGTTAGAATTTCCTTCTTTGGCTAATTTGTCGATAATGGGTCCTGCTGGATAATCGAGGTCGAAGATTTTTCCGATCTTGTCAAAAGCTTCTCCGGCAGCATCATCTATTGTTTTGCCGATAATCTCCATGTCAAAATAATCTTTTACCAGCACAATCATCGTATGACCGCCACTCACCGTTAAACATAAAAACGGAAATTCTGGTGGAGTAGGATTGGCGTCTTCAATAAAATGTGCCAAGATGTGCGCTTGCAAATGATTAACTTCTATTAACGGAACATCCAGACTCATCGCAAGAGATTTTGCAAACGAAGTTCCAACCAAAAGAGAACCCAAAAGTCCAGGTCCACGTGTAAAACCTATGGCGCAAATATCATTTTGTTGTATATTTGCTTTAGAAAAAGACTTTGTAACCACAGGAATTATATTTTGCTGATGCGCTCTGGAAGCTAACTCTGGCACAACGCCGCCATATTCGTTATGAATACTTTGGTTGGCAGCAATGTTAGATAAAATTTGATTTCCTTTGATAATTGCAGCAGAAGTGTCATCACAAGATGACTCAATTCCTAAAATAATTGTTTCGCTCATAGAATGGCAAAGTTAGAAAATAATAAAAACACAAATCAACCAAATCCTGAAAAATTGGATGCGGTCATTAAAAAGCATAAAACATCCCTTTGGGTAAGAATTCCTCTTTACCTTATTCTTGGGATATTCGGACTTATTTTGCTTGTTTTCATAGCAATTAATCTTCCTGTTACCAAACGTTATATCGCCAAAGAAGCCATTGGACTTCTTAATAATGATTTTAAAATGAAATTGACAGTCGATGATGTGGAGGTTAATTTCTTTGGAGATGTTCGACTGAAAGGTGTTAAAATGAATGACTATCGCGATTTTCAATTTATAGAAGCGAAAGAAATTCAAGCAAATTCTGATTGGTTTGCATTGGCCTTTAATACCAATGATCTTAAATTCAACAAAGCGACTTTGGTCGAACCAGACATCAAAGTTATCACTTATAAAGGCGACAGTATAAGTAATTTTATCCGTTATATTGATAATTTTAGTAGCGATAAACCTTCTGACCCGAATAAAAAATTTAAAATGAAGATGGTTGTTGACATTATCAACGGAAAAGCAAGTATTGTTAACGAAAACCATCCTGGGGAAGAAGGCCGTTGGCTAGATGCACGCAATATTTATTTGCATTCCAAAGAAGTCTTAATCGATGGTCCAGATATTTCTGCGGATATCGGAAAGTTTACTTTTATCACAAAACGTTGGGGGAAAGAACATGTTGTTGACCAGTTTTCTACGAACTTTCAAATCACTAATAAACATCTTAAGCTAGATGATTTGGTGTTTAATACAGATCATTCTTTATTAATGGGCGCTGTGACGCTCAATTTGGATCCCAAAACAGGTTTTGGTGATTTTAGTAACAAAGTTAATTGGGATCTTAAATTCAATCCAGGAAGTCAGTTTAGTGGTTACGATCTCAGTTATTTTATGACGGATTGGGACAATTACACCCCGATTAATCTGTCGGGGACGATGACGGGACCGCTTAACAAAATGCATTTGGAAAATTTCCAGATTCGTTCGCAGGATGTTAATCTTCATTCCAAAAGTTTGAAAATTGCAGACGTCCTCAACAAAAAATTTTATATCGAAAGCAGTCAGTTGGATGCCGACTTTACTTATAAAGCTTTGAAAGCGGCTTTACCAAGTTTTATTGCTACAAGCTTAGGAAATATCGCCGATGATTTCGGAAGGCTCAAATATAAAGGTGCCATCAGCGCGAAGCCTGAAGAAATCTATGCTAACGGCGAAGCAATAACAGGAATAGGACAAGCAAAAATCAATAATTTTTATCTCACAGATTATTCGACGAAGATGCCACGTTATCGTGGATATTTTGAGGTTAAAGATCTTAATGTAACGGCTTTTACGAAAAATAAACAAGTTGGTTTGGTTACTGGCAAATTCAATGTGGATGGGCGTAGTTTTGATATCAACACGATGCATCTTCGTACAAGATCGGAGGTTGCAAAAATCGAGTTGATGGGAAAAAATATCACCAATATATTGTTGGACGGGACTCTGGATCGTAAAGCCTACAATGGTTTGGTACATGTGAATGATCCAAATGCAAAAGCACAACTCAAAGGTTTGGTTGACTTTTCCACAAAACGTCTAAAAGCTGACATTGTTGGCGATTTACAATATATTAATCTTAAACATTGGGGCATTTCTGCTGGGGACATGAATTCTTTAAGTGGGCATATCGATGGTAAAATCGCGATGACGAATCTTAATGACCTTAACCTCGATGCTAATATTAAGAATTTGACACTCGCTTCTTCTACACAAAAATTAGAATTACCAAATTCAAGTCTTAAAGCTTTTTTTGAAAATGGAGATAGAGTGGTTTCTGTCGATGCGCCAGGAGCGGTTAGTGGACAAGTGCAAGGGCATTTCAATCTCGAAGATATCGGGAAAATGCTTACAAATAGTATAAACAAAATATTGGTTGGCAATCCGCCTAGAAAGACTTATAACGGACAATATTTTAATTTCGATTTTGATGTTAAACAAGGTTTGTTAGCCTTTTTTGTTCCAGATCTTAAAATTCCAAATGGCGCAACTGTTAAAGGAAATTATCAAGGTGCCAGCAATGATTTGGTATTGGAGGCAGACGCGCCTTACATCAAATACATCATGACCAAGCAAGAAGGGTTATCCGAAGCAGAAAAATTCTTGGCAGAAACCGACGAACATTACAAGCCCGAACTTAAAAAAACGATTGATAGCGCGATGGTTGATAGTCTTCAACTTCGTATTAACACCGCAAATATTCAGCAACAAGTCTTGGCTTCTGTAAAAAGAGCAGAGTACAATAAAAATGTTATTAAAGATTTACAATTAAAAGCTAATAACGAGAATAATCAAAAACTTCATATCGCAACTAATTTCAAGTTGGGGACTGTGGATGAAGAAGCTGATGATAAACTAAAAGAATACGCTGTTAATCTTAACCAAACGACCAATCCGCAAGGTGATTATGTTTTCAGGTTCGAGCCTACAGAGGTTAAGCTAAACGATGTAGCTTGGCGTATTGATACAAGTCCAGACTTAGACCATTCGATAACTTATCGCGTTAACGAGAAAGATTTTAAAATTCGTAATTTAAGAGTTTATTCGGACGAAAGCTCATTATTGGTGAAGGATGCAACTTTCAAATCGGCGAAAGATTTTGAGGCAGATGCAGACGTTAGTAGTTTTGATATTGGGAAAATTTTAGCCATTACTTCTTCGGGTGGAGATGATAATAATCTTGACTTGAAAGGTATTGCCAACGGTTCTATCAAAATTAAAATGAATGATAAAAACCTGGAGCCACTTATAGATCTTAAAGTAGATGGTATCAAAATGAATGGCGAAGACATGGGTAATTTTACCATTAATGCTACCAAGAGTTCGCGTGCCAATGTTTTTGATATTGATATTCAGGCGAAATCTAGCGAATTGTTTGGAAGTAATAATCTTCATGTAACAGGAACTATCGATAATAACACCAAATCGCCCACTTTGGATCTTAATGCTGAAATGCGTGAGTTCGATCTTCGTTTTGCACAACAATTCGTGAAATCTATTTTCGGAAATTTCCGAGGAAAAGCGACTGGAGATATGAAAATTTCCGGAACCATGGCAGATTTGGATTACAGTGGCGATGTTAGTTTATCAGGTTTTGGATTGAAATTACTTTTTACGGGAGTTGATTATAGATTTGCGGATACCGTTATCAACTTGTCTCGCGGCCAAGCCTTAATCAATAGTGTGGAAGTGAGTGATGGTCGTGCCAATTCTAAAGGTAGGATCTCGGGTATGATTCAGTTTGAGACGCTGTCTTCTATGGCGCTCAACTTAATTTTGGAGGCGGATAATCTTTTGGTTCTTAACAGTACGCAAGACGATAATGACTTGTTCTGGGGAAGAGTTTATGCAGAAGGGGATTTGTATGTATCAGGACCTGTTTCTGGTTTGGAAATTACGACGCCGAGAATGCGTGCGCTTAATACGAGTAATTTCACATTTAATAGCAATTCCACATCTTCTGTAGAAGAGTTTAAAATGTTGCGTTTCTTAAAGCGTGACGAAGCTGGGATTATTATAGCGGAAGAAAAGAAGAAACAAGGTAATAATATGTTGATCGATTTTAATCTTGTTGTTGATAAAGGGACAACTGTTAATGTCTTAGTTGGTGATGATGTTGGTGATATCAGCGTGCGTGGTGATGCTAATCCACTGCGTTTCCGAATGGAGCGTAACGGCAATGTTGGTATCAACGGAACATATATTGTAGATAACGGAACCTTTATTTCTAAAGCCATTCTTAGTAGAACCTTCCAGATTTCTCGCGGTAGCAGAATCCGTTGGGACGGTAATCCTATGACACCAGATTTGGATATCAATGCCAATTATATGAGAACGGTCACCAATGCTGGAGAATATCTAGGACTAAGTCTTCAACCAATTAATGTACAATTAACGGCGGATATCAGCGGAACTTTAACCAAGCCAGATGTAGAATTTGGTGTGACAGCGCCAGATGTTTCTTCACAGGTTAAAGAAGCTTTATCTGCGAAAATGGCGGACGAGAGCGAGCGTATTGTACAGTTCGGCTCTATCTTGGCTATGAATAGTTTTAACGTTTCCAATCTTGCCGGATTTGATATTAATATCGGTAGAACGGCGGAAACTGCAGGTTACAACATGTTGTTCAAGCAATTGGGTTCGGTTTTAAACACCATCAGTAATGTGTATCAAATCGATTTAGGATATATCCAAGGCGATGCAGGTTCTAATACAGGTGACCGCGTTAATACAAGTGTAAGTTTTGCATTGTCGCCAAGAGTGAAAATAAAAACAGGTCTTGGTATTCCAGTTGCCAGATCGGACAATGCTTCGACTAATAACTTTTTATCTGGAGAAGGAATTATCGAATACGACTGGAGCCGTACCAATAACGGAAGTCGTCTTTTAAGAGCTTATTCTAAACCTTCCAATATCGGTGTGGGCATTGCATCGGCAGGTCTTAACCAAAGTTATGGTGTTGGGGTTGTGTATAGTAAGAGTTTCGATTCTTTTAAATATTTATTCAAGAATGAAAGAAAAGAAAAAAAATCTATTCAAAAAGATGATAAAAATCAAGTCATTAAAATTGATTCTTTAAAAAATGATTCAATTAAATAGGATATTCTCAGAAAATATGTGAAACTACGTTAAATCTTGTTAATATTTATTGGTATTTTTTTATTTTGATAATTTTTCATAAATTTGCAACAAATACTTAGTTTTTTTAACAATACAATATAATATATACGTAGTTATGAATTACCAACTGGACGAAATCGATAAAAAAATATTAGATTTTTTAGTAGAAAACACAAGAATGCCGTTTACAGAAATTGCTAAACAAATGGACGTTTCTGCTGGTACAATCCACGTGAGAGTGAAGAAGATGGAAGATGCAGGGATTATTTTGGGATCTTCTCTTAATATCGATTACGGTAAATTGGATTACCATTTTACAGCTTTTATAGGAATCCTTTTGACTAAGTCTAACAGAACACAAGATGTTCTTAAAGAATTGTCATCAATCCCGAATGTTGTAGAAGCTAGTGTAATCTCTGGAAAATACAATATCTTTTGTAAAGTAAGAGCAAAAAATACAGAAGACGCAAAACGTATCATCTATCAGATTGATGATATCCAAGATGTCATGAGAACTGAAAGTATGATTTCTATGGAAGAATATCTAAGTGATAAAAACAGATTGATCGACGCTGTGTCTGTATAATTTTTATCATTAAAATCTTAATAAAAAGGGCTTTGATTATTCAAAAGCCCTTTTTATCTTTATAGCATGAAAGCAACGACAACAATCCCTGATAAAAGTTTTAAAGGCAACAAGTATTTTTATGGTATTTTAATCTTCTTGCTATTGCATTTTTATATGTCGGTAAATACCGATTTGGCGGAGTTTAGCCAACACAAAGACATCAATATTCCCATCTGGTATTTTTACATTGTTTTTACTGTAGATGCTTTGGTTGTACTAAGTTTAGGCCTTATTGCAATGTTCAAAAAAGTGGGCGTTATAGCATTTCCAGTCTTTATTATTAGCCATTTTTTAATTCACAGCTACTTTTTGTCCACCTTTTTATATTCGGATGTTAGCGTCTTATTTTTCTTTGTAGGTTTAGGATTGCTAATGATTATTCCGCGTTGGAAAGATTTTAGTTAATTCTAAACTTTAAGTTTAATAAAAATTCTGAATGAGAAAAGTCAATTATTTTCGATTCAGATATTTTCTTCCAGGAATAAAACAAATTAAAAATCCGACTACGAAAAAACATAATCTCGACCAAAGGTCGCCAGTTCTTACATAAAAAGTTTCCCCTTCCAAAAGATTAGCTTTCGCTGTTAAAGCGCCTTGTGCACCATACGGCAACTCATCAACAATGTCGCCACGTGCGTTGATGTGCGCACTTGTTCCGCTGTTGGCAGCTCTTAGGATTTCTCGTCTGGTCTCAATGGCGCGAAGTTTTGCATAAGCCAACAATTGTTTGTGCCCTTGCGAAAATCCCCACCAAGAGTCATTGGTTACAATAGCCAATAGGTTGGCACCTTTTTTTACATAGCCGTTTGTGAATTCACCATAGATGCTTTCATAGCATATAATAGGAGCCAATTTGGCTTTGTTAAAAGGGTTGCTAAAAACCTTGCGTTCTTTGTCAATGCCTAGCGATCTAACTGTTCCGCCCATATTGAGCATAGCATCGCCCAAAATTGGTTTTAAAACACCCATATAAGGAAAAATCTCAACACCAGGAACGAGTTTGCCTTTATGATAAACTTCTACATTTTGATTAGGGATAATTTGCAATGCCGAATTGTAGTCGTCCACCCAAAAGTTCGGACCTTCTATAAAAGCTGCAGTAGATGATTTTTGATTTTTTTCTTCTTCGTTTTGATAAACATAATAGGTAGAAGCGCCTCCCATAAACAAAGTTTTGGGATGTTTTGCAAGAAAAGTTTTGATGTCGTTAATCAACAAGCTGTTATGAAATCCTTTCTCACTCATACTTCCGTAACCAGGAAATGAGGTTTCTGGTGAAAGATAAATATCTATTTTCTCAGGATTATTTCGTTGGTTTAAAACCGAATGTTTATCAGCAATGTCGAGCAATTCTGTGACGATGGCAACACTGTCTTTTTGGTATTTTTCGGTGTATGGGTCAAGGTCTGGTTGTAGCATGGTGACATTAACACTTCCAATAGGTTTTTCGTCGTAGTTAACATACATGATATATGAAACAAGCATGGGAATAGTTGCTAAACCCAAGAACAAAGAAATATTAATTGCTAAAGATTTTCTCACACGTCCAGCTTCCCAAATTCTGAGTGTGTAAAATCCAATGACGTTAACCAGCAAAATCCAAAGGCTACCGCCAGTTGCGCCCAAGGTATCGTACCATTGTATAAGTTGGTGTTGGTCAGCAAAAACATTTCCCAGATTAAGCCATGGCCAGGTAAGCTCCCAGCTCAAATGGAATTTCTCAAAAGACATCCAAATTGCCACAAAAAATACCAAGCCGAAATAAGTGCCTTGACTTTTTTTGTACCAATGGTATAACTGGAAAGTCAATGACATCAAAAGCGAATTAACAATGACTGGGAAAATAACCGCCATCAAAGAATGACTTCCATCGGGATTTTGAGAATTGTATAACCAACCCGTTGTAACAATATTCCAAACAATAAATGTTAAATAAGACAGACCAAAAACTGCCCAAGATTTATATTTTATGTTACTAAACTTTGAAATGTCGTGTTCTAAAAGTAGTAACGGAATAAAAGCAAAAAATATAAAATACGGAACGCCGTAAGTAGGCCAAGAAACACAAAATAATAGTGCGGAAATTAAACTTAGAATAACGTACTTCATTGCAAAAATTTGTACCAAAAATACGACATTATAATCTTCTATACTTTATTTTTGCATGATATTTAATCGTTTATGGGAAAAGTTGTTCTTACGATTGTACTATTGGTTTTGTCCAATACTTTTATGACGTTAGCATGGTATGGTCATTTGAAGTTCAAAGATATGAATTGGTCTCAAAATTTGGGGCTCATCAGCATTATTCTCATCAGTTGGGGCATTGCCTTTTTCGAATATGTTTTGCAAGTTCCCGCGAACAGACTTGGGTTCAAAGAAAATGGAGGACCTTTCAATCTTTGGCAATTGAAAGTTATTCAGGAGGTTATCTCTCTGAGTGTTTTCACAGTTTTTGCGATATTCGTTTTTAAAAATGAAACTTTAAGAACCAATCATCTTATTGGGTTTGGATTTCTTATTTTGGCGGTTTACTTTATTTTCAAAAAATAATGCTTAAAATTTTAAAACTCATATTCCGAATTTGCATTTTTCCGTACGCAATTGTATTGCTGTATTTTATGTTTTTTGGCTTTGGCAGGGAGGCGATGTCTATTAATATTGTAAGACTACAACCTTTAGCATCAAGCATTCAGTTTGTAAAAAATACGTTGTTTATAAAGGATATTCTTATCAATATCATAGGAAATTTGGTGATGTTTATTCCTTTTGGATTTTTAGCATGGATATTTCCTAAATTTTATGATTTTAAAAAACTGATACTAAGTTTTCTTTTCGTTTTAATAATACTCGAAGCCTTGCAATATTTCACAAGACTTGGTGTTTTTGATATCGATGATATTATTTTTAATTCAATAGGACTAAGTTTAGGTTTTTATCTGATGGCGTTTGTCGAAAAATACATTTCAACAACCAAGAATTATAAGATTTTAAAATAGAAATTATTCTGTTGGGAAATCTGGACGTCTCATTTTAAATTTGGTTCCCGACATCGATTCTAAAAACAGAACCAAAGCTTTGGTTTCGTCTTTTGTTAAATCTAATTTTTTTAATAATGGATCGGTAACAGGATACATCAGGTCATTTTTCTTTTGTTCTGCAGAAGGGTCTATCATGTGCATGCCGCTGTTGTACATGTTAACAACACCTTCCAGATCGTCAAAAAGACCATTGTGCATCCAAGGTCTTGTCAATAGTAAATCGCGAAGTTGCGGCGTACGGAATTTTCCAACATCTTCTGGCTTTTTGGTTGTGTTATACAGCCCAAGATCCTCGTATTGTCTTTTGTAATATGTCAGCCCAATGTTATGAAATTTTTCATCGCTAAGATATTGTCCATTATGACAGTTCATACAAGCCGCTTTGGTACGGAAGATGTGCATGCCATAAATTTCTTGATCCGTTAACGCATCGTATTTGCCATCAAGAAATTGATCAAAACGACTCGGTTGGCTTTTTACAGTTTTCTGAAATTCTGCTAAAGCTTTTGTTATACGATCAAAATTGATTTTGTCATCACCGTAAGCGTCTTTGAACAATTTTTTATAGCCTTTAATTTTTTCAAGTTTTTCACTTAAAAGTGGCGGTTCCATATTCATCTCATGATGTGCCGCAATTGGAGAAATCGCCTGGTCTTCCAATGTTAATGAGCGTCCATCCCAAAAGAAAGATTGGCGTTGTGCGATATTGAGAATGCTAATCGTATTACGTGTGCCGTGCAAATGATCGTTACCCAAAGACACGCGACGGCGGTCTGTCCAGCCCATTTCTGGATCGTGACAAGTGCTGCAGGAGATTTGGTTGCTACTAGAAAGTTTAGGATCAAAGAATAACATTTTTCCCAATATGACCATAGGTTTTTCTTGTTCTTTAAAATAGTTAGAATCTCGTTTTATAGAAGAAAACTCTTTCCAGTTGACGCCTTCTTCAATGTTTGGTTTTGGCCATTTCGAAATTGCTTTTTTGTAGCTGTTGACGATGTCCTGAAATGTTGGATCTTGCATGTCCAAAAGTTCTCGGTTAACTTTTGGTGCAAAACTTAGTAAAAACATGATAACCGCAGCAACGCCCAATAAAACTATTTTCTTCATGATTTAAAATGTAATTCCTAAAATTAATTGTGTAAAGTTATTATTTTTTTTCTGTAGCTGAAATTGTTGCCAACCGGCTTGGATATAGAAAGCAGGAAGTTTTTGGAACTTAAGATCGTAACGCAAACTCGCGCCTAAACTAATCGCATCACTTGCTAAATAATTGTAATCCGACATTAACCAATCCATGATACTTTCGCGAAGGTCGGTTGATAGCGCATTGGTGGATTTTATAATTTTTTTTGTCGAAAAATTTCCTGATAGACTGATAAGCTGATTGTCTGCTATTTCTTGTATATAAAACGCATCAATGCCTAAAGTATAGCTTTCAAATTTTTGCCCACTGAAGGGATACATGCGTTGTTCGGTGGTCTGTCGATAAAGCAAACTAGGTGTTGCGCCCAAAACAAATTTATCAGCAGAATATTGATATAAAACTTTGATAGTGGATAAATAATCTTCTTTCTTGTAAGATTTTCTTTTGTAGATCTGTTCTATAATTTCGGTATTGTTGGTGTAGCCATATTCGGAGCCAGTTCTTATAAAAGCTTGATAATTGGCCACCAATCCAACGCGATGTTGATGGATACTGAAAAACTTTGCCGCCTCTATTTGGTAATTCTCGTTATCTAAGTCTGAAATGTCAAAATAGCGGTTGGTTGGATTCACGCTTTTTTGATTTTTAGATTGCGACAAGTAACCCGTTATGTAAAATGGATTTTTTGAATTTTTAAAAATTTGACCGCCTACTTTATAACCGAATTCTTCATAGATAGCCGCAGGGCTTCCGCCATTAAAGAAATAATTTGAAAATCCAAATCCCGTCATTTGATACATCAAAGCTTGACCAAGATCGCTTACGAATTTGATAGATGTATTTTGGGTGTATTTGTTGAGGTTTCCAAAAATTCCAATTTCAAAATCGTTATAAAATCGGTAGTTGACACCCAGGTTAACATTAAGGTCAGAGGTTGTACTTTTTTGTCTAGGATCGCGATTGCGAGAACCGAGTTGTGCCAAATAACTTGCCTCGAGTCCGAAAGTCCAGCGGTTTATTTTTTGTGAAATTCCTCCAGAAAACTGATAACGTTCCAGCTTGGTATCGCCGCATGCAGAGTCGGCAATGCTGTAAGGGGCAATTCTGTCAAAATCTAGATTTTCGTTCCATTTTACAGAAGAAATATTTAGATTTTGATAGCGCGCACTTCCCCAAATGCTGCGGTGGTCATTTTGTTTTTTGTAAGAAGTCACTTTTAGACTAAGGCCTTTTTGTCCAGAACCTTCCTGTTGGCGATAGATATTTCGTTTTTCGTTTTCGTAACCGATGCTGAAATCGGTAAAAGAAAAATTACTATAACCCGACATGCTTGCCGGATTATAGTAAAAATTATTTTTAAGTTGTCGCTCAACACTATATTGTTGCTCTATTTTTGGAAATAATCGAATGCTGTCCTGAGCCTTCAGATTTGTTAATCCGAAAGTCAAAATAAAAAAGCTAAATAAGGTGTTTTGCAACTTCATTTTTTTAAAAAGATATTAATGAACGATTCCGTTTTTCAAACTGGGTTCAGCATTTCTGATGAAATCTTCTGCTGAGTTATTCGTGTCTTTATAGATGTTTTTTCCTGTATTGGTTTTGCCCAAAGTTTTACGACGAACAGATTTTCCCAAGCGGTTGGGATCGTTCCAAAATTCGCCAACGCCTGTCCATCCCGAGTCGATTGACGTTGACGTTAAGATGTGTAAAAACTTGTCAGAAGTACTGTTGTTAAAACCATCTAGAATCCAAGTGTTTGGAATTTTATAAGCACTTTTGTTGGTGGTTGTTCCCGCAGCATTGGTGTAAGAGTAGCTGTATTTATAATTTTGAAGAAAACTCGCATCCGTTTCTCCAGCAGGGAATCTTGCAATAACATAAGCTTCCACGCCACTGCTGTGCAAATAGATCATATCATCAAAAGCCATTGATGTGTAAACTACTTTTACGTTAGGAACCGATGGGTTATCAACTTGTGCCAATGTTGTGTTTTTGATGGATGGGAACTCAAAATCTGCTTTTTCAAGGTTGAAAGCGGTACTGGTTTGCGCATTGTGATTAATCGCATTATCTGCTACAACGATAAAATCGCCCGGTTCCACCGGATATTGCGTGCCATTACCAGGGAGAAGCATCATGCCTTTCACCGCGAAATAATCGTTCGGATTGTGTGGGCTAACATTGTTGTTGACGCTTGTCAGAAATTCGGATTGTCCAATAATTAATCCGTCAGCATACAAAATTTTGTCTGTGTTATTCACCAATTTAAAATAACGACTGGAGTTGTAGTTTTTTCCTTCTGGCGTTTTCACACCTGTATAGAACACTTCTTCAATGATAAAATCTTGACTGAATTGTTTGAAAAATAATGGGATATTGATGTTAGAATTTGAGGTGTTAACATCCAAATTTGCAGAACCAGCAATGGTCAAAGTTTCTCCTGTGTTAGCAATAATAGTTCCATTAACTGTTATTTTGTAAGAGCCATATGCTAAAGAAAGACTAAGATTGTTGTTATTTTCAACAGATTTTTTAATAAAACTTCCTGTATTGGTTTCAAGAATTTCGATTTCCAAAGTTTTGTAATTGGTGATATTTTCACCTGTAAAAGTCATGCTGACATTACTTTTCTGACTTTGTTCAAACCCGAAATCATCGTCTTTGGAGCAAGAGATAATACTGGTTGTTAATGTTAGTCCTAATAGACTGAGAAGTAAAAAGTTCTTCTTCATAGCGTTAATTTTTAGAGATATTGTTATTTAGAATTGTTATTTAGAAATTATAATTAAGTTCCATTCCAAAATAAGGTGTGGACAGGTTTTTTCGTTCGATTTTAATGCCATTCATATAATAAGGATGGGCATAACCAAACAGTTTATTCACAAACATTGAGGTTCTTAAAGCTTTGTAAATTTTTTTTGTGACTTTAAAATTGGCGTTCAAAGTATAAGTATATCGGGTTTCGAGATTATCGGTTTTAGAAACATCACGCACAAGCCATTGTTTGTAAATGTCCGTTCTGTCAGCATCGGTAAAGTTGTGAATAATGCCGTCCACACCGTAATACGAAATAGGTTCTGCCATACGATGGTCACGTTTTCTATGATCAAATAGCGTCCCTTGAAATGACGCCGAAAGTGTTAAATCCAAATTGGGTAAATAGGTGTCAACAAAAAAATTATAGTTGAGGTTAGAGTTGATATAACCATCATCATTTTTGTAAATGCCATAATACGGGAAGTTGGACCCGCCAATAGATGAATTTGGTTTTTCGTGAACTGGAATTGTATTGCGATATTGCGTATTAAAATAGGCGCCTGTTAAAGTAAATCTCGTATTGATAGCCTCGAATCTTGGCGATGTGTAACCGAATTCGATACCCCTTTTTATCGTGGCACTGCCGTTCTCAGTGATGCTATAGCTCCCGAATTCTGTCATCATTTGATACGGAATATTATCTAAGTTCGGGCCATTATTCCAGTCGTTAATATCAACATAAGCTGGATCGTATTTTTTATAAGATTGCGCTACGGTTTGCAAAGTGCTTCGGAATCCGTTGGTCATTTCTTCTTGAAAATAGGTTACGAAAAATTCATGATTTCGATAATTAAGATCAAGACGCGCTTCGTATTTGGTATTTTTTGCGGCGGTTAAATTTTTGTTCTCCAAAGATTGTACATAAGTCATAAAGTTGACATAACGGTAACGCTCATCATTGTGATAATAATTAAGCTGCGTGTAGTCCATATATTTGGTGTTCGGGTACAACATCAACAAAGTTGGCTGTTTGTAAAATTGCCCGTAACCTAAAGTGAAATCCGCTCGCAAAGCATGATTACCGATATATATTTTTGGAAGTCCATATTGGAAATTAAGTCGTGGTTCAAAAAAGAATTGTTTGCTAATACTAAAACTTTTGTCCACACCAAGTAGGTTAGATGTTCTTAAACCAGCATAAAGATTAAGCTTGTGTTCATCGATTTGATAAGACATTTGGTCACCAATGAAAACTGCCATAACTTGCCAAGCTGGGATGTCATCGTAGGCGCGTGGTCGCACATTCATTGTAGCCGTAGGCGGCGTAAGAAGATCGTATTGTTGTCCTTTTCCAAAGTTTTTAGAAAATCTCCAGTCAACACCAACTTCGTATTGATGGAGTAGAAGCCCCGATTTTTTAACACCATTTAGTTGTAACAAAGTCGAAACATCCATAGGTTTGCCATCGGTATAAAATTCTGAAATGTATTTGATCTGTGGAAAAATACCGACATTTTCACCTTGAGTGGTTGCTAAAGATATCGAACGTGGTCCAGACTGTTGAACCAATTTTGTCTGTTCTATTTTATCAAAACCTTGACGAATAGATGTATTAAGCGTTAGCTTGTTAAAGAGATTTTCTTTGCCTAAAATATAAACGAAATTATTGGTCAAACTTAGTCTGCTATTCGAATTTTTGTAAGCATCTATTGGTGCATAACCTGTGTCAGGATCATTCTTTTCCTTGTCAATATTGTTGGAGAAGTCAAGTGTAGAACGCCATTCCAGATGTTTGTTCCAAAGCTTTGTTTTCAGGCGAGAACGTAGCGAAGCTGTTACACGTTGGTAATTTTCAAACTGATTGGTTGGATCAACTTTGGCATCCAGAAAGTCCAAGCTCGATGTCATTTGCCAATTTTGTTTTAGTGCAAAACCTTTGCTTATATAGTATTGTTTGCTAAAACCATCCGCTTTAAAACGCGCTTGCAGTGGTGTTTTCCCTATTTTTCTATCAATTTTTATGACGCCAGATGTCAGATCGCCATAAGATGCTGACGGAATACCACGGATGATTTCCACTCTTTCGATATCATTGGTGGATAATGTCCGCATGTCCACACCAATTCCTGCAGCGGCTTTTTGTTGTGGACCACTAAGAAACTGACTGTCGTTAAGTGACAATTGCATATCCGCATTCGAGTTCCAAATATTATTATCAATAATAAATTGCGTTCCCAACGCGCTCGTGTTATAACTGCTTGGTGCCGAATCGCTTTCTCGTAATAAAACCCGATTGGATGAGGTTAAAGTTGGCGTTTTTGCTAATCCTCCAGGTACAAGCTCCATGATATCAGCAAAACTCGATGGCTGTAGATGTTCCATCGCTTTGGTTGTTATCACAGATTTGCTCGTAAGACCTTTCGCTTCTTTGGCAGTTACAACCACTTCCTGAATAGTATTTTCGCTAAGAAGTTTGATGACAAGATGTTGATTTTGAGTAGGTGTAATTTTTAAATCACGATCCTGATAAGCATTATGGCTCACAACGATGCTGTAGTTTTTATTTTTTTCGAGGAAGATTTTGGCTTCACCTTTTGCATCGGTTTTTAATGGCTTTTGATTACTTATTTTGAGATTAGCATTGGGTACAGCTTGGTTCTTTTCGTTGTGTACAGAAATGTTTAACTCAATTTTTTGAGCTAATGATAAAGCTGAAAGCCCAACCAAAAATAGGAAACTTAAAAATCGTGTCACGCTTATTTTTAATGATTATAAATAAAACACAAAAGTAAGAAGTTGTTAGAAAATATGAAAGTTTATTTAGAATTAATTTAAATAATTGATAATTGTCACAAAAAAAACACCTCTATATTGAGATGCTTTAATTTTTAAAATGCAGATAATCAGATTATATTGACTTCACGTTCCAATTCGATTCCGAATTTTTCTTTGACCGAATTAATAATGTTTGTTGAAAAATCATATATTTCTTGACCATTTGCATTGCCAGTTTTATTAATAATCACCAAAGATTGTAGATGATGGGTGGCAACATTTCCTATTTGTTTCCCTTTCCAACCACATTGTTCGATGAGCCAGCCTGCGGGCACTTTTACCCATTCGCCATTAGGATAAGCTTGGATATTGGGAAATTTTTCTTTTAAAACTTCAAATTGCTCCAAAGATATTGTCGGGTTTTTGAAGAAACTACCAGCATTTCCGATCTCTTTTGGATTGGGCAATTTACTCTCACGGATGGCAATAACAGCTTTGGAAATCTCTTGGATTGTCGGATTTTTTATGTTCAGTTTCTCAAGTTCCGTTGTTATGGCGCCGTATTCAGTTTTGATAGAATGCTGTTGTGTTGTGAGTCGAAAAGTAACATTAAGAATGACGTATTTGCCTTTTCCTTCTTGCTTGAAAATGGAGTCACGATATCCAAATCGACATTTTTCTTTATTAAAATATTCAATGTTTAAGCTTTCAAGATTGAGAACTTCACAATAATCGAAACTATCTTTTATTTCGGTGCCGTACGCGCCAATATTTTGCATAGGCGAGGTACCAACATTTCCAGGAATTAAAGATAAATTTTCTAAGCCGCCATAATTTTTATCCAAACAATAAAGAACAAATTGATGCCAATTTTCGCCTGCATTTGCAGTAATTAAAACATGGTTATCGTCGTCTTGTTTTTCAGAAATTCCTTTTAAATCCAGTTGGATAGCACAACCATCAAAATCTTTTGTCAATAAAATATTGCTTCCACCACCCAAGAAAAGGAACTTTTCGGATTCTAGTTCGGGAAGTTGCAGAACCTGTTTTAGTTCCTCAATGGATTGTACGCTTGCAAAATATTTTGCACGGGCTTCAACTCCGAAAGTGTTGTAAGATTTTAAAGATTTTTGCGTCTGAATCATGCTGGGATTTTAAAGCGCTAAATTATCAATTTTTAAAGTATTGAAGGACTTTTTAAAGCTAAAAAAAGCGAGAAAGTTCTCGCTTTTATATCAAATAGATTATTTGTTGTTATAGACTTTAAGAGCATCTCGAAGAATTTCGGCGCTACGTCTTAGATCGTCGGATTTTAAAACATAAGCGATTCTCACCTGTTTTTTTCCAAGTTCGGGATTGCTGTAGAAACCGCCAGCTGGCGCTACCATAATGGTTTCTCCATTGTTGTCATAACTTTCCAAAAGCCATTGTGCAAAGACTTCTGTATCATCTACAGGAAGCTCTGCAACGCAATAGAAAGCGCCTTTGGGTTTTGGACAGATCACACCTGGAATTTCGTTTAATAAATCAACAAGTAAGTTTCTACGTTTTGTATATTCTTCGCGAACACTGCGGATATAGGCTTCGTCATTAACATGGGCGGCTGCCGCAGCAATCTGTCCTAGCAAAACTGGGCTCAATCTCGCTTGTGCAAACAACATTGCAGCATCATGAATTTTTTTGGAACGTGTAATCATACAGCCAATTCTTACACCACACATCGAGTAACGCTTCGACTCCGAGTCAATAATGATGCAGTTTTCCGCCAATTCTGGAAATGTCAACATCGATACTTGTTGTTTACCATCGTACACATATTCTCTATAAACTTCGTCAGAAATAACGACGATGTCATGTTTCAGCGCGATATCAGAAAGCTGTTGCAGTTCTTCTTTAGTATAAAGATATCCTGTTGGATTTCCTGGGTTACAGATAATGATAGCTTTGGTTTTATCTGTAATTTTTTTCTCAAATTCTTCCATTGGAGGAAGTGCAAAACCGCTGTCAATACTAGATGGTATTGCTACAACATTTACATTGAAAGTACTTGTAAATCCGTTGTAGTTGGCGTAATATGGTTCTGGAATTATCACTTCGTCACCATCGTCACAAAGCGTAGAAATTGCAAAGTTTAAGGCTTCTGATCCACCATTGGTCACAATGAAGTTATCGGGTGTTAAATCTTCAAAACCTAAAGTTTGGTAATAGGTTGTTAAGGCTTTTCTGTAATCGATATTTCCTTCAGAAAGCGCATATTCTAAAACTTTTAAATCTATATTTTTAATAGCGTCCAAAGCCGTTTGAGGAGTCTCAATATCTGGTTGGCCTATATTAAGATGATAGACTTTTGTTCCTTTTTGTTTAGCTTGTAATGCATAAGGAACCAGTTTTCTAACCGGAGATGGCGGCATGTGACGCGCACGTTGTGATATTTTTGGCATGTTTCAAAAATTAATATGACAAAAATAAGATTTAATTTTTTAAATTTAAACTTCAATTTTTACGAAATCCATAATTAATACCAAACATGCAAATAGAAGCAACGAGCGTTGATGATTATATCGCAAAAGTTCCCGAAGATCGTCAAGAAGCTATTAAAAATTTAGTAAAAACTATTAGTGACAATTTGCCAAAAGGTTTTGAAAATGTGATTAGTTACGGCATGATTGGTTGGGCTGTTCCACTGTCAGATTATCCGGACGGTTATCATTGTGCGCCAGGAACGCCTTTGCCTTTTATTAATTTGGCATCCCAAAAGAATTTTGTAGCACTTTATCACATGGGCATTTATGCAGACGAATCTTTACTACATTGGTTTCAAGAAGAATATCCAAAATATTCGAAACGAAAATTGGATATGGGGAAATCCTGTATCCGTTTCAAAAAGATGGAAGATATTCCGTTGCCGTTAATCGCTGAATTGTGTCAAAAAGTTACACCACAAGATTGGATTAATCAATATGAATCCTTGTACAAAAGAAAATAAAAAACTCAGCCTAGACTGAGTTTTTTGTTATTTATAAATGTAAACTTCTATCTCGCCTTTGTCTGTGACAGCGCCACGATACATGCCTTCGGTATTGAAAGACATTGCTATATTTCCGTCTTTATCCAGCGCGATAATGCCACCGTCGCCACCTAATTGTCCTATATCATCAATGCTGGCTTGTGCTGCATCTTTTACATTTTCTTTCAAAAATTTCATACGATCTGCAACGGTTTTGCTGGCTACCGTTCGAATGAAAAATTCGCCCCATCCCGTTCCTGAAAGTCCCACTTGGTCGTTAGCATAAGTACCTGCTCCGATAATAGGAGAATCGCCAATGCGATTGAATTTTTTGTTGGTCATGCCACCCGTTGATGTGCCCGCCGTGATGATTCCGTTTTTGTCTAAAGCTACAGCGCCAACAGTTCCAAACTTTTGATCGATTAGAAAATAGTCAGGAAGTTTTTGCTCGTTTTTAGATGTTTTCTTTTCAGCTTCCATAGCTTTAACTTTTTGAAGGCTATTCCAGGCTCTTTCGGTCCAGAAATATTTTGGATCTACAATTTCCAAACCTTTTTCTTTTGCAAATTTTTCTGCGCCAGCGCCCGCCATCATAACATGTTCGGATTGTTGCATAACTGCTTTTGCGGCGAGAATAGGATTTTTAACTGTTGTTACACCCGCTACAGCGCCTGCTTTTCTGTTGTTGCCCGTCATGATAGAAGCATCCAGTTCGTTCTTGCCTTCGTTGGTGAAAACGGCGCCTTTTCCAGCATTGAATAGCGGTGAGTCTTCCATAACGATGATGGCTACAGTGACAGCGTCTAATGAGGATTTCCCATTTTTGATTTCGTTGTAGCCTCTTTGTAAAGCTTTGGTTAATGTTTCCCGGTATTCTTTTTCCTTTTCAGGAGAAAGGTTGGCTTTTGTAATGGTGCCAGCACCACCATGAATAACCATGACATATTTTTTTTGACAAAAAGCCAAAGTTCCTAAAAGTAAAAATGGAAGAAAGATTTTTTTCATGAGGATTTAAGATAATATTTAAGGTCAAATTTAACAATAATAAATGAAGAGAATTTTGGAAACTAAAAGTATTTGTTATAGGTTTTGTAGATTTGCACTTCAATAAAAAAATTGCGTAATGGGGAAAAATATTTTGGTTTTACTGTTGTGTTTGGTACTCGTACATTGCGCTTCTTATTCAAAATTTGATGGTGTGGAACATGGAGATTTACTATTTGTAACCGCGAAGCAAGAAGGACTTTCTGGGGCGATTAATAATGTGACGCAAAAAGAAGCGCAGTCGAATTTCGATCATATTGGCTTGGTAGAAAAATCAGGGAAGGATTATTTTGTTCTGCATGCTGCGCCTAGAGGCGGATCGCAACGACAGCCAATGTCGGATTTTCTGAGAGAGCAAGAGCATCATGGTCAACGTGTTGTGATTTATCGTTTGAAAAATCCGTATCAAAATAGTATTCCGTATGCGATAGAGAAAGCCAAAAGCTTGGTTGGGAAAGATTATAATTTTGATTATATTCTTAATGAAAATACCTATTATTGCTCAGATTTTATTGAACGTGCTTTTCGAAAATATCAAATTTTCAAGCTGGAACCGATGACTTTTATTGATCCTAAAACGGGAGAAACCAATGCGTTTTGGAAAGACTTTTATCAAAAGAAAAACTTAGAAGTGCCAGAAGGACAACCTGGTTGTAATCCTAATGGATTGGCAGCTTCCGAGAAATTGGAGCGTATAAAAATTTTGGAATAATTTTTAGATTTTTAGTTTTTCTGTCACACTTTTGCCAGTTTCAAAATCTTTACCTGTTACTAGGATATAATCTGCGCTAGGCTTTAACCCAGAGTTTTTCAGTTGGATAAACATTTTTTCGAGATAGATTTTGTTGCCGTTTACTGTAAGGAAAACGGCGGGCTTTTGTTGATTATTAAAAGCGAGATACAGTTTCAGATTCTTTTGACCTTTTAATGAAAATTCAAAATAATTGTCATCCATTTTCTTAAAATTTATACCATAAGCCAAAGATTTCTGTATGCTTGTCAAAGGTTTTATTTCTGCATTTTCTTCATATAATATTCGGTAAATGTTGATGGGATTGGTATCAGAAATATTTTTGCCAATGATGATGGCGTCGTACACAAATGTATTGCGATTATCACTATGTTGGATGTAGAACAGTTGATTGGTTTTTTTCTCAGGCGTTGGGTAATTGTCCTGGGCTGTCAACAGATTAAAACCTGTAAGTGAGAAGAATAATACTAAGAATTTCATTTTGATTAAAAGTTTATTACCAAAAGTAACAATTAAAAATTAATTGAAAAATTCTAAATCATATAAGTGAAAATGATTAATTTTAATTAAAACTAAAATTATGTTTTCATTATTAATTATTATTGGATTAGCACTTGTTATTATTGCTTATATAATATCAATTTATAACAAATTGGTACGATTGCGTAACCTTGTGCAAGAAGGTTGGAGTAGTATTGATGTGATGCTGAAAAAACGTCATGATCTTATCCCAAATCTTGTCGAAACGGTAAAAGGCTATGCAACTCATGAACGGTCCACACTCGATAGCGTGGTACAGGCTAGAGCAGCTGCACTTAAGGCGAATACGGTAGAAGCTAAAGAAAGTGCTGAGAAAAATCTTAGTCAAGCCATGATGAATTTGATGGCGGTTGCAGAGCAGTATCCAGATCTGAAAGCCAATGCCAATTTTCAACAATTACAAGCCGAATTGTCTTCTGTAGAAGGTGATATCGAAAAAGCAAGACGTTATTACAACGGTACCGTAAGAGAAAATAATACTGCTGTGGAGTCATTCCCAAGCAATATTGTTGCGAATATGTATAAGTTTGAAAAATCTGCATTCTTTGAATTGGAAAATCCTACGGAACGGCAAGTACCAAGCGTAAAATTCTAAAAATGAAACGCCTGCTTTTAATATTTTGCATTTTTTGTTCAGTATTTAATTTTGGACAAAATTCTGATCGTCTTAATGTTAGCGAGGTAGCATCAACTTATCAATCGGAGCGAATACTGAACTATCATGCTGATATTTTGGTCAATGAAAAAGGTGGAATAGAAGTTACGGAACATATTAAAGTTTATAGCTTAGGAAAGGATATTAACCACGGTATTTTCAGAACTTTTTTAACAACACGCGAGTTTAATGGGAAAAATCAAAAACTTAAATACAATATTCTTTCTGTAACGCGTGATGGAAAAAAGGAAGAGTATCACTCCGAAAGTAGCTCTGGCTATTACAAAATCTACATTGGTAATAAAGATATTGACTTGCCAGCAGGCGAATATTCTTATGCAATCAAATATACATTAGACAATCAAATTGGTTTTTTCCAAAATTATGATGAGCTGTATTGGAATGTCAACGGAACAGATTGGGCTTTTCCAATAGATTCTATTTCTGCGAAAGTCGTCTTGCCATTTGGTGCTAAGATTCTTCAAAATGCTTGCTATACTGGCGAAGCGAGAAGTACCGCGACCAATTGTAGTTCAGAAATTCTTGACAATCACACCATCGGATGGAAGGCTTCCCATCTCGGAAGTGGCGAAAATTTAACCATTGCCGTGGGATTTAATAAAGCTTTGATACAAGCACCACCACCACCAACTTTCTTTGAAGAAAATGGCATTCTCCTTTTATTAATTCTGTCAATGTTGGGATTAATGGCATTTTGCTATCAAAAATGGAGAACATATGGTGTGGATCCGCCCAAACCAACGATTTATCCTCAGTTTAATGTTCCAGATAATTTGTCGCCAGCAAGTTTGGGTTACATCAAATTTGAAAATTATAAAAATGAATATCTTACAGCAAGCATCGTCAATCTCGCTATTAAAGGCTTTTTAAAAATTCTTGAGCAAGAGAGTGAAGGTTTTTTAGGTCTTAGAAAAAGAAAATATTACCGTGTTGAAAAACTGAAAAATGCAGATAATTCTTTAGCAAAAGAAGAAATTGGGGTTTTGGATAATTTATTTAAAAACCGTGATGTCGTAGATTTTAAAGGGTCTTATGATCCCAAAATTGAAAGCACAGTCGAGAGTTTCAAAGCAAGTTTGTCTTATCAACACGACAAATTTCTCCAAGAAGGGAACAACCGAAATATACTTTGGATTCCAGCATTGTTAATTACATGTATATATTTTGTAGCCTTATTAATTAGCTCTTACAAAGCCGATGAAATGAGTTTTATGATTCCAGGCGTTTTTGTATATGTTGCGCTGCTTATCATTTATTTTGTTGTCACCTCGTTTTATAAGAAAATAAAAATTAAAGGTTGTGCCGCTATTTTTTTAATATTTTGGGCGTTAGGTTTTACAATTCCAATAGTTTTGGCAGGTGTCGCCATAGGTGTTGACAAGAACATCAAATACTGTTTTCAGTTTATTATTTTGTCGTTTATCCTAATATTAGCTTTTCAATATTATATTAAACGACCTTCGGAAGCAAAGCTGAAGCAGCAATCTTTAATCGACGGATTCAAAATGTACATGGGTGCCGCCGAAAATGAACAATTAAAATTTCATAATTCACCCAAAATGACCCCCGAAATTTTTGAAAAATATTTACCTTACGCCATGGTTTTAGGCGTTGACAAAATTTGGGGAGAAAAGTTTGAAATCGCTTTGCTGGCAATGGCTTCTGGCTACACAAGTTCTTGGTATGTTGGCCATTTTTCGGGAATGGGCAACTTCGGCAGTTCTATTAATTCCAGTTTGACAAAATCGATTAGTTCCAGTTCTACTGCGCCTTCCAACAGCAGTTCTGGCGGAAGTGGCTCTGGAGGTGGCGGCTTCTCTGGCGGCGGCGGCGGTGGTGGTGGCGGTGGCGGTTGGTAAACTTATTTACCGCAATCCAACCAAATTTTTAAAACTTCTGAATAGAGATTTTATTTAAAATTTATTAAACCAATCCACATAGGCGTTGATGAATTTTTTTAAATAATCGGTCGTGCGATCGTCTATTTTGCCAGACTCATCAAAGGCTTTTGAAATCTGACTTAAATAAATCTCGGGCTGTTGCATGGTGTATATATTCACAGAAGTTAAGCTTTGTCGCAATTGATGATTGGCTCCAAAAGCGCCTAGCATTCCTGGAGAATTACTGATGACAGCACTTGGTTTTTTTGTCCAAACATTTTTGCCAGCAGGTCGCGACGCAACATCAATTGCATTTTTGAGTACAGCAGGCAAACCACGATTATATTCGGGCGTTACAAAAATAACGCCATCGAGCTGGTCAACTTCCTTTCGGAAACTAATATAACTTTCGGGAACTTGGTCATGGTCATCAAAATCTTGATTGTACAACGGCAATTGCCCAATTGATATTATTTTGAATTTAAAAGTTGGCGGTTCCAAACTGATGATTTCTTCAGCTACTTTTCTGGAAAAGGATTCTTTGCGGAGGCTTCCTACAAAAATTCCGATGTGTTTTGTGTCCATCATTTAATTTTTTAATTATTTAAAATTAAGAAAAATTTGATGAATGCTTTTAAAAAATAAAGACAGGAAAATTTTCCAGTCTTTATAATTTATATTCTTGTAATATCAGCGCCTAATGCTTTTAGTCTTCCGTCGATATTTTCGTAACCACGGTCGATTTGTTCAATATTGTGGATTACCGATTTGCCTTCGGCAGAAAGTGCCGCGATTAACAATGCGTTACCAGCGCGGATATCTGGCGAAATCATCGTTGTTCCACGCAGTGGTGTTTCGTGGTTTAGGCCGACAACTGTTGCGCGGTGTGGATCGCAAAGGATAATTTGTGCACCCATGTCAATTAATTTATCAACGAAGAATAATCTGGATTCAAACATTTTTTGATGAACCAAAACAGTACCTTTTGCTTGTGTTGCCACCACCAATATGATGGATAATAAATCTGGCGTAAATCCTGGCCAAGGCGCATCAGAAACTGTTAATATGGATCCGTCGATAAACTTCTGAATTGTATAATTTTCCTGAGCAGGAATGTAAATGTCTTCGCCACTTCGCTCAAGCTGAATTCCTAATTTTCTAAAAGTGTCAGGAATGATGCCCAATTGATTCCAATTGACATTTTTAATGGTAATTTCAGATTTTGTCATGGCTGCCAGTCCAATCCAAGAGCCAATTTCCACCATATCGGGTAACATCGTGTGTTCTGTTCCTCCAAGATAGTCTACACCTTCGATTGTTAAAAGATTTGAACCAATACCAGAAATATTCGCGCCCATTCTGTTTAGCATTTTGCAAAGCTGTTGCAGATAGGGCTCACATGCAGCGTTGTAAATTCTGGTTTTGCCTTTTGCTAGAACAGCAGCCATAATGATATTGGCAGTCCCTGTTACTGAAGCTTCTTCCAATAAAATAAATTTACCTTGAAGTTCTTTAGCTTTTAGAGAATAATATTGTTCGTCCTCGTCATAAGAAAATTCGGCACCCAATTCTACAAAACCTTGGAAATGTGTATCCAGACGGCGTCTACCGATTTTGTCACCGCCTGGCGTTGGCATATAAGCTTCGCCATAACGCGCTAACATCGGGCCTAATAGCATAACCGATCCACGCAATTTGGCGCCATCTTTTTTAAACTCAGAGGATTTTATATAATTAAAATTAACAGCATCGGCTTTGAAAGTGTAGTCGCCATGTCCGTTTTTGATGATTTTGACATTAAGGTCACCAAGAATTTCAATTAGCCTATTAACATCGTGTATGTCGGGAATATTTTTAATTCTGACTTCTTCATCCGTTAACAAAACAGCACATAATATCTGAAGCGCTTCATTTTTTGCACCTTGTGGTGTAATATCGCCTTGTAAAGTTTTTCCTCCTCTTATCTCAAATGCACCGTTCATTTATTTTCTGTTTTTCTGATTGTTTTGGTTGTTTTGATGTCTTCTTTTTGCGTTATTATTTGTGTTTTGGTTTCTGTTGTTTTTGTTGTGGTTGCTGTTATTGTTATTATTTTTGCGATTGGTATTGTAGTAGATTTTACTTTTGTCCAGACTGTCTAGTCCGGTAAGGTCCAGTCTGTTATTGGATAAGTCTTTTAGGTGGCGGAAAATCACGTCATCTTGCACATGTTCTTTATTGTAAACATTGTAAGACTTTTTCATATTATTCGCAATAACTTGGATTAGCGCATCTTTTTCGTCGCCTGCATCTAGTTCGATAGCGTGTTCGATAAGTTGCAAAATACTTTTTCCATAGAATTTGTAATCGTTATCGAAAGAAGGATAAGGCATTTTTCTAGGTTTTGTACTTAGTTCTTCTTGCGATAATATTGGATATGGCGAATCTACATCGAGATCATAGCTTGCTAGAATAAAAAGATGGTTCCAAAGTTTGTGCTTATAGTTTTCTTCATCATTAAGATGTGGATTGCGTTGTCCCATAAATTCGATGATGGTAGCGGCAGCTTCGTTACGTGCTTCTTTGGTGGGGAGTTCTCTGCAGATTTCCACCATTTCTTGTATCATTCTGCCATATTCTGGCATTTGAAGTGCGGTTCTTTGGGTGTTATATTCCATGATGCAAATATATGAAAATATAGAATCTGTTTATGGTTTAGAAGTTTTTCAAAAATTAAAAATTTTATAAAAATAAAAAGCCTGACATTTTTGTTGACAATTACTTTAAAATGACTGAAGAAATACCGAAAAATATAGAATGTTTAAACTATCATAATATGAGATTAAATGATGTTATTTAGTTCAAAAATTTCTTTTTGTCTTTATCTGAAGGCAGTGTACAGAATGCTTTCATTAATTTTTTTCTTCGTGCAGCAATAATGTCATACAAACCATCTCGTATAAATTTTGGTATGATCTTTCCGAGTTTTAATAATTCATAAAAAATAGATAGATCCGCAGCGATTTGTATTGCGGCATCGGATTTTTTTAAATAATAATGTTTGGGTTTCCAAAGATAAATCGTGTCAAAATCTTTAAGGTTAAGATGTCTTTGTTTTAAAAAATCTTGACCTAAATCTGACTGTAACGAAGCAAAAAGAAACTGATCTTTTTTGTCGCACTTCAAAATCCATTGCACCCAATAATTACAAAAACCGCAATCGCCATCGTAAAAAACGATGGAGTGCTTCTCGCTAATAGATTCGAGGTTTTTCATCACAGTATAGGATTTGCCTCTTTTGTATCTCTTTGAATCTGTCGAAAATATTCGATTAATAATTTTTTGGATTCTGTCGTTAACTTGGCATCAGGATGTCCCAAAATATAAGATTCCAAAGGCATTTCGTCTTTTTCCAGCATTTCGATATTTTCATCTAATTTATGAAGTTGGCGTTTTGGCTCATAAGTTGCCCAAGTTGAAAAGTTTAGTTTTTTTCGACCCTCGTCAATATGTTTTTTCAAAAACCATGAAGAGGGCGCAATACTCGCGTACCAAGGATAACGTGTTTCGTTAGAATGGCAATCGTAGCAAGAGGTTTTCAGAATTTTTGCAATGGCAACAGGAGGTTGTTTGGTGTTCACAAAATCCATTTTAGGATTTATTTCAGGATTGGTTTTGTCAATTGGGAAAAACTGAATCATTATAAATGCCACCAAAAGGACTGTGATTATTTTTTTCATTTTATACCTTTTTTGAAAAAGTGAATTTAAGAAATTTCTATAGTTTATTAATGGTTTGCAGATTTTTATTATTTAAAAACAATTATTAATCATTTTGATTGTTGATGAAGTGATGAGGTTTTTAATCTTAAAATAAAATAGACAATGCAAACTTTGCACTGTCTATTTTTGAAATTTTTTTAATTATGGTATGATTGTTTTTTGATTAGTTTAAGCGTTTCTTGGCTATTATCGTCATACTTTATTGTGAGAATATATGTACCCGGAGTTAGAGATTGTACATTGAGACTTTTTTGATTTCCAAAACTAAGAAGTGTTTTTCCAGAAAAATCAATAATTCTACTTTCCGCGATGTTCTTTTTAGTAGAAATTTTTATGTTATCACGAACAGGATTGGGATAAATACGAGTAGATTTTGATGTTGCAGAATGTTCTCCAGTAGTTAGCACATCTGTAGATTTGGCAGATACCACGACGTTGTCAATAGCAATTGTTGACCCCATAATCGATGAATAATCGAAGATTTCTGGAAGCAATTCTACATCTGCAAAACCCCTAACAATAGGCTCGTTGTTGACACGAGCTTTTATTTCGCCAGTATTGGTGTTGAAAGTTGTTGTTATATGATACCAAGTGTTTGGCGTTGGGTTTTCTAACAAAGTTCCAAACATTTCTGCACCAGAAAGATAAAGGATTTCAGTTTCTATATCCCATCCAGTTTCTGCAATAATATCAAAATCGGAAGTGCCAAGTACAACGATTCCAAGGCTATCCAGTTGGTCTCCAGTATAATAATCGAATTCAGCCACAAAAATGTTGTTGCCAGCATTTCGGTTTTCCCAATTGTTTTCGTGGGTTACAAAAATACCAGAATCGTTTTCTTCATTGGTATTAAGTTGTAAGCTTTTCCCTTTAGCAGGACTTATTTTAGTAATTTTTACCCAATCATCTTCGCCACCATCTCTTACCCAGCCACCTTGGTCTGTGAAATTTCCGCAGTGTAAGATTCAAAATTATCCTCCCATAAGGTTTGGCTAAAAGCACAGCTCATAAAGCTTGTGGTTAAACAAAATAATAGTATTTTCTTCATAACTTTAAATATTTTATAACAATATAGCTGAATTGTTATAAAGTCAATAAAATTAAAATTACTAATACTATGTATACAATAGTAAATATTAATATTGTTAAAAATATAGTCAATTTGATAACAAAAAAATAATTAATTCAAAAAAGTCTATCTTTGCAAAAAAATTGGGCTCCGAGAGTCGGAGAAACCCATTAATAATCTTATCCTGAAGCAATTTCTTATGATGCTAAGGATTATTAAACATTTTTTATGAGCAATATTGTTGCTATTGTTGGCCGACCGAATGTGGGAAAATCCACTTTATTCAACCGTTTATTAGAAAGAAGAGAAGCTATTGTAGATTCTACAGCTGGTGTTACCAGAGACCGTCACTATGGAAAATCTGATTGGAATGGTGTAGATTTTACAGTTATTGATACTGGAGGTTACGACATCGGTTCGGATGATATTTTTGAAGAAGAAATTCGTAAACAAGTACAATTGGCTGTTGAAGAAGCGACTTCCATTATTTTTATGGTTAATGTTGAAGAAGGTCTTACCGATACAGATTATGAAGTTTTTGAATTGTTGAGAAAAGCCAACAAACCTTTATATTTGGTTGTTAACAAAGTAGATTCTGCTAAAGAAGAACTTCCTGCAACCGAATTTTATCAGCTAGGAGTAGAAAAATATTATACGCTTTCTTCTGCAACAGGTTCTGGTACTGGGGAATTGCTGGATGCCGTTGTCGCGGATTTCCCAACGACAGAGTATAAAGATCCTTTCGAAGGTTTGCCAAAAATTACCATTGCTGGACGTCCAAATGTTGGTAAATCCACTTTAACAAACGCTTTGCTGGATAACGAAAGAAATATTGTAACCGACATTGCAGGTACAACGCGTGACAGTATTGAAACTTTGTATAACAAATTCGGGCACGAGTTCGTATTGGTTGATACGGCGGGAATGCGTAGAAAATCAAGAGTTTCTGAAGATTTGGAGTTTTACTCCGTAATGCGTTCTATCCGTTCTATTGAGCATTCGGATGTTGTGATTTTGATGATTGATGCAACTTTGGGTTGGGAATCGCAAGATATGAACATCTTTAGTTTGGCTCAAAAAAATAGAAAAGGCGTTGTCATTTTGGTAAACAAGTGGGACTTGGTCGAGAAAGAAACCAATACCATGCGCGATTTCGAAGCCAAAATTAAAGACAAAATCGGAATGTTCAGTGATATTCCAGTATTGTTTGTTTCAGCTCTAACCAAGCAACGTATTCTAAAAGCGGTTGAAGTAGCAATGCAAGTTTATGAAAATCGTAAACAACGCATCAAAACTTCAAAACTGAACGAATTGATGCTTCCAATCATGGAAAATACACCACCTCCAGCTTTGAAAGGTAAATATGTGAAAATCAAGTATTGTGTGCAGTTGCCAACGCCATCGCCACAATTTGTGTTTTTCTGTAATCTTCCGCAATATGTGAAAGAACCTTACAAACGATTTGTAGAGAATCAGTTGCGTAAGAACTTTGATTTTACTGGAGTTCCAATCGAGATTTATTTCAGACAAAAATAAAATATCAGCCTTTCGGATTTTTCGGAAGGCTTTTTATTGCTTAACTTTAAAGCTCATTTTTATATTTAAACTAAGAACCCGTTTTTATGATAAAAGAATTATCCCAAGAATTTTCTTTAGTTAACTCATGGATTAATGATTTAAGAAATGTTGATGTACAACAAGACCGCATGAAGTTCCGTAGAAACTTGGAGCGCATCGGTGAGATTGCTGCTTTCGAGATTTCCAAAGGTATGGCACAAGTTGAGGTGGAGATTACAACACCTTTGGATAAAGTGAAAGGTCGCGAAATTGCGGTTCAGCCTGTTATTACAACTATTCTTAGAGCGGGAGTTCCTTTGTTTCAGGGTGTTCTTAATTATTTTGATAAAGCCGATTGTGGTTTTGTTGCAGCTTATAGAAAGCATGATGTCAACGATTATTTCTCTATAAAACAAGATTATTTGACGTGTCCAAATCTAGACGGACGTCCTCTAATTGTTGCAGATCCTATGTTGGCAACGGGAGCTTCCCTTATCGAAGCTATAAAAGATTTGCTGACCAACGGAACGCCAACAGAAATGCATATCGTAGCAGCAATTGCCAGTCAACAAGGTGTGAAAGCTATACAAGATGCTTTTCCAAATGCTAAAATTTGGGTGGGTGTTATCGATTCTGGTTTGACGTCAAAAGGTTATATCACGCCAGGTTTGGGCGATGCAGGAGATTTGGCTTACGGAGAAAAGCTTCAACGGTAATTTTTTAATAATTCATGACCAATACTTAGTCTATTGCAATTACCAAAATGCTGATGCGATAGTTGGGGTTTTTGCTTAAAATTTCCCATGCGATGCTCGATAAAGTATTTCCTGTTGTGAAAACATCATCTATTAAAAGAATGTGTTTGCTATCTTGACTAGATTGTGAACTGAATACACTTTTCGTTTCCTCGCGATGCGTTTTGTCTTTTTGGGCTTGCGCCTTGTCGTGGGAATTCCGTTTTAAAAATTGATGATTTACTGGGATATTATATAGTTTTGATAAAGTATTTCCAAATAAAGTCAATTGGTTGTAACCGCGTTGTTTTAGCTTTTTTTCATGCAACGGAACGCTGATTATTTCATCAATTTCGTTCAGCTTAATTCGATCATGAATACATTGCGCAAGATGTTTTCCAATGAATTGCTGATTGCCATATTTCAGACCGTGAATTAGTTTTTGAGCTAAATTTTCATCTTTAAAATAAAACAAAGCAAAAGCTTTTTCAACAGGAAAAAGGAGCTTGGCTTTTTGTGTTAAAATGTTTTCAGAATCAAATTTAAAATGTGTGTAACTGAGTTGTTCTTCGCAATTTTCACACAATATAGAATTTGACGGAATGATAGTATCACAAGACAAACAACGCGTCGGAAAAATCAAATCCAATAACATGACTTTTAGTTTAAGTCGAAGATAATCAAATTTTTAAGATGATTTTAAAAATTGAGATCGGATTTTTTCAATGGACTTTTTCATGTCGTTATTGAAATGTTCTTTATCGAGTCTTGTCGCCGGAGCTTGTCTTACATCGCAATTGCCGATGCTGCAATGTTCGCAGGTGACACCAACTTCAACAATGGGCAAAGCGTCACTTTTTGAGAAATTTATTTTTTTTAGAGAATTACTATTCAACAAAATTCCAAGACAATAACTTCTGTTGCTTCCGTCCGAAAATGGATTTTTTTGGGAGGTTGATATCACAAGATAACTAAGTCCAAAATCTTTGTAATGTGAAATTTGGGCATCAGTCATTTGTGTATCTTCAGTTTCCAATTGTTCCAGATTTCTTACAGAAACCCATCGACGACAATAGTGTTCATTCATGGCATTAGATCGTGGCGCTTGTTGTTGGTTGAGGTGTAACTCTTTTAAAATCTGTACTTTATGTGTGTTTTTCTTTTTGACAAAACATAAATAAAATAAGTCCTTTATCCCAAATTCTGAAGCTAAAATATTAGTCAAACGATAATATAATGTTTCTGGAGAATTTGTGAAATGCTGAATTAAATCTTCGAAATGTGAGGCTTTCCATTCTTTATGATCGAAAAAATCAGCCGTTTTCTGTACCAGTTCTTTTTTAGGAATCAATAATCCGCCAGCGAAATATGAAGCATAATAATTATTCAGGATTTCTTCAAAACTATGGATGTCAACCCAAGAATACGTGTTGGGGCGCAATTTTAGATCCAAAACTTGGAATCCAATTTCTTTGGCTAAAATGAAAGTTTTTTGATTTTCATCAAGCCTTTGATTGAGTAATAAATTCTTTTTTTCAGGAATAAATAAAGATCTTAAATGTTGCAAAGTACCAAATTCATTAAAATCTCGTGAGCTTATTTGGTAGCCAAAATCTTCGATTAAAATATTTTCTAAATCCGAGGATTTCAGTTCACGGGGCTTTAGGTTGTATTGCTGGTAAAAAGCCTCAGCTTTTTCCTCGATTTCAGGGAAATGATTGTTGTATAATTCCTGAAAAGAGCGCAATACTGCAAAGAAAAAACGTTCTTTTCCAAGGTTATAATTCTGCGAAATTTCAATAAGTGTATTGATGAAAGCTGTAACTTTTTTTGGCGCTTCGCTTATCATTCCGATCAGATTATTACGGTTGATCCCGAAAAGATCCAACGGGATTTCTTTAAATACATCTGATTGTAAAATTTCATTAATTGGCGCAAGACTTCTGTCGAGTTTTGTCGATACCAAATCATCAAAACTGCATCCTAAGGTTTCTGCGACTTGGATGATTTTGTCATGTTTGGGGTATTTTTTACCATTTTCGATTTCGTTAAGATAAGATTTTGACAAGCCAGTTTGGTTAGCAAGATCTTGTAAAGACCAATTTCTTTTCTGGCGTTGTTGTCTTAGTTTAAGACCAAAAATTACTCGGATATAGTCGCTATCAGCATTCATAAAACAAATATAAAAATAAAGCAATTGTTTACATAATAATTTTTTTAAAAATTTAGCGAACGTTCGCTAATAGTGAAAATATTTTTATTAGATTTGTCACACCAATCACAATTAAATTAAAAATGAAAAGTTTAAATCAAATCTCAATAAATAGTGCAAATGATTATGAGTCAGTATTTACGGAAAGCGTTAAGGATTTTTTATTAGCATTGCATCAGACTTTTAATAAGCGCCGTTTAGAACTTCTCGAAAATAGAAAAAGAATTCAAAAAGAATTTGATGCCGGAAAATTACCTCGCTTTTTAGAGGAAACAAAAGAAGTGCGAACAGCAAATTGGATATGTGCGCCGCTGCCTCGCGATTTGCATGATCGCCGTGTAGAAATTACAGGCCCCGTGGATCGAAAGATGATTATTAACGCGCTGAACTCTGGAGCTAAAATTTTTATGGCGGATTTTGAAGATAGCAATTCGCCGACTTGGGAAAATTGTATGCAAGGACAAATTAATCTAAGTGACGCCATTAGCAGAACAATTGATTTTGTGTCACCCGAAGGAAAATCTTATCAGCTTAATGAAAAAACTGCAGTTTTGCTGGTGAGGCCACGCGGCTTGCATCTCGATGAAAAACATATTTTGGTTGATGGCGAAATGATGTCTGCATCTTTGGTGGATTTTGGAATTTACTTTTTCAGAAATGCTAAAAAGCTGTTGATGAAAGGTAGTGGTCCATTTTTCTATTTGCCCAAATTAGAACATTATCTTGAAGCGCGCTGGTGGAATGACGTTTTTTTGTTTTCACAAGATTATCTTAAAATCCTTACAGGAAGCATAAAAGCAACAGTTCTTATAGAAACCATTACCGCTTCTTTTCAATTGGACGAAATTTTATTTGAGCTTAAAGAACATAGTGCGGGACTCAATTGCGGTCGTTGGGATTATATTTTTTCCTATATCAAAAAGTTTAGAAATCTGCCGCATTTTTTGGTGCCAGACCGCGATAAGGTTACGATGACTTCGCCTTTTATGGAGGCATATACCAAAAGAGTTGTGGAGATTTGTCACAAAAGACGCGTTTCTGCGATTGGTGGGATGGCGGCTCAAATTCCAGTAAAAGATAATCCAAATGCTAATGAAGAAGCCTTTGAAAAAGTGAGAACCGACAAAGAGCGCGAAGTTCGTAATGGGCATGACGGTACTTGGGTAGCACATCCTGCTTTGGTACCTGTTGCGATGGGAGTTTTTAATCAATATATGCCAACGCCTAACCAAATTCATAAACAATTTAATTATCAAATTTCGGAAAGTCAACTCTTGGAAGTTCCCGCAGGAACGATTACAGAAAAAGGGCTTCGCAAAAACATCAATGTTAGCATTCTCTACATCGAATCCTGGTTGATGGGCACAGGTGCAGCGGCAATTTATAATTTGATGGAAGATGCAGCTACTGCAGAAATTTCTCGCTCCCAAATATGGCAATGGCTAAGACAGTCGGTGACGTTGGAGGGGGGACAAGTTGTTACAAAAGAATTAATTCTGAAACTCGAAAATGAAGAAGTAGAGAATATAAAAACTTATGTTGGTGAACAGCGTTTCCAAAATGGAAAGTTCGGTTTAGCAATTAGCCTTTTCAATGACATGATTTTTTCTAAAGAATTTGACGAGTTCTTAAGTATAAAAGCTTATCCATATTTGGATTAAAGTTTAAATACATTCAAACATTTTTAATCACACTAAATCACACTATATTATGAAATCAAAACAAGAACAAATCCAAGCTTTGGCGCAAGATTGGCTGAACAATCCACGTTGGAAAGACGTTACAAGACCGTATTCTGCAGAAGATGTTTTAAAACTTAGAGGACGTTACACCTTGGAATACAGTATTGCAAAACAAATGTCAGAAAAGCTTTGGGATAAGCTTAATAATCAAGATTATGTTGCAGGCTTGGGCGCTTTGACAGGAAATCAAGCGGTGCAGGAAGTGGACGCTGGTCTGGAAGCCATCTATCTGTCGGGTTGGCAAGTGGCAGCAGATGCCAATTTGTCGGGCGAAATGTATCCCGATCAATCCTTATATCCTGCGAATTCGGTGCCGTCGGTTGTTAAAAAAATTAATAATGCTTTGTTGCGTGCAGATCAAATACAATCGGTAAATGGCGGTGGCGACAAAGAATATCTTGTACCTATTGTAGCAGATGCAGAAGCAGGTTTTGGAGGTAATCTCAACGCTTTTGAGTTGATGAAACAGATGATTGAAGCGGGTGCCGCAGGCGTTCATTTTGAAGATCAATTGTCGTCTGCCAAAAAATGTGGCCATCTTGGAGGAAAAGTTTTGGTACCGACACAAGAAGCGATTAACAAATTGATTGCGGCGCGCTTGGCAGCTGATGTTTTAGGAGTTCCGAGTTTGATTATTGCTAGAACAGATGCCGATGCTGCGGACCTTTTAACGTCGGACATTGATGATCGAGATAAAAAATTTGTGACAGGCGAACGGACTTCGGAAGGTTTTTATGTTGTGAAAAATGGCGTGGAACAAGGCATTGATCGAGGTTTGTCCTATGCGCCTTATGCCGATCTAATCTGGATGGAAACTTCAAATCCTGATTTGGAACAGGCCAGACAATTTGCGGAAGCTATTCATGCTAAATTTCCTGGAAAAATGTTGGCGTACAATTGCTCGCCTTCTTTCAATTGGGCAGCTCGGTTGAGTGTTGAAGAAATGGAAGATTTTCGAGAAGAATTGGCAAAGATGGGTTACAAATTTCAGTTTATCACATTGGCTGGTTTCCATGCGTTGAACACGGCTATGTTCGAGTTGGCTTTGGCTTATAAAGAGCGCGGCATGGCGGGGTATTCGGAGTTGCAAGAACGCGAATTTGCGTTGCAACCGAAAGGTTTTCGTGCTGTGAAGCATCAAAGTTTTGTAGGAACGGGCTATTTTGATGAAGTGCAGCGTATTGTTACCAATGGCACTTCTGCAACGGTAGCGATGAAAGATTCTACAGAAGCAGCGCAGTTTCATTAATTTTTTCTAAAATAAAAATCTTATAAAAAGCCTTTAGTTTTAATTTACTAAAGGCTTTTCTGTTTTAAAAGTTATACAGCAGCTTATAATATTCGTCTGCCATACGATCGCTATTGAACTGGAAGCGCACGTCTTCCATAGCGGAGCCTACAATTTTGCGCCATTTATTTTTGTTATTGTAGTAGGTTGGGATGATTTCGTTTTCGAGAATGTCGTACAATTTATTAAGGTCGTAAGTGTCTTGTTCTAAAGTTGTCATATTGTGGTAATCCGCTTTCGGAACGACAAAGGCGTTTTCGCCATGTCTGGCAAATTCTGGGATCCAGCCATCGTCTGTTGATAGGTTGACAGAAGCATTCATTGCTGCCGTCATACCAGAAGTTCCGGACGCTTCGCGCGGAACTCTAGGATTGTTTAGCCAGATGTCGGAAGCTTGTTTCAGGGATTTGCTTAATGACAATTCGTAGCCTGTAAGCACTGCTATATTGTTGTAGATTTTATTTTCTTCAACAAGATTATTAAAAGTTGAAATTGCGGAATAGTCCATGGGATAAGGTTTTCCTGCCCAAATGATTTGTACAGGATATTCTTTGTTTTCCAAAAGTCTGCGGAAGCGTTCTTTGTCTGCTAGTAACAAATCTGCTCTTTTGTAACCCGCAAAACGTCTTGCCCAGACAATTGTTAAAATATGGGGATCAAAAAGTTTCCCACATTGGTCAGCCACAATTTTGAAAGCTCTTTTTTTCAAATAGTTTTTTCTAAAATCAAAAGTTTCTTTGTCGCCTTCGTCTTTGGCATTATAAAGCGGTTTGTCCGCCCAATATTTGAATTCCTGAGCGTTGGTAATTGATTTTATTTCACAAATGCCGGGATATTTGTTCCACATCTGTCGGGAAACAAGGCCATGCAATTGAGATACAGCATTGGCGACACGAGCCATCTTCAGCGCGCATAGCGAATGGTTGAATTGGTCATCGCTACTGCCTTCCAATTGTTTGACTTCTTCCTTGCTCATGCCACAGAAATAGGACATGTTGTAACAGAGCCCAAGGTCGTGTTTTTCGTTGCCCGCTTCTTCGGGGGTGTGCGTTGTGAAAACTAATTTTTCTTTAACTTTTGAAAGGTCGCCACCATATTTTCTTAATAAATAAAAAGCTGCGGGCAATCCATGTGCTTCGTTAAGATGGTAAACCTCGCGCTCAAGATTCATTTCGTCCAACAATTTTGCGCCAGCTTTTCCTAGTAAAATATATTGCGCCAATTTTGTAGATTCGTTCGCGTCGTATAGGCGATGGCAAATGGTTTTGGAAAGATGATCGTTTTCTGGCACGTCCGTACTCAGCAAAAACATAGGGCATGTTTTGAAAGTTTCAGGATTGAGGTACCAGACTTTTACCCAAACAGGGGCATTGTGAATTTCGATTTGGAACAGTATGCCAGTATCTTCCAAATAAGAGTATATTTTTTTTGTCTAAACAGGATGAAGTGTTTGGTTGTGGTTGCGAGCTTGGTCATAATACCCGAATTTCCACAAAATGCCAATACCTACCAAATCTTGTTTTAAATTATAGGCGCTTCGCATGTGTGATCCCGCCAAAAAGCCTAATCCACCACTGTATATTTTCAGAGATTGATCAATAGCAAACTCCATTGAAAAATAAGCTGTTTTTTTCGAATATTGAGGATTGATACTGTATGGCATCTTATAATTTTTAAAATCCATGGAATAGGCATTTGTTTTGAGAAGGCAATTTAATCATTTAGAATAAAAATAAGAGGATGCGGCTACTGGCCTTTAGTGGAAAATATTATTAAATACATAAGATGCTGTTGACGTTAATTTTTATTAATATCTCATTTTCAATGGATTATTTGATTATATTTAGAATGTGATTAATAAAATCATTGCATTATGGTGTTCACGGAGGATCTTTCAAAAAGCTTGGCGTTGTGTATGTTGCGGAATAAAAATTCTGCAAACAAACTCAGCGAATGGTGTCGTGAGATTGACCGGGAGCAGCTTTCTGAGCGGGAAGCTTATCAAAAGAAAACCGAAGTGTTGCTGTTGAGCAGTCTTCTCCAATATTATCCCGACATTGAAATTGAAAATCTTATTGGCGAAAGTCCGGATTTTATTGTGACAATTGGTTCCAAACGCATTGGTCTAGAAATTTCGGAAGTCATTAATCATTTCGAATTAAAGAAAAGCGAGGCGAGGATTAATCAGGTTTTCCGAAATGTGGAGCAAAGTTTCGGACAAGATAAATTGTTTTCCGGAATTTTTTATATCGGAGTTAGCTTGTGGATGATGAGGCAGTATGATGATGAAAAAGTGATTAAAGATATTCTTACCGCCATGCAAAATCAGAAACCGACAAAATATGTGACCTCCATTAGAAGAACGCCTTATCATAAGGGCGTTCTTTTGGTTTTAGATTATAGCATGTCTTTGTTTGATGAGTTGAAAGCGGAAAAAATTCTCCACATCATCGAAAAGAAAAATGTGAAATATCCACTTTATAAAAGCAAAATTGATGAATGCTGGCTCATTATTGTTTCCAATATGCACAATATGGCGTCGCGCTACAGCTATATCCAAACGCCCGAAGTTCTGAACGCTGTCAAAAGCCCTTTCCAAAAGATTCTACATTTGGAAAATCTCTCCAGTGCGATGTGGACGATAAAATAATTTGTTAATAATTCTTAGATTTTTTTTAATCGGCGGTGTGGTTTTTAGCAAACTAATACTTTGCTCATACAGTATCTATACTTTATCCCTAGTTATGTTAGTTGTTGGCTAAGAATATTATTATGTTAAATAGAGTTTGTGTAGAATGTATATCATGGAAAACGAGTATTTTGTAAATGATTTTTAGGTTTTAAATTAGTTTGACGTAATACTATTTATTATGTATAAACTAATAACAATCTATAATAATGAAAACTACTTATTCAAAACAGAGGGCGTGCATGGTGCTTTTTGTTTTAACCTCGGTGCTTTTTAGCGCTAAAACTATTTCTGCATTAGCAGGTCGTTTGGGTTTTGAAAATGATAATAGATCCACATCTTCCATTATTAGAAATCAAAACCAGCAGACATTCACAAAAAAAATAGGTATTGTTGATGATTATTTTTCCTTAAAGAAGAGTTTTGGGAATTCTTCGATGGTAAAAAGCAGTCAGTTAAAAATCTTACCAGCGCCACAAAATGGTGATTTCCGGACCGAGCCTGGTAGTACTGCTAGCATTTATTTTGCTTCTACGTCCAACTGGCAAGTATATGGCTCTGGAGGCTGGCAAGCGGCTACTGTATCACCACAGTCGGCAAGTTGGACTCCCGAAAATATTTTCATCGAAAGTGGAAGTTATGTAGATGTTGCGGGAGGTAGGATGTATAAGAATATTTTTATTAGTAATAATGTATTTGTTTATTCGGGAGATACTGACCCAGGCTTGGGAATTGCTGATGGCAAAAGTTTGGAAGTTATTTCTGGGACTTTATCTGTTAATGGAAATTTAACTTTGGGTGCTAGTAGCAAACTTATTGTAAGATCTGCAGGATTGCTAGATCTTAATAATTCAGAAGCTCAAACTGCGCTACAGCCGACTTCCCAATTTGAGATTGAAAATGGTGGCATAGTTAACATCTCTAAGGAAAATACCAATATCTGGAATGGTATTGAGATTTTTCATGAAGATTCCAATGTTAATATTACTGCATGGGGTAGTGGTCCTTTGTTTAGCACGGCTAGTATGATTTCTAATTATACGGTCGCAGGTATTTCTGCAAAGTTTGGAAATTTAAATATTGAAACTTCTTCTCACTGGAATCAGGTATTCCCTTCAGGAACGTATCAAATTACGCATCGTGATCTTAAATTAAAAAATACGTCAACCTCCTCAAGTATTGAGATGGCGATCAATTTTGATAATTTAACGGTGGGAAGGGATTTATACATTGGAGGAGCAGGTTTAGTTTTAGGCCAATCAACTAATGGTGATAAGACCTTAACTGTAAAAAGGAATTTTATTAAAAACGATGCTGGAAGTTTTATCCTTCTTGCAAAAGCAGGAAACAAAAAAGCTTTTCTAAATATAAATGGTGATTTTCTTCTTAATGGCGGTGTTTTTAATTTGAGCAATAACAATTCGCATCCTAATACGTCTAAGGTTAATTTGGGAGGAAATTTTAAGAAGGTTAATACTGGAGCTGTAAATTCCTATCTGGTCAATTCTAATATAGGAAGTGCTGATACAAGCTTTAATTTTGTAGGAAATCCAACCAATTTAACACAAACTATTACCGCGACTTCTAATACGACTTCCAATGATTTTATGTATTTGTATTTCTATATTAAAAATAGCGCTAATGTCAAATTAACCAAAGATTGGCAACTGGGGACAAGTGCAAAACTAATTGTAGAAAATGCAGGCATCTTAGATTTTGGATTAAATGGTTTGACAGCAAATAATATATCAAGAATAGAAAATCAAACATCTCAGTCTTTTGAATTAATGGCTGGCGGGAAATTAATTATCACTTCACCAGAAGGGATTATGACAGGAGGCACTTATACAGGAAATGTACAAATAGGAGGTGATGCGACAACAAGGGTTTTTTCAGGTGATGCGACTTACCACTATGTAGGACGTAGTAACCAAGTTTCCGGTAATGCTTTACCAAATGCTGTTTCTGCCAAAAAGGTAATTGTAGAACTTTTTACAGATGCGTTTACTTTTCAACCCAATGGATTAAAAAGAATCAATAGCAATGGTTATTTAGAAATTAGAAAAGGGACTGTTCTCGATAACGGGACAGGTTCTTTCTCCGATGGTGATTTGCCTTCCGAGAATGGTGGACTTATAATGAGTGGCGGCCGGTATCGACTACAAAAGATAGGTTTTAATCCGGGACTTTCTGGGACTTATAATTTGACAGGTGGTATTGTTGAATTTAACAATGCTAATGCAAGCAGTCAAAATGTGCGTGCTCCCAAATTATATAACAAAATAGAAGTTACAGGGACTAATGTATGGAGTACTTCGGGGACAATTAGCTTGCGCGACCAAGGAAGTTTTACAGTGAAAAGCAATGCTGATTTTGCAACAAATACACAGACTATAGATGGTCCAGTAGGCACACAGAGCCTTATTGTGGAAAGCAATGCTATTTTCAAAACTGGTGATGAAGACGGCTTCAGTGGTGGCACCAATACTTCTGTCCATAATACTATTGAAAACATCAGTCTTGCCAATGCCAGCACCATCGAATATTCTAGGGGCGGTAACCAAATTATCACCAATGCACCTGTTACGACATCGCCCATTGGTGCTAATTATGCCCATTTAAAAATTTCAGGTTCTGGTATTAAAACCGCTACAGGAATTACAAAGGTTAATAATTTAGTAAGTGTAGTAAGAGGGGAATTAAAACTTTCCGAAACTGCTGATAACCTAGCATCTAATGTTCTTGAAGCCAAACAAGGTCTCCAAAACACAGGTGGAATTGTAAGGTTTGAAAATAATGCTATCCTGATGCAAGACCCTACCGCTAATAATATAGGTGCTATCAATCTAGAGCGCAAAGCAACAGTGCCAGCTAATCAATACAATCTTTGGGCGTCACCCGTTGTAGAGCAAGATTTATATGCGTTATATGGTAGTCCCAATTCTGTTATGGCAGGCAAGGTGATGGAGTATATAACAAAAACAGATACCTTCAAACCAGTAATAGCGGGCACAAAGTCTGCAAAAGCAAAAGGCTATTCAGCGATAGGTCTTGCTTCAAATGCCGTAAAAGCAATTTTCAGTGGTGTGCCCAATAATGCCGCTTTTGTTTTTGATGTAGGTAACAATGTCGGTCAGGGCGATGGTTACAATCTTACAGGCAACCCATATCCTTCTAATTTTGATTTGGATTTATTCTATACTTTAAACAATACATTGCTGGATGTGGCTAAGGATAACAATGCCTATTTCTGGGATAATACAGGCAATACAGATTATAACCAATATGGCAGTGATTACTCTGGAGATAATTATGCAACCTATAATTTTTCTAGTAAAACAGGTAATCAAGCGCCCAGATTTAATAATGACGTCGCTGCTAAAAAACCTATTAGTATTATCAAGTCGGGACAGGCCTTTATTGTAAAACTTAAGAGTACAACAGCAAGTCTTAGCTTTGATAATACGATGAGAACCGCTACTTCAAGTGCTGTTTATTTTAAAAACGAAAAGCCCAAACGCTATTGGTTGGAATTGATAACGCCTAAAAATTTAATCATCAGTACAGCAGTTGTCTATGACGAAGGCGCTGTCAATATATATGATAAATATGATGCTTTGGCCAATACATCAGCTTCAGATTTATTTTATAGCATCAGTAGCGATGCAGAGCCATTGAGCATCCAAGGACGACAAGATGTTGATATTAGAAATGATGTTATAGCATTGGGTGTAAAAGCTTATGAAAGTGGAAATTACAAAATAGCTTTTGCAGAAGGTGATGCTATTTTCGCTGATGGACAAGATATCTATCTTAAAGATAAGCTGTTGAATAAAATTGTTAAATTAAACGATGGCAATTACAATTTTACATTAGAAAAAGGGTTTAATCTCGGCCGTTTCGAAATAATTTATAAATCAGATTTAGTGCTTAATGCGACAGATCCGACAAAAAATGATTTCGTCGTTTATAAAGATGAGGAAGATTTTATAATAAAATCTGATAAAAACTTGGGACAAGTCGAAGTTTACGATGCCGTGGGCAGATTAATATGGACAGAGTGGACGAATCTTAAACAATTAAACATAACATCTTCCATATTCACAAAAGGTATTTATATTATTAAAGCAGATCGTTTTGGTGAAACTCGTTTTAAAAAGATTATCAAATAACAAATGTTTCTAATAATTAAACAACCCAATACACATCAAACAAACGGATACATTTTTTGTATCCGTTTGTTTGATGTTTAAAATTTATATTAAACCCGAACAGCGTCTGGAACCATAATTTCGTAATTGCCACCGAAGGAAATAATTTCTCGGACAATACTACTGCTGATGAATGATTTACCCGATGAGGTGAGTAGGAAAATCGTTTCGATAACGCTTTCTCGTGTCAAAGCTCTATTGGTTTGCGCAATTGCTTTTTCGAATTCAAAATCGGCAGGATTTCTAAGGCCCCGCAATATGAAATTAACATTTTTGCTTTTGCAATAGTCCACCGTTAAGCCTTCAAAATCATCGACTTCCACATTGGGGAAATCTTTGAAGGTGTTGCGGATAAACTCTTTACGCTGTTCTAACGAGAACATGTATTTTTTTTGTGAGTTTCTACCAATGGCAATAATAATTTTATCAAACAAAGGCGAAGCGCGTTCTACAATATCGTAATGTCCTAGCGTGATGGGATCAAAAGATCCTGGAAAAACAGCAATTCTCATGTCGTTTTTATTTTATTAATGTAAAGGCTTTTTAAGGGCTTTTTCCACTTCGTTGCCACAAAGATCTTGGATGGAAATACCGTATATTTTTGCTTGTTGTGGTAAAATACTTGCTGGTGAAAAACCAGGATTGGTATTCATTTCCAACATATAAGGTTCACCATTCATAATGATATATTCACTTCTGGAGAAACCACTCATTCCTAAAGAATCATAAGCGCGAATGGCAATTTCTTCCACTTTTCTGCGGGTTTCGTCATCCAATCTTGCAGGGGTAATCTCTTGTGAGGCGCCTTCGTATTTAGCTTCATAATCGAAAAATTCGTTCTCCGAAACAATTTCTGTAATGCCCAAAACGATGGTTTTTCCTTGATAGTCTAAAACACCAACAGAAACTTCGGTGCCATCCAAAAAGCTTTCGATAAGGATTTCGTCATCTTCTTTATAGGCGAAGGCAATGGCGTTTTCCAGTTCAGAAATCTCTTTCACTTTAGAAATCCCAAGGCTACTTCCCGACTGATTAGGTTTTACAAAAAGCGGAAGTCCAAGCTCTGCAACAATATTTTCAGCATCAATCTTTTCACCTTTTCTCAGATAGATACTTTTTGCCGACGGAATATTATATTTTGACAAGACAGCCAAAGTGTCTTTTTTATTAAAAGTTAAAGCGCTTTGGTAGAAGTTACAACCTGTATAGCGTTGTCCAACGGCGTCCCAATAGGCTTGTAGAATGCCATTTTCGCCAGGTGTTCCGTGGATAATATTAAAACAAGCATCGAATTTTAGCTGGCTTCCATCTCCCAATGTTACAGAAAAATCCGCTTTATTAATCTCCAGTTTTTGTTCGTTGTCATCCAAAAAATACCATTCATCTTTTAGGATAACAACTTTATATACATTGTATTTTTCGCGCTCCAGCGAGTCATAGATTAGTTGTCCACTTTTCAGTGACACGACATATTCGTCAGAATAGCCGCCCATAACCACGGCTATATTTTTCTTTTCCATAACAGATTTATATTATCGCAAATGTAAAAATTTTATCAACAAGGAAGATGCGGTTCTGCTTTTATTTTTGGGCGATTCCGCAACTTTCCAATATATATTCCTTGCCGAAGTTGCGGTCGGGCTTTCCGCTGCTATCTTCTTGCCTTTGCTATATGCCATTTCTTAAGAAGGATATCCGCTACTATCCCTATCGCAAAATGGCACAAAAAATGAAGCATGAAGAAAAAAAATACAAAATATATATCTATATTTGCTAGATATTTTTGTAACAAAACAATAGCTTATGTTCAAATCTTTTTTCCACTGGAAAGTTCTCGTTAACATCGTTCTCGCGTTAGCGGTATTTGCGGGTCTTGTATGGTTAACTTTCCGTTGGTTAGAATTTCATACCAATCATGGTGAAGAAATTCCTGTTCCTAACGTCATGAATATGACGGTGCACGATGCGATAAAAGTCCTAGATGACTCTGGCTTAGAATATGAAGTTGACAGTGCGCAGTTCAATCCAAAATTCAAACCTTTTCAAGTCTTGTTGGTGTCGCCATCGCCAGGATCTCATGTTAAAGGAGGGCGAACAGTTTTGCTAAAAGTTAATCCACGAACTTGGGCGAAAGTTGCCGTTCCGGATATTATTGATCGTTACAAAGGTTTGGCATTTAACCAACTTAATTTGGTGGGACTCAAAGTAGGTGATACACTCTACGAGCCAAGTATCCAAAGAGATGCTGTTCTTAGAATCTTATTCCAAAATCGACCCATAAAACCAGGTGAACTTCTTCCTAAATTCTCAACCGTCGATTTGGTAATTGGTTCTGGACCATTACGAAATGTGACCATCCCGAATTTGGTGGGAAGAACAGTCCAAGAGGCTAAAAAAATAATTGCTCAAAATTTATTTGAAGTTGGTATCGTAGAATACGAATCCGGTACGGCTGACGATGCTGCTATTATTTACTATCAAGATCCGCCAGCTGGCGCATTGCGAGACCAAGGCATGCAGATTGACCTTTGGGCAAGCCACAAAACGCCTGCCGAAATGTTTAACAAAGTCAAAGAATTGGATTTGATGTATCGTCCAAAAATTGATACGGTGGCACCGCCTCCAATTCGTTACGAAGAAGTTGAGGTTGACCAACCAGCAGCAGTAGTGCCAAAACCTGCACCTGAAAAAAAACCAGAAACACCTAAAACAACAACTACCAATAATAATTCTAACACGGCCAATAAGCCAGCAGCAGAAAAACCGAAAGAGAAGAAAAAGGTAATTGTAGAATAAACCGTTTAAGACTATTACTAATATAATGGCTTCAGCATTGTTGTTGAAGCCAATTTTGATAAAAAAAATATGCAAGAGGAAGATTTTGATGAAGCTTTTGAAGATGCTTTAGAATCCAATGATGAGATTGGTCTTAGCGACGAAAATAGCGGACTCTTTGAACATCTCAATATCACAGTCGATAAAAAACAAGAGCCTTTAAGAATTGATAAATTTTTATTGATCTATCGACAAAACTCGTCGCGCAATAAGATTTCTCAAACTTGTCGCGCAGGAAATGTTGTGGTGAATGGCAATCCGGTTAAGCAGAATTATCGTGTAAAGCCAGGCGATGAGATTAGTGTGCTTTTGGCGCATCCACCACGTGAAAATGTTATCATTCCACAAGATATTCCGATAAATATCGTTTATGAAGATGAGGATTTGGTGGTTGTGGACAAAGAGGCAGGAATGGTGGTGCATCCGGGTTTCGGCAACTGGGATGGTACTTTGGTAAATGCTTTGGCCTTCCATTTTGCTAAAAATCCCAATTATAATTCCGATTTGGATCGAGTAGGACTGGTGCATCGTATTGATAAAGATACTTCTGGACTTTTGGTCATTGCTAAAACGGAATATGCGCTGAGCTATCTAGCAAAACAATTTTTTGACAGAAAAACCAAACGCCTTTATTGGGCTTTTGTTTGGGGAAATATAGAAGAAGACGAAGGCACTATTCGAGGACATATCGGGCGCCATCAGAAGAACAGAATGCAAATGGCAGTTTATGAGGATGGCAGTCATGGAAAACACGCGGTGACACATTATAAAGTTTTGGAGCGTTTTCGTCACATGACTTGGGTAGAATGCAAGTTGGAAACGGGAAGAACACATCAGATACGGGCGCACTTCAAACATATCGGGCACACTTTATTTAATGATGAACGCTATGAAGGACATCAAATATTAAGAGGGGTTAATCTCCCAAAATACAAACAATTCGTCCAAAATATTTTTGAAATATTGCCGCGTCATGCTTTACATGCCCACACCTTAGGCTTTGTTCATCCGACTACAAAAAAAGAAATGTATTTTGAAAGTCCGATGCCTGGCGATATGCAGGAAGCGGTTGATAGATGGCGGAAGTATTTGGAAAACAATTAAAATAAAAAAGGAAACTTTAATTTTTTATATTTGTCTCGTGAGAAAAATTTATAAAATTTTTAGTCTTGTTGCGGTTCTTGGGTTATTTGCTGAAAATACGGCAAAAGCACAAGAGACTTTACCACTTTACCAACAATATTTATTAGATGGCGATTTTTTGTTCAATCCTGCATTGTATGGCGAATCCGATGATGTGGTCTTGAACTTGAATTATCAAAAACAATTTTCCAATTTTGGAGAGTCGCCCAATGTACAATCTGTTGGGATGCATGTCAATGTGTTTGACAGAGTTGGCGTAGGCGCTTCTTTTTTCAGGGATCAAAATGGCCCTATTTCAGCCAATGGAATAACGGTGGGCTCATCCTATTTTATACCACTTGGTGACGAAGAAAACCGTATGAACCAATTCTCTTTTGGTGCTGGTGTCAATTTTTATAATATGAGTTTGGATACGGCGCTGTTGACGCCAGATAATCCTAATGATCCAGTTTTGTATGACAAAAATATATTTTTAGCCTATGCTAATTTGGGTATGGCTGTTAAATACAGAGGTTTTGCAGGTGGGGTTTCTGTGATGGATATTCCATTAAATAACGACATTCCAATTGTCAACGGAATAGAACCATCTCCAACAAAAATTATTATGAATGCTGGCTACGACTGGCATTTTGTAGATGGTTTTTATGTAACGCCTTCAGTTCTTTTAAATCTTAATACCAACTCCTCGCGCGTGATGGATTACAACATTATGGGAACCTTTTTCTCAGAAGGCGCGAGCTTCTCTGGCGGTGTAAGTTTCAGAAGTGCAAAAAGCAGCGTAGGAAGTCAGAATTTGGGACTTTCACCTGTTATAAAAGGCCGCATTGGGAAACTAACTTTCGGGGCAGTTTATAACTTCGGGATGTCTGAATTACAAGAAACCGTGGGTAACAGTTTTATGCTGAGTTTAGGCTTTAGATTTGAAAACTTTATCAATGGTAAAGGATTCCGATACAGATAAAATTTATTAATATTAAATAGTCAAAAAGCCACAATTGCTGGCTTTTTTTGTTGATGATTTATATACATATTCCTTTTTGTAAACAAAAATGCAGCTATTGCAATTTTCATTTTTCGACGTCTTTGACTTTGAAGGAAGAAATGCTGACTTCGATAAGTAAAGAATTGAAGTTGCGACACAGCGAGTTGCAAGATAAAAAAATAGAATCTCTCTATTTCGGTGGCGGTACGCCATCTCTTTTGAAGCCTGAAGAAATCGGAAAAATAATTGACGATGTTAATCATTATTTTGAGTTGGATTCTGCGATAGAAATCACTTTAGAAGCCAATCCAGATGACCTTAATAACGCGTTTTTAAAAGAGATAAAGAATATTGGCGTCAACCGATTAAGTATTGGGACGCAATCTTTTTTTGAAGAAGATCTTAAGTTGATGAACCGCGCACATTCCGCTTCGGAAGCCGAATCCAGTATCAAAAGAGCTCAGGATTTCGGTTTAGAAAACATCAGTGTCGATCTTATCTATGGATCGCCAACGTCGACGATGGAAGAATGGAAACAAAATTTGGCAAAAGTCATAGAACTCCAAGTGCCGCATGTATCGTCCTATGCTTTAACAGTGGAGCCGAAAACGATTTTAGAAAATTGGATTACAAAACAAAAAATAAAATCGCCAGACGAAGCTTTTCAGAATGAAGCTTTCTTTTTTATGTCCGAATTTTTAAAGGAAAACGGATTCGATCATTACGAGATTTCAAATTTTGGAAAACCCAATTTTCACTCGAAGCACAATTCGTCTTATTGGGCTTACAAAGCCTATTTGGGACTTGGACCATCGGCGCATTCTTATGATGGCGCCACACTTAGAAGTTGGAATGTGGCTAACAATACCAAATACATCAAATCGATTTCCGAGAATATACTTCCTATCGAACGCGAGGAGCTCAGCGAAAAAGACCGCTACAACGAAATGTTGATGATTGGACTTCGCACTCAAAAAGGTGTGGATTTGGTTCAGTTTAAAAATAGTTTCTCGAGTGATTTAGTTTCCGATTTTGAAAAGTCGATTCAGCAGAAACTAAAAGACACTATTTTAATTATTGAACATGATAGGTTGCGTATTCCTGAGGAGCATTGGTTTATGGCAGATGGGATTGCCTCGGATTTATTTTTGGTTTAAACCTTTAAGAATCAAAATTTATAGGACGAATTTAATTTTAGAATACAATTAATAAGTAATTTTGCACAAAAGAAATTTTTTGAAACCAGATTATTCTCACTTATCCGCCAAACAACCTATCGGCATTTTCGATTCCGGCGTTGGCGGACTTACTGTAGCTAAAGAAATAAAACGATTGATGCCTCATGAAGATCTCATCTATTTCGGGGATACCAAGCATTTGCCGTATGGTGAAAAATCCAAAGAAGCCATTGTCGGTTATTCTTTAAGAATTGTCGAATTTTTACTAGGTCTTAATTGTAAAGCCATTGTAATCGCGTGTAATACAGCGACAGCTAATGCGCTTAAAGAGATTTTGGAATTGGTCGATGGGCGCGTTCCTGTTTTTGATGTGATTAATCCTGTTGCAGAAAAAGTCGCCTTTGAGATTCATAACAATGTGGGGGTTATTGCCACGAAAGCTACCGTTAACTCGGGGCTTTATAAAAAAAGTATCCGCAAGCATAACAAATTTATCAAAGTGGATGAGTTGGCGACGCCGCTTTTGGTGCCTGCCATTGAGGAAGGTTTTGCAAATCACCCGATAACGCATGCTATTATTTATAATTATTTGTCCAACAATAAGCTTAAAAATATTGAAACTTTAATTCTTGGATGCACACATTATCCGTTGCTTCAGAATGAAATTAAACAATATTATGGCAATCGTGTTCGTGTGATTGACTCACCCAATATCGTAGCAAGCCAGGTGAAAAGTGTGCTGGACAAATACCAATTGTTAAACGAAGACAATCCGGAGCCTAAATACCAGTTTTTCTTATCAGATATCACGAAAAATTTTGAAAGAATATCGAAAAAGTTTTTTGGAAACCGAATCGCATTGGAGCTGAAAGTTTTATAAACTTTCAGCTTTATTTTTGTCGAAAAAAGAGAAGCTTACATTTCCGTATTTTCGCGTATCGGTCAATAGTGGATGTTCAAATTTTTGTCGACTTTGATGTTCCAAAACAAATGTGCCATTTTCTTTTAAAAACGCACCTTCCGTAACCAGCTTAATCAGGTCCTGATATTTAGTTTCATCCATATCAAAAGGTGGATCAGCAAAAACCAAATCATAGGTTTTAGCGTTATTTTTTTTGCGTTTTAGCCAATCAAAAACATCAGAACGTTGGATGTTAAGTTGCGGGCCAAAGCCTAATTCTTGCGCCGTGGTGTTGATGAAACCTGCATGTCGTGGGTTCATCTCGATTGTGGTGATGTCTTTACAATCTCTGGAAGCGAATTCTAAACAAATAGAACCGATGCCTCCAAACAAATCCAAAACCGAAATATATTGCATTTCAAACCGGTGTTCCAGCATGCTGAATAAAGCTTCTTTTGCGTAGTCGGTTGTTGGTCTGACGTCAAAGTTTTTGGGAGCAGCAATTCTTTTTGCTTTCCATTTCCCAGATATAATTCTGTACATTATTTTTAAATTTAAATTGAAGTTTCCTTTTTAGGTGTTGAGTATAAAAGATTTTTTATACAAATTATCGAAAAGGATTTTCAAATGTTTTGCAAATTTTTGCAATTCCGAAATAAAAGTGTCGTTCTCTGTCGTTTCGCCATAGATGTAGAAATAGGTATCGTTGATCCCGAAACCGATTTTGCTAAGGCTAAACATAATGAAATACAAAAAGTCAACTTCTGACGAGGCGTCAAGATTGTTGTACAAGACGACTTTTTTGTTTTCCAAAGCGAAAAACTCGACTTGATTTTTGTAAAGGTTGATGTGTATTTCTTTTTTGTGTTTGTTGTTGATGCTGTTCAGGAATTTTTCCCCTGTAAAGTTGAAGTTGGTAGGAAGTTCTTTCGCCTTTATCGCTTTATAGAAGCTTTTTGGAAAACTATAATAAAACTGAATATTAAATTTTTTATTAATCGATAACATCAGTTCTTCATTGTTTTTGTCCACATCAGCATTGTAAGCGATGAGGTCAAAACCAAGATTGTGTTTTTCGAAACCTTCGGGCATTAGGGTAAAATGATTAAGCGTGCTAAAGACCGTGATGTCTTGATAATCATTACGTGATAATACTTCGTTAAGCGCTTCTTCTATTAGGTTGGCAGGACTTTCTTCCGTTAAAAAAAACTGTTTTTCTTCGATAACTTTTTTAGATTTCAGAATTTGCCATTGTAGGCCATCCTTCATAAAAAGAAGAGATAATTTTTGCATATAACAACTTTTACAACTGCAAATTTATGAAATTCTAACGACTGCGTTTTAGTTTTATGAGATATAGCACTCGAGATTTTTTTATTTTATACTATATTCGCATTTTATTAAATTAAAGATACCTACATTCTTATGTCGTTTTTCCAAGAAAAATCCATGTTGATGAAAAGGAGTTTGTTAACTCTAGGATTGGGACTTTCTGTTGCAGTCTGGGGACAAACCTCGATTAAATTTGAAGATACCGATTTTCAAACGATTCTTGCTAAAGCCAAAAAAGATAAGAAACTTATATTTTTGGATGCTTTTGCAGCATGGTGCGGTCCATGTAAGATGATGGAAAAAAATGTTTTTACAGATGCCAAGGTTGCAGATTATTATAACAACAACTTTATCAATGCCCGATTTGATATGGAAAAAGGCGAAGGAAGGACTTTGGCACAAACTTATTTTGTGAGAAGTTATCCTACTTTTTTGTTCATTAACGGAGATGGCGAAGTGGTTGGGCAAGAGTTGGGCTATATCCCAAGTGATGAGTTTCTAAAAATTGCCGAGAAATATAACAAACCAGGCAATGCGCAAGGAAGTTTGCAAGAACGATTTGATAAAGGCGAGCGCAATCCAGAGTTTCTAATTAGCTTTTTCAAATCTGCAGTAAAAATTAATCCTTTAAAAGCCAAGCAAGCTGCCGAAGCTTATTTTAAAGCTAAAACAAGTCAGGACTTTACGAATGATGAAATCAATATGCTGTTCGGAAGTATCCAGTCCAATCAGGATTTTAATTATCAATATATTGTAAATCACAAAGATGTTCTTACCAAATATATTGGCAATGACAATTACAGCCAATTTCTTTTCCGTGTGAACATTGGGAAAATTATTCAGGATGCTTCAAATGTTGAGAAAGGAAGTTTTGACGATCAATTATTTTTAAGAGAAACCTCAAAATATATTTCTGCTGAGGAAGCGCAAAAAGCTTTGAATGTTATTAAATTAAATTTTTTCCAAACCACTCAAAACTGGACATCTTACGAGACCACAGCTTTGGACGTTTTCAAAACGGGTGATGGCTTCTCTGCTGAAGATCTGGTGACGGTTTGCAATTTTTTCAATCAACACGTTAGCAACAAAACTTCTTTGCAACAAGCGGCAATGTGGGCGGAAAAAGCATTGATGATTGAAGATTCTTTCCGAACCAATGCAACTGTGGCGCAGCTTTATAACAAGCTTGGAAAAAAAGTTGAAGCTAAAAGTTTTGCAGAATCTGCCGTGTTACATGCCAAAGGACAAAATGTTGATTTGACGGAGGTTAATAAAATTATCAATCAGAAATAATATTAATGAAGAATATTCTTTTAACAAGTTTGCTAAGTTTAGGAAGTTTGGTATTTGCACAAGAATCTAATAAAATAACCACCCTCAAAGTGAACGCGCTGACATTGCCCATAGGCGTTGTTAATGTTGGTGTCGAAAGACAGTTGAATACGCATTATACCCTACAAGCCGATGTTCTTGTATCGCCTTGGAAATCCTTTGCAGGTAAACATGCACAAGCCTATTTGTTAGGTTTTGATGGAAGATATTATTTTGACAAAGCTTTTGAAAAGTTTTATATAGGCGCCAATATTTCTGGAGGATATTTTAATATCCAAAAATGGAATTATTGGAATGATAATTTCTATGTTCACAAAGATGGCGAGGTAACGCCTTATATTCAGTCCAACCTATATCAAAAAGGTTATACTTTTATTGTGGGCGCTGTAGGCGGTTACCAATTCAAATGGAATGACAAATGGAATCTGGATATCTATCTCGGTATCGGAAGCATGCAAAGTTTCTACAAAGGTTATGATAAAATAAGTGGCGAACGTTACGATAACGACATCGACAGAGATGGACACGAGTGGGACAGAAGCGGCGAATGGCTGCCATATCGCGGTGGTGTAATGTTGACGTACAAACTTTAATTTTAATAATGATGAAGAACATTTTTAATATCAAATATCTGGGCATTGCGGCAATCGTATTTACGGTATTGTTTTTAATGAATTATCTTGGGAACGATCAACCCGACAAAATGGAACGTGCTGTATTAACAGGATTAGGTGGTGTTGCAGGCTTAACTGTTTGGATGATCTTTTTTAATAAAACTAAAGATGATAATCCTCCACAAAACTTTGACTAAAACCTATTAATAAAAAATCCGCCTCTAAGCGGATTTTTTTATTGTTGATATTGAAATCGAGTATATATAATTGATGTGTTTTTCAGATTTTGATTAATGTTCTGAAATTTGCAATCATCGTGCCAAAGGGGATTTTCAATGTTTTTGTCAAATGAAAAACGCCCTCTTAAAAGTGTGTTTGTTTCATATTTTTAAGAAGGCGTATCGGTTTTATTTAGCAAAACTAATCTTAGTTTGGGTAAATCATATATTTTGCACGGATTTTACTAAAATTCTCTAAATCTGCCTTCCAGCTATTTCTAATCTCTTTTTCAGATGTTCCAGAGATCAATTGTTTTCTTAGCGCATCGCTTCCTGCTAGTTTATCAAAAAATAAATTCTTTAGGAAAAAGTTTTTTTTGTTATGGTCAAAATCCTTGTAAGCCTTCAATAGCCATGATAATTCTAGTTTTCTTAGCTCTGTTTTATGCTGGCTAAGATCTTCACCATAACATAGCTGTCCGTTTAGGAAAGGATCTTTCGCGCCATAATTGGGTTTTGGCGTAAAGCGGTAGGTCATGTTTTTAATCCAAGGCGAACCATATATTTGGAACGGAACCTCGGTGCCACGTCCAACAGATACTTCTGTTCCCTCAAAAAAGCAAAGGCTAGGATAGAGGTTGATGGACAAATCATTTGGAAGGTTGGGCGATGGTCGTTCGGATATGGGATAAGGCTTGTTTTTATGATAGTTTTTCATCGGTATAATTTCGTATTGGCATTGCATGCCGTTTTTGAGCCACTTTTCGCCATTCACCATTTCACCATATTCGCCAATCGTTAATCCATAAACAACAGGCACAGGATGAAGGCCTACAAAGCTCGACCATTTGCTTTTAAGAATTGGGCCATCGATATAGCCATCATGCGGATTGGGACGGTCAAGAACCATCACTGCAATATTATTTTCCGCAGCCGCTTCCATCACGTAGGTTAAAGTCGAAATATAGGTGTAAAAACGTACGCCAACATCCTGAATGTCAAACAGGATAAGGTCCACATCTTTGAGCTGTTCTTTGCTGGGTTTTTTATTAGCACCATATAGCGAAACTATGGGAAGCTTGGTTTTAGCATCGATGCCATTTTTGATGTGTTCGCCAGCATCGGCATCGCCACGGAAGCCATGTTCTGGTGCGAAGATGCTTTTGATGGTCAGTTGCTGTTCCACGAGATAATCTACCAAATGTTGTTTGTTCTTTAGCAAAGAAGTTTGGTTGGCGACGATGATGATGTTTTTGTTGCGGAGTTTTTCCAAATAGAGTTCGGGTTGATCCGCGCCAGTCCGGAAGTCTGTATCTGCAATGTTTTGGGCGCCTAAGCTTTGGGTGATTCCAAAATAAATTAGGCACATCAAAACTAATTGTTTAATTTTGAGCTTTAAAATCATTAAGTTGAATTTTCCTGTATTTTTCTCTAGAAAGATTGCCTTTTCCAAAGATAACAAAAATAATCTATCAAAGGTTATTGTGTACATCGGACGCGTTTCTGTAGCGTTGGGGATCATCGTTTCGTTGATTACTGTTGCCACAGGTCTAGGTTCCAAAAAAGCAATTGAAAACCGTATTTCTAACTTTAGTGGTGATATTACAGTAAAATCAACGCGCTCTAACAATTCTTACAATTCATCAATATTAGACCAAAAAGGTTTGAACCTTAAAGCGTTAAAATCTCTTGATGAAGTGGCAGGTGTACAATCTTATGCCACTGTAAGTGGTATTTTGAGAACCGAGAAAAACTTTTCGGGTGTTATTTTGAAAGGTGTGGGTAAAGACTTTGACAGAGCGCGATTCCAAAGCTTTATGGTGGCTGGGGAAATCCCAAAATATGACGAAGATGGCTACAACAACAATGTGATATTGTCGGATAAGATTGCTAAAGATTTATCTCTAAAGCCGAACGACAGTATTGTTGCTATTTTTTCCAAAGAAGATCAAAAACCGATTTATAGAAAATTCCGTGTTAGTGGAACCTATAAAACCGATATCAAATTGGTGGACGACCTATACATGATTGGCGATATCAACCACGTTAGAAAAGTACAGAATCTTAATGATGGGGAAATTGGAGGTCTGGACATTTTCCTGAAAGATAACAGCAACATGACCAAAGATTATCCCATCATCGAAAAATATATCGGTTACAAAAACTATGCAGAGCGCGTTATCGACAGATACCCACAGATATTGGACTGGATTAATATTTTTAATCAAAACATCAGTCTTATCATCACCATTATGCTATTGGTAGTCGTTATTAATATTGTTATGGTTTTGCTCATCTTAATCATCGAACGTACCAACTCTATTGGACTTCTCAAAACAATAGGTGCGACCAATGGGCAGATTCGTGCTATTTTCATCAACTATACCCTTATGATTATGGTTCCGGGGCTTATCATCGGGAATGTCATCGGTATAGGTTTATTATTATTACAAAAGTATTTTGGTATCATAAAACTGGATCCTGAGAACTACTTTATCAGTACCGTTCCAGTGGATCTTAATCCTATTCACATTTTATCTATTTCTGCAGGGATTTTGATTATTTCGGGTGTCGCCATGATTATTCCGAGTTATATCATCAGCAAAATCTCTCCTGTGAAGTCTATAAAATATGATTAATCAGTAACAATTTTTTATGAAATATTATAACAACATTTTAGAAACGATAGGTAACACACCATTGGTGAAGTTGAATAAAGTTTTGGGAGACGACTTCCCAGCTTTGGTATTAGCAAAAGTAGAAACTACCAATCCCGGAAACTCCGTTAAAGATAGAATGGCGCTCAAAATGATTGAAGATGCCGAAAAAGACGGCCGTCTGAAACCTGGCGGAACCATCATCGAAGGTACTTCTGGTAATACGGGTATGGGCTTGGCTTTGGCAGCCATTATTAAAGGTTACAAATGTATCTTCGTAACCAATTCTAAACAATCTAAAGAGAAATGCGATATTCTTCGTGCTGTTGGGGCGGAGGTTATCGTCTGCCCTACGGATGTTAAACCTACGGATCCCCGCTCTTATTATTCGGTGTCCAAAAGATTAGCAACCGAAACGGAGAATGGTTGGTATGTTAACCAATATGATAACTTGTCCAATCGTACAGCACATTACGAGCAGACAGCACCCGAAATCTGGGAGCAGACGGATGGTAAGCTAACGCATTTTGTCGCAGGTGCGGGGACGGGCGGTACGGTGACAGGTTGTGGCATGTTCTTCAAAGAGAAGAATCCAGATATCAAAGTCATTGGTATTGATACTTATGGTTCTATCCTTAAAGAATTTCATGAAACTGGCGAGCTACATTACGACCATGCCTATTCTTATATTACCGAAGGTATCGGAGAAGATATTATCCCCGAAAACTACGATATGTCCGTTATTGACCATTTCGAAAAGGTAACCGATAAAGATGGTGCCATCTATGCGCGCAAACTGGCGAAAGAAGAAGGTATCTTCTGTGGTTATTCAGCGGGTAGTGCGATGGCGGCTTTGGTACAGATGAAAGACCAGTTCACCAAAGATGATGTTATCGTGGTGTTGTTACACGATCATGGTTCGCGCTACGTTGCCAAAATATATAACGATGAGTGGATGAAGGAGATGGGTTGGTTATAGAAATTAATTAATCGATTTTTAAATATTAAAACCTCGTAAGTGATATAAGCTTATGAGGTTTTTTTGTTTTGGTGGTTCCTTTTCTGCATTGTGTTTTGTTCTTTTGGCTGCTTCTGGTTGTTGAAGTGCTTTGTTCTTTTGACTGCTTTTGTTCGTTGAAGTGTTTTGTTCTTTTGACTCCTTTTGGTTGTTGAAGTGCTAGGTTAGGTTTTGTTCTTTTGCCTTGACGCAAAAGAACCAAAAAGTCAAGACTATATAAAAAATGCCTACTCTGAATTATTTCGGACTAAACAAAATATAACTTGCTTCGCTTCGAACAGTATTTTGTTTTTTACGTCCTTCATAATTCTTCGTTAACGGCTTTTTTATAATGTCGGTTGGTGTGGCGGTGTTATTCTTTTGCCTTTTTATTTATTGCGCTTCGTTCTTTTGACTCCGTCGAACCGCTGCGCTAGGTTTGCCTTGACGCAAAAGAACCAAAAAGTCAAGACTTTAAACTTTATCGCTATAAATTATTTTCATTCGCTAAAAAGTTTAAAACTCACGCCCACGCTTTTCCCACGCTTGTTCGGACACTAAACTTTTTTACGCTCATTCTTATAATTTATTTTACGCTCAAAGTTTAGATGTCGATTATCAACTCGGCTCCGCTAGGTGTTGTTCTTTTAACTTTTTTTGGTCGTTGAAGTGCTTTGTTCTTTTGGCTCTTTCTAGTCGTTGAAGCGCTTCGTTCTTTTGACTCCGTCGAACCGCTGCGCTGGGTTTGCCTTGACGCAAAAGAACCAAAAAGTCAAGACTGTATAAAAAATGCCTACTCTGAATTATTTCGGACTAAACAAAATATAACTTGCTTCGCTTCGAACAGTATTTTGTTTTTAACGTCCTCCATAATTCTTCGTTAACGGCTTTTTTATAATGTCGGTTGGTGTGGCGGTGTTTTGTTCTTTTGACTTTTTTCTTTATTGTGCTTCGTTGTTTTGACTCTTTCTAGTCGTTGAAGTGCTTTGTTCTTTTGGCTGCTTTTGGTTGTTGAAGTGTTTTGTTCTTTTGACTGCTTTTAGTTGTCGAAATGCTTCGTTCTTTTGCCTTGACGCAAAAGAACCAAAAAGTCAAGACTTTAAACTTTATCGCTATAAATTATTTTCATTCGCTAAAAAGTTTAAAACTCACGCCCATGCTTTTTCCTAGGCTTGTTCGGACACTAAACTTTTTTACGCTCATTCTTATAATTTATTTTACGCTCAAAGTTTAGATGTCGATTATCACTTCGACAGGCTCAGTGACCGATTGGGGACTAGAGACTAGAGACTAGAAACTAGAGACTAGAGACTGGTGATTGGTGATTGGTGATTGGTGATTGGTGATTGGGGACTGGTGATTGGGGATTGGGGATTGGTGATTGGTGATTGGTGATTGGTGATTGGTGATTGGGGACTGGGGATTGGTGACTGGGGATTGGTGGCTGAGCTTGTCGAAGCCGTGTGGGTGCACTTCGACAGGCTCAGTGACCCAAGTTGGTTTCGTTTGGTGGTTGGTGTTTTGTTCTTTTGAGGTTTTGTAGGTTTATAATTATTGAATGATAACTTGTTGAAAAATAGGTGTTAGTCTTTTTCTGGTTTAAATATTTAATAGATAGTTTGTGCTTCTACCTCCCGAATTGGATTTTAATAAAATTCCTTTTTCTACTAAGTCGTTAATGTCCCTCAGAGCAGTATCTGGGGAAGTTTTTACAATCTTTGCATATTTTGATGAGGTTAAATTGCCTTCAAAGCCTTCAAGTAGTTTGGTGATAATTATTTTTTGACGCTCATTTGTTATTTTAGAAGCGTTATTTAGAAAGAATTGATGTTTTTGGACTACTCTGTCGATTATCAAATTAGAAGCAATAATCGCCTCTTTTAAACATGTGAGAAACCATTTGAGCCATTCTGTTATATCTAAATCTCCTTTCTGGGTTTTTTCTAAAATAGTGTAATAGGATTTTTTATTCGCATTGATTTGCGACGACATGCTGTAGAACCGCTGATTAACGCCGTCCGATGTTGATAGCTGCATGTCCGTTATTGCTCTGGCAATTCTACCGTTGCCATCATCAAAGGGATGTATGGTAATAAACCATAAGTGGGCAATGGCAGCTTTCAAAATGGAATCCAAAGAGTTTTCTTGATTGAACCAAGCTATAAATTTTTGCATTTCGTTCTCCAATCTGTTGGCTTGTGGGGCTTCAAAGTGGATTTTTTCTCTCCCCATCCCACCAGAAACAACTTGCATATCTCCAGTTCTCCATTGGGCAACTTCTATTTTATACAGTCCGCTTCTGCCTGTTGGGAATAATGCGCCATGCCAAGCCAATAAACGGTCTTCACTTAACGATTTATTGGAATTTTGAGTAGCATCGAGCATCATATCTACAATTCCATCAATATTTCGATTAGAATGCTCAATGCCTAAATTATCCAAGCCAAGACGAATCGCTATAGATGAGCGAACTAATTCTGGATTTAAAACTTCTCCTTCAATTTCGGAAGTTTTGATAACATCCTGTATTAAGGTCTCTAAATTAGCTTCGTCTTTTAGATCAAAGCCTAGCAACTCTACTTTTCCCAATAATTTACCTTGTAGTTGCCTTACTTCTGCAAGTAAATTGATGAGTTCGTCTTGACTCCAATTGAATTGAGCCCAATCTTTAAGTTGATGGATGTAAAGTGGCATTTTAAATGTTTGCGGTAAATATACAAATTATTCTCCGCATGATTTGCGGAGAATAGAGTGGTTTTTCTCCGCAGAGTGTCGAAGCCGTGTTGTTGCACTTCGACAGGCTCAGTGACCAACTTCGGTTTCGTTTGGTTTTGTTCTTTTGGCTCCTTCTAGTTGTTGAAGTGCTTTGTTCTTTTGACTGCTTTTAGTTGTTGAAGTGTTTTGTTCTTTTGACTGCTTCTAGTCGTTGAAGCGCTTCGTTCTTTTGCCTTGACGCAAAAGAACCAAAAAGTCAAGACTTTAAACTTTATCGCTATAAATTATTTTCATTCGCTAAAAAGTTTAAAACTCACGCCCATGCTTTTCCCACGCTTGTTCGGACACTAAACTTTTTTACGCTCATTGCTATAATTTATTTAACGCTCAAAGTTTAGATGTCGATTATCATCTCTGCTTTATTCGATGACCCATCTCGACACCGCTCGATGATCATCTAGGTGGCTGAGCGGAGCCGAAGCCCGAGGCTTCAAATACCATAATCTAAAGTTTTATTAAATTCATAACCTTTAAAAATTAAATTACAATCTTTATGAAACCAGGTTATATGTATATTCTATTGTGTGCTGATAAAACTTATTATACAGGAAGTACAATTGATCTAGAACAGCGATTCACACAACATCAAGAAGGTCTTGGTGCTAATTATACTTCAAAAAGACTTCCTGTGAAATTAGTATATTATGAAACGTTCACAAATATTGCTGACGCTTTTTTGAGAGAGAAGCAGATACAAGGTTGGAGTCATAAAAAGAAAACAGCTTTGATTAATGCTTGTGATGTGGATTTAAAAAAATTAGCAGAATGTAATAACGATTCTCATTTCAGGAATAAGAAAGGTGGCTGAGCGGAGTCGAAGCCAGATTGTTTTCATCTCGACTCCGCTCGATGACCATCTAGGTGGCTGAGCGGAGTCGAAGCCAGATTGTCTTCATCTCGACTCCGCTTGGTGACCATCTAGGTGGCTGAGCGGAGTCGAAGCCAGATTGTCTTCATCTCGACTCCGCTTGGTGACCATCTAGGTGGCTGAGCGGAGCCGATGCCACATTGTTTTCATCTCGACTCCGCTTGGTGATCATCTAGGTGGCTGAGCGGAGCCGAAGCCACATTGTTTTCATCTCGACACCGCTTGGTGACCATCTAGGTGGCTGAGCGGAGCCGATGCCACATTGTTTTCATCTCGACTCCGCTCGATGACCATCTAGGTGGCTGAGCGGAGCCGAAGCCAGATTGTCTTCATCTCGACTCCGCTCGATGACCATCTAGGTGGCTGAGCGGAGCCGAAGCCAGATTGTCTTCATCTCGACTCCGCTCGATGACCCACTTCCACTCCGCTTGGTGACCATCTAGGTGGCTGAGCGGAGCCGATGCCACATTGTTTTCATCTCGACTCCGCTCGATGACCATCTAGGTGGCTGAGCGGAGTCGAAGCCAGATTGTTTTCATCTCGACTCCGCTCGATGACCATCTAGGTGGCTGAGCGGAGCCGAAGCCAGATTGTCTTCATCTCGACTCCGCTCGATGACCATCTAGGTGGCTGAGCGGAGCCGATGCCAGATTGTTTTCATCTCGACTCCGCTTGGTGACCATCTAGGTGGCTGAGCGGAGTCGAAGCCAGATTGTTTTCATCTCGACTCCGCTCGATGACCATCTAGGTGGCTGAGCGGAGCCGATGCCACATTGTTTTCATCTCGACTCCGCTCGATGACCATCTAGGTGGCTGAGCGGAGTCGAAGCCAGATTGTCTTCATCTCGACTCCGCTTGGTGACCATCTAGGTGGTTGAGCGGAGCCGATGCCACATTGTCTTCATCTCGACTCCGCTTGGTGACCATCTAGGTGGTTGAGCGGAGCCGATGCCACATTGTTTTCATCTCGACTCCGCTCGATGACCATCTAGGTGGCTGAGCGGAGCCGAAGCCAGATTGTCTTCATCTCGACTCCGCTTGGTGACCATCTAGGTGGCTGAGCGGAGCCGATGCCACATTGTTTTCATCTCGACTCCGCTCGATGACCCACTTCGACACCGCTCGATGACCATCTAGGTGGCTGAGCGGAGTCGAAGCTACATTGTTTTCATCTCGACTCCGCTCGATGACCCACTTCGACTCCGCTTGGTGACCATCTAGGTGGCTGAGCGGAGCCGAAGCCAGATTGTCTTCATCTCGACTCCGCTCGATGACCCACTTCGACTCCGCTTGGTGACCATCTAGGTGGCTGAGCGGAGTCGAAGCCAGATTGTTTTCATCTCGACTCCGCTCGATGACCCAATTCCACTCCGCTCGATGACCCACTTCCACTCCGTTTGTTGACTGCTTAGGTGGTTGAGTGGCGTCGAAGTTGTGGGACTTAACATAATATGTGTCAATGAGATAGGTGTTTGTGGGTAACGAAATTTTTATTATTTTCATGGCATCAAATGAAATAAATATTTATTAACCTTTAAACACTTATGTATTATGGCAATTAAGTACAAATTAATTCAGAAAGCGCAGCCAGGCATCGCTGGTGGTGGTCTTAAAAAATGGTATGCAGCTATTGTGCTGGACGGCGAGGTAACTGTAGAGGACCTTGTTAAGAAGATCGAAAAATTCTCGGCATTGTCCGAGGCGGACATCCGTGGTGTTATCATCGCATTAGAAAATGTAATCCAAGAGGAGCTTGCCAATGGTAAAGTGATCCGACTGGACAAGTTGGGGAGCTTCTATCCGTCGGTATCTAGCGAGGGTACTGCTAGAGAGGAGGAGTTTACGGTGGCTAACATCAAAAGTTCTAAGGTCAACTACCGCCCCGGAAAACGAATTAGCAATGCCATGTTAACTGCCACTTTTAAAAAGAAGGCTTAGTTAGCAAAAATACCAAGCTTGCTATGCGCTCATGACAAGCTTGGTAACGACCCATGGCAAGCTTGCTATCACCCGATAGCAAGCTTGCTTTTTTTTAGGCCTTGGGAAAGCCCTCTGGCAGGGCGTTGCAGACTGCCATATTTTGCTGATAATTCTTCTAATTTTAGCAATGTCGTAATTAACTTTTGGCGCATTGGCGTTGATGATGTGGGAGGGGGAAGTGTTTTTTGCCACGGGCTTGTTGCCAGATAATCTGTGGATAGCGATATTATGTTAAATAGCTGGTTGAAGAAAGCTTATTGATAGGCGATTTTTAAACGAATTGTTAAATTTATAAACATAGGTTAATTTTGTTGTATAAAAATAATATCTTTACCGCCTGTTATATTATATATATATGAAAACAAAACTATTATCTTTTAAGCTACTGCTACTGGTAGCCTTAAGTTTTTTATCAAGTAAGGCTTGGGGTCAGACAACTATCTTCTCCGAGAATATGGGGAGTCCGACAAATAACACTCTAGTTAGTGGCTATTCGGGTTTTCAAAACTATGGCATCCTTCAATTTACTGGAAGTGCTACAACTGATGTTAGATCTAGTAATGGTTCGAGTACTACTGACTATTCTGTTGCATCGGGAAATGGAAATGTTTTTTTGAACGCTAATAGTAAGTTTATAGAAATTTCTAATATAAATACTAGTAATTATACAAATCTAACCCTGTCGTTTGGTGTTAGAAAAGGAACAAATGCTACAACGCAACCAGTAAAGATTCAGGTGAGTACTGATGGTACAAATTATACACCATTAACATATAATAATTTACCCACTGGATCAGGAACTGTGAAATGGTATTATGTTTCTGCGTCAGGTTTAATACCATCAACTTCAAATTTAAGAATTAGATTTACAGGGAATGATAGTACAAATGAAGTAAGAATAGACGATGTTAAATTGACGGGAACCCCTGCTACAACTCCAACGCTTAATGTGAGTACTGCTAGTCTTACTGGGTTGGATTATTTTGTAGGGCAAGGACCGTCTTTGGCAAAGAATTTTAAGTTATCGGGTACTCATCTACATGCAGGACTAATTACTCTATACGTTGGTGATAATTATGAAATTGCAAAAGGAGCTTCTCCTGCCAATGGAGATTATGCAGGTTATTTAGAGTATTCTACTACTGGGGGGACTTTTGAAGAACAAACTATATCGGTGCGTCTTAAGGCAGATCTGCCGATTGGGCAATATAACAATCATACTTCTACAGGTGATGATTATGTACTCGTATCAAGTAGTAATGCGACAGATGTACAAGTTAATTTATCAGGAGAAGTTAAAGCGCCATCGCTTATCGCAAGCCCAACAGCTTTGTCAGGTTTTACTTATGTATTAGATAATGGCCCATCTACTTCGCAAAGTTTTACGCTAAGTGGACAAGGATTAAGTGGTACTGGTGATGCTAAGCTTTTGCCAGGAGATAAGTGGGAGATTTCTACGGATGGCACCAATTATTTTGGTTATGGTGCTGGCGGTATTTCGATTCCTAATTATGCTGGCGCTTCAACAACAATACATGCCAGACTAAAAGCAGGATTGTCTGTTGGTAACTATAACCATGCAAGTAATGATATTGTTGCAATAACATATACTACTACAGGTGTTACAGCGCCCAATGTTACATTATCGGGTAGCGTAACAGCGCCCGTGCCAACATCTACACTTACGGCTGATGGTACAAATAACTATACTTATGTGGAAGGCAATGGCCCTTCGGCAGAACATACGTATCATGTTTCGGGAGCTCATCTCACAGGAGATATGACGCTAACAGCACCTACCAATTATGAAGTGTCGCTAACAACGGGTACAGGCTACCAAGCTTCTTTAACATTAACGCCAGTGGCTGGTTCTGTAGCTTCGACACAGGTGTTTGTAAGACTAAAAGCAGGATTGCTAGGCAATACTTATAATGGTAATTTGACTTTGGCTACCGCAGGTGTTACGCCTAATAAAACAATTCCGTTAACAGGAACAGTGACGATACCAGCACCAGCCAACGACCTTTGTGGCAATCCTACCAATCTTACAGTGAATGCAGCAGCTACTAGTGGGACGATGCGTGGTGCGACAAGAACAGCTCCTTTTACAAATGCAACAACATATGGCATCAATGACGTTTGGTATAGCTTCACAGTGACGCATACAGCAGATTATACAATCTCTGTTGGTGGTTTTGCAGGAGATTTAGATATTGATTTGTTTGGAACACAATGTCCAAGCAATGCTGATGATATTATTGATTATGCTGGAGGTTCAACCAATCCAAAAACTTTAATTACAAGATTAGATGCAGGGACTTATTATATAAGAGTTAGTGGTTTTGATACTGCAGGTTCTACTTCTGCATTTAATATTGCAGTAAGTTCGCCTAAAGCCATAGCAAGTGATAAGACCAGTTTGGCTTTTGGTAATGTTAATAAAAATGATAACTCCGTTTCGGAAAGCTTCAATGCTTCGGCGACATTCTTAGATGCTAATGCTACTATTACGATAACAGCACCTACACATTATGAGGTGTCTTTGGATAACAATGCGTGGGCAACTAGCCAAACGCTACAAGCTGATGCTGGTGGTTTCTTGGCTGCTACGCCAGTATATGTAAGATTTAATTCTGCTAATGCTTGTGGTGCTACCACAGGTAAGGTGGTATTAGCAAGTACAGGCGTTGCTAATGTTGAAGTAGATGTTACGGCGACTGCTGTAGTAGCTGCGCCAGTAGCAATAGATGCAACTAATATCACAGGTACAAGCTTTGTAGCCAACTGGAATGCTGTGCCTAACGCTACTAGCTATAAGGTGAATGTGTATAAGGAGGCAACATTATTTGATGCTACTTTTGATGATGTTGACGGAACTGGTGGTAACGATGGTAGCTGGACTGGTAGTGCAGCTTCAGGACCATTAGCTTCATACACAACAGGAGGTACTTGGACACTCGCCAATGCATTCAAAGGAGCTTCTTCTGTAAAGCTGGGAACTGGTACTAAACTAGGGTCAATTACAACACCATCTATTACTGTTGAAGGTACAGCAACCTTAACTTTCAGAGCTGGTGCTTGGAATGGTAATAATGAGAAAACAACATTAAAAATTTCTGCTACAGGTGCTACACTAGATTTAGCGACAGTTACTTTACAAAAAGGTGCTTTCGATACTTATACTGTAAATATTACTGATGCAAGCGGAGATGTAAAAATTAAATTCGAAGGAGAAACAGCTTCTAACTCCAGATTCTTTATCGATGATATTAAAGTAGTAGTTAAAACCCCAATTGCAGGTTCTCCATTTACGGTGGCTGCGCCAGCCACTTCTGCTAATATAACAGGATTAGAGGCAGATACAGACTATTACTATACCGTAGAAGCTTTAGTAGATGCATGTGCTTCTGTAGCATCTAACGAGATTGCTGTAAGCACAGCGGATAGAGTGATCTGGGATGGCACCGCTTGGAACAATGTGGAAGGTCCTAATGCACAGGTTAATGCTGAGATTGCAGGGGTTTATGATGTTACTACAGATTTTGTAGCTAAAGATCTTTCTGTTACAACGGGTAGTTTAGCGATTCAGCCAGGTCATAGTGTAACAGTACATGGCGCTCTTAGTCAGTCGGCTCATGATCTTATCACCGTAGAGAGCGATGCTAGCCTATTGCAAGTAGAAGGATCTACACACGATGGCAAAACAATTACCGTAAAACGTAATGCCAACGTACCAGCTAACCAATACAACCTATGGTCGTCACCAGTTGAGGCACAAGACCTATATGCTTTGTATGGCGCTGCGGGTCCTGTAGCTGCTGATAAAGTGATGGAGTATATCACCAAAACAGATACCTTCAAGCCAATGGCTGCGGGATCAAAATCGGCGAGTGCAAAAGGCTATTCGGCATTGGGACTTGCTTCTAATGATGTAACAGCTATCTTCAATGGTGTACCACATAATGGTCCAGTTAGCTATAACGCAGGTGCTAATACAGGACAGGGCGATGGTTATAACCTTATTGGTAATCCATATCCTTCTAACTTTGACTTGGACACGTTCTATACAGCAAATGCAAGCCAACTAGATGTTGATGTTGATAATACGGCTTACTTCTGGGATAATACCAACAATACGGTATATGGACAATGGGGAAGTAGTTATGAAGGTGATAATTATGCTTATTATAATTTCTCTTCAGGGGTGGGTAATCCAGCGCCAGCCTTAGGTTCTGGTGGAAAAAAACCTAGTAACATTATCAAACCAGGACAAGGCTTTATTGTAAAGCTTAAGAACACGACTGCAAGTCTTAGCTTTGACAATACGATGAGAACTGCAGCTAACACAAGTAGTGTTTATTTCAAAACAGAAGCACCAAAACGTTATTGGCTAGAGCTGACAACGCCAAAACAACTTATCATCAGCACGGCGGTGGTGTACAACGAGGCGGCTGTTAATACTTATGACAAATACGATACAGCGGCTAACAACTTTGCTTCGGATGGCTTCTATACGATGACCAGCAATGCAAAAGCGGTGAGCATCCAAGGTCGTCAAGATGTTAATATTAAAGATGATGTTGTGCCAGTAGGCATCAAAGCTTATGAAGCCGGTGACTACAGCATTCGATTTGCTAAAGGTGACAATATCTTTGCCGATGGGCAAGATGTCTATCTTAAGGATAATAGCCTTAATAAAATAGTTAAGCTTACTGATGCAGGTTACCACTTTGCATTAGACAAAGGTGTTAACACGACGCGTTTTGAAATCGTATATCAGTCGAAGACTTTAGCCGTGGACGCTGTTAACAGCCAGAAAGAGATTGTGGTGTACAAAGATGCCGACAGCTTTGTTGTAAAAGCGAGATCTAATGCGATTACCAAAGTTGAGGTGTATGATATGCTAGGGCGTCTGGTACTTGTTTCTGATAAAGCTTCCAAAGAGGTACGTATCGCGAACGCTAGTTTGGTAGAAGGGACTTATGTTCTTAAGATAAGTCAAAACAATAATATTGTAACGCAAAAGGTAATAAAATAATAATCTGGGCGTTGATAACAACAGCGCCCTTTTTATCATAATTAAAGATATAGTTAGAATTATGAAAAAAATAATATATACACTACTTATGACTTTGGGTCTTGTTAGTTTTTCATATTCTCAGTATGGTGGAGAGAATCGTTTTGATCAACCTACGGAAGAAAGAGAGCCAGCAAAAAGCACGCTAGATCCTATGGATGGAGATGGTTCTGTAGCTCATAGACCTGGTAACCCGGGCGGTGTTCCTATAGATGATTATATTCCTGGATTGTTGGTGTTGGGTTTGGTAATGGCGGGTTTTGCTACTTACCAGCGACAAAGACAAAAGTAATAACGTAAAGTAAGCATATTATTCCGAGGCTCAGGCTTCGGAATTTTTTTTTGGTCTAGCATGTTGCATTTGGGAATGTAAAATATTTTTGGTAGGTTGGGCTTGGTATTTAGCATTATTAGGCGATTTCAGGAGATTGGTTAAGCGTAGTGTTAACAATGTTTCTGCTTTTTTGAATAATAGTTGTTAAAATATTATAAAATATTTTTTGAAATATATTAGCTTATCCGCTCTAAAAATGTAAATTTGTTACGCTAAAAATAACCCTGAGACCATCATTAAATTGAGAATAAGTTGTAAAGTGGAAATAAAGTTGTGAAAATCTAAATGGAAGGAAAAATTTGGCTGTCATCGCCACATATGGGAGGTGGAGAGATGAAGTATATACAACAAGCATTTGACGAGAATTGGATTAGCCCGTTAGGACCCAATGTTAATGCTTTTGAGGAGGATCTAGAGTCGTTTTTAGGAGAAGATGTACATGTAGCGGCTGTTTCGTCTGGTACTGCAGCCATACATTTGGCACTAAAGCTTATTGGTGTTCAGTTTGGAGATGAGGTGATATGTCAAAGTTTGACTTTTGTAGCCTCTGCTAATCCGATTATGTATATGGGCGCTACGCCTATATTTGTAGATAGTGAAATAGAAACATGGAATATCGATCCAGTTGCTTTGGAAGAAGCTATTGTTGATGGTATTAACAGAGGTAAAAAACCGAAAGCGATTATAGCGGTATGCATCTATGGCATGCCTTATAAAGTTGAGGCGATAAAGCTTATTGCTGAGAAGTATGATATCCCTCTTATTGAAGATAGTGCAGAGGCATTAGGCAGTATGTACAAGGGGCAGAAATGTGGCACTTTTGGTGATTTGTCAGTTCTTAGTTTTAATGGAAACAAAATCATTACCTCGTCTGGAGGCGGTGCATTGGTTACAAGCAATTATAAGTATAAAGAGAAGGCTGTTTTTCTGTCCACACAATCCAAAGATGCAGCAGCCCATTATCAACATTCGGAAGTTGGTTACAATTACAGACTGAGTAATATTTGTGCAGGCATCGGGAGAGGACAGATGGAAGTCCTCAACGATAGGGTTAGCCAAAGAAGAAGCAACCATGCTTTTTATGAGTCGTTTTTGAATGATGTTGATGGTGTAAGTTTGTTTTCTGAACCTAATGAAGACTATTTTTGTAATTATTGGTTGTCGGTTATTTTGTTAGACCCTACAAAGATTAAGCGTAATCGTGAAGAAATAAGAGAAGGCTTACTAAAAGAAGGTATCGAGGCGCGACCATTGTGGAAACCTCTGCATCTGCAGCCTATTTTTAAAAATTCTAGGTTTTATGGAGGGGATGTTTCCGAGACTTTATTTAATCAAGGCTTGTGCTTGCCTTCTGGATCTAATCTGAGTGAAGATCAAAAAGAGCATATTAAGAAAGTTTTATTAGCTTTATTATAAAAAAATTGTTGTAAGTGTTGTGTGTATAGGGATAGTTTTATCCAAAACGATTATTTTTTTGACAAATACGTCATATTATCATGTTTAAAACAATTTTTGAAAATAAAATTTATAACGGCGACAATGTTATAGGTCTTACAGATATCAAATATCTACCGAGATGGGTCGTTTTAATCATAGACATTCTTTTTTTAGTTCTGTCTTTGCTCGTTACTTTTTTTGTGATTTTTAAATTAAAGACAAAAGCTTTTAATGTACTGGACTCGTTCCAAAGTTCTTTTATAATTCTTGTTATTAATATTGTGTTTATGTATGTTTTCAAAACATACGCAGGGGTAATACGACATTCGACCTTTATAGATTTACTCAAAATATTATTGGCGAGTTTTTGTACAGCAGCAGTCTTATTTGCTATTAATTTTACAAATATTCTTTTGGGGAATGAAAAAGTGTTCCTTAATTCTTTCATTATCTTGTATGCTGTATTTTCATCGATGTTGCTTTTTACTTTCAGGCTTGTAGTGAAAGAAGCTTTTCATTACGCAAGAGAAGTATCAAGAAGTAGCTTGAAGAAAAAGATTATGGTTTTAGGTGTTGATGAGCAAGCTGTTGCCATTGCACGGGCTATTTTGGACAATCCCAAACTGCCTTATCATATTACCAGTTTTATTTCTCTTGACAATAAATCGGGTGGTAACTACGCCAAAATTCTCGGAAAGTCCATTGTTAATAAAGTCTCTTTTATTAAACAAAATAAATTAGAATTAGACATAGAAGGTGTTATACTTATCAAAGAGTCTTTATCCAAAGAAGAGCTTGACGAATGGATTGGTATTTTGCTAGAAAAAGATATAAAAATTCTGAAAGCTCCTTCTGTTCAAAAACTTAGAAGTACCGATAATGCTAATTTCATTAAGGCTGTTCAGATTGAAGATTTGTTGAACCGAAAACCAATCAAGCTTGATAACGAAGATGTTAAAAAAAGACATTTTAACAAAGAAGTTCTTATCACGGGAGGTGCAGGGTCGATAGGTTCAGAAATTATTAATCAGGTAGCCAAGTTTTCCCCTTCTTTAATAGTGGTTGTCGATCAGGCAGAGACGCCTTTGTATGAGGTTGAGCTTCATTTGCGAGAAAAGTTTCCGCATATTGAATTTAAGTTTGTTTTAGCGGATGTTTCAAATATCAAGAGGATAGAACCTTTGTTTAAAAAGCATCATTTTTCAATGGTTTATCATGCTGCAGCTTATAAGCATGTCCCTTTGGTTGAGAGCAATCCTCAGGAAGCTGTGAGGGTTAATATTTTAGGGTCAAAAAACCTTGCGGTATTATCGAGTCAATATAATGTTAACCGTTTTGTAATGGTTTCTACCGACAAGGCTGTTAACCCAACCAATGTCATGGGTGCCACCAAGAGAGTGGCAGAACTTTTTGTGCAATCTTTACAAAACCGTCCAGGAAACAAAACTAAATTTATTACCACGCGTTTTGGAAATGTTTTGGGGTCCAACGGTTCGGTGATTCCACATTTTAAAAAGCAGATCGAAAAAGGAGGTCCTGTGACCATTACACATCCTGAAATTGTTAGGTATTTTATGACGATTCCTGAAGCTTGTGAATTGGTTTTAAATGCTGGTATTATGGGTAATGGCGGCGAAATCTATGTGTTTGATATGGGAGAGCCTGTTAAGATTTTGGATTTGGCGACCAGAATGATAAAATTGTCAGGTTTTGAGCCACAAACAGATATCAAAATTGTATATACAGGGCTACGTCCGGGTGAAAAGTTGTATGAAGAATTGCTTAGCGATGATGCTAAAACATTACCGACCAATCATGAAAAGATATTAATTTCAAAAGATCCGGTTATGGCATTTGAAGAAATTAATCATTTAGTTAACAATATGTTGTCATCATTAGAAGATGATTCTAGGTTTGATGTTGTTACTAAAATTAAAGTAATTGTTAAGGAATTTATAAGTAATAATTCCGAATACGAGTCGTTAGATAAATAACTTTATACTATATTTGCAAATTAACGAGAAAAGAAAGTTTATGAAGAAAGTTTTCTATGTCACCTTATTAGGATTTTTATTGTTAAATTATTCTTGTAAATCCAAAGAGAATATTAACTACTTGAAAAATATAGAAAATGTAGCCATGGAGGCTTCGTATAGTAGTATCAATAAAACAACAATCCAGCCAGGTGATAATCTAGTGATTAAAGTTTCTGCGAGCGATATGGACGTTGTTAAGCCTTTTAATCAATCTTCTTCATCTAGTGAAGTTTCACAATATTCACAATCTAGTACGAATTTGCCAACGCAAGGTCAGATTACAAACTCGGGACCAACTTATACGGTAGATTCTAATAATAATATCGATTTTCCAGTTGTCGGCATCATTAATACTCAAAATAAAACTATTGAAGATTTATCGGCTTTATTAAGAGATAAAATTTCTCGATATGTTAAAAATCCAACGGTTAATATTAAAAACACCAATTTTAAAATTACAGTTTTGGGAGAGGTTAATAAACCAGGTTATTTTGTATTGCCTGATGGGCAGTCAGCGACTGTTTTCACAGCTTTAGGTATGGCAGGCGATCTTACCATTTATGGTGAACGCGAGAATGTTTTGTTGGTTCGTAATGTCGATGGACAAATGACAAAGCAGTATATTAATCTTACAGATGCTAATTTTATAAATTCTGATTCTTTTCAATTGAAGCAGAATGACGTCATTTATGTTAATGCTAACAAGGCTAAACAAAACTCTTCTTGGTTTGGGCCGCAAACAGGCGTTTGGATCTCTATAGCCTCTGTAATGGTAACAATATTAGCATTAGTTATCAAAAAATAAATTAAGTTAGCCTATTCCTTTTAAAACTAGAAACAAAACAACACTACTAAAATAGTGTTAGAACCTAACATCATGGATAATCAAAAAAAAACTGAAGAGTCGGTAAATATTCAAGATATATTAAAGCCTTATTTTAAAAAAATACACTGGTTTATCATTGGTGTTCTTTTAATGCTGGCTTTAGCCATTGCTTATATAAAATTAACACGTCCAGTTTATAAGTCTGAAAGTACGGTTTTGATAAAGGATGCAAAAAAAATGTCTAGTGCATCAGGAGATTTTGGTGTTTTGCAGGGACTTGCTGGATTTGGAGGTATGGGGACCAACAGTATCGAAAATGAAATCGAGATTTTACAGTCCAAAAAGCTAATAACAGATTTGGTACAGGATTTAAATATTCAAACTAAATTATACGCAAAATCTGGATTTACAAAAATTGAATTGTATAAGACCACATCGCCACTTATTGTAAAAGTTGTTAATGAAAAAAACACTGCAGATTCTCCTAAAAAACCACTTGAGCTTAGTATTAACGGAGATAAAATTACTTTAAAATCAGAAGAATTAAAATCAGATATTGTAACGACTTACAATAAGTTGGTGAGTCTTCCGTATGCTAATTTAATGTTTTTGAAGAATGCAAGTTTTGATGCCAATATTGTAAAAGATGTTGAAGATTTTAAAAATCTAGAATTAGAATACCATACGTTAGAGGCGACTGTTAATGATTTTCAAAAGAATATTTCTGTTGATTTAGTTAATAAAGATGCAACGATAATCTCTTTAAGCTTAATCTATCCAGAAAATAATAAAGCGAAAGATATTTTAAATAGTCTTATCTATCAGTATAATTTTGATGCAATTAATGATAAAAATATAGAATCTAAAAAGACTAAGGATTTTATTGATGAAAGAATTGATTTGATATCTAAGGAGTTAGGAGAAGTTGAGAGTCAGAAAGAGCAATTCAAAATTAGCAATGATATTGTTGATTTGATGAGTGAAGCCAGACTGAATGTACAAGGTTCTATGCAAGCTAAAGCAAGAGAGCTTGATTTAGAAACCCAACTTCAGATTTCTAATATGCTATTAAGCGCAATGAATGGTCAGAAATCGAATCAATTGTTACCCGTAAATATTGGATTAAGTAATGAAGGTGCTGTTAAAATCATCGAGAACTATAACAGACTTATATTGCAACGTAATAAACTGTTGGAGAATGCTACCAATGAAAATCCATTGGTGCAGGATTTGGATAATCAGATTCGACAAACAAGAAATTCCATTCAAGAAAGTCTTCATAAAAGTATAACATCAATTAATCTTACCAAAAGCCAGATACAAGGTGAAGTAGGAAATCTGGAAAGTAAACTTAATAAAGTGCCTCGTCAAGAAAAACTTTTCAGAAGTATTGAAAGACAACAACAGATTAAAGAAAATTTATATTTATTACTCTTAGAAAAACGTGAAGAAGCTGCTATATCCTTGGCGATGACTGCTAATAAAGCGAGAGTTATTGATAATGCTTATACCCTCGAAAAGCCTGAGAGTCCAAAGAAAATGATTACGCTGCTTGCGGCATTGATTTTTGGAGTATTGATACCTTTTGTTATCATCTATTTACGTTTATTATTTAATAATAGTATAGAATCTAAACATGATCTTGAGCGTTTGTCAAAAGTCCCTGTATTATCAGAAATTCCAAGGTTGGCAAAAGGTGATGAGCATTTAATACAAATGAATGATGTATCACCTATGGCAGAGGCTTTTAGGATTTTGGTTACTAACTTAAATTTTATGCTTCCTAAGAAGGAGAAGGGTAAAACCATTATGGTGACATCAACGATTAAAGGAGAAGGTAAAACCTTTATTTCAATTAACTTGGCGCTTGCATTAGCTTCACCAAAGAAGAAAGTATTGGTCATAGGATCGGATATTCGTAATCCGCAATTACAAAGATATGATCTTAGTAAAAAGACTGTCGCAGGTCTTACAGAATATTTGGCTGGAGGTGTTGAAAATATTGAAGATATAATATATCCAAGCTCATTTGCTGATAATTGTGACATAATCTATTCGGGAAGTATTCCACCTAATCCAACTGCATTGTTGGAGAATGGACGATACAAAATGCTGGTTGATCAGGTCAAAGAAATGTACGAGTATGTCATTTTGGATACAGCACCACTAATGCTGGTAACAGACTCATTATTGATTGCAGACAATGCCGATACAACATTATATGTAACGCGTTCAGAAATAACTGATAAAGCTTTCATTGACTTTGCTAATAAGAATATTGATAGTCATAAAATCAACAATACCGCATTTGTTCTTAACGATGTTCATAAGTCTAATTTTGGATATGGTAATAAGTATGGGTACGGCTATCATGCCGAAGAGAAATCTTGGTTTAAGAAATTAAGAAAAAGATTTGGATTATGATTTCTTCAATTTCTAAAACATTAAATTCAAGAAATGTTAAGATAAATTATATACTGAACTTAACAAGAGTCCTCTCGGGGGCTCTTATTGGTATTGTAACAATGCCATATATTAACAAAGCACTTGGTCCAGAAACATTAGGCAGAGTGGAGTATATTAATACATTGATTACTTATTTTTTGATGTTTTCTGCTTTAGGAATTCCCATGTATGGTATAAGAGAGATTTCAAAAGTACGGGATCAACCAAAATTGTTGGCAAGAACAACAATTGAGTTGCTTAGTATTTTATTCTTAACAACGATTGTTTCTTATCTTGTTCTTTTTGGGGTTGTTTATCAGTTGGATTATTTTTTAAATTATAGAGATCTAATACTCGTGATGAGTATTATGATTTTTTTGACCAATATAGGTGCAGAATGGTTTTTTCAAGGTTTAGAAAATCAGTTATACATTACGGTTCGTTACCTGCTTGTGAGGATTATTAGTTTATTGGTTATTTTGCTCTATATCAAAGAACCGTCAGATTATCTGTTATATGCTTTATGTTTGGTGATAACCGCTTGCGGTGCTAATCTTTTTAATATTTATTTTTTATACAAAAGAACTATAAAAGTAGAATTTAATTGGTCTAAGATTGATATAAAAAGACATCTAAAGCCTATTTTATTAATTTTTCTTGGGACGATTTCGGTTAATATTTATCTTCAGCTTGATTATTTTTTAATTGGTAGTTTGGTGGGAGATAAATATGTCGGATATTATGCAGTATCCAATAAGCTAATTCGTTTCGTGATTGGCTTTATAACAATCATTGGTTCTGTAATGTTACCAAAATTATCCATCTTATATGCATCAGATTATAAATCTTACATGGCATATTTAAAAAAGTCCCTAGCATTTATGCTGCTTTTTTCTATACCATTTAGTGTTTATTTTTATGCTTTTGCAGATTCGTTGATTTATTTGTTTGCGGGTCCAGAATATGAGAATGCTGTGCTTACGATGAAAATTTTGTCTCCTTTGTGCATTATTGTTAGTTTAGCTTACTTTATGGGTTTTTTAGTTCTTTATCCAATGGGAAAAGAAAAAGTATATACTTGGGCGGTTGTTACATCAGCAGTTTTTAGTATTTTGATAAATTTTTATGCCATTAATTCCTATCAGCAAAATGGGGCAGCGGTTGTTGCGGTTCTTTCAGAATTGTTGGCTATTGTTTTTATGTTTGTTATTATTACCCGTAATAAGATGGTTAATAGTTTTTTTTCAAAAAGTATCGTTTGGTATATCCTTGCTGGTGGTGTTGTCTTTGTAGTTTCAGAATTTGTAAATTTATATATTAATCAAAGTTTTCTTAATATTTTGTTATATTCTATTCTTGTTTTTGTTGTTTATTTTGCGATTCTTTTACTCTTAAAAGAAAGAATAGTTATGGATTTATGGATTATGGGAAAAAATAGTTTTAATTTGTTCAAAAAAATTAATTAGAAAAATTAAGATAACGTTCTCGTAGTAACGGGGATACATGAAAAAAGAAATTGATGTTTATTTTATTTGTTTTATTTCTGCTGCATTATAGTATTGGGTATATAGGTGAAGTTATTAAAGTTAAATTTATAACCAATATTATGTCTTGGCTTTTGCTAGCTGCAGTATTTGTTTTTACTGTTGGGCTTCGCTATACAGCAGATTATAATATGTATTATTTTCTTTTTAAACATGAAATAGGCATTACCGATATTGGTTTCAAACAATTAACCATCTTTTTTAAAGAACGAGGATGGTCTTATGATGATCTGTTCTTATCACATCTTGTGGCCTATACACTCATTTATTTTTTCTTTATCAAAAGATATACTTCCAATTATTTTTATGTGTTTTTGGCCTATATACTTATAGATTATGTACATTATGCTAATCAGATTAGATATTATTTAGCTTTTTCAATTCTGTTATTTGCGTTCCATTTTATGTTTAAACGCCGATACCTTTGGATGATAATTTGTTGTATTCTAGCATTTGTATCTCACTCAGCCACTATTGTACTTTTTACTTTCATACCCATCTATTTCTTTATTAAAACAAATAATTATTTTAAGTTTATCTTCATCTTATCGATTGCTTGTTTTGCGATAGTTTACCTTGGTTTTTCTTTAGGCTTTGCACGACAAATAGAACATTTTGGAGAATATTTTGACAAGGGTGGTATCAGTGGTTTTGTTGGAGGCTTATTCAACTCCTTACCTTATATCTTCTTAGTAGGTTTTTTATATTTTCAAGCCAAATATTATATTAAGAATAATGAAGATTGGCAAGAGGACAAAAAATTCGTCTTTTTGTACAAACTTACATTTTATACGACCATATTTATCCCCGTATCATTTTTTCTTCAGATCGCGGGACACCGCTATGTGATGCCATTTCTAATTATATATGTTATATTTTTCTTATATATGATTAGGGATTATTCGGTTAGGCAAAAAGCACATAGATTACTAAGTTTTTCAGCAGTTTGTTTTGTTGTATGTCTTTTTATATACATTCTGCCTTCCTATATATTAAAAGAAAATCACTTTTTACATGAATTAGAACTCATGTTAGAATCTATAAAATATTTGAAATACAAACAATGGTAGAATTTTCGTATATTATTGTAACCTATCTTTCTCATAAATTAATAGAAGAAGCTTTGCAAAGTATTTCACAATATGAAGAAAGTTCTAGCTATGAAATTATCATTGTAGATAATAGCCCAATAGAAGGTCATAGTCTTTTGAAAGAAAAAATCCTACAAATTGGTTATGAGAATAGGGTGAAAATTATTCATAACCCAGCAAATAATGGTTATGGTGGTGGAAATAATATAGGAATTAAACAAGCACAAGGACAATACATTATTGTCATGAATCCTGATGTTAGATTAATGGAGCCCTTACAGCAAGATGCAAAAGCTAGATTTATTAACAGTCTTTCATTAGCGATGATTGGCTATCAACAAATGGGAGGAGAGAATATTTCGTTTTATCGAAAACCTGAATGGACATTTTTTCTTTCTGGATGGATAATGAAACTTAGGAACAAACAAGGAAAGTTTGATTCTAAAAAGGATTTCTTATCGGGTGCTTTTATATTCTTAGATAAAGAAAAGTTCGAAAAAATTGGTCTTTTTGATGAGCAAATTTTTATGTATAATGAAGAATCTGATATTTCAAATAGATTTATTAAAAGTAATTTTGATATTGCATATATCCCTACAAAGAAATATAGTCATCTATTAGACGAAAGGCCTTTCAATAGAAATGCATTCAAAAATGAAATGATTTCTTTAAAATATTATCTTTCTAAACATAACTTTGATGAGCAAAGAATTATTAGATTGTATCTTAAAGAATTGAATTTCAAAAAAATAATTGCTAAGGTTTTGAATAAAAAACAAAGCATTAAAAGATTTTCTGAAATGATGAACGAGATGAAAAGTATTTTTGTTATCTCTAATAAATAATGCTACTCCTATTGATTTAATTATGAAAGAAAATTCGCCATTGGTTAGTGTCATTATTCCATTCTATAATAATAAGATGTGGCTTGAAGAAGCTTTGGAATCAGTTTTTAATCAGAGCTATCAAAACTTAGAAGTTATAATTATCAACGATGGATCAAAAGATAATATCGATGATTTAATTCTTAAATATCCAAATTTCCGTTTCTACAAAACCACAAATAATGGTGCAGGCGCGGCAAGGAATGTGGGGATAGAAAAAGCAGTAGGAGACTATATTTGTTTCCTTGATTCTGATGACCTATGGGTTAAAGAAAAAATTGAAAAACAAATAAAATTCATGAAACTTCATGGATTCGTATGGAGTCATACCAATTATCTCTCTTTTGAAAACGACTCACCAAAAAATATAAAAATACTCAATCCCGATATTCAAGGTTATATACTTCCCAAAATGTTAATATCTTGTGGTATTGCAACGCCTTGTGTTATGATAAAAGCAGAAGTGCTAAAATCAGATAATACACTTAGATTTAATCAAGATTATAAAGTTGGTGAAGACAGTGCCTTCTGGATCAAATTGGCTCAAAAATATGAGTTAGGTTATTTGCCAGATGTATTAACTAAAGTGAGATTAAGAGGTAAAAATGCTGCCTATGATCCCAGACTTCAATTGCAAGCCAAAGCACAATTTTATAATTTAGTTAAAAACAACAAAAATTTTTTTAAAAATAACATAGATTATAAAGTCATTTTATTAGGTTTTTATATTGCGAATAAGCTTAATAAAACTCTAAGTTATTTTCCAGAAAATAAAACTCCAAAATATATCGCTTATCTTTTTTATGCTTTTCCATATTTATATTTAAAAATTGCTTTGAAATTTCTAAAATTATGAAAATAAAAAATAAAACACTTTTGATTACTGGTGGAACAGGCTCTTTTGGGACGGCTGTTCTCAAGCGTTTTTTAGAAACAGATCATTTTAAGGAAATTCGTATTTTTTCTCGTGATGAGAAAAAACAAGACGACATGCGAAATCTTTACAAAAATGATAAAATAAAATACTATATCGGCGATGTTCGCGATTATACAAGTGTTGAACCTGCTACTCGTGGTGTAGATTATATCTTCCATGCTGCAGCTTTGAAACAAGTTCCTTCATGCGAATTTTTCCCGATGCAAGCCGTGAAAACCAATGTGGAAGGAACGCAAAATGTTATTCGTGCAGCAGCAGCCAACAAAGTACAAAAAGTCATTTGTCTTTCAACAGACAAAGCAGCTTATCCCATCAATGCGATGGGGATTTCCAAAGCCATGATGGAGAAAGTTGCCGTTGCAGAGTCTCGTAATCTTACAGAAACGGTGGTTTGTTTAACACGTTACGGAAACGTAATGGCTTCTCGTGGTTCGGTGATTCCTTTGTTTTTAAATCAAATTCAGAAAGGGGAACCCATTACAATTACGGATCCAAATATGTCGCGTTTTTTCATGTCTTTGGAAGATGCTGTAGATTTAGTATTATTTGCATTCGAAAATGGAAATCCAGGAGATTTATTCGTGAACAAAGCACCTGCAGGAAGCATTGGCGATTTGGCGCAAGCACTAATTGAACTTACGGGCAAAGAAGTTCCAATTAAAGTGATCGGAACGCGTCATGGAGAAAAATTGTATGAAACTTTGTGTACCCGTGAAGAAATGATGAAAGCCGAAGATATGGGGGATTTCTACAGAGTTCCTGCCGATAATCGTGATCTGAATTATGCCAAATATTTCTCAGAAGGTGAAGAAGATGTTTCTAAAATCGAAGATTATCATTCTCACAATACCGAACAACAAGGTGTAGAAGGTCTTAAGAAATTAATTTCAACTTTACCATTAATTAGAAAAGAAGTTTTTGGAGAAGATGTGATGCAATATCCTTATTAGTGATTTGTAATTAGTTATTAGGAACTGGTATGAGAACTCATAAAGATTTAGATGTTTGGAAATTGAGTATAGATTTTGTAACTGAAATTTATGCTTTAACGATGCGTTTTCCAAAAGAAGAGCAATTTGGATTGATAAATCAAATTAGAAGAGCTTCTGTATCAGTACCAAGCAATATTGCCGAAGGTGCTGGAAGAAAATCTGATAAAGAGTTTTTACAATTTTTATATATTTCTTTAGGCAGTGTTCAAGAGATTGATACGCAAATATTAATTTCTTTGAATTTAAACTATTTAACAAAATCAGAATATGAAATTTTACTCATCCAATTAGATCAAATCTCTAAAATGTTGTCGGGTTTAATAAAATCTGTTAAAGAAAAGTTGAATTAACCAATGACAATTAACCAATTACCAATTACTGTCGGGAACCGGCACGAAGATGAAAGAGGAATTATCACGTTCAATAATGATTTTGATGCCTCGCAAATTAAAAGAATTTATACTTTAGAGAATCATTCAACGGATTTTATTCGTGGATGGCAAGGACACAAAATTGAGCAACGTTGGTTTGCAGCAATGAAAGGCCGATTTGAAATTTCGGTGATTGTTGTTGATGATTTCGAGAATCCTTCGAAAGATTTAAGCATTCAGCAGTATATTTTGGATTCAGAATCCTTAACTTATCTTCATGTTTCAGCAGGTTGCATAACGGCAATTAAGGCTTTGGAGGAGGATAATAAATTATTAGTATTAGCAGATTTTGGTTTAGGCGAAGTTCAGGATGAATACCGTTTTCCAATTGATTATTTTATTAGAGACTAGAGACTAGAGACTAGAGACTAGAGACTAGAGACTAGAGACTAGAGATTAGAAATTAGAAATTAAAGATTAGAAACTAGAGATTAGAAATTTGAAAGTAGAAGTTAGAAACTGGAAATTAGAGATCCTGATCTCAAGTCCCCAATCCCTGGTCCCTAATCCCCAATAACCAATAACCAGTAACAAATGATGAATAACCAGTTACCAACAACCAACAACCAATCACCAAAAAAGATTGGAATTACAGGACAAAAAGGCTTTGTAGGAAGTCATTTATATAATACTTTAGGACTGTTTCCAGAAGAATTTGAAAGGGTTGATTTCCAGAAAGAATATTTTGAAAATGAAACCCAATTGGATGATTTTGTCTCAAAATGTGACGTTATTGTGCATTTAGCAGCGATGAATCGTCATGAATCAGAACAATTTATCTATGAAACCAATGTCGCTTTAGCAAACAAATTGGTAGATTCTTTGAAAAGAACCAATTCGAAAGCTCATGTTTTGATATCGTCTTCTACACAAGAAGAAAGAGATAATCTCTACGGAAAATCGAAACGTGAAGGTCGCGAAGCGATTGTCAACTGGGCCAACGAAAATGGTGGAAAAGCAACGGGATTAATTATCCCAAATGTTTTTGGAGCTTTCGGAAAGCCTTTCTATAACTCATTTATCGCTACTTTCTGCCATCAGTTAACGCATGGCGAAACACCAACAATTGCTAATGATGGTGATGTAAAACTGATTTACGTTCAGGAATTGGTTGTTAAAATCATGGAAGAAATTCGTTCTGAGAAAAGTCAGCCCGAATTGGTTATAGAACCAACTTCAACCAACAAAGTTTCTGAAGTTTTAGCTTTATTAAACGATTATAAAACCAAGTATTTTGATGGTGGAGAAATTCCAGTTTTGAATTCAAAATTCGAACACAATTTATTCAATACCTACCGTTCATATATTGATTATAAGACGCATTATCCAGTAAAATTCACGCAACATACCGATCCTAGAGGCGCTTTTGTGGAAGTCATTCGATTAGGAATTGGCGGACAATGTTCATTTTCAACGACAGTTCCGGATATTACAAGAGGAAATCATTATCATACCCGAAAAATTGAGCGTTTTGCGGTGATTAAAGGAAAAGCTTTAATTCAGTTAAGGAAAATAGATACGGATGAAGTTTTAGATTTTTACTTAGACGGTACAGAACCTGCTTATGTGGATATGCCCATTTGGTACACCCACAACATCAAAAATATAGGAATAGAAGATTTGTACACGATTTTTTGGATCGATGAACCTTTTAATCCAGAGGATGCAGATACGTATTTCTTGGAAGTTTAAAATTAAAAAATAGACCGGTAACTAATCAATTATTGGTCTGTTTTTTTCATTTGAAATGCTTTTTTTCATCAAAGATTTAATTTTCTCATTGTCTTTTCCGACATCAATTTTATTGGAAGAATAATCTCGGTTGTCGATAATGATTTTATTAGCTTCTAGATGAGGTTCGGTAGTTAGATAAGCATTGTTAGAAAGTGTATTTTCGGTTGAATTTCCAATCATTTGCATAAAAATTTGATTCTTATCAGGAAGAACCGTCATATTACCAATGGCATAAAAATTATTGGTGATGATATTTTTACTGGCGCTGTCTAAAGTGAAATTCACGAAGTGATTTTCAAGATAATTGTTGTTGATAAAGTTGGTCAACGCATTTTTAAGAACTATTCCTCGCCCTCTACTGTTGATATTTGATTGGTTAGTGGATGTATCATCTTTGTAATAGGTTGCAACATTAGACTCAATCATATTATTATTAATAAAATTAGAATATGAATTATTATTAATCATAACACCAATAGAATTAAATCTTAATTCGCTTTGTGTGAGGTAAACACTTGTTGAGGTATTTGTAATTAACAGGCCAATTGCATTATTTTTTAAGAATACTCTTGATATAAAAGTGTAATAAGATCCATTAACTTCAATCCCGCTGTTAGAAAAACCTTCTATTTGTACATCTTCAATCCTTGTACGAAGCCCATTGATTAAAATTCCCACATTGTTCGTGGTGGTTGTTGCTTTATTTTCTACGAAACTATTTTGGTAATTTGGTCCTTGTACGCTTATATTTTTTATGTAATTGTAGCTATTATATATTATAGATTCGTCTATGTTTTTTTCAAGAATAATAACAGGTGTGTTGGTAGATTTTGTTTGTAAAACAGTCGTGTTGATAAATTCTCCTTCAATACTAATATATTTATCCAAAATCAATGATTGAGATAAAAGGTAGGTTCCACTGGGAATATACAATACGCTTGGCTTTTTTTGGAAGCTGTATTTTGTTTTCAGTTCATTAATAGCTTTTTTAAATGCTTGGGTATCATCGGTTTTACCATTTCCTACTGCGCCATAATTCGTAATGTTAACTTTTTGGGATAAGCATAAATTAAATGTGAAGAATAGTATTAAAATAATGGAATTTTTCATTGTGTTGCTTTTAATGATTGTAAATATACTATATCTTTGTTTAAAATTTTAAATGAAAAAATTAAAAGTAATGACGGTTGTGGGAACACGACCAGAAATCATAAGATTATCAAGAGTATTAATGGCTTTAGACAATTCTGAAGCTGTAGAACATATCATCGTCCACACAGGACAAAATTACGATTACGAACTCAATCAAATTTTCTTTGAAGATTTAGGACTTCGTAAACCAGATTATTTTTTAGAAGCAGCTGGAAAAACAGCAACAGAAACGGTAGGGAATATTTTAATTAAAATAGATCCCTTGTTGGAAGAATTGCAACCTGATGCTTTTTTGGTTTTAGGTGATACCAATTCTTGTTTGTGTGCAATTCCTGCGAAAAAAAGACATATTCCGATTTTCCACATGGAAGCAGGAAACCGGTGTTTCGACCAAAGAGTTCCCGAAGAAACCAACCGAAAAATTGTAGATCATACTTCGGATATCAATCTTACTTATTCCGATATTGCGCGCGAATATTTATTGAGAGAAGGACTTCCTGCGGACAGAATTATCAAAACAGGTTCGCCGATGTTTGAGGTTTTGAATCATTATCTACCGCAAATTAAAGCATCCAATGTTTTAGAAAAATTGAATTTAGAAAAAGGAAAATTCTTTGTCGTTTCTTCTCACCGTGAAGAAAATATCAATTCAGAGAAAAATTTCCGTGGATTAATGACTTCTCTGAATGCAATTGCCGAAAAATACCAATATCCAATCATCGTTTCTACGCATCCACGTACACAAAATATGATTGATAAGATGCAAATTGAAATGCGTCCAGAAATTCAGTTCCTAAAACCTCTTGGTTTCCATGATTATAATGCGCTTCAAATGCATGCGTATGCTTGTCTATCGGACTCAGGAACCATTTCAGAAGAATCTTCAATTCTAAATTTCAGAGCCTTAAATATTCGTCAAGCTCACGAAAGACCAGAAGCTATGGAAGAAGCATCAGTAATGATGGTGGGACTTTCTCCAGAACGAATTATGCAAGGTTTAGCGCAATTACAAACACAAGTCATTGGAGAAAGAAATACGCTAGTTTCTAATTCCCAGTCTCCAAACTTCCGTCCTGTAGCAGATTATTCAATGCCAAATGTTTCCGAAAAAGTGGTGAGAATTATTATTTCTTACACAGATTATATTAAAAGAACCGTTTGGTCGGAAGAAATATAATGATGAGTAATAGACTCTTTTATGTAGCGCAATACTTCACGCCAGAACCTTATCTTAAAGATATTGATTTTATAAAATCGTTGAAAGAGAAAGGTTGGGATCCCGTTGTGATAACTGGTTTACCGAATTATCCCAAAGGAGAAATATATTCTGGTTATAAAAATTCATTGTTTCAGGTTGAAACTCTGGATGGGATAAAAGTAATTAGGACTTTTACCTATGCCGATCATAGTTTGAATGTTTTTAAACGGATTCTCAATTACCTTTGTTTTGGGATTTTTGCATCTTATGCCATTTTTAAATTCGGTAAAAAAGAAAGCTTTTATTATATTTTGCAGTCATCGCCATTTGTGGTTTTTGTAGCTTGGACGGTTAAATTATTCAAAAGAAAGTCTAAAACATTACTCGATATTCAGGATGTTTTTCCCGAGAATATTCGAGTTTCTGGCGTGGTTAAGTTTGGGTGGATCATCAAAATATTAGATGTTTTACTGAATAACTTTTATTATCGCTTTTTTGATTGTTTTGTAACTGTTTCTAATAGCTTTAATAAAATAGTTGAATCAAAAGGAATTTCAAAAACAAAAATCTTAACTTTATACAATTGGTCAATGGTGGAGAAAAATCCGGAGGTCGATTATGAAAATTATCAATTTTCTGGAGATTCCTACAATATTGTGTATGCTGGGAATATTGGGGTGCATCAGGGTTTATCATTATTAACTGAAGCGTACCAAATGGTAGAAGAAAAATTCCCGAAAATTAAATTTCATTTTTTCGGTGATGGGACGGATTTTGAAATTTTGAAAACCAAACTGAAAACCCAAAACATAAACAATGTAGAATTGCACGGACGAGTGTCAAGCAATGAAATTTCAAAGTATTTGAATGCAGCCGATTGTTTATTTTTACATTTGATTTCGGATCCAATTTATAAATCCATTATTCCTTCAAAACTTCAGGCTTATATTGAGGTTGGAAAACCAGTTTTAGGCGGAGTAGAAGGTGAAGCTGCAGAATTAATCAGTGCGAATAGACTGGGCGAAGTTTTTGAATCTGAAAATAATATAGCAATGTTAACAGCAATCCAAAAGCTGTACAATATGGATGAGTTAATGGTCAAGAATATAGAAGAGCAAAGCAAATTGCTTTATGCGCAAGAGTTTTCTAGAGCAGCAGGAGCGTCCAAGATTCATGATTTTTTAAAACAAAATGTAATTAACTAATGAAAACAAGACCAGCTAACAATAGTGATATTAAAAAAATAGTCGAGATACATCTTTTACGTTTTCAAAATTTTTTCTTAAGTAGCTTAGGGAAAATTTTTTTAATTGAGTTTTATCGCGCGTTTTTAAAAAAGCCTGGCCTTTTAGTGGTTTTAGAAGATGAAGATAAAATAGTTGGATTTGCTGCAGGAAGTTTTAATAATACATCCTTTTTTAAAAAACTGTTAAAAAATAATTTATTTGGATTTGCCAAAGCTGGACTACATATTTTTTTCACGAATCCAGTAGCCTTAAAAAGATTAGGCTCAAATGCTAGCAAATCTAGCCAAGAAATGCTTATTTTTGCAGAATTGTTAAGTATTGCTACTATTTCAAATAAAAAAGGTTATGGCAAAATATTATTGTCAGCATTTGAAAAAGAACTTAGCAATGAAAATAATAAACTGCCAATATCACTAACTACCGATTTTGATAATAATGATAAAGCTATCATGTTTTATAAAGATTGCGGTTACGAAATTCTTAATGAATTTGAAAGTTATAACGGCAGAAAAATGTATAGATTTATAAAAAAAACATAAAAATATGAAAATTCCCTTTTCTCCACCTTTTGTAGATCAAGATGTCGTCGATGAAGTTGTCGATACTTTGGAATCTGGATGGATAACCACTGGACCCAAAGTAAAAGCCTTGGAAGAGGAAGTGTGCAAATTAACACACGCACCAAGAGCTTTGGCAGTTAATTCTTGGACATCAGGTGCTATTTTAATTTTAAAATGGTTTGGAATAAAAGAAGGAGATGAAGTTATTGTCCCAGCATATACCTATAGTGCAACTGCATTGGCTGTTTTGCATTGTGGTGCCACGCCAATTATGGTAGATGTAAAAGAGGAC